>JAHBTJ010000035.1 GCA_019638595.1 Chitinophagaceae bacterium
GACCATAAGTGTTCGAAACGTTATTTTGAAGGCTGCCATATCATCAATTTTATAGCGTCATAGACGCGAAAGTTTGGTGGCAATTATAAAGTAACGTATTGACAAAGCTCCGTAGGAGCGGCATTTTCGCAGGTTTCGAACGTTTATAGTCGCCGGAAGGCGACAGGAGAGGAGTGCTAAGCGAGGACGCTTAGCACAGCCATTGATCTTATTGATCTTGCACACTGTAAAATGTAAAAAGCGCCCGGTTAACCGAACGCTTTTTACAATAATATTAAAAACAAGGGTATTATCCCTTAGCCGATTTCTTGAGTTTTGATTTTGGCAATGGCTTGGGTTCGGACTGGGGTTTTTGATTTGTTTCGCCTGCCAGTTGCTGCGCATATTTTACAGCTTCGTATGCATTAATGATACCGCTCCATTTGCTCAGCTCCGATATATTCACATCTTCGTCCGTACCGGGCTTTTTTACTTTTGTATCATTAAACTGCGTGGCAGATTTTTCAATGGCTTCTTTGATCTGCTGTACGCTCAGCTCAGGAAAGTACGACATCAGCATAGCTGCAACACCCGCTGCAACAGGACTAGCCATACTGGTACCCTGCAGGTTACCATACTGGTTGCCGCCGGGCAGGGTAGAATAAATTTTAACGCCGGGAGCAAAAACATCTACTCCGCTCTTTCCATAGTTCGAAAAAGAACCGATCAACCCGCCGGTACCGGGATCACCGCTGGCGCCAATAGTAAGCCAGTTGCCTGCTTTGGCAGCCGTATCGTTATCGTAATAGGGGTTGGGGAAGTTGTCGAAAATGTCAATGTCTTTTGAATCGTTACCTGCTGCGTGTACCAGCAATACTCCTTTTGATTCCGCGTATTTTACCGCGTCATCCACCCAGCTTTTTTCGGGCGATACGCTTTTTCCAAAGCTCATGTTCACCACTTTCGCGCCATTGTCTACAGCATAGCGGATGGCATTGGCAATATCCTTATCGTGTTCATCTCCATCGGGGACCGCACGTAAGGTCATTATTTTTACGTTATCGGCTACGCCGTTTCCACCCAGGTTGTTGTTGCGTACCGCACCAATGATGCCTGAAACATGCGTACCATGCATGGGAGTTCCTGCCATTACATCGTTGTTGCCGTAATACCGGTCATTAATATCGTCGTAATTGTCTTTTACTATTTCGCCCCTGTAGTCTTCGGGTTCTTTCAGCGCGGCTTCCGCTTTTGATTTTTCACCGCTGTAAAACTCATTGGTCATTTCCAGCAGCATTTTATTGGTTTTTTCCAATGCCTGGAAGCCCAGGAACAGTGCCATCAGGGTGCTTTTCGCTTTGCTTTCGTCGGTTGAGTTGGGTTTAAAGCGCTGCAGTTCGTCGCCATTGTATTCCTGCTTTTGCAGGCTTGCCTGTAAAATGCTATCCGCCCAGGGCATTTTTTCAACGATGTTTTTAAGGAACATTACATTCAGCGAGGCTTCTTTGGCATCGCCTTCTATCAGCATTTTTACTTTCTGGTATAATTTAATTTCTTTGAGTTGCTCGGGTGTGGCAGTAGAATCTGCGGGCATGGAGTCGCCATATTTTTTCTTCAGCTTGTAATAAACCCTGGCTGCTTCGTACGAATCTTTATTCACATTCCGGCCATCTTGGCCACCCAAAAAATTCCAGCCGTATACATCGTCCACATATCCGTTTTTATCATCATCTATGCCGTTGCCCGGAATTTCCCCCGGGTTTCTCCATAATACCTGCTTTAAATCTTCATGCAGGGTATCTACTCCCGAATCTATCACAGCCACTACGACCGGTACGCTTTTTTTACCTTTTAAGAGTTCATTGTACGCCTTTTCCACTCCAATTCCATATACACCGTCTTTTTCATGGGTAAGCAGGTGCCAACCTTTGGGTACATCTTTTACCGCTGTTTGGGCCCAGCCAAAGGAATAAACAGATAACGCGAGGAGAATAAATAAGCTGGCTTTCTTCATGTTTGATTTTTTTGAATAGCAAATTTGAATAAAAAATTTTACTTACAGCTACCGGTCAACACATTTTGGCAAACACTTAGTGTTTGTTTCTCAATTGTTAAGTACAAGACGATAAAAAAAATGTCAGGGCTGTGTACCCTGACATTTTATTATAATATTAACGCTTTTTAAAGCTTCAGGTGCATGTAAACTTTATTCTGTTCTTTCTCCACATTGTTTTCCCTGGTGGAAGTTACGACCTGGCTGCTGTTAACTCCCAGCTCTTTAAGATAAGAAACAAGATAGTTTATGTTGGTATTGTCTTTTGCAGCGCTTATCTCAACTTTTACTTCCTGCTGCCTGATCAGTATATCGGCAAACTGCAGTACAATATTAAAATCTTCGTTTGTTAAAACCGCGTCATTAAAGCTCAGGCTTGCCTGGCTGCTGAAATATTGCAGGTTTTTCTTTTGAGTATTCGCTTCGTTTTTTGCCTCAACAGCCTGTTCTTCAATGGTGGCAGGTATTGCTTCGTATGCAACCGCAGGGCATCCGCCATTTTCAGCTAAACCTGCTTCGCCCGGGCACCTGTCTTCTTCATCATTTACTCCATCTCCATCGCTGTCTGGTACAGGGCAACCTTCAAACCTTGCAACACCTGCAATGCCCTGGCATTTGTCTTCGTAATCATATATGCCATCACCATCAGAGTCAAGTGAAGCAGGGTCAGCGGTAATTGCCAGCTTATCGGCATTTACTGTTTCCACCGTATAGCTCATATTTTTCGTATCGTTCATTTCAGCCACTGCTTCAGCAGGTGCTTCAACTACCTGCACGGTTTCAACAATGGCTTCCGTAGCTTCCACTGCTTCTATATTAGAAGCAACTTCTGCTTCAGGTAAAGCCTCTTCCTGTTCCGCTCTGTCAATCTGTACCGGGGCTTCTGTGGCTTTTATATCAATAGAATTGATCTTTGCCAGCTCATGGTATGAAATGGTATTTTCTTCGCTAACAGAAGCCGGGAGCGTGTTCATATGTTTAACTGAGCGAACAATATTGTCTTCTCCTTCCATACCCGGGGTTTCCGCGAAAAATGAATTTGCCGGGCTGTTTTCCCTTGAAATGGTAGCTTCTGAAGTTAAAGCCTGCCCCAGGCTGTATGAATCGCTGTCAACAAGCGATTGAGCGCTGTAGTCGTAGATGATCAGTGCAGACAGAAGTACGGCATCTATCTTTCTCATAAAATTCTCTTTTTAGTTTACAAAGGGCGGATAGAGGATTTACTATCCAAAAAACGAATAAACACTTACTGATATTGCGGAAAACACTTAGTTTGTTTCATGTTTCCCTACAGGATATTGTAAACTGAAAACAGGATATTGTAACTGGAAATGCGTGAACTTTTTTGCAGTTGCTAATACTGCTTCAAAAGAATGTTATCAAAAGTGAAAGAAACAAAACCGGAAATTCACAGGAGTATTAATAACGTAAAGGTACATCGCCTAAGTGTTATTTGCAATAGAAGGAGCGGGATATTATCACATGGTAAGCATGTTGTTAATTGTTGATATTATAAAATGTAAAAGGCTTTTCCCTGGTTGGAAAAGCCTTTTACATTTTCGGTTATACTATACTGTTAGTATCTTACTTTGAATGCAACACGCCTGTTTTTGGCACGTCCTGCTTCCGTATTATTATCAGCTATCGGATGCTCGGATCCAAATCCTGAAGCAGTTAACCTTTCCGGCTCTACTCCTTTTTTAACCAGGTACATTTTAATTGCCAGGGCGCGTTTGCCTGATAATATCTGGTTGTGCCTAACAGCGCCGGTGTTGTCGGTATGTCCTTCAATATCCAGCTTTATTTCAGGATTATTGATCAGGATATCGGCAATCCGGTCGAGTGACGCGTTAGAAGTGGATTTAATATTATCGCTGTTTACATCGAACAGGATGCTACGTGCGGCCTTATTGATATTATCAATCATGTCTTTTTCGATGTCGGGACATCCGTTCTGCTCTTTTTTACCGGGTTTAAGCGGGCATTTATCCTCGTCGTCGTTCACTCCATCCATATCTGTATCAGGCGCCGGACAACCTTTGTATTTACTGCTTCCAATAATGGCCGGGCACTCATCCTCTTCATCATTTATACCGTCGTTGTCTGTGTCGGGTACAGGGCATCCGTCATATCTTGGTGAACCCGCCACGTCCGGACATTTATCTTCTTCATCGCTTACGCCATCGTTATCCTTATCAGGTGCGGGACAGCCCAGCAGTTTGCTGATACCAGCCACGTCGGGGCATTTATCCTGCATGTCAGGAATGCCATCTCCGTCTGTATCGGGGCACCCCCCGGTGGCGGCCGTTCCATTTTCACCGTTGCACTTGTCAATTTTATCGGGCACGCCGTCTCCATCACTGTCTTTAGCATCTGCCTTCAGCTTGGCAGATTTTGATTTGGTAACCCATACTACCAGGGTAGCGCCATACGACTGGTGCCTGAATGAACCGCTGTATTCGGCTTTATAAAAATCGGATAAGCTCCGGTTGTAGTTTGCCGTTAGCATAATGCGGTCATTAAAGTCAAATCCCGCAAGAGCATTCATTCCATAGTCCAGCTTGTTATATTGGTGAACATTGTCCCCGGTTGCCAGTTTGTTATCATATGTTGTCAGTTCGCCGGAAGCGTTGTAATATTGGTAAGAGGCTTTTTGAGTGAGATTATAACCGGCATATCCCCCCGCACCAAGTATGAATCTTACCCTGGAAGTTAAAGGTATGCGATATACCAGGTGTACCGGAAGTTCTAGGTATCCTAATTTCCAGGAAGAAATAATAGATGATGTATCGGAATGGAATGATTTGGCTGAATCGTATGATCTCGCGAAGTTCCTGCCTTTTGTTGTATACAATAAGGAAGCCTGAACAGCCCAGTTCGCTTTTTTATCAAGCGCGAATTCCGAGAATAACCCGGCATGAAAACCTGAATAGGGAGTATAATAGTTCCCAAACTGCTGCTTCCAATTGGGCAGACTATTTTTTTCTATCACCGTGGAATTGTGAACACCGCCACCCAGTCCGAATTTGACCTGTGCGTATATAATATTGAAAATTAACAGGTTAACCGATAGGAGTAGATATATTTTTTTCATACTAACGGGTTAGTTCAAAGGATAATTTTGACTTATACACAGCAAATAACGCTTAGGGAACGTTAATATTATTGAGGTTCAGTTGATTCTGGTAGAATTTGCTTTCAGCTATCGGCTGTCAGCAATGGGCTGTGAGCTATCAGCAATTTATGGTTTGTGGTTTTTTGTTTGTAGTTGACAAAAACCACAAACCTGAAACTTGTACCCTGTAACTAAATAACTCACAACTCATAGCCAATACCCCCTTTATTTCCAAAAAAAAATATTCACGTTTCACGGGGAACATGTGGATAACTCCTTCATTTGTAGGGAGGTTTTCTACAAATTGAAATGGATGCCCTGGGCAAGCGGCAGTGCGGATGACCAGTTAATGGTGTTTGTTTGACGTCGCATATAATTTTTCCAGGCATCGCTTCCGCTTTCCCTTCCCCCGCCGGTTTCTTTTTCTCCTCCAAAGGCGCCGCCGATCTCCGCGCCACTGGTACCTATATTTACATTGGCAATGCCGCAATCGCTTCCTTCGGCCGATAAGAAAAGCTCCGATTCCCTGATATTCAGGGTCATAATGGAGGAAGATAGCCCCTGGGGTACACTGTTTTGAATAGCAATGGCTTCTTCAATTGTTTTATAGGGCATTATATACAGTATTGGTGCAAAGGTTTCGTGCTGAACAATGCGGTATTGCGGTTGTACTTCTGCTATGCAGGGCTTTACATAACAGCCGCTTTTAAAAGGCTCTCCTTCCAGTATGGCGCCTTCTACCACAAACCTGCCCCCTTCGGCTTTACACTTTTCAATGGCTTCGAGGTAAGATCTTACGGCAGCCTGGTCTATTAATGGGCCAACGTGGTTGTTTTCATCCAACGGGTCGCCAATCCGTAACTGGTCGTATGCATTTACCAGCTTTTCCCTGAATTGCTCATAAATGCTTTCATGAATGATCAGCCGCCTGGTGCTGGTGCATCTTTGTCCCGCTGTTCCCACCGCTCCAAATACGCTGGCTACGAGGGCAATATCCAGGTCGGCGTCTTTCGAAATGATGATAGCATTGTTGCCGCCCAGTTCAAGAAGGCTTTTGCCTAATCTTTCAGCTACCGATCTTGCCACCGCTTTCCCCATCGTAGTGGAGCCGGTTGCTGAAATTAATGGGATCCGGCCATCGGAAGCCATAGATGCTCCAATCTGTTTATCTCCAATAATAATACATGCAACTCCCTCAGGAACATTGTTTTGAGAAAATACATCTGCAATTAAATGTTGAACAGCGATGGCGCATAAAGGTGTTTTTTCGGAGGGTTTCCAAATGCAGGTATTGCCACATATCCAGGCAAGGGCGGCATTCCAGCTCCATACGGCAACAGGAAAGTTAAAGGCAGATATAATTCCTACCGCCCCCAGCGGGTGCCATTGCTCATACATCCTGTGGGCTGGTCTTTCGCTATGCATGCTCAATCCATATAACTGCCGCGATAGTCCCACTGCAAAATCGCATATATCTATCATTTCCTGTACTTCTCCCAATCCTTCCTGCAGGCTTTTTCCCATTTCGTACGATACCAGCCGGCCCAGGTCATCTTTATACGACCTTAATTTTTCCCCGATCTGCCTCACTATTTCTCCCCGTTTGGGGGCTGGCCACTTTCTCCAGGTTAAAAAAGCCTCGTTCGCTTTTCTTACTACGGCTTCGTAGCCATTATTATCGGCGCAGAAAACGCTGGCTATCAGGGCTCCGTCTACCGGGGAATAAGAGGGGATGATGGCGCCGGAAGAGCCTATCCAATATTGCCCTGTTGATACACCCTGGTTTACCGAGCTGATCCTGAGCTTTTCAATAAAATCACTCATGGTGGTTGTGTTTATTACCTGCAATATACGGCTATTGGCGCGCTCTTTTTAATAGTATCATCCATTCCCGTTAACATACATTAACCACGTAAACGGTATTGTTTGATGTATGATACTAAACGCTATAAAGCCGCAATTTATCGGTGAAAAATTATGAGGTGCGAAAATAATTCGCCTACTTTGCATTACTAAATCATTTCAAAATATCCCCGACTAACCTGTTTTCAGCAGGTTTTCTACTTCCAGTACCATCCTCAGATTCACCCCATCCTCTATATCGCTTTGAACAGCCGTACCGAAGTTTAATCAGGTTCCAACCTTCTATGAAACCGAGTATTGTTTACTTGATTAAATCAACAGAAATGAAAACTTCTTTACGTACCCGGTTTTGTTCTTTGTTCATTGTTTTTTCGCTTGTAGCGCTGGCAGCTAAAGCAGATGGTGGTGCTGTTCGTCCCGCCCAGTTCAATCTCAATGCTTTTGTAAAAGCTTCTGTTAACTTTATGGGCGGCAAATCGTCAAAGGCAGACGCGATGCTGGAAAACCTGAAGTCGAAAAGAGCTGACAGGATTTGTGTATGCGAGATCATGGAATTACAAAACAACAACGCAGAATTTACAGATGTGGCGGTTTTTGCGGAAAAGATCAATAACGGCGATATGGGAAAAGGCTATAAAACAGCCGAAAGGGAAATAATTAAGGAGAAAAAACAAATGAAAGCCCGTTTTTTTGATGAAGTAAAAGTGAATACCAAAATAGCCGTTGCTACCGACTGCCTGAGCTTATATATGAAACTTCGCCAGGATACCCACGGCTTAAAAATATATGATATCCTGGACGCCGATGCAAGGTCTGCCATTAAATAGCCGGCTCCGGTCGTTTTAATATTGTTCTGTTGCGCTTGGAAAAGCACCTTTTTTTACATCATTAATATATTGTTGAACCGCTCCTGAAACAACTTCGTTTAAATTGAGATACTGCCGCAGGAAACGAGGCTTGAATTCAGAAGTAATACCTAACATATCATGCATAACCAATACTTGCCCGTCGCAATAGCCGCCCGCACCAATGCCAATGGTAGGAATGTGCAGGCTTGCGCTTACGTTCTTAGCCAGCATAGCGGGGATCTTTTCCAGTACGAGGGCAAAGCACCCGGCTTCTTCCAGCAGGCGGGCGTCACGCTGGAGCTTTTCGGCTTCCGCTTCTTCTTTCGCTCTAACAGTATAGGTGCCAAACTTATAGATAGACTGGGGCGTTAAACCCAGGTGCCCCATTACCGGCACACCTGCAGAAATGATCCTTTTAATGGATTCGATCACTTCTTCGCCGCCTTCGAGCTTAACAGCGTGGGCGCCGGTTTCTTTCATAATGCGTATAGTGGAATTGAGGGCTTCCTTGGAGTTACCCTGGTAAGCTCCGAAAGGAAGATCTACCACTACCAAACACCGTTTGGCCCCTCTTACTACCGATGCCGCATGGTAGATCATTTGATCTAAGGTAATAGGCAGGGTGGTTTCGTGCCCGGCCATTACATTGCTGGCCGAATCGCCTACCAGTATAATATCTATCCCCGCGCTGTCTATAAGCTTTGCAAAAGAATAATCGTATGAAGTAAGCATGGCTATTTTTTCGCCATTTGCTTTCATTTTTTGAATGGTGTGGGTCGTAATTCTTTTTATATCTTTATTAACGCTCATAATTTTCTGTTTGTCAATATATTATCCGGGTAAGTTTCCCTGTACAAATGTTGTATCAATCCATCCGCCAATCCTATTCTTGGAACATATATCTCGTTCGCATTGGCCCAGCGCATTACATTAATATAAATTAAAAGCGCTGGTACAATTACATCGGCCCGGTCTTCTTTTAATTTGTATATCCTCATTCTTTCTTCAATAGTAAATATACTCAGCTCTTTATAATAGTCCTTCAGAAGTTCGGCATTTAAAGATTTGCCTTCTTTTTTCTTGGATAATGAAAATACTTTATTGATATTTCCACCCGATCCAATGGCTATTACCGATTTATAATCTTTTGTTTTGCTTTTAAGATAATCCTTCATGCCATCCCACAGGCTGTCGGTAACCATATTTTTTAGTATCCTGATGGTGCCGATGTTGAATGATTCCTTAAAAATAAGCTTGTCGTTGCTGAAAAAAGTAAGCTCGGTGCTTCCGCCTCCCACGTCTATATACAGGTAGGAGTCGTCTTTCGACATGTTTTCGGCTATATGATTCTCGTAAATAAGGCTGGCTTCGGCTTCTCCGGAAATGATCTCAATGGTTATACCTGTTTCCATTTTTACCCGGCGGATGATATCCGGGGCGTTTCGTGCGTCGCGCATGGCAGATGTGGCACAGGCCTTTATATAGGTTACCCCATACGCGTTCACCAGGTGTTTGTATGCTTTCATTGTTTCAAGGATCATGTTGATCCTTGTTGTTGAAATTTCATTCGTTTCAAACACATCAAATCCCAGCCTCAGCGGAACCCTTACAAGATTGAGCTTATTAAAATAGGGGGTTCCTTCATTATTGATCCTGACCTCACTGATTAGAAGACGGGCTGCATTACTTCCTATGTCAATAGCGGCTAATCTCAATGATTGATTTTTGAGTAAATAAATGATTGAAGGCTCAATATTATTAAATAAATCATTGACAGTCGCCAAAAAAACTATTCCGGCACCGCTTTAGTGGTTTTTTGAGCCGGCTCCGCATGTGCCTTGTGTTGCAGGTACTGGTATGTTTCTACCTGGGATCGTATTTTTTTGCCTTTTGTTTTTATATACGTATTACTTAATTCATTGTCCAGTATCCTGGCTTTTACATTGTCTTTCAGTTGTATCTGAAGGATATCTTTTAATTCTTTGCAAATAGCAGGATCGGTAACCTGTACTGCTGCTTCCAGGCGATGATCCAGGTTCCTGATCATTAAGTCGGCCGAGGATATAAATACCTTTTCTTTTCCGCCGCTTTGAAAAACCAGCACCCTGGCATGCTCCAGGTACCCGTCTATAATACTGATGGCCCGCACTTCTTTTTTGAACTTCCTGTTTTCGGTATACATGCAAAAAATTCCTCTTACGATCATTTTTATATCAACACCCGCCAGCGCCGCTTCGTATAATTTGTTGATGAAAGTTTCATCGGACAATGAATTCAGCTTTAATACTATACCGGCAGGCTTACCGCTTCTGGCATTTTTTATTTCCTGGTTGATCAGCGCAAGGAGCTTTTTGCGCATATATACCGGGCTTATCAGCAATGTTTGACAGGCTTTTAAAAAATGAGCGCCGGTTTTGGGCTGCAGCAGGTAATTAAAAACCCGGTTAATGTCCGTCATAATACGGGGATTGCTCGTTAACAGGCAATGATCTCCGTATAGGGTGGCTGTTTTTTCGTTTAAATTGCCGGTGCTTATAAAACCATACTGTATAGCCTTATTGTCTATTTTTTTCCTGATCACGCAAATTTTTGCATGAATTTTCATGTTCGGAACGCCCGTTAATACTATAATGCCTTCATCTTCCAGTCGCTCTTTCCATTTCAGGTTGGCTTCTTCATCAAACCGCGCCCTTAATTCAAGCATTACAATTACCTTTTTGCCGTTTCTCTTTGCATTGATCAGCGCGTTTATGATTTTAGAAGCCGATGCAAGCCGGTAAGCGGTTATTTTTATTTCCATTACATCAGGGTCCATGGCTGCTTCGCGCAAGAGCGATATTACAGGATTGAACGACTGGTAAGGGAAATGTAGCATGATGTCTTTTTCAAGAATGACTTCGGTAACTCTGCTGCTCTGTTTAAGCGCAGGGTGTACAAGGGGCTTTCGCCTCACGCTTTTTTGGGCAAATACAGAATCCGGGAACTCCATAAAATGCCTGAAGTTATGGATACGTCCCCCGGGAATGATAGCGTCTTTCCGTTTTAAATGTAACCGCTTGATCAGGTATTCCAGAATGCCTGCATCAATTTGTTTATCATACAAAAAACGAACAGGCTTTCCCTTTTTCCGCGTTTTTATTCCCTTGGCAATTTTTTGTGTATAGGGAATGCTTAAGTCTGTATCCAGGTCAAATTCGGCGTCGCGCGTTACCTTAATTACGTGCGCGCTGTATTTGTCGTAGCCTAAAAACGAAAATATTTGTGGCAGGCAAAAGCGGATCACATCTTCCAGTAAGATAATATAATGGTGTCCGTTTTGCGAAGGTAATATTACAAACCGCGACATCAGGCGGGTAGGTACTTCTATCAGCGCATATTTCTTTTTATAGGCCGAATCTTTTTTTGACATAACCACTGCCAGTAAAATAGCTTTTTCGCGCAGGTAGGGAAAATGTTCAATGCTTTCGATCATCAGCGGAATAACCGAGGAGGCAACTTCTTCATCAAAAAAAGTACGTACAAATTTTTGCTGATCCCTGCTTAGCTGTTTTTCGGTAATAAGATGGATGTTTTGTTTTTTTAATTCACCGAAAATGTTTTTCCATACCCTGTCGAACTCATTTTGCTGTTCCAGTACAACGGATTGGATCTGATCGAGGATTTTTTGAGGCTCCTGTTCAAGATGCATCCGCGCTTTTTTGCCGAGCTCCAGCATTCGCTTGAGCGCGGCAACCCTTATCCTGAAAAACTCGTCGAGGTTATTGGAAAAAATGCCTAAAAATTTGATCCTTTCTTTTAACGGTACCGTATCGTCGGCGGCTTCCTGCAATACCCGCGCATTAAATGCCAGCCAACTGATATCGCGTGTAATCATTTTCTTCTTCCCTCGTACCATAGTTTATTGTGTTATTTGTAAAAATAAATAACGCGTGCAGAACCCAATATTAAGTTTTTGAATAACTCAATATGCGGTAAGAGAAGAAGAATGAAAAGTTAAAGCTCCTGTATTTTTTGTATGAGCGAGGAGGTAGAAAACCCTTTTACCAGCGGCACTATCTTTACTTCACCTCCGGCTTTTACCACATCTTCTGCACCAACGATCTGGTTTTGCTCATAATCGCCTCCTTTTAGCAGCACATCGGGTTCTATTTCCCTGATAAGCTCCAGGGGGGTATCCTCATCAAATAAAACAACAGCGTCTATAATGGTAAGCGAGGCAAGCATCATTGCCCGGAAAGACTGGTTATTAACGGGGCGGGATTGCCCCTTTAACCTTTTAACGGAAGCATCGGTATTTACGCCTACTATTAAAATATCCCCCGACAGGGCGGCCTGCGAAAGGATCTCAATATGTCCTTCGTGCAGTATATCAAAGCAGCCGTTGGTGAATACTATTTTTTTCCCAAGCAGTCTCCAGCGTTTTACCTGGTGCTTTATGCCATCCTGCGTTAATACTTTATTTTTGATCAGCCCTGGATATTTCATATTTATTCCGGTTTACTATTGGTAGCAAAATTAGGCATATTAATCCTCCTACTATGGCAATGCAGGTTTGAGCCAGCCATAAAATCCATCCAAAACCTAATGCAGGGCCTTTAGCTATTCCGTACAGTGGCAAAAGCTCCTGTATAAAATATTGATAGGCGCCTATTCCGCCGGGCGTTGCTATCATTGCCACGCTGCCGAGGCTTATAATGGAAAGTCCTGCCCCGATATCAAGCTGGCTTACTTCTTTCATGGTATAAAACCCGGCTTTTACACTAAGAATATACAGTATCCATATCAATATGGATTGTATAATAAAAAGCCATTTGTTTTTAAGATGGAGGATGCTGGTTATACCGGCCCAGATGCCTTTAAGCACAGCGGTGATCTTTTTTACGGCAGGGGAGGAAGCGTTTCTTTTCAATACCCGGGCAAGCAGTAAAACCAGGGCGCCCGATACCAGCAGTATAAGCGCAATCCTGAAGAGCTTTATATTGCCATCGGCATCATACAGCAAAATACTAAGCTTTGAGGAAGCGTAACCACTTATAATATCAAATTGGGTAACAATGGTGATAGCAAATACTATCAGCAGGCACAGCGCGTCAACAATACGTTCGGTTACCATTGTGCCTATCAGCTTATCAGCAGGAATCTTTTCATATTTGGCCAGCATGGTACATTTCATCACTTCACCCAGGCGGGGAACAAGCATGTTAAAAAAATAGCCCAGCATAGTGGCAAAAAAGGAATTGGCGGAGGAGGGAGTATAACCCAACGGCTGAATCAGTATTTTCCATCTTAACGCACGGATATAATGTGCCAGCAACAGTATAAGCATAGGAAATATAACAAGCAGGTAATTCGCAGCTTTTAAAGAGCTTATTAATTGTTGCCTGTTTTCGGACGAAAGGCTGCTGGCGCTCAGCCACAATAAAAATATTCCAAGCCCCAGGAAAAAAGCATATTGCAGGGTATTTAACAGTTTTTTTCTCGTCATATGCAGAAGATGAGCATTTATAACCGGTTCCCTTCTTTTGGAAATATGATCCGGGGTTTAAAAGCTTTGGCTTCCTCAAAATCCATAGTGGCGTACGAAATGATAATAATGGTATCGCCTACCGCGCCCTGCCTGGCCGCCGGGCCGTTCAGGCAACATACGCCCGAGCCGGCGCGCCCCCTGATAAGATATGTTTCAATGCGCGAGCCATTGTTCACATTTACAACCTGTATTTTTTCATTTTCTATCAGGTTGGCCGCATTCATTAAATCAGCGTCCAGCGTAAGGCTGCCTACGTAATGCAGGTTCGCTTCTGTAATAACGGCCCTGTGTATCTTCGATTTCAGTATTTCAATGTTCATAACCTGCAAAATTAAGCGGGCAAAACCATATTATCTATCAGGCGTATTTTGCCCATAAAAGCCGCAATAAGCGCAACTATCTTAGTTTGTCCGTCCCAGTTATCCAGGAGCCTGAGGGTACCGGCATCTGCTATTTCAATATAATCAGGCAACAGCTTTTTGCTTTCTAATACGGTACGCGCGTCTTTTAGTACAGCATTCAACGGGCCAGGCTGTATATTTTTGCTTATAAATGTAAGGCACTCGTATAACCCCGTTGCCAGCTTTCTTTCTTCTTCGTTCAATCTCATATTCCTGCTGCTCATGGCCAGCCCGTCCGGCTGGCGAAAGGTGGGGCATATATTAATATGCGCATGTGAACCAATGAGCAAAAGGAGTTTTTTAATTACCATGCACTGCTGGTAATCTTTTTGTCCCAGGTATAAATTATGAGGCTCAACAATATGCATCAGCCTGTCCATAACCTGGCATACTCCCTGGAAGTGCCCGGGCCTGTATTGTCCTTCCAGCACTGTTTCCAGGTATCCCAGGTCATAGGAAAGGTTTTTTCTTTCCGGTCCCCGGGGATATATTTCGTTTACCGATGGTAAAAAAAGCACATCGCAACCGGCTTTTTCAAGCTGGCAGATGTCGTTTTCCAACGTTACCGGATATTTCTGAAAATCCTCGGAATCATTGAATTGCGTGGGGTTTACAAATATGCTGCATACTGTAATACCGTTAGCTTTCCTTGAAGCTTCTATAAGCGACAGGTGCCCATTGTGAAGCGCGCCCATTGTAGGAACAAAGCCAACCATATGCCCCTGCAACCGCCGGTTTTGCAGGTATTGGTGAACATCTTTTGCCAGTTTAATAATGAACATATTGGCATTAAAAGTAGTAAATACAATGGTTTAGGGCTCAGGTTCGTCAAAAAATCTTACCTTTGCGCACCTTATACTTTTCCTTAATACTAACTTAACAAAAACGGAAATGTCTACAAAAAAACGAATTCTATTTATTGCCAATGAAATGTCGCCGTATCTCGAGCTAACTGAATTCTCGGAAATTGTGAACAGGCTGGCAATAAAATCGAACGATAGTGGTTTTGAGGTTCGTTGTATTATGCCCCGTTTTGGTGTTATTAATGAAAGAAGACACAGGCTACATGAAGTGGTAAGATTATCAGGCATCAACGTTTCTGTAGATAATGAAGATTTTCCTTTACAAATAAAGGTAGCTTCATTGCCTAATGCAAGGCTGCAGGTGTATTTTCTTGAAAACGAAGATTTGTTTAAACGGAAATTCGTTTTTGCCGACGAGCAGGAAAACTGGTTTGATGATAACTGGCTCCGCACCATATTTTACTGCAAAGGCGCGCTGGAAACAGTTAAGAAGTTCGGATGGCCGCCGGATATTATTCATTGCAGCGGGTGGATGACCGGGCTGATACCTCTTTACCTGAAAACCGCCTATAAAAAAGACCCGGTGTTTGGTAACAGTAAGGTGGTATTTACTATAGGCCAAAATACCTTTAAGGAAAAAATCGGGGCTGACTTTGTAAAGAAGGCCGTTATTCATACTTCTATCAAGGAAAAAGATATGGAGCCTTTTAAAGACAATAATAACACAGCTATGTTTCGCGGAGGGGCTACTTATGCCGACGCCATTACTTTTGGGGCGGCAAAAGTAGAAAAGAAACTGTCTGACGAATTTTCTAAAGTAAAAGGCAAAAAGGTGCTTCCTTTTAAAGCGGATTCAGATTTAACAGACTATTTACAATTGTATAGCGACCTTGCGGAGAAGTAGTGAGTGGAGTGATACTGAATGATGTGGCGGGCGGCAGCTCCTTACTTTTCTGTAACTGTACCTTATAATAACCCTCTATTAAAATTTACAACAGGTGAAGTTGAAGTCTTTGCTGTATGCAACCGGAATCGTTATACTGGCTGTTATTTTCAATGTGCGTTGTACAAAAATCACACCTACCGACATTGGTACCGACCTTTTACCAGCAATAGATAACGTACACACTTTTGATACTGTTTTAAGAGTATATACCGCCAACTATTTGTTTGACGACTCTACCCGCATGCCTTATTACGAAAATCATGCGTTGGGGCTTATAGAAGATGACCCCGAGTTTGGAAGTACCGACGCCGGGATATATATGTCCCTGGTACCCAACTCTACCAGTAAAAATCCTTTTATTTCAATAGACAGCATAGTAGGCATAGATTCGGCTTTCCTGAATTTATCCTACACAGGCGCTGTTTTTGGAGACAGCAACTCGGTTCAGAGATTTACAGTATACGAAATAAGCGATCCGCAGTTCCTGGATACCTTTAACAGGGTGGTTGTGCGGCCTGATTTTCTTACTACCGGCACTCCTATAGGAAGTGGTTTGGTTACGCTTAATACAATTGATGATGCAAAAACCATAGTGGTGAAACGGGATACCCAAACCGTTTCGAACGTATTGAGGATACCGATAGATCCGGCTTTGGGTTTACGTTTTGCCGCCTATGATACCGGCTCCGTTTACCCGTCGGTGAGGCGTGATTCTGCTTTTCAAAAAGTATTCAATGGCATTGCTGTTAAGGTAGATGAAGCGTCGCCCTCAAAGTCGGCAATTACTTATTACAGCCTCGATAATGAAAATACAAAGCTTACTTTTTACTTCAGGGTAAAAAACAACGGTGTAATTGATACACTGACTACCGATTTTGTTTTTGCAAAAGTGCTTACGCTTGGCGGTAAAACGTATTCTGTAAGTGCTAATATAATAAACCGCACTCCCGGTCACGACTATGCCAATCTGAGCCTGTCTACCCCTGTTGCCGATCCCGACAACTTGTATATTCAGTCAGCGCCGGGTTCCTACGCCATCTTAACAGTTCCGGGGTTAAAAAACCTGGATAACAGGCTTGTGCACAGAGCTGAGCTTGCCATGTACCGAAGCGATGTGCCCGGAAATGATATTTATTCAGGTCCCGATTTACTTTACCTTGATCTGATAGACAGCGCGAACGGCAACCGCCCGCTTTCCATACGCGATGATTTTGTTTATAACACAAATACGGCTTCATACGATTACCAAACCTTTGGCGGATTTATTAAGAATGATAAGTATTTCTTTAATATTACCCGCTATGTTCAAAACCTGGTAACCACTAGCGACACCAGCTTTTCATTTCGCCTGTATGCGCCTAAATCAGCCATGAACTATTATGTATATCCCAAGGAATATGGAGATGTTCCATATAGCCTGCAATCTATTGGTGTAAATCCAAATGTTGCAAAAGGACGGGTTGTGCTTAATGGAGGAGGTGATCCGGCTTTAAAGCCTAAAGCGATGGTACTGCGCATAATTTATTCAAAAATTTAACCAGTCCTCTTATCTTTGCCGCACTTCTTTTATAAGGAGCTGAATAAAACTGTACTAAACTTATTAAATAATCTTCAATGCCTTATTTGTTTACTTCGGAAAGTGTGTCTGAGGGACACCCGGATAAAGTAGCCGACCAGATATCTGATGCCCTGATAGATCATTTTTTAGCTTTTGACCCTGACAGTAAAGTAGCATGCGAAACGCTTGTAACAACCGGGCAGGTAGTACTTGCGGGAGAAGTAAAGTCGAGGGCGTACCTGGATGTACAGGAGATAGCCAGGGGCGTTATCCGCAAAATAGGGTATACCAAAAGCGAATACATGTTTGAAGCGCATTCCTGCGGCGTGTTATCCGCTATTCATGAGCAATCGGCCGATATCAACCAGGGGGTTGACCGTAAGAAAAAGGAAGAGCAGGGCGCCGGCGACCAGGGAATGATGTTCGGGTATGCAACCGATGAAACAGATGATTATATGCCGCTGGCACTGGATCTTGCTCATAAAATACTGATCGAGCTTTCGGCGCTGAGAAGGGAAAACAAACAAATAAAATACCTGCGCCCCGACGCGAAAAGCCAGGTAACACTGGAGTATGATGATAACAACAATCCTGTTCGTATAGATGCGATCGTTGTATCTACCCAGCACGATGATTTTGATAAAGAGGGCAGAATGCTGGAAAAGATCAAAAGCGATATTATCAACATCCTCATTCCGCGTGTAAAGGCTAAGTATAAGAAATACGCAAAGCTTTTTAATAAAGACATTAAATATCACATCAACCCTACCGGCAAGTTTGTAATTGGCGGACCACATGGCGATACAGGTTTAACAGGTCGTAAGATCATTGTTGATACCTACGGAGGCAAGGGTGCTCATGGCGGCGGTGCTTTTAGTGGTAAAGACCCTTCAAAGGTTGACCGCTCTGCCGCTTATGCTACACGGCATATTGCCAAAAACCTGGTAGCTGCGGGAGTAGCAAAAGAAGTGCTGGTACAGGTATCGTATGCCATTGGCGTTGCCAGGCCCACCAGCATTAATGTAAATACTTTTGGTACTGCTAAAGTGAATCTTACCGACGGACAAATAGGGAAAATAGTGGAAGATATTTTCGATATGCGTCCCTATTTCATTGAAAAAAGATTGAAGCTGCGCAGTCCTATATACTCGGAAACAGCTGCATACGGCCATATGGGACGTAAGCCGGAGACCGTTACCAAGACCTTTACTTCTCCCGACGGTAAAACCAAAACGGTAAAAGTTGAATTATTTACATGGGAGAAGCTGGACAAGGTGAAGGATGTAAAAAAAGCGTTTGGAATAAAGTAATACGAATGTAAAAACATATCAATAAACCCGCAGTGAAATACAACCTGCGGGTTTTGCATTAATATACAGAGCCAAATAAACAGGTATGCAGGAAGATTTTAATCCATGGAAAATAACGGGTCAAAAAAATGTATATGATAATCCCTGGATATCCGTAACGGAATACGATGTCATCAACCCGTCGGGTGGCAGGGGAATTTATGGAAAAGTATCTTTTAAGAATATAGCGATAGGAGTGCTGCCCCTGGATGAAGAAGGATATACCTGGCTGGTTGGTCAGTACAGGTTTCCCATCAATGCCTATAGCTGGGAAATTCCGGAAGGGGGAGGAGCGCAGGGAGTAGATCCGCTGCTATCCGCGCAGCGTGAACTGCTGGAAGAAACCGGCTTAAAAGCCCGGCAGTGGGACAAGATACTGGATATTCACCTTTCGAATTCTGTTACCAATGAAACCGGTGTTGCCTATCTTGCACGCGGATTATCGCAGCATGCGGCGCAGCCGGAAGAAACAGAGCAGCTTGTGATCAAAAAAATAAAATTTGAAGATGCTTTTCAAATGGTTTTGCGCGGTAACATAACAGATTCTATATCTGTAGCTGCCATTCTGAAGCTGGAATACCTTTTAAAAAATCATCTTGTTTAATTTAAATAGCAGTGAAAAAATCGTCGTTGATTATAGGAAGGCAGCCATTGATTGAGGCATTGGAGAGTGGCAGGGCCATTGATAAGATATTTATGTTCAAAAACATTAACGGCGAAAATGTGCAAACGATCAGGCAACTGGCGCGCGAAAAAAATGTGCCGGTGCAAATGGTGCCGGTAGAAAAGCTGAATGGCTTTACCAGGGCCAATCACCAGGGAATAGTAGCCATCGCCGCCATGGTTCAGTATATTGACCTGCAGCAGGTAATTGATCATGTAGTAAGCAGCGGCGCAACGCCTCTTTTTATTATGCTGGATGGCGTAACCGATGTGCGCAATATCGGGGCTATTGCCCGGACAGGAGTTTGCAGCGGAGCTCAATGTATCATTATTCCCGATAAGGGGGTGGGCGCATTAAATGAAGAAGCGCTTAAATCGTCGGCAGGCGCCCTTGAAAAAATCTATATTTCCCGTGTAAACAGTCTTGCGCATGCGGTAGATACATTACATCTGAATGGTATAAGAGTGGCTTGTGCCGAAATGAAGACCGCCACTAAAGTATATGAAGCGGATTTTACGCAGCCTGTTTGTATTATTATGGGCAACGAAGAAAAAGGGATACAGCATTTTCTCAGCAAAGCGGCGGATGATCATTTTACCATTCCTATTGCAGGCGATTTTGATTCGTATAATGTTTCCGTTGCAGCCGGGATCATTTTATACGAAGCAATGAAACAAAGGATGCTGATTTGAAATTAGATCACCTTTTTTTGTACCTTACCTTACTCTTAAACATTGTGAAATAACCGATATCAGATACCGGATTTTAATTTCAAATTTCAAATTTCTCATTCATTAAAACCTGCTCCGCGCAGAATTCGTTAAAATCTTCTTCATCCGCTTCGCTTAAGTGCGGGTCAATTTCGCGCTGTAATATTTTGTTGTTTTTAAAATCAAGCGTAAGCAGGTTATCTTTCAGCACCACATTCGACAGCTCATTCCATTGAAACCGCTTTCTGAAAAAAGTATTGATGACTACCTGGTCGTCCGATACGCCAATTTCGAGGTGTTGTCTTGCCTGGTGATCAAACAGCACAAATAGTACAAATAAAATAAATATCCATCTCATACCGGGAACAAAAAGCCATACGATCCCTGTAACCAAAAGAGGATGCTTGTAGGTAATATAAGGATTGCGCTTTCGCTTGATCCACCAGTTGCGGAACAGCGCCACAGGAATAAAAAATGAAAGCCAGAAAAAGGCGGAACCGGTGCGGTGTGTGAGCACGCCGAAAAAAACAAAAAATATCCAGCAGGTAAAGCATAGCAACAGGCTGATATAATCAATATTGCCTGGCTTCTCTTTTCTTACGATCAGCACATACTGGAACAGCGCCTGTTGTTTATTAGAGCGTCCCGGCATCGTTGGCTACCATTAGGTTACATAATTTAAACAGCACACGGGCTCCTACATTCTCGTCCCATTCGTTGCTGCTTACACCGGTTTCGCATAAATCGAATCCAATGATCTTTCGCTTGCTCTCCAGTATCTTACGGAACAGGTAAAACAATTGTTCTGCTTCAAAGCCTCCCGGAACCGGCATGCCGGTATGAGGGCATAAGGTTCTGTTCAACCCGTCAATATCAAAGCTGATATATACATGCTGAGGCAGGTTTTCAATTATTTCTGCAGCTATTTCTTTCCAGGTTTCTCCTTCATACAGGCGTTCTTTGATTTTTTTATCGAAAAACGTTACCACGCGCCGGTTGCTGTTCTCTATATACTGTCTTTCACTCTGGCAATAATCTCTTACCCCTACCTGCACCAGCTTTTTAATTTGAGGAATTTCAGACAATGCGTTAAACATGATGGAGGCATGCGAATAAGTAAACTGCATGTACGATTGACGTAAATCGCAATGTGCGTCCACCTGCAATATTCCATATTCAGGATATTTTTCGGCAATAGCTTTATAAAACCCCAGAGGAATACTATGATCGCCTCCCAGTAAGCCTACCAGCTTTCCCTGGTTCAGTAATTCTCTTGTTTGATCATATACCCAGTTATTCAGGAAAGCGCTGCCTTCATTTACCTCTTTCAGTGTTTTACACATGAACCTGTTCTCGCTGATTTCCTGCCCACGGGAAATATAATCTATGAACAGTTCGGATTCTTTGCGGAGATAATCGCTTTTAGCCAGTATTTTTTTATCGGGCTCCCTGAGATAAAACCCCTGTTTCCAGCCGTCGTTTATGTCGGCATCCATAATATCCACATGCAGGCTTGCTTTTTGTATACGTTCGGGCGCCCTGGCGGTGCCTGCCAGGTAGCTTACGGTTACCTCCCAGGGAACAGGCAAAATAACCAGCCTCGCGTCGTTTTCGGAGAAGGGTAGCCCGAAGATGTTATACTCGGGATTGCCCGAACCATTGGGATCGAATGTAGAAATATCCATGATATTGCTTCTTTCAAAAGCGGTGCAAGTTAAGGCGTTTTTTAAATGCCTGCAACATACGCCGATGGATAAACGCAACAGAACAAAATAAAGTTGCAGCGGTGTAAAAAAAGAGGGTTACAGGTTTCAGGTTTGTGCCTACACTAATAAACCATAAACTACAAACAATAAATCTCCTGAAACCTGTAACATGCAACACATTAGCCCGGAAAGTTTAATAAACGTTAAAATCTGTTTTTTACTGCTGTTGCGGGCAATTTAACTGATGAAAGTCATGCATTTGGATAAAAACAATGATACAATGCTTCGCTTTTTGAGCTAATTTTGCGAAAGTTCATCCACGGAACATGAAAAAAATTCACATTGTAACGCTTGTACTGATAGCCGCGGCAATTGCATATATGCTGGTTACCATGTCTAAAGACCTTACTACTTACGATACGATCGCTTCCGCTAAACAAAAACAGGGAAAATTCATACATCTCATAGCAAAACTCGACCGTTCAAAAAACGTTGAATATGATCCTGTAACAGATCCTAATTTCCTGGCTTTTTACGCGGTTGATTCTTTGGGAGGACAAACCAAAGTAATTTATCACAGCACCAAGCCGCCAGAACTGGAAATGAGCGAGCGTATAGTTTTAAAAGGAAAAATGAACGGAGATGTATTTGAATGCAAAGAAATTTTGCTGAAATGTCCTTCCAAATACAAAGACGACCCGGAGCATCAGAAAAGGGACTTCGAAAATAAAATGCAGAACTAATTTCAATGGAGTATCAGGGAGAACATTTATTGATTGGCCAATTAGGCCATTTTGCCGCGGTATTATCGTTTGTAGCTTCTATTATTGCCACATTCGCGTATTTTAAAGCCACACAAAAAGCCGCAATAGCCGAAGAGCATATTGCCTGGAAGAAACTGGCCCGTACTGCTTTTATTATCGAAACCATAGCGGTAGTGAGCATATTGGTTACGCTATATATTATTATTTACAATCATTATTTCGAATACAAATACGCTTACCAGCATTCAAAGCGCAGCCTGCCTGTAAAATACCTGATCAGTTGCTTTTGGGAAGGGCAGGAGGGGAGCTTTATGCTCTGGAACTTCTGGCATTGCATTATGGGGCTGGTTGTAATAAGAACCGCCAAAACCTGGGAGGCGCCTGTAATGACGGTGCTTTCGCTTGCACAGGTGTTCATGTCAACCTTTTTGCTGGGTATATACTTTTTTAACGTTAAGGTAGGCAGCACTCCTTTTATGCTGATGCGCAATGAACATGCGGAGTGGCCGATCTTCAGCAACCCCAACTACCTGCAAACACGTGCTTTTGCCGACGGGAACGGGTTGAATATTCTTTTGCAGAATTACTGGATGGTGCTCCATCCTCCCATCGTATTTATAGGTTTTGCGTCCAGCACCCTGCCGCTTGCTTTTGCCATTGCGGGGTTGTGGACAAAAAGATATCAGGAATGGATAAAGCCGGCTTTGCCATGGGCGTTGTTCAATGCCGCCTTTTTGGGCATTGGCATTATGATGGGTGCGGCATGGGCTTATGAATCGTTAACATTTGGCGGTTACTGGGCCTGGGATCCGGTAGAAAACGCCTCGCTGGTTCCGTGGCTGATCATTGTGGCGGCTGTACATATTATGCTGCTGAACAAGTCTACAGGACATTCTTCCAAATCTGTGTACTGGTTTATATTCCTGTCTTTTTTAAGCCTTATATATTCTACTTTTTTAACCCGTACCGGCGTATTGGGCGATACTTCCGTACATTCATTTACGGGCGAGGGTAATTCATTGTTCTGGCACTTTATTGTATTAATGTCCGTATTTTCTCTTTTATTTTTTGTACTGTATTTCAAAAACAGTAAACACATACCGGTACTCAAAAAGGAAGAGGAAATTTCTTCAAGGGAATTCTGGATGTTTGTGGGCGCGCTGGTATTTGTTATCTCTTCGGTATATATTACATTTTATACATCACTACCGCTTATCAACAAAATTTTCGGTACTCAAAAAGCAATTGGTGAAGATCCTGAATACGTGTATAACCGAGTAATGATCCTGATAGCGGTAGTGCTGGGTCTGCTTACGGCTGTTATCCAGTTTTTGCGGTATAAGAACACACCCAGGTCTTTTTGGGTGAAGAAGATCATCACACCAACCATCATTGCTTTGATCATATCATTGCTGATCAGCATTTTTGGAGGGATCAATTATAAAAACTACGGACTGGGATACCTGGGCGCTATTCATTTGGCCATTTTCGCGTCTGTATACACAATAGTTGCCAATACAGCTTATATATGGATAGGCTTAAAAGGAAAATTCAGGTCTGCAGGCGGCTCTATTGCGCATGTGGGTTTTGGGCTGGTGTTGCTGGGTATTCTTATTTCTTCCTCTAAAAGGGAGGTGATTTCTATTAACCGCACCGGTATTGTAATACCCGGACTTACAGATCCAAAGGGAAGAGCCGACAGCGGACTGGAAAACATCACCCTGATACAGGGAGTTCCCACGCCAATGGGTAAATATTTAGTTACTTACCAGGCAGATTCTACTCACCCGGAAGATGAAAAGCTCTATTTCAGGGTAAATTACCTGCATAAAGATTCTGCCACAGGTAAAGTACTGGAAGAGTTCAACTTATATCCTGATGCGTTTTTGGTGAAGGGAGAGGGGGGAAGAACCCAGCTATCGGCTAATCCCGACTCCCGCCATTACTGGCATAAAGACATTTTTACGTTTGTTACTTCAATGCCCGACCCGGAAAGCAGCAAGGATACCGCGCGTTTTAAGAATAAACCTGTCAGCGCCGGCGACACCATCTTTTATTCATCGGGGTATATTGTTGTAGACCAGATAATAGAAGCCAATAAAAATACCAATAAAGACCTTCCGCTTGTTGACAGCGCCTGGCTGGCCGATGTAACTATATATGCCAACGATGGTATGTCGTATAAGGCACAACCTGCTTTGTTTGCCAAGGACAATATGGGGATTCCCAAAAGAGATACTATTATAGCGGAAAGTATTGTTTTACAGGTAGATAAAACCGAAAAAGGGGTTGAATTGGGGGTAAAAGAGTCGAAAGGGGTAATGAAATATATTACCCTGAAGGCATTCCAGTTCCCTTTTATTAATATTCTTTGGATAGGCGTGCTGGTTACTACGTTTGGATTTTTGCTCAGCATGTGGCACCGGTTTACAAAAAATTGATATAAGGCAGTTAAAATTGTGAGGGCAGCAGCAGCGGCAGGGCTGCTCCTGTTGTCTATTGCGTATTAAAAGAGAAGGATTTGCGTTAATATTGCAAACAGGAATGAGTTTCGGAAAAACTGCATATTATAAAACTCTATTTGCCGTACTCTGTGGTTTATTTTTCTTTTTAAAGGCGCATACTCAAACCCGGCATGGCGTTAACGATACTATCGTGGTACCGGCCATTGTGTATAATGGCGATACCATGTCCTACAAAGAGCTTTCCCCCGTATATATATACCTTGAGCTTACAAAGGCGCAGCGCAAGGCTTTAAAGGAATGGACGCGTTTACGCAACGCGGTATATGTTACTTATCCGTATGCCAAACGTGCGGGAGTGGTATTTAACGATATACAGGCGCATCTCAATAATATACCCGACAAACAAAAACGTAAGGAATACATTAAAAGCAGGGAAAAAGACCTGCGGAAAGAATTTACCAAGCCCCTTACCGACCTGTCTGTTTACCAGGGTAAAGTGCTGATGAAGCTGATCACCCGGGAAACGGGCAATACCTGTTATAATATCATACACGAGTATAAAGGAAACTTTTCCGCCGGCTTCTGGCAGAGTGTAGCCTGGATTTTTGGGAGCAGCTTAAAACAAACCTACGATGCCCAGAACGAAGACGCGGAAATTGAAGGTTTTGTACAGGAAGTGAAACGGCTGTACGGGATTTAGCGGTTGCAGGTTTCAGGTTTATAGTTTGTAGCTTGGTTCAACCACAAACGATAAACTAAAAACCGCAAATATCAAATCAAAAATCAGCAATAGCCCACTGCTCACAGCCCCAAGCCGCCTGCCCATTCACACCACCATCATATCCACAAATTCATTTACGGGGAGCTGCACTAAAGTTTCAAAATTCAGTGATGCGTTTGATATTGTTTTTTGTTGCCTGGAAGCAAATATACGGGCAAGATTGGTTTTGTATTTTTCAATCAGCACGGGTATGCCTTCTTCCCTGCGGCGTTTATGACCAATAGGATATTCAACCACCACTTCCTCTAATATGGTGCCGTCATTCAATTCCAGGGTAAGCGCGTTGGCGATAGATCTTTTTTCAGGGTCATGATAGTCTTTTGTGAATTGCACATCTTCGTGCGTAACCATCTTATCGCGTAACACATCAATGCGCGGATCGGATGCCACATTGTCTTCATAATCGGCTGCGGTCAATCTTCCAAAGATCAATGGCACCGCTATCATATATTGTATGCAATGATCGCGGTCGGCGGGATTGTGCAAAGGTCCTTTTTTATCAATGATCCTGATGGCCGCTTCATGGGTGCGGATGCTCAG
Organism: Chitinophagaceae bacterium; assembly: GCA_019638595.1. Lineage (GTDB taxonomy): Bacteria > Bacteroidota > Bacteroidia > Chitinophagales > Chitinophagaceae > Agriterribacter. The sequence continues at coordinate 26,073 of JAHBTJ010000035.1, forward strand.
CTTTTTGATATCGTTTGGTGTTTTGCCCAGCAACTTCAATTGATGATGCAATGTCATAGCAGCTTCCACTGCTGTTTGCGAGTGAAATTCCGCGGGAAACGATATTTTGAACAATACGTTTTCCATTACATATGAGCCGTATGGGCGTTGAAATTTGAATTCATTACCCTTAAACAATACGTCGTAAAATCCCCAGGTTTTGGCAGTCAGCACAGAAGGATAACCCATTTCGCCGGTTTTAGCTATCAAAGCCAGGCGTACGGCCCTGGATGTGGCATCTCCCGCAGCCCATGATTTTCGGCTGCCGGTATTGGGAGAATGACGATAGGTTCTAAGAGAATGACCATCTACAAATGCCAATGATATGGCGTTGATCAATTCATCTCTTGATAAGCCCAATAACCTGCCTGCCACTGCGGTAGACGCGAGTTTTACCAGTAGCACATGATCCAGGCCTACCCGGTTAAACGAATTTTCCAATGCCATTACTCCCTGTATTTCATGCGCGCGGATCATGGCGTCTAATACGGCTTTCATGGTAAGAGGGACTTTCCCGTTAGCCACTGCTGTTCTGCTCAGCCAATCGGCTGTAGCCAGTATACCGCCCAGGTTATCAGACGGATGTCCCCACTCCGCTGCCAGCCAGGTATCGTTAAAATCAAGCCAGCGAATGATGGCGCCGATGTTAAATGCAGCCTGTACGGGATCTAACTGGTAAGGGGTGCCGGGTACTTTGGCTCCGTTGGGCACTATTGTACCGGGTACTATGGGACCTAATAATTTGGTACAGGCAGGGTAGGTGAGGGCTTCCAAACCACAACCCAACGTATCCAGTAAACAATAATGGGCAGTGCTCCACGCCAGATCACTTTTTATTTCATAGTTTAATGTATAATCGGCTATATCGGCTATTACTTTATCTACAGGAGGGCGGGCGTTGGAAATAAAAGAAGACATGATTTGATATTTGATATTTAAAATTTGAAATGATTGATGCTGTTGCAAGGTGTTTTATGACATCTGGGCTTTTTAATCTCGAAAAGACTGGAATAAAAAAATGAAATACTGAAGATTTGTTATCCCGATAAGATCTCAAATCTCAAATTTTAAATCTCAAATCTTTCTTTTCTCTATCGGCACAAACTTCCTGTTTTCCGGGCCGGTATAGTTGGCGCTGGGGCGGATGATCTTGCCGTCCTGCCTTTGTTCCATTACATGCGCGCTCCAGCCCGTTACTCTTGATACCACGAACAATGGTGTAAAGAATAAAGTAGGAACACCCATCAGGTGATAAGATACAGCAGAAAACCAGTCGAGGTTGGGGAACATTTTCTTTTCATTCCACATCAGCGTTTCCAGGCGCTCTGCAATATTGTACAATAGCATATCACCTGCTTCTGCAGAAAGTTTTTTAGCCACTTCTTTTATTACTTTATTCCGCGGGTCGGATACGGTATATACCGGATGTCCGAACCCTATGATCACTTCTTTCTTTTCCAGCCTCGCTTTAATATCAGCTTCCGCTTCTTCCGGCGACGCGTACCTGCTTTGAATATCGTATGCTACTTCATTGGCACCGCCGTGTTTAGGGCCTCTGAGAGCGCCAATAGCGCCGGTTATGGCCGAGTACATATCCGAACCGGTTCCGGCAATAACGCGCGCTGTAAAAGTAGAGGCATTGAACTCATGCTCGGCATATAAATTAAGGGATACCTGCATGGCCTTTTCCCAGGAAGCGGGCGCTTTTTTCCCGTGCATCAGGTGCAGAAAGTGCCCTCCGATGCTTTCATCATCCGTTTCCACTTCTATACGGCGACCGTTATGCGAAAAATGATACCAGTATAATAACGCGGAACTGAAAGAGGCTAGTAATTTGTCGGCTATATCTTTTGCTCCCGCAGCATTGTGAGCTTCTTTTTCGGGAGAGACGGTACCTAACACCGATGTATAGGTGCGCAACACATCCATAGGATGGGCCGCGGCGGGAATTTGTTCCAGTATGTTTTTCGCCACTGCAGGCAACCCTCTTAAGGTTTTGAGCCGGGTAGTATAAGCATTGAGTTGCGCCTTGTCGGGCAACTCACCGTGAATAAGCAGGTACGCGGTTTCTTCAAAAACAGCGTCCTCTGCCAGGTCAAGGATATCGTAGCCACGGTAATGCAGATCATTCCCGCTTTTACCCACTGTACACAAAGCTGTGTTGCCGGCAGTTACGCCCGATAAAGCCACACTTTTCTTCGGCTTAAAGCCCGGGGTAGTATTGGTTTCAGTGCTCATGGTATACTATTATTTTTGCTTATTAAAGAGATCATCCAGTTTTTGTTCGAATGTGTGATAGCCGATGCTGTCGTATAATTCAGCTCTTGTTTGCATTGTATCAATTACGTTCTTTTGGGTTCCGTTGGCGCGGATGGCATTAAATACGTTCAACGCTGCCTTGTTGGCGGCACGAAAAGCAGAAAGGGGGTATAGTATCAGTTCCACACCGGCATTGGCAAGTTCCTCTTTTGTCCACAGGGGCGTCATGCCAAATTCGGTGATATTAGCCAGCACGGGCAGCCCGGTTGCATTTTTAAAAGCGGTATATTGTGGCAGTTCCCTTACCGCCTCGGCAAAAATAAAATCGGCTCCTGCTTCTTTATAAGCCACTGCTCTTTCCAGCGCTTTTTCCAGTCCCTCATTTGCCAGGGCGTCTGTCCGGGCGCCAATTACAAATTGTTCGTCTGTCCGGGCATCTGCAGCCGCTTTGATCCTGTCTGCCATTTCCTCTTTACTTACAATTTCTTTGCCCGGACGGTGCCCGCAACGTTTTGCGCCTACCTGGTCTTCAATATGCAAAGCGGCCGCGCCGGCTTTGATCAGCGATTTTACCGTGCGGGCAACATTAAATGCCGATGGGCCAAAACCCGTATCTGCATCCACCAGTAAAGGAGTATCGGTTACATTGGTAATACGATAAATGTCGGTCAGCACATCATCCAGCGTAGTAATGCCCAGGTCGGGTATACCCAATGAACCGGCAGCTACCCCTCCGCCAGACAAATAAATGGCCTTAAAACCTGCCCGGGTGGCAAGCAGGGCATGATTGGCATTAATGGCTCCTACGACCTGTAAAGGTTTTTCATTATTCATAGCCTGCCGGAAACCTGCCCCGGCAGAACCGTTGTTGTTGTTTGCAGACATGGCTGCAATATACGTTGTTTCAACTATTAGCTTTCGGCTATCAGCTATGAGCTATCAGCCGTCAGTGTCAATTTATAGTTTATGGTTTTTTGTTTATAGTTGGGACAGAACAGGAACCACAAACCCGAAACTTCAAACTATAAACCTGAAACTTGTAACCTGCAACCCCAACCCCAAAACCTGTAACCCCAAATTCCTTAATTTTACCGCCACCTGTAAACGAATAATAAAGATAAATACATGAAGCTGGATATACTTGCTATAGCTGTGCATCCCGACGACGTGGAGCTGGGATGCTCCGGTACTTTGATGATGGAGAAACTGCATGGGAAAAAGATCGGTGTAATTGATCTTACAAGAGGCGAGCTGGGTACGAGAGGCAGTATGGAAACAAGAGCCAGGGAAGCTGCTGCTGCTGCGCAGATCATGCAACTGGATGTACGTGAAAATATAGGTATGGCGGATGGCTTTTTTAAAAACGATGAGACGCATCAGCGCCTGCTGATCAGGTATATTCGTATGTATCAGCCGGAAATAATATTGGCCAATGCACTGGATGACCGTCATCCGGATCATGGCCGGGCCGGGCATCTTATAAAAGACGCCTGTTTTTTAAGCGGACTGCGTAAAATTGAAACAGCAGACAACCTTGGCAATCCACAGCAACACTGGCGACCCAGGTATATATTTCATTATATACAGGACAGATATTACGAGCCCGATTTTGTATATGATATTACCCCGGTTTTTGATCGTAAGATAGATTCTATTAAGGCTTACTCCTCCCAGTTCCATTCTGCCGGGTACAACTCGGATGAACCACAGACATATATTTCCACCCCGGAATTTTTAAACTCCATTATCGGCCGGCAGGCAATGTTTGGCAAGATGATCGGCGTGCCTTATGCCGAAGGTTTCAGAACCGAAAAAATGATAGGCATCAGCGGCTTTGACGCTTTTATACAAAAGGATACTTAAGAAAAAATGTAGTATTATTTCTATGCTTTTGTAGAAGGAATTAAAGTTATTATATATGCATATTTTTCTTGCTTTTTTCCAGCAAAAAGTGTCAACATTTTAATTGTTTATGCAACCATTAATAATTGGTCTGCGTCAATATATGCCGTACGCGTATTGCAAAACGCATTTTCTTACAACCTTTGAAATAAACGCTGCTATAAACCCATCGAAACCCCTGATCCGTTATTCCCTGTATAGGTATGCATTTTGTGTAGGATTCTTTTAAAATCCCTGCCGGCCTTTGCTTACTTCATCGCTAAAGTTTCCTGGTTAAAAAAATTACAAGCTAAGCTTACGCAAGCCTTGCTTCAATTGGTTGAAGCCGGTAAGTGAAGTATTGTACCTGTAATAAAAAGAAACTTTTTGAGAGAACATCTGAAACCCTGGACCCCGCGATTTCAACATCTATGTAAAGCCAATTGATCCGTACCTGTTTTTTTTCAATGTATTCGTATGCAGAACGCTTGCAGTTGTACCTTATAATGAGCATATTGTGAGGAACCATCTGAACCCTTAACAACCAATATTTATGCAAAGACCATTTTTTATTGTTTTTCCTGGTTCAGTTATTTACCTTTTTAGGCTTGAATTTTTTATAAAAAAAGTAAATGAGCACCAGCAGCAGTATATAGCAGCAATAGTTAAAGATGTCGTGATGGTCAAGACCCTTTCCGATCGTCCAGGTCTTTTTCCACGACTTCACATTGTTTTCCAGCGCAAGCATGAGCAGTGTTGTACGAATACAGTTAAGTACCCACACCACCAGGAAGCCGGTTACGATCCATATTATTTTTTTCCTCAGCGTCATTTTATTGGCTAGTATAAATGCCAGCCAGAAGCTCAAAATACCCAGGCCCACGCATTGCCATGCCATTACCAGCCTGCTACCGGTAGAGGCGATAAAGTATTTGGTATCCGCAACATGCGTGTCGAACCCAAGGGAACGTGTAATAAAATCAGCGCTGTGCATAATGCTGCCTGTTATCCATCTTATATAATTGAAGTGCCGGTCAATACCGGCATTATAATATGCGTCGCCTGCTGTTACGGTCCTGACAAAAAACATGTTCGCGGAATAGAAGGCGGCAAACAGTAACAGGAACTTCACAACGAAAGCCACATCAAAATAACGGTTAACTGTTTTACAGGCAGATTGAAGAGATGACAGCATAGTAATAGCTTTAATGATACATAAACCGGTGTGTATACATAAACCTATAAGGTTTGCAGCGTTGCATCCCGGCCCGGCAAATCTTATAGGTTTTGTATAGCCCCATTTTTATTTTTCAACTGTTTTCCCGGTGTTGTCTTTCTTACGCTTGTCGTACGCTTTTTTAGCGCCATAGGCAATACCCGCCGCCACCAGCAGGCTTACGCCGCCATCAATAGGTATTTCGGTATCGGGGTCGCCGCCTGGTCCGCCAGGCTGGGCCGGCAGTGGTGTTGCAAAAAAGCATGCGGCCATGATCATTATTCCCGCTAAAAAAGTGTTTGTTTTCATATTCTTCTGTTTTAGGAATTAAAAATTATTGATTGTTTATTTTTTAAACAGCTTTATTGTTGTCCTGGTATCCCCGCCTGTTATTCTTAACTGGTAAACGCCGGAAGTAATGGCTATGCCCAGGCTGACAGGATGTGTTGTGTTCTCTCCTGCATGATGAATGGTTTTTCTTGTGATCACCTGCCCTGCTATATTGGTCAGTTCAATGTTATATATACCCTTTTTCACATCGCTGAATTCAAGGTATACCATACCATTGATGACCGGGTTGGGATAAGCCCTGATAACAGGCTTCAACTGCGCCGGCCGGGCTGAGTTACGGGTTAACCTAAGCTCAAACCTGTTGTTACCGGAAGAAGCTGCGTCGGCATTCACCATAAAATGCACCTGCGTAATTGCTGATGTACTTACCGTTGCAGCGCTGTGCATGTAATGATCTACCAGCGTAGCCGATACCACATCTTTGAGTGCCACCGGGTCAAATTCCAGCAGGTAGCTGGTTTGCCGGGTGCTGCCCAGTTGCAGGTACAGCGTATCAGCATCCATAACAGGCGATCTTCTTTCTACCATTAAAGAGCGTCCTTTCCTGTTCAGCGACAGGTTTTCCGATACATTGAACAACTTGGGTACATCCATGCCATCAATGTTGTCGGCAAAGTTTTTACTGTAGGAAGCAAATACTTCGTCCAATACGGTATATCCCGCTGTATCGGCCGTCTGCAGGTTAATGCGTATGCCATACGCGTCTTTGGCCGGCGTGAATACAATTGCTTCGTTGTCTTCTTTTTCTTCTCCCGCCTTAAATACATTACGGGCAGGGGTAGCCGATTTATCGGATTCTTTGATCACCATGCTGCCGGCGCCGCCGGCAGCATGTACGAGGAAGCCCTGCCCCGACTGGATATACTGGCTTTCGGGGCTTACGGCTTTGGGCACGATGTCGTACCCGGTACCGTTAAAGCTGATGTTCACATAAGCGCCCACGCCTTTTGCGCCGCCCATTTTCGGATCCCATACATAGAAGCTGTTATCAACATTGTTACGGGTGATGGTAGCAAAATTGATAGGCGATGCAAAGGGATTGGCAACAGCGGTATACCCGGTGGCGGCTGTTGGTATCACCTGGTCGCCTGTTTTCAGCGGGCCGGTTACCCGCAGGGTAGCAGGTTTGCTACCGGTAGTGGTTACACTCCTGTCGCCCCGTACAAACAGGAAGTAAGGTGTTTTATTAACTGCATTGGTGCGGGTATTGAGTACATCCGTCCAGGTATCGGTGGCGCTGTTGTAAGACAGGATGCTGGAGGTTTGCCCGGGGATGTTCTGGTCAAACCCGTTGGCAACCGTACCCTTTGTAATAATGGTACCATACCCGGGGTAGGGGTTAGGGTTGGGCGAAGAAAGCGTAACGCCTTCCTGCCATGCCTCGTTGATGCTTTGATTACCTGCTACAGGTGCACTCATGATCCTCCATGCCCTGCGGGCGGGTATATAACGTTCTACCGTTACATTACCCGTAATACTGCCTGTAACCGGTGTTACCCTGGCGGTGTTGGCGGCAGTGCTCTTCAGGGTGAGTTTATCGCCGGTGTTGAGCGTACCATTGGTAACGGTAAGCATGTCATAAATGCCAAGAGCAGTACCTATAGTAACCGATCCGTTACGGTTAAGGGTAAGCGCTTTTAATGAACCGCCCTCACCTGTGCTGAAGTTCAGCGCCCCAAACTCACCGGCGCCGGTAATCACCAGGCTGGAAGTTGCCGAGCCGGTAAGTATGCCTGTCCCGGTAAGCGTAGCGAGCGACAGGGTGTGCCCGTTGATCATCAATTGTGCACCGGCAGGGATATTCAATGCGCCGGAAATTAACCAGTTGCCTGTCATGCTATACTCGTTGCCACGGTTAGCCAGCGTAAATGTTTTACCTGTGCCAAAGTCGGCCGGCGCTGTACCACTACCATCGGGGTTGGCGCCCCAGGTGTCTGCTGCATGCAGGTTACCGGCAGCTTTAGAATAGTATACTCCGGTTGTGCCACAGCCTTCATCAATCACGCCATCGCAATTATTATCTATCCCATCGCCACATATTTCGGTTGCGCCGGGATGTATGGCAGCATTGTTGTCGTTGCAGTCTGTTCCCTTGCTGGTTTCAATATAACCTGCCGGGATATTCGTGCCGTAGCAAACGAGTTTTTTGCCGTTATCATAGCCATCGCCGTCCTTATCTATATACAGTTCAGCGGTGCGCCATTTTTTCGCATTGTCAGGAGCGCAGTCTGCACTATCAGGTACGCCGTCGCCATCGCTGTCTGTTGTTTTTTCATCCGGGAAAAGTTTTATGATCCAGCCAGTGCGGGCATATCCGTCGTTTGTTTCTGCATAGCCTGCTATAATATAGCCACCATCCGTGGTTGGCTGGATGGAAGTGGCATAGTCGTTATCAGCACCTCCTATGCATTTCTGCCATAGCAAATCTCCGCTGACATTTAATTTTACTATCCAGCAATCAGCTTCACCGTGGTTGCCACTCACCTGTCCGTCGTTTGATCGGGTATATCCTGCTACAATATAACCGCCGTCCGGGGTTTCTTGCATGGAAGTTGTCCACTCGGACTTAGAGCCTCCTATGCATTTCTTCCAATGTACATTACCAGCCGCACCCAATTTTACGATCCAGTAATCTACACTGCCATGATTGCCGCTCACATTTTTGTCATTTGATGTAGTGTATCCTGCTACAATATATCCGCCATCCGCGGTTTGCCGGACAGAATTTGCCACATCGCGCCCTGTACCACCCAGGCTTTTCTGCCACTGGATATTCCCTGTAGTGTCTAATTTTACTATCCAGTAGTCATAGTCGCCATGGTTGCCGGTAAGGTCACCGTTTTTTGAAGCAGAATACCCTGCCATAATATATCCGCCATCCGTAGTTTGCTGAATGGAATATGCCCATTCAGTATCAGTACCGCCCAGGCTTTTCTGCCACTGGATATTCCCCGTAGTGTCTAATTTTACTACCCAGTAGTCATAGCCACCATGGTTACCGCTCACATCGCCGTCATTTGAATTGCTATACCCTGCTACAATATAACCGCCATCCGTAGTTTGCTGAACGGATTTTGCCTTATCCTCACCAGTACCGCCCAGGCTTTTCTGCCACTGGATATTCCCCGTAGCGTCTAATTTTACCACCCAGTAGTCATTGCCGCCGTGGTTACCACTCACATCGCCATCGTTTGAACTGCTATTCCCTGCTACAATATAACCGCCATCCGTAGTTTGCTGAATGGAATATGCTTCGTCAAAGTAACGTCCTCCCAATGTTTTCTGCCACTGTATATTCCCGGCGGCATCGAATTTTATGATCAGGTAACTGTTAAAATTTTGTGCAGGAATAGCTCCTGCTAAAATATACCCGCCGTCCGTGGTTTGCTGAATGGAACTTGCCTGGAAATCGTCGTTTAATGTTTCCAGGAACTTTTCCCATTGTATATCGGGCGCCTGTGCAAAAGCATTTTTACCGGTAAATGATAAGCAGGCAATTAAGCATAGCTTTAAAAAGCATCGGTATAGTGTCATGGCAATCGTTGTTTTATAAGTAATATGGGTTGATTATCAGTTTCTTTTATTGCAGGCGTCCTGTTGCTTCCTGCTATTCAGCGCGCATAAGTTCTTTACCTTTCTGCATTGGCAAAGCAAAAGCGCAACAGGCAAGGGAAGATTCCTTTAAAAGTAGGTTGTGTTTTTTGCGGGGTACTGTATTTTTCACCATAGGTGTTTTGTTAGGGTGTTCCGCAAAGTTAAGGTTATCGAAGATTTTAAATGGGGGAAAAGTTGCAGGGGGGCAGGTTGCAAGTTACAAGTTTCAGGTTTCGGATTTGTAGTTTGTGGTTAGACAGGTTAAGCGCTCATAGCCCATTGCTGATGGCTGAACGCTGATAGCTCCTATAAATTCCGGCAGCAGGGTTTCCAACCTTTTGAAGGTTGGAAACCCGAAGAATGAGTATAGGGTCGGGGACCGGGGGGATCTTGCAGTTCCGGGAAGAAAAAATGCTGCCGTATTTCCCGGTGCATATTGGTATGAGGTTAGCTGGGTTTATGGCTTTTCATATATCGGATTATAAAACAGGGCTTTTTTTATACGGTTGGAGTAATGCCTAAAATAAGTTCACTTTCTCAATTTTTCATCAGTGTTAATTAGCTTGCACTTATGTCAACAAAAGAACCTGGATGATTGTTAGATAGTACAATATGTATTGTTATAACCCTTATTATTGTTGCCTTAATGCTTTAAAGTTGATAGTTATGGGATACTTTGTAGCATTGGCATTGGCAGTATCCCTGCCTAGGATTGCTTTTCCTGAAAAAATGCCTTCAACAAAATGATTGGTATTTCCATAAATTGATACTTTTGCTGCCCCTTCTTTTATCATATATGATTTGTCTCCGGCATAAATGAAACCGCTTGATATATTGTAATTACCCGGATCTGCATTACCGCTAAATATAAAGGAGGTAAAAGCATATTGGGAATTGCCAAATCTAAAGTTTTCTGTTTTTCCTGAGATGGTAGTTGCATTTCCGGACCGCATTGCTTTAATATCGTCTGTAGGAGCAGCGAGATTATATTCTGTGTTGTCTACTTTGATTTTCATTGTGGATACGTTGTCTACATTTGTTGCGCTTTTCACTACTATAGTTACCTCATCGCTACCTGTAGCACCTTCATTATCTTCTACTGTAATTTTATAGATATAGGTTCCTTCATTTATAAAAGAGACGGAGGTGCTGCTACTGCCCGGCAAAGCAATATTATCTCCTGCCGGACCGCTTACTTTGGTCCATTTGTAAGAAGTTATTTGACCATCTGCATCAGTCGCAGAAGCAGACAATGTCACAGAATTATTAGGAAGTGTAATAGTTTGATCTAGTCCGGCATCTACATCCGGAAATAAATTATTACCGCAAATATCTAAATAACGATTTTTTAATCCAGGCATGGTTATTATCCCATCTGTTTCCCGATACATTCGTCCCTCATATACGGTATCATTTAATGAGCTAAATACAAGTATCTTTCCGATATCATTTCCAGGAAAACACTCTAAAGCAAAGGTGATACATACATAACCCGATGATTGATCTACGTTTTGGTACTGCCAGTCGTCCTCGGACTGGAACAGAATATAGCTCGGAAGCGTTTTGTCTTCGCACTGCTTAATAAAAAACGGGATGGTAGTATGTATAAAGTTTTCATCGGGAACCTGAACTTTTCCAAGGTCGTTAATTTTTCCTGTATTAAAGGGTAGCATGCCTAATTCTTTTTTTACTAAAAGCTTTTTTGAACAAGGATCATGAACAGTTATTGTAGCGTCAACTCCACCGCTTCCATAAAAATATACCTCCCCGAAGGAATTAGATGGGCCGGAAATTACATACCTTCCAATTACTGAAGATATAGTTACTGAAAGTAACGGAAGACTTTCTCCGTAAAAATTCTCAAGTTGAATTCTGAAATATGAAAGTCTACCATTGAAATTTGAAAGATTATAACTACTAAAATGGTTTAAAACAAAATGATATTGGTTTCCTTGTTTATCAGCTTTGCCACTTTTAATCCATTTCCTTTCTTCTGTATTAAAATAGAAAAGGGATATCGTGTCGTTTGCGATACTTTGTAAAGTAGCAGGAATGGGTGCTTTTATCTCTACAGTTTTGCCAGAAGCGATCTGTAACTTATTTCCTTGCTCTGTTTCAAGTTCTATTGTAAGATGATGAAAGCTTTCAAGCATGCCTTCTTTTCCGCTATTATCAAAACCTCTGGCGTCACCTGTTAACAAATATTTTGAATCGTCTCTGGTCGGGTCAATTGATATAGCGTAAATATTAACGATGCCTGAGTAAGGTGCTTTGGTATCTTCTTCAATTAGAATTCCGGGATGTATCAATATTTCGGTGTTATCGCTTAACGCAATAGTTCCCCCCTCAGACGCTTTAACTGTTCCGACAAGTTTCTTCGGAATAAGTTCAACCGTAATTTCATTAAGGCTGTCCTTTTGAGCTATAAAGCTTCGAAAGGCTTCGAAATATCCTTCTTTATTAATCTGTACCATGCCTGATTTATCGTAGAATTCTACGTTAGGCACGATAAATTTTCCGTATTTATCAGTTTTTAAAGTAACATTACTAATTCTAATGTCTGCATCAATTACAGGAACTTTATGTTCATCTAAAATGGTGCCGATCACTGTGCCTTTTACAATCTTTTCTTTTGTTTGAATTTCCACGGGATTCTCTACGGGTTCGTTAATACTATTGTTTTTTTTACACGAACCAATTAAAATAATCAGGAAGAGGGCAAGCGAAAGCAACTTACGCTCCGGAAGCCCCTGAATAATAGTGCTCATAATACTTGATTTTTAGTGATTTGGAGGTTCCAGAAAGATATATTGGTTGGATTATAAGCGTACAGCAAATGCATTTGTTGCAATATTGTTTTGCAAATAGCACTTTGTTGTATTTATTGGGTTACAGATTGCAGGCGCAACCCTATGCCCTACACCTCATACCTAATTCACTTTCGACAGGTCAAATACATATTTAGTACCGCCTGTAATTTTATTATTGCTTAATCCGGCATTATAAGTTTTGTTGGGCTGGTTTGAAAAAATAATACCCAGGCTGGAGGAGCTGTCTATTCTTTGCCCGCTGATGGAAACATACTGTGTATCTACTTTCATATAGCCATTGATGGAACCGTTGCTGATGGTCATTGCCACGGGGTCAATGTCCCTGTTAGCGTCGGTATCCCTTATCTTCCCGATATAGCTTCGTGTTTCATATTTCGTGGTTTCTTTATCAATGGTTGCTTGTACCTTATGACCGGGAATATCAATTTTTACAGCAGGAGATTTTCCATCTGCTTTTACGCTGAATATGATCTTAATGTCACCCTTTTGAAGCATATAATTGGTGATGGCATCGCCATCGTTAATGCTTCCCTGTCCTTCAAGCGCATAGGTTTTCCCGTCAAATACAACAGTGGCTGTTGAGCCGGTGGTGCGTACTTCAATGGTATAATACCCGCTTGATCCCAGCAGGATGCCGGAATATTTACCCAGGGCTTTGCTGTTATTGGCTTCAGTCAGCACCTCCGGGTTTCCGCCCGACGGATCTTCTTTATCTTTTTTACAGGAAACAAATACCATTGCGGCAAGGATTGCGGTTGCCATGAGCATGGAACATGCGTAGTTGATCATCTTTTTCATAAAAAAATATTTAAGTTTTTGATTATTGCTTTTGCAGCACCAGCTTGTTTTCTAATTGCCCGGCCAGTGCTGCCTCGTCATTGAAAAGGAAATAAAGACGCATCAAATTGATGGCATTTTCATCCAGCTCCAACACCAGGTTGTATCCCTGGTAATAGCCTTTACAGTTAAGGGTAAACAAACCATTGCCCATCCTGGCATTCAGAACATTGTTGGCATCTATGCTCCCGGTGAGCGTAAAGTTTGCATCAGGCTGCGTATATGTACCGCTTATCTGCCCGTTATTGTTTTTTACAGACACGGTTACATCGGTCTGGTTAATACGCCCTTTAAAGTTGCCGTCAAACAGCACGGCTTTCACCTCCTCTTTCGGTTCATAAATGGCCGGAGTGCCGGAGGAGGAGCTGCAGGAATAATGTGCACATGAGATGCATGTAATAAGTGCATATAATGCGAATTGAGCTTTCATGTTTTATTTTTTTTATTTGTGTGAATAAATGAACCCGGGTTGTAAAAGACAGGTTTCCCTGGAAGAATATGATTAAAATGTTATGGCGGAGGTTATTCGGAAGGATATTGCAAAATTACTTTCATGCAGTCCGCAGCGCAATAGCACGAAAGTTGTAAATATTAATCACAGCCATATTCAACAACTGTATTCCGGTAATTGAGTGGTATGTCGGAATTGACCGGCTGTAACCTTTCCTCTTTAAATATATAGGGCAGGTTATACGTATTGAATACTTCAATTTCTCCTTCCGGTTGATTCACACTATAATCCCTGTCAATAAACTTCCATACCTTATTGGTTTGCCTGATGCTGGGTTGGTTGGTATAGGTTACCCCGGGTCTTATAAGATTGCCATCCGCGTTATATGTAAATGTTTTTTCGCTTACAGATCCGTTCCCGTAAGTGGTTTCTTCTTTAATGATACGTCCAACAAAATCTAAGGTCAGCCTGCTAACTCTTATATCAACGTATGTATCCGGATGATCGTTAACATCAACGTTTCCCCCACTGTACATGAAAGCGGAGTCTATAATCTTTGTGGGACTGACATAAGTATACAAATGCCAGGATGAAATAAATGCATCTGAAAGATATACCCGCAAACGATTACCGGCATCATAGCTGAACCTTTTATCCCTAGGAAAATATTCATCGAACGGGATATTGTATCGAATGAAAGTTGGATTTCCTTCGGCGTTATATTCAAATAAAGCATACCCAGCCGGGGCTTCTTCATCAGCGTTGGTTGCTTCAAACGATATTTTTTCTATTCTGCAGTTCCTGGCAGGATCATCGGGGTGATCTTCAAAATAGTCCCAAGCCCGGCTGCAGCCTGGTAAGATCAATAAAGCTATTGCTGTTATTGGCAGAAAAATATTTTTACGCATGATCGTTGGTTTAAAAATGGTTATTAATAAATTTGTTACTGGTTCTCCCTGCATGTTAATTTGCGTTTCATTCGTTTATAATGTAAAGGTGCAAACACATGAACTCCTTACTGTATTTGATCTGCTAACGGTATTGAATACTCTATGAAGGTTGCAGGTTGTTGGAATTTGAGGTTTGTAGTTTATAGTTTCGGGTTTATGGTTTCAACTATAAACAAAAAACCATAAACTATAAATTGATTTGATTGCCCATAGCTCACAGCCCAAAGCCCATAGCCATCGCCGGCAGCCTATTTCCCGAAATACTTATTCAATGCTTCTGTTCTGTTATGCACGTGCAGCTTTTCGTAAATATTAAAGCAATGCCTCCGAACGGTTTCGGTGCTGATGTACAGGCTGGTCGCGATCTCTTTGTACAGTAATCCTTTTGACAGTTGGGTCAATATTTCTTCTTCGCGTTTTGTTAATGGTATTGCAGTGCTCGCGGGCGTTTTGCGAAAAGATTGCACAACCTTCCTGGCCACCTGGCTGCTCATGGGGCTGCCACCGAGACATAATTCCGTAACAGCTTCCAGGATGCGGGCAGGAGCTTCGCTTTTTAGTATATACCCGTGGGCGCCGGCTTCAAGCGACTGAAATATTTTATCATCAGAATCGTAGGCGGTGCACATAAGACATAATGTTGCCGGACTGTTTGACCTGATCCATTTTACGAGCTCTATTCCTGATTGCCCCGGGAGATTAATGTCTATAATACAAAGGCCGGGCTTGTTGCTGCTGATGCCGGTCATCGCTTCCTCCGCATTTTTGGCGCAAAACAATACCTGCATGTCTTGGCTATGCTCAAACAGCACCTGCAGCAGGTTCCTGTAATCTTCCAGGTCTTCAATAATGCCGGTAGTGATCATACTACTTAAAGCTTTTTCTTTTTAATTGTTTTCTATAGTGCTTTTATTGTAAAGGGCAGACAATGGCATTGAAAAAACGAGCGTGGTTCCGCCCTGCTTCTGTATTTGCATCGTTCCCTGTAATAAGCCAATCCGTTGCTGCATATTTCTCAGCCCGTTTCCCCGACAGGTATTTCCTGCAGGATATTCCATTCCGGTTCCATTGTCGGCAACACATATTACCAGGTCGTTAATCGCGGAGATATTGATATTTACTTTAGATGCACGGGAGTGCTTGACAATATTATGCAACGCCTCTTTAATCAGCAACAGGATCTGGCGCCTGGAATCGCCGGTTATTTTAATGTTAGGTATGTGCCTGGGCTCTTTGCAGGATAGTTCTATCCCCGCTTCATCGAGATAACACCCGGCAAACTGGCGGATATAAGCGATCACTCCGCAAAGCTCATCGTTGTTATTGTTCAGGCACCAAACAATTTCGTTGATGCTTTGAACCAGTTCCCTTGATTTTGCAGAGATGCGTTCCAGGTATTTTCCATTCAGTCCAAACTGCGGGGAACGGGTCATTTCGGCCATTAGCCGGATCGTTGAAAGCTCTCCGCCCAATCCATCATGCAGCTCTGTTGCAATACGGTTTCTTTCCTGTTCACGGGCGCTGTATGCAGCCTCTATAAATTCTTTTTCTTTTTGCCTGATAACAGCCTGCTGTTCCAGCACTTTCTTTAATGCTTTTTCCTTTTCAATATATTCAATCCTTAACCTATACCCGATGGCGGCAGAAAAGAATATGACATCCAGGTAGTAGCCAAACATCATCCATCCCCAGGTATTAATGTTCAGTAATATCTTGTTTAAAGCGGTTTGAACAAAAACCGATACCAGGCTAAACAGTATAATGGCAAAGGTTCCTGTTGCGATATAATAGTAATAGGCTCCTTTTTTTTGTAGTGCAAGCAGGGTAACCCATACGGCAAAAGCGCTTAAATATACTCTTACGGATACTGCCAGTATGGTTGCTGTTTTTCCCAATGGTATATTGGCTGCTATATTTTCCCAAATGGCATTGGCTGTTATAATATAGATAATCGTTCTGTATGCCCGGCCCAGCCTGCCGTTATTTCCGGAAACAGGTGCAAGCGCGTTACCCAGGAAAGAAATATAAAAAATAAAGGTTACCCACATCAGGTTAGAGTCGAGAGAAAAGCTGATGTTTAAGCTTTCGATATACGAGTATGCATATGGTTCTGCGCCGTTTAAGAACAGCATGCGATACAGGATGTACAGTGCAATGGACCATAGATACAGGCAATAATACCTGAGCACTTTATCCCGCCTGTGTATATACAGCATGGTGTGATAGATGGCTGCGAGACTTAAAGCCCCAAGGCAGGAGAGGATCAAATAAAGTGTTACTGTTGTAAGCATCTGTACGTATTTGCCGTATAAAGATGCAAACAGTGTAAAGTAATCCCTGCATTTACTCTGCCAGTGGTTGTAAATACTCTATGAAAGGAAATCGGGTAAGAGGTCAGGCGCCTGCCTGAATGATCGTCGGACCGGGCAGGGGAAGGGTTATTACCGCGATTGTTTTATTGTGCTCCGTTGTACAGGTAAATTGACCGTTGAGTTTGGCAATAAATTCTTTAACGAGCGTTAATCCCAGTCCGGATTTTTCGCTGGTAACCGTGTCATCCTGTAATGAATATAACAGGTGTATGTTTTCACTGCCGGCTTCGTTGGCTACCGTAATGGTTGCAAGTTCCCGGGCAATCTTCGCGTTCACTTCAATGGCTGAGCCGGGAAGGGAATATTTAATGGCATTGGAAAGGATATTGCGCAGCACAATAGTGAGCATGTTAACGTCTGACCGGATTGCCAGCGCGGGCGCTATATTATTGATGATCCGGTTGTCTTTTTGCAGCGCATCGGCATACAGCAGGCTGCAAACGTCATTGCAGATTTCATACAGGTATATATTTTGCGGATAGATAACAAACTGGTGTAGCTGCGATTTGCTCCATACCAGCAGGTCTTCCAGGGTTTCAAGCAGTTGTTCGGTTTGCTGAATGAAGGCGATATCCTTTTTGTCGGGGGCGTTGTTTTTGAGCTGCAGGTGAGCGTATAGGCTGCTGATCGGGCTTCTTAAGTCGTGGCTGATCACGGAAAACAATTTTGTTTTTACCTGGTTGGAGGCGTCCAGCTCTTTATTCAGCTTTTCTATGTGTTCATTTTGCGCTATGAGCTGCCTATTGGCCTTTTGTTTTCTTTGATAGCTGATGAAGCTTACAATAGCCAGGGCTGCTGCCAGCGCTAATCCCCCCAGGGAAAGCAGGAGGTTCCTGCTTTTCAGCTTGTTCTCTGTCTCCTGGCTCCGGATCTTTTCATCTTTCTTGTCGGATTCGTATTTTTCGGAGAGCTCGGATGCAAACCGGCTTTTTTGCTGATCAAATAAAATATTATTGTACTGCAGCGCTTTTTTCAGAAAGAAAGTAGCGCTGTCGTACATTTTCAGTGTATCATACATTTCAGATATATTATTGGAAAGAAAGCTGAATAGCTGAGGGTCATTTTGATCATTATTTATTTCCCAGCTTTTATTAAAATACCGGAGGGCATCTTTGTATCGGGCATTTTCTTTATACAGAACTCCAATATTATTAAAAATGAACGCCAGTGTTTTGGTATCATTGCCGGCGCTCTGCTCTGCCAGTTTAAAAAAATACAGTGCGCTATCCGTGCCTATGGACATATAACATATGCCCAGGTTCAGGTAATTATTTGCAAGATCTTCCTGTGTTATTACTTTTTTGAAATCCTGGATAGCTTGCTTGTGAAAGCCAATAGCTTTTCGAGTCTCTCCCTTGAGATTTAGCATTATTGCCCAGTCGTTCAAAATAGAAGCTATCCCCGTAGAATCTTTAATATCCTTGCTATAATCATAAGACCGGCTATAAAATTTATCCGCATTTTGAAAGTCATTTATACTAAAATAAGCGGATGCAATATTGGAAGTTGCAGCGGCTAATCTTTCTATATTATTAAAGGATTCAAAAGTTTTAAGAGCATTATAATAGTCGGTTAAAGAAGAATCGATTTTGCTTAAAAAAAAATAACACTTGCCTTTGCGTAGATAAGCATTTCCAAGAGAAATGGATTTAGCTGTCTTGTTTGCCTCAATAACAGATGCATATTCAATAATAGCCTGCTTATAGTTTTGAGCATCCAGCAGGCTATCAGCTTTACTAATAGATTGAGATCTGAGCATCGCCGAGATGCCCAGATACAGTATTAATAATAAAATGAGTGACCTGCTCACTAAAAATACTTAATCAATGAACTTCAAATTCCAGGTCTGGAAATACGATCTCTACCATCTCCCTGGTTTTCAGGGCAGATGATTTTGAATGTGTGGCTCCTGCTTTTAGCTCATGTGTATATAATCCGCTTTTTTGCTTTTGATAGTTTGCCTTATAAATAACTGATGAAGATTCAAGTTCAATAACATAGATTGTTAGTGTTTCTTTATTCAACCTGGCGGAGATTATGATTTTATCTGCTAGTGATTTCAAAAAATCTTCACTTTTCGGATTACTTGTTTTTGCCAGGTTACCCCTGGCGTTCTGGGCTTGCAAGCATTGCTTGGTCTCGCAAGGCTGGCAAAAAACGAGATTAGAAAACCCAGGAATAACAAGCAGGCCGATAAAGAGGTTTAATAAAATTTTCATGACAATTGTTTTATGCTTTTTTTAAATGTTTTTCCTACCGGTAATTTAATATCCTGTATATACACATCGTTCCCGTTTACTTTCGTTATTTTTTGCAGCGCCACGGCATAGCTCCTGTGTATCCTCACAAAATTTTCCGGGGGCAGTTGTTCAATAAAATGCTTCAGCTTTGAAAGCGTCATTATCTTTTTGTTACGCGTAACCACTTTGCTATAGTCTTTCAGAGCTTCTATATACAGTATGTCGTTGATGTCTATAATATGTTTAACGGATCCTTCTTTAATGGTAATGGTATTTTTCTCAATCTGCGACTCGTAAATATCAGAACGCTTTTTCAGTTCCAGGTATTCATGCAGCCTGGTAATGCATTGGGAAAATCGTTCCGGCTTGGCCGGCTTTAAAATAAAATCGAAAGCCTGCACTTCATAACTTTCCCAGGCATGCTCGCTGTGGGCCGTAACAAAAATACATACAGGTGGCGGCGATAGCTGCTTAAAAAAATCTATACCGTTCATTACCGGCATATCAATATCCATAAAAATGAGCTGAGGTGCATGTTGCCGGATAAAGGCGCTGGCATCAAGCGGGTTATTGAAGCAGCCTTTCAGCTCAAGCTCATCCTGCCTTTCAACAAGCGATCGCAGGTATTCCATGTCTACCTGCCGGTCTTCTACAATAATGCAGGAAATCTTTTTCATAGTATAACATTCAATTTTACCTTTTCGGCTGTACGAATATATTAAAAAGAGCACATATATTATACCGCCATTTTCATGTGCAGGTTCACGTAATTATCGGGCACCCTGTCGAGCGATTGTATCCAGATCGTTTCCTCGTTGGTAAAAGGATTTTTTTTATACTGCAAAAGGAAAACAGGCGTACTGTTTTGTTCCGCTTTCCTGTCAATATAGGTAACGCGGTATCCTTTTTTATGAGCCAGTTTTTGCCGCGTCTTTTCCTGCTGCAGGATTTGCCATGCCTGCAGCACGGATATTGACAGGACGGTTATGTGGCAATCGTGATGGCCGATTGCTGTTACCCTCATAAAATCAGCTTCGATCAGCAGTTTCATTATTCCGGTTTAAAAGAAAAGTAATTCCGTGGAATTTCAGCAGGTATATGGAAGGATCAAAAAGCAGGCATGAAGGTATGCGCTCACCGGATTACCGCAAATAGCACTTTTGTTGTATTTTTTGTCGGCTGTGAGCTATGAGCTATCGGCAATCAGCTATCAGCAATTTATTGTTTTTTGTTTATGGTTGAGAAGTTCCAAACCACAAACCCGAAACCTGCAACCTGTAACCCGAAACAAAGGTGTAAGATGTAGGGTGTAAGGTATTAATGCAAATCATAAACTTCAAACCACAAACTTGTAACCTGCAACCTGTAACCTGCAACAGCCATCAAATCTCAAACCTGTCCGCCGTGGCGGATTTCAAATTTCAAATCTTCCTGTAACCCCAAACAATAAACAACAAACCTGAAACCTGAGACAACTTTTGTTTTGATGTATATTTCCATTGCTGTGTTTTACAGTTATAATACACCTGTTTCATCAGCCAACTGCACAGCGGCTTCCAAAGCCTGCCGGGCTTTAACCGTATTGTTCATGCCCCAATGGCTGATGGCCTCTTTCAGGTGGCTGTAAATTTCATCGGGCACTTTTTGCTGGTTAGGCGCCATGAGCCTGAAAGCATATTGAACAGCCATATGAATATTGCTTTGCTACGTATATATCGCTATGAGAGGTATGAGAGAAAATGCCAGGAAGGGGTAGCGACGCCTGCTCATTCCATTGTAGGAGAGCAGGGCAAACTTTTTGGCTTTTTGGAAGTTCCCTTCTTTCAGGTGGATCCAGCCGGTAATAGAGTCCATCAGATATTTAAAGGTGAGGTTTTTATTGAAATCCGCCACCTCATATGCTTTGCCGATCCATTCCCTGGTTTTTTCAAGATTATTTTCTTTCCGGTAGCTAAAGCTGATGGTGCAGTAAGCACGGATGGTTTCTTCCCCCAATTGTGTGTCTGTTAAGCTGTCGAGCACCTCGAACGCCACCTCCCGGGCTTTTACAATTTCATTTCTGAAAAGATGGGCAAGCGCCAGTATATTTTGAGCCACTAATTTTGTAAGAAGATCCCCTTCGGCTTCGCCTGCTTTTATCAGAGATTGGCAAACTACTATACTTTCATCAGGCAGGTTGTACCATTTATTTTTCCACAGCAGATCGGTATAGATGACAAATGAATATCTTATTTTTTGCAGAGGGGTACCATAGGCTTTAATAATTGCTCTTATTTTACTCTTCCGGACCTCGTCAAAAATGCCCATTGTTACATGCATCGTACAATAGTGGTATTCTATCTGCAGTTCAATCCATTCATTCCAGCGCTCAGCGTTTTCTTCTGTTTTTTGCAAATTGGCTTCGGACTCTTCATACAATGATACCGCTTCCCTAAAACGCCATTGCCGGTTATAAGTGGTACCTATTTTCCTGAGGATCCTGGCTTTGAAAAGATAGCCATTTTCCCTGCAGGCAGAGAGCATCTGGTTATATTGCCGCCTGGCAATAACGCATTTGCCCGAAAACAGGTTTTGATCGGCTATTGATTCTATATCCTTATCCTGTTTAGAAAGTTCTGTGTCAGCCGTTTTATGTACCATCAGTCAGCCATTTAAAAACCCGGGGCGCCGGATTGTTGTATTGAGTTAATGCACGGTCAAATTAAGAAAAAAATGTACTACCGGATTTTTCCCCGG
Organism: Chitinophagaceae bacterium; assembly: GCA_019638595.1. Taxonomy (GTDB): domain Bacteria; phylum Bacteroidota; class Bacteroidia; order Chitinophagales; family Chitinophagaceae; genus Agriterribacter. The sequence continues at coordinate 47,830 of JAHBTJ010000035.1, forward strand.
CATTGTTGGTGTAGGACGCAGGTTCGTGTTTGGCTTCATCAACATCGGTGCCCGGTATATCAGGAGCGCATCACCTTATTAATGGCTTCAGTTTTATTTTTAACTCCTAACTTTTTATAAATATTATGGCAATGCCTTTTTACGGTTTCCAGGCTGATGAACAACTTAGCAGATATCAACTGGTAAGTCGCCCCTTTGGCCAGTAATTTCAATATTTCTTTTTCACGGGAGGTTAATGAATTATTCCCGTTCAACGCAGCTTCCGATAGAGTAGTCGCGGTCGCCAATATGTCTTTTACAACAGAATCGGGTATTTTAATGCTGTTGCTTAACACATCCTTCAGGGTACTGAGGTACAGGGCAGGTTCACTTCCTTTAAAAATACAATGAGCTGCTCCCTGTGAAAGCGTTTCTACTAAGGTTTCATTGGTGTTATCTGCCGTGATCACCACAAGCGGAACGGAAGGAAAATGCCGCTTTAGCCTGGCTGTATCGCTTGTTTTGTTAAGGGCCGCGAGTATAATGTCGGGCGTTGTTTGCGGGCTGATATTTACTTCGCTGAGTTTTTTAAATGAACCTGCCACTTCAAACTCGTACGAATAGTTCATCAGTATTTTCAGGCTTTCCCTGAAATCCGTGTCAGGCTCAATAATAAGGATCTTGTGATTGTTCATATCATATAGCGGTTTATACATTCATTATTTCGGCAACCTGCACAGCGGCTTCCAAAGCCTGCCGGGCTTTAACCGAATTGTTCATACCCCAATGACTAATGGCCTCTTTCAGATGGCTGTAAACCTCATCAGGAACTTTTTGCTGGTTAGGCGCCATGAGCCTGAAAGCATATTGAACAGCCATATGAATATTGTTTTGCTGTGTATATATCGCTATAAGAGGTATGATGGAAAATGCCAGGAAAGGATAGCGATGTTTGCTCATTCCATTGTAGGAGAGCAGGGCAAACTTTTTGGCTTTCTGAAGGTTCCCTTCTTTCAGGTGGAGCCAGCCGGTAATAGAGTCCATCAGATATTTAAAGGTGAGATTTTTATTGAAATCCGCCACTTCGTATGCTTTGCCGATCCATTCCCTGGTTTTTTCAATATTATTTTCTTTCCGGTAGCAGAAGCATATAGTACAATAAGCACGTAACACTTCTTCCGCATACTCTCCTTTGCGGATATTGCTTAAGATCTCGAAAGAAAGATTTCTTGCCTTAACAAATTCGTGCCTGAACAGGTAGGTGAAGCCCAGCATGTTTTGTACCGTTAACTTAACAGGAATGTTGTTTTCCGCCCCTGCCAGGTTGATCACTCTTTCGCAAACCAGCACTGTTTCATCCGGCAACATATGCCATCCATTCTTCCATAACAGGTCGGTAAATATCACATAGGTGTAACGGGCTTTTTGCATAATGTTGCCGTGGACTTCAATCGCCTGTTTTAGCTTTTCCTTTTTTGCTTCGTACAGCTCCACCCTGCGCAGGTGCATGCTAACGTAGCTGTAGTCGGTCTGCAGTTCAATCCATTCGCTCCAGCGGGCTTCCGATTCGGGCGTTTTTAAAAAGACCCGCTCGGCTTTTTCATAAGCTGTTGCAGCATCGTCAAAGCGCCATTGCTGGTTATAGGTATTGCCTATTTTCCTGAGGATCCTTGCTTTAAAAAGACTGTCTTTTCCCTCAGCAGAGGAGAGCAACTGATGGTATTGTCGTCGGGCGATGGCGCATTTTCCGGAAAACAGGTTCCGGTCGGCAGCGAGCTCTATGTCATTCTCCCGGGTATATTGTGAGTCAGCAATTTTATTTACCATGTAAGGCCATTTAAGCTTATTGTGTATGAATAAGCGCAGGCTACATAAAATTTGGATTAAAAAGCACAGTCAAGGTAAGGAAAATAGTTGATTATAAACCTTTCCCCCACTGTGTCAATTTCAATACCTCCAACGGTATATTATTTACCTTTTTACAGGGATGTAATTTAATAACATTAATTAGCCATGCAATAGCACGAAAGTGTTATATGCGGGTTGGCAGAATATGCTTTGATTTGTATATTTTTTATGACTATTGCCTGCCAAATAATAATAAGCGTTTGGGATTCAACCGCGAAATTCCACCCCCTGGTTTTAGTCAAAAAAAATGCCCCGGTTCCGGAGCATTTTACCTTTAAGTTTTAACACAATTATTTTTTCTTTTTCAATGAAGCGCGGACTTTTTTAACAAAGGGCTCCGTAACGCCGGCAAAGCCGGCAATTTCAGGTACGGAGAATCTTTCGGTAATCAGGAGGTTTTGTATAAACTCCCGGCTCTTTTTTTCGACACCTTTTTCAATACCTTCTTCGATACCTTTTTTTCGTCCTTTTTCTATGTAAATGTCTAATGTGCTCATGATCGTTTTCTTTATGGGTTCCGGTAGCGAATTTAATACATTTTCCTCTTTCAGATCACCTCTGCTGTATAAGTAAATGATAAAACCTTTTTGCAGCGCTTTGGGGCCTGCTGATGCTAATACCAATAAATTCACCGCGTTACGCCCCAGCCATTCTTTTTCGAAGCTATGCTTTAAAGCCAGGAATGAAGCTTTCAGAAATTTATTGTTCAGCCTTTCTACCTCAGTATCAGTTAGCGTGCCTAAATTATTGTATACATACTCAAAATCCGGCAGGTATTGTTTCCACTCTTCCTCTATACCTTCAAAAAGATCTGCCAACCTGCGGTACTGCCATTTGCCTTTACCATGATACAGCAGCACGGGAATAACGAGCGACAGCGGCTCTTTGCCGGCTGCCTGTTTTTGCAGGGCTGAAAAAATATAACTGCCCATTTGTATGGGCGTGTATTTATCAGGGTAGCTTTTATGCTCTACCAGCAGGCTTACTTTTACAGTGCTTTTGCCGCCCTTACGGCGACAGGAGTATAGAATATCGGACATGGTTTTCTTTAACTCCTCAGACAAGTAAGTGCCCGACAATTGTTCCAGGCTGGTAAAATCTAACTGGCAGCTGATAAACTCAGGCAGGCAGCTTTTAAAATAAGCTGCCGCCATCTTTTTATTGGATAAAATGCTGCGGATAAAATTGTCGTGTATGGAAGCATTGTTGTTGCTACGGGGTGTTGTATTTTCCGTCATAGGTGTTTTGTTAGCGTGTTTTTACAAAGCTAAGGGTTGTTGCAAATATTCAAGTATAAAGTATCGGGACAAAGTCCCGGAAGAACATATAGTGTACGAAGTCGGAGACTTCGTACA
>JAHBTJ010000036.1 GCA_019638595.1 Chitinophagaceae bacterium
TTTCCCAGGCGGTGGGCGAATTGCTTATCCATTGCATCATTATCTGGTTATGCCATGTAGCATCCTGCATAAACATGTCGGGCAATTGCTTGGCCCAGTTAAGCAGGTTGCTTTTGGTAACATCGGAAGGGATCTTTTTCCACCTGCTCATGCCGGTGCCTACCGATACCACCAGCAGCTTATCCGCTCCCCATTTCCATTTAAAGGGAAAGCCCTGCAGCGTAGCTACCATAAGCATTTGCAATGAGGGATTGTTGGACATGCTGACGCCTCCGTCTACAAACGCCGCCTCCCCCATTTTACCTCCTACATCAATGATCTGCGGCAGAAAGTAACTGGGCGCCGCGGAGCTGGCCCTTACCGCTTTCCATAACAAAATATCTTTATTGGTGCCATAAACGCTGTTAAAAAAGCGCCCTTCGGGATGATTGGTAAGCGGCCAAACACTGTTGGTATCGGCTCTTTTCGCTACAATACACAACCCGGTTTTGATCCCGTCAGGATCGCCCAGCGTAATATCACCAAAAGCTTTTTTCAGCTCATCTTCCAGGGGCTTTTCTTTGTACGTGGCCTTTAAGAGGTCATCTATTTCAAAAATCTTCCACCATTTGTTTTTTTTCGCGAATATCTTCCCCCCCAGCTCCATGTACATGTCTTTTATTTCCTGCACCGACTTTCCTGTTGCCAGGCAGGCGGCAATGATGGAACCGGTGCTGGTGCCGCCTATCATGTCAAAATAATCGCAGAGCCTGAAATCCTTACTTCCGCCCTGTTGCTTTCGCAATATGTCTTCTATCCGTTGCAGGTAACCCAGCGCCAGCGCCCCGCGAATACCGCCGCCATCAAGGGCAAGCAGGCGTTTGGGACTTGTTTTATTGGATAAATGATCCTGGAGAGTCATATAGTAGAGGTTTTATTTGACGGAACAAAATGCAGGGACGGAACAAACGGGTCATTACCTTTTCTTTGCATCACCTTTATGAAAATCGCGACAACAGTAAAACCGACAGGCTTTCACATCGTTACCCTCTAATGGTGATGCTTGCAGGAATTATAATAGCATATCTGATTAAGCAGGAAGGATTTAAAGAGGATATGGAGGCAGTGAAAACAGGCAGCAGTATAAAGATAAAATTTTCTTTTGAATGGGGGTCCTATTAAATAATATTAATTAAACACCCGGAAGCCGATGCGGGTGGCGGAATTGCGGAAGCCATTGCTGCCAAAACCAAAAACATAATCAACCCGCAGGAACTTTAATATGTTTTCGATACCGCCAAAAACTTCGTAATAGTAGTTATCCTTGTGTACCACAAAAGCATTGAAGCCGCCCACCAGGTATACATTCAACTTTTTAACGAATGGAATTTTATTGGTAAGAAACCCGTTAAAGTGATGCTCTACATTGAGCGTTGAATACAATGGTTCCGTAGTAGACCGCGCATAATAAGGCGCCAGTTGAAAGCTGTTAAGATACTCGGTGGCAACCAGCATTTGGTTACCATTAAAATGCTGGTAGTCCTGTATCTCTACTTTCCGGTTGTTTAAAAATCCTCCTACAGAAATGTTATAGTCGAATACCCCCAACAGCTTTAAATTAATATCATCCTTAACAGAAAACTTCCAGCGGTCGAAATCTATATCGCTTCCCAACACGCCGTTCAATCCTTTTGTATAGCTGGCGGTAAACAGTGGATATTTCGATCCCAGGTTAATCCTGCGCTCGGGCAACTGTATATATTTTGTACCGGGGCGATAACTTACGGTAATGCTGCCGGTAAGCGCCTGGTGCCGGCTGAAATTTTCAGCAACCAGCTCCGTAGGATAGTTGGGTGTTCGCTTCGACAGGTTTTTGGATTTTCCCCAGAAGGTATTGTCTGTATTTTCCAGCGGTATCCTGTCCTGGTAGCTTATATATGCTTTTATCGTCAATCCTTCACCTACTCCTCTTATATACGAAAGCTCGCTGAACAGCGCTTCATATATCTTTAAAAAATTATTACCAAACAACAGTGTATTGTATGTATTTACGATGGGGCGGACAGGAGCTTCATTATTGATCTGAAAAACACGTTTGCCGCCGGCAATACTTATGGAATGATGTCCCCGCTTACCGAACGCATATCGCGCCGAAAGATCAGCGTTCAAATGTTTATTGGTAAACCCGTACCTGATGGCAGGCGTAAGCGCCACAGACTGTGTTTCTGCAAACCGGCGCGAATATGAAGGACTAAAATTGATATTAAAGCCTTCCACCGTATTAAAGTTGGTTACTTCTATCAGCGGGGGATAAGTGAACAATGACTTTTTGCTTTGCCGGCTGAAGGTTTGACCAAACAGCAGTACTCCACCCGGTGTAAGCTTATTCTTCCGGCGATCTATGGAGTCCAGGTATTCCGGATCGCGGCGCACCAGCTCAAGACTGTCCTTTTTAATATAATCCAGTACCTCATCATCAAGCAGCGGTACGGGTCGCACACTGTCCCAAAAAGCCCGTGGCTTTTTATTAGAAGCCGAATCGTACTGAAGGACAATATTATCAAAGTAACCCTTCCTGAAAGATGGCTGAAGGTTGTAGTTGGAATACACGGTAACAAAGCTGCCTGTAGCATCGAAGCCCAGCAATTTAACAGAAGGATAAAGCACCTGGCTATGGATCATCCAAACATCTTTTGTAACAGGCACATACAAATGTTCAATACGAAGCGTGTCGGCAAGCTCCATTTGCGATTCCTTGGTAAGCATTAAATCCACACTGTGTATCCGCCATTCATCTTCCACAATACTGATATATCCCGAAAACAAAGGTTCAAAGCTTCGCTTTGGTATTACCTGTATGCGGCTGATGGTGCGGCCATTTTCCTGGAAGCTGCCCCTGAACCTGTATTTGTAAAACGACAACGCGTTATCGGCAACGGGAGAAATAAAACCCCGTGGATTAAGCGCATTGCTTATTTGTATATTGTTGTCGTAAAAAGTTACAAACCTCGGACTGCTGAAACCAAAGCTTTCTGCCTGCCCGCTTACCCTGGTTGAGGTTACTACCGCTTTTTCTTTACCTGGATCCTGAAAAGAGTATTTAGCGATGGTTTCGCTGAGATAGATCATTTTCTGCTTGCTGCTGTCCCCGTCAGAAAAATCTACTTTTTGCCCGAAAATGGTGGAGGGATAGTCTTTCAGCTTCAATTGTCCTTTAATGTATACTTCGCACTCAAACGCTTTTACCTGGCTTTTATAAAATGGTCGTTTTTTTATAGCCTGTCGTATGATCTCATACGCGGGGTCTTCGGTTTCGTTCCCGATCACAATCTCCCTGAGTGTTAATTCCTGTATTGAAAGCACAAAATCAACAGTTGCACCGGCGGGCTCCACCATTACTTCCTTTTCAGCCATTTTATATCCCACATGCATACACTGCAAAGTATAGCGCCCAGCCGGTAAATTCAGCACATATTTACCCTCATTATTAGCAGTAGTGCCTATAAAGCTGCCCTTTACTACAATGGAAGCGAACGCGAGGATATTACCGGCAAAATCCTTGATGGTTCCTTTTACAGGAACAGCCATCGTATACATTCCTGCACTAATTGAAAATAAAAGAGAAAGGAGTTTTTTCATGGAATGATTTTGCCACGGCGAAAATAAAATTTTGCATGTAAATGAAAAGATAAAACGCCGGTACCGCTGTTAAGGTATATAACCATTCAACTTTCCTAAAAAAATCGTGCCTGTAATTAAAACAAACGCCGCATTAACGACCCGGTAAGAGATGCGGCGCCCGCTACCAACGCTCCCGCCAGCGCCGTAATGAAAATGAGCGTAAAGGGACTGTCGTTTTGCACAACAAGTATGGAAATTTTATGTGCCAGGATATGATTATTGGCCGAACTGATAAACCATGCAAGTCCACCCCATAACAAAAGCAAAGCAATAAATCCTGCAGTAAAAGCCAGGTAAGGTTTTTGGAGGATGAAGGCGCCCACCGCAAAAGCCACTACGGCTATTATCCACCAGGGAAGATATAACGAAGCGACAAAGCTCAGCAACATTACCAATAATACGGAAACTATAAATTTCATGTTCATTCCTTATTGAATACTATATTAAATTCACCCCTTTTTAAAAGTCATTTTCCATACCAGCCTTTCATCACTTTTTTCGCCCCTCTTCATAAACCAGGCCTTATAATACTCACCTGCTGCCCACTTGTCAATAAACTGATCATAATAGGCGCTTCCCGGGTTACCAGACTGTCCGCCAGGGTATACAACATACGCTTCCGGGGTTTCTCCCGCCTGCACCACCATTCTCCAACTGGGTCCATGCTTCGATTTGGTTGCGTTAATAATATGCTCCCCTCCTCCTACAGACAGCCCGGCTCTGGCGAACGGCAGCATCTTTTCACCCAGCAAATGATAAATGGAAGTGTTTTTATATGCTCCCCATGCCAGCTTATTAACAGCGGTTAATGAATCAGCCATTGCCACAGTACGTTGATATGCCGCAGCAGCAAGCTCCCGGATGGTTTCTTTTTCGGGTGTATTCACATTATCAATATAAACAAAGCCTGAATCATTCCTGAGCAACGCCTCTGTCAACGTACTTTCAGACGGACGCAGATCGTTTACGCCTGCTTTTTCAAACTCATCGTTCCATACCAGCTCTTCAAGATTCTTAAACCATATGCTAAACAGGGTGGCGCCATTTTCACTCACATCGTTGTACAGCGACCAGTTTTTCAGCATTTCAAAATATTTTTTTCCCTGTGCCGACAGGCTGTTTTCGTCAATATACTTTAATAACAACGGGCGGGCTGTTTCAGCAAATGTGTTGTAATTATCGTTTTGCAGCTTCATCATATCCGCCGGAGTAATGTTATGCATTCCGGCAAGCCTGCGATTGATAGCGATACCACGGTAAAGGTCATACGTTCCATTGATAAAATACGGATAACTGCTGTCTGCCGGGCGTTGGTTGGCGCTGCTTACAAACCCTCTTGAAGTATCCAGCATATGCGGATTTTCCTGCATGGGTATATATCCCTGCCACATATAGCTGCTGTCTTCTCCCGGCATTACATACAGCCCCTGCCTGTTCCACCGCGCGGGAAATATTCCCTGCTGCCAGATCGCTATATCGCCCAACCGGGAGGCAAAAGCAATATTATGACCCGGGCACGTAAAATACTGCAGGGCATTGGTATAGTCCTGGTAGTTGGCTGCCCGGTCTAAATAATGCCATAACAGCAACTCATTCGAGGCGTCGTGCGCTTTCCAGCGTACAGCCAGCGCATCGGTGCTTCCTTCAGCAGCAGGAAAACTTTTATCGTACATAACAGGGCCGAATGCCGTATACGCCACCGTATCGTACACAGCAGGCTTATTTTTTATTTTTATTTCCTCTATTCTCAACCGGGTATCTACCCAGGCGCTGTCAAAATAGTATTGCTTTTTACTGTCGTCCTTCAGCTTCACTTTGTAATAATCCAGCACATCCCTTTCCGAATTGGTAAATCCAAACGCTATGTTTTCATTAAACCCTATTATAACACCGGGCGCCCCGGGAAAGCTTACACCATACACGTTCATAGAGGGCGTTAGCAGTTGCAGCTCGTACCAAACAGAAGGCAGTGACAGGGTAAGATGGGGGTCGTTGCAAAGTATGGGCGACCCGCTCTGTGTTTTAGCGCCACTCACCGCCCAATTGTTGCTGCCATTATTTTTATCGGGCTTTTCAGCTTCCATCAACCTGCCGCCACTAATGGTATCGTTCTGTAAATACAGCGAATCTTTTGACGCAGGTGCAACAGGCGCCACGGAAGCGGGTGGGAAAACAGTATTGCGGGGAATAACCGGATCAAGTGAATCGGCCACCTGCGGGAACAAAATATGCATGGCTTTATCGCCAAAAAAAGCTTTTGCTTTTGACATAGGCAGGTCGTCGGAAAAGCCCGCAAGCGTTTGAGACATCTGCTTTACAAACAATACTGTTTTTAAGTTGTTCCATTTTTCTGGCTCATATCCCAGCAATTTATATTCTACAGGCAACGCGCTTTCCGTAAGCGATGAAATAAAAGCGTTTACTCCCGCTGTATAGCTGTCCAGCATTGATTTTGTAATGGGATCAGCTTCCGCTTCTTTCAGCATGTTTTCAGCAGCATACTGCAGTCCCAGCCTCCTCTTTCCTTTATCAAAATCAACAGCAATATCTCCAACAATTTCGCTCACTCTCCCCGCCGCCGCGTGGGTTTGAAACTCCATTTGCCATAAACGGAACCGGGCATGGAGGTAACCCTGGATGAAATAAGCATCTTCATCGCTCTCGGCCACTATATGCGGCACCAGCCTTTCATCAAAATAAACAGCAGCATCCGACTGCAGCGACGAAAACAAAAGCTCATCATTAAATTGTTGTTGTACTGGCTCAGCGTTTTGCCATACCCCATGCTGGGGACTTAAAAAACTGCCTAAAGGCAAGGGCAGCCATAACTTTGATCCCAGTAAAACAACCAGTAAAACGGTAACGCTCAACGAAATAAAAAAACCAACAATTCTCATTGTTTAAAATTACAGGGTTGAAGCTACAAAAAACAAATTATTTGAAATTTGAAATTCGAGATTTGAAGCTTGACCGGCTGTTACGGGTTGCAAGTTTCAGGTTGCAGGTTTATGGTCTACATCTCAAATCTCAGATTTCAAATCCGTCATCCCGTTCCACTTTCTTAATTTTGCGGCACAAAACACGTTATGAACGAAGCCGATGTAAAAAATATATTGGGATTGCAACTACCTACCGATCCAAGGTGGGTTGACCTGGCCAGTATAAGCCTTGAAGATATCCTGACCGATCACGCGTATTGTGAACAAAAAGCCGCTACGACCTGCATATCGCTCATCCAGCGTTATTCCGATAAAGAAAAATTAATAACAGCCTTAGCCCCCATCGTTACTGAGGAGTGGGGGCATTTCAGGCTGGTGCTGGCAGAACTGCACAAACGGCAATTAAAGCTGGGCAAACAGCGTAAGGATGAATATGTAAACAAGCTGATCGAATTTCAAAGAAAAGGTGGTAGCCCCGAAGAGCGTTTTTTAGATCAACTGCTTACCATGGCATTAATTGAGGCCCGCAGTTGCGAACGGTTCAAACGCCTGAGCGAGGGGCTCAACGATGCTTACCTGCGCAGGTTCTACCGCCGCTTTATGGAAAGCGAAGCGGGTCATTATACGCTTTTCATTGATCTGTCCGAAAATTATATTGATAAAGAAAAGGTAAGAAAACGCTGGACAGAATGGCTGGCATATGAAGCTGATATAATGCAGCAACTGGAAGTACGTGGCGACCGGATGCATTGAAAAAACTGTTGACCAGGACAGGCTTACATTTTTCGTACCTCATTGCCGTCTTCTTCGCTTTTCAGCTTTAACAAACTCCCAGTATAATAATACCTAACTTGCGCACGTTCTTTGTATTAGAACCCTTTTTTCAAACCTCTATTCATGAAAAAACTTTTATTGTTTTTTGTTTTGGCGCTGGCAACATCTGCAAACGCGCAAACGCAAAAGCCCAAGTCATCTGCTCCGGCAGAACCTGCTATTCCCAAAGTAACAGTAAGCATTGGCGGATACAAAGGAGGTAATATTACGAGCGATATCCTTTCCGGCATTGTTGATTCCTCTGTAACGGTAAGAGACGGCAAGGGAACAACCTACCAGGTGGTTCGCTTCAGGGTATTATATAAGTTCAAAAGCACGTACGACGATCCTGATACCGGCCAGAAGAAAGCATTTGATGACATGCGCACCAACGATTTCAGCAACACAGCCGTAATGAGCGAACTATGGCGCCAAAGCATTAAGGACAATGTAAAAAAGGGCGACGAAATGATCTTCGACAATATCATAGTGAAGCTGAAGAATGGCACCAGGCTGATGGCGCCCCCGGTTACATTTAAGGTGATATAGAGCTTTTTAATATAAAATCCAGGCTGATTTCTGGGGTCGCACAAACCTGCATTATAATGTTACTTTAATCATAGTTTTTCTCTAAGTATCGAATTTTCAGCCCCCGAAATAAGAACATCTGCAATGTGCAAGGTTTGTATGAAAAGTTGGTGATGGCGGATATAACCCTCCAGATGCATCAGGCAGGAAAGATCAGTAGAAATGATATATTGTGCCCCTGCTTTTATGGCGTTTAATACTTTCTGTTCACCCATAGCCATTGATACCGGCTCGTATTTAACAGAAAAAGTACCGCCAAATCCGCAGCAACGCTCCGCATCTTCCGTCTCAATCAGTTCCAGTCCCCTAACCTTATTTAACAGTATACGTGGCGCAGATTTAATACCGCATTCCCTCAAAGCGCCACATGCATCATGATACACTGCCTTTCCCTTTAATGTTGCTCCGGTATCTTCGATTCCCAGGATTTCCGTTAAAAATGAAGTGAATTCATAAAACAGGGGAGCTTTCATTATTACCTGTTGTTCAAGATCAGTTCCTCCAAATATTTTACTGTAATAATTTCGCACAAAACCGGTACAGGAGCCACCAGGTACCACTACATAATTTTCCCCGGAAAATTCTTTTATAAACTTGCCGGCAACAACGGCACATTCTTCCATGAACCCTGCATTATAAGCCGGCTGACCACAACAGGTTTGTTGTGTATTGTAAGAAACCTCACAGCCTGCCCGCTCCAGTATCTGCACCATATTAAAAGCTGTTTGTGGAAACAACTGGTCTATAAAACAAGGTATGAACAGTTCTACATGCATCCGCTCTTTTATCTCTGCTTTTTCCATAATTGATTGAACGATTCCGGTGCGAAGCGGGGCAGCTTCCTGTTTTTCCCCCAGGCATTTGCAAACAATAAAGCAGCCACCCTGTTTTTTGTATGACCACCTGCCAGGTTTAGCACCCGGCGATGGCTGCATGCCATAGCCCATAATTTCCAGGCAAATTTCTCCGTACGGGCCGCATGTTTAACTGCAAGTTGCCGGTTATGTAAAAGCAATTGGTGAAGCGGTATACCAACGGGACACACTTCGGTGCAGGCACCACAAAGGGAAGAAGCCTGTGATAAATGCCCGTATTCCTTCATTTCCTTAAGATGAGGAGTAATAACAGAACCAACAGGACCTCCGTATGTGCTGTTATAAGTATGCCCGCCGATATTGCGAAAAACAGGACACACATTCAGGCATGCGCCGCAACGGATGCAATACAGGCTTTCTCTTGCTTTCGGATCGGCAAGCAAACGTGTACGCCCGTTGTCAAGCAATATTACATACATCCTTTCAGGCCCATCTTTTTCGCCGGATTTCCTGGGTCCTGTAAAAATCGAATTATACACAGTGATTTGCTGACCTGAACCATGTGTTGCAAGCAATGGCCAAAAAAGGGCCAAATCCCTCACAGAAGGTAATATTTTCTCAATACCGGTAACAGCGATATGAACTTTCGGAAAGCTCGTGCTTAAACGGCCGTTCCCTTCATTTTCTGTTAATGCAACACCTCCGATATCAGCCAGTAAAAAATTAACGCCTGTGATGCCTATATCTGCCTGCACATATTTTTCCCTTAGGATCTTCCGGGCAAACTGCGTGAGCGCTTCCGGGGCCAATCCTTCAGGGGCGCCCAGCTTTTTATGGAACAGATCCGCCACTTCTTCTTTACTCTTATGCATGGAGGGTGCTACAAGATGATAAGGTGGTTCTCCCGCCAGTTGCTGAATGTATTCGCCTAAATCCGTCTCTACCACTTCTATCCCTCGGGAAAACAGGAATGGATTAAGATGAATTTCTTCGGTCACCATGGATTTGCTTTTCACCACAAGCCTGGCGTTTACCTCCTTACATATCCCGGCAACCGCATCCAACGCCTCCTGTGCTGTTGCCGCCCAAATCACTTTTCCGCCGTTTTGAGTGAAATGTTTTTCAAACCGCAGCAGGTAGATATCCAGGTTTTCAATAGTAGTTCTTTTGATGTGATTGGCTGTTTTTTTGGCAGACTGCAGGTCAGAGAATTGCGGAATGCCTTTCCGGAAAGCAATATCTGATTGCAGGAGACTATGGTTGATCTTACGGCGGTGTTCCGCATCGGAAAACTTTTCCCTGCTTTGCTCAATGAATATTTGTTTACGGGTTTTTAACACTGCTATGGTTTGATTTCTATAATTGAATATACAGGAACCGGAGGAACCTTCATATACAAATAACTATCCTTATACTTAAAAGACAATTTCTTCCCTTCGGGCTGCAATTTTACCGAACCAGGTTTAGATGCAAGATGTAATTTAACCTGTAATACATTCGTAGAACTTAGTTCATCATACTGCATGATGGACTTATTAGCATGATCGCCGCCAACATTGATAAGATGCACTAAAGTGGATCTCCTTTTCCTGGTTAAAACAACATGTACCTTATGTGAACCCTCTACATATAAATCCCGTTCGGGAAGCAGCCTGTCTATAACATCAGCTACTAATTTATTCAACACCGGGGTTTTATACTGCTGATACGCTGAAGAAATATCCAGGTATACCACACCGATAAAACCTTTCCCCAACGGATGTACAGTGGCTACCGGGTATTGAGTAGCATAACGATAGTCACATTGGGCGTAAATCCGCCCTTCTGTCTCACTTATATTTGACGGGATCACTTTCTGCCACCTCGTTTTCAACCCTGCAATACCACCTGCTTTTTCGCTACCTGCGTTCAGCAGTAACAGGCTGTCCCTTCCTTCAAACTTCACCGGCAGCCATGAAGAAAAAGCACGAGAAGCTGCTGCCCCGATTACCAGCAGGCGACCGCCCCGTTTTACATAGTCTGAAAGCTGTTGAAGCAGCTTTTCATCAAACTGTTCCCATTCCGGTATCACAATCAAAGAATATTGTTCCATCTTTTTCTGCAGGTGATGATCCATCAATATTTCCACGCTGTAACGATTGTCCAGCAAAAGAGAAGTAATGCCCTCCATGTGCGACGACCAGCCATAGACGCCTTCGTTTTTTTGTTTCCATCCATACAAAGAATACCATATCCCTACCTGGGGTACTACTGCTGCATCTTTACAAAAGGGTTCACGTTGCCTGCAATATGCTGCCAGTTGCGACATCGCTTCCACATCAATAATCCTGAAGGAAGCATCCCGGTTTTGCTGAAAATATACCTGGAATCCTCCACCCATTGCCATTACCTGGGCGGCCTCCTGTTGTAATTGAACAAGAGATTTCGGGCTGTGTATCCCGGCCATAAAATCTATTGGAAAAAAGCTCCAGGCCATCAGGTCCCAGGGCCGTTGCTGCAATGCCAGGCACCTGGCTTGGAATGCGCTGCTGTACACACAATTCGCGGCCGACACATCCCCCGAAAGAAAGTCAACAGGCACATCTACGGGCACTGGCATCATGGAAGAATAAGCCCAGTTACTGGCAATTTGAAATCCCGGGTTATGATGATGGATTGAATCAATATAGGCACGAAGATATGTACGATAAGCATCCCTGTTATGATCTGTCCACAACTGATATCCGGGGTCAGATGACTTCTTTGGTACGTAAGAAAGTTTTGTTTTGTTCAGGAACGACTGCATATTGGCAGGTGAATAGTCCAGCCCCGTTGACCAGCAATCTCCATCTATCCATGCTCCATCAATACCGTACACATCTATCATTTCTTTCAATTGCGGTATCATCAATTCCGTGCTGTATCCACCTTCATAAGAGGCTTTGGTAGAATCAATATTACCATCCGCATTGATACGCGCCCATTCAGGATGCTCATGGATAGCTTTGGCATCCCATAATCCCGAATAATGTACATACAGCGGAATATCGAACTTTTGGGTCACAGATCTCCAGATACGCAACGGATCTGATGAAAAGCTGCCTGCACTGTATCCTACCTTTGTTGGATAACTGGAATAACCCGGATGTCCTTTGCTGTCTACCTGGATATAATCCGGGCGGGTGCGCCTCAAAAACTCACCCAAAAGTGTTGTATCAAAATTCTTTCCCAGCTCCCGGTCTTTTTCGGTTGCGTGAAAATCAAAATGAAAGCCGAAAAAACTATCGGCACGTTTTTTATGCTGAGCAGCGCCTGTCAGGAACAAAAAGAGACTGATCATCACCAATAAACATTCAACTGTTCTTTTCCTCATACCTGTTAATTAATCTGTATGAAATACTTCTTCCATCTCTGTCCATGTTTCTCCTTTTTGGGCAGCTTCCGGCAGCGGTATCTGGCAGGGCGCTGTTTCCCGCCACCATCGCTGGGTAGTCGTATCCGAAGCTATCTTCTTCATATCGGCTTCGTAATCTTTTCCAACGTATTCATAATGGCTAAAGAGATAAAAAGCGGTATCGATCTGTTTCAGGTAGATCGTATAATTCCGGATATTGGCTTCACTGATCTTTTTCAACACACCTTCCCAGGTAGCTGCATGCAATTCTTTATAATAGGCTATCTTGTCCGGGCGAATGCCAGTAACCATACCCACCCTTTTTACCGGGTTTTGCGGCGGCCCGGCAGGTGGCGCCTGGGATGTACAGCCTGCCAGTAATACAACTGACAACAGCAACAAGCAATATTGAATTCTTATCATGATGTATTAATTGTTTCAAATCAACCAAAAAGAATGTACAGTACAATCATTACGCATAATAATAGCACAGCCTGTAATTTATAATTGGCAATACCTTTCCATCCCGGGGCACGCAACGGATCTAACGGATGTCTCCAGAATAAGCTTTTACTTTCTGCCGTATGCACCATCGGAAAAACAAAGGAAAGTATTACCTGTATCAACAGGCAGACACACAGCAGGTAAAAAGCCATCATCATAAAAGGTGTTTGTCCAAACCAGCTTTCAGGCAACACTTTATTAAGCGTAAATACCAACACACCGAGTGCAGAGCCAATCCAAAGCGTATACTGAGCTGCCCGGGCAGACGCCCTGCCCCAGAAAATACCCAATAAAAAAACGCAGGTAATGGGTGGAGCTATATGAGCTATCACATCATTCAAGCCATTGAAAAGGCTCTCATAACTATTCAGCAAAGGCAAAAGCCCAATGGAAAAAACCAGTGCAGCCAAAA
Organism: Chitinophagaceae bacterium; assembly: GCA_019638595.1. Classification (GTDB taxonomy): domain Bacteria; phylum Bacteroidota; class Bacteroidia; order Chitinophagales; family Chitinophagaceae; genus Agriterribacter. Next base: position 13,105 of record JAHBTJ010000036.1, read on the forward strand.
CAGATACCCGGCCTAAAAACACCAACCTGCGATCGCCTGCATCGGGACGAAATCTCTTGTAAAGGTCGTAGCTTACCAGGGTAGATATTGAGTTGAGCGCACCCGCTACCTGGCTCATCAGCCCCGAAAGTAAGGCTGCCACTACAATCCCTACCAGCCCGGTCGGCAACAATTGGGATATCATCAGGGTATAAATTCCCTTACTGTTAACTACAGGAGTTCCGTTGGTATCAACAGAAGTTACACTGCTTACATCCAGTATGCCTTTTTGCACCAGCGCATAGGCCAGCAAACCGGGCACTACAAAAATAAACACAGGTAAAATTTTGATAAACCCGCAAAACAAAGCCCCGGCACGTGCATGGTTTTCATCGCGGGCACCCAACACACGCTGTACAATGGTTTGATCGGCACACCAGTACCAGATACCTAGTACGGGGTAACCAAGAAATACGGCATACCACGGCATACCACTACTATCTCCGTGCGGACGCAGCATAGACAATTTGTCAAGTGCATTATTTTGCTGTAAAGTTTCCACCAGCGTACTCCAATTGCCCAGCCTGGAAAATGATACCCAGGTAATAACAACTGCTCCTGCAACCAATACTATGGTTTGGACTGACTCTGTAACCACTACAGCCTTCAACCCTCCTACCATTGTATACACCGCCACCAAAACAGCAATAACCGTAACACTCACATACATATCAATTCCAAACAGCGTTTCCAGCACAATGCCTCCTGCCAGTAACGAAAAGGCAATGTGAATAATCACTGCCGACACAATTGAAATAATAGTCAACCAGTCGCGGCAGGCCTGGTTATATCGCTTTTGCAGAAAAACAGGTAAAGTAGGTACACCCGAACGAATATAAAAGGGTACAAAAAACAAAGCCAGCAGGATCAGCGTAAAAGCCGCCATCCATTCAAAATTGCCATTCAGCAAACCCGTATCAAAACCCGATTGCGCCAGGCTTACGAGATGGATACAGGATATATTGGTCGCAAACAAAGCAAGTCCTATCATTGGCCAGCGCAGCGATTTACCGGCAAGAAAATAATCTTCCGACACGCTGGCAACAACTGCTTTTCGCTTCCGCAATCCCACCCATAACCCCACACCAACAATCCCTGCAATATAACCAAGACAAATAAGAATATCCGGCGTTTGTATCATACAATAATCAATCGTTGTTTAGTTTCCTGCGCATGTTATATCAAAGCGCATATACAGCTAATCGCAACAACGGTATACCCGGTTGCTTTGATGTGATCCGTAGTCTGACCCTATCTGTATCTACCGGCACAACAGCCTGTATCCTTTTTCTCCCCACACTGCTGCCAGAAGCGATTTCCTTCCAGGCTCCCTCTACCCAGGCATCCAGTTTATAGGATTGAATATGCTGTCCTTTGGCAATATCTTCTTCAAGTTCCAGCCAGCCCGGCTTTTTCTTCCCTTTCCAGCTGATAATCCGTTCTTCACCGGTGGAAATAAAGGAAAGGGTTAAGAGGGGCGCCCCAAAAGTGCTTTTTATTTTCTTTCCGAAATCTGCCAGTCTCTGTTGTTCGGCGGGCACAATTACTCCACTGGTATCCGGTGTCATGTTGATAAGGAGGTTGGCGCCGCGACCGATAGATTCCAGGTATACTTTCATCAAAAAATCCACACTTCTGAGCGTCTTGTCCGAATCAGGATACCAGAACCATTTATCGCGCGTATGAATATTTGCTTCCGCGGGCAGCCACCCTGTATTTTCAGGGCCTACCCACATAGATGACCAGTTTTGACCAGTGACAAGATTGGAAAGCGGGTAGTCTGCCCACCCCTGTTCACTGCCCGACCAACGCACATCGGGACGCGTGCCGCCCATGACTACAGCCTGCGGTTGCAAATTATTCACCATCGTTCTAATAGCATCGCCATAGCCGGTGCCCAATCGCCGCATCGTTTTACCATCCATAACATCCCATCCAAACGGATCATAAGCGCCATCAAACCATAGATAGTCTATCTGTCCGTAGTTGGTTAACAATTCGCGTAGTTGTTCAACAAATTTTGTAAAATAAGCGTTAACGTCTCCCACTATTTTGCGCTTTCCCATTGGATCCGGTGTGCTGGTACAGTTCTCATTTTTATCGCCTCCCGATACATACAGCCCGGGTTGCACGCCGTACTTCCTGCAGGCAGCAACAAACTCTGCCACTACATCTCCTTTGCCATTTTTCCATGGCGACTTCCTTACAGAGTAATCAGTGGTTTTGGTAGGCCACAAACAAAAACCATTGTGATGCTTAGCAGTAAGCACTACATGCTTCGCACCAAATGAAACCGCCGTTTTTACCCACTGCTCTGCATCCAGTTTTGAAGGGTCAAATACACTGACATCAGGAACCGTCATAAAATCCGAGGCCATATACGCAGCAGGACCAAAATGTATAAACGCGCCCAATTGGCGTTGCTGAAATTCCAGTTGCTGAGGAGTAGGCTTATCGGTATGTTTAAACAGCGGGACGTTTTCTTTTGTAACATCTCCATCGGGGGCAATGAGTACAGGCGTCCAGTTGCCCTGGTGAACAGGGGTTTTGTTCACTGCATTCATATCTGCAAAAAAATGTTCAAATAATTCCCGGGGAGTTCCTTTGTATGTCGCCCACTGCAGATCGCCTGCCGTAGTTTGATCGCTGCCGGTAAAGTATAATATGGTTTGACCTTTGTAATAACACAACTCAACATCAGACGCATTGCTTTCCGGGGTTCCCGGATCAATCAAAGGTATATTGCGAACAGAAGGATCGAAAGTTACAAATGGCCGGCTGGCCGGCGCGTCTTCCCAATTCACCAGATCTTTCGACCGGGTGATCCGGGTTTCGTAACCCATTTTAATGTGTTCAAGATACAATGTATAATACCATTCTCCTTCATAATACAAGGCAGGTCCTCCTACGTACTTTTCTTTACCATACACAGCGCCGGGAATTTCTTTCCAGTTTACCAGGTCATCCGACGCTACATAACGAAAAGTAAAAGGCTTCCAGGTAGGGTCGTTGGTTTCGTACAACAATATAAATTTGTCTTTTCCCCTGCAAACAGTGGTATTGAAAAAAAACTCTTTTGGATTAGCTTTCAGAACAGTTACCGGCTTACTCCAGTTTGTAAGATCGGAAGAACTGGTCATCGTTATCTCTGTCATTTGACGCCAGGGTTTACCTTCCCCATAATTGCCGGCAAATATGTATACCGTATTATTGTATACCAGCACCGTTCCAAATCCATGATTTTTCAAAGCAACGGAAATAAGCTTACCAGTTTCCACATCCCGTATCCTTATCTCATCTTCATGAAAATGATCTCCCGGTTTCGCCCCTTTTACATCCCAGAAACGCTGGTTGCTTTCCATGAGGTATAACCGGTCATTAAAAACAAAAGGAGATGATTCTACCAGCGGAGAGCCTAAACGCCCTTGCTTAGCAATGGGATTTTTCCAGGTATCCTGTGCCGTTACACCGGAGACAGTTAAAATACCGAAGCATAGCAGATATATCCATTGTAATCCATTTTTTCGCTTCATATGCGTCATCGTTTGTTCGTTCTTTGATAGGTAAAATTCTATTTTCAGTACCATGCTGCCAATAGAATATAAGTGGATAAGGATGGATTATCCTATGACAAGCAGGCATTATCACGGACCAGATACGATCAGCACCATTTCCCATGGCGCGATTTTGGGTACTACAAACTTCCTGTATACCCCGTCTGAACCGGAGGCTTTTACTTTTACGGCTTCTCCGTTCATATCATACAGCAGTGCGATATCGGAATCTGACCTGAGCATGACCGTTAGCTCCAGAGCCGGATCAAATGAACTGTTGGTAACTGCCATTGCTACCTTTCCTTTTCCTGTATTGCGTATCCAGCAGTTTGCTTTATGAAACGAAGCAATATAGCCCGGCAACCGGTCCCTGCCCAACCACCGGAATATATTCTTAATCTGAGCAGACTTGGATTGACTGCCCATATAACTCCACGGATAATATCCTGCTACGCATATCCTGCCGCCCAGAGTATTTTCAAATAATCCCATAGTTGCAGAAGCCTGTTTTTTTCCACTATAATCAACCAGGTAGGCCAGCGTTTCTGCTCCCGGCTGTACCGGACGTAGTCCGTACGCCGCTTCCCTATAGAAAGATTGACGGTTGTCCCGCTTACGACCGGCAAAAGACATATTGATCGAATGATGCGTGAATTGCTCAATCCGGTCTCTCATGCTGGTATCGCTCACTTCAAAACCTGTTAGTGCGCCGTAACCTAATTTATTAAGTTGTTCCAGCGCAGGCACATCCATATAAACAGCCCCGGACAAAAGCTTCCGGATAGCACTGTCATTCAGTGTGTAAATGTTATTCCCTGTAAGCATTGTTATAGTTGCGTTACCGTAGTTATAACAGGCAGGTATGCCTATATCGTATTGTTCGGGCCGTATTACGGGATTTGCACTACCCGGCCAATCCTCCTGCAATCTCACCGTTATAAAACTACTCCGGTCCCAAACAACCGAAGCTCCGTCCAGGGGCTTGTCTCCGAGTTCCGCTACAAGACGATCCAAAAAAGGCCTCGTATTTTTCAATTTTTGAAGCAATGGCTCATATTCGTCCAACGGTTCATCATAAAATGACAATACATTGAAGGCCACCCCGGTACAACCGGCAGCAATATGCGACGCAGCCTCTAATGCAGTAATAGAAGCAGCTTTCTTAAGGCGCTGATAAGGAAAATTTTCAATCTCAGCCTGTATTAGCGATACTTCCGGCGGAAGCATGGCAACCTGTCTTCCGATATCATGAGATTTGCCAGCCAGTTCAGCAGTTTGACCATCCTGATAATAACCGCCCCCCGGGCGCCACCACACTTTTGCTCTATTATTACCAGACAAGGTACGTGCCCACCTATCGAAATCGTATCCTTCGTAAAACCTGTCACCTGTCATAAATCCAAGTATCATATCCGGGGCCATGCTATGCACTTCTGATTCTATCAGCAGGAATAACCTGTTAATGGTATTCCGGTTATGGTTCAACCACGCCTCCCGCCAGCGTAGCTTATCTTTTTGATTACCGCTTGCAAATACTTTTGCTAACTGAGTCCTCGACCATTTCATTTGAGTTTCAGTTTCGAAAATTGACAGGCAGTTATCACAAAAACAGGTAAAGCCTACAGGCATGTGCCCGGCTAAGCGAATATCATCATCAATCCAGATATAATCCGGGTTTGCCTGCACTGCGAAACGGTAAATGTTACGGATATATTCCCTGAACCTCCTGTCATTGGGGCAGTAAGAACCTCTCGACACCCTGCCACTGATATCTGTTACGTATGTATACTGCCCTTGCAGAGAATGCTCAAGATTTTCCTCGTGATGTCCTATCGTACTCAAGATATTAATTCCGGTTTGATATCCGCGGGCACGGGTTTGTTCCATACGTTTTTTGAGCAATGTCATCCTGTATGAAAAATCTTCGAGACTCAAAGGTGAATGTGTTGAAGAGGAAAAAAATGTGACCTGATCAGTTACTCCCTGATATTTATCCAGTAAATTCAAAAGGTCTTCAAACCGCCGGTCCGACATCCATGCATCTGTACCAATGCGAAAGCTGATGCTGGACTTCTGCACAGCTCGTGATGTTTGAGCTATGCCTATGTTACTGTATATAAAAAGGCTTGCAATTATGCATACACTCGTGTAAAAAAACATTCCTGAACAATGCCTGCGCATACGCTAAAATTGTTTGGGTATTCCAATCTGCACTTTTCCCGAGGAATGAAACCTGGCTGCCTGACAGGGAAATGGATTTTCTTCTGTTACCTCCCAGTTGATCGTTTCATAAGCCACGGGCAGCAATAGCAGCCCATCCCCTTTTTTAATTGTGATCTCCAGCATTTCTTCCTCTCCCCTGATTTTTTCTTTCTTTTTCTCACTCCAGCCAAAAGCCCGGGTCCATGGGTTTTTTATCCGGCATTGTGTTCCCCAGAGACTTTTGACAAAAATCCAGGCAACAGTGCCGCTTTTTATTTCAGTGCTTATCATAAAACCACCCTCAGCATGCAGGGTACATCGTGCGTTCTGTTTTTCATGCGCAGCAGCGCCTACAACAATTACACCATTGCAACTTTGTACAACAGCTTCATTCATAGCTGCAGTCATTACACACATTGATTCCATAGACATATGCCTGAAGGGCCACATAGGAAGTGAAAACTTTTCTCTATCCTTAAAGCGCGTATCCGATACTTTATTGGTCCTGAAAAACATTTCTGCGTCCTTGTTGATCTCACCTTCTACTCCCCAATGTCCCCAACCATTGGGATAGATTTGCCAGCGGGCAGGGAAAACATCCAGTGTTTTTTGCAAGGCTTCTTTCATTCCCAGTCTTGCCATTACAACCGGTACCGGATCCCAGCCTGTTATGCCCGGGCCGTATAACAACATGGAACTGCGCATTACATCCATTAAAAATTTTTCTTCCTTTTCTTTGGCTACAGAAAGTTTACCCGATGGGAAAACAGGAGCGCTGGGAACAGAGGGAAATATGCCATCCAGTAATTTCATTCCAAAATACCTACCCTCGGGATGAGGGCTATATGTGTTTAGCAACCGGTTTTCTTTGATATCCCAGCCTGCGGCCACCACCTGGTCTGATGGAATTGCAGCACCCTTAAAAAAGCCATAGTCCAATTTTCTTTCTCCGGAAGAACGCTTTAATACATGAGAGGGTACCGAAACTACCGGAAGAGGTGAAAGGTGATTAATAATATCTTCCCAATGAGCAAGTTTAGGATGTTGCAAACCAGCTTCCTTAAACACATTGATTGCCGTGCGGAAAAGCACATCGGCGTATACCAGTTCCGTAAGCCCGTCCCTGAGTAAAATCCATCCCTCATATCCGGAACCTTCGCGGGCATGATACTTCCCATCCGGTTCTTTTACCAACAACGATTCATAAAATATGGCAGCTTCTGTAACAAAGGGCACTACCTTATCTTTTAAAAATTGTTTGTCGCCGGTATACCGGTAGTGCCTCCAGAAATCAAGTGCTATTTCAGCAACAGGCGTATGGTTGTGGGATTCATTTGTTGAATTAAAGCCACGTCGTTCCGTTACATCAGCTATATACGCACCTGCCGATCTGAACAAACGTGCAGCATCGGCTTTGGCCTGCGGTAGCGAACGAAACCGGTAATTAAGATAGGGAACTGCCAGATCATGATGCCCTGCGGCTTGCAAAGGCCAATACAACTGTTGCTGGTTCCAGTGAAAATAAAAATTCCAGTTTTGCACATCCCTGTTCCATGCCCACAATCCGTTGTTGAACCGTCCCGGATATTTACCACCCTGGCAGCACAAGCTATAATACATGGTCAGGTGCCAAAGATGGTTAAGATAGGCATCACCATAATCTAAAAAACTGCGCATCCATACATCTTTCCATTTTTTTATGTGACGATCCCTCCGGGCATCCGGAGACAGCTGCTGAACCCCGTCCAGTAATAATGCTGCTGCCACCCTGCTATCATCAGCAACCGGAGAGGTAACTGCAACGCCTATACGTAAATTAAGTTGCCTTCCTTTGGGAATTTCAATCACACCTCTCCGTGAATGCTCACGTATGTACCGGGTTCCTTCCGGCATTTCGGAAAGCACCCGTACGATCGTTGTGAAATTCAGATCGTTCAGCTGTTGTGTGATCATTAACCCTTCCTCATCTGCTGTAGTGGAAGTACCGGAAGTGCCAATAAACGCATCTCCGTTGATTTGTGAATACCAGTGTGAATAGGTCCGGGATCCAAATCTTTCCAGTGCTATTTCAACCGGGCTGTCTTCCTCAAAATCTGTTTTCATGTCTATAAATAATAAACCCGAATCTTTCTCTATAAAAAAATCCAGGTTGATTTTCCCAAAAGGTGAAGAAGCAGTCAACCCCGAACAAGCTTCAGCAATGGAAAGCCTTGCAGAAAATTCAGTCAGAAAAAGAGTACTGAACAATGGATATTTGAAATCAATAATAAACCGTCCTGCATGCCGAAGTGTTGTGCTGATATCTTCCTGGTCTTTATTCCAATTGCCGAAAGAACCGAAAGAAGCGTCTTCCCATAAATCTGATTTGTTCAAAGCAATGATGATCTTTGACTCTTCACACCATATCAACGCTGTAACCTCACCGTTACCCAGCGCGATTCCCTGTAAGGGATCTACCGGCGGACTTTCATACACAAGGTCATACTGTGAAATCCTGCCGGGCCATTGAATATACCACACTTCTTTTTGCAAATCAAAACAGGACTGAATGGAGTTTGATTTATTGTTGGGTATTGCGGCGGCCGATAAAATAGAAGGCAGCGGTATACCGGATGCTACCGCCGCCATCCCCATCAATCGAATAGCCCCTCTTCTTGAAGTTGTCATATGGCTTTCACAAAAATTAATGTACTGCTGAAACCTGCTCAAATTTCGCAGATCCCGGAAAACAGGACTCGAAGAACAGTTTCATATCACCATCAAATAAAGCAACTCTTACCGTACCCCAGGTTTCCTGGTCGCCGGTGGCATAAAAAAGATACGTTTTTCCATCCACTTCAATCAGGTCAACATCAGAATTATTTTTTCCTTCTCCTTTTCCGGCTTCCAGTATAGGATTGAAAGGACTTAGCTCCCAGGTCTTCAGATCTTTTGATCTTGCCATGTAAGATATCCATCCGTTGTGTTCGGGAACAGGTGCATGCAAATAGATAACATAATACCACGGGGCGAAATACCTGATTACCGGGCAGGCAGCGTACTCCTTTTTACGACCGGTAAACGCAAGTCCTTTTATCTTTTCCCAGTGCCTGAGATCGGTTGAGCGTGCAAACTTATAACAAAACTGTACCGGGTTATCCGACTCGTAGGCCATGATATAACCTTTGTCGTCTTTACATACTGAAGAATTAAAAAGGCGCTCCCCGCCTTCGGGTTGTATCGCAACAGCTTGTTTCCATGACTTCAGATCTGTACTATAAAAATGATTAATAGACGAGGAGTTCATGATCCGTCCAAAGTTTTTAAACTCCAAAGCATATACATGCAGCACACTGTCTTCAGAAAAAGCTGTTACAAAGGAATGTCCCTTCCCAAACCTGGTCACTTCATTTCCATTCTGCAGATCCTCAATATAGAGATAGGCGTCGTCTCCTTTCGCCTCCGCTCCACCTGGCCTGTAATTAGACACCAGCAACAAAACGGAGTCGAACCATACCGGTGTATTTTCCATGGGCGTACGGTCAGCCTGTGGAAAAGCAAATGGCAGTTTAGTGAGCCTGGGTGCAGTTTGGGCCTTTACACAATAGCCTGCACTCAAGGCAAACATTACCAATACATATCTTATCATGATCATGAACTTTCAATGGCTCAATATCCATCATTCTGCTTTAACTCAGGGTTGTTATCCAACTCAGCCTGCGGAAACGGGAACTTGTAATGCTTTTGTTCAAATACCAGGTGAACTCCTCCCGGATTTACGATAGTGGGCAATTTAGTATGTGCAATGCCCCAGCGCTTGATATCAAAATAGCGATGTCCTTCAAGCGCAAGTTCTACTCTTCGTTCATGCCTTATAAATTCCCGGAGCTTTTCTTTCGTATTATATTTTGCCCGATCTACCGGAGGCATATTTACGCCGGGCCTTGAACGAATTTCGTCGAGTGCATCATAAATGCCTGCATCGGGGCCAGTGTCTTCGTTCTTAGCTTCCGCATACATTAGCAGCACATCTGCATAACGGATGGAAACCATATCCTGGTCAGAATCAGTTTTGGCATAACTGAAAGGCGCATGTGAAAAATCGGCATACTTTCTCATTACATAACCAGTCTGTCCCGGATGCTGCGGTTCCGGCCAGGCTTCTTCGGCTACACGGCGCATATTCAAAACCAATCTGGGGTCTCTGTTAGCGAAAGGCGTCGTCGGGTTGTATAGCGGGGACTCTGATATACTCAGTCCGTCAGTACACTCAAATTCATCTACCAAATCCTGGTAAGGATTAATACAACCATACCAGCCAATTTGAACGTCCATGCTTTCGGTAAAAGCAGTGGGATTGGTAGGTCCAAGGTATTGTGTAGAAAAAATGATCTCGGGATTACCGCCCTGTGTTGCCGTTAAGAATATTCCCAGGTAATTATCCGCGATCGAAAACTTACCCGACTGTATTGTTTGAAGCGCATACGAAGCGGCTTCCGGCCATTTTTGCTCGTATAAAAGTACTCTTGATTTAAAAGCAGTAGCACTGCCTTTAACCGCATGCCCCGCATAAGCCACCTCGGGCAGCGAACCGATCGCTGCATCAATATCTTCGTGAATAAATGCCAGCACTTCTGCTTTGGAGCTCTTTGCGATCTTTGCTGCGTCCGCACTTTCAGGAGTCTCCCGGTAAAGGATCACATCTCCAAAAAAATCTACCAGGTCAAAATACATCATCGCTCTTAAAAATCTGACTTCTCCCTTGTATACTGCTATCTTATCTGCTTCTATCGGAACCTTATCAACATTTTCCAGGAAGTAGTTACAATTAGCTATTCCCCGGTAAGGTGTATAATAAGCCATATTCACGGCTCCTCCTGAAGTTGGACTGGTCACCCCTATCGTCATAGCCGGCATATTAAAATATCCCCATTCTGCGAATGCATTATCAGAAAGACAATCCAGCCATACCCGGCGGTAGCTTAAAAAATCGGACTGTAATTGCCTGTAACACCCGGCTAAGGCCATTTTAACGTCGTCTTCGGTTTGCCAGAAAGTGCCACTTGATATCTGATCCAAAGGATTGCGATCCAGGAAGCTCTTTTTGCAAGCCGTAAAGGAGACCAGCAACGCAATCGCTATTATCATCCGCATCCTATATAAAAGTTTCATACTTTACTTTTTAAAAGATTTAGAATTTAACATCAATACCAAAATTCAAAATGCGAACCTGCGGGAACTGAGCATACCGCCCCCAACCGCCGATCGTACTACCTGTTCTGGACAATGTTTCAGGATCCGCTCCTTCAAATTTGGTAAAGGTGAGCAGGTTATCTCCGGAAACATATACAGTGACGCCTTTTGACCATATCTTATCCGTTACACGCTTAGGCAATGTATAAGACAGGTTTACATTTTTCAAACGCAGGTAGGAAGCATCCTGCAGATAATAGGTAGATGGATAAGCCGATACTCCTCCATAGGTCCACGACTCGTATATAGCGGGAACAGTATTGCTGGGATTGGTAGGGCTCCATGCATCCCTGAACTTTGTAGTGGGTGGAGTACCCTGGATAAAAGGATCAATCCCCCATCCGTTCAGCGGCATTTTGTTACCTTTCGTACCCTGGAAAAAAGCACTAAGCGCAAACCCTTTCCAGGAGGCATTCACTCCGAAGGAATACGTAAAATCGGGGAATATTCCCTTGATCGTTTTGCGATCCTCTGCATTTACAACACCATCTCCATTCTGATCTTTTATTTTCAGATCACCGGGACTTGGAGGAAAAAACGGTTGTTCGGGAGATTTATCAATATCATCCTGGCTTTGAAAAATCCCAATCCACTCATACATGTAATAAGATCCATAAGGTAACCCTACTTCATTCACTCCTTTAGTGGGTACTCTTATTTTCAGCAGCTTATTTTTAAATGTGCTGAACAAAACATAAGCGCCATAATTGAAATCACCGACCTGGTTGTTGTGACGTAACTGGACTTCCCAACCTATATTTTGCAGCTTCCCGTCATTAGTAACCGGGCCACTTAATCCAAGACTTCCGGGAACAGGCTGAGAAGTAAGAATGTCAAATGTATTTTTCTTAAACCAATCAAGGGTGAGCCCAAACAAGCCCCTTGCTACTTCCAGGTCCATTCCAACATTAACTACCCGCGTAGACTCCCATTTAATATTCTTGTCTGTTAAGCGCGTTACAACAGTTGCCGCCTGCAAGGCAGATCCGTAAGGATATTCAGAAAGTGTGAGAATATCCTGGTAAGGATATAACCCGATCTCCTGGTTACCCAGTGTACCCCAGGAAGCACGGATCTTCAAATCATCCAGCCACTTCACATTATCCTGAACAAATGATTCTCTTGAGATCCTCCATCCGGCTGAAACCGAAGGGAATGCACCCCAACGGTTATTACTGGCAATCCGGGAACTTCCATCATAACGTAAATTTCCTTCCAGCAAATATTTTCCATTGAAGTCGTAGTTAATTCGTCCAAAATAGGACCGTAATGCCCACTCGGTAGCCGTACCCGAAAGACTCTGGCCTGTAGGAGACCCCGCATTGATCTCTGCCAAAGAGGGTGTAGGGAAAGTAAGCCGTCCTCCCTGCAAAAATTGAGTTTTGAATGACTGCTGCTCGTAACCTGCCAATACCTTCAGGTTGTGGTATTTTTCTAAAACGGTTTCGTAGTTAAGCGTAGAAAATACAGAAGGAAGTACATTTTGGGAATAGCGATCGGTTACACCGCCGCTTTTCCCGCCATCGTCAATATAAGGATAATCCGTAGCGCCCTCCGGCTTGAGATAAGCATATTGGTTTACTACCTGCTGATGGCTCTTATATGTTTCTCCATTATAGTTAAATCCTCCTTTTACCTGCCAAACCAATCCCTTCAGCAGTTGTACATCTATGTAGCCCTGTGCATTTATGCCATGCAAATTGGTGTGCTGATAATTGCCGGGATGTAAATCTGTTTCGGGATTTCTGTTATGTCCTTCGTTTGCATATGCATAACGCGCTATACGTCCGCTGCCATCGGGAAGAAAAGGCATAAAATTAGGTGAGCCCTGGTATACCAGCAGAACAACATCACTGTTCACATTCCTCGGCTCTGCAATTCTTTTTTTCACCATATTAATAACAGTACCCACTTTCACCCTTTTGTTTACCAGGGAATTTATGTTGATAATGGCATTGTATCTTTTATAGTTAAATACTGGCAATACACCGTCCTGGTCGAGATATCCGAGAGATATGCTGTAGTTGGTGCGCTCGTTACCTCCTGAAAACCGCAGGTTGTGATTAATAACCGTAGCAGGATTGAAATAGTGATCTGTCCAGTTGAAATTAGGATACTGAACAGGATCAGAAGGATTTTTGTATGCATCAATCTGCTCCTGCGTGTACAGGGGCGGTAAACCCACCCTTTCTTTCGCCGCATTGTACATTGTCATATATTCTACAGAATTGTATATAAAGTCTGGTAACCTCGTAGCAGTATGTGAACCGATATCCACACGATATTCCAACAGCGGAGCACCTTGTCTGCCGCGTTTGGTGGTCACCAGTATCACTCCGTTAGCAGCACGGGAACCATAGATAGCAGCCGAAGCGGCGTCTTTTAATACGGACACACTTTCAATATCATTTGGATTCAGGTTAGTGATCGATCCTATCAAGCCATCTACCAACACAAGCGGATTGGATGATGCGCCAAACGAGCCCAATCCTCTTATCTGGAATTGCGGGTCGTCGCGCCCCGGAGAAGCAGTAGGTTGAATCACCTGCAATCCGGTAACCCTTCCCTGTAAAAGATTCGCGGCGTTGGTAGCCGGCCGTTCCACGAGTGTACTTCCTCCTACCGTAGCTACTGAGCCTGTAAGGTTGATTTTTTTCTGTGTTCCATAACCTACCACCACCACATCAGACAAAGTACCCTGCTCCTGTTTAAGCTCAACAATCATAATGCCTGAAGCCGGTACCTGCCGTTCCAAAGTTTGCATCCCTATGTAGCTAAACACCAGCACCGCACTGCTACCGGGAACATTTATACTAAATGACCCGGTTGCATCTGTAGTAGTATAAGTAGTTTGCCCCTTAACCTGCACCGTAACACCTTCCAAAGGCAGGCCTCCTTCATTGGTTACTTTGCCTGTTATAGAAAGATTGGATTGCATTTGTTGTAAAATATATTTACCTGTAGCGTCATTGCCATTTGTAAAAGCTGGTAATAACAATAATGTAGGCAAAGCAATAAAAGTAAATGATATAGCAAGCCCTCTCAGTATACGGGTAAAACAACAGTCGGCAAACCGAAGACAGGAATGTGAAAAAGGACCTGTCAATTTTTGATTAAGAAATAAATTCTCCATATACAGTTAAATTTTTAGTGAAAAAATTTTCCATCCATGCCTCGTAAAGGCACAGAACTTCGTAATACGGCTATCAATAGTCGGTAAATTCAGTTCATTGATGGTGTAGCATGAAATCCGGTTGCTATAGTTCCCTGAAGGCAACCGCTTTAAAATTCATTACATGTAAAGAAATATTCCTGCCGTGGCTATGAAGTAAAATTCTACAATTGAAACCCGGTAACCAATAGAATATATGCTTATCTTACTGGATTATTCTATTATCGTATTTTTTTACTCATTTATTCATTCATTCTTTTATCAGCAATACAAACACGTCTTTAGGTCCGTGTACGCCCATTACCAAAGTTTTTTCTATATCGCCTGTACGGCTGGGGCCAGCGATGAAGTGTAATGAGGATGGCAGGTTGTCTTCATATTTTCCCTGCAAAAAAGAAATAGCATTTCCGGTATCATATAGCAATTGACTAACATTGGCTATCACTATATGAACCGGGGCGTATACAGGCAGCGCCCGGCCTGATGATTGCCCAGCACTCAGTACAACAGAGCCTGTTCTTGCAACCAGGCATTCACAATCGGTTAAGGCTACCTCAGCCTGCAACACATCGTTTACCAGCGAAATGCCTGCCTGCTGAAGGACCGGGATAAGCTCCGGAACCGTGCAATACCATTGACCGTGCAGTAAGGATGGCGGAAATTGTGTTAAAAAATCTGGCACACTATTCATATTGTTACAACTAAAAAAAACTCCCTGCAGCCGGGTAAAAGACCGTTCGAACAATTCGACATTTGAGCCCGGTTCCCGGATAAAAAAATCACCGGTTGTACCAGTGTAATTAATTTCCGGCTCTGCCTCATTTTTATTTGTGAGGGCGGCTTTTATTAATTCTAATACCAGATCGCGGGAATCGCTCATACAGAAACTTTACGCAAAGTTCTCCAATAACAGGTATAAAACAATGGAGTATTGCCCATCAGCAATGGATAATCGTACGATTTTGCACGTTGATCTTTATCCTTTATTCGTCTTTCTGTATTCAGATGGAGACGTTCCAATGATTTTATTAAAGATGCGGTTAAAAAAATAAGGATCCTCATACCCTACAAAAACAGCAATATCTTTTACCTTCATTTCAGTAAGGTCGAGTAACTGACAGGCCTTTTGCATTTTTAAATGAATAAAGTAATCCAGGGGAGCAAAGCCTGTTTGTTTCCTGAATAAGCTTGAAAAATGAGAGGCGGAATAAGAAAACTTTCCCGCAATATCATCTATCCATAATCGCTGCCCGAGATTTTCACGCATATATAATATAGCCTGCGTAATGATATTATCATCTTTTTTCTGGAAGCTGGAAAAATTATGATTGCGAAATATAAAAGAAGCAATGAAATGGTAAAGGCAAAAATTAGCGTAACTCAGGTTGTCCAGGCTGTAACCCATCTCAAGGGTGTTGTACATTTCTTCCCATAAGCTGATCCTCCTTTCATCAGGGCGTAGAACAGTAGGAGTTAAAAACTGATCCAATTCATATACGCGGTTGAAATGTGGAATTTGCGTACCGCAAAAATGAACCCAGTACAAAGACCATGGATCGTCGGCATTCGCTCCATAACGCAGATACTTATCCGTAGCAGGTAAAATAACAAACTCATTAGCCTTTATTTCGCAATACCCCGACTTGTTTTCGTACCATCCTTTACCATCAATACAGTAAAATAGAATATTGTCATTGCATCCCCATCTGCGCTCTCTATAATGGTAAGATGCTTTAGGAAAATACCCGATCAGGGTGATGTAAAGATTGTTAAGCAAAGGGTCATTTTGTATCCGCTCTCTCAACAATTTCTCGGGCAATATAATTTGCTTCTCCCCGGTAAAGCCGTCGCGTTTTCTTATGGCAAGTCCTTTATATCTTTTTTCAGCGATCATATAATAATAGGATTATCCATTAAAGTAAACTGATACTCCATTGTTTTCAGACGGTCAATAAAAGTACTTTGTTTCATAAACGATATGAAATGTTGCTTAAAGATAAAGTATTATTTCTCACAGGCGGGTCAAGTGGCATTGGACTGGAATGTGCAAAAGCTTACACAAAGGAAGGCGCAATACTTGCAATAGCAAGTAACAACCAGAAAGAACTGGACAGATTGGCGCAGGAGCTGGATAACCTACGCTATATTCCCCTGTATTGTGATGTATCCTCGGAAACAGATGCGCAAAATGCAATACAAAAAACACTTGATATGTTCGGGAAGCTGGATGCCATCCACAACAATGCAGGCATCGTTACCCCTTCGGCTATGCTGCATGAAACCACTACTGAAGAGTGGCACAGGCTTATGGATGTTAATCTTAAAAGTATTTATTTAACAACAAAATATGGACTCGAAGCCCTGCGTAAAACCGGGGGAAGCATTTTGAATACAAGCAGCCTGGCAGGACATATTGGCCAGGAAATGCATGCAGCATATACTGCCACAAAAGGGGGGATCAGCGCGCTTACCAAATCCATGGCGCTGGACTACGCGAAATACCGGATACGGGTAAACGCAGTTTGCCCGGCCTGGGTAAAAACTCCTGCCGTACAATCCTGGGTTGAAGATCAGGAAGACATCCGGTCAGCAGAAGCCTATATAAATTCCATTCATCCTCTGGGATACTGTCCAGAAGGGGATGTAATAGCAGACGCATGTGTATTTTTATTATCCGATAAGGCACGTTTTATTACAGGATGTACCATGCCGGTAAGCGGCGGCGCCGAGCTTGGGTACAGACGATAGTTTAAGCTTCCTGTTTGAATTAATAAAAGATTAAATCATCAATTACCCCTGCAAAACCGGTTCTGGAATTACCGGCTATTGTCAACTCAAAAATATTTACAGGTAGTACAAAGTTCATATCATTTTCCGGTGTATATTTCCGGTGTATGAAACACATGGTTAATGAAGATGATCTTGAAGTAAAGCAATCAGGAATTCCCAACGCGGGGAATGGATTGTTTACACGTATATTTATTCCTGCAGGCACAAACATTGTTGAGTATACGGGCGTAATTACAACCTGGAATGAAGCAAAAAAAGAATGGGACAACGGATACATTTATTATATATCCAGGAATAGGGTTATAGATGCCAAACCTCACGTGCATGCGCTTGCGCGATATGCTAATGATGCCGCAGGGCTTGAAAAGGTAAAACGGCTAAAAAATAATTGCGTGTATAAGCCCAGGGGCAAAAGGATTTTTATCCATACGGTAAGAGATATTCAACCGGGAGAAGAAATACTGGTGGAGTATGGAAAAGAATACTGGGACACGATCCGTGAAAATATACGAATAGAGAACATGAGAGGCTAAATCAAAACAATGTTAACTGTTGGGGAAGAGCGGGAACGCTCTGTTGAACAGCCGGTATAACAAGCTGTTTGCTGCCATCAATGCAATACACTGCGGTTTCCCTGTATCGCGACGCCACCACAATTTCGGTTTCTCCAGCTATCTCTTTAAATATAGATTCAACCAGCTCGGGGGTATTATTATTTTTAGAAAGATGCGAAAGAATAAGATGTGAAAGTCCTGTGCCTCTGTGCCGGGTAAATAAATCAAGCGCCTCCCTGTTGGAAAGATGCCCCCTGCCACCGCTGATCCTTTTTTTAAGATGCCAGGGATATGATCCATTCATCAGCATATCTTCGCAATAGTTGCTTTCTAAAAAAACGGCATTACATTGTGAAAAATACCCTGCTACTTTTTTACAAACGTTTCCTATATCTGTCAATACGCCCACCCGTACAGCATCTTCTGTTATCACAAAACTATATGGGTCGCTCGCATCGTGATGCTTAACAAAAGGAACTACATTAAGGCTGCCGATAGAAACAGGCACATCGGGTATAAATTCATATACCAGCTCATTGTCAACAGGTATACCTGCTGCATGAAGCGTTGAACGGGTAATATAAACCGGCAGCCTGAATTTTTTAGACAAAGCGGGGATACCTGTTATATGATCGCCATGCTCATGGCTTACAAAAATCGCTTTTACCCTGTTCATATCCAGCCCCAGCCTGTTCATCCGCTTTTCTGTTTCCCTGCACGAAATCCCTGCATCAACCAATACCGCCTCCCGGTGGTTTCCAACATAATAACAATTTCCGTTGCTGCCCGAATTTAATGATGCGATATAAAGCGGCATAAGTCCTCAAAAATAAGCAAACACCGGCACTGTTGCTCTATGTTAACATGGATTCTTTGATATCAACAACATAGGTTTTACTCCATTTGTCGTGCCAGGGGTAGCAGGGCGAGCCCAATGCGCTAAAAACTTCGAACGGAACCAGCCTTATAAAGCTTCTTGAAAAAGCATCGGCTGCAGTAATAGGACTTCCATCTTCCTGCACAGCCCTTGTACCTGTAATTAATTTACCCAAAGACCTCCCTTTACCGGCTATTTCTATTAAAGCCATACCACCGCCAAATAACAGAATATTGATAAGCAAGCTTGTAAATGCACCAGCAGTGCTGTCAGAGTTCAGCCATAATGAAATGCCAGGAGCCAGCAGTTCTATCATTGCATAAACAATTACCACTATTATATTCAACACAATCATATCTATCAAGGCATTAACGAATCTTTTACCATGAGAAGCCCGGACAAGCCGTATTTCCATGCCGGTAAGCAGGTCAACATTTTCTTCAGTCATTTTTTTTATTTTAAAGATAACGGATGATGCTCTTTATTGTTGTTGCCTGGAATACTCATCCAGTATTTCACGCTCCCGTTGTGTAAGGCTTTTTATCCCTTTCTGATGAATTTTTTCCAGTATCTTATCTACCCTTTTCTGCACATCCATTTTTTGAGCATTGTAGGAGTGATCTATGGAATAGAAATTCCTGTTGGTGCGATAAAAATGGTTATCAATATACAACAGGTGCGGCCGTGTGAGAATAATATAGACGAATATGGAAGAAGGAACAAAAATGAGCAGGATGGTAACATAATTTGTCAGCAATGCTGAGGGTTCCATTATAATGGCTATGATCAATCCTGCCAGGGCGCCACCCAGGTGCGCCTCATGACCAATATTCTCTTTACGTGAACGGATGGCGTAAATGGAATACAAAACAAATACGATCCCGTATATCCATGCGGGAATAGGGATAAAGAATAAGCCAATATTGAGCCCCGGGAACAAAGCTATTGCCGCGAAAATAATACCACACACCGCGCCCGACGCTCCTACCGAACTGTAGCTGTTGTGATTCCTGTGCACAAATAATGAAAAAAGATTACCGCACACAAGGCTTCCAAAGTATATGATCAGGAAGTTTAACACGCCCAGGTAAGACTCCAGCCCCCCGCTAAAAAAATAAAGGGAAAGCATATTGAAGATAAGATGCATCCAGCTTACATGCAAAAACCCCGAAGTAATGATACGCTTATAATCTTTATAGATCAGTATCTTGTCTACTTCAAAGGAGTACCTGTCCAGAAAATCATGATCGCGAAACCCCTTGTAGGATACGATAATGTTAACCGCGATAAGTATCCAGGTTACGATTTCCATCAATATTTGCTTTTAGAACGTTTGCTTGGCGCCATTACGTAGCTGAACCAATTTAGTAATTATTTCACAAAAACAAATCCGGGACTTACCGTTTTTATAATTTGATATTTTAGATTTGTTGCCGCACTCCTGCTCACACCATCGCTTATTGTTGTATGACCAATGTAAAGGATCTGTATTTTAAAGAAGATGTACTGCCACTGCTGGATTTTCTTAACAACGATCATTCGCTGGCAATATTGATATCTCTTTTCAGCAGCATTCCACCCACGCTGGATGAAATAAAAGAAAGGCAGTACATACTAAAAGGCTTTATCGCTCAGAAAAAAAAACCTTCATTACCGGTTTATGGCAGATCGGAATTTGGTGAAGTATACCACTATACCAGCCGGCTCAGCAATACAGGAGCAAACCGGGATAGCCGGCTTCATTTACTACTGAACAAAAGAAAGCGATATACCGAAGCAGGCAGGCTGGCACAAATGGTTATTTTACTTAACAAGATCAAAAAAAGCTATTTTGATTTCCTGGACATATCTGTTTTTCCTGAAAACTTCCGGCAAAAAATAAATGCCACAGCGGCTTTTTTGAACAGCCTGCCGCTGGATGCCTGCGAACAACTTTCCAGGGAAAAGGGATTAGGTGTACAAGCCATCATACAGCTCAAAGCTGCTATCCGTTCCAATACCGTAAATGGCGCCTGGAAGGTATTTTGGGATGACCTGTTCATCATAGAAGCATTCATGTCTGCCGCGGCAGGCATACATAAGAATGGGTTTCGCTTCCCGGAATTTACAACGACCGGCTTTGAGATACAGGAGCTCTATCATCCCTTGTTGAAGGACCCTGTAAAAAACAATTTTCCGCTACAAAAAAACATATCGCTTCTTACCGGGCCTAACATGTCGGGCAAATCCACGCTATTAAAGTCCATCGGGCTTTGTATATACATGGCGCACCTGGGATTGGCTGTGCCGGCCGGTTCCTGTAAAATCCCCTATTTTCAAAGCATCTCGGTCGCGATCCACCACACAGACGATATTAAAAAAGGCTACAGCCATTTTATGGCTGAAATAAAAACCTTAAAGCAGGTAGTACTGGATGCCGCTGAAGGGAAAAGCTGCTTTGTCATTTTTGACGAACTGTTTTCCGGCACCAGCATTGAAGACGCGATACATATTTCCATACAAACTTTGCAGGGGGTGGCTCAATTTAAAAAGTCATACTTTGTCATATCCACTCATCTTCACCAGTTAAAAGACTTTGCGTCAGCTAATGCTTCCTGTGTAGAAGCCTGTTATATAGAGTATGCTACAGCGGGTGAAACTCCCGGTTATACATACCTGCTAAAAAAGGGATGGTCTGATCTGAAGCTGGGCAAAATTATTTTTGAACAGGAAGGGTTGCATACATTACTGGGGAAGCAAGAGAGCTAATACGATCTCATTTCACGCTGTCGTAGCGGAACAGCGATCTGTAACATCTGCATCATTCAATGAGATTGTTTTCCCGCTACAGGACGGAAGCGGAATTTGCCGCAGCGTGATGCGTACTGCGACAATTTGAACTTTTTTCACTGAGGCAAATACCAGGGATTTCGCTTTTAGAAAAAAATAATGGAAGAAGCTATCTCAACTTTCGGGTAAGCTGGAGCAATGTTACGGCGGGAGCTTGTCCGCCGGGGCGGGAAGCAATCCTCGTGTGTATACATAGCGGATGCTTTTTATTATGAAACCTTCTTTTATTGCTTAACCAAATGATATTGTTTTTTGAGTATAAAATATTTTAAAAGCGAAATCCCTGGGCAAATGCACCGGGTGCATTCCAGATTGTCGCAGGCGGGTGACGACACCCGCCTGTAGCGTCCGCTACCGGTCGGTGTCTCACCATAGGCGTCAACTTAAAAAATATGAACCTCCCAATATGTGCCCGTGTGGTATCTTTTTGATATAACCAGGGTAGCGCCTATGGCGCATTATTGAAAATTATCCTTTTTGTCTACAAACGGGTTGTGCCCATGGCACAGCAAATCCGGTATGCCCAACAGCATTTTATACAGTGGAGTAACTGACTAAGCGTATTTCATTCCCCCCAGGTTACGTATCTGCAATATGCCGCATAGCGGCTACCTGTTTGTAAAAAGAATGCCGGACGCTTTATTTGCCCGCCGCGGCGGGCTACCCTTCATATAAAGTGATCAGGCTTAAGTTGACGCCTATGCCCGTCGCGACGAAAACGTGCCATCGGCCCGATCATATGTTCCTGTGTGGGATGTAAATCCCATGCAACAAAAAAACCGGCAGGTTTCTCTTTATCGTCCTGCTTTGCTTACCTGTTCTTTCTTTATTTTTGAAGCATGAAGATTACCTTCTTTTCTGCCAAGCCTTACGATAAAGATTTTTTCAACCGGTTTAACCGGGAATATGGATTTGAGCTGGAGTTTTTTGAAACACATCTTGGCCCGCATATTGTAAATGTGATAGATAAAACAGATGCAGTATGTGTATTTGTAAATGACAAAGTGAACGCAGAGGTAATAAAGGTACTGGCGCAAAAAGGAGTAAAGGTGATTGCCCTGCGTTGCGCCGGCTTTAACAACGTAGATATCGAAGCCGCAAAGCAATACGGTATTAAGGTATGTCGTGTTCCCGCTTATTCGCCCGAGGCCGTAGCGGAGCACACGCTTGCCATGATCCTTGCGCTCAACCGGAAAACACATAAGGCATATAACCGGGTGCGGGAGCAGAACTTTTCTCTCAATGGATTGCTGGGCTTTAACCTGCATGGAAAAACCGTGGGTGTAATAGGCACCGGGAATATAGGAAAAGCGTTTTGCCGTATTATGCTCGGATTAGGATGTAAGGTGATAGCATACGATGTATACGAAGACCCGGAGATGCTGGCTAAAGGCGTAACCTATCACGCTATTGACGAACTTTTGCCTGAAGCCGATATCATATCATTGCACTGCCCGCTTACAGAACAAACACATCACCTGATCAACGCTACCGCTATTGCCGGGATGAAAAAGGGCGTAATGCTGATCAACACAAGCCGGGGAAAGCTGGTGCATACAGCCGCGGCTATTGAAGCGCTTAAATCGGGGCATATCGCTTACCTGGGTATTGATGTGTACGAACAGGAAGAAAAGCTGTTTTTTAAAGACCTGAGCGAAAGTATTATTGAAGATGATACCATACAACGCCTGATGAGCTTTCCGAATGTGCTTGTTACCGCGCACCAGGCGTTTTTTACCGAAGAAGCGCTGGAGCAGATAGCCACAACCACTTTGCAAAACGTGCAGTGCCTGCTGGGCGATCGTTTACCTGCAAACAACAATGCCATAGTGGCTTAACCATAGAACGGACCGGCTTATACAGGTTTGTTAGTTAACCGGAATATGCTAAAAACAAAGACTGATATTTTTTCCATACTGAAACGTGCCGGGATAGATGGCTTCCAGTTGGCTATTATGGCGGCGGTTATAGTTGCCTGGCTTTTACCGCAGCCCGGAATTGCTAAAGGATCTTTTTCGCCCGAAGCGCTGTCTACCTATGGCTTATCATTTATTTTTTTCTTTTACGGGTTGAAATTAAGCCTGCATAAGCTGCGGTCGGAATTAGTGAACTGGCGTATGCATATTATCGTGCATCTCAGCACATTTGTTTTATTTCCCCTGATAGGGCTGCTCATTATGCCCCTTTTTAGAGGAGAGAGTCATATCGTGTGGCTGGGCATATTCTATCTATGCGCGTTACCCTCCACGGTTTCTTCATCGGTGGTAATGGTTTCAATTGCCGGTGGCAATTTACCCGCGGCAATATTTAATGCCAGCTTATCAACGCTTGCCGGCATCTTTATTACACCCTTATGGATGTTGCCTGTATTGGAAGCAGGCGGCGGATCCCTGCATCCCGGTGATATTATGCTTAAGCTTTTTTTGCAGGTATTGATGCCCGTTACAATAGGGTTATTATTAAACCAAAAGCTGGGCTGGTTTGCCGACAAATATAAAAAGCAGTTGAGATTTTTTGACCAGGGCGTTATAGTGCTTATTATTTATACGGCTTTTTGTCATGCTTTTTATGAAAAAGCCTTTGCAGGCTTTAGCCTGTATACTATACTGATGATCGCGGTGGGAATGTCGGCATTGTTTTTCCTGGTATTAATATTGCTGAAAAAGCTGTGTAGTGTTTTAAAGTTCAACCGGCGCGATAGCATTACTGTTTTGTTTTGCGGATCAAAAAAATCGCTGGTGCACGGAACCGTTATGTCTAAAGTATTATTTCCTGCATCGGCTGGAGTGAGCGTTATTTTATTGCCATTAATGATATATCATGCCCTGCAGCTTATTTTTGTAAGTGTGATCGCTCAAAAAATGGCTAACTCCGAAAAATTGAAGAACCTGCCTTCCGGCATAAAACAATAACAGATGACATTTGATGAACTGATATACTTTTCCATTTTTGTAGGTTGTGGTATTATAATGGGGCTGCTTGTTTACAGGCTCGTTCTCCCCCTGGTAAGGCGTGCCGTAGTGCGTACCCAATGGCTTGCCGACGATTTGATTGTAGAAAGTATTGGCAAGTGGGTGATACCCTGGTTTATAGCGCTGGGTTGTTACCTGGGTTGGCAAAAGGTAGAAATGTTGCCCAAATATCATTTGTGGCTGGAGCGGGCGCTGTTCATCTTTTATACCTTTTCCATTACCTGGATAGCGGCGCGGGTATTATCCGGTATGACGCAAATTAAATCGGCGAAGAGCCGGGAGGCTGCGGTATCTTCTTCTATTGTCAGCAACATTATTAAAGTGCTTGTTTATTGCATGGGCGCTTTGGTGGTATTGCAGTTTTTCGGGGTTTCCATCACCCCTATTCTCGCCGGTTTGGGTGTAGGTGGTTTAGCCGTTGCGCTGGCATTGCAGGATACCTTATCGAACCTGTTTGCAGGCATCCAGCTCATTGCCACTAAGAAAATAAATCCCGGCGACCTGGTAAGGCTCGAATCAGGACAGGAGGGATTTATTGAAGACATCAGTTGGAGGTATACTACCATCAGAACCGGCGATAATAACAACATTATTATACCCAATTCAAAGTTATCGGGGCTGATCGTTTCAAATTTTTTTACACCTGATAAAGAAGTCGTTTTTAGTATTCCTGTTGGTGTTGACTATAACAGTGATCTTGATAAGGTAGAACGTATTGTTACGGAAGTAATGAAAACATTGCAGGAAGACATAGAAGAATGTGTGCCGAATTTTAATCCTTTTGTGCGTTACCAGCAATTCGGTGCCAGCAGTATAGATCTGAAAGCGTTCATACGGGTGCGGGAGTTTGGCGCCCAGTCTATCGTAAAGCATGAGTTCATTAAGCGTATACAAAAGCGTTTTCGTGAAGAAAACATTAATATTCCTTTTCCTGTTCAAACGGTTTTGCTGCAAAAGCCGGAGGAATAATATTTTATGTACCTTTGCGTTTTCTTTTACAGATTGCTGCCATTCAAACCATTGAATGATGAACAGCAGAATTCCCATCAACTTTTCTCTTTCTTTTCCCGTACAGCGGTATTACCGTATAGGCGTAAGTGTATTCTTTTTTATACAGGGACTCACATTCGCTACCTGGGCAAGCCGCATTCCAGATATTAAAAGCGCGCTGCATTTAAGTGATGCCATGTTAGGCGCGGTGTTGTTTGCGCTTCCGGTAGGGCAGCTTACCGCTATGGGACTTTCAGGATACCTGGTGAGCCGATTTGGCAGTAAAAACACGTTGACAGTAGCGGCATGTTTATATCCCGCAGGACTGGTTTTGCTGGGAACTGTAACGTCTTTATGGCAATTGGTGGCCGCGCTGTTTTTCTTTGGCATTTGTGGTAATCTTTCCAATATATCGGTCAATACACAGGGAGTGGGGGTGGAAAGATTATACAGGAGAAGCATCATGGCTTCCTTTCACGGCGTATGGAGCCTGGCAGGCTTTACGGGTGGCATCATCAGCACGTTCATGGTAGCAGATCATGTTCCACCGTTCACTCATTTTTGTATAGTATACGCCATTGGTTTCCTGCTGATGCTGTCTGCAAGAAAATTCATGCTGCCACGCGATGCCTCCGCCGCTTCTAAAGAAAAAAAGAAAATCTTTGTGAAGCCCGACCGGTACATCATTACCCTCGGCATTATTGCTTTTGCCTGTATGATATGCGAAGGCACCATGTTCGACTGGAGTGGTATTTATTTTGAGAAGGTGATACACGCGCCTGTTGAGTTAACCCGGCTGGGATATGTGGCTTTTATGTTTACCATGACAGCAGGCAGGTTCGCGGCCGACTGGCTGATCACAAAATTTGGAGTGGAACCCATCCTTAAAACAAGCGGTGTGTTCATTTTAACAGGTATGCTGATCGCCACTTTATTTCCAACAGTAACCCTCGCTACCATAGGCTTTTTGCTGGTGGGCATTGGCACTTCTTCTGTTGTGCCGATGGCTTACAGTCTTGCCGGGCGCTCAAAAAATATGCTGCCGGGGGTAGCGCTCGCCGCTGTTTCTTCTATAGGCTTCCTCGGTTTTCTTTTAGGACCGCCCATCATTGGCTTTATTTCAGAATTTACCAACCTCCGCTTTTCTTTCGCTCTGGTAGCCATCCTGGGCCTCGGAACAACCATCATGGCAGGAAGGATAAGGCAGGGATGTATATAAAGTGATCAGAATTACCACTTCAAATACTTCTCTCAATTATTACCCATTTCCACGCTGCCCGAGCCTACGTATAATGTTATAGCAGTAGTATAGAAAAAAATACCCAATAAATGATATCAGACCATATTTTTTGGATATTCCACTAGTGGTTTTTAGGTATAAGCTAGTTTAATTTTACTCTAAATGTAGCCTACAGTTTTTACTGATTCTAATTATCATCTACAACCAAAATTAAGATTGCCAATGACTGCAGAATACCTTTAATTCAATTAGTTTTTTTAAACAGATGCTATTCTAGCAATTTAATTTTTCCAAACAATATATAAAAAATTGCCATATGCGAAAGATGTTTCATCTTCGAAAGTACAGGTATATACTTGTGCACCGGGAATCACTTTATTTAAATTTTACATTTCTGTTTTTGTTTGTTGTTTTTGCTGGTTCGGGGGTGTATGCAAAAACTATATCAATAGCAAATAAGATAGTCCTTGATCGTGTGGCTTCTGGACAGGTTACTGACGGTGACGGTCAACCGCTTGAAGGTGCCAGCGTGATGGTAAAAGGAAAGTCTGGCGGCACCATGACCGATCGTAACGGAAGATTTTCCCTACAGGTATTGGATACTGATAAAATACTTGTTATATCCCTGGTGGGATATAAAACGATAGAAACCAGCGTGGGTCAAGACCTGAAAATATCACTCGAATCGGACATAGTGGGATTAACAGATGTGGTGGTAGTAGGTTACAGCACTCAAAAGAAAATTAATCTCACTGGCGCGGTAGCCTCCGTAAATGCCAAAACACTGAATGCAAGCTCGGTTCCCAACTCCGCCAACCTGCTGCAGGGGCGGCTTCCCGGATTGGAAGTTATTCAGCCCTCCGGTAAACCTGGTAATGATGATCCCATGATCCGCGTCAGGGGATTAGGATCCTTTGGCGCATCGTCTGCACCACTCATACTGATTGATGGTGTAATTGGCAACATCACCACCATTGCACCAAACGACATCGAATCGGTCACCGTACTCAAAGATGCCGCATCGGCTTCTATATATGGAGCCAGAGCTGCCAACGGAGTTATCATCGTTACTACCAAACGTGCTAAAAAAGGCGGTGCATCTTTGGAATATCATATAGACTATGGCATTCAAAACGCAACTGCTGTAAAAGAATTGATATGGGACTCGGGTGAGTATATGGAGATGTACAATGCTGCCAGGCTAAGATCGGGGCTCACTCCTTTTTATACTGAACAACAGATTAACGATTATAAGAACTCAACCGATAAAACGCTTTACCCAGATTTTAATTGGCCGGAACATGTTTTTAAAACAGCAAACATTATCAATCATTCTCTTTCTTTTTCTAACACTACCGAAAAAAGCAGGTTCAGATTGGGTTTGAACTATACCGACCAGGATGGTATCATGCCTGTGTTCAACTCAAAACGATATACTGTAAATATCAATTACGATAACCAGGTATTGAAAGCCGTTAGGGTAGGTACTGTTATCAATTTTTTTAAGCGGGATAATATAGAACCCCAGGGGAATGGTGACCTTGACCTGGCAAGGGCTATATATGGACGCACCCCCATGGCAGGGCCTTTTCTGCCGGATGGCAGAAAATCTTCGGGTCGCGCTTACGCGGCTGAACCATTCAGTGTATTTGCTCCTATTGCTTTTACCAATGGCAGCAGAACGAATAATGCTTATTCGGTAAGAGCACAGGCTTTTGTAACTGTTGACATTATAAAAGGATTGCAATGGGATACGAAGGCTGCCTATAATATGGATTACTTTTTCAGAAAGGCACACAGTTATTCCACCCCTGGTGAGTTCTATTTTTATCAACCGGTGAACGGTGAATATGTGCTCGACCAGGCTGTAGGTAACCCGGCCACACTGGGCGTAACAGATTATACAAATTTTTCTACCACTCCTACTGTTTATTCTACATTAAAATACAACACGGTCATAGGCAAACATACTATTGACGCGTTGGCAGGATATGAAAATCAGTCCAACGACTATCGTGAGCTTACCGGCACCATGTTAAGATTTCCTGCTGCCTCCCTGGCACAACTAAATGCAGGAAGCCCGGATGGCCAGGCGCTCGGTGGAACCGCCAACCAATGGGCATTGCAATCTTATTTTGCAAGAGTGGCTTATAACTTCAGCGAAAAATATTTGCTGGAAGCCAATTTTAGGTACGACGGAACATCACGTGTTCAAAAAGATCACCGGTGGGGCGCATTCCCCTCCGTATCAGCGGCATGGCGATTATCGGAAGAAAGTTTTATCAAAAACAATGCAAGCTGGATCAATAATTTGAAATTACGTGCCTCTTACGGTCTTTTAGGCAACCAGGAGATTGGTCTTTACCCCTACCAGGATATTTTCAGCTATGCCAACTACAGCTACGGTACTGCCGTAACCCAGGGAGTACGGTTAACAAGAATGACCGACAAAAATCTGCAGTGGGAAAAAACAAAAGTATTTGATATCGGAGTAGACATCGACGCCTTTAACGGTCTGTTCGGATTGAGCTTCGACTGGTTTAGAAAGAATACTTACGATATTCTTACCACCCTTCCGGTACCCGGCAGCGTTGGATTAACAGGTGCCATTACAAACGATGGTGCGTTAAAAAACACGGGGGTAGAGCTGGAGTTGCGTCACTCCAACAATATAGGTAAGTTGCGATACGATGCTAACTTCCAGATATCAGGTTTCAAAAACGAACTGGTATCTATAGTAACCCCTACCCTGGGAGTAAGGGAACCAGGGCTGCCTTATAACTCTTTTTTCCTCTACGAGTGGGCCGGCATATTTCAAAGCCAGGATGATATTGATAAATCGCCAGAGCAGGTGTACAATAATCCCAAGCCCGGTGATCTAAAAATCAAGGATCAGAATGGAGATGGCGTGGTGGATGCCGACGACAGGGTGAGTTACAATCCTTTCCCAAAATTCAATTACTCCTTTAATCTGAATGTAGCCTACAGTCGTTTCTCACTCTCTGTTTTTTTGCAGGGCGTACAAGGTTCACATATATTACTTTCCGACTGGAGCTCGCTGCCGTTCAGGGAAGGCATTCCTCCAAAAGCAGAATTCCGTGATGCGTGGACGCCGGAAAACCCCAGCAATACTGTTCCTGCCGTGCACGAATTTTCCTACGCGGGAGTTTATGGTTACAGTTCAACTTACCTGTTAAGAAGTACTTCGTACCTGCGCCTGAAAAATGTACTGCTTTCTTATTCAGTTCCTGAAAACTTACTGAAAAGGCTACGCGTAAAACAATTGTCCTTGTATGTATCTGGCAACAACCTGTTAACCTTCACAAAATTCAACGATGGCGATCCGGAAGTACGTGAAGGTTCTACGCT
>JAHBTJ010000037.1 GCA_019638595.1 Chitinophagaceae bacterium
ACCGGCGCGTGTCTCACGCGCCGGAAAGTAAAACCTTTAAGTTGACGCAGTGGTGTCTCACCGACCGGATTACCGCCTATGAAGCGAAAATTTGAACTCTTTTCACCGAAGGTAAATACACCCGAAAAGGTGAAGCCTGGAAAAAGAAAACAGAGTTAACTATATTTGTGAACAGAGAAATGCAACCACGCAGCAGTTGTATGCGTTTTGAGGATTGCATTTCAATTACCTCCGATTACACACTGGCATTTTTTTCGTACCGGCGATACCTGGCATAATACACTTTAAAACCACTTTACTATGATCCGTTTCATTGTTGCATTATTTGGCGGCTTTATCGTTCTTTTACCGGGCAAAAATGCAGAAGGACAAACTACGTGGCCATTAAAAATTTCCGGCACTGATGGCGCTGTAATATCGGTTTATGAACCCCAGCCGGAAAAATATGCCGGTAATACAATATCCGCCAGGGCGGCGGTATCTGTACGCAAAAAAAATACGGATGAACCCGTTTTTGGCGTAATGTGGTTCAACGCCGGACTGCAGCCCGATAACGAAAATAAAACGCTGCTGGTTAAAACGGCTACAGTATCAAAGTCAAAATTTTCTGATGGAGATGAAGACAACCAGGTGCTTTTAAAAACAGTGGTTGAAAAAGAAGTGCCGGGTATGCATATTCAATTGAACGCGGCACGCCTGAACGAAATGATAGCCCAGGAAAAAACCGATATGGAGAGTGGTATAAAAACAGATCCCCCGCTTATTTTGTACAGGAACAGGCCCACCACGTTAATTGTGCTGGACGGAGAGCCCATTGAGCAGGAAGATCAGGATATTAAGATGACAAGAGTAGTTAACTCTCCTTACCTGATCATAAAAAACCCCAACGATGGAAAATATTACCTGTACGGCGGAAGCTTCTGGTATAGCTCAACACAGGTAAAAACAGGTTGGACAAATGTAAAAACACTTCCTTCTGCAATTAAAGCGGTGGATGCCGCGATAAAAGAAGAAGAAAAAAAAGATACAACAGACAGGAATGAAGCGTCAGCCGGCTTTACTACAGCAACAGATATCGTAGTAAGTACTGTGCCTGCCGAACTTATACAAACAGAAGGCAACCCCACTTACAAAGCAGTAGAAGGTTCTACTTTATTGTATGTAGACAATTCGCTCGATGAAATTTTTAAGGATGTAGCATCACAGAAAAATTATATACTCATTTCCGGCAGGTGGTATAGCAGTGCAAATATTGAAGGCCCGTGGGAGTATGTACCGTCCGATGCATTGCCCGCGGCTTTCGCATCTATACCCAAAGGCTCTGAAAAAGACGGAGTACTGGCAAGTGTTGCGGGTACCGATGCGGCGGAAGAAGCGATCATGGACGCCCATCTTCCCCAAACAGCAAAAGTGGATCGCAGCACGGCTACCTGCACAGTAACCTACGATGGCGAGCCCAGGTTTGCGCCGATACAAAATACGAACCTTGCGCTCGCAGAAAACAGTAACATTACCGTAATGCTTGCTCCCAATAATCAATATTATGCTTTGGAGAATGGCATCTGGTTTAAAAGCGCTCAGGCTAACGGTCCATGGGAAGTAGCCAATGAAAGACCGTCTGATGTAGAGAAGATCCCTGCAAGCAGCTCTGCCTATAATACCAAATATGTGTATATATATGAAGCAACACCTCAATACGTATATGTAGGTTATACTCCGGGATATTTGGGAAGCTATTATTACCGCCATACAATTGTATGGGGCACGGGCTGGCATTATCATCCCTGGTATGGCCACTGGTATTACCCAAGGCCTTATACCTGGGGATTCGGGATGCATTATAATCCCTGGACAGGCTGGAACATCAGCTTCGGGTTAAGCTTTAATTACGGCTGGTTTCACTTCCATCACTACCATGGATACGGTTACGGCTGGTTTGGTCCTCCTATGTTCCGCCCGCCGTACAGGCCATGGGGTTGGAATGGCGGGTATTACGGACGACCCCATCGCCCGGCCCCGGGCCGTCCACCGCACCGCCCTAATGTAACAGCTAACCGGCCGCCTAACTGGAATACCCGCCCGGCAGTAGCGGCCCGCCCTGCCATACAAAACAATATTTACCAAAACAGGAAGGCCGTAGTTACAAGAGATAAGGTACAACGACCTGTTGTCCGTCCAGCCAATCCTTCAACGAGACCAACCAACCCGTCCACAAGACCGGGTGTTACACCCAGACCGACCAATCCTGGTGTGCGGCCAACCCAACCGGGTACTACAAGACCCACACAGCCATCCGCACGACCTGCCGCTCCCAAACCCTCCACAAAACCAGCCACGCGACCGTCAACACGGCCTGCTGCACGACCAGCTCCCAAACCCGCAACCCGGCCTGCCGTTAAACCGGCGCAGCCATCAAACAGAACACCGGCCAAGCCTCCGGTTCGAAGAAAAGAATAACAATACAGCATTAGCAGAAACAGCTAATCATACAACATAAATAATGATCGCATGAAAACCATTCTTATTGCCACTGGCTTTGCAGTATTCCTTATTTCCTGCAGCAATACCAAAACCACTCAACAAAATCAACAAAGTGAGGTTGTTGTTGATAGTGGGCATAACTCCAGAAATGCTCTGGATTGGAACGGTACTTATACCGGTGTTGTACTATCAGGTTCAGATAGCACGCAGATAGTCGTACAATTGCACACCAACAACACTTATGCTTCCGAGAAATCCATAAAAGACAAGGGGCGTCTTCAGCAGGATAGCGGAACCATTGTTTGGAATACCAACGGCAGCGCCATTACTATAGGAGACGCAACGTATAAGGTAGCAGAAAACGCGCTTGTAGCGCTTAATGCTGATGGCAATCCTACATCTATAAGATTAGAAAAATTAACAGATGAATTACCGGAAAAATACTGGAAGCTGATTGAACTCAATGGCAAACCCGTAATAACTACAGGGCAGCAGAAAAAGGAGACACATATTATTTTTAAATCCTTTAACAACCGGTTTAACGGCAATGGCGGCTGCAATAATTTTTCAGGAACTTATACTTTACTTCCCGGTAACAGAATTAAACTCTCGCAGGTGATATCTACACAAATGGCATGCGCAGATGGCATGGAAACCGAGACCATGTTTTTCGAAGTTTTGAACAGGATAGATAACTATATCATTACGGGAGATACCTTGAGTGTAAGCAAAGCAAGAACCGCCCCGCTGGCAAAATTCCAGGCTGTATACCTGCGGTAGTTTTGAAGCATGCTTATTACTATTTTACGGGGCATTAACTATTATAAAAATATGCCGGCGAGTGTATAACCAGCACCGGAAACAGGGACGCTAAAAAATATACCTGAATATCGACATCCTGCTATTTTCTATTTTTTGTTCGATCGCCCTGGTACGTGTCTCACGTACCAACACCTTAAGTTGACACCTATGCCCGCCGGGATCTTCACAGCCAGGCAACTGTGTAAAGAGTGGGACCCCGGCGAACCACTCAGCACCAAGGTCTCATAGCTGGCCGCAATAGCCTTAATGAAGACCCTGGTGCGACAGAAATAAGTATTTGATATTCAGTTGTAACTTCTTTTATCACTCCTCTTTACCTGGCCGCGCTGATACGTTCCGCTTTTCCAACAGTTTTGAACTCAATTTTCACCGCCGGTGATTGTTCGCCGGATACTATACCATCTATCAAAATCTTGTTGGCTCCCGCAGCTAGAATAGGCAACTGTTGCACAGCGCTTTCATTGATCTTATGCCATTCATGGTCAAACAATATCACCTGTTTTCCGTCACATACCAGCCGCTGTCCTTTTGTAACAGTAAACGGTATTTCCAGTTTGGCATAATTGTTTATTTCGATAGAAGGTTGTTCCCATGAAGCAGATACAGATTCGCCGGTAATATGAGCAACAAACTGCAATGGCTGTTCGATAAAGGGATTATTAAAATCGTGTTCAGAATAAACAGGTTCCCCCGGCTGCCTGATCTTTTTCTGGTGTTGTATTATGGTATTGTTAACCGGAAAAAGATCCCAGTTGCGATCATCTACTTTGGAGAGATGAAATTCCTTATTGATATCCTGAAGCGTTTCCTTTTGTGTGGACTTAAACGCTCCCGACAATCTCGCCTTCTCCCATTCCGCAATGGTTTGAAGCAATAACTCCATCCGGCCATTCTTCTTCAATTCAACTAACGATGCAGACAAACCAAAGCCTGCGTCGAAGCCTGCCGCCCTGGCCAGCAGCCACTCAATATCTTCCAATGTGGTTGTGCTTCCTAACTGGAACCATCCCAGCATACGGGGCATGAGATTCCTGTAATAATAGTCCTGGTTCCTCAGCCTGTATTGCGTCTGGCTTTCCCGGAAGCCGGCATACCAGGGTTCACCCCAATTCATCCTCGTGAAGGTATGCCAGAAATAATGACCTGGTCCGCTGGCATCATTGATCACGTGCCCTTTTAATTCAGGCTTGAGCAGGTCATACCATTTTTTTACAAACAACTGTGTAGCATATTGTCCCATACCGGTTGACCAGCTTCCTTCCAGCCCGTCAAACGATATTTGTTTTAATCCTGTTTGATTGAAGAGCCTGGCAATATTGGCCGCCATCTCGTCCTGCAACTCCATATTAGGTAAAAAAACCTTATACCCGTGATCCATCAGCTTCGCAATAGTATCACCCTGTTGATGATTTTGTGCTTTCGTTCCAAATGCGCCACGTACACAATCGAGCAATTGCCAGGGCGCTGATGCCGACACATCACGATAGCGGATCAGCTCACTGCCAAGCATAACTGTTTTAAGGTTGTTATTTTTCATCTGGTTGAAAAAATCTGGCGAGGCTATTGAAACCGTAGTCATTTTATCATCAATAGCAGCGGCGAGAACAGATGAGCCAACTTTCGCCAATCTTTTGTCCGGCACAGGTGTAACAAAGGGATCGTTGGTTGTGATGAATGACGATAAAGTATGCACCCCCAGGTCTACGTTTCGTTTAGCGGCAATATCAACACAACGTTTCATACTTTGCCAGTTATCAGGGAACTGTTTTTTGTTGAGCCCGAAATGCCCCCATGTTTCAAAAGGACCCGGGTGGTATAAATATTTTAGTCCGGCTTTTTGCGTAAGATCAAGCGCTTCTTCTATCGTTTGCTCACCAAAGCCCATGATCAGGTAAGAGGATGTTGCCAGCGGTGATCTTTTAGCCCATACTCCGTTAATGACAGGATGCGGAAGATTTTCCTGCAGCTCGATCTTTTCGATCACAGAAAGCAATTGTTCCTGCGGCGCCCCCCACAAAGCAATCTTAGAGCCAGTCACACCGCCATCCTGCGGATACGCGGGAACTACATATTTGTCATGCCCCCAGTTTTCAACAATGCGTTGTTTATAACGGTTACGGGTATATGCCTGAATAATGCTTCCAAAACCTGTAAGCTTTGCTGTTTGCCCACGGTATAACACCTTATGTTCAGGAGAAATATCTTTTAAGCCGCTGCTTTCGGAAAAGATATCAAAAGAAGGGTCTATATCATTGTCATGTGTAGGTGCACCACCCAGTGTTTTTATGTTGAGTGCCTGCAAACCAATGCCAAAATGATCATCCCACACGGTTCCCACCGTTTCTCCGATTTGCTTACTGATGATAATCGGATACGGTCCCCACATGATATATTCTACCGACTCGTTACCCTTTACCTTAACAAGCTCCAATGTGATATAATCCGGCTTTTCCTGTACTTTGATACTGACCTCACCCGTCCAGCCGGGATAAGTCAATACAATCGTTTTAGAAGCATTTTGCCAACGCAGCTTTTCAGGATTCAACAGTTTTCCTGCAGTAAACACAGATAACAGAGGGGCAGGTTGTGTGGGAGCGAGATATTCTTTGCCTGCTTTGTCTTTAAGGCTAACGATATCGCCCTTCGCGCTTAATGCAATATTAAGTTGAGTAGTTTTGAAGTTTACCTGCGCAAACACATTTCCAAAATAAACAACAAATGCAATGATCAAAAGGCTATGGGGTAGAATCATTTTTTTTGACATGGTAACATAATTGAAGCCGGAGTATCAATAAAATTTAAAACAATGCAAAGGTTTTGATCTGGGGAACAGAAGATGACTTAACAATACGCAAACGCAGTTGCTGTGCCTGCAGATCCCGCACTTCGTGAATGCGCTTATGCCCTACCGATATACCCTCGGCTACCGGTTTCCAGGCTCCATCTACCAGGGCTTCTACCACGTATTGTCGCACGCGCTCTCCTTTGGCGATGTCTTCCTGTATCACAATAAAATGCAGCGCTTTATCAGCGCTCGCTTTTAATATAATTTCGTTTCCTGAACCAGATGCGCTTGCAACAGGTTTTTCAAACCGTCGTGCAAGCAGGTCACCGAACTCCTTTAAACGGGCTGCATCTTCTTCAGGAACTTTACCACTGGTATCTACCACTATGCCGATCATCATGTTGGCGTTGCGGCCTACACTGGTATTATAGTTAGTAAGCAACTGGTCTACAGATAACATGCCCTGCCCTTCCGCCTTCCAGAACCAGCCGCCCTGCCAGCCTGTACGTAAAGGAAAATCGGCTTCGCCAGGGCACCATATTTTTCCTTCGGGATCGCCATTCATATGTTCCACCTTTACCGTACCCGCTGCAGAACTTGTAGTATCCGAACGACCCCAGTTGGGATAGGGCGCTACTCCTTCTTCATTACCCACCCACCGGATCAGGTTTTTGGCATCCGACGGACCCTGGAATATAATGGCATCAGGCTGTAATTTTTTTAATAACGGAGCCAGGTCCGGACCACCTTCCTTTACCGGCAATACGCCACCATCAAACCATATCTCAAATAGTTTTCCATAATTGTTCCACAATTCCGTAAGCTGCTGCACTACTATTTTGTTATAGCCTTCCTGTGTAAAGGGACTGCCCGGCTGCACCTTACCCGGGTTATCAACATAACAGTAACCATTAGCCGAAGCACTGGCGTAAATGCCGGGCTTCAATCCATACTTTTTACACGAGGCAATGAATTCCGCCACTATATCTCCTTTCCCGTTTTTCCAGGGCGCATATTTTACACTGTAGTTGTGCGCTTTGGTAGGCCACAAGCTAAACCCTGAGCAATGTTTGGCAACAAGCACCGCGTATTTTGCACCAGCCGCCTTAGCAGCCAGTATCCACTGATCTGTATTCAACTGAGACGGATTGAAAACAGAAGCAGGAGGGTGTGTGCCCCATTTTCGCCAATTATAATCGGGCACATAGTTCACCAGGTCAAAGTGAAACATGGCGCCGATCTCTGTCTGAGCCCATTCAACCTGCGCTTTGTTGGGTATTACTTCTTCACCCTTTCCTTTTTGGGAAAATGCAAACAAGGGACTGATAAAATACAACGCAAAAGAAACAACGATCCGGAACGTACTATTTTTCATGATCAGTATTATTTCAGTTTAACTGCTCCGATACCAACATACAAAAAATAACCGGCCTGGCAATCGAGACCCAGACCGGTATTGATCTATAAGCCCAAAACTAACTGCCGAACATTAGATAACAAGCATAAAAAAATTTTATTTCATAAGATAAGCATGATATGGTTTCTAATCACTTGTTTTCAGTTATCACTATCAAATACCCTTTTCCACCTGGTATATCCAGAGAGCTTAATGACTGCAGCGGTTGCTCCTCCTGGAAATTTTTAACAAAAGGAATACTGATGCTGCAATTAGCGGCATTTAAACCAAGTACATCCCAATCGATCACCAGTGTTGCAGGCTGATCCTCCTTGCTCCAGTTTGCAACTGCTATGACGCTTTCTTTCTTTCCCTTAAACACAGAACCCATGATCATCTTATTGTTGGTCGTAACGGGACAATTCTTTTCCCAGTAGCCAATAAGTTCCTTTTCGTTGAATGAATACTTATCCCAGAATTTCCACAACTCATCAGGAGTGCTTCCTGCCCAGCCCGCACGATTGGTAATGCCATATACCATTCCGCGCCAGGGATTGCCACCATCTTCCAGCATTTGTCCTGGCAAGCCGAACGGAATGCCTGATACTTCGACCAGCCAATGATCCGGCATCCTGTTATAATCCCGTCCTTCGCCTATCCACACCAGGTCAAAATAAGGAAGCAAATCCATGTAGAGATTCAAACAGCTTGCATATCCTGCCCAGCCATTAAAATGATTCCAACTGTGGAGATCGATCCTTCCGTTTGGCCGATACTGATCAATGAGTTTCCTTCCCCGCTTCATCGTAAACCGATCCAATGCCGCATCATCGATATACATTCCATCAATTTTTAAGTTCTTCAGCATCCAATCCAAACCACCAATGTAAAAATTATTAAGCCTGCTGTTGGGAGTGGTAATTACAGAGAGATCAATAGCGCCTTTAAATTTTCCTTCCTTTACAGGATTGTACCAGGCAGGTACATATTTCTCTCTCAAATTTTCTATAAGCCACTTGTTCGGACCTTTGGGGTGCAACGCTTCTGTACGGCTGGCATTGCCTGGCCCCGGATACAACAGCTCTCCGTTCAAACTATAGAATGCCTGGAACTCGGGAATATTCCTGGTAAGTTCACGGGTAGTATAATACAACTTCAATCGTATGCTATCAGCATGTGCGCTTTCTACCAACTTTTTAATTTCGGCTATATTTTCATCGAGGTAAGGATAATTGATAAAGGGGTATATATCTTCCGCATGATGGATATTGATGATATTGGCTCCTGCGTTTTTGGCCTTTTCAATTTTTGCAAAAGCATTTGTGCCGCCACCGTGAAAATACCTGTCACCATACTTAAGTTCGTTGCTGATGGTTCTGAAAGGTGTGACCAGCAATTCAAAATCGTAGTGTAATACTGTACCCGGCTGCATAACGCGGTTTCCAGAGTATGCATTCACTAATACCGAATTACCGGTTTCAGTTACATTCACACCACCTTTGTTAGCATTACCCCAGGATGGAGGAAGATGCAAAGGACCAAAAGCATAGTATATATTAACCAACGGTAAGGTATAGTTGTCAGATTTTAATTTGAGGCGAAGTCCTCCGTTGACAGCGCCCAGCCAAAGCGCATCCTGGTTTTTGGTAGTATCCCATTGCCATTGCCATAAAGATGGACGTAAACCACCCTCATGATTTAAGCCCATCATATACTCTGCTTTCTCTTTGTTAATGGGTATTTCTAACCGGATATCTTTCACCTTCAACGGCTTCAACGCTTTTAATGCCAGCTTATAATCAACAAAACCATCAAATTCCAGCCGTCCTGAACAAACCAGTTCACATTCAGCGGAAGTATTTTTTACTTTCCATGTTACAGCGCCGGGAGATGCTTCAGTAAATTCAATAGTGCCGGGTTTTAAAGAAACAATTGTTCCATCTTCTTTTTCTACAACAAAATGAAATGTATTGCTAAGTATCGGCGCTGCTGTCTGCGTTATATTTTGATTTGAAGGAGCAAAGTAACTGTTTATCTCAGCAGGCAGTCCATTTGATGCGATAGCTATTGATCTCCCCAGGATATTTAAAACATTTCCATTACGAACAACAGGTTGATATCCCCTGGTAACCGAATCATTAATACCGAGTGTATTGTTCAACCAATACATTCTCGATAAGCGTTTTCCTTCGTTAACTCCATGGTCTTCTACCGTATTGCCATCGGCACTAAGCTGTATTTTGATCGTTTGTGATTTATTGTTAGCGGAAACGGTTACAGTTCCATAATAAGTTCCCGGGGTAACACCTGAAAGATCAACACCAATCCATAAAGGCTGTACTTTACTATGTTGTACTATTATCTTTTTAGTGAAGGGCTTGCCGAGATAATTGATGCCTCCGCTATTAAAACAGGAAACCTGCTTTGACGCAATTATTTTACCATCAGTAGCTTTCAGATCAGAAAACCGAAGCTTAACATCATTTAAATCATTTTTGATTGCCCACAATCCTACCTGGTAAACAAAATATTCACCCGGTTGCGCTTGTAATATAAAGTTGCTTTTTACATAGTCTTTCTGCAACCAGGCTTCCTGCAAAGAGTCATTCCATTTAAGAGGCTCTTCTCTTATTTGTGGAAAAATATAAAATGATTGTTTTGCTATAGCAGGAAAACGGTCTGCCGCTGTAGCCGTTGAAATATAGTTGCCGACATTTTCCTGTCCGTAAGTATTTACTACAAACAAAATCAATATTCCTAAAATAATATTTTTCATTTTTAACACTTCTAAAAATTTAAATTACAACTTATGCTACAGCCACCCAGGTAAAACCATTAGCCAGGAAATTCTGCCGTATAATATAATGGAAATACAAGAATCGATTTATGTATTTTATTGTTTTGGCAGGTCATTTATTTTCTTTTAAGCGACGTGAAATACCTTTCAGGCATTCAAGGTGAGATTTCTCTATCGTGCCATCCCTATACAGGCATATATCAACACTTACCACCCCTCCTGCCGCGTTACACTTACGGATATAGTCGGCCATAAAATCCGGCTTGAACCTTAAACCCGGTGCGCACCACTCATCACCCAGGTAAGAAAGGATATGCCACTGCACACCATCGCGCCAGCGTGATAATGGTATTTCGCCAAACTTGTGCTGCTCTCCGGTAGTATAATCATCTTCCGATGCAGATGAATTAGAACTTGTCATTTTAGGATTGTTCAGTGCAATGATCCTTTTTGCATTGCCAGTACGCAATCCCTTAGCAAGAATTGACCATTTTTTTTCGTTGTACCCAAAATAGTCATAACAGCCGTCTACCCACCACCCTAACACTTTGTCTTTGTAGCGTTCGCCATATTCTGCTACAACATCCGCCCATTTTTGTACATATGCTTCCGATACTTTTTCAGTATAATCCATAGCCTTAGCTGCTTTTTCGTCCTGACGCGGGCCATCACCGGTCCAGTATAACATCAACTTAATACCGCGTTTGTTTAGCGATGCATACAAATCTTCTACCAGGTCGCGTGTAGAGCAGGCTTCTCCCGGTTTATATCCAGTCAACCGGTCATAAGTTTTATTAGGCGCTATCATATACCGTGTGCGTTGCATCATGGTAAATATTACGTAAGATGCGCCTGTTGATTTTATTTGTTCAGCAAACTTTTCCGTATCAAATTCATCTACACATTTATTCCAATCCGGACCACCATCCATATTATTAATACGATCCCCAACGCATTGCACATCGTACAGGAAGTGTGCAAAAACGCCCCAGCCTGCGGCTTTAAACCAATCTGTATTCCCTGCTCTTTCGGCAGGAATACGGCTTTTGGTTTCAGGAATACTATCACCAACCCAACATTTTGAACTTGCTGAGAGATTGCTTATTATTACAACATCACTATTTCGCTCCTTAACGGGAAGAACAAAAGGGAAAAACAAAAAAAGAAACAACCCACTTAAACTGAAATTCATACTATCCTCAATTTAGATTTAGTATCTTTTTCTTACCTGCCGGTAAGTTACATTTCAAATTAAGCAACAAACAGGTATTCAGTAAAAAAAAGGGACATCTACCGATAGCTTAAATGTCCCCTTTTTACGGCAATAAATGCAGGTTAAAATGGTATTGAGGTTATTCCAGCGGATTAAAGCTTCCCCCCCAGGTGTTGTTCTGCTCAATTTTGCTGTTGCGGTCCAATACTGATTTAGGTATGCCGAAGAAAGAATATTTATCTTCCTCCTGCACAACAATCTGCCGGTAATCCTGGTTTTCTGTTACAGTAAATTGATTTGCAATCGTATTAATATCAGTCAGTCCGGTAGGGCGGTTTGCCGCCGTACCATTCCATTCAAACCTTAATCCATGAAAATATTTATCTTTAAAAGCATTGAAGGTTGCGGCATAAATGCGCCATCTGCGCAGATCCCAAAAACGCTGACCTTCGAAGGCAAATTCCACCAATCGTTCGTCCATGATTGCTTTTCTTACATCGGGAACCGATGCTGCGGTGATACCATATTTGCCGTTGCCGCCTGGTTCAATGCCTGCCCTGTCGCGAATCCGGTATAACACATCAAGCGCCTCCGGAGTATTGCCGATTTCATTGGCAGCTTCGGCCATATTCATTAGTACTTCTGCATAACGGATCTCAATCCAGTCTACCTGTCCGTCTTCCACAGTTGTTCTTGTAATAGTCCTGTCGAGCATCTTTGCAGGGTAAAAGCCCGAATGAGAATACAGGTTTTCACTGTTATCGGCACGCGCCTCTTTACCATTAATACCGGTGGAGGGATCTCCATCTGCATCGTAAAAATAGGTCCACATGTTTTCCTTACCGAACATTTCGGCAAGGAAAGGCACAGCACCATTGTAGGCAATTGAAGCATAGAAACGTTCGTCCCGGTTTTGAAATAATGTCCTGTAATCCATAGTAGATGGATCGTATTTCGATCCATCCTTCATAGGATAAGCATTTACCAATTCGAGAGAGGGAATATTTGCACCTACGCAACCACGGGCATATAACAGCGGGCGCATACATGCCTGGGAGTAACCATTGGCAAACCCGGGATACTGAAAGCGTTTAACCATGATCACTTCTTTATTCATCTCATCTGTCCATAACTCTTTATAGTTTTCATATAATCCTTTACCATGCGCATCCAAATACTCTACCGCCTCCTTATTCGCCTCATAAGCGGCATTCCAACGGGCTACCTCATTGCTGCGATTGAACTGGGGACTGGCCCAGTACAATAATACCCTTCCTTTAAAAGACATCGCTACCGCCTTGTCAATTCTGCCCTCATTACTAAGCGGCTCCAGCAATGGAATCGCATCATTAATATCTTTTAGTATTTGAGTAATGCAGTCCGACGTTTTACTCCTTGGAACAAAAATGGATTCGCTATCGTCGGGTGAAGCGGGGCTTAAAATCAATTCTACCCCACCATAAGCTTTTACCATCCGGAAATAGGCCCAGGCTCTCCAAAAGAGGGCCTGTCCTTTCAGCGACTTCTTAATATTCTCTTCAAAGAGCGCCTGATCAATCTGAGCAAGAAAGATGTTGATCTTCCGGATATTTTCGTATGGAAAATCATTGTAGGTATCTGATGTCATTGTACCATTCAGGTATGAACTTAACGATTCTGCATATTCACCGTTTACTACCATAGTCTCATCAGTTATCCTTCCAACTGCAAAATTGCCGGGCATAAACAAAGCATACAGATCGTTTACATAAGCCTCTGCCACTTTGGGGTTGGTCCATACATCTTCACCGTTCAGCGATTCGAGGTTGGATTTATCAAGTGGATTACAACCAGCAAGCATCACAACCAGTAATCCTTTTATAATTATTTTATACATTTTCATGTTATTCAATTTTTAAAAACATAAATAGCAGCATCAAAGGGAAACATTTGCTCCAAATGTGAATGTTTTCATTGTTGGGTATGAGTTCATTCCGGCCACAGCAGGATCGTGATATTTGTATTTGGAGAACGTAACCAGGTTAGTGCCCGATGCAAAGAAATTCAATCCTGAAAGCATCAGTCTCTGACAAATATTTTTTGGCAGGGCGTAGCTAATATTTACATATTGTAAACGAAGGAAGCTGCCGTCCTTAAGCCAGAACGTAGAAGGCAAATGGTCTACCGTATAATCCCAGGTTACCGGCTGAGGATATTTGGCATCCACATTATCTGGCGACCATGAATCGAGCCAGAAGGATGGAGGCCTTGCACCATCAAAAAATCTGCGACCATATCCGTCGTCGTAAAGCTTGGAAATACCTGTTATCCCCTGGAAGAAAAGTTCAACACCAATGCCCTTCCATCTGGCATTTAAATTCAATCCAAAGGTGTACGGATTCATTGAATGTTTCCCTTTTAATACCTGTCTGTCATAATCATCAATTTTCCCGTCTGGAGTTCCATCCTGACCATTTACGTCTTCAAAATTCAGTGCTCCTAACATCGGGGCACGTCCATAAATGGTATATCCTGCAGGTAAATCATCAATGTCTTTTTGCGTACGGAGAATGTCGGTGGCAACCAGCATTTTTACATAGTCTGTAGGACGCCCATTCGGATTATCCACATCTTGTGCATTCTGTGCAACGTCGCGCAATTTAACCTTGTTGGCAGCGTACGAAAAATTACCGCGTATTCCGTATTCAAATTGACCTTCAATACCATTGTAGCCGAGCTCAATTTCATACCCTTTTGCATCTACAATACCATAGTTTTCAGGTGGCATGCTTCCGCCAAAAGAAACGGGGAAAGAAGCAATCCTTGAATCAAGGATATCGTAATTGTGCCTTTTAAAATATTCGGCAGAAAAATTAAATCCGTTAAAAAGACGTGCATCCAGCCCTAAATTAATCTCCCTGGTTTTTTCCCATGTGAGCTTAGAATTTACTATTCCATTGTAAGCAACACGTGGCATGGGCGTGGTTCCAAAAACATAGTTACCTGTTACCCCATATGATTCGCTCCACTTCCATCCGCCTACGGCATCGTTACCGGCAATACCCCATGAGCCGCGCAGCTTCAGGAAGTCAATATTTTTTGCACGGAAGAAATTTTCTTTTGATAACACCCATCCTGCCGATACTGATGGAAATGTTCCCCAACGATAGTCCGGAGCAAACAGCATTGAGCCATCACGCCGTGCAGTAGCATTGATGAAATATTTTTCATCGTAACTATATACTACTCTGCCAATAAACGAAGCACGACCAAATTCACGTTCTGTTCCATTTACGTATCCATCATTTCTTGCCGCCGAAGTTGCCCAGTACTGGTCGTTCTGCACAAGCGGAAAGTTTTCTCGTACACCATAGAAGTAGTCATATTTTCCTTCGCTTTGCTCATATACGAGTATTGCATCCACATCGTGTTTGCCGAATTTCTTTACATAATTAGCTGAAAAGTTCAATTGGTAGTTGTTAGTGGCTTCCTGTATTTTGGCGAGCCTTTCTTTATTGGGATAAGCCGATTTGATACTGCCCACAATTTCATCTGTATAAATGGCTCCGTTGGTACCCTTTCTTACAACATCATATAGTGTAGTCTTCAACTCATGTAGTTTCATGG
Organism: Chitinophagaceae bacterium; assembly: GCA_019638595.1. Taxonomy (GTDB): domain Bacteria; phylum Bacteroidota; class Bacteroidia; order Chitinophagales; family Chitinophagaceae; genus Agriterribacter. The sequence continues at coordinate 15,101 of JAHBTJ010000037.1, forward strand.
TAGTAGCTACATAGTTGGGACTGTATTTACCTGAAACGGACAACCCGTCAACAAATGGGATTTTATAGTTAAGACCAAGCAGCATTGCTACGTTTCTTTCAACCCGTGTATTGGTTCCGCCTTCTTCAACAAAGGCCAGAGGGTTACCAATCCAGCCGGGGTTAATAAATTTACCGTCGGAGGTTTTAGGCGGAACGTTGGGCAGGTAATACAGCAAACGTCCCCACAGGGCTCCAAATGCGGGATTTACATCAAATCCAACCAGGTCTTCCTGCATGGCAAACCTCGTTTTAGTACCCTGGTTATAAGATACATTAAAAACACCCGAAAGGTTTTTGGTAAAGTTTACATCGAGGTTAGAACGGAAATTATATTTTTTAAAATCTGCATTCTTGATAAATGCGGATTGATCGAAATAAGTGCCGCCAAGAAAATATTTTACCTTTTCTGAACCGCCGCTTGCTGAAACGGTGTGGCGTTGCAATACGGGGTCTTTGTACGCCAATGTGTACCAGGCTTTAGCCGGATCATTCTGGTTAAAGAACGCTACTTCCTCTTCATCGTACATAGGCGCAATACCGCGGTTGGTACGCGCGTAATTATTGAGGCGTACCATATCGCCGGCACCTACATAATCAGGAATTTGTGATGGTTTGTCGAAGCTGTAAGAATAGCTATAGTTAAGCTGGACCTTTCCGGCTGAGCCCCTTTTGGTAGTAATCAAAATTACACCGTTAGCTGCCCGTGCACCATATACAGCGCCCGAAGCGGCATCTTTCAACACCGTAACATTTTCCACTTCTGTATAGTCCATTGCATCGAACTGACGTTTTTCGGATATTACTCCATCAATAACATACAGCGGATCATTACCGGTACTTTTCCAGGTGTTTACAGATCGCACCCGGATGGCAGGGGCATAGCCAGGAGCACCGGAATTCTGATTCACATAAACACCGCTTAACCTACCGGCTAAAGCGCTCGAAAGATTAGGTACAGGAATGTTTTTTACTTCTTCGGATTTCATGCTGGTGATGGCGCCTGTTACCGACGCCTTCTTTTGCGTACCATAACCCACAACCACCACTTCATTCAATCCCGCATTGGCCGCTTTAAGGGAAATCTGTAGCGACGTTACATTACCTATTACTACTTCATGAGTCTCAAATCCCACAAATGAAAACTCCAGCCGGTCGCCGGTATTGGCGTCGATCGTAAATACGCCATCGTCGTTGGCAACCGTCGTTTTATTGGTTCCTTTTATCCTTACGCTTGCGCCCGGGAGCACATTCCCCTGCTCATCCGTTATTTTCCCCCTGATGGTTACCGGCGGGATTTCTACGGGAGCGGTTTCAGGCATTACCACCAAGCGTTCTGCTTTTTTTCGGAGAACCACCGTTTTATTTACAATGGCGAAGCCGAATGGCTGATTGGCAAAACAGATTTCGATCGCCTTTTCCACGGGAACGGCATTCAGCTCTACCGAAATATTATGGGCATTCTTGATAAGCCTCTTGTTGAAGAAAAACTGGTAGCCGCTTTGCCGCGTGATTTCCCTGAAAACGGACTCACAGGGCATGTCTTTCGCCTTGAGCGTGATCTGCTGGGCATAGCCTCCGGCACTTACCTCAAGACAGGCAGCCAATACAAGAATAACTGTGAGCCTCATAATCAACAGCATTTTTTTTACCTGCTGAAACTGCCGTGCAGGAAGAAACGGCAGGTGTTGGGTTTTGGTCTTTGTACTGTCTCGAACAAAAGAATGACAGTCCAAGTGCGCAGTAAATTGCATAACTTTGGTTTGTTGGGTGATTAAATAACAGTCTTCGCCGATTGTATATACATTGACCCACATTACCGGCCAGCAGTGTTCCACCACTACTGGCTTTTTTTGTGAGCCAAATTAAAAACTATTGTTTGCCCGCTATGGCCGGTTTGATCTCTACCACGCCATCCCGGATACTTGCCCGGATATCGCTGTAACGGATAATGTCCAGGAATTCCGAGAGCTTCACATCGCGGGAAATTCCTCCATTCAGAGTGTCCCCGGGAACGCCCTGCGGGTATTCCACCCTGATATCATACCATCGCTCTGCCTGGCGCATTACCGTTGTTACATCCGCATTTTTAAAATTGAATGTCCCGTTCTTCCATGCCATTACCAGCTCAAGGTCCACCTCTTTGTTCACCTCAATCTTACTACCCACCTTTGCCTGCTGCCCCGGAAATATCAGCACCGGTTCGGCAGAAGCGGTATTTACTCTCACCGCCCCTTCCAGCAAAGTCACTTTCGTATCGGGCTCATCATTATATGCATTGATATTAAAATGAGTGCCCAGCACCTGCACTTCGGCAGGAATACCCGATTCAGGATTTATCTTCACGGCAAAAGGGATTTTTTTCCCCTGCCGGTCCTTTTGTTCCGCTACTTCAAAATAGGCCTCGCCCGAAACCTCCACCTTCCTTGCTCCACCGCTAAAATAAACCGGGTAATGAAGCGATGATGCGGCATTCAGCCATACCTTCGTTCCGTCCGAGAGTATGAGCTTATACTGCCTTCCCCTGGGTGTAACAATGGAATTATATGCCACAACACCCGCAGCATCCCCCATGTCCTGATAACTCAGTGTTCCGTTCTTATTGAGAATGGAAGGACCGCCCTGCACCGCAATCGCTCCATCGGCAGTGGTATCCAGCAAAATTTTTTGCCCGTTCGACAAGGTAAGGATGGCCCCGGTTTTTCCCGGCTGAGCATCGTTACTATGCCCCATTACAGCAACGGGCTCTGCCGGTTGCTTTTTTTCATTATCCCCCGACAATAATACCCATGTAAAAGCGCTGGCTCCCAGCAATAGAACGGCGGCCGCTACTTTCCACCATGACATTCTTTTGGGCATTTGTATGACCCTATCCTCCCTTTCCCCGGAAATTTCCGCAGATATGCGTTCCAATAATTCTCCTTCAAATAAAGCTTTCTCCTCGTCCGTCCACTCCCATGCCCCCTTTTCTTCCAGAGATGCATACCATCGTTCTATCGTTTGTTTTTCTTCTTCAGAACACAAACCTTCCCGGTAACGCTGCAATAAAATGATAGCCTGCTCTTTCGTCATGATTGTAAAAACAAGAACCTTTTACAGGAACTTTTTTAACAGGTTACACGAACAATAAAAAAGTAGTAGATGGTGAGAAGAAAATTTATGGTTTGTGCTGTGAGCAGTCAGCAATGGGCTTTGAGCTATGGGCTATGGGCAGTCAGCTATCAGCCGGTCTTGTCATTCAGAGTGAACAAATAGCTGCCTGGTTAAAAGTGATACATTTTCGTGAGCGAAGAATCTGCCGGGAGGTGTAAGGTGTAAGCACAAATAGCTGTCAGCTGTGGGCTGTCAGCTATCAGTCGTCAGCTATCAGCATGGCACAGTGTTTAGGTGTAAGGCATAAGGAGTAGGGCGTAAGATGAGCCGTAAACCTGAAACAATACACTACAAACCCGAAACCTGTAACCTGAAACTTGCAACCTGCAACTTTAAACCATAAATCTTTGATGCTACTCCCCTTTCTGCTCCAACGTATTTCAATTTTTTTTGCGGAACGACCTGTTCTTCTTTTTAAATGGTGTTGGATGAAAAAGATATTCCTTTATCGTTCTGGGTTGTTCTACATCATCCAGTCCTACTTTCGGGAACTCATCTTTGACAGGGAAATGCACGGTACCAAACAACTGATCCCATACAGGAAAGAAAGCTGCAAAATTTTTATTGTAATGTTCCTTTTCAATAGAATGATGCAGCCTGTGATAGACATTGTCTGCAAAAATCCGTCGCAACGGGCCCAAACTAACCCTCGAGTTCATATGAATAAATTGACCATAAAAGGCGTAAAAAGAAGAAAGGATAGCAAGTTGAGGGGCATCAATCCTGATCAATATTGCTAAAGGCAAAGCAACAAAAGGAATACGCCATAGCTCTTCTGAAAAATGATGGTAGGAAACTACTGAATTTAAATTCCTGATAGAGTGATGCGTTTTGTGGAACTCCCAAAAAAAGGGCACTGTATGTTGAAGCCTGTGAAACCAATAATAAAAGAAATCAAATATCAAGAGTGAGGATACGATCAAAAGAATATTCAGTAAAAGAGGCGGTAAAAAAAGACCGGAACTCAATGACTGAAAAGACAAATGAACAACGGGACCTAAATTAAGATATTGAATCAGCATAATAGATAACAATCCAATAAAATAATTTGCCTGAATAGAAATGACCCAAAATAACATACCGCCCTTATGGTCTTCGCTGTCTTTTTCGTTTGGCAAAACCAGTTCAATTAATACCAGCGGCAAAATCGTGAGCATAAATCCCAAGTATCCGGCAATGTTATTTCGCCAAAATGATGAATCAATAAAGCCAGGCAGCCAGTTATTGAACAAAAAATTTTTTACCCGAAAGATTATCTCAAAAACGATCAGCAAGACTACCAGGCCAATAGCCAGTACAGCGTAATTACTTTTCGATTTTGTCGCAATTTTCATATCGCAATTTAAAATAAATTTAGCTTTCAGCCATGGGCTATCAGCAATGAGCCTTGGGCTATGAGCAATTTATGGTGTATGGTTTTTTATCTATAGTTGAAACTATAAACCAGCAACCTGCAACATCGTTGCCATGCATACCAGCAGCGATATTGTAAGTTCACTTACGGAAGTACGGAGCGATTTAAGGGCGTTGCTTAATTGTTTTCTCACCGTATTTTCAGCAATTCCCAAATGATCTGCAATTTCTTTATACGACATTCTTTCATTCCGGCTTAAAAGGTATACTTCCTGCATTTTTGGCGGCAGGCTGGCAACAGCCCGGTCTAATTTATGCTGCAGTTCCCTGTATTCACAATGCAGTATAGGGTCGGGCGCTTCTGCCGCTATACTACCGGATAAAGTTTGTAAATAATTATGGCGGGTTATATTCCTTTCAATATACCGTATAGCCACATTGCGCACGCTTTTCAGCAGGTAAACAACCAGCGGTCCTCTCAGCTCAATTTCCATCCTGCGCTTCCACACAGAGACAAATACTTCCTGCACAATATCCCGGGCGTCTTCGCGCGAACGGGTAATTTTTAGAACCTGCAATGCCAGCCGCTCCCAATGCCTGCGGTATATTTCCGCAAATGCCGCCGCATCGCTGTTGCGCAGCAATTGCATTAATGCATCGTCAGTCAGTTGTTGATACATGGAATGGCTATTATTAAAAGCAATAGCCAAATTTATACAAAATAAAAATCATAAACTATCATGTACATACATGCACCGGCGGTTTGTATGCAATAAAAAGCTATGCATATCCCGGAAAAGCCTTACCCGTAAACAGTTTCATGACGTAAAGTATGCCCATCACGCAAACGTTTGCCGAAAAATTCCGGGAGGAATAATTTACTGATTTACAAAACGTATATTTAGCGCTGTAAAGCACATGGCAAACAAATACACAGAAGATAAAACATTCGAAGCAGGGGATTTTACAACAACGACTATCCAGCCGGGAGAATACGATCACTGCGTTTTTTCCGGCTGCAACTTTTCAAATACCAGCTTTACAGGTATTCATTTTATTGAATGCACTTTTACCCACTGCGACCTGAGCCTGGCCAGCCTTGTACAAACCGTTTTCAGGGATGTGCAGTTCAATGATTGTAAGTTGCTGGGATTACGGTTCGACGATTGTGACAGCTTTTTGCTTTCCTTTGAATTCAATCGCTGCGTATTAAATTTTTCTTCTTTCTTTACACTCAAATTAAAGAAAACAAAATTCAGCAGTTGTGAGCTGCAGCAGGTTGACTTTACAGAAGCAGACCTCACGGAAGCGGTTTTCAGTAATTGCGATCTGTCAGGATCAATGTTTGACAATACGATCCTGGAAAAAGCCGATCTCGGCACATCATTTAATTATACTATTGACCCGGAAAGAAACCGCATCAAAAAAGCGCGATTTTCACTTGCAGGTTTACCAGGATTGCTGGGTAAATATGATATTGACATTGTGTAAACGGGTTGCAGGTTTCAGGTTACAGGTTTGTAGTTTATTGTTTCAAACTACAAACAAAAAACCATAAACTGATTGCTGACGGCTGATAGCTGATGACCCACAGCCGATAGCTCACTGCTCACTCCACCTGTTAAGCATATTTTCAGGCGCTTCAATAACGATCTTATAAAAAGAAGAAGACTTATTGCTCACATCAATAACCGCTTCCTGCTTTGTAAGCGGCACGGTGGCAACCAGGCTGTATTCATCTTTGCCGCCTTCTTTAAAACGATTGGTGGTAGCCAGCCATATCTTTGCATTGCCTTTTTTAGCTACTGCTTTCCATGTTACCCGCAGCTTACCGTTCTCCAGTGTAGCATTGGCCGAAGTGGCTGAAATATTTCCCGTAAGTGGAATGCCGTCTACTTCCATCAACTGCTCTTTTGGGATAGTAATATTTAAGAAAGAAGCGATAGAAGGCATGATATCCACCACGCCCGGGTTACCCGTTTTAAAATAATTATTCAATCCTTTGGCATTGGTAACGATCCAGGTAGCCCGTTCCCTGTCTGACTGCCCGCCATGCCCTTTACCATTGCTCGCGCTTCTTCCATGATCGGTAGTAATGTATATTACCCAGTCTTCCTTAAAATTCTGCTCACGGTATTGTATGGCTGCCCAAAGCCTCCCCATCTGGTTATCCATCATTTCAACCGCTTTATAAAACTCCGGGCTGTCGCCATACATATGCCCCATATCATCTGTATATTCTAAATATACCCAGGAAAGATCAGGCGCTTCTTTTTTAATATAGTCTGTGGCATTATTTACTACTGCCTCATCAATGCGGTGCATAAAATCTCTTTGCTTATCATGCGGATAATTTACGGTGTCTAATTCCAGTCCGTCAAAATAATAATCCAGTTTCAGGTTACCGGTAGCAGCAAGATTTTCTCCTACCAGCTTTGTCCGGTTATCTTCCCAACTGGAAAATACCGCTGCTTTTTTTTGCGGGTATTGTTCTTTAAAAAACCGGAAGATCGTCCAGTAGCTGTAATTAGGCTCCGCGATATCATTATCCCAAACATTGTGCTTATTCACCCATGTGCCGGTGAGCAGGCTGTTATAGCCAACGGCGGATATAGTAGGCGTTTCAGAATAGCCACCCTTTTCTCCACCTACATGCGCCCGGGTATACCCGCCTACTTTGGCAATGGCATCGAGGTTAGGTGTATTTAATTTTTCAATTACATCAGATGAAATGCCATCTACTATAACGAAAAGGGCTTTTTTAGACGATTGCGCTGTACATACACCGGCAAATACAATAGCGGCTAAACAAATAATAAAATGCTTCATACTATTTTTTCTGATCGTTTTAAAAGAAATATAAACCTAGTGTAAACAATTACTGTCCGTGGGGATAATACTCATTCGTTACCGATCCATCCGCGTATAGCTTCAATATAGCATATCCCGGTGGCGTTTCGAGATAGTATCCCGGTCCTGCACTTTCCTTATCGCCCTTTCCCCACCAAAATCCGCTCATAGCACCATTGCAGCAATACCACACATTATTGTACAGAACCTTATCGTATAGGTGATTGTGCCCGCTTAATACCACACGCACCTTGTCGCGGTGCTGGTAAAAAAGATCTTTTAATTTCTTATTGTCTGAATGATTGCCGCCCACTAATACAGGTGTTGCGCCAAACACCGGGAAATGCGACATCAGTAAAACAGGTGTGCCGGATGGCAGTGCGGCAAGATCCCGCTCCAGCCATTGATACTGCTCATCATCCAGCTTTATACCCGGATTGTTACCATCCAGGATAATAAAATGCCAGCCCTTTTTTGAAAAGCTGTAATAGCGGTGGGGAATATTGAGTTGTTTTACAACATATTCTTTTCCATACATAGCATCGGTTTTATCCGGCGCGGCCCACCAGGGATCATGATTGCCTATACAACTGTATACTTCATAACCCGTAAGCTCCTTCATGCAATCAAGCCACACATTCCATTGTTCATTTACCCTTGCCCTGGTTATATCATTATAATCCGCCGCATGAATGGAATCACCGCCGTTCAATATAAAATCAATTTTTTGCTGCTTTACAAGCTTCAAACATTTTTTGAAGCGGACGGGAGCTTCTTCATCAGGACGTATATGCACATCCGTTATATGAGCAACGGTAAGAACCGGCTTGGGTTGTTTAGCATCTTGTTCATTTGCCTCTGCCGCACCGCCTGTTAAGGCAGTTGCCGCCAGCAAACCAACCTGTTTTAATACACTTCTTCTTTTCATACAATACAGAACAAACAGCAGGACCGAAGATCGTTTCCTGTCCTGCTGTTACTGATTAAAATAATTTATTGCCATCCAAACAACTGTTGCAGCGCAGGGTTTAAAGTAACCTGGTTGAACGGAATAGGACGATAATAATACTTGGGATCAATGAACTGGCGCGCAGTTACCTCGGTAACAGTTGTGCCGCCGGCATTACCGTTTTTAAGATAAACAGTAACATCTTCGCCAAAGCTTCCTGCCTTGTAATACACTAATTTTTCACCAAGCGAATTTGTTTCTTTAGCATCTTCATTGGGTATGGTAGCACCCTTATCTATCAGTTTAATATCGGCTATACCATCACCGGTAAGATCAAAATTGCCCAGGCCTGAAAAATACATGCCTTCCGGTATTTTCTCCAGCTCTTTACCGGCAGCCCATCTCATCAAATCATCGAACCTGTAACCTTCCATGGCGAATTCTACTCTCTTTTCACGACGTACCTCTAAAATCACACCCTGGTTGGCGCCTGATACATTGGGATATTTTGCCGCCAATACCGGGTCGGGATTGCTGTTCGCCCATGCCATATTTAGTCCGGGAAGCCCTACCCTCGTGCGTAGTAAATTCACACTCTCATCCAGATCCTGCTGCGTGAGCGTTTCCAGTTCCGCTTTTGCTTCGGCATATATAAGCAAAGCTTCGGCATAGCGGTATGCGGGAAAATCAACATCAGCAATTGTTTTACTGTCTGTGCTATTGATATACCCTTTCAACTGGTGATATCCTGTAAAGTTCTTATTCAGTCTTTGAACATAGGGTTTGGGATTGGGAGCATTGGTAGCAAATACAAAACCGGGATATATCAATGTAGCCGACAAGCGCGGGTCGCGGTTTTGGAACTCCTGCACAAACCCAAATGTTTGATAGCCTGCCTGCGTCGTAAACCTGCTGCCATCTTTCATCAGGTAGGTTTGCACCAGGTCGCGGGAAGGCGACATTTCATAATCCAGTATGTTGCCGTTGCCACCGCCACGTTTCAGATCCTGGTCGTAAATACTTGCCAGCAATACTTCTTCATTGCCGGTAAGGCTGGCACTCGTAAATAGCCCTTCATATGAGTCGTGCAACTTGAAGTTGCCTGAACTAATAATTTCTTTTGATACCTGGGCTGCCAGTTGCAATAGTCCGTCAGCGCTGCTTTCAAGACCAAGCTCGTCATGGTATTTCCTGTAAGTGCCCTCGTACAAAGCAGTTCGTGCCTGCACCAGTTTCATCACCCATATATCGGGCGTACCCGAAGGTATGATATCTGCAAATTTGTCTTTCACATTCGCAGCAGCAAAAGCAAGATCAGCCATCACGCTGTCCATCACCAGAGCCCTTGGATCGCGGGGCTTATACAAATCCACCGTATCAGAAGGGTTAAGTGTTCTTGAATACCAGGGCACATCAGAATAGCGCTTCACCTTGTCTATGTAAAATAAGGCACGGTAATACTTCGCTAGTCCCACATAATGGTTTTTTACAGCGTCTGTTACATTGGCTTTGGAATAATTATCAAGAAAGTAGTTGATATTCCTGAGCCGGCCCCAACTCCATCCCGATGTAATATTCTGCGAGCTGGGATTGCCGGTCATAATAGATTTAACTTCTACTGCCCCGGTAGTAGCTTTATCATCTGTATCCTGGTCTGAGAGGTAGTTGCCCCTGCCTGGTATAGTTAAAAGCCCGTTTATATACAATGAAAGGTCTTCTTCAGATTTAAAGAATAATTCAGGCGGTACCTCTGTTTGCGGGTACCGGTCCATAAAATCCTTTTTACAGGAGGTTGCCAGCAGCACCATACAGGCTAATAAGGTATATATGTTGATGAACTTTTTCATGCGATTTCTTTTTCTGTTAATAAACTGTCATGTATCTATCAAAAATCGAGGTTGATGCCGAATGCATATTTACGCTGGTAGGGGTAAGCCCAGCCCCAGCCATCTGCCACTGCCTCGGGATCAATGTATTTTTTAATAGAAGAAAATTCATACAGGTTTTCTCCTGTAAAAAATACTCTCAGCCTGCTTACCTTAAAACGTTTGGTAACTGAATTGGGAATAGTATATCCAAGTGTAAAGTTTTTAATACGCAGGTACGCGGCATTTAAAAGATATTTGGTTTGAGGAATGTCTAACCCCGATCCATAGTTAGCATCAGCCAGCCAGGACTGTAAAACCGGGAAATAGGAATTTTTGTTTTCATCCGCCAGTCCTGCAGCTATATATGATGCGGAATGCCTGTCTCTGTCGGCGCCGGTTTCAGAAGCGCCGCGGTAATAATCAAGGTTCCACTCATAAATGCCTGCATATGGCTGCTGGTAAGGTCCCCAGAAAAGATAATGACGGGGATAAAAATCCTGTTTGCCAACACCTTGTAAAAACACGGACAGATCAAAATTATTCCAGTCAAAATCGAGGTTAATACCAAACCTGTACCTCGGGCTTTTATTACCAATGATCTTCAGGTCTTTGGGGTCAGTGGTTGTATTCCCCTGCTCAATTGCACCATCTTTATTCTGGTCAACATATTTAGGCCATCCCGGCACAATATCCAATGCGCCCCAGGGCACAATGGCAGATTCATCCAATGCATCTATTTCCGCCTGGCTGGTAAAATAACCGTCATTCTCCAGCCCCCATATTTCACCTATCTCCTGGCCTGCCCTATAGCTTGAGAGTAATAGCTGATCATTTTTATATTTGGTGATCTTTGATCTTGAATCAGAAATGAACACTTTGGCCCCGAACGAAAATGGTTTGGAAGCAATATCAAAATTATCCCTGTATCCAACTGTTAACTCCCAGCCTTTGGTGGCAAGATCAGCCACATTTTGGGTAGGCGCTTCAGTTCCCAATACGCCTGGCAGTTCCGCTACCGGCCCCAGCATGCCGATGGTTTTACGTACAAAATAATCAAAGCCTACCTGTATTTTATTGCTTAACAGTCCTATATCCGTACCAACATTAAAGGTGGTTACTCTCTCCCATGTATAAGTATCCGGATCTATACTCAACGGCGGGGCGCTGGTAATAACCGTAGGCATTGACCCGTTGATCAGGTATGATGATAAACCGGTAGGTAAGGCCTGAATATAACCGTAAACATTCACATTCTGGTTGCCGAGGTCGCCATACGATGCACGGAATTTTAAGGAAGAAATTTTATCCTGCAAAGATTGAAAGAATGGTTCTTCGCTGGCTATCCACGCTGCAGAAACAGAGGGAAAGAAGCCCCATCGTCTTTCTTTAGGAAAGCGCGAAGACCCATCATAACGCCCGTTACCTTCAATAATATAACGGCCTTTAAATGTATAGTTTAACCTGCCAAAAACGCTTTGTAACGCATAACTGCTATCGTATGCGGTAATTGTTGGATCTTCTCCTGTTGTTAGCCTTATATATGGTAAAGAAGAGGATATAAGCCGTTGGCGGGTTACTCCTTCATAAGCCCATGTATATTCTTCCTGGTTATAACCGGCAAGTAGTTTAAAAGCATGATCGTTAGCAATGGTTTTGCTATAGGTAGCAAACAGGTCGTATACATTATGTTTTACAATCCCGTTTCTTACAGATACTGACCCGCTGCCTCCTTCTTCCCGTATATCATTGGGACCGTACCCAATTTTATATTTCTTTACGTCTGTATTGTATTTCCACAATTCTCTTTTAAAGCTGGCACTTCCTGTTATCTGCAGATCATTGTTCAAAAAGCTGGCTGTTCCACGTAAAATATTCTGAAAACCAAAACGTGTTTCAACATTGCGACCGCCATCTGTAAGTTGTGCCCCTAACCAGCCTGCTCCTGTATTAGCCCATGACCCATCGGGGTTTTTAGCCACCTGCGTGGGCTGCAGGTAATATAAATCGGTGATAGTAAAAGTGGGTGCATCAGTGATTACCTGGTACACATTTAAATTGTTTTCAACCTTCAACCATGAAAGCGGGGTAAAATTTACTTTAGCCCGCAAGCCATAACGGTTCCAGTCGTCTTTGGCCAGTTTGTTCAGCCCGTTCTCTTTGGTCCAGTCGGCAGATAATAAATAACCAAAAGGTTTGCCTTTGCCAATATCGGAACCACCGCTAAAGGAAATGCTGTGATTTTGCGAAGTGCTGGCTTTGTTGAAAAAATAATCATTCCAGTTATTATTACCCATATAGATCCATTTAGTCGGATCATTGGGATCTACCCGGGTATCTTCCACTGATGGATTTTCAGAACGCTCCTTTGCCCACTGATACTGATAATCGGAATAATTCACATAATCCCAGGGCGTATTATCGGTAGCCGTTTCCAACACCCTTGAATAAATATAGGGGTCGGTGATCTGATCGGGTAAAACCGTACGTTTTGACCAGGAGAAATAATTATTGTACGTTACTCTTTGCTTACCGCCGCTGGCACCCGCTTTGGTTGTAATAAGTATTACACCAAAGGCAGCTCTTGCCCCGTAAATAGCTGCCGAAGCAGCATCGCGTAATACGGACATAGATCCGATATCCTGGGGATTTAAACGAAGAATGTCATCTACACTACCGGCAATACCATCAATAATAATAAGAGGTGAAGAGCCGCTTCCTGCCAAAGTAGCAACGCCCCGGATATTAATGGAAGGTGTAGCGCCGGGCTTACCTCCGGGATAAGTAATGTTCAACCCCGGGCTGATGCCCTGCAGTCCCTGGAATAAATTGGCAATAGGGCGCTCGGCAAGCTTTTTCCCGGATATCTGGTCTACCGCGCCGGTAACATTTATTTTTTTCTCCGATCCATATCCCACTACTACCACTTCGTTCAAAGAATTCTCTACTGCGGCTAATGTAATATTGAGGGAGGACCTTCCTTCAACGGCTGTTTCCTGTGTTTCGTGCCCGATAAAAGAAAAAACGAGAACAGCATTTTCAGGAACCTTTATTTCGAATTTTCCATTTACATCGGTAGTTACCGCTACATTGGTATTTTTAAGCTGAACGGTTACACCGGGCAAAGCTTCCCCTAATGCATTTGTAACCACGCCGGTAACGGTTACATCCTTTTTTTCAGTTCCCCTGGGGGCAATTACGATCAGTTTGTCCGATAACATCCTGAAGCCGAGATTTGTTTCGTTCAGGATGCCGGAAAGCAGCTCCTCAATGCTAAATTCCCGGGCGGTTACACTCACCCTGTGATTAAAAGGAATATTATCGTCGTTATAAACAAAACGATAAGTTGTTTGATTTTCAATGATTGAAAACGCCTTTTCAAGCGAAACGCGGTTGAGATGGAGGGATATTTTTTGTGAATGCACTTTTGCACTTACATGCAAACAGCAAACAAACAAAAACAGGGCTGTTATCTTCATAAACAGGAACAGTTTTCTTAGTTCCTGCCCGGAGCAGGAACGGTTCAGCAGTAGTAATTTTTGCATTACTTTTGATTTGTAGGTTGAAAGAATATTTGTTTAAATCACCTTTGGACAAAGCATTTTCTCAAACCTTCATTACGCGGGAAATGTTGACTCCATTTCCCGCTTTAGCTTGAAAAATATGCCTGGTACTTTTTTTAAGTTGTATCAGGAAAAATCATACAGTTAATTTTGGTTGTATATATAAATGTTCTTGTAACGAGTTCAATATATCAACAGCTTTCCGCTGCTGTCTTTTTTAAAAGAAAAAGATTCGCTGCCGGTAGCCCTGAAAGCGTTTAATATCTCTTCCAGGCTTTCTCCTTCAAAAGTGCCGCTTAACCTCAGCTTCTTTTTAGCTTCATTCCTGAACTGTATTTCCACCGCGAACCATTTTTCAAGCGATTGGGCTATCTGCACGAACGACATATTCTTGAAAGCCAGCTTGTTTTCCATCCAGGCGGTTTCTACAACCGTGTTTTTTTTATCGGTAGTAACCACTGTCTTTTTAATTTCAGGAACAGTTTTTTTCTCAATATCCACATTTGAGTTTCCTTTCAATTCCTCCTGGTTACCGGTTTGAGCTACCGGCACTGTAAGTTTTTCATTTGCATGGAGCCTCACTGTATTTTTTTTATTAGCGGTCAGCTCCACTTCCACCGCGCCCCTGATCAGTGAAGTAGCGGCGCTATCTTCATCCGCATACGCCCTTATATTAAAAGCCGTGCCTATTACCTTAACGGTAAAAGCCCTTGTATGTACCCAAAAGGGCTGTTGTTTGTTAGCAGTTACATCAAAATAGGCTTCCCCTTCCAGTGTCACTTCCCGAATGGCGCCTGTGAACTGTTTAGGATAGTCGAGCCTGCTTCCGGCATTCAGCCAAACCTTAGTACCATCCGGCAACACCAGTTGCGATTTCGATCCGTATTGTGTGGCCAGTTGCTGTAAAACCTCCGGCTGCAACCCCGGTTGCTTTAATTCATTCTTTTTAAAAACAAAAAAAGCCACTATCATACAGGCAACAGCAACTGAAGCCCGGCGCAAAATCATTTTCCTGTATATAACCGGCTTGTTTGGCAGTATATCTTCTTCAATATCAGCAGTTTTCGATTCCTGGAAAGCATGTTGTAAACGGGACTTGTGTTTTTCAAAAGCAGCATCTGTATCAGTTTCACTGAATCGTTTGTAGCTGTCATGCCACTCCTGCAACATTATTTCCTGCGCATATAATGCATCAGGGTGCTGCTGTAATAACTTTGACAATTCAATACTTTCCTCGCCTGTTATTTCATTAGCGGTTTTCCTTGCAAGAAGTTGCCATAGCCTGCCATTATCCTTGTGATCTATATCCATGTGCTGTAAGGACAGTAAAGGCGGGAAAAGTTCCCTAAAGAAAATCAAAGTTTTTTTCAGGATTTCAGAAAACTGTTAACCAGGTGAGTGGGGGTATGCAGCTTGATGGCGAGGGTTATCTTTTTTACGGCAATGGCCAATTGGGCATCAACGGTTTTGGGCGAAATATCCATAAGTTCTGCGGCTTCTTTATAAGTGAACCCGTCTATTTTGATCAGCCGGAATACCAGTTGGCACCGTTCCGGCAGTTCACGTATTGTTTTTTCAATGATCAATGCTACTTCTTTCGATACCAGCCTTTCTTCAACATCGGGTATGATCGCAAGTGCGTCTGTATCAAGATTTTCGAAAGAGATATTGCGTGCTTTACGCTGTTGCAAAGCATTTAATGAAGCATTTCGGGTACATACGTATATATATACTACAGGGTTTTTAACAGGCGAAAGCTGTTGCCTTTTTTGCCACAACGCGATAAACACATCCGAAACAATTTCTTCAGCAAGTTGAAATGATCCCGCAATGGCGGCGGAGAAATGAACAAGCTTTCCATATAACATTTTATAAAGCTGCTCATAAGCTTTCATGTTGTTATTGGTGCAAACCTCAAAGAATAAAGAGTTGATCAGCTCATTATTTCTCATATCACAAATGTAATAAACTACGGTAAAAACCAGTACCGTTAACAGGGATTTCGCTTTTAGAAAAAAATAATGGAAGAAGCTATCTCAACTTCCGGGTATACCCCGTATATACAGGATCCACAAAGAGGGCTTATTGTTTTTGCCATCAGCATTAAAGCAAGGCATACATTCACTCAACTTCTCACGCGTCATTGGCAGCCCGCCTGCATCAAAACCTAAGCTGGAGCAATGTTACGGCGGGAGCTTGTCCGCCGGGGTGGGAAGCCATCCTCGTGTGTATGCATCTTTCAAACTGCGGACCCGCCGCCATATACCTTTAATTCCATGTAAGCTGTGGGCGGGTTGCCAATGACGTATTTGGTTTTGCAATCAGCATTAAAAAGAGATACCCTGTTACTCAACCACTTGCCGTCTTTGCGAGACCGCCCGCATCGAAATTTAAATTGGAACAATGTTACGGCGGGCGAAGCAATCCTCGTGCGTATGCAGCTTTCAAACTGCGGACCCGCCGCGATATACCTTACATTCAAAGCAACAAGCGGGCGGGTTCGCAGTGACCTCAAGAGTGTTTTGATATTACAACCAGCACTGCATTTCATTGCTATCAATTCAACGTCATCACCTCATTGATTTAGACCCCTAATTTTCCACTCGCAGTGACCTTCGAGCGTGTTTGTGTTTTACAACCAGTTAAGCAGCAAATACGGATAGCTTTTAAAGCATTGCGATACACAATGGCTGAAAATCCACAAGAAAACCGGTATTAAATACAAAAATATAGTTCGCACTTTTTGCTGTGGAATTCACACAAACCATCATCTCAAATACAAAACATTGTTTATGGAAAAAAATAAAATTTTAAGCGCCAGCTTTATGGACATTCTTTTTGAAGGAAGAAATAAAAGCTATGGGGCGTATGAGCTCAGGCAAAAATATGGCTCCCGGTTGTCTTCCGCCATTATTGGTACGATAGCCCTTGCCTCGCTTATTGTGCTTGCTTCGTTTGTAAGCGGCCGGTTTAATAAACAGGGAATTGCAGGGCCTTTGAAAATTGATTCTGTAAAGCTGGTTGATTTTATTAATGATCCCCCGGTTGTTGAGCCGCCGCCCCCTGTTATACAGAAGCCCATTGAACAACCCCGGCTTGAAATGTCAAAACTGGTATCGCCCAAAGTTGTAAAAGATGAACTGGTAACGCCCGATGATGAAATAAAAGATATAGAGGAGCTGCAAAATACCATTATTGGTGCGGCAAACACGGAGGGAGATAAAGACATCGGGATCGTAGCGCCACCCGTGGATGATAATAAAAGCGGAGTAATTGTTGCGCCAAAAACCGACCCAAAGGAGGAAATATTTACATCGGTACAGATACAGGCTAAATTCCCGGGTGGAGAGGCAGAATGGGCAAAATATATTTCAAAGCAGATACACCGGTATATAGACGAACTGGAGGAAGAAGGCAAAGCCGGCACCTGTACCGTACAGTTTATTGTTGACCAGGACGGTAATATAAGCGACGTGGAAGTATTGACCATGAAAGGAACCAAGCTGGCAGAAATTTGCGCCAATGCCATCCGCAAGGGTCCTAACTGGACCCCCGCAGAAAATAATGGTAAAAAGGTAAAAGCCTGGAGAAAACAACCGGTTACGTTCAGGATAGACGGGCTGTGAGCGGTGGGCGGTGGGCTTTGGGCGGTCAGTCTATCAGCCATGGACTATCGGCTTTTCAGTGGCGCAGGTTGGGGCTTACAGGTTGCAGGTTCCAGGTTTGTTGTTTATAGTTTGTAGTTTATGGTTCCATAAGTGTTCGAAACGTTATTTTGAAGGCTGCCATATCAACAATTTTATAGCGTCATGGACGCGAAAGTTTGGTGGCAATTATGAAGTAACGTATTGACAAAGCTCCGTAGGAGCGGCATTTTCGCAGGTTTCGAACGTTTATGGTTCCCAGCTATAAACAAAAAACCATAAACTATAAATTGCTGATAGCTCACCGCCCCAAGCCGATAGACTGATAGCTCAAAGCTGACAGCTATCAGCTTTTCTCCGTATTTTTGCAGGCTAATATTGTATTACATGAGCCGTAAGGGAAAAGTTTTGGTGGCGATGAGCGGCGGTATAGACAGTACCGTTACGGCGCTTATGCTGAATGACGAAGGTTACGAAGTGGTAGGCATTACCATGAAAACATGGGACTATGCCAGCGCGGGCAGCAGTAAAAAGGAAACCGGCTGCTGTAATGTAGACAGCTTTAACGACGCGAGGATGGCCGCGGTAGAACATGGCTTCCCGCATTTTATACTGGATATACGCAGCGAATTTGGCGATGCCGTAATAGAGAACTTTGTGGAAGAATACCTAGCAGGGCGAACTCCCAACCCCTGTGTAATGTGTAATACACATATCAAATGGCGGGCATTATTAAAACGCGCCGACGCGTTGGGCTGTGATTATATTGCCACCGGTCACTACGGAAATATCCACCAGCATACAAATGGCAGGTATTATATCAGCAAGGGACTGGATGAACTGAAAGACCAGAGTTATGTGCTGTGGGGGTTGCAGCAGGACCTGCTAAGCCGCACGTTATTGCCTCTCGGAAAATATCGCAAAACAGAGATCCGCCAGATGGCGCTCGACTACGGGTATCCCGAACTGGCTAAAAAAAGTGAAAGCTACGAAATATGCTTTGTGCCGGACAATGATTATCGCGGGTTCCTGAAAAGAAGAGTGGAAGGACTGGAAGAAAAAGTAAATGGGGGAAATTTTGTTGATACGAACGGCAGGATCCTTGGAAAGCACAAAGGCTATCCCTTTTATACCATAGGCCAAAGAAAAGGGCTGGATATTGCATTAGGCAAACCCGCCTTCGTTACACATATAAACCCCGATACCAACACCGTAACACTGGGCGATGAAGCAGACCTGAACCGGCAGGAGATGGGAGTAAGTAAGCTTAACTGGCTGAAATACAATGGCATAACCGATGGAATGGAAGCTATTACCAGGATCAGGTACAAAGATAAAGGCGCATTGAGTGCCCTGTACAACCACGAAAAAGGCATCCGGGTTCGCTTTTACGAAGAAGTGAAAGGCATTGCGCCGGGACAAAGCGCCGTTTTTTATGAAGGCGACGATGTAATTGGCGGAGGTATCATAATGCGCTATTAATACGCTTTCCCGGCAGGCAATAAGTGGAATCGCTTAAGCACCGGCAGAATGGCAATTCTTTTGCAATAAAAAGTAAATCAAACCGTTATGAATCGGGAGGCTTTTAGCTTTCCGATTTAATTTTGTTCCGCCAGGCAACATACAGGTTACCCTTGCTGCCTGATATCCCGGTATCACAATTTTGTAGGATGACCACATCAAAAAAATATTTTTCGCTCGTAATTGTTGTAACACTGCTGTGTTTGGGTTTCCAGTTTTGTAAAAAACAAACAGACAGCTTTACTATTGACTCCTATAAAGAATATTACCCGCTGGAAGTGGGAAAGTATATTATCTACCGGCTCGATTCTACCGTATTTGTAAACTTTGATACGGAAAAGGAAATACACAGCTACCAGGTTAAAGACATGGTAGACGCCGAGATAACAGATGCAGCGGGCCAACAGGCTTACCGGATCAGGCGTATGATCAGGAACCTGGACGGCACCGGGGAATGGAAAGACAATGCCACATTTATGGTAACGCCGCTTAACCGGTCGCTTGAGGTAGTGGAAGACAACCTGCGTTATATTAAACTAACCAACCCGGTTAAAGAAAATTATTACTGGGAAGGAAACAGCTACATACAGGCGATAGAAGACCTGAGCTATTTGCAATACTGGGAATACAACTATCAAAATGTAGCGCAGCCATACATTGTTAATGACAATACTTTTGAAAATACCATTACGGTTCAGCAGATAGATGAAAGCTCCGGCGATCCTGAGCTATACCCCAATAGCTTTGCCTCAAAAGATTACAGTACCGAAGTGTATGCTAAAAATACAGGATTGATATACAAGGAATTTATTCACTGGACATACCAGCGGCACATTGTTGTGGAAAGGTGCAGGATCAAATTTACTTCAAGCCCCGACTCTGTTCAATGCCCACCGGATGTTGTATGTACCACATTGGCAGATTCCATGAACGGATATGTGCGATGCGACACTGTACGCAACTCATTTTCCTATAGCGGCTATGGCATAAAGCTTACTGCTATTGAGCATAACTGATGAATGTTAAAACCGGGATAACCTTTTATCTATGAAAACGTTTTTACAGCTACTCTTAACAGCTTTGCTGTGCCTGCCGGGCAAAATACAGGCGCAGCTCAACAGGCATATTGTTGTGTTTACCGATAAACATAACAACCCGTTTTCCATACAACAACCCAACGCGTATCTTTCAAACAAGGCTATTGAAAGAAGGAACCGGCAGCAGCTTTCGGTAGACAGCACCGATCTTCCCGTAAATCCATCTTACCTCGACAGCTTGCGCAATGCGGGGGATGTAACCATTGTAAATACTTCAAAATGGCTGAACCAGGCGTTGATCCAAACCAGCGATGCCGCCGCTCTTAATACAATAAAAAGCTTTTCATTCGTAAAAAAAGTGTCCGAAGCCGCACCGCGTACCCGTCAAAGAAATACAGAAAGGCAGGATAAGCTAAGATATGAAATGAGCCCTGTACGCAAATCGGCTAAAACAATGGATGCCGGGAACAATTATTTTAACTATGGGAATAATTACGCCCAGGTAAATATACACGAGGGGCAGTTCCTCCATAACAAAGGCTACCGGGGAGAAGGAATGACCATCGCGATACTGGATGCGGGATTTTATAAATACGATACAAACCCGGCCTTTGACAGTATACGATTAAACAACCAGGTGCTGGGCACATGGGATTTTGTAAAAAATAAAGAAAGTGTTACGGAAGAGCACGATCATGGTATGGTATGTTTTTCTATCATGGCGGCCAACAGGCCGGGGAAGATAGTAGGTACCGCACCTAAAGCGAAATATTATCTTTTCCGTACCGAAGACGCGGCTACCGAATACCAGGTAGAAGAGCAAAACTGGGTAGCTGCCGCTGAAAGGGCCGACAGTCTTGGAGTAGACCTCATTAGCTCTTCGTTAGGATATTATGAATTTGACGACGCGGCTACCAGTTATTCCTATAACGATATGGATGGCAAAACTTCCATTATTACAAGAGGGGCGGAATACGCCGCCCAAAAAGGCATTTTTGTTACCAACAGCGCCGGTAACTCAGGAGGCGATGCCTGGCATTATATTATAGCGCCTGCCGACGGAGCGCATGTAATGGCGGTAGGCGCTGTAGATGTAAGCGGCAACCCGGCCTGGTTTTCAAGCTACGGACCTGCTTCAGACAACAGGGTCAAACCGGATGTGGCATCGGTAGGCGCGGCAACTGTAATGGCGGGTTACGACGGAAATCCCGTTACCGGTAATGGCACTTCTCTTTCCAACCCTAATATGGCCGGATTAATTACCTGCCTGTGGCAGGCTTTTCCTGAATTTACAAACGCCGAAATTTTTGATGCCGTTAAAAAAAGCGCCAACAGGTATAATAGCCCTAACGACCGGGTAGGATATGGCATTCCCAATATGCGGATCGCTTATGAAATACTGAGCGGTCAAAAACTTCAAAATCATGCTGAGCAAATTCTTGGCAATGACTGGCTGAAAGCATATCCCGTTCCGTTCACAAGCGGGCTTACATTGCTGCTAAACCCCCAAACAACAGGCAATGCCACCCTGCAACTGTTCAGCGATGCGGGACGGCTGGTATATACAAAAAATATTACGGTCAATGCCGGCGTTATTCAATATCTGCCGCTCAACAACCTGGGGATCCTGCCACCGGGCGTGTACTGGATAAAGTACAACGATGGTAAAAACAAGCGGCTGCTGAAAATAGTGAAATAAAGGCTGCCCGTTGGTGGCGCAACACGCTGTAATACGTTTCCGCCCCCGGGTCCGGGAACTAAGTTTAATGCAAGGAAAGATAATGCCGTGCACCACGCCCCTCCATATGCATGAACGATGACATTGCTGACCGTAGAAAGCTGCCGCCGGCATTCGTTGCACCGGCATACAATAGTGCTCCTTTCTCTTTTTTATGTATTCTTCACCCATTCCCGCACCGTATTTTTACGATGTGGATAACTTCTAAAACAAATATATTCAACCAGTTATACGATAACACCCCTGCGTTGTAAAAAAATATTTTAACAAATGTTAAAAACTTGTGTAGCTTAGAAGTGCAAATAAGATTTTGAAAAACGCTACCATGAAACACCTGTTTACAATAATCTTACTATTAAATATACTGCTGCTACAAGCGCAGGATAGCCAATTCATTACAGTTGCAGAACTTCCTCCCGGCTACACTTCTCATATTGATAAAAAGCTGAACGGCTTAGACAACCGGCTTTCCCAACAATTCAACAATGCCGGCAGCAGGATGGACAGGCTGCTCAGCGGCAGGTACCTGCCGGGAATAGATTCGCTGGCTACTTCACTCGGGTTTTTAAAAGATGCCGGGAACATTGTTTCAAAAACCCCGGGCATACAACAGAAACCCGGTAGTTCCCTGCAAAACCTGCAGCAACTGCAAAGCAAGCTCAACGAAGCCGAAGCCATTCAGCAGTTCGTACAGCAGCGGCGGCAGCAGCTCAAACAGTTGTTGAGCAACTACAGCAACCTGCCTCAAAACATCCACAAATACCTGGGTAAATATCAACAGCAGGTCTTTTACTATAGCTGGCAATTAAATGAGTTAAAAGAAATTTTAAATGAACCCGATAAGCTGGTAGCAAAAACACTGGCTGTACTGAAAAAGGAGAAGAAGATGCAGGGAGCTGTTTCTTTTTTATATGATTTCTTACATAAAAAATCCGTTCCGCCTGCTCCCGCTTTTATGTGGAGGGTGGGGTATGAGTTTTAGTGATTGACAGAGGAAACGATGTTTGAATCAGAAGATGAGTAGCGGGCAAACTACTTAATAATATTATTCAATTAATCATAGTTGTGATATGCGTTATTTTCTTTGGATTATAATATCAACAATATTGCCGCGCTTGTCATATGGGCAACAAACTATTAATACAAATGGAAATAAATCATTTGTAAATATCAATTTCCCCAAATCTCCTGAATCAACGGGATTTGAAAAATTTGGTAATTATAATATCAATGAATTAACAGGTTTACCGGACATTTCTATTCCCATCCATACTGTTAATAGCCGGTTTTTAACCGCTCCTATTACGTTATCCTATCATGCAAGCGGAATTAAGGTTAGCCAGGAAGCCACATGGGTTGGATTGGGTTTTGACCTAATGGTAGCGGGTAGGATTACTGCTGAAGTAAAAGGGTGCCCGGATTATTATATCCCATCCTACGGAGTTTCGCAATTTAAAAATGGCTGGTCCCGATTAATGAACCGAATTGGGAATGTTCTAACTCAATCGAATCAGGTATATACCTATGCATCAACATTTGACGGGGCAGGTGATCAGTTTACAAATCCACAGTATGATAATAACTATTTTATTGCGGATGCAGCGTGGTACGGAATGGCAGAGCCTGATATATACTATGCTAATTTTATGGGATTTTCACTCACATTTTATTATGATAAGTATACAGATTCTCTTTCCTTTATTGGAGAAAACAGCCTTTTTGCTATAACCAGTACAAAGGATAGTTTTGGACGAATTACAGCATGGTATCTTACCGATAATAACGGGGTAAAATATTTTTTTGAACAAAGAGAAATTACCAGGATAAGCCCTCAAAATCAAAATGCATATACTATGTATCCATTTACGGTGGGAGATGCAAATTCTTCCTGGTTACTAACAAAAATATTGCACCCATCTGGTGATTATATTAACTTTCAATATACCAATTATGGTACCATTCTCCCTGCCTTCGACTATCAAACTTCTATTGAGTGTACGGATGGAGTTGTTACATCCACACCTAATTATATTTCATCTTTGCAGCCGCAATGTGAGATTCTCCCGGCATACCTTACCCAGGTAGAAACTATTAATGAATTACTACAATTTAACCTCGGCAACAGAGTAGATATTGGCGGTACCGGTGCTAAAAAATTAGAATCTATTATTGTTACCGACAAAATAACTGGTTCGGTAAGAAAGAAGATATTATTTGGCTATGATTATTTTGTTGCAAATACTGTGGAACCCAATTCGCCGGTATCATCAATAAATGCTACTATTCCGGCCACTTATCGGCTAAAGCTTAATACGGTTACATTTAATGATTCCACCATACAACCACCATATAAGTTTTTCTATTACAGCAATAACGGCATAATACCCAATAAGTACTCAGTTGCCCGGGATTATTGGGGAATGTATAATGGTAATACTACTAATCTGAATTTTATCCCTACCTTATCATCTGCCATAGCCGATGGGTTAATAGATGCTAACCTTACCGCTTATAGTAATACAGCAAATGCCAGTAGTTTTACTGGAAATGCCATAAGAAGTTGTCAACCCTTGCTGACACCGACTTTAACAATGGACAGTATTGTGTATCCTACCGGCGGCAGTACTAAGCTTATTTATCAACCGCATGTTTCTTTGTACCGAAATAAAATATTAACAGGCGGAGGGTTAAGAATAGAATCAATTAAAAATTATTCTGCAACAGGTAATAGAACCAATGAAACTGATTATAGTTATACTACTGGCATTTACCTGGGCACGCTTAATTTTTTTACCAATACTTTTCGGGCAGCTATGGTTCCACAAGGTCAACCAAGCTGTACTTCTGCCTCTTTTCACAAAATGTCAGGGCTTTCTTCTTTAGGAGCTGCTAACAATTATGATTATCTGATTGGATATTCCAGTGTTACCGCTAATAAAGTAGACGCTAATAATATTGCCGCCAACGGCTCTGTAACTAAAATATACGACTTCCCCTCTGTTCAGGATCTGGGGCCGTCCAGTTTAAGCTCCCTGTTTTTAATGCCTTCTGTTATTGTTTCTTCTTCCGGGGGCAGCGGGCTTCCGTCAGATATGCGCTCTGTATCATTCTCTCAATTTACTCCATCTGTAAGAGCGCAAATTGATGGTAAGTTGCAAAAAGAAATATATTATGATAATATCGGAAATATAATAAAACAAATAGAGTACTATTATACTCAAAAGGGTTATGCAAGAAAGCCTTATAGTGTTAGAGCTGAGGATATGTTATCTGGTGGCATTCAAGCGGGCATTAACGCAAATGTTGGCAGCGCTCTTGCTATATCTTGCTATGGTATTGGTATCCGAAGGTATTCGCTTTGGATTTATGTTGCAAAATCTTACTATACCGTTATAGATAGTGTGATAGAAAAAACATTTACGGGTGCTACTCCCATCGTAGGGAAAAAGCTGAACACTTACGACAATTATTACCAACTTAAAACAGAGCAGGCTCTTAATTCTGACGGAACTTATACGACCGCAGTATATACCCATCCATACGATTATAGTGTTAGTCCCTATACAGCAATGATAGGCGCACACATTTATTCACCTATTGTATCTACTACCATTTCCAGAAATAATAATTTAGTAACCATTGCTACCAATAATTATTATAATCCTTCCGCAGGTGTTTATGTTCCTCAGAATGCGCAAATCCAGATAGGTACTAATCCTCCTGAAATAAGAGAACGCTATACTGCATATGACAGTTATGGACATTTGCTAGAAAAACAAAAAGCAGACGGCA
>JAHBTJ010000038.1 GCA_019638595.1 Chitinophagaceae bacterium
CGAAGTGATCAATCAACTGCTGCAACCTGCCTGCATCATGAGCTACACTATCATTGCCATAAGCTTTATCGGCAAGTGTTTTATTGTTTGGCTCCTGTTGACTATCTGGAGAAGCAGTAGCAAGCAGAGAAAGGTACTTACGAACGCTGTTGCGGCTGATGCCTGTGCGGCGAGCTATCTCCCGAACGCCAACACCATCTTTTTGAAGTTGCAGAATTTGCTTTAATTGCTCCATTGCTATCGGCTTTTGTGCCATACTCCTTGATTTTTTTAAGGAGCAAATGACTTCTAAAAAGCCTTACTATATGCCGGCAACGGGTGGGTCAACATGCCAGAATGACAACCGGCATAGCTCACCAGAAAATGTATCGCAGTGGGTCAACATCCCAGAATAGAAACGGCAAAAAATGAAAACGCCATTATTTTTTGGAGTGGGTCAACATCCCGGAATACTGGGTCAACATAAAACAGAATACTGGGTCAACTTGCAACAGAATCTACACTCGACCTTTAAACAATTTTCTGAAAACAAGTCAGTAATTACGGCAAATAAACTCCTTGATTATAACAGAGCAAGAGTTTTTTTAGATGATACTGCTACTTTTATGGATGAAGACTTTGTGATGTATTCTTTAAGAATTGATACTGCAGATAGCGATTTTCAGTATCCACAAGGAAAAATACGAGATGTATTTGATGACTACTTTGACCAACTCGGTCTTTTTAATAGATTTGCTAAAACAGATTTGATCTCTTATGATGAAATAAAACCCTATTTAATTTATCAAATTTCAATTATTGCGGACAAAAACAATCTAAGAAAAAATGACGAATTTCGAAAAGCACTCTGGGAGTACATTATTTATTACGGATATACTGATGTAAAAGAATTATGTAAAAAATTTGGCTTTAAAATTAGTATTGATAACCCAAATGAGAAACAAAAAGATGAGTAAAATAGGGCTTCCGCTAATAACTAATCTTTCGTTTTGTCCGCAGGGCGAGGAATGAAAGCCCTTACCCGTTAGTGGTTACTTAAATGATCCCCTACATCTACATAGCGACATTTTTACTAACCTTTCTACTTGAAAGTTGTAACGGACAGGTAGATCATGACAGCCCTAACTCATCCCTGCAAGATAGTTTGACACAATCAAAGGAAACAAGTGTCAAGAATAATCCTGTAGATTATGTAAAAAACTACAACGGCGAGGATAATCAACTCTTTGTATTTGTTGGACACAAAATTTTGGTGGAAAATTTACCTTACAAAGAAGGTTCAATGGACGAAGGTTTTAAAGCAAAATATAAGATCCTTCAAAAAGTATTTGGCAATTTTTCACAGGACACAATTGAATTTGTAGTATACGACCATTACGGAATACCGGCATTCTCTAAGTTTGAGGATGTTCTACTATTCGTATCGGCAGATAGTGGAACCTATTTTCATCAAAAATATATGTACAATGATGTTTACAAAACAAAAGATGGGCGTTGGGCAGGTAGTTACGCAATTAAAGACTATAAACACGGCAACAATAAAAAAATAAAGATAAAGCCAATAAAAATCGGCTTCCAAATCCCCGTCATTTATCCTTTGAAGGAAATACGAGGAAATGGAGATACAATACAACTTTCGTATCCTAAACCATACTTTAAAACGATAGACAATGGAGCAATCGTTGTATATGGAAACTATGTTGAGGAATTGTTTATCCTAAAACGAGATGGGTTTCTAACTGCAAGAAATATTTTTCATAACGGAGAACTTCGAAGCAACCGCTAACATGGGTTTTGCACAAGTGTGGTTGATGAATTTGTTTTCAGCTTTAGTTTCGCTAATTATCTTTTGTCCCGGGTCGGACATTTTCTAAACGCCCGACCGTCAAGCCCAACCGTTGGACGCAAGTCATTCACAAGCTATTTTATGAAATGTTTTTTTGACAATTTAGAAAACTACTCAGTTTTGTTCTCTCTCATAGGAGCAATTGCAAGTTTAATAGCCACACTATTGTTATTTTTTGTGTTGGCTACAGAATCCAAAAAGTATCAATAATAAAAAAATATCGTGAACCTCTTTTGAAATTTTCAAATGAAGCTTTAGATGTAATTAGTGAATTGGAGGGACTTTGTGAAGTTGAACCCAAAAAGATGGAAAACTTTTTTCTAAAAAAAGTGAACTTATAAATAAAATTTCTTCTTTACGGGACAAAGGC
The DNA here is from genome assembly GCA_019638595.1 of Chitinophagaceae bacterium. Lineage (GTDB taxonomy): Bacteria > Bacteroidota > Bacteroidia > Chitinophagales > Chitinophagaceae > Agriterribacter. The sequence goes on from JAHBTJ010000038.1 coordinate 2,217, forward strand.
AAATTTCTTATGCCTAATGAAAATCCACAATCTTTTGGAGGCAACAAAAAAGCTGCATACCAAGGAATTAGAGATGGATCTTTAGATTGCCTAAAGGCGGTTTTTTACTTAGCCGTTGCGATCAATTATGAACTTAAAAGTGAGAATAAACGCAAAATAAATATTGAAAGACTACAGCAACTGAGGAAACAAGAGGGTAAAAATATAAAGTTTGAAAAACACCCGAATTTACTTCCAGTTCGGGCTGTACGGATCACCGAATATCAGCACAGCAGAAAGCCCTTACTCGTTGCAGGCTGCCTGTGCGACACTCTAAAATTTGCAGAAAATACCAAGAATTGGTATCTTCGATTCAAATTAGGTAACAATGGCGAAAAATACTTCTATTTTGTTGGGGGATTACTTTGATAATTTTATTAACTACCAAATACAAAGCGGGCGTTTCTCATCTGCCAGCGAGGTTGTAAGAGCTGCTTTACGACTATTTGAACAAGAAGAAAATCAAAAGAATGAGCTCATAAAAGAACTCAAGAAAGGTGAAAAATCAGGATTTGTCAAAAACTTTGACCGTAAAAAATTCATCAAAAATCTTCGTAGCAAACATTTGACCAATGAAGTATAAACTTAGTGCCAAAGCATCGGAGGACATTGAGAGTATTTGGCTTTACACTTTTGAAAATTGGTCATTAAAGCAGGCTGACAGATACATTAACTTAATTTTTGATGAAATTGAATACTTAAGTGACAATCCAAATTCGGGGAAAGATCTCAGCCACGTTCGGAAAAACTATCGTTGCGCTAAAGTGAAATCACATCTAATTTTTTACCGACTCATTGAAAAACAAAGCGAAATTGAAGTAATAAGAGTCTTACATCAGAGAATGGACATTGAGAATCGGCTGAGCGAGTAGAATTGGCAGCGTACAACAGGCGGTTGGCAATATGACGGGTGATGAATATATGCTCTCCCGATAGCAATCGGGATTGTTCGCTATTCGGCTTCGGTTCCAGCCAACAAATAACGCCAAGCTTTAGTTCTTATCATCATCTTTTGTAACTTTATTCAGCAATAGTTACGGGTTGAAAATTTTCAAATACCGGCACATCGCCAATGCATACCGTTGGCTGTAATTTTAAAAGCCGCCTCGCTCATTTAGTAGTTTTTCAAGTTTAAAATAATCTTTATGGCAGACACACTATTAGACCCAGCACAGGGACTGCAAACAGAAATTGAGAAATCAATAAAGCACAGAAGAACATATGAACTTATGGATTTTCGATTAGCTCATATTTTCTTATGGGCATCAATAATTGCAAGTTTCGCTTCCTCTATAATTATTGCATCTGGATTACAGACCGATAAGAATAAAATTTTTATTACAATCATTGCTGGCATTCCAGGTCTTATTATACTTGTTGACAAAACCTTTGATTTTGCAACGAGAGCGGTTTGGGGTGCAAGATTTAGAATTGAACTGGAAGAATTAAGAGACAAATTAGTTTTCAAAAAAATTGAACCATATGAAGCTTCAAAAGAGTTTAGAGAATTAAGCAAAAGGCATGAATTAGCATATGCAAAAATTGGTTTCTTTGCAAAAAACAAATCTGACCAAGCAGTTACGGACAAGAAATGAAAGCTTAGTTGACCTAAACCTACGGTTGCCGCTCTTGCATTATGGAGATGCCGTTCTTTGAGTTGGAGGTATTTTGCAACCAGTAGACACTTGCTGTTGTTCTGGATGAAGAGTTGATAGCTATTGGCCTGTTTTTCTTCTCCGCAGCAACGGGATGAACAACACTCTGCAGCACAAAATAATTCATTCCGGTGGGTGAAGAGCTTCATTGATAAAATATTTGCTATTTGAAATACCTATAAACATTTACAATTACCATGAAAAAAGGGCAAGCAAAAAACAATAAATCTTCTAAAGTAAGAGCGCTCCGTTCTGTAAAACGTGCTGCATCTACGAAAAAAAATACTTCTTTCGTAGCTAAAGGCGTTAATTCTACAAACTATGCAAAAGTGATTTCTTACATAGTAAAAGCAGAAGAAAACGAAACTAATCTAATGATTGCTTCTGCCTCAATTTGAATTAAAAAACCACGCACAACAACAAATGGCTTTCTGCTATGCCGGCAGACAAATATATCCTGGCTGTCCCTTTCGCTTACCAAATGCAGTCGGGGGTGACGAATTACGATCTACTTTTGTACATAACTTCAACAAAATATTTTCAATTGGCAGCGGTTACGGGCTAACGGAAGGCTATTTCTCTGCCTGCACAAATCCCTGTTCGCATGCTGCAATAAATGGGTGACCTGTCAGGTATCAGCCTACAGTGCAAAAACGAGCCGACAAAAAATAATGACGACGACCAATAACATAAACGACAAGCCGAACAAGTTTTACATTATTAGTGTGTCGGTTCTGACTTTTATTCTTCCGGCAATTGGTTTTGTAGCGGAATATTTTTTTTATAACACCGCTTTGACTTTTGAACTGTTTAGTAAGTGGTTTATTTTTTCGGCAGTTGGACTTCGCTTACTTTTGGCAGGTATCAGACAAGTGAAAAATCCTGAGTTCACTGCCAAACAAATTTTCCATCTTGACAGCCCCGACAGCTTCCCCATTCTTCGTGAATTAGGTTTCGCTAACATTTGTTTCGGACTTGTAGGTATTGTTTCGTTGTTCAGACCGGAGTGGAGGGTTGTGAGTGCATTTGCAAGCGGACTTTATTACAGCATTGCAGGTATTCAACACGGACTACAAAAAAAATCGGGTATAAATGAAAAGTTTGCATTGTGGACTGACCTTATCATTTTCGTTTTACTTTTATTATACTTTATAAAGGCCATATAAGCATAATACGACACTAAATGAAAATCTCCCTCTACTCAAAATTCATGAAACACACATTTCTTTTCTTTATAGCTTTTATAGCTTTAGTTGCCTGTAACAATTCTGACCCAACAAAATCAACAAGTGATATAGAAACTGGTAAAGAATTTGACACAGAGAGAACTGCACGACAAACTTTAATTGGAGAACTAAAAAAACTGCAACAAGTCGTGGCATCAAAAAACAAAGAAAAAATTGCTGACATATTTCAATTTCCGCTTTCAGACACTGCTTATAGTATTTATGTGGACAATGAAAATTATTATGAGCAATTTAAAAATAATGGCAATAAGACGACCAAAGCTATGTTCCTGAGCTATTTTAAAGACATTTCCGAGAGTATTTGGCTTGACCAGTTGAACAACCTTTTTCAATCTATTAAAGTTGACAGTTTATTGCACCATGACAAATTAAACCATGACGACTATTTAAAAACTCAACCTTGTTATTACTCCTATCAAATAGAAATAGATAAAAGTACCGTAACCCTATCAATGAGCATGAATTCAAATAAGGATTACAAAAGCAAAAACATTTCAGAATACGAAATACCCGAAAATTCAAGTGAAATCTGCGAACATGCTTTTTGGTGGACATTCATATTTGACGGAAAAGAGTTGACCTTAAAAGGATTTACAGGAGCAGGCTAGCACTTGCCATGCAGCCAACATTCAGTTTTGCATCAGCAAATGCCAGGAGAAATCACTCTCCTCTGAAATACCTGTTTTAACCGGTAATGAAGCTGATTGCCGATAGCCGATAGCTAAGCAGACAATTCCTTAATAGCCTCCACCAACGTATCCAGCTCCTTCAAGGCAGTATACACATGGGGAGTAACACGCACGCAATTCACATTGGCATATACCATTGCCGTTGTGTGTATATGGTATTTATCGAACAGCATACCACTGAGCGCTGCGGATTCTATGCCGTCTATGCTCACCCCGCAAATAGCGCAGGAATAATCATGTTTGAGCGAAGTATGCAATTTTACTTTCTTTAAAGGCTGCACTTTTTCTGCCCAGTAGTTTTTAAGGTAACGAACACGTTCCTCTTTGCGTTTGGGGCCAATGGCATTATGAAAATCAATTGCTTCCACAATGCCCTGCTCTATCGGGAAACTGCGGGTTCCGATCGTTTCAAATTTTCTTATATTATCACTGCGTGGATTATCGTTGCACAACAGCGGCCATATCTTCGGGATCTTTTCTTTTTTGATCCACAACATTCCGCTGCCGATAGGCGCGCTCAAAAACTTGTGCAAACTGGTACCAAGGTAATCGCATTGCAGGTCAGGAATCTTAAAATCCAACAGGCCGAAGCCATGCGCGCTGTCGCATATCACCTCTATACCACGCTGGTGCGCCATTTCCGAAATTTTCCTTACGGGCATGATCTGCCCCACCCAGTTAACCACATGCGTTACATGAATTACTTTGGTTTTAGGAGTGATCAGCTTCCGGTATTCATTCACAATCTCTTCGTCATTTTCTATGGGAAAATTAAAAGTGATCTGCTTGTATACGATGCCGTCGCGCTGGGCGCGCTGCCTCCAGGCCGCCATCATATTGGGGTAATCGTGCATGGAGCCTATTACCTCATCTCCTTTCTTTAAGTCCATTCCGTATATCACGGTATTCAGCGCTTCCGTAGCATTGCGGTCAACAGCTATTTCTTCGGCATCACACCCTGCCAACGCCGCCAGCTTTTGCCTTAAAGGCTCTCTTCCCTTGTCGAGTATGCGCCACATATAGTAAGAAGGTCCCTGGTTAGACATACGGTTGTATTTTTCTACCGCATCCTGCACAATACGGGGAGAAGGACTTACACCCCCGTTGTTAAAATTAATTATATCGGGACTTACAGAATAGGCCTGTTGTATGATACTCCAGTAATCTTCATCGAGCGCCGCCTGCAGGGGATCGGTGTTTTGTAACCGTGCGGAAGCCTGTTGTATTTTTTCCGCAAATAAACTATTGGTTGTTAATGCGCCTATCGCGCCCATGCCCATATTCCTTAAAAATGTTCTCCGGTTCTTTTGCATCTCAGGGTAAGAGTTTAAATAAAATGATTGCTTAAAGATAGGACGAAAAGTTGTTCCGGCATGAGCCTTTATTACAAAGACCGCTTAAAGCAAGTGCCGGGCTGAAATAATAATTACAGCCGGCTTAACAATAAAGGTTGCGTTTATAAATGCGCGAAATCCTGTTCATAATTTCCCGTAATACGCTCCATAGGCGGGTTAAAGTAACCGTATTTTACTTTTGGAAATTCTTCGCGGATCAGGTCCATCAATTGTTTTACTCCCATGCATTCCCCGGTTTCATGCACGCCTATTTTGCCCATATACCAGTCGGGGTCTATATTAAAATTCCGCCACTGTATCATGGTAAGATCCGTATCGGCGATCAGCTTACGCAATGCTTCATATTCTTCCACGCTGTCTGTCATGCCGGGAAAAACAAAATAATTGACCGATGCCCATCCGTTGTAACTTCTCACCACTTTAAGGCTTTCTACAATATCTTCAAAGCAATAATTATTGGGACGGTAATACGCCTCGTAAATATGCTTGCGCGCCGAATTGGTGCTTACCCGGATGCTGTTCAGTCCCACTTCGCAAAGTGCCTGCACGGCAGCGGGTTTTGAACCATTGGTGTTGATATTGATGCTGCCTTTACCGGTATGTTTCCTTATTTCAATAATGGATTTTTTAATGGTTTCCCACATCAGTAATGGCTCTCCTTCGCAGCCCTGCCCAAAGCTTATCAACGGGAAAGGAGCAGATTCGAGATGCGGAACCGTAAACTCAACGATTTCTTCTGCGGTAGGCTTAAACGTTAGCCTGTCCTGCGTAGAGGGAATGCTTTCTTCCTCCGGCTGAAAAGAAATACAACCCACGCAATTAGCATTACACGCAGGCGAAGACGGAACAGGGCATTCCCACCGGCCCATAAAATAATTTCTTGCGGCGGGACAATGGTAGGTATTACAGCAATTATCGGCAAGATGTTTTACCAGCCTGTTATGCGGGTAAGCCTTTAACAGTTGCGATACGCCGGATCGTATTACGTTATTATCATAACCGCTGCATTCCTGCCGTATGTCCTGTTCAATACGCACGGCAGGCACATAAAATTGGTGGTTGTGCCAGGCAGCGGCAGTATAACAAAACAATGGCAGTACCGGGGCGCCGGGTTGCGTTTCGTATGCGGCAATATATAACCCCGTATGCGCCGGTGGAATAAAAGCGGCAACTGCCCACCCTTTTTCGCAAAGCCTCATCTCTCCCGTTTCCACATCTATACCTATACCCCTTCTGCCGGGCAGTTCGTACAATGATCCCCCCTCCGGCAGCTCAATCCAGTCTTCTACCGCCACAGGTATGGCGTCCCATCCCGTTCTGCCAACGGCATACAGAGACATATCTTCAAATATTTCTCCTTTTCCATTGGAGTATAACAAATACGGCGACTGCTGCAATGCCTGCATAGTGTATTATTGATCGTTACCGGAATGATTGAGATTAAAAAGACTGTCTACAAACTCATGCTTGTCAAATACCAGCAGGTCTTCCATTTTTTCGCCTACCCCAATGAACTTTACAGGTATCCGGAACTGGTGCGCTATAGACAATACCACGCCTCCTTTTGCGGTACCATCCAGCTTGGTAATAGTAAGCGCGGAAACATCGGTAGCCGCGGTAAACTGCTTTGCCTGCTCCAACGCGTTCTGCCCGGTTGAGCCATCCAGCACCAGCATTACTTCATGCGGCGCTTCGGGGATCACTTTCTGTATCACCCTTTTTATTTTGCTCAGTTCCTCCATTAAATGTAATTTATTGTGTAACCGGCCTGCGGTATCTATCAATATTACATCCGCTCCTTTCGCTACGCCGCTCGTAACCGTATCAAACGCTACCGATGCCGGATCGCTTCCCATTTCTTTTTTCACAATAGGCACTCCTACCCTTTCGCTCCATATAGTAAGCTGGTCTACCGCGGCAGCCCTGAAAGTATCCGCAGCGCCCAACAAAACCGATTTACCGGCTTTCTTAAAATTGTGCGCCAACTTTCCTATAGTAGTGGTTTTGCCTACACCATTTACGCCAACCACCAGTATCACATAAGGCTTCGCGGGCAGCTCCGAATTAAACCCGTAAGCGTTCTTTTCCGGCACCTCTACCAGTATACTTTCTATTTCCTGCTGCAGCATATTATTCAGCTCGGCAGTGCCCAGATATTTGTCTTTGGCAACACGCTGCTCAATTTTTTCAATAATGGCTACGGTGGTGGTTATGCCAACATCTGCACCTACCAGCGCTTCTTCCAGGCTATCAAGCACTTCTTCATCTACCCTGCTTTTACCGGCAATGGCTTTTGTAATTTTTGAAAGAAAGCCGGTCTTGGTTTTTTCCAATCCCTGGTCAAGGCTTTCTTTTTCTTTTTTCCCGAATAGTTTTCCAAAAAATCCCATACAACCAATTTAGTAATATAGATCCAAACGCATCAAAAAATCATCCTGCTGCACAGTGGGTGTAAAATTAAATACCGCTGTTTCAAACACTACAAAACCTGCTTTCTGGTAAAAGCTGATGGCTTTACTATTATGCTGCCATACCTGCAACCATATTGTATCATACTTTTCCTCAATTGCCAGTTGCCTGCATTTTTCCATCATCTCTTTCCCTACCTTAAAGCCCTGGTATTCCTTCAATACATATATCCTTTCAATTTCAACAGCTTTTTTTTCTTCCAGTCCCTTCGCTTTCCTGTCATTTCTGAGCTTGGTAAAAGCCACGGCAATATCATTTACAAATCCAATATAAAACCTTGCAAATGGATTATTAAGCTCCTCCTCAATTTTCTCCGGCGAAAACTTTTGTCTTACATAAGCTTCGAGTGCTTCATTTCCGCCTACTTCTGCGTAGGTTTCCACAAAAGTTCTGCGCCCCAGGTCAACGATCGTACCGCTGTCATGCCTTTCTGCCTTCCTGATATGGATTACATTGCTCATATGATCCGGAATAGTTAAAACAACAAAAGCTGTCCCGACAATATCGCGACAGCTTTTTATACGATTACTAACCCATGGAACCTATTTCTGGGCTAAAAATTCTTTTATTTTATCCTTATGTACAATAGACTCCTTAAAAGTATAAGCGCCGGATTTAGGGCTGCGTATGGCACGCACCACCTTGGTCCAGTTTTTTGCTTCGGCTGCTGCTTTCTGGTCTTTTGTTTTTATCGCGGTTTTAGCTGCTTTTGCCATTATATATAATTTGAAAATTTGGGAATTTGAAAATTTGAAAACTATCTGCCAGTTTCAAATTGGCACATTTTCACATTTTTCAAATTAATTATTTAATTTCTTTATGAACCGTAACCTTTTTCAGGATCGGGTTGTACTTCTTCAGCTCCAGGCGCTCAGGAGTATTTTTTTTGTTTTTGCTGGAAATGTAGCGACTGGTACCAGCCTGACCACTGTTTTTGTGCTCAGTACATTCCAGTATTACCTGTACTCTGTTTCCTTTCTTAGCCATTGCCTTATAAATTTAATTTTTATCAAATTTTTTCTCCCTGAGCGCGAAGCTCTTTTACCACTGTATACAACCCTTTTTTATTGATGGTACGTAACCCTTCGGTAGACAGTTTCAGAGTGATCCACTTATCTTCTTCCGCCAGGAAAAAGCGTTTGGTTTGCAGATTGGGTAAAAACCTGCGCTTAGTCTTTATATTTGAATGCGATACGGTATTTCCTGTGATGGGAACCTTACCTGTAACCTGACATACTCTGGCCATAATCTATTTTTTGGGACGGCAAAGTTCAGTAAAATATTATAAATATCAAAAAAGATTTTACTGATTTTCACGTTACTATCCTGTTGCCGGGGTGAGTGATCCTGGTTTTGGTGCAATAATTGCATAATCAAACCACAAATCCAAAAAATCTTATATCCGATGAAAGGAAAACCTATCCTTTTAGCCCTTGTATTGCTCGCTTTATTTACTACAGCCAGGGCCCAGCTTGACTGCGCGGCTAATAATCTTATACCCGGGGATACCATTATCATTTGCGCCGACACCACCTTCAGGCTGCAATTACCCAATGGTAACGGGCTGGTTACCTATGTGTGGGGAAATGGGGAAACCGCTGATTTTATTGACATACATCAAACAGGCAAATACTATATTACCGCTACCGATGCCAATTGCAGTATAGAAGACAGTGTATATGTGCTATTCAACTCGCTGATACTGATCCCGGATGTAAGAAATGAGCTGTTATGCCTGAACGTTCCCGCAACGCCTTTACGGGCATCGGGGCTCGACTTAAAATGGTACGACTCTCCTACCACCAGCGTAAGCAGCCCCAACGCTCCCATCCCTTCTACAGCCGACACGGGCGTTTTTAATTATTACGTATCTCAAACGATCCTGGGTTGCGAAAGCCCCAGGGCAAAGCTGGTGATAGAGGTAATTGACAAGCCCAACTTCAACCTGGGAGAAAACGTGGTGATACCCTGTGGCGCAGTGGGCGTAATGTTACAAACAGTACAACAAAAATATACCACCTATGCCTGGCAGGATGGTTCTGCCAGGCCTGACTTTACCGCTACCGAAGCGGGCAGTTATGTTTTAAAGGGCGAAAACAAGTGTGGATCGCTGATAGACACGGTTACCACCGTTACCTGCAATACCAAATGTGTAAACTTTCCAACCGCTTTTACTCCTAACGGGGATGGACGAAACGAAATTTTCCGGGCAGGCGCATTTTGCCCTATTACTAAATTTACCCTGCTTGTATACGACCGTTTTGGCAAAAAAGTTTTTGAAACCAGGGACCCCGCCCGGGGATGGGATGGCAAAATAAACGGGAAAAGAGCCGAAGAAGGCACCTACGTTTACCTTTGCGTGTACGACGATTTTATGTTGAAAAGAGAGCTCACATTAAAAGGTTCCGTAACACTCCTCAGATGATTTGAGATTTGAGATTTCTGATTTGAAATGCCCCAATCTTAAATTTCAAATCTCAAATTTAAAATACCCGGCTTACATTTGCGCAAAATGGATTTGCAGCTATGAGTGAAGAAAAAAGCCTGAATTTTATTGAAGAGATTGTTGAGGAAGATTTAAAAAATGGAAAGTATCCTTTTATAATTACCCGTTTTCCACCTGAACCCAATGGATACCTGCACCTTGGGCATGCATCCAGCATTTGCCTCAATTTCGGACTTACCCTTAAATATGGCGGTTATACCAATCTCCGCTTCGATGATACCAACCCCGTTACCGAAGAAACCGAGTATGTTGAAAGCATTAAGGAAGATGTGAAATGGCTGGGCTTTGAATGGAAAAACGAATTATATGCTTCTGACTATTTTCCTGTATTATACCAATATGCCATCCAACTGATAAAAAAGCAACTGGCATATGTAGACGACAGCACATCTGAAGAAATAGCCGCTTTAAAAGGAACACCTACCGAACCCGGTAAAAACAGTTCTTACCGGGAAAGATCTGTGGAGGAAAACCTGCACCTGTTTGAAAGAATGAAAAACGGGGAATTTCCTGATGGTTCCAAAACACTGAGAGCCAAGATTGATATGGCACATCCTAATATGCTGATGCGCGACCCGGTATTGTACCGCATCAAACACGCGCATCACCACCGCACAGGAGACGAATGGTGCATTTACCCGATGTATGATTTTGCACATGGACAAAGCGACAGCATTGAAAAAGTTACCCATTCGCTTTGCACACTGGAGTTTGTGCCTCACCGTGAGCTATACGACTGGCTGATAGAGCAACTGGAAATATTTCCATCGAAACAATACGAATTTGCAAGAAGAAACCTTACTTATACCATTACAAGCAAACGTAAATTGCTGCAACTGGTAAATGAAAAATACGTAGACGGCTGGGATGACCCGCGGATGACTACCATCAGCGGTATGCGCAGAAGAGGCTATACACCTGAAAGCATCCGTGATTTTTGCGACAGGATAGGCGTTGCAAAAAGAGAGAACCTTGTTGATATGAGCCTGCTTGAATACTGTGTGCGGGAACACCTGAACAAGATAGCTCTTCGCAGGATGGCGGTGCTGGATCCTCTTAAACTTACCATTACCAATTATCCCGCCGGACAGGTGGAAGAAGTATACAGCGAAAATAATCCCGAAGCGGAAAACGGGGGTGGCACAAGAGCTATTCCTTTTTCGGGCTCGCTGTGGATTGAGCGGGAAGACTTTATGGAAGTGCCGGCAAAAAAATGGTTCAGGCTGGCTCCCGGCGCCATGGTAAGGCTAAAAAGTGCGTATATCATAAAGTGCGAAGATTTTATTAAGGATGAGAACGGCATTGTAACCGAAATAAAATGCAGCTATATACCGGAAAGCAAAAGCGGCAACGACACTTCGGGCATTCATGTAAAAGGAACCATTCACTGGATAAGCGCAGCACATGCCGCACAGGCTGAAGTAAGATTGTATGACCGTTTGTTTAAAGTGGAGAACCCCGCTGATGAAGGAGATTTTACCTCCTATATCAATACGGATTCTTTGCATATTATTTCCAACGCGTATATTGAGCCGTCTTTAAAAACCGCTACTGCCGGCGAAAAATTCCAGTTTATCCGCAAAGGATATTTTACGCTTGATAAAAATTCGACCAACAACAAGCCGGTCTTTAACCGTACGGTTACTTTAAGAGATACCTGGGCAAAGGAAAGTAAGAAGTAGGTTGTGGGCGATAAGCTATGGGCAATGGGCTATCAGCCGTCAGTCTATATGAAATTTATGGTTTCGGGTTTGTAGTTTATAGTTAACCGCAAACTACAAACCACAAATAATAAATCTCAAATTTCAAATCTCAAATTCCCCTGGAACTCGCAACCTGCAACTCTCTTCCGGCAATACACTACCGGGTATATTCTTTCACACTACCATCGGCAGAACCAATGATCACTCTTTCGGCCATGTTAATAAATAGACCATTATCCACTACACCTGCTATGCCGTTAAGCTGCGCGTTCAGCAAAGGAGCGTTTGTTATTTGGTTGAAACTGCAATCCAAAATATAATTGCCGTTATCGGTAACAAACAGCTTACCGTCTTTATAACGTAAGGCATTGCTGCATCCCAGCGCAGTTATATGCCTGGCTGTATGCTGCCATCCAAAAGGGATCACTTCTACCGGCAACGGGAACTTACCGAGCGTGGCAACAAGCTTGCTTTCATCGGCAATTACAATAAACCTCCGGCTGGCTTTTGCCACTATCTTTTCCCTGAGCAATGCCCCGCCACCGCCTTTAATTAAATTGAGGCTGCTATCGGCCTCGTCCGCACCATCAATATCAATATCTATATGGTCTACTTCTTCTATACCACTGATCACAATGCCCTTTTCTGCGGCTATTGCGGCGGTGGCCTCGGAAGTTGCCACGGCTGTAATGTGCAATCCACGGGCAATTCTCTGCGCCGTATATTCAATTGCCCAGTAAGCCGTGGAGCCGGTGCCCAGTCCTACTATCATTCCGTCCTGTATATATTCCACAGCTTTTAAAGCCGCTGCCTGTTTTCCGTTCATTCATCCAGTTTTCTATAATATAAATTCCGGGCTTCCGCAGTCATGCCCGGGTTATGACATTGAATTACAAACCTACCTTCTTTATATTCATTATCGCGGTACGTCATTACCAGTTGTTCCTTTACCCAAATAAAGATACTATCGCCCTTTACTTCAAAATCTTTTACCACCGGCGCAGCGTATAAATGCCCCTGCCCGTTTTGCCCTATAATAGCTCCGTCTTTAACCAACCATTGCGCATTTCCGCGAGCGGTCCAGCCCGTCAGGTCTTTCCCGTTAAAGAGCGATATCCATTGTTGCTGAGTGTATGCAACATTTGAAAAGAGCAGCATAAGCAGGCTGCCCGTAGCAATAATCGTATATTTCATGGCTTCTCCCCTTTTAAAGGTACTGTAATACAGGTAAGAGCGCCGGTAAACGCTCCAATACTATTTGTACGCCTCATTAATCCTCCAATCCCCGGTTTTTGCCCTTCATTACAGCAGGCACCCCATCGCGCAACCATTCAGCCGGGCGCTCTCCTTTTAACAACCAGTCAAAAAACTGCTGCTCCCTCACCTGTATGTCCTTCCTGTTTTTCCGTTCCACCAGGTTATGCGCTTCTCCATTGTAGTTTAGCATCCATACCGGTTTGTTGAGCCTGCGCATGGCGGTAAAAAGCTCAATACCCTGGTACCAGGGTACCGCTCCGTCGTTGTCGTTGTGCATAATTACAAGCGGGGTAGCCACTTTAGGAAGGTGGAAAAGCGGCGAGTTCTCCATATACAACTGTGGCTTTTCCCATAAAGTAGCGCCAATACGGCTTTGTGTTCTTTCATACTGGAACTGCCTGTTCATCCCGCTCTCCCAGCGAATGCCGCCATAGGCGCTCGTCATATTGCTGACCGGCGCGCCTGCCCAGGCAGCCTTAAACAGCCTGGTTTGGGTAATAAGATAAGCGGTTTGATAGCCTCCCCAGCTTTGTCCCTGCAAGCCCATTCTGGTACTGTCTGCCCAGCCTTTTTTTACCAGTGCCCTTGCCCCGCTTACAATATAGTTGTACGCGCTTTTTCCCGGATGACCGATAGCATACTCGATATCCGGTGCAAAAACCACGTATCCCCTGCTTACAAAAAAAGAAATATTCAAGCGGCTGGGCGTAGGCGCCGGCGGTACGTAAGTAAACAGCCCATCGCTCAGCTTTTCGTAAAAATAGCAGATAACAGGATACTTTTTCTTAGGGTCGAAATTTTCGGGCTTGTATACAATACCGGTCGCTTCCTTTCCATTATAAGCCTTCCATTTAAACAGCTCGGCGGTACCCCAATTGTATTTACTTTGCTGGAGATTGATAGCGCTTAATTTTATTTCTTTCTGCCAGCCGGTATTCAGGTAAATATCCGGCGATTGAACGAACGATTCTTTCGTATAAATATATGAGGATGTATTCTTTGCTTTCTCCAGGGCGTTCCCGATGGCATAAGCGCCGCTCATAATAGCCACGGGGCGGGCATTGCTTTGCAGCTTATACGAAGCCAGCCCATCGTATTTAGTAGTTTCATTAAACGTACCCAGCAACAGATCCTGGGTAGGCGCAATATACCGTTCTTCGGGATCTGTTTTAATATAACGGTAAACTGTTTTGTTTTTGCGTCCTTCACCGCCGGTAATATTAACCGGAGCTATAACATTCAATGGATCAAGCTGCCAAATATCGTACCTGTCGTAAACCAATACGGTAAGATCCCCTCCTGTCCATCCCATTACACCATAGGAATACGGATCATCGGGCATATCAAAATCTTCCCTGTATAACCTGGAAGTTACTTTGGCTGAAATATTTCTTTCAACGCCATCGCGCCAGGTAAAATATTGCTTTGCCTTCTGATCGTACCACAAAATAAATTTTCCCGCGGCAGATACTGATATATTCCCGGCAACATTCTTTTTTACCAATTGCCTTGAACCATTATCGGGACTGATAGCATATATATCTTTCCTGGTTCTTCCCTCCCATTGCGATGCAACCCTGTTGCTGACATCGCTTATACCCACTGCCAGCTCTCCATCGCCGTCTTCCGTGAGCATCACTTCGGGCACTTTTGTATCTGCCAGTTGAACAAAAATTTTACTTTCTGTATTGATAGTTGCCAGGTAACTTCTTTTCAGCTCCCGGTCAAGATTTTTCAACTGTACTGTTTGCAGGTAATCGTCCTTATAATTCCATATATCCACTTTCACCAGGTCAATATCAACCAGCGATGTATCCTTTAACGCGGGTATGGGCGCTGTTCCGGCAAATAATCTTTTGCCCGACCTGCTGAAACTCAGCTTCGCGTTTTCGCTGATACCCCAGCCTACGGGAACGCCCGGCGTATTTTTATCGGCTATCATCAGGGCGCTGTCCTGCCCGTTTTGCCAGTACCACAGCTTATAAAATTTGCGCAACGACTTTGCGCTGCTGTCACGCTCAGCAACAAAGGCTACCCGGTACCCCTCCTTATCAATAGCATAGTTTTTAAAATCGTTCCCGCCCTTCATAATAGTATCAAACCTCTCTTCTACCGAACGAAATAATGAAATTACTTTGGGGACAAGACTGTCTTTTTTGGGAGGAGCAGTTTCGAGCAGGAGAATATTACCATTTTCGCTCCACTGGTATTCTTTTACAAAGGGAATACTGCGCTGTGTATTTTGCTGAAGATTGTAAATGATCAGTGTGGTACCTTCCGGTTCTCCCGGTCCTGGTCCGCCTTCATCATTGGCGTCGGAAGGATAACCATCAATATCATTTTTTATGACCGGCGGATTGCTGATCTTCTTTCTTTTTTTAGCCAACTCGGGGCTTATTGTTTCATTTGATTTTCGGACCGAATCCCAAACCACCGCTAATGAATCTTTCTCTTCTTTCTTTGAAGTATCGGCAAGCGGCTTTTCCAAATGCCATGCTACCCATTTATTGTTTTTTTCCGGTACCCGGAACGATTTTACACGCGCGGTTTTAAAAATACTGTCTTTTCCTAGCTCAATGATCGCCAGCGAATCCTTCGGAAAATCATCGGGGGTTTTCTTTTTTATACGGGCCTGCCTGGTATCGGCATACAGGGGCTTGATCTTACAAACCAGGAACCTGCTATCCTCTGTAAAAAACAGGCTGTACCCCCTGTCTATGCTCTTTTTATAGGTTTGATCCGCCGATTGTATTTGCAATACGCCGTCTCCTTCCTGAACGTTTACCACATACGCTATCCATTTGCCGTCGTTACTTATTTTTTTTTCACCAATGCTTTGCCAGCCGTCATACACCGAATGATCCAGCGGCTTTTTACTTTGAGCGAAAAGCACAGTGTTGATACATAACAATATTACCAGGAATATCTTTCTCATAATGCCTGTTTTATAAAAGAGAGCGCAATTTAAGATTTAGACCACAGATGGTGCCATTCAAAATACCTTAAAAGTGTATTACGGGAAAAATATTCCGGGCAGGAATGCAACAGGATGTATATTGAAGCTAAGTTTTCTTACATGAAATCCTTAAGGGAAGACAAAATATCCGCACTATGCCTTGCAGCGCTTTTTAATTTTTAAAACTACCCGTTTGGTTGAGTTAACTTACTACCTTGGCATGTACCACCGGAGTTGAAACATAATTGTTCTGCACTTTGCGGCGATAGTTTTTGAACATGCTCAGCCATTGTATTTTGAGCACCCCCAGCACTCCTTCTTTTACAATGTTTTTATTCATTTTGGATGTGCCGTACTTACGATCAATGAATGTAATGGGTATTTCCACTATTTTAAAGCCCAGCTTCCAGGCGGCAAATTTCATTTCAATCTGGAATGCATACCCTACAAAGTTGATCTCATCAAAATTTATGCTTTCCAGCACTTCCCGTTTATAACAAACAAACCCAGCCGTAGGATCTTTAACAGGCATCCAGGTAAGGATACGGGTGTACAGCGCTCCTCCTTTCGACAGTACATTTCTGTCCCAGGTCCAGTTTACGGTTTTACCTCCTCTTACATAGCGGGAACCCACCGCAACATCGCCCTTACTTTTGCAAGCCTGGTAAAGCCTTTCCAGGTCTTTGGGGTTATGTGAAAAATCGGCGTCCATTTCAAAGATGTAAGCATACCTCCGGTCTATAGCCCATTTAAAACCATGGATATAAGCGGTTCCAAGCCCTTGCTTACCTTCGCGCACCTGTAGGAACAATTGCCCTGTATACCTGTTTTGAAGCGCTCTGACGGCATCCGCGGTGCCATCGGGAGAATTGTCGTCCACTACCAGCACATGAAAATGAAGGCCCATTTTAAAAATGGCCTGAAGAATAGACTCGATATTCTCACTTTCATTATAAGTAGGTATGATAACAAGCTTTTCCAAACAGATATTGTATAGTTTAAAGCAAAATTAAATGGTATACTACAGAATATAATTGATTCATTTATTTTACGCTTTCTTTAACAGGGTACGGTTCAGTATTTCCGTTAATTTTTGTTTGGTGTGCATAGGAAAGTCGCCCTTCATCATCCAGTCATAATACTGGGGCTCAATTTTAAGAACCTCTGTTACCGCCCGTCCTTTGTGCTTACCGAAATTAAAGATTTCTACGCCATTTTCCATTATAAACCGGCGGGCGAAATCAACGATTTGCTCATGCCCTGTAAATTTTATCACCGATTCCACGGTAGTACCCAACTGTGAATACCGCTGTAATTGCGATTCCAGTATTTCAAAGGTCGCCTGCGCATCTGCTTCAGCGCTGTGGGCATTATCCAGGTTCTTATCGCAATAAAACCTGTAGGCCGCACTTAATGTACGGGGTTCCATCATATGATACACTTTCTGCACATCCAGCAGATGCTTGTCGGATATATCAAAATTCAGGCCTGCCCGCAAAAATTCCTCTACCAGTAAGGGAAGATCAAAACGATTTGAATTATAGCCGGCCAGGTCGCAGTTTTCAAGGAACTGCCTTATTTCATTGGCTACCTGCTTAAACACCGGGGCGTCCTTTACCATTTCGTTAGTAATACCATGAATATCTGACGACGCTTTAGGAATAGGCATTTGCGGATTGACAAGTTTCCTTTTTACCACCCTTGAGCCATCGGTCTGCAGCTTAACAATAGCTATTTCAATAATACGGTCGGTAGATAGGTTTACTCCTGTTGTTTCAAGATCTATAAACGCTAACGGACGGGTGAGTTGTAATGGCATGCCTGTATAATTGATTTTATATAGGTGGCAAACTTCGGAAATTAGTTTGACACTTAATTACCAATTGTTAAGAAAATACCAAACATCAACCAAAATGGCGCTTTGCCGCATGCCTGATTTGGTGAAGTGGCATAGTCTTTGTTTCTTTACACTGTCCTACGGTATTTCCAATTCCCCTCTTGAAAAATAACATTTATTTCCTACTCCTACTGGCGCCAAGCTGTAATGTTATTTTTTAACTCAAAAGACTTCAGACATGAAAAAGATTTTAGCAATTGCCCTGATCGTTATTGCATTGGGAGCCACTTTTACTTCCTGCACCTCATCAAGAGGAGGCTGCAAAGCAACGAATGGAATGGTTGGATACAGGTAAAAAACGTAATACCGTATTGTAGAGAAATCAGTAAGGTTATCTGTGTAAACGATAACCTTTTTTATTTTTAATAAGGGGAAACAATAGTTACCACGCTTTCTGCAGGAAGTATAACATTACTGCCTGAAGCAGTACTTTTGGTAAGGTCCTGTGTTGCAGTTGTTGTATAAATGTTTACAGGCTTTGACCCACTTTGCCCGGAGACTGTGGCAATATTACAACTTAGATTTTTTTGCCGGTTACTTTCATTAACGGCCACGATCACTATTTGCTTTTTGTTTTCATCAACATAGGCTGAAGCATATACTCCGGGTGAAGACAACCGGAGCTCCGCTCTTTTCATACCGGGACGTACAAAGCGGCTATAGTTACCCAAAGCCCACATCATCTTGCTGCTGTAATATTTGCCATCTGTTTTGCTCATGTCAGTATATACCAAACCGTCTTTGTAATCGTAAGGCGATATTGCCAGCCACCATTGCCAGGCTGCAGCATTGGCATTTACAAGATCATTGTATATAAGTTTACCCAAATACAGCGCAGGCTTTATGCCAAGGTCTTTTCCTTCGCCTTTAATATCGCCACTGTTATCACCCAAAATACAATACTCCGATTGCCAGAATTTTAATCCATTGATTTGAGATATAGTATTGGATACCTGCTGACGGGTTTTAACTGCTGCTTCAAAAGGCGAGCTGGTAAAATAGCTATGTGCCGCTACAGTTTTGCTAACATGTGGCAGGTTGCCGATATAATCGGGCGATGTTTCATTGAAGAAAGCATTCACCTGGCTGCCCTTGCCCGGCTTATCATGGTCTTCGTACAAATAATAATATTCTCCTGCTTCGGGTAAAAGGATTTGGGTAGCTAGCTGGTTATCCTGCAGCGCTTTATTGATAGATTTAACTATACCGCTGATATCCGTATTATAGTAAGGGCTGCCTTCCTGCCCGCCATCACTCCAGTCCCATTGTGGTTCATTTACGGGACTTATATAATTAAAGTCAACACCAGATTTTTGTTTGAGACCTTTGATAGTGGTGGTAATATAAGTAGCAAAATCCTGGTAATGGTCTGCATCTATATTACAGACTTTGTTGCTTGCAAAGGCTTTTCTATTTCGTGTATACTGTACCGGCGGGCTGTTATAGAAACCAATAAAATCTTTTACGCCCCGTTGTTTGGCCGCCTGTAAAAACCATACCTGTCCCTGTTGGCGACTCCAGTTATAATTATTGTCTGCGTCTAAAAAAGATTCCGCCCTGCGCCATTCATCTTTGATGCCGCTTGCTTCGCCTTGTTGCGCACTGCCCGCACCAAAATTAAAACGCCATGCAGAAAGCCCTATACCTTTCGGAGAACCATCCTGCAGGGTATCCATACTGAATAACCAGTCAGCGATCGCATTCTTTTTATCATCCGGCCAATTGCCTACAAACTGGCATGACCATGCATCAGAAGCTGCGAAATTATCTATGGTTTGAAAAGTGAGAGCAGGATCAACGGTAACCATTATCGCTGTATCACCGGTTTCTTTTTTTATTTCCTTGTTATTGCAGGCGGTCAGTGCTAATACCGCTGCAGATAGAAAGAGGTATGATACTGATTTGTACATCCGTGGCTATATTAAAGCGTTACTTTGCCTGTATGGTTATAGTGGCTGTTTTAAGCCAGGGTGATGAAAAGGAAATATTGATATCACCTTCACCGGTTGCTTCCACATATGCAATCAATCTTCCGCGAAAAACACGCTGGCTGTTATCCGTATAATTGCCCATATCGGTATTATCGCCTGCTTCCAGCCCAAGTAATTTACCCGGGCCCTCAATACGGCAGCTCAACATATTATCTGCTAATACCGCCGGTATACCGTTGTTATCAAGCAACTGTACTTCAATTTGTGCTACCC
Organism: Chitinophagaceae bacterium; assembly: GCA_019638595.1. Taxonomy (GTDB): domain Bacteria; phylum Bacteroidota; class Bacteroidia; order Chitinophagales; family Chitinophagaceae; genus Agriterribacter. The sequence continues at coordinate 22,194 of JAHBTJ010000038.1, forward strand.
CTCTTTGTTTACTGATTTCATTTTTGTATGCTGCAAGCGAAATAACTGTTGGTGCACCGGAAGTATGAATAGTTTGTGCAGCAATCTCTTTATTGTCAGCATTGTATCCTTTTACAGTTAAGGTTCCCGGTTTGTATGGTATATCCCAGTATATAATGCCGGTATTATCATCATAAGATTTTATATCTCCCACCGGCTGGTTGTTAAGAAATAGCTGCGCTTTTGCAGCATTGGTATAGCTTACTACACGAACCTGTTCTCCTTCTTCATAATTCCATATCGGCCAGGCATCTGCTGATGGGGGCATTTGTTGCCTGCGGTTAATATAAGTACCCACATACATAACAGGTTTATCACTCCATAATGACTGGCGGAAATATCCCCTTGGCTTTATCCATCCTCCCAGGTTCAGTAAACCTGCGCCAGAACCTCTTGCTGGCCAACGACCGGATTCTCCGAGGTAATCAATACCTGTCCACAGGAATTGTCCGAATATAAATTCTTTATCTCTCACTGCTTTCCATGCAGGCATATCATGCCGGTTTTCACTTCCGTACAATATCCTTTTAGGATAGGTTGCATGATCCTTATCATACCTGTTCTCCGTATAATTATAGCCGGCCACATCCACCGCGTCAGGATAACCGGTAAAGTTGCTCATTACCACCCCTGCAAGCGCCGCTGTAGAAGGACGCGTAGTATCGTTAGCTTTTACTACCTGCACTAATTTTTTTGCAATAACGCCCAGCTCCATGGCATCCGGATTGTCGGGCAGATATTTACCAAATACCTGCTGACCTATTGTAGCGCTGTCTAATACAGGATGTGAGTATGGGTCGTTCGGGTAGTCTACCTCGTTCCCTATGCTCCACATAATAATGGAAGGATGCCGCCTGTCGCGAAGGATCATGTCAGCAAGATCTTTTTCGCCCCATTCTTCAAAATAAGGCGCATACCCATCAAAGCCCGGAGCACCTACATTCCATCCTTCTATCCATTTCTTTTTTGGATACTTCCATTCGTCAAAAGCTTCATCCATTACCAATAATCCTAACTCATCACACAAGTCGTATATATCAGGGTTTTGCGGATTATGGCTGGTTCTTATGGCATTCACGCCTATTGATTGTAAGGTCTTCAATCTTCGCTCCCATACTTCCCTGGGTACGGCAGCACCCAGCACGCCTGCATCATGGTGTATACATACACCTTTCAGCTTCATCCATTTTCCGTTTAATGCAAAACCTTTGTTGGCATCGAAAGCAAGTGTACGAAAACCGATAGAGGTTATTTCTTCATCAACTACTACCTTATTACTTACAATGGTTGTTTTAAGGGTATATAAATGAGGAGACAGATCAGACCACGCTTTGGCAGCAGGCACCGTAATGCGTGTACTGATCACCTGGCTGCTGCCGGCTTTAACCTGTGCTTTTACGCTGGATTTTGCTATTAATTTATCGCTGTTTTTCTCATAAATTTCCTGCAGCAATATTATTGAAGCAGTTTGTGCAGTATTATTCTGAACCGTGCTGCCGACAATTACATGAGCAGCTTTGCTATCCATACGGCTTGTATAATAATTAGTGCCCCATTGCTGAAGATGTACCTTATTTGTAGTTTGCAGATAAACATTACGCACAATCCCTGAACCCACATACCAGCGTGCATCGTTATACTTTGTACGATCCACCCGAACGGCTATCAAATTAGAATCTCCATATTTAAGATGCGGTGTAAGGTCGTAAGAAAAGGAAACATATCCGTTAGGCCGTTTGCCTATGCTTTGCCCGTTGATGAAAACTTCACTGTTATTGGATATACCTTCAAAATAAATACTGATCTCTTTTCCTTTTTTTTCAGCAGGTATAAAAAAAGATTTTCTATACCAGCCAATACCACCCGGTAAATAACCGGCTGCACTTGCCAGCGAAGGATTCAACGGTTCTTTTACCGACCAGTCGTGGGGAAGGTTCAACGTTGTCCATTTTGAATCGTTGAATGCCACAGCTTCTCCCTGCTGCACATCCCTTTTTAAAAATTTCCAATCGTTGTTTAACAACTCAACCTCCCGGTTATTTTGCGCGCTGATCAATAATGGGAAAAAGGCTGCAAAAAGCAACAGCGCAAAAATTGAAGCGTATTTCATTATAAAAACATTTATACAAAATCAAAAGAGAACCAGTCACTCTTCTTTTCTCAAGCAATAGTTCTCTTTTGAGTGTGTATGCTTTGCCTATGCCGGTTAATAACCCGCGTTTTGTTGTATTTTATTATCAGATGCCTGTATTTCAGCAAGGGGAACAGGCAGCCAGTAGTGCTTGTTTTGAAAAGTACGGCCGTCCAGGGCGACCTTTTTCTCGTAGGTCAGGTTAGCCCCACTTTTTGTAACAGTAATACCTTCTGCAGGTTCGTTTTCCGTAACATCTGCGATCTGCCATCTTCTAACATCATAAAAACGATGTTCTTCAAAGGCCAGCTCAATCCTTCTTTCGTAGCGGATATAATCCCGCATCTGCTGTTGTGTAGCGGTGGCCGGAACATCAGGCATGCCCGCCCTGGCGCGTATAAGGTTAACAGCGGCTCTGGCAGTAAGCGATCCTCCCGCAGGAACAGCATCCGGCCCGGCAGATTCATTGGCGGCTTCGGCATAGTTCAGCAATATTTCCGCATAGCGAAAATAATACCATGGCTGAAAGCCTGCATTGCCCCAGGGATTTTGCAGGGGATAACTGTCGTTCATGAATTTTTTAAGATAATAGCCGGTTTTAGAAGTATTCCAGTTATCGGGTCCATCTTTACTGTCTTTACCCCCGGGTATAAATGTTTCTATAGTTGATCCGCGGTAGGAAGCGCCGTCATATAAAACGGTTGCATAAAAACGCGGGTCCCGGTCTTCATATGGCGCCGCTTTATGAACAGGATTATTCCAGTCAAAAGGCGTCCCGTCCTCCATTTCATAGTCATCTACCAGGTTTTGCAACGGCAGGTTTCCTCCCCAGCCACCATAGCCATTAGGCCCATTGGATATCTCTAAATGTACATGCAGCGCGTCTTTCATATAAAAGCGTACAAATATGGCTTCGCTGTTATGCGCATCCAAGAACAGGTTACCGTAACCACCTGTATATAAGCTGTATTTGTTCATACCAATCACCTGTTGCGCGGCTGCAACGGCTGCATCCCATGTACCTGCATTATACAGTGGGCTTGCGGCGTATAAGGTTAACCGTGATTTTAAAGCATAAGCTGCGCCTTTTGTAGCGCGTCCTTCCACCCATGTGCCATCATTATCGGCAGGCAGCAAATTTGCAGCTTCATCCAGCTCCGCATATACATAGTTTAAACACTCGCTTATTGATTTTCTTTCAAACAGCGCCGGATCCTGCAGGTCATCACTAAGATTATATATCCTATCACCCATCAGTACCACACCGCCGTAATTCCTGATCAGGTCATGATAGCGGAAAGCACGGATAAATTTCAATTCACCCAACAAGCGGCTTTTACCTGTTTCACTCATCACAACATCCGGTAAAGCGGCAATAGCAAAATTGCATTCACGAATGCTCCTGTAACTCCTGCCCCATAATTGCCCTGCTATACCAAGATTTTCGGGCGCCAGTTGCCCACGCTGAATAAGCCATGTTGCATCATCGTTATTGTAGATAGATTCATCGGTCAATGAGCTCCACATGGCATATTCAAATCCTCTTCCAAAACCGGGGTTACTGCCTTCCCCTTCTTTATCCGCTAGTCTTTCGCCCATATACCGGTTGGTAACAAAGTTGATAAACAAAGACGAATCCGCCAGCAGCGATTCCTCTGAAACCCTGTCTGTAGGACTTACGTTCAGGAAGTCTTTTTTACATGAAGCAGTTGCTACACAAATGACAGCTACTATAGCTATATTTCTGAATAATGTACGTTTCATTGCTTTAGTTTAAATGATTAGAACCTAACGTTTACGCCTACGTTAATAATCCTTTGCTGCGGATAGAACTGACCGCTCCCGCTATTACCTTCAGGATCGTAATCTTTAACCTTTGTGATAGTAAACAGGTTGAAACCGTTTACATATAACCTGGCTGATTGCATTTTAATTCTGCCCAGCCATCCGGGGGAGAAATTATATCCTAACTCTATATTTTTAAGCCTGAGAAAAGACGCGTTGTTCAGCCAGAAAGTGTTGGAATACAAACCTCCGTTTATAGATGCAGACGCTCTTGTATCCACCCTCGGAAAGCTTCCGTTGGTGTTGGAAGGGCTCCACCGGTTATCTGCCCAACTGCTGTAAAAATTACCTACCGTACCCGACTCAGGCAGCACATACTGGCTTACTCTTGACTGGCCTGCAAATACTATAGCCAGGTCGAAATTTTTGTATTCTCCATTCAACAAAAAACCGTAAGTAATTTCCGGAATGTTGCCGAATTTGGTTCTCACCCGGTCATCCGCCGTTATTGCACCATCTTTGTTGTAATCTTCATAAATCAAATCACCCGGCTGCGCACCTGGCAAATGAGGGTATTTAGCAAGATCATCTTCCGACCGGAAAATACCGATAGCATTATACAGCAGGTAAGTATTTAAAGGGCGACCCGTTTGCCTTTGATGTTCCAGTGCACCTGCTGCTTCGTCTATAAATATTATTTTGTTTTTGGCGTAGGTTATATTGCCGGATACACCCCAACGGAAATCACCGCTTCTGCGGTTGTATCCAAGCGTTGCCTCAATACCGTTGCTGTTTATCTTACCAATATTTTCAGAAGGTACAAGCGGCGTATTGGAATTGGTGGCAAAAGGATTTACAATACCTGTTACATATGGAATAGAAGCATTTCTTACCGCGAGGATATTGTCTCTCTTTTGGCTGAAATATATCAATTCGAGGTTAAAGCCATTCAGGAAAGAAGCTTCTATACCAACATCTGTTTTAACAGCCTGTTCCCAGTGAATGCCGGGGTTGGCGAGTTTGGTTAAATTAATACCGGGTACAATATTTCCGCCCAATACCAATTGATTGTAGAAAGAATAGTTGTTCAGGTATTGAAACAATCCTACATTGTCGTTACCCAAAATACCATAAGACGCTCTCAGCTTCAGGTTCTGGATAAAGTTTACATTCTCAAAAAAGGATTCCTTAGATACCACCCAGCCACCGGATACAGAGGGGAAGAAGCCAAACCTTTCTCCTGCGGGGAAAGTAGAGGAACCGTCAATACGGGCCTGTGCATCGAACAAATATTTTTCCGCATAGTTATAGCCGATTTTGCCTATATAGCTCTGGCGGGTAAAGCGATAGCTGCCGCCGCTGTTGTTGCGGTCTGCTGCAGCCGCACCGCCCTGGCTCAGCTCAGGTGTTTGTGTAGTTGGATAGTTTTCTCGATAAGCCTCAAAGGTTTCTCTTTTAATTTCACTTTGCTCATATCCTGCAAAGGCGCTGATGGCGTGTTCGCCAAAATTTCTCTGGTAGTTCAGTTTAATATTTGAGGTGACCTGGGTATAATTCTCCTGCGACTCCCTGAGGGTTGCCCTGGTATTAGAGCCACCTACAATACGCGGGGTATATGCATCGGTATTACGGTTATAGTCGTATACCTGGTAGGGAGTAGCAAAAATTTTACCGAAGCTCCACGACTTATCAATGGCAACAAACCCATCAACAGATAAACCCTCCACAGCGGCAATATTGTAACTGCCTTTTAATATGCCATTAAATACCTGTTTGGGATTTTTATTGATGCCGCCTGCATCGGTAGCCATCATAACAGGATTATTGCCTTCAATACCTGCCGAAGGAAGCCCGTTAGGGTAAACCGCGGGTATAATGGAATAAGCCCTGTATATAGAGCGGAATATATCGCCTGCCCCTGTTGTGGGGAACCGGCGATCTTCTTCCCTGCCCGACAGGTAAAGCGATACTTTAAAATCTTTGGTAACATTAGCGTCTATATTGGAGCGAAAGCTATATTGCTGGTATTTGGTTGCCCCGTTTTTGTACAGTCCATCCTGGTACAGGCTGCCTAATGAAAAGTAATACCGTACACTTTGAGAGCCCCCGGTTATGGAAACATTCGCCTGGTTTTGCAACGCGGTTTTTTGCAGCGTGGCAGCAGCCCAATCAGTGTTCGGATAATTTAACGGATCGGAACCGTTTGCAAATTTGGTTATTTCTTCAGCAGTATATTGCTGGTTCATACCTCCTGCCTTGTTATTATAATATGCTATCTCGTTGGCTATAGTTGCATAAGTAGCGGCATCTGCCATTTTGGGTAAACGGGTGGGAGAAGAAAATCCCTGGTTAAAGCCTGCGGAAATAACAGGCTTGCCTGATTTTCCCTGCTTTGTCGTAACGAGGATAACGCCGTTGGCGGCACGGCTTCCGTAAATACTGGCAGAAGCATCTTTCAACACGGAAATACTTTCAATATCATTGGGGTTCAGTCTTTCCAAACCGCCGATCTGGCCGGGAATACCATCTACCACTATCAGCACATCGTTGTTGCCGGTAGTAGCCAACCCTCTTACTGTAATGCCGGAACCATCGTAACCGGGCTCACCTGTTCTGTTGTTTACAATAACGCCGGAAAAGCGACCGGCAAGCGAGTTAGACACGTTGGCCTGTGGGCTTTTTACCAGGTCAGCGCCTTTAACGGTGGAAATAGAACCGGTAAGCGTGGCTTTTTTCTGGCTGCTGTAACCTACCACTATTACTTCACCGAGGCTGTTATCTGCAGGTGTTAAATTAACAGCGATACCTGTACGGTTGCTAACCGGTACTTCAATTTCTTTAAAATTAATATGTGAAAAAACCAGTACGGCGTCAGGAGCCGCATCAATGCTGAAATTTCCATTGGCATCCGTAGTGGTTCCCTGAAGTGTGCCTTTTACTTTTACTGACACATCAGCAACCGGCTCATTGCCATTTTTTACAGTACCGGTAATCGTTTGTTGTGCAAAAACCGGTTGCATCAGCCCGATGAAGAAAATAATAAAGAAAAGATTTCTGCAAACAAATCGCCTTTTACCCGGTAGTACCCGGAAACAGGCAAGCAGTAGTTGTTTCATCAATTACAGTTTTAGTTAATCGTTAATTGTTTTGGGTATTTTAGTAATACCACGAAAATTGAACAACTAAAAATAGCTATGGAAATAACAGTAAATGGGGGGTAAAATGCTAAATTGAGGGGGGTAAAATCAGGAAAATGAAACTTTTTACTCCTTGATTTTGATTATATTAAGCTCTTTATTGAAGTTATGCTTGTATTTTTTAATATAGTCGGATGGCGTCATTCCAAAAAGCTTTACAAACTGCTCCCTGAAGTATTTAGCATCGCCGATGCCTACCTGGAACGCAGCCTGGGCTATATTCATATTGCCGGTAAGCATTAAAACAGCAGCCCTTCTTATCCTGATGGAACGGATAAAAGCATTAAGCGATTGGCCGGAAATGGCTTTTACTTTATTATACAGGGCAGAATGGCTCATGCCCATTTGTACCGAGAAGGATTTTATGGTGAAATTTTCATTGTCAATATTTTCTTCAATTACCTGGATACATTTCTTCAAAAAATCCTGGTATTCTGCAGGTACCTTAAGGTCATTATGTTGAAGGGTTATGCTATCCAGGAAATATTTGCGAAGATGATGCCTGTTTTTAAGGGTAGAATCTATTTTAGCCATCAACAGATCATCATCAAAAGGCTTGGTAATATAATCATCTGCCCCTCCTGCCACTCCCTTCAGCTTAATTTCCGAAGCATCCACGGCTGTTAAAAGAATAACAGGAATATGACTGAGCCGGGGGGATTGTTTCACTTTGATACAAAGCTCCACACCATCCAGCCCATCCATATTCACATCACTTATAATAATATCAGGCACATAATCATCTGCCATTTTCAATCCTTCAGTACCATTGTTTGCAGTATACACAAGGTATTCTTTTGAGAATAGCTGAAACAGGTATTTCCTCATTTCTGCATTATCATCAATAATAAGGATAGATTTTTTTGCAGACAGCACTTCTGAAGCTGCTTTGCCGGTTACGGGTACAATGGCAGGCCCGGCATTATCGGTGAGGCTTTCGAACGCCGCCAGTTCTTCCAGCAGGTGCGCTTTTTGCTCATATTCATGCAGGATCATCGTATTGCCGAAATGCTCTTTACCCTTCAAAAGCGTGATGGTCATCGTAGTTCCTTTATCTTTTTCACTAACACACTGCACCTTTCCACCATGCTGTGTTACAAAATGCTGTACCAGGTAAAGCCCTACACCAAAGCCAAAGGTTTTTCTACCTTCGGCTGAATGAGCCTGTTGAAATTTTTCAAATATATTTTTTATGTCACCAGCTGCTATACCACAACCCGTATCCTGTATATTTATGCTGATATCCTTACCGGTTTCGGTTACATACATATGGATGTTCCCTTCGTCGGTAAATTTAAAAGCATTGGACAGCAGGTTAAATAAGGCTATCTCTATTTTTTCATAATCACCATATATACATGTATCAGCGGCATTGTATGTAAAATGATAGGCAAGCTTTTTACTCTTTGCCTGGTAATCAAAACAATCAAAAACCTCTTTGCATAAATCCGCTACACTAACGGGAGCAATTTTTAATGTATCTGCACCTGCATCCGCTTTTTTAAATAACAACAGTTGGTCAACCAGGCTTAATAACCTCCGGGAATTCCTGTAAGCGGTTTCAATATCTTTATTTTCAACCCTGTTGTCTGGCACGGACACCAGCTTTTTCAGCGGGCTTATAATTAAAGAAAGATGTGTTCTGAATTCGTGAGACACATTCGTGAAAATAGAGAATTGTTTTTCGGCCAGCTCCTTATCTTTTTCTCTTTCAAGATTTACAAGCTGCACCTGGTACTTCAGTCTTTCCTGCCTGCGGGTATAGCGGTTATATAAAAACACAGAGCCTGCCACTGCAAAAAAACCTGCCAGGTAAGCCCACCAGGTACGATACCAGGGTGGCAACACCTGTATATGCAACAACCGTGTTTCATTCCCCCATTTTCCATCGGAGCCGGTAGCCTTTACTTTAAATATATACGAGCCTTCATTGAGCTTTGCATAATTAGCCCGCCTGCTTTTTTGAACATAGTTCCAATCCTTATCCCACCCTTCCAACTGGTAAGCATAATTGATTTTATCGGCACCTGTATACGCCAATGCCAGGAAATCTATCGAAACTACCGCCTTTTCATAGGGTAATGTTATTGCCCTGATCTGGTTGCCCTGCAATTGCGCTACATAGCTGCTGTTGGCTTGTATATTGGCATTGCTTACCATTAACCCGTTTAAAAATACCCTGGGTATGTTTTTGTTATCTTTTATATGATCGGGATAAAAGATATTCCAGCCGTTGATACCGCCAAATAAAAACTCGCCTGTGCTCAGCGCCAGCCCTGCGTTAAAGCTAAACTGGTTGCTTTGCAAACCATCCGATATGGAAAAATTACGGAATGCTTTTTTTGAAGGGTCGAACCTGCTTATACCATTATATGTGCTTAGCCACAAACTGCCATTCCTGTCTTCGAGTATCCGTAAAATAGTGTTGCCGGGTAACCCGTCGGCTACGCTGTACCTTGTAAAATCACCTGTTTGCCTGTTAAATAACAGTAACCCGCCCTCCTGTGTGCCTATCCAAAAGTTTTTTGCTTTGTCCTCGTACATGCAACGGACGGTATAGCCAATGGCATAGCTGCTATGTTTTTTTGTACTCCTGTCAATTTTAATAAGCGCTGAATAATTACCGCCCCAGAATTCACCATCAGTTGTTTCTGTAACAGCCTGCAGGTCTGTAATAGTTTCATCAAATAATTCAAACCGGTTAGTTCCCCGGTTAAAGCGGTACAGGCTACCGGTATTGGTAGCACTGGCCCAAAGCTCCTTCTGTGTATCTTCATATAACAGCCATACGTTGCGTTCCGTAGTTCCGGTAACAGGGTTAAAGCAATTAAAATATTCAAATTTCCCGGTAGCGGCATCCAGCCGGTTAATACCGTTGAACCAGGTAGAAGCCCAAATATCATTACGGGTATCTCTTATAATGCAGGTAATAAAATTGCTGCTGATGCTTTTGTTGTCGTTCTGGGTATGACGATACTCCTTATAACTGTTATCTTTCCGGTTCCAGTAACGCAAACCTGCACCATCGGTACCGATCCATATATTTTGGTTTTCATCTTCACAAAATGATAAAATAAAGTTGTCGGCAAGCGCCGGTTTACTGCTGTTGTAAGTAAGATGCCTGAATAATTTTTTTTCAGGCTCAATTACACTGATACCCCCACGCAATGTACCGATCCATTTCCTGCCTTCTTTATCCTCCAGTATTTCCCATACAGAATTACTTTTTACCAATGCCTTTCCGAACAATTCGCTGTCATGTACCGCCATTGCGGCATCATTGTCTAAAATAAATACGCCGCTGCCATCTGTTGCTGCCCAGAGTGTTTTATTACGATCAATCAATATATTAATAACAGGGCTGGCCGATGGTAAGAAATTTTGAGAGAAGCTATTGTTTTCGATATTATAAAGAAACAACCCGTTGTTGGTGCCAATCCACAAACCTTTGCCGGGCATATACCTGAGGCTGTTAGCCTGTGTGATGGTACTGTTGAACAGCGTTAATGCGGCGCTGCCGATATTAAATTTATAAAGCCCTTTCTTTTGTATAAAAACCCATACAAACTCGTCTTCCACCCCCTGTTCGATAGCTGTAACATCATAGCGTTGTACCCCGCCTTCTTCCAGCACAACCTGCCTGCCTGATAATGATCCTTTATTAAAAATGATCATTCCGGCATCCTGGGCGCCGATGAGCATATGTTGGTCGCTGGTCATTTTAATACGATGGATATTAGCGCTTACCGGCAATATAATATCACGGTCGGCAGGTTTGTAGCTCAACTGCCTGAATGTAGAAAGAAGCGGGTTATATACAGATGCGCCCTTTTGACCGCCTACCCACAATTGTTGTAACGCATCTCCTTCAATGGCAAAAATGGTATTATTGGGCAATGAGTTGGTATCGCCAATTACATTGTGAAAGGTTTTGAATTCATACCCATCATACCTGTTCAATCCATCGTATGTACCAAACCACATAAAACCGTTGTGATCCTGGTAAATGCTCATTACCGCATTATTGGATAACCCGTTCTCTATGCCCAGGAATTTAACAGGATAATCCTGGCAAAACAATGCAGTAATTCCAAATAAATTACAGGCTATCGCTGAAATCAGCACTTTATAATAGTAGTGGTAAATCCTCAACGTACACATATAGGCAAGCCTTCTGCTGTTAAATATATATATTTATGCAATCAGTAACACAATTGTTTTATCATTCAAACATTGCGCCGTATACAATTAAAGACAGGTTACCTGCTATAAAAAACAACCTCATAACAAAGGAGAAAGCAATCTTGCGCACGAATCAATGAACTCAGCCCTGCGTCCCCGCTTCAACCATTGTTGTAAAGTAACTTCATCGCTGTCTTTTATATCCTGCAAAAAGGCCTCCTGCAACTGTTCGTTGATCCTTTTGCTATATACCACCGCGTTGATCTCGAAATTAAGATCAAAGCTTCGCACATCCATATTAGCAGTACCCACAAGCGAAAGCATATCGTCTACCAGCATGGTTTTGGCATGTACAAATCCTTTTTTGTACAAATAGATCTTTACGCCCGCAAAGAGCATCTCGCGAAAATAAGAACGGGCAGCGGCATTTACAACGCGCGAATCTGAAATACCGGGCAATAATAAGCGAACATCCTTGCCGCTCAGGGCCGCTTTTTTTAAAGCGTCGAAAATGCTTTCGTTAGGAATAAAATAAGGGGAGGTAATATACACCCGCTCCTTAGCCATAACAATAGCCGTAAAATAAGAAAGCATGATGCCGGCATTGGGATAGTCGGGACCACCGGCATTGATCTGCACCAGGTCTTTGCCTGCCATAACCGAAAAATCCAACGGAAAAAAAGACCTGTCCACCTCTAGTCGTTTCCCCGTGCAAAAGTTCCAGTTGGCTATAAAATTATATTGCAGGCTGTTTACGGCAGGTCCTTCTATTTTTACATGCGTATCGCGCCAGTATAATTTATTTGTACCATCGTTTACATAACGGTCCGAAATATTGATTCCTCCTATAAACCCGGTCTTGCCGTCTACAATAATAATTTTGCGGTGATCGCGGTAATTGAGCCTGTTTGCCAGGAAAAACAATTTAATGCTGTAAAACGGATGAACCTCTATCCCGGCATTTTTCAAAACGGGAACGATCGTTCTTTTTATTCCATGACTTCCGAAGTCATCATAAATAAATCTTACTGTTACTCCCTGCCTTGCTTTCCGTATCAGTATTTCAAAAAGCCTGTCTGCTATTTTGCCTTGCTCCACTATATAGTATTCAAGATGGATAAAATGTTCCGCTTTTTCAAGCGTATCAAATACCTCTTTAAATTTTTCTTCTCCATTTAACAGCAAAGTAACCGTATTAAAACTCAACGGAGCTTTCGAATCTTTCATCAGCAGCCGGATCAGGTCTCCTACATCTGCCAGCTCTTCCGCATGATCGCTTACAATTTTTTGTGAAGACGCTTTTATCCTGCTTTCAATTTGTCGGAAAAGATTGTTATTGGCTATTACCTTTTTCGAAAACATTTTTTCCTTGCGGTAATTGATACCGAAGGAAAAATAAAATATACTTCCTGCAACAGGCACAACAATTACAAGCAGCAGGTATGCCAGTGTTTTAGGCGTATTGTGAGTGTCGCGTATAATCCGGAAAATACTAAATAATACAATAAGCACAACCAGAATGGTAACAACAACAGGATAGTACTTTAATACCAGTTCGATCATTATTATCCAATAATAAATAAAGTAAGGAACGAAGATATAAAATTAGCCTTGCTTCCCCCGTATCCTGTATTCCTGCAGGGCACAAAAAAGCCTTTCATTATCCTGCGATAAAGAAAGGCCTGGATAAAACAGAACCTACCGGCACATTATCCGCCCGTATTTCACACTATAAGGTTTAATGATAATAACTTCAAGACCGTTGCTTCCTGAACCAATAATAACCTGCTGACAAAGGAACTAGGAGTATCGTTGCCTGTTGTATAAAAAAATATTCTACAGCATACCGGAAAGCCATTCCAAAAAATTTGTTCATTTTTATTTTTACCAATACATTTACCGCCGAAAAATCTTTCGGGATGTAGCGCAGCCCGGTAGCGCGCTTCGTTCGGGACGAAGAGGCCGCTGGTTCGAATCCAGTCA
>JAHBTJ010000039.1 GCA_019638595.1 Chitinophagaceae bacterium
ATATTTTATTTATTTTCAAAATTCCACCGGGACCGGGCTCCTTTTGCCCGCCGGTAACAATAATAAAATCATCTGCCAGGCAAAGATTGCTGGGCAATTGGAGATTTACAGGATAACTGGTTTTCCATTCGCCTGCCGGATTTATTACCTGCACCATTCCCATACCGTAATGCGCCACCCATAAGTTACCGGCACGATCTGTTTTTAATCCATCCGGCAGGTTGTCTATGATTTTTCCTGAGTGGTGTTGAGGCAAATTGCAAAATACATTGAAAGGGGATAGTGATGCCCCGTTATCTGCAGGTATTTGTAGTATGCGGTTTTGATAGCTTTCCGCTACAAATAAACTGGTTTGATCACTATTTAATGCGATCCCATTCGGAAAATCGAGGTTATCAGCAATCAGTTTTTCAAAACCATCCGGATGATAATAGAAAACTTTTCCTTTATGGCGAACGGAATCAGTAAAATAAATACCTCCTGAGCTGTCGCTTACTAAGTCGTTCGGCTTGTTTACCGTTATTCCTGCACAGGTTTTTTGAATATCATAATTCATTAAATCTCCTTTGTTGTCATACCTGCTTATAGATGCGTTTCCGCTATCGCATACCAGGTGATCACCGGATGGTAGAATAATTTGTCCATTCGGGTAATTGCCCTTGGCCCATACTGAAAGATGCCCGCTTATATCTATTTTGATGATCTCTTTTCCAGCGAGCGTTGTAGCATATACATTCCCTTCTTGGTCTGTTACAGGGCCTTCTGTATACCAGGGGAGTTGAGCGAGAGATATTATTGTATTTTCAGATAAATGCATCAAAGTCATCTTTCAAATGGGAAAAGTGGTTTACGGCGATGCCTAAACGAAAACTGTGTCATATCTGCCTGGGTAACGCCGGGTGTATTCACCTGAAATATTGACCTGCAAACCGGCCCATAAGCGGCGATGGGGGCATTCACCCCTTTAGCAACAATAATGTCGAAGTTTTCCGGAAGAATCCCAAAGTTAGTAAGTTGACTCAGACTAAATGGCGGTACACGAAGCGAATGAATCATCACTGTATTTCCCGACTGCGTTTTTAATATGGCCATTGTCCCCATATCGTAATTTACCTGGCCGCCATGCCTGGGGTTTGATTCTTTAAATTTTCCTTCTGTAATGGTCAGCAGGGTAACTTTCCCCGAGAAACATTCAGTTTCATGATTTTTTTCCCGTGAACCCGTTTGCAGATATACAGATGAGCCCGGTGTATATTGCATCAGGAAACGAACGGCTGCCGGGTCGTAAATGCAGCAAAAAGAAATATATGTCCCCGATCGTTCAAGCGCATTTAATAAATGTACACTGTTGCCGGGAGCCCCGGCACCCACATTATCTCCCATATCAAGCAACAATATGGGCTTTTCGGCCGCTTTCATCCGGGGTAATAATTGGTCAATGGTGTGCTTTTCGCCTTCGAATAGCGCCTTGTTTTCTTCTACATATTCCTGCAGGGATTGCGCCGTTTGTTTCGCCAGGCCTTCGTTTTCCGCAACTACTAAAAAAGAGCTCCCCATTTCATAAACATCCGCGTAGGGAAAGCCAAGCATAATATTTGTTACCAATACTCCTTTTTGTGCTGCAAGCTTATCTGACAGGTTATACAGTTCCCTGCACGGACTTACGGATGTGTTTTGCTGTTCTATGCTAATGGCTACAGAGGATTGGATCAGTACCTGGTGAAGCCGCTTTTTTTGAAGTAAGATGCTGCACATTAACATTCCGGCTGTTCTGCCGGCATCTCTTTGATCAAGGTGGGGATTCGTTTTGTAAGCTACCAATGCATCTGTGCTTTCAACCATAAGCGAACTTATATTGGCATGAGGGTCGAGCGTGCCTGCAATAGGAATGCCGGGTCCCAGCAATTGCCGGATCATTGATAGCCAATGGCCATCCATATCCGGATGAAGCGCTGAAACGGCTGCACCATGAGGCACTACCAGGCATCCGTCTACCGGTAATTGTCGCTCCAGCGCGGTCAGCATTTCTGAAAGTAATGTTTGATATGTTTCATTGGAAATAATGCCCCCGGGCGTGGCTTCGGCAAACATCACAGGTACGGGCTCAATGTTATTCTCACGAAGTGTTTGTAACATTCCGCCGATTTCATGGTGGGCATTGGTATATTCCTGTATAATGGCATCGCCCTTCAACCAATGGCTGTTTTTGAAATCCGCCAGGGTAGTGGCTGTAGTAATAAATGTATTTGATTCGTGATAAATGCCCAGGATGGCGACGCGCATTGATATAATATGATCTTTTGATAAACAGGTTTAAAAATAACAAGAACCCCGGGTTCAAAATGTTTTGCTTTTATCCTGTTTTTTGCTCTGTTTACCGGGAGGCAGATTCAAAAAAGAGATATTGATACTACAGGATTAATTATATTGCATTTGACGAATGTACAAGAATAAAGAGTTGATTGTCTTTTATTGTAAAATATTTCCAGTTAGATAAATATTTTGTCACCTGTATGCGGTATTGTATAATGTTAGCTTGTGTGCTCCTGTTATTATCCTGTGATGCTTCAAAGCAACCCGGCAATGAAATATATGGTACCTGGAGGTCTCTCTGGGAAGATGATATGACCCTTCAACTGCAACTCCACAACGATAACCGTTTCAAGGTGACCCTTAACAGAACCGGACAAACGCATACCAATTCCGGCTGGTACACCACAGAAGGCAATCTTTTTTTGCTGAAAGATTCTGTTAATTACCCCTTACCTGTTTGCAATCTTTCAGATACCGGCAGGTACCATTTTGAGATCAATATGGATACCCTCCGGTTTAAGGCGATAGACGATCCCTGCGAAAGAAGAGCGGGGGCTTTGCAATTGGAAAGGTTCGTACGTGTCAGGTAACAGCGGTTACTACCGGTCGAACCATTTTTTGAAAGCCGGAGCTTTTTCCCTGCTGATATCTACCTCCATTGTAAGAGGACTTTTCAGCTTTAGCGTCAACTTTTGATTTTCATGCAACTGCACCCGCTGGATCGCTTTTATATTTACAATACACTGGCGGTTTGCCCTGTAGAACCTGGACGGATCCAACAACTCTTCTATTACTTCCAGCGTATTATAGTCCAGTATATGTTTTTCTCCTGCAAAAGTATACAGGTAATTGAGATTCTCTTTTACAAAACAGGCTATGTCTTCTGTATTCACAGGCAGCCATTGTTGCCTTACCTGTACTATAAACGTTTCTTTATACGCTGTGGTTGATTTGCCGGTTGCAAACGATTGTATCATTTGCAACAGATCCTTTGGTAATATTTTTGAAGGCTTCCGGCGTTCCCGGCATTTTTCAATAGCTTTCCCCAGCTCGGTTTCATCTACCGGTTTCAGCAGGTAGTCAATACCGTTTACTTTGAATGCTTTAATGGCATACTCATTATACGCGGTGGTAAAAATGATAAGGCTTTTAAGAGAAAAATCTTCGAGCAGACTGAAGCTGATGCCGTCACCCAGTTGAATGTCCATGAAAATGATATCCGGCTCAGCATGCTCCATCAGCCATTTCCTGGCAGTTTTCAAACTGGGTAAAATGGTTTCAATTTCAATATCCCGGGCAACCTCACGTATTTTAACTGCCATCTCTTTTGCTACCAGTATTTCATCTTCAATAATTACCGCTTTCATGGTGTTTAGAGAATTAAAATTTATAATAGTGGAACTTTTACCGTAAAATATGTTTCCGTTGATTCTATTTCTACCGCCCGGTCTGAGAAATAAGAGTAGAGCGACCGGAGGCTTGCCAGTCCCTGCCGGTTACTGGTTTCTACAAAGTGTTTTATATTCAGGTTGTTTTTCACCACAAGCTGGTTTGCCTCGTTGGTATATATTTCAATCAGTAACGGGTCTTCTTCTGTTACGATATTATGTTTGATCGCATTTTCCAACAGGTTTTGGATGGTAACCGGTGCAATTTTCCTGTCCAGGTGCTCTTCCCGGATGTATATCATTATCTGGAGCGCCTTTTCAAACCGCGTTTTCTGAAGCTTAATATAAATTTCGGAAAACTGGATTTCGCTCGCCAGCGCTACCAGGTCTTTTTCCCTGTTATTCAGAATATAACGATAGGTTTTGCTCAACCCGTCCAGGAACTCACCTGCCATTTTAGGATCTATACGGATAAGGCTGCTCAGTGATGTGAGCGAATTGAATAAAAAATGCGGATTTAATTGTTGCTTCAGGTTGTTATACATGATCACGGCCTTCTCCTTTTCAAGTAACCCGGCTTTGCGCTCTAGCTGGAATAATCGCCTTTGACTTCTTAGCCGTATGGAATAAACAAGATACATGATCCCCAATAGTGCCAGAAGCACTCCAACTTTGAAACTGCCGGTATTATAAATATATCCTGATACGTGTATAGGGAGGGTAACAGTAGCTCCGGAGCCCTGTCCGCTATTGCCGACGGCCCGCACTTTAAACACATAATCTCCCGGGGCAAGATTGGAATAAGCGGCATACCGGCTATATGTACTTGTCCATTGCTTATCTGCTCCTTCCAGTATATAGGCGTATCGTTGTTTGCCGGTCCTGTTGAAATCAATGCTGGCAAACTCAAAGGAAAAATGATTTTCTGATGGATCCAGCATTACTTTTTCGAACTTTCCCAGATCCTCTCCATAAAAACGATTGGTTCCTTTAACCATAAACGAAGTGATAACCATTGGCGCCGGCTGTTGGGGCACATTCAGGCTATCCGGATGGAACAGGTAGTATCCTTTTATGGCAGGGATCATCATGATGCCGTTGTGCAACGTGTTGATATTATTTCCAATGGAGGGCTGCTCCAGTCCTTCATCCAGCCCGTAATTGCTTACGGTACCTTTAAGCGGGTTTAATTTGCAGAGCGCTGTTTCTGTAATACACCATACTTCTCCGTTTTTATCGGTATACACTTTGTTAACGATATCTGAAGTAATACCATTCTCTGATGTAAACATCCTTACCGGCTTTTTTTCAATAGCATTGAATTGCAGTAACCCTACATCAGTACCTATCCATACTTCGTTCTCCGGGGTACATGTAAGACTATTGATCAGCCCTACCGTTTCCGTACCGGGAAGATCTACCGGCGCCTGCTGTATATTTCCCCGGGTAGTTACATAACCCAAAAAACCACTGCCGCCGCCCACCCACAGTACATTATTATCGTCGCGGTGCAATGTGGAAATATACCGGGTAGGTATATACGAAGATGGATCATCCGGCGTAAAGTGGCGTACAACTTCATCCTTTTCTTTGTCGTATACAAATATGCCATCCCTAAGGCTTGCTATCCACAAAGTGCCGTCTCCCCCTTCAGTCATGCTTACAAAATAATTACTTTTCTTTTGCCTGTACAGCGGCGGCTGCCGCCGCCTGACCAGCTTCTGCAGCTTTTTGTCGAATAAAAGAATATAGTCGCGCGTAAGCACCCATATATCCCCTTTCATATCCTGCATGATATCCGTTATAAGCATATTATTTTCTTCTCCCGGTAATATATCAACGGGAAAAACGGTCATTTTTCCTGTGTGCTTATTTTTTACCTGCAGCCCGTCTGCATACCGTGTGCCATAAAAAATAAAATCGTTGTTCTCAAATACCTTGCTTACCGCGTACAGGTCATTGTTGGTTGAATATTGTACGGGCAATTCATGGAACACGAATTTCCTGGACTGGTTCCATATCTTCATCAGCCCCTTGCTGGATGCGATCCAGATGTTGGAAGCCCTGTCCTGGAAAATAGAATTAAATTCTGCAGAAACGTTTTCGGTGGTTTGATTGATAAAATGAAATGTTTTTTTCTTTTTGTCAAAATAACCAAGTCCTTTGTCGTTGGTTACGATCAACAGCGAATCCGTACCGGGCCTCAACATTAAATCCGGGATGATATTATTGGTGGGGGCAGGTTGGGTATATATATAATGCTCCCATTCTTTTTTTGCAGTATCGTATGTGGCTATGCCTCCTGCCCATGAGCCTAACCATATAACATTGTGTGCTCTCTGAATACTTATAAATAACTCTTTATTGTCTGTGTCCTCCTGTAAAATACTGTTTCTTAATAAACACATTTTATCATCAGCCGGCTTAAAACAATACAACCCGGCATGTGTTGCCAGCCAGTAAACGCCGGGGCGGTCATCTTCGATCATATCATACACGGTGTTATAAGCAACCGGCACTTCCTGTTCGCCGGCCAACAGCAGGTTATACTGAATATACCTGCCTGTTTCTTTTTCCAGCCGGTATAACCCTTTGTTTTTAACGCCTATCCAAACCTGGTTTTGCCTGTCAATGAACAGGCAGGTTATCTCTCTTTTTTTGGGCTTTACTGTATCGCCCGCCTGAAGAGAATAGTGTTGGAACAAACCCGTTGCCGCATTGTACCGGCTTACACCATCATTCAGATAACCTATCCAGATATCACCTACCTGGTCTTCCACCAGTTTGGTTATAAAGTTTCCCTTTACCGTATTGCTATGGGTGCTGCTTTTTCTGAGCGTATTAAAAGTATAGCCATCGTAGGTATTTAAGCCATCCGGCGTACCCACCCATAGTATCCCCCGGCTGTCCTGCATTACGCAGCGGACAATACTGCTGCTTAGCCCGTCAGACTCTGTATAGGTAGTTATTTTAAGATTGCCGGGCTGCGCCGATATACCGGTGATACATACCAGTACGAGGAGCAGTGTCTGCAACAATACCGCCCTGTGCGTATAATTAAAATATGTATTAAACATCTGCAATCAAAAAGTCAATAAAACTATTAAAAATAGGTATCTGCGCAACTATAATCAAGCGAAGCGTGGATAATATCATTTAAACCGTTTTTCATAAAAAAACGCTAAAACGGTTGAGACCGGGTTATATGCTTTTTAATGTAATTGTGCCACACTTCGCAGAACATTAGTTGACAGCGGGTATACGGCAAAATAATTTTGTTCCATCAAATTAAAAACAAAACAATACAAACAATGAAAACTTGTATCAAATCAGGACGCATGCATCGGGCTTTTCTTGCATTCCTTTTACTGGGTATGGTAACGGTAATGAATAGCTGCAAAAAAGACAAAACCCCCACGGGGAGTTTTGTGTTCTATACTTTCCTGGACAATGCAAAGTTTGACGCGATAAAAATTTATGTAGATGGCAAACAGTCGGGGGAAATAACCCTTACCCATATTGAAAAGCCGCAGTGTGGTACTCCCACCAGCATTAACGTGATAAACGTAAATCTTCCAGCCGGCACACATTCCTGGTATGCTAAACAAATTTTAAACGGTCAGGAAATTGATGAATGGGATGAAAGAGATGAAGTGATTAAAGAAGGGGAATGCAATTTTATAAAGCTTACAGAGTAGTCTTTTAGTAATACAGGAACCAGCCGGACAGCATATATAGTACGCCGGATATTTTTTTGATGACCAGGAAATGGATGAATAATTTAACTATGTTTTTAAAGTATCTGTTAATGATTCGTTGGAGAAGTGTAACATTTGGATTTGCTTTTGCCATGTGCGTGCTACAGTCCGGGTGTAATAAAAAAATAGAAGACACTCCTTCCACACCACCGGAAAATACACAGCCCGATATATTTTTTATTACCGACATTGTAGGCCCCGGCAAGTCTATCGGCTTTATTGTAAACGATCCGATCGATAAAAAACAATATGCCGCTTTTGGTCCGAAGGATGAAGACGGGCAACTGGACTCCATAAAAGTTATCATAGAAAATTTTGTGGAAAATGATGAGTGGCTTTCGCATGAGCTGGATGAAAACTTCATTCCAAAGAAGACCACTACCTCTACCGGCCACACGATTGAGTACTATGATATTGATATACCTTCCAAAACAGGTGGTGTTCGCGTAAAAGAAACAGGCAGCGGAAAAGTATTATGGGAAAAATCAAACCTGCCTTTGCCGGATAATTTCTACGACCTGTCAGACGGGATAAAAGAACGCCAAAAAAACGGGAACTATAAAAATCATCCCAGTAAAGCCGATCTGCTGTACCTGGGCGGTAACCTTGCAGGATGCTTTATCGGTGCTGCCGGACTGGGCATGGGCGGGCCCGTAGCGGTTTTGTGGGGCGCTTATAATACGTACCAGAGTTGTTCAGGTGCTGCCGGGGCGCTATCCAACATGATGGATGGCAACCCGGCTTTCGGATGTATGTCTGCCCAGGATCATGCCAATGCGCTGTCTGGTTTTGGAGAAGCATATACTTTTGGCGGAAACCTGGGAGGCATGGCTAAAGGCAGCTTACCGGGGTTGGTAGCTTATGCTGCGCAAGGTGCGGGGCAGAAAGAATGTGATAAGGAAGATGACGATCCGCCGCCATTGCCGGAACTGCCTCCCCGCGATGCAGGCGTAGGTTGGGGCGACCCGCACCTGATTACTTCAGATGGATTTTTGTATGATTTCCACGGGGTGGGTGAGTTCATAGCGGCAAAATCGTTGACAGATAATTTTGAAGTGCAGGTCAGGCAGGGCAACCCTTATGTCAGTAACCCGCAAACGACTTATAATACCGCTATCGCTGTACAAACAGGAAAGGATAGGGTGTGTTATGCTGCGGAGGAAAAAAAATTATGGATCAATAATATGCAGCAATCACTTCAGTTTAGCCATATACCTCTTACCGGCAACGCCTTTATAAAAAAGGAAACTACACCAAAGTATGATCGCATCATTATACAGCATGCGGCCGGCGACCAGGTAGTGCTGATCGTTACCAGCCTGCCCTACCTGGATTATCATTTACGTTTAACCGACAACAGGAAGCAAAAGATGCAGGGGCTGATGGGTAACTATGACGGTAACCCGGATAACGACCTGGTGTTACGCGATGGCAGCAGGATCCAAAAGAAACACGATGAGCTGTATCCGAAGTTTGCAGACGACTGGCGTATTCAACAGGCCAATTCTTTATTCTATTATGAAGCAGGCAAAAATACAGAAGGTTATACCCGCAGGGATCTGCCTAAAAGTACGGTGGCATTTGACATGGAGAAATATACATGGGCAGAGCAGGAATGCAGAGCAGCGGGCATACAGGACGAGCCATTTCTAAGCGGTTGTATCGTGGATGTGTATACTTCCGGGGATCCTTCGGTAGCACAGAGTGCCGCCAATGCCATAGCCGAGGTAAAGGGTATCAATTTTCCTCCATTGAAGATGAGTGATATTGCTTTACAGAATGACGCCATTTTTGTTGACAACAGCATCCGGCTAACCCGCAACCTTAGCTATATTGCCGGGCAGGCCTATAATACAAAAGTGGTCCCGGCAGATTTTGAAACTTCTTTCATCTTCCGCTTCGGGTTGTCGGCAAATGGTGGTGGCGACGGTCTTGCCCTCGTAGTTGCAAAGCAAATACCGGATGCTATAGGGAATACTTATCCGGGCAGAGCCGGAAAGTTGGGATATAATGGGGTGCCTGCCAGCGTGGCTATTGAGTTTGATTCCTCGCTGGACTGGAATGATGAAGATGAAAGCACCAACCACGTAGCCATACATACGAACGGCAAAGAGCCTAATGGAACAGGAAAACCTTACAGGATCGCATTCAATAAGGACATCCCACTGCTGGAAGACGGGCTGTTTCATACTGTAAAAGTGCAATACAGGAATAGAAAGATAAAGGTATGGCTGGATGGCTCGATTGTTATAGAAAAGGATATTGATCTTACAACAGTATTGGGACTGGACAGCGGTTGCTATCTTGGCCTAACATCGTCTACCGGTATCTATTCGCAGGCGCATTATATTCATAGCTGGGAGATCAAAAATTTGTGATAGGAGGTAAATCAGGTAAGTGGTAAGCTAAACTGGGGGCGCAACAAACAGCGATGAGGTGATTAAAGAATGGGAATACATTTCATGAAGCTTACAGAGCAGGCTTTTAGCCAGGTTGCGTTACCCGGGTGCCAGGCGGCTAAATGAAGCAGCCTGCCTGGCTATACCTCTCAACTTTCTTTACAATCCCGGTTTCTTTGCCATCAAAAAATATCCCGTCTTTTGTTAACCTTTTCAGGGGTTATACGATTTAGTACTAAATACATCATATTATGTACGGTCGGAAACCAGCAGGGTCATTTACGCTTTTATCTTTTGCATGTTGGGCATGCTTTTTACTTATCGGCTGTAAAAAAGAAAACAACCCGGAAAAAGAAGAAAACGATGGCAAGCTGACAGACGTTGTATCACAAGCCTGTCTTAACGAAGCAAAGGAGATGGGTTTTACCATCTATGCGGGCAACAATCCTCCTGATATTTCCGGCACCTACCGTTTTGCGCCCTGGCGGTTGGATGCCGACAACGCGTATGTTCCGGGAATAGGAACAGCTCCGGGTTATACCACCGAAAATGGTTTTGCCGCAAGTTTCTCCAACCAAACAGCCACCTCCATCAACGTTTCGTACCAGGGATACTACGAAGGTTTCGAGAACAGCAAGCCCTGGATAATGGGTTCGGGCAACAATTTTACCGTTTGCCGATACATTCGTATGGATGCATGTTCCGGTAATTTCAGATATAACTATATGCAGCTGATATCCGGCACCAAAGACGGTAATGTGTTGAAAAACGTCAAAATGGTCAATATTGGTCTTGATGCGCTCAATCCGGACGCCCTGTGCGTGGAGGAAGGAAATATCGACCTCTGGTCGGATACAGACGGTGTTTCGAATCCGGAGTAAAGTCATTCAATTATTAAAACAGTAACAACCAAAATCTTTTTCTTCCCGAGGGGGCTTCACAAACAGGCAACTGCGTGGAGAGTAAACCCGGCACGACTTAAAATTCATAATAACTAAAACAACAAATCATGCAAAAATTGAAACTATCCCCGCTAAAGATAATTCCGGTCTTACTGGCTGTTATTGTCTCCTTCTCCTGCAGCAAAGACGATAATAATAACAACGAAGACAATGACGATGACAAAAAAACAGCCTCGGAAAAGATGGTAGCCATCGTAACACAGGCTCATCTTGACAAAGTAAAAACAATGGATTTTACGGTATACACAGGCAACAATGCATCGGCTTATGAAATCGGTGGGAAATATTTAGTGGCTCCTTTGAAACATGATGCCAGCAGCTATTCGGAAACGCTCTCCTCTGTTAACGCGGATGGATTTACGCTAACTATTATGACCGACCAAAACGGAGGTGGTCTTTTTGTTTCAATGTCAAGTGAAGGAAATGCACCCTATAATTTGAGCGATCCTGTTATAGTCGGCTCCGGGAATAATTTCACCATTTGCCGCCATCGCGATATGTTAGGCGTTGCTTATGCCCAATTGATATCGGGCACTAAAGACGGAAATGCACTGAAAAATGTGAAATTAGCGACCATCAAATTATCTAATGGAGATATTAATATTTATTCGGATGAAGACGGTACCTCACCTCAACAGCCATAGCGGTAATGAACAGGCAACTGTGAAAAGAGCGAGAACCCGGCGCAACTCAGAATTTATTATAATTAAAACAACAAATGATGCAAGAATTGAAACTATCGCCGCTAAAGATAATCCCGGTCTTACTGGCTGTTATTGTCACCTTCTCCTGTAGCAAAGACAACAAAGAGGACAAGGATGACGATTATACCTGCACTTCCTGCGCTTCGGCACCTATAGCGGTTGCTGCGAATAATACGCTTACCAAAGGAATTTATAAAGGCGTATTGATCGGTTCTACCGGAACCCTGATTTTCGATATTCAGAATACCACTAATACCATTACAGGAACTATGGTAATTGACGGAAAGGTGGCTGACCTGACTTGTGAAGCAGTTGAGATAGATTTAAGCGCTGATTTTGAAGCATCCCTGACCGGAACACTGAACGGCTATCTTGTAATTATACGTTTTCATATAGACAAAGGGGGAATAAACCCCAGAATTATTGAGGCTGACATACCGGGGCATCCTGATGCTGTTTTCCTTGTAGCAAAAGAAACTTCGGATGCTTTGCTGGAATGCTATGAAGGCGCTTATACCATTACCGGCGACTGGACAGAGGAAGGAACCTATAACTTCCTGGTTACAAGAAAAGGCGGGGGAGGCACATGGAGCGGTATTGTGGCAGAAGACGGGTTTCCCGGAGAGGCTCAAACTGATACAGATTATATGTCGGGAAACAATTTAGTTGATGCTAATCGTCTCGGTCAGGGCAGGGATGTTGTCATTGGTACTGTTAACGGTCATACCATATCCGGTAGTTTTGTGGATGTATATGATGACGATGATGAAAAAGTTACGATTGCGCATAAAGGTAAGCGTACACTATAATTAATAAAGGTTTCCTACTTTCTCCCCGGGGATTTCGCTTTTAAAGTAATGTTATACTCCAAAGGTAATGTCGTTCGTTCGGGAGCGGAATGACGGCAAGAGTGTTTTATTACTATTACAGCACTCAAAGGTGATACTATCGCCACTGATCTTTTTTCTAAAAGCGAAATCCCTGACTTTCTCCCGTCTACTGTTTCACCAGTTTGTAGGTGCTGCCGTTTTCTGTGGTAAGATAATAAACACCGCTTCCAAGTTCCGCAGCATGGATGTAATTGGCGCCTGCGCCAAGGTGTATCTTCCGCAGTACCTGCCCCCGTGCATTGATAAGATTAGCTTTCTGCGCTTTGTTGCTGGTTAGGGTAAAACCGGTTGTAAAAGGTACCGGGTATACCGCTATCACATCACTTATTGCACCGGTGGTTTGCAGCCTGATGACCGGTGAATAGGTATAACGTCCATCCATATCCGTTTGTTTGATGCGATAGTAAGTATTAACAATGAACGGATCCGCTTCTGTAAAGCTGTAGCTATTGTTGCCATCGCCCTTGCTGTTCAATCGTCCGATGGTTACAAACTGCCGGGCATCCGTGCTTTTTTCAACCTGGTAGGTCGTTACATTGAGCTCACTTACCTGCCAGCTTATCAAAGCCTGCTTATAAGTAGTGATACTGCCACTTATACCCAACCAGCGAACAGGCAGTGTTGATAAGCTGTTGATGCTGCCCAGTGCAAAGGGACTCCAGTTGCTTAGCGAAGCGCTGGTAACACTACCTGCAGTTATCGTACCGCTAAGGCCTGCGGCGCCTTCATTGAGCCAAAAGGCGCCGCTTTTGTGGGCTACCGACAAGTGAGCTGTATTGGCAATACCTGCATTGTTGTAGTCATCCCAATAAATGGTTACTGTGCCGGTGGCGGTGCTTAGCGGGTGGATGTCCCAGTATTCGTTGGTGTTATAATATAGCAACGGCGTAGCGGATGCCCCGGTAGTGCCAAAGGGAGCAGCACCGGCATCGGCGGGATTATATTTTACCTGTATACCGGTTGCGTTTGCAGTGGCGCTTACCCTTACCTGTTGGTACCTGGCGCCATCGCCTACGGGATAGGCAAAAGTGCCTGTACCTTCTTTGACCACATATCCGTTTACATGGGCGCCATCGGCTGCACCGGTGTGCGTGGCGTTGGCCGTAAACCATAAAGGCGTAATGGCGGCAGCGGCGGTAATGATGCCGTTGATAAAGGTAACCGTGCCGTCTGCTTTTAGCGTTGTATTCAGGATAATGCCTGCCGCATTGTTAATTTCAAAATCTTTAGTAAAAATTGCTGCCGCACCGCTGAGCGTTTGTGTGGTACCGGCATTGAAAATAATTTTACCGGTATAGGAGCTTATTACCTGGTCATTAGTGACGTTGCCGGTAATGGTAGCTGTTCCATTATTATTAAAGTTGGCCGTAGCAGTATTGGTAAAATCACCTCCAACATACAAGCTGGCGCCGTTATTTATAAAAAGTGCAGCGTCATTGTATAATACCTGCGCCCTGACATCCTGGTATATTGCACTGCCTGATAATACTAATAATGCTGTAAGTGTAAGTAGTTTCTTCATTGAGGATATTGTATTTTTATGAGCAACTTTTCTTCCTGTATTTACAATTGCTCAATGCTGATAACATTGTTGTTGTACCCGTAACCCACAATCATGGTAACCCGGTAGGTTATTTTATTGGTATCATCGTTTATCAGTATCTCCTGCGAAGACCCATGTATAGGAAAATCGGCATCCGCCTGCCATCTTCTCCAGGTACCGGCTGTCCAATGATTTGTACCATCTGAAGTGCTGTTTCTTTGATATCCGCTCACGCTGATAAATCCGCCTCCTGCTGTGGGAGAAGTAGTTCTGTATTTATTCAAGCCTACGCCGCTTACAGCCGCTACGGCATTGGTAAAGGATATGTCCAGCGACCTGTTGCCGGAAGCGGACATTCTTACGTTGAGATTGCCCAGGGTAACCGCCACACCGGCATTTACATAAGCTGATATTGATTTTTTTATGGCAAAGGCATTCCACACCGTTCCATTGAAAACATAATGCCCCGGTTGTGTTACCGCTGCCGTGGCAGTATTAACGATTCCGCTCAGGTCGGTTACATAAACTATTGCCCCGTTCTGGTCTGCCCCGTAGCCGGTTTTGGCGATCAGTTGCGCCCGGGTAAGGCGCGGCGCCATAAAGCCATCGGGCTCTGCGGCCGTAGCCGGTGAACCAACCACGTCTAAAGTTGCTTTGGGGGTTGAAGTATTAATGCCTACATTTTGTGCCGATGCGGTAAATGCCGCTGCTACCAATAAAAGTGTAACTGTTTTTTTCATGCTGATTAAGACTATAGTTTGATTCATTACCTGGCTATTTCTTGGATGATTAATGTGCCGTTCGTTCCATTAAAGTTGATGTAATCATCGCCCGGTGATCTTCTAACCTGCACTTTTATAGCGATGGGTGTTGTGCCGGTTTGTGCTGCGATGTAAGTGGCATCTTTTGCCTTTAGCTGGTCGCCGCTAAGCGATGGCACGGTTATTCCGTCTGCCACGGTAGTGATGGCGGGTTGTCCAACAACGTGCAAAGTAGAGCCGGGGACATTGGTATTAATTCCTATGTTTTGGGCAGAAGCAGTATATGCGGTTGCCAGCAGGGCAACCAGTAAGAGATTTTTCATATATCATGGAATAATTAGAGACAAAACAAAGATATTCACAGACATTACGGAGAAAAATAGACCCCGGGGTTCTAATTTGAACACATTGCTAAGTGTATACCTGTAGCCTGCTGCAGCACATTAATAATAATTATTCACGCATCACATTTCCGGCTTATATTTCCTCTTTATTTTTCATTCATAAATGTGCATGTTTTTAATGGACGAATGTGATCTTTGATGATTAGAATTCCACGTGATGAAGAGTTTAATCATTTCATTCATCAAACGAATCAGCTTTTGATCATTCAGGGCAACATTATAATATGTTGAAACAGTTTGCATCACTCAGTTTATACCTATTTCTGTTTTGCGGTAAGTTAAGTGCGGCAACCGACAGTATTATTTTTAACCCGGCAGCATCTCCGGTAGCCATGCGACCCTATTTCGGTATTGCAGAAGATGGCAGAGCCGTTTATACCCCCGACACCCTTTTTGCCAACCCCGGACTGTTTACATCCATTGCAGGTTTTAAGTCCGAAAAACCCGGCAGTGTCTTTTGGCTCTTTACCCGCATCAAAAGCCCGGATGCAGCTGATGCAGCCCTGTCGTTTCAACACCTTACCTATGCCGATCTGTATATTATGCCGGACACGCCGGGCGCGGTAGCCACACACCAACGGGCGGGCGCTTTCAGGCCGGCAGAACAAATAAATCCCGGCGACAGCCGGTTTCATTTTCAACTGAGGCTGGATGCAGGTATCACATACCGGGTGCTTATCCGCAGCCGCCACACCAAGCAATACCAGCCTGTATTTAATTTTGAGCTGAACGACCTCTATCGTTTTACCAGGGCCAGGCAGCAGCGGGAACTGGTAGATTTCTGGTTCCAGGGAGCTGCATTGCTGTTATTGCTATACGTGCTGATCACCTGGGCTATCACCCGCTACCGGCCCTACCTGTGGCTGGGTGTTTTCATAACCGGGCTGATGCTGTACAATCTTGCGCTGAACCGTTATCTTATCGACTGGTTTTTTCCCTCGAACCCCGACTTTGGCTGGCGGTTTACCATTCACTTTTTGCACCTTGCTTTGGCAGGGCTTTATCTGCTGATACTGGACTTTTGGAAAGTGAAAGAAAAAAATCAGCAGTTGTATCGCCTGGGCAAAGCTGTTTTATACGCCATCCTGCTGCTTTCCATATTGTCGTTTCTTATTCATCATTACACCGGCAATTTTAGAATAATGAGCCAGGTGAACGGCTGCTTTTTTATTATACAGGTTGTCTATCTGTTGCGTGTGCTGCTGCTGTGGAAAAGCCTTGATAAGCAGGAGCGGTTTTTAGCTTACGGTGTTATTCTTTACCTGGTGGTAGCCCTGTTTGTTACGCTCGCGCTGTTTGTTGTCGGCGAGGCTGCATTTAGTTCATTTGCTATCCTGTCAGGCAGTCTGCTGGTATCGGTAAGCCTGCTTTTTTTAACCGGTATCAACGGCAAGCTCTGGCAAAATGAAAAAGATAAAACGCTGTACCTGGCACAGCTTACCCAACTGCAGCAACACCAGAACCAGCTTTTGGAAGAAAGCGTAACCGAGCGCACGCTTGAGCTGAACCACCGGAACAGGCATATTGAATTGCTGATGAATGAGCTGAACCATCGCGTAAAAAACAACCTGCAGTTGCTGTACAGTCTTAACAGCCTGCAACTGGCGGGCAGCAAGGATGGATACGCCGGCAGTATACTGAAGGATAATGTAGCCCGTATCAAAGCCATGATGCTGGTCAACGACAGCCTTAATCCCGGTAACAACCCGGGCAATAAAACCATTTTGCCGGCAACATTTATTGCCGACATCGTTGAGCATTCTAAAAAAATGTTTGCACAATCGGCGCCGGTTGATATCAGGCTTACGATAGATGACACTTTGATCCTGGATGCAACAACCGGCTTATGCCTGGGACTGATCGTTACCGAGCTTATTACTAATTCTTATAAGCACGCTTTTGTGGAGCAGCCACAACCGCAGATAAGCATTGAGATCCTGAACGCGGATAACCACTGGAAAATGAATTACCGCGACAACGGTAAAGGCATCAGCATTCAGCCGGGTAATACTTTTGGACTGACCCTTATTGCTGACCTCACCCGCCAGCTTAAGGGGCATTATGGTATCAGCCGGCACAACGGCTTTAGTTATTTTCTCAACTTTCCCAACCTGGTATAAATGCGCATACTCATTATTGAAGACGAAATTATCATAGCCCGGTTTATAGAGCAGCAGCTCACCGCCAACTTTGGGTGCAGCACCGCTATCGCCCTTAACCAAAAAGAAGTTGAAGATACCATGCCCCGGTTCTTACCCCACCTTATTTTATGCGATATAAACCTGAAAGAGGAGAGAGACGGTATTACACTGGTAGAAAACCTGCGGCAGCAATTTGTGTTTGAAGTGATTTTTATAACCTCTTACCAATCCAAAGCGATTATTGAGCGGGCATTGCTGTACCAGCCTTTGAATTACATTATTAAACCGGTGGATGAAGCGGCTGTTTTTGCGGCCTTAAAGCTGGCATGGCCGCTGATTGAAGCCAATAAAAAATTAGGCAGGATCTGTGATACTACACCGCTTCATCAAATGCTCAGCCAGACCGAACGGAAGATCATCCGGCTGATTTTACAGAACAAAACAAGCCGGGAAATAGCCTCCCTCCTGTTTTTAAGTCCTTATACCATTAAAAACCACCGCCACAGCATTTGCCGTAAGCTGGGTTTGAAAGATGGTAATAATGCCCTGCTTAAGTGGGCTATACAGTATAAAGAGTGGCTGAGGTAGTTTGAGTTAAGGCAGTAAAATAGGTTAGCAGTAATGGTGCAAGGGCAAATGCTTCATACTCAAAGTAACCGTACTTTTATATGTTATGCCCTTCCGGCTGAGGTGCATTTCAGGGTGCATTCCAAATTGTCGCGCCTTGTATAATTTTCCGGTCGGTGAGACACCGACTGGTAGCGGACGCTACAGGCGGGTGTCGTCACCCGCCTGCGACAATTTGGAATGCACCCTGCGTTTCATTACCTCTATTTTTACTAATTTTATTGCTCAAAACTAATACTGCAATTGCCGGGAGAAAACAACCACGACGATTTTTTGCTGATACAGCGCTTGCGCCAAAATGATGCCGCGGCATATATTGAATTATATAACAGGTATCATGTAAAAATGTATAACTGGCTGATCCGCTTTGTAAAGCTGCCGGACCTGGCAGAAGATATTATCCAGGAAACCTTTTTAAAAATATGGGAAATACGGCATCGCCTTCAGCCGCAGCAGTCTTTTCCAGCCTACCTGTATCGTATAAGCCGTAATAAGGCCTTTAAGCTGCTGAAAAAAATTTCGAGGGATGAAAAGCTGCGCAGCAGGATATTGATCCGGTCTGCTGTTGAGGTTAACGACCCGGAGAAAAACTTTCAATGGCAGCAATACCAGCAGTTGCTGGATAATGCCATCAACCGGTTACCGGCACAAAGGCAAAAAGTATTTAAGCTGTGCCGTCACAATAATAAAACTTACGATGAAGTGGCAAATGATCTGGGTATTTCGCGCAATACCGTAAAGGAGCACATGATCAAGGCCATGCAGGACATCCGGCAATACTTCTACCGGTATGATGAGATCACCCTTATCCTGTTATTTTGCAGCGCAGTTATTTTTTAAACCTTTGAAGATAGCTTTCTGTATCCATTACCGGAATTAATGCATTTTTAAAGTCTTTTTCATTTCGCGTAATGATCACATCACAGTTTGTTGCAATGGCGCTGAAATACTGCATAGCATCTTCAAAGTCTTTAAAGCCGGAATTGATCGCTTTTTCAATTACTTTATCATCCATAATTGATATGCTGCAAATCAACTTGAATTTCCTCATCTTTTCAAGTGCAACTTTAGCATTTTCATATTTTGAGAGCAGGTAGTAAGTATTTGAAACTGAACCTGGAGAAGTATACACTTTAATTTTCTTTTGGTCTGCTAAAGTCAGGATTTTTGCCGCCGGCTCATAGAAACTTTCTCTTTCTCCAAGAAAGTCAATAACAATATTTGTATCCAAAAAGATCCGCTGCATCTCTATTGATATTTTTTGTCTAAAAAGTCAAGGTATTTTTCTCTTGCTTTTTTGTCATCAATGTTTGCAGGGATACTTTTTCCACTGGAGATACTTTTTACAAATGGCGAAATCTCAAAGTCATTATTTTGATCACTTGTTAATGAATCAAGATAGTTTTCTATTAATCCTGATAAGCTTATTTTTTTATTTGAAGCGTACCGCTTGGCACGCTCAATCACCGTTTCGTTTAGCTTTAATGTTAATTTACTATCCATACCGCATACATTTAATACGTATAAATATACAAATTTTGTACGTATATTATAGGTTGGTTGATCAATGATTACAGTTACAAGCGCAACCTGGAACCTGCAACCAGCACACACAAACTTCAAACTATAAACCCGAAACTTTTTTTTGCCCCCACCCACCCTTCCGTCTCTTTCAGGGATTTATATAGTAAACAGGGTTATCCCAACGGATGAAAAAAGACAGCACATATTACCGGGAGCTGATGCTCCGTTACCTTGATAACAGGTGCACGCGGGAAGAAGTGGAGGAAATACTCGACTATACCGGCAAAGACGGTTCCAACCGCCTGCTGCTTGAACAATTGCAGGCTACCTATAAAGCTTCCCTGCAGGAAGGCGGTTTGCCGGAAACTGCCGGATGGAGTAACCGCATAAGAATGGAGCTGCTGAAAAAGGTAAGTGCCGGCGCTTTTGTTCCCTTTTATAAAAAACGATCCTTCCATGCCGCCGCGGCAGTTATTTTACTATTGCTTTTTACAGGCATATTTTTTTATGTTAGCAACAGCCGCCAAACAACGCCTCCTCCTGTGGCAACTGAAAGAAAGGGCAGCATTATAGTACCCGGGGGAGACAGGGCTACACTGACGCTGGCAGATGGCGCTGTAATTGATTTAAATGAAGCAGGGAACGGGGATGTAGCGCTTCAGGGAAATGTGAAAGTGATAAAAACGGGAGGAAAAATAAATTATACATCGGGCAATACCGGCAGCAACGCAGTAGTATATAATACAATTACTACACCCCGTGGAGGACAGTATGCCGTGGTATTGGCCGACGGCAGCAAAATATGGCTGAATGCAGCATCCTCCCTTCGGTTTCCCACATCCTTTAACGGCGCTGACAGGAAAGTGGAGCTGACCGGCGAAGGTTATTTTGAGATCGCCCAAAGCAAATTACCCGGTGGAAAAAAACAACCGTTTTATGTAACAATCAATACTGCATCCGGCAAGGGGGGCATTGTTGAAGTGCTGGGCACACATTTTAATATAATGGCCTACGATGAAGAAGGAGAGATCAATACCACCCTGCTGGAAGGCGCTGTAAAATTAAACATGCAGGAAAAAAATGTGCAGTTGCGGCCCGGCCAGCAGGTGCATGTAACAAAAGCAGGCCAACAAATAAAAGTATTGACTGATGTGGATATTGAAAGTGTTACGGCATGGAAGAATGGCGAGTTCAGGTTCGACAATACGGATGTAAAAGCCATTATGAGGCAAATAGGGCGGTGGTATGATATCAGTATTACTTACGATAAAAATGTTCCTGAAATAGGGCTTTCGGGAAAAATTAAGCGGGAAAATAATATAGAACAGTTGCTGGAAATACTGGAAGCCACTCATAAAGTCCGCTTCAGGATAGACGGGAAGCATGTATTTGTAACGCCTTACGAAAAACAATAAAAGCTTTCATTGCATAACCAAAACTGTAATTGATATGAAAAAGAAGTAATGTACCTGGAAGCCGAAAGCAAAACCGGAAATGCGGTCAACATTCCCGGCGATTTGATCGGGCTGTTCAAAAAATTCAAACTGTGAGACTTAAATTTTTTAACCCAAACATTCCAAATTTATGGATTCAAGACCGTTTTACCAAGCTCCCGGGCGCTATGGTAAGCCTTTTACTCAAAAGCTGTTGATTATGAAACTGACTGCAGTTTTAATCCTCGCATTCACACTTAATCTTAATGCAAAATCTTTTTCACAGAAAGTAAGCATCGCTGAAAAGAACATTTCCCTGGTAAAAGTGTTCAGGCTGATTGAAAAGCAAACCGGCTACGCTTTTTTCTATGAAAAAAAGATAGTGCAAAAAGCCGGCTCCGTTTCACTCAACATACAAAACATGGAGCTTACCGAGGCATTGAAGATCTGTTTTAAGGAACAGCCGCTCGTGTATGAAATAAAATATAATACCGTTATTGTAAGAGAAAAGGAACCGCAGCCTGTTCCTTCTGTACGCGATGAAGTTACGCTGCCCCCGCCCCCCATCACTATACAGGGAAATGTAAAAGATGAAGCGGGTAACCCCCTGGCAGGAGCTTCTGTAAAACTGAAGGGTACGGAGAGGGGTACTACAACGGATGCCGATGGCAACTTTATTCTTCAGTTGCCCGATGTTGCGGGAACATTAACGATTTCCTATGTGGGACATGAAACTGTTGAGATACCGGTTTCAAAAGAAACTTTCCTGCGGATCGTTTTAAAACCGGCAGTTACAAGCTCACAGGAGATAGTGGTGACCGCTTTGGGCATCAAACGCGATAAAAAAGCGCTGACTTTCGCCACCGGTGAATTGAAGGGGTCGGATTTTGCCAATTCGAAAGAAACCAACCTGGGTTCGGCGCTTTCTGCAAAGGTTGCCGGCGTTCAGGTAACCTCTTCCGCGGCAGGCATGTCAGGCGCTTCCCGTGTTATCATACGCGGAAACTCCTCACTCTCGGGCAACTCACAACCCCTGTATGTTATTGATGGTGTGCCAATTGATAATTCAAACAGGCGGAGTCTCGGTTCGCAAACCTTTGCTACCGGTGTAGATGGCGGAGACGGCATATCCAATATTAACCCTAATGACATCGAATCGGTAACTGTGCTGAAAGGACCTAACGGAGCCGCCCTTTACGGGCAATTGGGCGCTAATGGAGTGGTGATCATTACTACCAAATCGGGTTCCCGTAACCGTAAGCCCAATATCAGTTACGATGGAAGCTATTCCGTAGGCAATGCGCTGGTGCAGCCGGATTACCAAAATGTGTACGGACAGGGTTTCAATGGCCAGTTCACATTTTACAGGCAGGCAGATGGCAGTGTAGTGCCTTACGATCCGGCTTTAACCGGTGGCATACCCAAAATGAGTGGCGGCAGGAATCCAACCAGTCGCGGGAGCTGGGGGCCGAAAATGAATGGGCAGCTTATAGAAGATATGTGGGGAGATACCACCGCTTATTCACCGATAGAAAATCCGTATACCGCTTTCTTTCAGCCCGAAAAAATGTTGATGAATACGCTGAGCGTTGATGGCGGTGGAGAGAAAACAACGTATTATGCCTCTATTACCAACCTGAATAACGATGGCTTTCAGCCTACCAATACGCTTAAAAGAAATTCAGCGACCATAAAAATTTCAACAGACATCGCTAAAGGGCTGAACCTGGATGTGAAAGCCAATTATATCAGGCAGGATGTAGTGAACAGGCCGCACCTGGGCGATGACGGGCAGAACCCGGTATATCGTTTCCTGTATATCCCCAGGAGCCTTAGCATGGACGGGCTCAGGAGGTATGAATATACTGCCCAGGACATACAAAAAACCCGGGACATTGGTGGCGCAGCGTTCTTTGTAGGCGGAGAAAAAATATTTGAAAGCAACTCCGTTACTTCAAATCCCTTCTGGACGATCAATAACAGTCATAACGAAGATCAACGCGATCGCCTGATCGCTTATGCTAAGCTAAGCTATCAACTGGCCAAAGGTATAAGTGTGCAGGGAAGATATGGAACTGATTTTTACTACGAACGCCAGTATGGCTGGGATGCTGTTGGCACAAGGATACAGCAAACAGGAAGGGTTTTTGAAAACAATGTGTATAATAAAGTCGAAAATGCTGATGTGCTGATCACCGCTTCGCGGGATATAGGGGAGTTCTCCTATTTTGTGAACCTCGGGGCCAACCATCAGAAAAACCGTTATCGCCTTACCGGTAATACAGGCACCCAGTTAAGTATTCCTAAGTTATATGCCATTGGAAAAACACTATTGAACACGCCCGGCCTGGAGGTGTCCGAATATGATATTAATTCCGTGTACGGTGCAGCCAACTTCGGGTACAGGAATATATATTTCATTGATGTGACTGCTAGGAATGACTGGTCGTCTACCCTGCCTGTTAAGAACAACTCGTTTTTCTATCCTTCTGTTGGGGCAAGCGTAATCCTTACAGACGCGCTCAATATCAATAGCGCTTTCCTGGATTATGCCAAGATACGCGGTTCCTGGGCACAGGCTGGCCGGTCGGGCGACCCTTATAATACAGTAGGTTATTTCGGGTTGAATGCAAATACATTCCAGAACCAGCCGTTGGCCGGTTATACGGATGTAATTACGGATCCTAACCTGAAGAATGAATTAAAGACTTCTTATGAAGTGGGTGCGGAATTACGGTTTTTGAAAAACAGGTTATTGATTGATTTCACTTACTATTATTCAATTACCAGCAACCAGATATTACCAATTACCATTGCGCAGTCTACAGGATATAGCACCAAGCTTACCAATTCCGGTCGTATCCAGAACAAAGGAATTGAGTTGCTGATATCCGGCACGCCAGTTAAGCTGGATAATGGCTTTAAATGGGAATCCAGCTTCAATTTTGCGGCTAACCGCAACAAGGTGCTGGAGCTTATTGAAGGTGTTACGGAATTCCTTGTGGGTTCAGACAGGAACATCCGCATAACGGCTGTACCCGGTAAACCATTTGGTGTGCTCAATGCGGCAGATTATGCCTATGCCCGTGATGATAAGGGTAACAGGCTGATTGATGAGAACGGTCTTCCGGTAGTAAAATCAATCTCTACACTTGAAATAGGGAATGCGAATCCCAAATGGACAGGTGGCTTTGCCAATAATTTTTCTTACAAGGGATTTTCACTCAGTACCCTCATTGATATGCGCCGCGGAGGTATGATCTTTTCACAGGGAAGAGTACAGGAAGCTGCTTACGGCACTTCGAAGCGAACACTTGAAGGCCGGGAAGGCGGCTTGCTGGTTGATGGCGTTAAAGCCAGGTTGGAGAACGGTGTTTGGGTAGCTACAGGCGAAAAGAATACGGTAACAACAACCGCTCAGGCTTTCTGGAACAGGGTGTCTCCCGACAAAGGGTTTGCCGTAGCGGAAGAGTTCATCTATGATGCCAGCTATACCGCCATCCGCGAAATACGCCTGGCTTACCAGTTGCCTGCAAAATGGTTTACCGGCACCAAAGTGCTTTCAGGTGCATCCATGGCTGTGTACGGAAGAAATATCGGCTACCTGGAGCGTCATACCGACGGGTTTTCACCGGAAAACGCTTCTGTGAATGTGAATACAGGAACACTCGGAATGGAAGGACATTCCCTTCCGCTGATGAGAACATTTGGCGTTGATATTAACGTAAGGTTCTAATAAGACAGTCAGGACATTCATCAATACCTAACAATATTAATGCTATTATAATATGAAACAAAGTGTAATCAAAATATACAGGAACCTTCATACAGGCGTCGCTGTTCTGGGCCTTGTCATCCTGATGTCGGCCTGCACTAAAAATTTTGAAGAATTAAATATCTCTCCTACACAACCTGCTACTGTTCCGCCTGAATACATTCTTTCGAACATGCAGTTGAACGGGCTGTTGGCCGAAGGTGCTAACTGGTGGCAGGTAGGATCGTGGGTGGAACAATGGGCCAGCGGGAATCTTTCGGCGCCCTCGCAGTACCTGGAAGACAGGGACATATATGAAACCCGGCACTGGGCTTCCCATTATGGATATATACATAACCTGTCGCAGATACGGAACCGCCTGCTGAAGGGACAGGAAGAAACCGAAGCCGGCAAAACCAAGCTGGCCATTGCAAAGATCAATGAATTGTATATCTGGCAGAGAATGACCGATTTCTGGGGAGATATTCCTTATTCCGAAACCGGTTTACCTGAGTCGGACATTGTATTAACGCCTAAATACGACACGCAGGAAACTATCTACAAGTCCATGCTTTCTGAGCTCGACCAGGCAATGAGCCGGCTGAGCGCTTCAGATCTGTCGTACGGCAACGCCGACCTGGTATACAAGGGAAATGTAAACGCCTGGAAAAAATTCGGGAACATGCTAAAGCTGCGGATGGGCTTCAGGTTGCGTTATGCAGATCCCGCATTGTCGCGCAAAGCAGTGGAAGAAGCGCTGGCGGGGCCAATATTTGCAAGCAATGCCGACAACGCCAACATGCCTACCAATCCCCAGGATGGTTTTGCATTGGGGTATCATCCTGTAATAGGAGGGTATAACGGAAGTAAAGAGCTCAACCAGTTAGCAGCTCCGTTCATTGATATGCTGCTCGCCAAAAATGATCCCAGGCTTCCCAGGATCGCAGAACCTACCGAAAATTCGAAGAGAGCGGGTACTCCCATCTACCGCGGGCTTGGAGTAGCGCTCGGGCAGAATGTGATCATCAACAGGGATGATTATTCTTATGGTACCATTTCCATTTATAACGACAGGAAATTTACTTTTCCATACCTGTTTATGGCATACTCCGACCTGTGCTTTTATAAGGCCGAAGCGGCATTACTGGGCTGGGCGGGACTTACTTCCGGCGATGCTGAAGCATTTTACCAGGAAGGAATAAGAGCAGCCATGAAGGTGGATCCCTATAATATACCGGATACGGATATTGCCACTTATATCAGCAATGAAGGAACACTTTCGGGAACTGAAGAAGAGCAACTGGAAAAGATCATGGAACAGAAATGGATCAGCCTGTTTATGCGGCATTATGAAGCGTATGCCGAATGGCGGCGTACCGGGTATCCGAAGCTGGTTCCAGGCCCCAGCCAGGGGGTTACAAACGGTGCGATACCACGCAGGGGCGTTTACTCCGGTACCGAGCGCTTTCGCAACCCGGATGAGTACAATGCTGCCGCGGCACGCATGTCAAACGGCGACAGCTATTTGAGCAAGGTTTGGTGGGACAAAAAATAGATGCTTATTTACATACATAAGGCGCATGCGATCCGGTCCCGGCGCATGCGCCTTCTTTTTTCTGCCGGTATATTCCTGGATCCTGTGCGAAATTTTTTGGGTTGAACAGCTACCGGGCTCCCGGTATCAGTATGCGGATGGTATCTTTTGCCCCGTTTTCCCCTTCATCTACATAAATTAACTCAATACCATCAATGCTCCTGCGCTGCAAAGTTTTTTTGATAGATACAGATGATGTAACAACATTTTTAACCGGGGTGGAAGTTGTTGAAGTTTTATCTGGTTGCCTGTTATTTCCCCCAATGGTTTCTTTCAATACAAACGGCTCCTGTTGCGGCTGAACGCTGAAAGGTAATGTTTTTTGATCGCCGGTTGCCGGTACTTTATTATCGGTTTCAGGCAATTCCTTTACTGCAAAAGACGCTTCTTTTGGCGGGGCAGCGGTTGCCGCTGTTGACTTGCTGTTACCGGTGGCGGAAGTTTTCCCGCCCGGTTCATCCTGTTCTTTTACTGCCTGCGGATCTTCTTTAGGCTGAACTGCAAAAGGCAATGTTTTTTGAGGAGCATTGCTATCGTTTGTGCCGGGTTTGTTATTTGCCGCTACAGCCACAGGCTCCTCTTTCGGCCGGGTGTCCGGAAGGACAGGTTGGGGTTTACTTTCCTGTGCTGCCAATGTATTTTGCGTACTGTCCTGCACGCTGGTTTTGTCGGAAGTGTACCTGGTTTCTTTCAGTACAAAAGACTTGTTTTCCGTTTTGGCTACCGGCGGAGCGGAAGGAACTGTATTGACAGTAGTATTTTCTTCTTTTTTTATTTCCTTAACAACAAATGGCTGGTTATCGGGTTGTTTGGCGGCAGTGGTATTAGCCAGGCCTGCTGAATCAGCCTTTGCGGTTGTTGCCTTTACCAGGTTGCTGTCTGTTTTTACAACGGGTTCTTTTAAAGCGGTTGATTTATTTTCTTTGGGAGCAACTGCAATAGCGGTTTGAACGCTGTCTTTTGTAAGAACCGGCTTGTTTTCCGTAATGGCAGTTACATTTGCCGGGCTGTTAACGGAATCCTGCTTCGGGGCGGCGGCAATGGTCTTATCCACGCTGTCTGCCGTTACAGGTGCTGTTGCAACAGGTTCAGTTTTCTTTTGAATGATTACCGGCTGCTGCCTGATGCTGGGATCATTCACTACATCCGCCAGCATTTTCGAAAATGGGTCATCACTTATATTCCCTGTAAGCACCGGGGCTTTAAGGATGTTTTTTTTCTCCTCTTTCACCTGCATTTTTATGCCGGCAGTACCATCCTTCTGCCCCAGGTTGATCAGCTCAGGCGCCGCTGTTCCTTTCTTTTTCAGCATAAACCCAAGATCTTTTTCACCGATAGTGCAGTCAAAACGCCATTCGGTAACAGGGCCCGCATCGGGAAAGCCAACGACCAGCTCATAATTATTTGAGCTCAGACCGGGAATAACAAGGTATCCCTCTCCGGAGGAATAAAATGTTTTTGAACCGGAACGTACATAGAAGGGTTGTTGATTATCTGCCTGGATATAAATGAAATGATCGCCCTGGCTGGATACATCTTCAGCAATTAAAGCAATAAAGAAAACAAGTATCAGTTTTCGCATTCAAATAGGTTTTCTTGCCAGGCTTTCCGGCTAAAGATCAATACTTTACAAAGCTACTTAAAAGCTTACATATGTGCCGTTCGTGTAAAAAACCAATATTTGCACGCTTACACAAGTATTTTTACGCTTTATAATCGTAATAAATGGTGATATTATTGTGTTTTTCAATGGTATATGCAATAAATTGCCCATTGTCAGTTATTACAATACAATTTTTAGTGTAAATGTCGTTATCATAAGCAACTTGTTAATGTAAATGAATGATAAACAATAATATTTGTTTGATTTTTGGCAGAACATCCGGTCGTACATATATGTGTCTTATGAATTTTCTATACATCAAATCAATTAACTCGTGAAAAAAGCATTCCGATTATCAGCAGTATTTGTGCTCTCAGCTTTGATTGTGCACTCTTATGCCCAAACCGACAGTTCGGCTGCCGGCATATACCGCGCCGCTGCCGAAAAAGTAAACAACCTGGTGCATACCAAGCTGGAAGCAAGGTTTGACTATGAAAAGTCATACCTGTATGGTAAGGCATGGATAACGCTGGAGCCGCACTTTTACAGC
Source organism: Chitinophagaceae bacterium (assembly GCA_019638595.1). Taxonomy (GTDB): domain Bacteria; phylum Bacteroidota; class Bacteroidia; order Chitinophagales; family Chitinophagaceae; genus Agriterribacter. The sequence continues at coordinate 28,349 of JAHBTJ010000039.1, forward strand.
ACAGATTCGCTTACGCTCGATGCAAAAGGAATGGAAATTAAAGCGGTAGGGCTTGTAAAAGGTACCGTAACAGCACCTTTAAAATATAAATACGACGGGCAACAGCTACAAATAAAGCTGAATAAAACCTATCAGCGCGGCGAACAGTACAAGGTATATATTGATTATATTGCCAGGCCCGATGAGTTGGCAAAAGGAGGCAGTGAGGCGATCAGGGATAATAAAGGACTGTACTTTATCAACCCGCGCGGCGAAGAAAAGAATAAGCCCACACAGGTATGGACACAGGGTGAAACAGAAAGCACTTCCGTTTGGTGCCCTACTATTGATAAGCCCAATCAAAAATCCACCCAGGAATTTTTCCTGGTAGTGCCTGCTAAGTATGTTACGCTGAGCAATGGTAAGCTCATGCAGCAGCAAAAAAATGCCGATGGAACCCGCACGGATTACTGGAGGATGGATCTGCCCCATGCGCCTTATTTGTTTTTTATAGGAATAGGAGATTTTGCCGTAGTGAAGGAAATGTATAAAGGCAAGGAAGTAAGCTATTACGTGGAAAAAGAATACGCGGGCGTTGCGAAAAAAATATTTGGCAATACCCCGGAAATGATCTCCTTTTTTGAAAAGATCACAGGTGTTAACTATCCCTGGATCAAATATTCACAAATGGTGGGGCGCGACTTTGTGAGCGGCGCTATGGAAAATACCACGGCTACATTGCATAAGGAAGACGCCCAGCAGGACTCCAGGCAACTGCTGGATGGCAATAGCTGGGAGGGTACGATAGCGCACGAGCTCTTTCATCATTGGTTTGGCGATTATGTTACCGCCGAAAGCTGGAGCAACCTTACGGTAAATGAATCGTTCGCCAATTTAAGCCAGGTATTATGGAACGAATACAAATACGGCAAAGATGCGGGGGATGCGGAAAACTATGAAGACATGCACCAGTATCTGGGAAGTCCTGAAGAAGCTAAAAAGAATTTGGTGCGCTTTTATTATAAAGAAAGGGAAGATATGTTCGACCTGGTGAGCTATAATAAAGGCGGCAGGATATTAAATATGCTGAGGAATTTTTTAGGAGAAGAGGCTTTTTATAAAGGATTGAACCTGTATTTAACCAGCAATAAATTTAAAACAGGCGAAGCGCACCAGTTGAGGCTGGCGCTGGAAGAAGTAAGTGGTAAAGACCTGAACTGGTTTTTTAACCAGTGGTATTTCGGCAGCGGGCATCCTAAATTAGCCATACAATACAGCTACAACGAAGCCGGTAAAACAGTGGCTGTAAATGTAAAGCAAACACAGCAGGGCAACGTATTCATATTACCGGTTGCCATAGATGTTTATCATGGGAACAATAAGGTACGCCATAAAGTATGGGTGCAATCCGGGGAACAAACTTTTACTTTTAATGTAACTGCCAGGCCTGATCTTGTAAATTTCGACGGTGATAAAATTTTGTTGGCCGAAAAGCAGGAAACAGGCAGGTCGCTTGCCGAATACATACACCTGTATAAAGTGGCAGGAACCTATGTAGACCGCCGGGAAGCTATTACCGCATGCGCCGGTATGCAGGATAGTTTGCCTGCGGTAGAATTGCTGAAAACAGCGTTGAGAGATAAGTATCATGGCTTGAGGATACAGGCTGTTCAGTCGCTCGATTTTAAGAAAGAAATAGTAAAGCAATTGGTGGAAACCACCATTTTTGAAGTAGCCAAAGGCGACCAGAAACCTACGGTAAGAGCCGAAGCCCTGATGGCATTAAGCCAGTACGATAAACCTATATACAGGGAACTGGTGCAAAGGAGCGTGAATGACTCTTCTTACAGTGTAGCCGGCGCCGCGTTATTAACACTGAATGAAGCTGATAAAGCGCAGGCATATACGGAGGCGAAAAGATTATCGGCTTTAACGGTTAAAGGGAAGCTGGGAGAAGCTATCTGTACCGTATTCGCCGGCAACGGTAAGCAGGAAGACCTGGACTATGTGCTGAACTGGTACAACGCCCTGCCTTTCGGCCAGGAAAAATTGGAGAATGCCAATGCGGTAGCATATTATGCCATACAGCTTACCGAAACAGAATCGGTTAAAAAAGCCGTAGACGCGTTGGTGAAAATGCGTGAAGAAATTCCTGCGGCTTACCGCCAGAACCTGTTGCCTTACGTGAACCAGGTTTTGCTGAAAACGATCGCCACGCAAAAAACAGCCTTAAAAAATGTAGCTTCCAACCCCGAGGATATCCAGGCCCAGATAGAATATATCAACAGTAAGATACAATAGGCGGGAATTTAACAAGCATACATAATATCAAAAAAGCGCCCCGCAAGGCGCTTTTTTGATATCCCTGGCTCATAGCTGACTGCTGAGAGCTATCGGTATAAAAACAAAATATTTTAGTTTTTATTGCTAAATTTATTAGTGTTAATAAGTTTATCCCTATCTTTACAGCCAACAGCTAATTTTGAATACATAAATACTACAATATATGTCAGGAAATAACGAAAAATTAAAGGCGCTGAAACTTACAATAGATAAGATTGAAAAGGACTTCGGCAAAGGAAGTGTGATGATGATGAACGAAAGAGGTGAACAGCAAATGGAAGTTATTTCAACAGGCTCTATCGGGTTAGACACGGCTTTGGGTGTGGGTGGAGTGCCGAAGGGCAGGATCGTTGAAATTTACGGTCCTGAATCTACAGGTAAAACCACTATCGCTATTCATATTATTGCCGAAGCCCAGAAAAAAGGAGGGGTATGCGCGATCATAGATGCGGAGCATGCTTTTGACAGCGCATATGCCCAGAGGCTGGGAGTGGATGTGGATAATCTTTTGATCTCTCAGCCCGACTATGGCGAGCAGGGGCTTGAGATAGCCGACAGGCTGATCCTTTCCGGCGCGCTGGATGTGGTAGTGATTGACTCTGTTGCAGCCCTGGTTCCCAAAGGTGAGCTGGAAGGAGAGATGGGCGACAGCAAAATGGGGCTGCAGGCAAGGCTGATGAGCCAGGCATTGCGCAAGCTGACCGCTACCATCAGTAAAACCAATACCGTATGTATCTTCATTAACCAGTTGCGTGAAAAGATAGGGGTAATGTTCGGCAATCCTGAAACTACTACAGGTGGCAACGCATTGAAATTTTATGCTTCGGTAAGGCTTGATATACGCCGTATGGCGCAGATCAAGGACGGGGATGAAGCGATAGGCAATCGTGTAAAAGTAAAGGTTGTAAAAAATAAGGTAGCGCCTCCGTTCCGTGCCGCTGAGTTCGATATTGTTTTTGGAGAAGGCATTTCCAAAGCAGGGGAGATCATTGACATGGGTGTTGAAATGAGCATCATCCAGAAAAGCGGTAGCTGGTATAGCTATAACGGCGATAAGCTTGGACAGGGAAGGGATGCGGTAAAACAACTATTGATTGATAATCCCGGGCTTTCTAACGAAATAGAAGTCAAAATAAGAGAAAAGATCAAAGAAGTGCAGGCTGCCTGAGGTTTTGCATCTTAAAAATATGGACGGTTTATTAATACCAGCCGTTGAAAGTACTTTCAACGGCTTTTTTATGCGCTTATGCAGGCGGTTCTGTACAAAATAGCATAAACACTTTTTTATTGTGTACAGCTTTTTTACTTTCAGGTTAAATTAAAGATAGAAAGATGGTTACTTCACGCGTGCTGAAAGCAAGAAAACGCATAGCCCTGGTGGCTCACGATTATAAAAAGAACGACCTGATTGAATGGGCGGAATTTAACAAGGCTGTGCTTGCCCGGCACGAGCTGATAGCTACCGGAACAACGGGGCGGCTGCTGGAAGAAAAACTGGACAGGCCCGTAAAGCAGGTGTTGAGCGGTCCGCTGGGAGGTGATCAGCAGATTGGCTCCATGATAGCCGAGGGACTGATTGATGTATTGATCTTTTTCTGGGATCCTATGGAAGCGCAGCCGCATGATCCTGATGTAAAAGCATTGCTGAGACTTGCCATCGTGTGGAACATTCCTGTAGCGAACGACCGGGCAACCTCCGATTTTTTAATGACATCGCCCTTAATGCACCAGGAGTATGAAGCGGTTATACCCGATTACAGCGGTTATGTAAAGCGAAAAGTATAACAAATGCATGTTACACTACGTATGTGGGAGAAAAGCGACCGGCAGGCACTGGCTGCGTTGGCTGACAATATTTTGATATGGAATAATGTAAGAGACCGTCTGCCTTATCCCTATAAAATACAACACGCCGGCGAGTTCATTAATTTTTGTATGTCGAAAAAGCCGCCTTCGGTATTAGCTATCAGTGCAGATGAAGCGCTGGCAGGCTGCATAGGACTGGAGCTGCAGGAAGATATTTCGAAGCTGACCGCCGAGCTGGGGTATTGGGTAGGGGAGCCATTCTGGAACAAAGGTATTGCCACCGACGCGGTAAAGCAGATGATGGAGTATACCGCGCTGAACTTTCCTTTACTGGTACGTATATACGCTAAAGTATTTGAGCACAACAAAGCCTCTATGAAAGTGCTTGAAAAAAACGGGTTTCATTTAGAGAGTATTCAAAAACGATCGGCAGTAAAAAATAATGTTATACTGGATGAGTATGTGTGGGTGAGGTTAAAGGAGCATGGATAGGATGTGCCTTATTGCAGTAGTTTTTTAAATGCAATATACGGGCATGCAACTGTTGTAAGATATAACGGGTTCTGAAAATTTCCCGAAGGGTGAAAACATTCATACGGAGCGGCAGCCTTGCCTCCTTTCCTGAAATCATTTTCACGCAGATCATCAATATATTCTTTAGCCAGTTTTTGAGCAGTGGAGCGATCTGTAACAGCAATGGCATTACATACCCACCCGGTTGGCGTACCCCAGTATGCGCCATTCTGGTAAGTATTTTTGGCAACAATCGCTTTTTCCCAGGCAGTCGTTTCACTAAAGTCGTCGCTGGTCAATATATGCCTGATGTTGCCCTTATATGCCAGTGTGCCGGCTTTAAACGCATCCCCCAATATTTTTGATGCTTTTTGTTGATCCTCACCTTCCAGCACATTCATATATACGGCCAGCGCGGTAGACCACACATCGGGTTGTTTACTTTTTCCGCTGGATGCCCGTAACATACCCCGTTCATCTGAAAAGACAGGGGGAATGGCTTTTTTTATAGCTGCAGCGATCTGCTTATATTCAATAACCTTATTTTTATTATTCAGCCTGTGGAACAGGTCTGCCATTTCATTGGCCGCCTGGTATTTCAGCAGCGACGCAAAACAAAGGTCGCCGGTAATTTCAACTGCATCACGAAATCCAAAGTCAACGCCCCTGAACTGATCGTTCGTATATACAAGATGGTTATCTGCCCTGGAAGGCACCACTTTAAAAGCCATTTCAAGCCTGTCTATTAAAGAGATGTTGTTAATTGTTTCAGCAAGGAATACTGTATTGCCTGTAGTTTTTGCATAATAGGATGCCATGTGTATAAAATAAAACTGGTCGCAGTACGGGGGCGTCCTGCCAAACTCTTTTACACCCTGCTCTTCGTAGCTGTAGGTTCCCGGAAAGTAAACAGGGAGGCTGTTGTCAATACGTATATGATCGGCAATTGAACCTAATGGAACCATACTTCCGCCTTTGGTAATCCAGGATTGGTCGCATTGCGTTGCAGCAGTTAATTGTAGCATGTGTTTTTGTTCAGCTATCGTTACAAAACCTGTTTCAAGGCTCATGGCATAATCCCTTATCCAGAAGGATGGATAAGCATTTCTTCCCCCGGGGCGCACCAGCGAGCCACCGGTATTGTTAGCACCAAATTCTTTTGAAATGAATTGGCCGGGACGAATGCGGGAGCTATCCATAACATCCTTTGTCATTTTTTCAAGAAAGAGAAGATCCGCTTTAGAGAGGAGACTTGTTTTATCCTGTGCGATCGCGGATTGAGTCAATAGTACAAAGACCAGGCAGATATTTACCAATGGTTGCATTGCTTTTGTTTTGCCGTACAAGTTAATTTCAAATTGTTATAGTAAAGCGGCTGAGTGTTATTTAATGTACGAAGTTTTCCTGCACCGGTATAGCTAAGACAAGCTCCCGTCGGTAATAGAAATGACCATAAGTGTATCCACTGATTCTATTCTCGGTATAAACTATTGCAACGGTATTGAATTATCGCACTAATAAAAACTTTTTATTATTTTTTGGAAAAGTCAATAACAAACCATTAACTTCGCTCCGTAATCAGATCATCACTCGCTTTTTAGTCCCGCCCCCGTTAATCCGCTTTCCCTCAGATAAGCTGGTATTTTTAAAGTTAATCAGGTAATCCCTATGCGTTACTGTTCTGAAGTGTAATGGTTGTATACTTCAGGTTATCCCTTATTTCTAAATTGCCGGGCTCATGATAAAGCACTTTAAGCTGTTGTTTTGCTTTGCGGTATTTACAGGT
>JAHBTJ010000004.1 GCA_019638595.1 Chitinophagaceae bacterium
CATTATCTGATTGATGTTGTTGTAATAAATTATTATTGATATCATAACTGTCAAAAATAAATTTGGAAGCATACCTTGAGTCACGTTGTACTATGCCTCCCTGAACTGATGAAAAACTAAAGTCTGTTATACCGACTGACGTTTCAATCTTTGCAATATTATCAGGTAGTGGTTTATCTGAGCGATAGGAAATAAAACTGGATGACAAAAGGCGTTTATTGCTACCATTGGTATTCGATTTAAATATGCTTTTTTCAACAGGCGAATTAATAATATTCAAATCATTTAGCTTCTTTATACCTTGTGATAACATATTGGAAGAAGTGATACCAGTATATGAAAACGGATATTTGTATTCGGTAGTTATAAGCTGACTATTGTTTACTTGCCGTTTTTCTTTTCCCACCAAACTATAACCTGTATAATCATACTCAACAATTTCTTTCAATTGTGTACCATTTGCATGATCGTATGTTGTGGTAGTTTTTTTCTTCAATAGCACATCAGCCCTGGTAATTATATACCTTGCATAATTAAAAAGAGAGTTCAAACCGGTTTTTGTATAAGGGTTATAAAAATTCGAATACGGATCATAAAGACCAGGAGCAAAGGTGGTAAATGGACCTTTAAGGGCAAAGGGAGTTACTTTAAAGCCTGTGAACTCGTCCAACAAAGGCTGAATAGAGATCGGGTAATACTCTAGTTCTTCTTTTTCAACTGACTGAAATACGCCGGCTGAGGGGTGGGAATAAACTGTCTTTGATTTGAGTACAGGTTGATCCCAGAAACTATATTGTGGAATGTAATAAGTAGGAAAATCTATATTTACAGAAATATTATTACTATAAGCCTGTATAAGATTTGAATTTGTTTCTGGAAGAATAGAAAAATGATAATCAGTGTAAGAATCATTCGAAAGTTCTCTTACTTTGGGATACCATCCAATTTTTGACTGTAAATAATTGTCGTTCAATTCTTGGGCTACGTTTGATGCGTGAAAAAGCTTTTTAACCATTTGAAGATGAATAACACCCGATCCCCCTGAAAGGTCAACAATTTCCCTTCTCTCTCTTACATAAAACTTGGAGTCTGTATAATTCGTAAAAAGTGTGCCGGCACCAAAACTTTCACCATATATATAGCTTTTTTCCACTGTTTTTCCTGTCGATGAAACTAAATCATCACTGGAAATTGTTGCTATTCTTAATCCACCTCCATAAATATTATTTCCAGTTTGTAGATCCTTGTAAACGTTCGATTCAAAAGTATACCTGGTTGAGCCGCCTGTAGGGTAAGTAATCTTTTTTAGTGTATACACAGTCCGACTGTAAAAATAGCTTTTGTCGACACCTTCTGAGTAAACAGCGCCGAGATCTGCAGAACATTGATTATCTGTTATGTTGTGATAGCCGAATCTAATTTTGGGTGCGAACTCTCCGTTTGATACCTTTTGAGGATCTCCCTGATAATAACCGAAGCAATCGTAATAGGTGAAATTCGAATTTTTTCCCTCATATTCAAATCCATATCGCTCAATAATTCCATCTGTATTTCCATGAATATGCACAGAATCAAGAAATGTTTTCCCCCCAAAAGTGCTATAAAAAAATAGTATTTTTTTTAATTGCTGGTTGTCGTGGTTTTTCTTTATAACGATTGAGCTCACAGTTCCGTTTGTGTTTCTTGTAATGGAGACGTTCTCTTTAACGCCGGTTATATTAGATAACAAACTCACATTATACAAGGTTGAAGATCCCTGCAATATTTGAGTTCCATTGTCTCTATGTGGGTAGCATGGTACCAATGTTACGCCTTCCGTATGAGGAATATAGTCTCCTGCAATAAATGTTCTGCTGGATCCAGGTGTTGGCGCACTTATTTCCTGGGCGGCAGTATAGCCAAATGTTATTGTTTTGCCAAGATGTGTTTTCAATTCAGAAATCAGCCATGCATTGCTATACTTTTTTAGCTGGCCGCTTACGGTTACCTGAAGATTTTCCGAATTGGCTACTCCATTCCCTAACGTGTATTGAGTACCATTTCCACCTATTATGTTAAAAGTATTTATTAGCCCGTCTGTACCTTTAGTATAATTTATCTTGAGGGTGTTGTTACTTAATTGAGTAATTATTTTATTGGTCCTATCTGTAATAATAAACTTGCTGTCTTGTTCAGGAAGCCCGACAGTAAATAAGTCAAATTGACCATCCAGATAGTTTGCAGCAGTAGAGGTTACTAAAGGTATATCATCACCAGGGCTTAATTTAACATACCGTGAAAGATACTGATCTCGTTCCAATGGATTTGAAAATCCATTGTTGAGGTAATACATGATATCCTGTCCGGCAGAAATGTTATTCATATCCGGCATTGTGGAGATTTCATCAATCAATCCATAAACAGTCCGCGAGGCCCGGTAACCGGGCGAAAGCGCCCACCCCAGCCCTACATCGCCGCTGGTTTGTCCATATTTTATTCCGGAAGCATGGTAGGAAATTCCGATAGGAATTGTATTGCCATCTACAATTATATTGTAGAAATTAATATTGATCTCAGGGAGACCATTTGCAATTGATACTTTGTAATCTATAAACTTGTTGAATTCAGTAGTTCTTGGTGATGGAGGAGTAATATTTTGAAGTCCATCATTCTGCGAATACCCCCCCAGGCTACTTAACAGAAGCAAAAGAAATAAATACAGACGAAATTTTGTTTTCATAAATTGTTTTTCCCATTATTAATGTCTAAAAACTGAAGTCTCTTTCTTAGGGGTATTTATTGTCTTTATCACCGATTCCCCTGGTCAAAGTATTCCACCAATTTTCATTTCCTCCACGCTGAATGTTGTTGACTTTTGAGGAAACGTTTTCTGCCGCTTGTAAGAAACTCAGTGAAGTAGCCAGCGAATCTATTCCCGGCAGGTACCTGCCGCTGAGCAGCCTGTCCATCCTGCTGCCGGCATTGTTGAATTGTTTGGTAAGCCGGTTGTCTAAGCCGTTCAGCTTTTTATCAATATGAGAAGTGTAGCCGGGAGGAAGTTCTGCAACTGCAATGAATTGGCTATCCTGCGCTTGTAGCAGCAGTATATTTAATAGTAAGATTATTGTAAACAGGTGTTTCATGGTAGCGTTTTTCAAAAGCTTATTTGCACTTCTAAGCTACACAAGTTTTTAACATTTGTTAAAATATTTTTTACAACGCAGGGGTGTTATCGTATAACTGGTTGAATATATTTGTTTTAGAAGTTATCCACATCGTAAAAATACGGTGCAGAAAAGGAAAGACTATTACTTTTTTATTCACCCGGGATGCTCAAAATGAAGCGGGCTTTAGTATTTGGTAACCGCCTGCCATTGCTACCTTCTCTTTAATTGCTCCAACTGCCGATATTGGCAATGCCCCAGCGATCGGGGTGGGCATAGCTGAAGTCCTGCCGGTAACGTGGAGGTATTTCTTTAAGGAAGGAACCCGTTTCGTAAGAAGGAAAAATTTCTTCGTAGGTAGCCATCGTCTGGAAAGAGATCCGCCGGTAAATATGCGACCGGGTAATGTTTTCTTTTCCATCCAGTCCCGATGCGCCCAGTAATTCCACGAAACTTTTTACGGTGTTCTTATGAAAATTAGCCACCCTCGTTTTCTTATCATCTACAACAAGCCCTATCGTTAGCTTTGGGTCCTGCGTTGCTACACCAACCGGGCATTTATTGGTATTGCATAATAAAGCCTGGATGCATCCCACGGCCATCATCATGGCCCTGGCAGAATAGCAGGCGTTGGCGCCTAATGCCAAAGCGCGCATAATGTGAAAGCCGCTTGTGATCTTGCCCGAAGCGATCACTGTAATGTGCCTCCTGATATTAAGCCCGTTCAGGATATTATATACAAAGTCCAGCCCGTCTAAAAGCGGGGCGCCTACATAGTTCGAGAACTCCTGTGGCGCAGCGCCTGTTCCTCCTTCAGCCCCGTCTACCGTAATAAAATCAGGATAAATATCCAGTTCCATCATGGCTTTGCAAATGCTGATGAACTCGCTTTTATGACCGATGCATAATTTAAAGCCAACCGGCTTTCCATCTGCAAGTACGCGTAGCCGTTGTATGAAATAGATCAGTTCCCTGGGGGTATTGAACGCGGTATGGTAGGGCGGTGAATCTACTTCCGTATGGGGAGTTATACTCCTGATAGCCGCAATTTCGGGGGTGTTTTTTGCCGCCGGTAAAATGCCGCCGTGCCCCGGCTTGGCGCCCTGCGAAATTTTAAGCTCTATCATTTTCACCTGCGGGTATAAAGCTTTTTCCCGGAACAGGGTTTCATTAAAGCTGCCATCGGCCGACCGGCAGCCGAAATAGCCGGTACCGATCTGCCATACCAGGTCGCCGCCCTGCCGCAGGTGGTACGGGCTGATGCCACCTTCCCCCGTATTCTGGGCAAAGCCCCCGATCTTCGCTCCTCCGTTCATCGCTTCCACGGCATTCGCGCTTAAAGCCCCGTAGCTCATGGCAGAAACATTATAAATGCTGCATGAGTAAGGTTGCCGGCAATCTTTATTACCGATCATAACCCTTGGATTATGATCCAGCAGCTTAAAATCTTTCGGTGCAATGGAATGACACATCCACTCATACCCTTCGGCATATACATCAAGTTGTGTACCAAAGGGCATAGTGTCGTTTTCTTTTTTAGCCCGCTGGTATATGGTGGAGCGGTCTACCCGGTTGATGGGCCTGCCGTCAATATCCGATTCTATGAAGTACTGGTAAATTTTGGGGCGAAGTTCTTCCATCAAAAACCGTAACCTGCCAAAAACAGGGTAGATACGCATGATAGAATGTTTGGTCTGTATCATATCGTAATAACCCAAACCGGTTAACAGCAATATTATTGCCAGGATAACATACCAGTTTGGGTTCAGGTACAGGGCAAGCGCCAATGTTAGCAATATCAGTGTAGTGGAAATGATGATAAAACTTCGCCTCATAGTATATGCTGAATTTTATAGCCAGCGCTCCGGTTCTAATGGTTTACCACGTCCAGTATCTTGATCTTTTTAAGTCCCCCCGGTAACGCCCATTGTATGGTCATGCCTTTTTTGAAACCGATCAAAGCTACACCTAAAGGTGAAAAAACCGAGATTTTCTGATCTTTCAAATTTGCATGGGAGGGAAGTGTTAATACGAATTTCCATGTTTTCTTCGTATGGATGTCTTCCGCTTCAAATTGTGAGTTTAATTTAATAATGTCGTCGCTCACTTTTTTGTCATCTACTATTTCCGCTTTATCCAGTTCTTCCGCCAACTGCCCTATTTCTCTTGATTTAAGATGGGGCGGGCAATTGGTGATCAACGATTTTAAAGTGCTGTAATCTGAATTACTGATAATTGGTTTCATGATTTAATTGTTTTTAAAACGGTAATGATCTGCAAAAGCATAATAAAACTCCGTTCACCGGGAGCGATGTGGTTTGGATCAGTAGCCGTTATGATGAAAGAATTGTATAGATATGGTAAACCATCCCTCCGTTTCAGAATAGTGCGAAATGAACGGAGGGCTTAATTAATAAAGGCTTTGTTATTGGAAATGATTAGAAACAGCCTGTTGCCACCAATGGATATGGCGGAACGAAATGATATATGTAATGACTGTTTCATAAAACACTATTCGCAAATATACGGCTTTATTATTGGAAACATCTCCTATTTTCGTGATATTGAACAAATGCCAGGATCATTATTAACATTTCGTATTACGGATATTATACAGGAAACTCCTGATGCATCCAGCTTTGTACTGGAAAATACGGAAGGAGATCCTGTTGCTTACAAAGCCGGGCAGTTCCTGACGCTTATTTTTAATACAGGGCATAAGGAAGTAAGGAGATCTTATTCCATTTCTTCAGCTCCGGGTATAGACGACCGGCTGCAGATTACTGTTAAGCGGGTTCACAACGGGGAAATTTCCCGCCTCCTGCTGGATCATTATAAAAAAGGCGATCATTTAAAAGCCCTTGCACCGTCGGGAAGATTTATAAACGACATGAACGATGAAGAAGCGGCAGACATTTTTTTGCTGGCGGCAGGAAGCGGCATTACTCCCGTTTTTTCTTTGCTGAAAGAAATGCTGTATAACAAAATGCAAAATAACGTAGTTTTAATTTACCAGAATCATACAAACGCTTCCACTATATTTAAAAGAGAGCTGGAAAACCTGGCTCAACGTTTTGCCGGTAGTTTTACGCTGATCAATTTTGTAAGCCGGCAGGCTGAACAGAAGGGGCACAACGATCCTCACCGGAAATTGACCAACGATCGGTTAGAGAAAATAATTCCCGCGTGCATGCGCTATGCCAGGCGCCGGGCAAAATTTTTTATATGCGGACCTGTTTCGTTCATGCGAATGTGCCAGTATACCATTATGCTGATGGGTTTTAATGAGTACCAGGTGAAAAAGGAATATTTTGTTATTGACGCTCCACCAGCCCCGCCTCTTATCTCCGATCCGCAGCCACATGTTGTTAAAATACATTCCGCCAACAATATCATCGGGTTCGAAACTCAATACCCTGCTACCATTTTACAATCGGCTTTAAACAAAGGCATTCAACTGCCTTATAGCTGTAAAGGCGGCAGGTGTTCCGCGTGCACGGCGCGATGCATAAAGGGAAAAGTGCTAATGAGCAGGAATGATGTGCTTACTGAAAAAGAGGTAAGCTCCGGACTGGTGCTAACCTGTGTAGGCTACGCGGAAACAGATATTGAGCTGGAGATGTGAAAGCACGGGCTGCCTGGCGGGCTTGGTATCTTGCATTGGTAATATTGTATCACTCCATATCTTTCCCGGAAAAACCAAAGGGCAGCAGGTTGGCGGCATTGTTTATTACAACAACCTCTCCTTCCAGCCCGCCTAAAACCAGTTGTATGGGGGAGTTTTGCCGGGTTTGCTGCTCCAGTAAGCTCTGGCGGCAAATACCACAGGGAAAAACGGGCTGCCTGCTAACCTGGCTTTTTTGATTATGGTAGCTAATGGCGATCGTATGGATCCTGGCGCCGGGATAAACTGATGAGATAGCGGAGAGTAACACTCTTTCCGCACATATTCCAACCGGGGAAGACGCATTTTCCTGGTTGGTGGCAGTTATTACTTCTCCATTTTCGAGCAGGGCGGCTGCGCCTACAGCAAACCGTGAGTATGGGGCATATGCATGTGCTGTAGCTGCTTTCGCTTTTTCAAGCAACATATTGTATGCGGCGGGCAATTCGGCTGCACTGTTAAAAACCTGGTATGAAAAATGAATGACTTCGGTTTTCAATCTTCCGTTTTAAGCATGAATGCGTATAGCAGGCCCTATTTGATAGACCTGAACAACCTGTTCCAACGGGGACCTTTATTCCAACTGAACCATATAAGCGATGCGCGCCCTACCACATGGTCTTCAGGTACAAATCCCCAAAACCTTGAGTCTTGTGAATTATGCCTGTTATCGCCCATCATCCAGTAATAATTCATGTTAAAGGTATACTGGTTGGTTTCTTTTCCGTTGATGATGAATTTTCCATTGCTTTCCTGGAAAGCATTGCCTTCGTATACCTCAATGATCCTGCGGTAAAAAGCAATGTTTTCGGAAGTAATAGTAATAGTTGCCCCCTTTTTAGGTATCCATATAGGTCCGTAAAAGTCTTCGCTCCATTTATAATGTGCCGTATCGTTGGGAAATACTTTAGGATTATACGGGATCACTTCTTTTTCCACTTTTACAACCATCGGCAGCTTGGCCATCCTTTCCGCTTCCTGTTCGGTAAGAATGATCCAGTACTTCATTACATTCTCCATATAAAACTGGCCACGCTGCGGGTCGGTTTCCACGTTGAACTCCTCGTACAATTCATCTTCGTCTAAAAACGACCCTTTGGTTTCAACAACATAGCGGTTTGCAAGGTTGGTTGGCACATAACCATTTTGACCATTTATATATACAACACCGCTTTTTATCTGTATACTGTCTCCGGGAATACCAACACAGCGCTTAATAAAATTTTCGCGTTTATCTACAGGGCGAACAATAATATCATCGCGTTCAAGCAAAGACTGGCGGTCGCCCCCGTAATCTTCCCGGAGGATATCGTAATAATTTTTTTCCGACTGGAAGGCGCCCACCACTGTATCGCCTACAGGATAATTGAATACCACCACATCATTTCTTTGTACATCGCTCGACCATAAACGTTTGTAAGGAAGCCTGATCCATTCCAGGTACGATTTTGTGCCGGTAACGGGAGCCGTATGATGCACAAAAGGTATGGCGAGGGGCGTATTAGGCAGCCTGGGACCATAGCTTAGCTTGCTTACAAATAAAAAATCGTTTACCAGCAGGGTTTTTTCCATACTGCCCGTAGGTATTACGTAAGCTTCAAAAATAAAAGTACGGATGATGGTAGCCGCTACTACCGCAAACACACCGGCATCTATCCATTCGCGGGCCGAGGATTTTTTATAATTTTTTACAACAGCGTTGCCGGAATACCGCTCGTTTTTTGAATAGCCCAGGTAAGGAAAATAAATAAACGGAACAAATACGGCCGCAGCGTGATGTAATAAAGAGAACCTGCCAAAGTGCTCTACAAAACGGATATAGATCCAGATGGTAATGAACTGCCCGACAATAGGTATAAACTGCAGGAAAAACCAATACTTCTTCAGGGGCATCTTTTCTATCATCTCCCAGGTGTTGTAATAAGGAACCAACGCTTTCCAGGGTTCAATGCCCGCCTTCTTAAACATGCCATACAAGCCTATGTGAAAGCCAATAGTACAGAGTATAAAAATTATCCAGCCCATTCTGAAATATTAGGTTTAAAAGTTGCCAAAAATAGGATAAAATAGTTGATTATGCCGATATGTCGGCGGCAGGTGAAAATTGTTACAGTTTGGGAACTGCTAATTTGTTAAAGATTCTTAAAGTGGTTTTTGCGGCTAAATCATCTCCTTCAACATACCGGATACTTCGCCGGGGCGCTGGAATACCATAAAATGTCCTGCACCGGCTATAGTATGAGTGGGTTGCACATTGGTTAAGGGGAAGATTTTATCGTTTGAGCCATGGAGATGATATACCGTAACGGCAGGCTGCCAGTTGTTTTGCCAGTTTAAAATAGTATGAACAGACCATTTAAGATAATCGGGATTTACTTTTTCCCTGAATTCATGCGCCAGCTTTTTTTCTTCTTCTGTTGACGCGCCTAAAAAATAGTTTTCAACAGGTGAGAATAATTTTAGGGGGCGGAGATCGTGCAGCTTTCCTTTGGGAATGAGATAATCAAGCTTCAGTTTCCCGCAAATGCGCATCCACGCGGGTATTTGTTTGCTACTGCTGATGCTTGATATGAGGATTAATTTTTTTACCGCGATGATCTTACAGATCTCGATGCTCATCATCCCGCCAAAAGAAACGCCGACCAATACCGGTGCGGGATGTTTTATTTGTGCTGCCATACGTTGCGCGTAATGCGTAACACTTTCGTTTTTTTGCGGCAGTAACCATTTCAGGTAATATACTTCTACATCGCTGCCCCATTCAAGCTTGCTGAATATGCGTTCATCAGATCCTAAGCCGCAGATACAATATACCGTTTTCACACGCTATTTTTTGGGAACCACATAACTGTCTATATCGTTTTTTACGATTGATTTTCCCGAAAGGATCACCAATCTTTCAACCACGTTCCTGAGCTCACGGATATTCCCCGTCCAGTTGTAATCCTGTAAAGCTTTTAAAGCATCTTCTTCAATTTCTTTTTTAGGAATGCCATACTCCGTGCATATATCATACAGGAACTTATCTACCAGCAGCGGAATATCGTCTTTACGATCGTTTAAAGAGGGAACATTGATGATAATTACGCTTAGCCTGTGGTATAGATCCAGCCTGAAATTTTTTTCGTCTACCTCCTGCAGCAGGTCTTTATTGGTAGCGGCAATTACCCTTACGTCTACGTTTATGTCTTTGTCGCCGCCCACGCGTGTAATTTTTCCTTCCTGCAGGGCCCGCAAAACCTTTGCCTGGGCGTTCAGGCTCATATCGCCTATTTCATCCAGGAACAGTGTGCCTCCGTGCGCCTGTTCAAATTTGCCTATCCGCTGTTTTACGGCAGAAGTGAACGATCCTTTTTCATGCCCAAACAGCTCGCTTTCTATCAGCTCTCCCGGAATTGCCGCGCAGTTTACTTCTACCAGGGGGCTTTTGGACCGGTTGCTTTTTTCATGTATCCATCTCGCCACCAATTCTTTTCCTACACCGTTTTCTCCCATGATCATTACCCGGGCGTCGGTGGGGGCTACCTTTTCAATGGTTTCTTTTATTTTAACGATAGGCGCCGATTCGCCTATCATTTCTTCCACTTTAATTACTTTGCGGCGCAACACTTTCGTTTCGGTTACCAGGTCGGTCTTATCCATGGCATTCCTGATAGTGATCAGCAGCCGGTTGAGGTCCGGCGGTTTGGATATATAATCATACGCTCCTTTTTTTACCGCTTCTACCGCCGTTTCTATAGTGCCATGACCCGATATCATAATAATAGGAACATCCGGGTTAATCTCGCTTACTTTATCCAGGAACTCAATGCCATCTATTTTGGGCATTTTGATATCACACAACACCACATCATAATTCTTTTCCTTAAATCTTTTCAGTCCTTCTTCCCCGTCGCCTGCCTCATCAATTTTATAGCCTTCATAAGACAGGATTTCTCCCAGGGTTTTGCGGATCGCTTTTTCATCATCAATAATCAGAATGTTCGACATAAAAATTATAGCTGCTTTATTTCAAAAATAAGAAATTATGACCTTGCGATTTTGTTTAACAGGGTTATTGTTTGTAACATCTCAAAAGTAACACGGTCAGTAATATGACTAAATTCATGCCAGATAGCTTTTAGCTGTGAGCTATCAGCGATGAGCTTTCAGCTATCAATGAGCCTTGGGCTATCAGCAATTTATGGTTTATGGTTTTTTGTTTATAGTTGAGAGCTATCGGCTGTCAGCTATGAGCGACACCACAAACCACAAACTACAAACTACAAATTTATAGTTTATGGTTTTTTGTTTGTTGTTGTAACTATAAACCACAAACCCGAACCACAAACTCCAAACTATAAACCTGAACCTGCAACCCGCAACAGCCATCAAATCTCAAATCTCAAATCTCAAATTTCAAATCCATCATCCGCAACCCGCAACAGCCGTTAAATTTCAAATTCCCGCCCTCTTGTCTTACCAAATGCTAAAATGCCTTACTGTTGGATTTTTTTACGGGAAAATGTTTGCAGGTTATATCAGCAGCAACTATTTTTACGTTGTTATTAAATATCCTTTGTAATCACTAAAAATTGGAATCCATGAAATCTCAAGCCTTAAAAGCCGGTACTGTTATTGAAATCCCTACCTGGAAATTAGTTGCCAAATTAGGTATGTTAGCTGCATTTTGCATGGGGTTGTGTTACCTCTTTGCAATAGGAGTTTCTTCCTTAGCTTCAGCATTTTAAACTACAGGGCTAAAAGCCAATTGTAATTCCTCCGTAATAATTACGCAATGGAGCCGGGTTGTAATACCTGTTACCAACAGCGTTAATATCATTACCGAGGCTATATAACTGATTCAATGCATTGTCTGTTCCTGCAAACAGCTCGAGCGACCATGCATTGAATTCTTTTTTCCAGCCCAGCTTTCCCTGCAATAATTCATACCCCGGGGCATACATGCTGTTCGCATCGTTTAACGGTAGCCTGGAAGTCAGGTTCAGAGAGGCATTCAGGTACAATCCCGGCGAAGTAAGCAGGTCAACTCCCGAACAAATAATTTGCCTGGCAACACCGGTAAGCGCCTTACCCGAAAAGTCATCATTCGCCGTTTTATAATCCCAGAACGAAAAATCGTTAAAGGTTCCGCTGCCCCATACTTTAATGCTCCGGATGGCAGCAGTGGCGTTGCGTACCAGCATATATTCAAGATATGCTTCCATACCCCATTGCCGGGTACCTCCTGCATTTACAAAATATTCGGCTCCCATATCGGTTACCCGCCTCACTATAGCATCCTGTAATTGAAACCGGTAAGCGGTAACGTCAAATTGCAAACGTCCCCGTATAAAATTACCTTTTAAGCCAACTTCCCGGTTCCAGCCATATTCAGGCTGCAGGTTGCTGTGAATGCTTCCTTCCGAAGGGCGTATTTCTGCCAGGGTAGGAGGGGAGAACCCCTTACTGGCTGATGTATAGAGTGATAATGTATTGCTGAGGCGGAACAGCGCTGCGAACCTGGGGAGTACCTGTGCGTTGAGTGTTTTGGTTTTCCTGCTGTTATCGGCGTCGGTAAGCCTGCGGTAGCGGTAATTGGAAAAATTGGTACTTACACCCGCCTGTATATATATTCTTTTAGCAATACCCCATTCCCCCTGCACAAAAGGATATACCTGGGCCGCGCTGATCCTGTCTTTGTATTGCACCGTATCCCTGTTGCCCTGCCTGTTGCCGTAATTGTTGATCACGGAATAGTTGTACAGCCACTCGGCTCCTCCCGATACTTTAAAATGATGAATGCCTTTTCCGCCTTCATATACCATTTTGGAACGCAGCCCGGTATTGCTTTCCGCCCGGGTTTCATAATTGGTGATAAAAGGGTTTTTGAAGTAGGTATACGACATCATTACAGAAGTAACATTGCTCCAGCGCTCATTAAAATCATGCTGGTTGCTGATGCCGGCCAGTATTGTTTTATTATAAATAGCCGCTTTCTGATCTCTGGCTCCGGGTAAAACGGGGGTAGCCGGTCTTGATTGCTCCGGGTTTTCCTGCATTTGCTGTAAGGTCAATCCCCCGGGTGTTTGATAAAACATGTCGGCATAAGACGCTATCCAGTTCAATTTGTTTTTTTCACCCAATAAAGCAGATCCGTTCCACTGCAATATATCTCTTCTCATACGGGTATTATCCCTGTATCCATCGCTTTGCAGGTGGCTTTGGGTAAGGGTGGAAGAAAGGGTTGGATTTTTGAATTTCCATTGGGCGTTTTCTCCCAGTAACCCGTAAGAACCGCCCGTAAGCTGTATCCTGCCGGAGCTTTGCCTGTTGTCGCCCTGCAGTTCCGGCTTATTGGTATGCATAATGATCACTCCTCCCGTATTTGCTCCGTACAAGCTCCCGCCGGGGCCTTTTAAAATTTCCAGTTGTTGAACGCCTGCCTGGTCAATAAGGTTAAAGTAGCTGTTGCCGCCGGCGTCGGTAAAGGGAATATCGTTCCAGTAAACTTTTACATTGCGCACTCCAAAAGGCGATCTTAAAAGGCTTCCTCTTATGCTCAGGCGGTAACTTCCCGGTGAACGTTCTTCCATCCTCACCCCGGGTATAATATTTAAGGAAGGCAGCAGTGTTGTATTCGAAAACCGTTGCAGATCTCTTGTAGTTACCACACTTACCGAAGCGGGTGTTTCAAGCAGCCTGCGTTGCGATTCGTATCCCCTGATAATAACTTCAGACATAGTGGGAATGGAATCGGTATGAGGTACTGTTTGCTGCGCGAAGGACTGCGATACAGCGATGAGCAATAATATTAATCCAGGCATTTTTTTCATATCCGGGCAATCATAAATTAAAGGTTTAAAAAAAATCCCGGAGCTGTGTTTCTCCGGGATCTCCATGTTGTATAATACGCTTTTTATTTTTTTATATACATTACTTCTTTCACCAGCTTTACGGTGCGTGGCACATCCGGAAGATAAGCTGCCACCAGGCTGGGAGCGTAGTGCATAGGAGCATCCGCACTGGTAATTCTGCGAACCGGGGCGTCCAGGTAATCAAACGCTTCTTTTTGTATACGGTATGCCAGTTCGGACGATACCGAGGCAAAAGGCCATTGCTCTTCTACTATAACAAGCCGGTTGGTCTTTTTTACAGACTCAAACACGGTATACCAGTCAAGCGGGCGGATGGTACGCAGATCAATTACTTCGGCGCTGATATTTTCTTTAGCCAGCTCTTCTGCAGCCGCTAAAGCCACTTTCATCATTTTATTAAAAGAAACGATGGTAACATCGGTTCCGGGTCGCTTTACATCTGCTTTCCCGATAGGGATCAGGTATTCTTCTTCCGGCACTTCGCCTTTGTCGCCATACATAACCTCACTTTCCATAAATATTACAGGATCATCGTCCCTGATGGCGCTTTTTAAAAGCCCTTTCGCATCGTACGGGTTGGAAACGGAAATTACTTTTAATCCGGGTATATTGGCATACAGGCTTTCGAAAGCGGTAGAATGCTGGGCGCCCAGTTGCCCGGCAGAACCGTTCGGTCCCCGGAAAACGATCGGGCATCCCACCTGTCCGCCGCTCATAGCCAGCATTTTAGAAGCTGTATTTAATATCTGGTCAAGCGGTAATACGGCAAAATTCCAGGTCATGAATTCTACGATAGGGCGCAGTCCGTTTTGCGCTGATCCCACGGCAATCGCGGTGAAACCCAGCTCAGAGATGGGGGTATCTATCACTCTTTTAGGACCGAATTCATCGAGCATGCCCTGGCTGACTTTGTAAGCTCCATTATACTCCGCTACTTCTTCACCCATTAAATATACCCGTTCGTCCCTTCGCATTTCTTCGCTCATTGCTTCACGCAAAGCTTCACGAAATTGTATTACACGGTTTGCCATTCTTTGTTTTCTGATTTGAGGAGAGCAAAAATATTGGATGTGAGGCAGATAACCAAAAACTGCCTTTGCGGCTTTCCGGTTAAAGCTTTCTTTAAATATTATTGAAAAACTGTTCGGGATTGCTTAACATTCCAAAGCCCGCCGTAACCATTATGAAAATAACCAGCAATAAAAATAATATAGAGGGAATTAACCCGATGATGGCACAAATTCTCCCGGTTTTTAAATTGCTGTACGAGGAAGCGGTATACCACTCGGGATTGGTAGCGTACAACCGGGCATCTTTACTGTAAAGCACAAGCGCTATAACAGAGCAAATAATACCCGGCAGCCCATAACAGCAGCAGCTTATAATTGATATAATGCCCAACGCCAGTACTGCCGATGCATTGGGCAACGGGCGTTGCGTTTGCGTTGCAAAAATGGAAGTTTCTTCTGTGCCCATTAAAGAAAAATTTGGTGGTTAAGTATTTTGTAAATGTAATGTACCGTGATGATTGTAACAACTGTAGTTTGCAATGCGATAATGATCTTTCCCCCGTTCGAAAATTTAGCATACCAATGCAGCATTGTAAAAGCACATAGTACCAGCATGGGTAAAAGCGCCGGGTATAGCCGGAATGATTCGGCAATATTTCCTTTAAGTAAAGCAATGCCGCTGCGCTGCATGCCGCAACCGGGGCAAATAATATGCAGGTATTTAACCGAAGGGCAGGTAAACATATGCCCTTCGAGCCATTGAATAATATGAAGTATTGCCAGGAACAAAAAGCATGCTTGAATGGTAAACTTTACCGTGGTAAAGGATCAGTAGGCCTGCGCAAACAGTACCCGTTGCTTGCTGGGCTTACCGGTTAGTATACATACCCCTTCTTCCTGTTCATTATTCAGGGGAATGCATCTTATGGTAGCTTTGGTCAGCTCCTTTATCTTCTCTTCCGTTTCGCCTGTTCCGTCCCAGTGTGCCGATATAAAGCCGCCTTTCTTTTCAAGCAACGCGGTAAACTCATCCCAGTTGCTGGCAGGCGTGATGTGCTCATCGCGGAACTGTTTTGCGCGGTTAAACATATCCTGCTGAATTTCTTCCAGGAGGTTCACAATACGTACAGGCAGGCCGTCCATGCTTACGCTCATTTTCTCCCTCGTATCCCTGCGTGCAATCTCCACTGTATTGTTCTCTATATCCCGTGCGCCAATAGCTATACGTACCGGTACTCCCTTCTTTTCATATTCCGCAAATTTCCAGCCGGGGCGTGTATTGTCATTGTCATCGTACTTTACCCGGATGCCGGATAGCTTTAATTCCTGAAAAAGCGCTTTTACCTTTTCATCAATCAACGCCTTTTGCTCTTCGCCTTTGTATATAGGAACCACCACCACCTGCAGCGGTGCGATGCGGGGCGGCAAAACAAGTCCTTCATCATCGCTGTGCGCCATTACCAGCGCGCCTATTAAACGGGTAGAAACGCCCCATGAAGTAGCCCAAACATATTCCTGCTTATTTTCTTTGGTAAGAAATTGCACGTCGAAGGCTTTTGCAAAATTCTGGCCTAAAAAATGAGAGGTTCCGGCCTGCAGGGCTTTTCCATCCTGCATTAAGGCTTCTATGCAATAGGTATCAACCGCCCCTGCAAACCGTTCGTTGGGTGTTTTAACTCCTTTAATAACAGGTAAAGCCATCCAGTTTTCCACAAACTCGGCATATACATGAAGCATTTTTTCCGCCTCTTCTATGGCCTCCTGCGAAGTAGCATGCGCCGTATGCCCTTCCTGCCATAAAAACTCGGCGGTACGTAAAAAGAGGCGGGTACGCATTTCCCAGCGTACTACATTGGCCCATTGATTAACGAGGATGGGCAGATCGCGGTAAGATTGTATCCAGGTTTTATACGTATTCCAGATGATAGCTTCGCTGGTGGGTCTTACCACCAGTTCTTCCTCCAGCTTCGCTTCCGGGTCTACCACCAGCCTGCCTTTTTTACCGGGGTCGCTCTTAAGCCTGTAATGGGTAACAATAGCGCACTCTTTGGCAAAACCTTCCGCATTTTTTTCTTCGGCCTCAAACAGGCTTTTGGGTACAAACAGTGGAAAATAGGCGTTCACATGTCCTGTATCTTTGAACATTCTGTCTAACTGGTCGCGCATGTTTTCCCACAGGGTAAAGCCATAAGGTTTTATCACCATACAGCCTCTTACCGCCGAATAATCGGCCAAACCTCCTTTAATTACGAGGTCGTTATACCACTGGGAATAGTCCTGCTCTCTTGAGGTAATTTCTTTGCTCATAGCTGTATTTACTGTGCTTTTTATAAAATCCTGTCACCAGCGCCCATGTACCCTGGTTGTGTGTTATTCACATATTTGATTTAAGTCAATATGTTTATAACTATTTTGAATACATTAACAGGGCCGAATTGCGCAAATGTAGTAACTTCATAGTGTAAAACTTAAAACCCAGTAAATATGAACACTAGAATTTTACTTCTTGGAGCGGCTTTAGTGAGCTTGGGTAGTTGTTCAACCATGTACAAATCCGGCCAAACCCCTGATGACGTATATTATTCACCTGCACCCCAGCAAAGAGTAGCATATAATAATGATAACGACAGGGAGGACGACAGGTACTACAATGAAACCGGAGACGGAGAATATGTAAATGTTCAAACAGACCAGGACAGGAGCGCATACAGAAGCGAGGATAATTACCTAAGAATGAAAGTAAGGAACCGTTCAATGTGGTCTTCGCTCGACTATTATGATGCCATGTATTCACCTTATTATGGCAGCGCATTCGGGTTCAATTCATTTTATAACCCCTATTCATTTTACAGTCCTTACTCCGCTTTCTATAACCCGTTTTATTCACCCTATTCTTATTATGGCAGCGGATTTGGCCTGAGCTTGGGTTGGGGATATGGGTCATTTTACAATCCTTATTATTCAATGTATAATCCTTATATGGGTTATGGTGGCTGGTATGGAAGTTATCACCCCGGTGTTGTTGGTAAACCCGGTTATACCAGGCCCGCCGGTTCGTATGGCCCGAGAAGAGATAATTTAGGTACGTATGGAGCCCGCCGCAGTAATTCGGAAGCGGTTTCCGGCAGAAATGCCCCGGTGCGTGTGTTCAGGAATAATAACAATACATACGTTAATCCAAGATCATCTTCCGGATCATCAACCAGCCCAAGAAGGTCTTACGACAATGGTTCTTCTAACAGCCGGCCTTCGCGTAGCTTTGAGCCCAGCAACAACAGCGCGCCCTCAAGGTCTTTCACTCCCTCTTCTTCAAGCGGTAGCAGTGGCAGAAGCAGTGGTGGTGGCGGAAGTGCTCCTTCAAGAGCTCCGGGAAGAGGCGGAAGATAATAACAATGCCATTTTCTTATTTTGGAATAGTTGTTTGAGATTTAATGAAAAGAGCGGATTATGCCGCTCTTTTTAGTATAAGCTTCAGGTTTGTTTTATTATAAATAATAATACAGCAATAGAATATGAGGAAAATATTAATGACGACAGGTTTGGCTCTTTCTTTTTCGGGATTATTTGCACAGGAACCCCTGGACGCAATCCGGTATTCATGGCTCACATCTCAGGGCACCGCCAGGGCAGAATCAATAGGAGGCGCCACTACCGCTTTAGGAGGCGATATCACATCTTTGTACTCGAACCCGGCAGGACTGGGCTTATATAAAACCGGCGAGTTTGTATTATCTCCGGGGTTCAATTTTATAACCAACAAAAGCAGTTACCGGGGAGGAGCGGCTTCTGATAACAAAAGTAATTTTACATACGGGCCTATCGGCCTCGTTTATGGTATTCCTTCCCGCAATAACAGCAAATGGAAGAACATGACCATAGCGCTGGGGCTTAGCCGTTCCGCCAATTTTAATAACAGGGTGTATGTAGACGGACAAAACAATCAAAGCTCATTTTCTGAAAAATACCTTGAGCAATTAATCAATAACAACGCTACAAATCCCAATGATGCCGCGGTGGATTTTCCGTATGGAGCAAGCCTTGGACTGAACACCTATCTTATAGATCCTACCTACGATGATGACGGAAATGTAAACGGATATGTGAGTAATGCCAGTGTGCCTACAGGTGTAAGACAGCAACAGATCATCAGTACAAAAGGAGGAATATCCGATTTCAGTATTGGCCTGGGAGGAAATTATAATGATGTATTTTATATAGGAGGATCGCTCAATATTAATACTTTGAAGTTTACACGCACCAGCACGTTTACCGAATCTGACGCCACCGGCGATACGAATAATGATTTTGATCATTTTACCGCAGAAGATTATTTAAGTACCGATGGGGTGGGCGCCAGCATTAAGCTGGGCATCATGTTTAAGCCTGTTGATGCGTTACGGGTAGGCATCAGCTTTCACAGCCCTTCGTGGTATTCGTTTAAAGATACCTATACTTCATCCCTGGAAACAGATACGGAAGGATACCAGGGAGTTAAGTTTCAAAGCTCTCCGGACCTGAACGATGGATATGCCGGGGAATACAATTACCGCTACAGAACGCCTATGCGTATTGGTGCAGGGCTGGCATACATGATTGGCACTACGGGTGATGTAAAAGCACAGCGTGGGTTTATTACCGCTGATATTGAATATGTAAGCTATAAAGGTAATTCGTTTAACTCGCAGGGCGACGCTAATGTTGATGATAAGCAATACTTTTCGGAATTGAACGGCAGGATTGATGATGTTTTTAAAAATACCGTTAATATGCGGGTAGGGGGTGAGCTGAAGTTTGAAACGGTGATGGTGAGAGCCGGGTTTGCTTATTATGGTAACCCTTATACCAACAGGTATTTTAATG
This sequence comes from Chitinophagaceae bacterium, assembly GCA_019638595.1. GTDB lineage: Bacteria > Bacteroidota > Bacteroidia > Chitinophagales > Chitinophagaceae > Agriterribacter. The sequence continues at coordinate 19,535 of JAHBTJ010000004.1, forward strand.
ATAAGCCACAGGATATAGTGAATGGCAGCAGGATGAATATTACGGGTGGATTGGGCTGGAGAAATAAAGGAATGTTTGTTGACCTTGCTTATATACACCAGATCATTAATGATGGGTATTATCCTTACAGGTTAGAAACAGGTCCGTACAGTATAGCCGCGATTAAAAGCACTTCCGGCACCGTATTGCTTACGGTAGGGTTTAAATTCTAAGCAGCATAAGAGATTGCATATCAACCCTGGTTGAATCAGGGATCACCGGCTGGCCGGGGTTATTTTACCGGTAAGCTGTTATGACTGTAACCAGCGCGATCCGCTTTATTTTTCACCGGCCATTTCAAGAACTATATTCCATTCCTGGTCGGTAACAGGCTGTACCGAAAGCCTGCCTAATCTTACCAGCGCCATATTTGCCAGCCGCTTGTCGGCTTTGATTTGTTCCAGGCTTACAGGCTTTTTTAATTTTTTAGAAGGCTTCAGATCAACCACTACCCAGGTATCATCGTTTGCGGTTGGATCGGGATAATGTTCTTTTGCCACTTTGGCTATGCCCACTATTTCCAGTCCTTCATTGCTGTGATAGAAAAAAACTTCATCACCCTTTTTCATGGCTTTGAGATTATTGCGGGCCGCATAGTTGCGTACGCCATCCCAAAAAGTTTGTTTATCTTTTTCCAGTTGATCCCAACTGTATTTGAACGGTTCCGATTTTACAAGCCAGTAAGCCATAGAAGAAATATGATTTTAATGCAGGATACCATATACCCGGTACCCGTGTTCATTTTCAATGATCACCTGCGTTGCGGTGGTTCCCGAAAGTGTTTTTCAGCGTTATCATTTTTAAAGCGGTAATGGCTGCTTCTTCACCTTTATGGCCATGCTTTCCACCTGTTCTGTCCTGTGCCTGCTGATCATTTTCTACCGTTAATACTCCAAAAACAGAAGGTACAGGCAACTGTATGTTCAATTGCACAATACCATCGGTAATGCCTTTGCAAACATATTCAAAATGCGGGGTGTCGCCACGTATTACACAGGCAAGCGCTATAAAAGCGTCCGGCTTCGATTCCGTATACCGGTAGGCTTCCCAATATGCGGAAATGCCATAAGGCACTTCGAACGCACCGGGCACCGTGATCACTTTATAGTCTATACCGTGTGTTTTTAATATCTTAATACAGCCTTCCTCCAGTTTGCTTACAATGCTGTTGTTCCACTCCGTACGTACTATTACAACACAGGCACTTTGGGGTAAAGTGCCTGTATCAATGCTATATAAGTTACTATTGCTAATTTCAGCCATGATGGTTATTCAGTTGCACCCAGTTTACCCAAATATTTTTCTGCCGAAAATCCACGCTCGGTCCTTGGAAACTTATTCTTCAATTGGGTAAATAATTCAATCGCTTCTTTGTTTTTACCCATTATTTCATAAAGACTGGCTGCGCGGTATAAATATTCAGACGACATGGTTTGATTCGTTTCGAATATTGTTGCGGCTTTTTTATAGTTCTCAATCGCTTCTTCGTTTTTCTTCAGTTCCGAATATGCATCGCCCAGCAGGCCGTACACCAAAGCCTGTGTTTGCACCGAACCTTTGGCGTCAAATTCCTTCAGGTATTTAACAGCGTTGTTGTAATCGCCCAGTTGCAGGTAGCTTTCGCCGGCGTATAATTTAGCCAGGTTCCCGGATGGAGTGTTCCCGAATTTACTGATCACTTTCAAAAAGCCCGCATTTCTGCCGTCGCCATTCAATGCTAATTGCAAAGAGTCTGAAGCAAAATATTCCTGCGCCTGCGCTATCGCTTCCACTGCTTTTTGTTCCTCGGGCAGCTTAAACCAGTATTTATATCCAAAATAGCCACCCACCAAAAGAATGATGGCGCCCAGCACTACAAGGAGGGTTTTGTTGTTTTTTTCCCAGAAACCGTACCTTCTTACTACCGCTTCTTCATGTTTACTTTTACTGCTCATTTTATGTAATTGTTCTGTATGTTGTTTAGTTTTTAAACCTGTAATTGTATTTAATTGAATGCAGGTTATTGCCGGTCTAATCCACTATAAAAGGATAATCCTGCTGTATATACACGTCTTTTAAAAGCTCATCTTCGCCGGGCCAGGGGCTTTCTTCCGCAAATTTCACTGATTCATCCACCTCGTTTTTCACCCATTCGTTTATTGCTTCAACTTCAGATTCCGGCACCTTAAAATCATTCAACAGCTTTTCCCTGGTATAATCAATAGGGTCGCGTTGCTTGTATTCTTCCACTTCTTCTTTGGTGCGGTATTTCTGGGGGTCGCTCATTGAGTGCCCTTTATAACGGTAGGTTTTTATTTCCAGCAAAGTGGGGCCGCCGCCTTCACGGGCTCTTTTTACAGCGCGCAGCACAGCTTCATGTACCGCTTCGGGACTCATACCGTCCACGCTGTCGCCGGGCATATCATACGCATCAGCCAGCTTATAAATATCAATTACGTTCGATGTTCTTTGCACCGAAGTGCCCATTGCGTAATTATTGTTTTCACAAATGAATATCACGGGCAGCTTCCACAGCATGGCCAGGTTAAACGTTTCATGTAATATACCCTGCCTGGCTGCCCCGTCTCCAAAAAATGTAAGCGATACATTACCGGTTCCTTTATACTGTTCGGCAAAAGCCAGCCCAGCCCCGGTTCCTATTTGTGCTCCTACTATACCGTGTCCGCCAAAAAATCTTTCTTTTACTCCAAAAAAGTGCATGCTTCCGCCTTTGCCTTTCGAACAACCGGTTGCTTTCCCGTACAATTCGGCCATACAAGCTTTAGCTGTAATTCCTTTGGCTATTGCCAGCCCATGATCGCGGTAAGCGGTAATAAAAGTATCCTCCGGGTTGGTAGCGGTCATGCAGCCGGCCGCCAGCGCCTCCTGTCCGATATACAAATGGCAGAATCCACGGATCTTTTGCATACCGTACAATTGCCCTGCTTTTTCTTCAAAACGACGCAGTAAAAGCATTAATCTGTACCAGTACAGGTAGGTTTCTTTTGTAAATTTTACGTTTCCTTTTATTGTAGTACTCACGCAGCAAAATTTGAGCGGCAAATATATGTGTTAAATCGCAAATTGTAAATTTCAAATTCCTGCGGCTTTCATTGCCAAAAATTTGATTTTCAGCTTTATTTTCGGGCTTTAATACTTGTTTGTTTGTTGAGGTTGAACGAAATATCACTAACGCAATTCCGTAATTATAGTCATGCAACTTTCCGTTTTAATAAAGCAGTGACAGGCATTAGCGGGCTTAACGGCAGCGGCAAAACCAATCTTATTGACGCTGTTTACTACCTGTGCTTTACTAAAAGTTATTTTGGTAAAACGGATGCGCTGAACACCCAAAATGGGAAAGCCGGCTTCAGGCTCGAAGGAAAATTTTCTTCTTCCGGCCGGCACCCGGCGGTAACAGCCATTGTGCGGGAAACGGGTAAAAAGGAGTTTTCGGTGGATGGCGTACCCTATACAAAAATGGCTGCTCATATAGGTAAGTTACCCTGCGTTATGATTGCACCGGATGATACTTCTATCATTATGGACGGCAGTGAAGAGCGCCGCAGGTTTATGGATTATACTATTTCGCAACTGGATGCGGAATACCTGCAGCTACTGATAGATTATAATAAGATATTACAGCAAAGAAACAGCCTGCTTAAGCAAGCCGCTGAAACGGGCACAATGGATAACAGCTTAATGGAGATACTTTCGAACCAACTGGCCGGGCGGGGGCAGGCAATCTATGCCAAAAGAAAGCAGTTTGTAGGAGAGTTTATCCCGGTAGTGATTGATTTGTATAACAACATATGCGGGCATCAGGAAAAATTAGCAGTAAATTATATAAGCAATTTACAATCAGCATCTTTTAAAGAAATATTGCTGCAAAATAAATCCCGCGACCTGGCGCTGCAAAGGACTTCACGGGGCATACATCGCGATGACCTGGAATTTGCTCTGAATGGCGATATATTTAAGCTGGTGGCATCGCAGGGACAGCGCAAAAGCCTGCTTTTTGCGCTCAAACTGGCGGAGTTCGAAATATTATTAAAGCATAAGGGATTTCCTCCTTTATTGTTGCTGGATGACGTATTTGAAAAGCTGGATGAAAAAAGAATGTACAACCTGCTGACAAAAGTGTGTGTACAAAACCAGGGGCAGGTATTTATCACCGATACACATGCCGAAAGATTGAATAGCGCTTTACAGGTACTGAATGTGGATTACGAGATCATACAATTGTAACTATGCGAGAGGCGGTTAATCTTTCCAATGAATTTGCTGTTTCTTTTTACCTTAGCATTATGGGTGAATATTCGATGGGTGATGCGCTGAAGTCATTCCTGCAGAAAAGCAAGCTGAAAAGTACCATACAATCGTTGCAGATAACGGATGTGTGGGAACAAATAATGGGAAAAACAATTGCTAAGTATACAGACAAAATCCAGATCATCAACCGGACGCTGTTCATTACTACTTCCGTGGCTCCGTTAAAGAACGAGCTGCTTTACCAAAAAGAAAAGATCATACAACGCGTTAATGAAGCTATGGGCGAAGCCCTGATAAACGAGGTTGTAATTCAATAAGGCTTAATTGAATAAATTATTATGAACGAGGTCGTTATTGTATCTGCTGTCCGGACGCCTGTCGGAAGTTTTGGAGGCGCGCTCAAAAGCCTGTCTGCCACACAATTAGGCGCTGTGGCTGTAAAAAACGCTGTAAGCAGGTCTGGAATATCTCCTGCGCTGGTACAGGAAGTTTTGATGGGTTGCGTAATACAGGCAAACCTGGGGCAGGCGCCAGCCAGGCAGGCTGCCAGGCTGGCCGGGTTGCCCGACCATGTTGTTTGTACTACCGTTAATAAAGTGTGTGCCAGCGGTATGAAGGCAGTTACGCAGGCAGCGCAAAGCATATTGCTGGGTGATGCCGATATAATAGTAGCCGGAGGAATGGAAAGCATGACCAATATTCCTTTTTATTCGGAACATACACGCTGGGGAAACAAGTATGGAAACGTTGCGCTTACAGACGGGCTGGTACGGGATGGACTTACAGATGTATATGATGGGAAAGCCATGGGGTTTGCTGCTGAACTGTGTGCCCGCGACTGCAGTATTACCCGGCAGGAGCAGGACGCTTTCGCGATAGAAAGTTATAAACGAGCACAGTCTGCATGGCAAAAAAAACTATTTGCCAACGAAGTGGTCCCTGTAGAAATTCCCCAGAAAAAAGGAGACGCGGTTGTTGTTGACAAAGACGAAGAACCTTTTAATGTAAAATTTGATAAAATACCTTCTTTATCCCCGGCTTTTGAAAAAAACGGGACTGTTACTGCCGCGAACGCATCTACCCTTAACGATGGTGCGGCGGCATTGTTGCTAATGAGCAAAGCAAAAGCGGAAGAGCTTGGACTAAGGCCCATTGCCAAAATACTTTCGTATGCAGATGCAGAGCAGGCGCCGGAGTGGTTCACTACAACGCCTGCCCTGGCTGTTCCTAAAGCTGTGGCAAAGGCCGGACTTGAAATGACTAGCATTGAGTTCTGGGAAATAAATGAAGCCTTTAGTGTAGTGGGAATAGAGAACAGCAGGCGTATGAAACTGGATCCGTTAAAGGTAAATGTGCATGGGGGAGCCGTGGCGCTGGGGCACCCACTGGGGGCAAGCGGTGCAAGAATACTGGTTACGCTTATAAACGTATTAAAGGCAAATAATGCCCGGTTTGGCGCGGCAGGTATATGCAACGGGGGAGGAGGGGCCAGTGCGATGGTGATCGAAAATGTTAATTGAAACCCGGGTGTGGTAAAAAAGAAAGCAACAGAAAATGAAAATTTTTGTAATGGTTAAAGAGGCTGAATGCTAAAGCTCTGCATATTTAAATACGCGGAACCATTTTCTGTTGCTGTTCATTTCAATGTTTTACGGACGGTAAAAACATCGGTTGTTTTTAAAGGGTTAAGGGGTTGGTGTGTTTAACGGCAGCCTAGGTTTTTCTAAGGATAAATTATCTGATCATGATTTAGCGCATGATTTGGTTTCTCAGGATTGGGTTTAAAAACGGGTTTTAAGTATTGGATTTGCATTGCAAAGAAACGTTGATAAAATGTTTAAAAAAATAGGAGATTATATATTTGTAACGTAATATGAATTGAAACTCGGCTGTAGAAAAGAAACTACAGTTTGGTATATTTACGATAAGGGATAAGCCTTGTAAATATACCTGGTTTCAAAAATATTTCCTTTTTCCGTGACTTTTTTAGATTATGTGTGCTATAAATACTTTTCTGTACTTGTTTAGCATCAGTAAAGCGGAATAGCGGGTACGATAATATCGCCTGGTTTATTGCCAATAATAACTCGTATTTTTCCTATAGTTGTTTTTGTATCGTATCAAGCCTGCAACTCAAACTTATTCTATGCAAAAAATAGTTTTTTGCTTTCTTTTCGTGGTATTCTTTTCTGCTAAAGGCAACTCACAAGTTTACATGCATGGAGCAGGGATTGGTGGTTATTTTACAGATGTGCCCGGGGCCTATCTGGCCTTTACGTATTCACCGCGTATTAATTTTATTGAAAACGAAGTGCTGTCCTTATCTGCCGGTATACCGGTAAGCATGGGGTTTTCGGGAAATTATTACGCTAATTATAATTCAAATTACGACCCTTACGAAGAAAATACATTGCGTGTTATGCTGAATGTTCCTTTTATAGTGAATATAAACTGGGGAGCAGGATCCACCAAACAAAATGAAAGAAGGGTTGGCTTTTTTGCGGGCGCGGGCTTTGGATATCATTTTGGAGATACCGGGTACAAACTGGATAGATGGGGCAATGAACTGGAGGTAAGGGATTACAGGAGCTCTTACGGGCCGGCAGGCAATTTGGGAGCCAGGTTTAAAATAGGAAGATTGCAGAAGAACCTTGAAGCCAGGTTTTCTTTTATGAAGGGGATCAATAACGCGGATGTAGGTGTTTTTGGAATAGCGGCTTTATTTAATTTTTAGCGGGTGCTGATCAGCCTTTGACTGGTTGCATGCTCAATTTATAATTCACTACCTGCCGGCACTGTTTTGTCTTCAGCTTCCCCTGCTGAATTGAATACCGCCTTTTTCTGTATCATTAATTTTACGCGGTATAATAGCAAAAGACTTATCAGGGAAATAATTACAACTACATATCCTACCAGGTTGTAGTGTTCCAGCGGGCTGGTTTTATCTTTTTGTACAACAATGCTGCCGGCCACAGCCGCGGCTACTCCGCCCGCTATTTGCTGAAGAGAGGAGTTAATGCTCATAAAAGCGCCGCGGTCGGGCATGTCGGGAACAGCGCTGGTTAACGCGGAAGAAGGGATCATCCTGCTCGTGATCCCTATCATCATCATGATATTGATAATAACCACACTCCATAATGGGATTGCGGAGAGATTGGTATAAAATACTACTATTCCCATCATCCATAACGATGCAAATGCAAACAGGGTGAATTTGTCTATCTGGTCGCTTAGTTTACCTACCAGCGGCATTACTATTAAAGAGCTCACGCCCGAGACCATAAAAAGCATGGGCAGATCTTCCTGGGTTATTTTAAGGTTGTTAATAGCGAACGCGCTGCCGAATGGCATCATCATAAATCCGCCGATTGATAAAAGGGCAGTAGCCGTAAATCCTATCCGGTAATCTTTCCTGTAAACGGTATTGAGCAGGTGCTTCAGGGGCGAATGCTTTTGAGTTACTATAAGGTGCTTGTTTACCGGTTGTAAATAAAAGAAGATGATAAAGGCCACAACAATCGCTAAAGCCGCTACCATTAAAAAAGGAGCTTCCCAGCCCCAGGCATTTGCCAGGTACAGCCCGATTGGCAATCCTAAAACCTGGCTGGCTCCAAAGCCCATTTGTATGAACCCCATTACTCTGCCCCTTTGCTGCAAAACAAAAATATCTGTAATAATAGCCATAGATATTGAGCCGATCACACCGCCGAACAAACCGGTAATGATGCGGGCTGTGATGAGGGCGGTATAAGAATGCGCCAGCCCGCAAAAAACAGTTCCTGCAATAAAGCCCGAATAAAAAAATAGCAATAGTTTTTTTCGGTCGAACCTGTCGGCAAAGCCTGCTGTAAGCAAACCCGATATACCGGCACTGAATGCGTAAGCAGATACGGCCCAGCCAAATTTAGCGGGGGTAAGGCTTAGCGATTTCATCATCAGGTCGCCGAGCGGCGACATAATCATAAAATCCAGTATTACGGTGAACTGAGTAGCTGCAAGAATAAAGATCACAAGCTTCATGTAGCCTGTAAAGGGGGGTACGAGAATGGTTGATTGCTTATGTTTCATTAGTGGCGGGTAATAGTAATTAAATTTTTAACGCTTTTATTACCAGGTCGAAAGTTTGCCATAGCAGTGTATCTGTTGCCTTAAACGGTTTTCCTCCAATCGTTTGCCCTTCATTATGGAACCTGATAAGAGTATACAGCGGTGCAAAAGCTACCGACCAGAAAACGGCCGGTGGCATTTCCTTTATTTCGCCCCGTTGTACAGCGTTCCGGCAAAAGCTTCCCATACGGCTGGCAAATTCATCCATAAAGGATTTAAATAGCTTGTGCTGGTAGCTTGAGCTGCGAAGCTGATCGAAAAACAGCGATAGTAGTGGGTTTTGTGTCATGTAACGGTACCTGTTCTTCCACTGTATCCTTAATCCTTCCCCGAAAGGAGCTTCCGGGTTAAAGTCCCGGAATATAGCGTCCGTCATGTCCTTTGCTTTTTCCCCCGCTATTTTTATGATCAAATCATCCTTGTCTTTATAGTATATATATAAGGTAGCTACAGAAATGCTGCAGCAGCGTGCAAGCTTATTCATGCTGAACCCTTCAAAGCCGTCTTTAGCTAATAGCTCAACGGCTTTTTGCTTAACGAGTTGCTCCTTATCAGTACTTCGTGTGCGCAATTATGGAATTTAAAATTCAAAAATAAGCGAATATTCATTTATTTTTAAAATATTTATAAAAAAGGGCGTTTTTTAAGACGCCCTTTTCCCAATGAACAGGTGGTTTCAATTGGTACTTGTTTGCTTGCTTCCCAGCAACAGCACTTCGTTTATTTGTATTTCCGTAATGTACTTTTTAACTCCGTCCTTATCTACATAGTTCCGGTTTACCAGCTTTCCTTCAATGGCTACCTGGCTTCCTTTGGTAAGGTATTTTTCGATGATCTCGGCATTTTTACCCCAGGCTACAGCGTTGTGCCATTGCGTTTCCTTTACGTTTTCTCCTTTCGCGTTCCGGTAACTTTCATTGGTAGCTATAGAAACACGGGCCATCTTTTTACCCGATTCGGTATTGCGTACATCGGGGTTATTACCTAAGTTTCCAATCAATTGCACTTTGTTTTGTAAGGCGTTCATAATACTTTTTTTTAATGGTTTTTAATCGTATTCCCTTTCCCTTGGTTCAGGTTATGAGTTAAAGCGCTTTATACCACAAAGATGTAAACGTGAAGTGTGAATATCCGGTATTTACCCGGTTAGAGACGTATTTAAACGATTATAAACGTTTAAAAACGGGTAATCAAACCTTGCTAATAGTCTGCCGGAAATAAGTGTAAAACAGTAATTTTATTGTATTCGTAGTGTCAATATTAAACTGCAACCTATGGCTTCTCCTGTATCACCTCAAACTTTGTGTTTGAACTGCAATAAACCTGTAAAAGGACGGATTGATAAAAAATTTTGTGATGACTGGTGCCGGAACGCATATAACAACAAGCTTAACAGCATTACCACTTCGCTCCTGGTACGCACTATTAACAGCATTCTTAAACGAAACCGGAAAATACTCGAATCATTGATCTCGCCCGAAAAAGAAACGGTGAAAGCGTCCAGGAAAAAGCTGATAGAAATGGGGTTCCGTTTTGAATATATCACCCATTTGTTCACTACTCAAAAAGGACAGACCTATTTCTTTTGTTACGAGTATGGATATTTACCATTGGAAAATGATTTTTACCTTATTGTAGCAAGGAACCGCGACCGGGAAGAAAAAGTATAGAGCGATGCAAAAAAGGTTTGTTATACGTATAAATATTTTATCTTTGTAGTATAAACGAGATGTTGTTATGGATGCGAAAGTAACCTTAAGCTTTAATGCCCAAATTATCAACCGGGCAAAACAGTATGCCGAATCACAGGGCATCAGCCTCAGCAGGCTTACAGAAATTCTTTTGCGGAAGCTTACTTCAGGCGGCTATAAATCCATAGAAGACTTTCCTGTAGAAGATTGGGTTAATATGGTATCGGAAGGAGAGGCTGCATATATTACGCGTGCTAAAACAAGCAAACAGCTTAAAAACGAGTTCAATAACAGCCGCAGAAAGAAATCATGACGCTTTTCCTGGATGCCAATATCTTAGTATCGGTACTTAACAAGGAATACCCGTTGTTTACATATACATCCCGTATTTTGAGTTTAGCCGGTAAAAAACCGTATGTGCTCAAAACGTCTGCAGTATGCCTGGCGATAGCTTATTATTTCGCTGAAAAAAAGCATGGGGCTGCTTCTGCAAGAAATAAAATTTCGCTGCTGCTGGATTATCTTCAAATAACAGATTGCGGCGAAAAAGAAGCAATGCAGGCGATCACCAATCAAAAGGCAAACGATTTTGAAGACGCTTTGCAATATTACAGCGCGTTCAATGCCAAATGTACCTGTTTGCTGACGGATAATGTAGCTGATTTTTATTTTTCAGGCATCCGGGTATTGCACCCGGAAGCATTTTTTAATGAATACATCCTGGGAAAGAAGTAGCCGCCGTGTTTATTTACCGGCTATTTTAATTTTTTGATACACTTCCCCGCCACTTTTGCCCTGTTTACCTCAAATATTTTGTAGCTTTTCAGGTATAAAGACATTTGCATACATGAAACTCAAAAAAGGGCAGTTGGTCATTCATGTTGTGAGCTGCGCCATTTTTCTTAGCCTGCCTTTCTTTTTTTCGCCCGATGGTCCAAACAAGTTATACGCTTTCCTGCGTAACCCGGAATCGCTCCGGGAAATTGTGCGATATGTATTGCTCATTTTATTTTTTTACTGTAACTATTACCTGTTTGTTCCACAGCTATATTCAAAAGGCAGGTATTTGCAGTTTTCGGTGGTCATAATCCTGTGCTTTTTTATTACTATGCTGCTGCCTGGTTTAATGCCGGGCATGGAGCATGAAATGCGTCCGCCTCCCATGCAGCCGGGCAGGCTTCCAAAGCCTCCTGCCCCCAACCGGCTTTTCTTTAATGTACGCCAGCATATTTTCCTGTTCCTGGTATCTTTTTTCTTTTCCCTGATGTTAAGGCTTCGCGAAAAATTACGGCAAACCGAAGAAGAAAAGCTGCAATCTGAACTGTCTTATCTTAAAGCGCAGGTGAATCCCCATTTTTTATTCAATACACTGAACAGCATTTACGCGCTTGCTATAGAAAAATCGGATGATACCGCTACTGCGGTAGTGAAGCTATCGGGCATGATGCGTTATGTGCTGAGCGATGCAGTGAACGATTTTGTACCGCTTGAAAAAGAGATCAATTACTTACAGGATTTTGTAGAACTGCAGGAGCTGAGGTTTGGTAGCAATATACCGGTTCGGTTTGCTGTAAAAGGCTCAACCGATGGTAAACAGATAGCGCCTTTGATATTGATCACTTTTGTTGAAAACGCGTTTAAATACGGGGTAAACGCAGAAGAAGAAATGCAGATAGATATTGAAATAGCTATAGAAAAAGAACTGCTGAAGATGAAAGTATGTAATAAAAAAGTAAGCGTTCAGCAGCAAACGGAAACCAGCAGCCGGTTAGGCATTACAAATACAAAGAACAGGCTGGCGCTTTTATATCCATCCACGCATGAACTTATTGTTAACGAAACTGACAATGACTTTACAGTTTTACTTACCTTAACATTGTTATGATACAGGCGATAGCGATAGATGATGAAATTCCTGCGCTTAGCATAGTGCAGAATTTTTGCAACAGAACGGATTTTATAAACCTTGAAAAGACTTTTAACCAGCCTACGGAAGCGCTTAAGCATTTGCGAAAGTTCCCTGTTGACCTGGTTTTTTTGGATATACATATGCCTTCCTTAAGCGGCATAGATTTATATAAGGCAGTGCAGCAGGATACCATGGCTATTTTTACTACAGCTTATGCTGAATACGCGGTAGAAGGTTTTAACCTGAATGCTGTTGACTATTTGCTAAAACCATTTACCTACAGGCGATTTTTGCAGGCGGCAGAGAAAGCGAAAGACTATTACAGTTACCTGAAAGCAAAAGAAAAAACTACCGAACAGTATTTATTTGTAAGAGCGGATTATACGCTTGTAAAAATCAATACAGCCGATATTGTGTATATAGAAGGATACGATGATTACCTTAAAATTCACATTGCCGGTCAAAAGCCTGTTATTACAAGAATGACATTAAAAACCATTCTTGAAAAATTACCAGCTCACCAGTTTGTACGTATACATCGCTCTTATGTTATACCTGTCCGGCGGGTAGAAAATCTACGCAATAAGATTATCTCGCTGGGCGAAATTAAGCTTCCGCTCGGGAGCAGTTACGAAGAAAATTTCTTAAAACGCTTTAACAGATAAATACGTTCTACCGCAACTTCTTCACCGTTTGCCGCATTTTTTTTATCAGCCCCTTCTCCCTTGCCATATTTGTTGTGTATTTATTTTTTCCACTTTAAAATATGGTTATGGAAAGAAAGCTTTTTTTGAAACAAGGTTTTGCTGCGCTGGGTTTGTCTTTTGTTGCGCCTTTGGCCAATAGTTGTAAAAAAAATGATGTTATTGCAGACGAAACCACAACAACCGGTAGCGGTGGTACAACCGGTTCTGATGCATGTGTTGTTGCTCCTACGGAAACGGAAGGTCCTTTTCCAACCAAAAACCCTTCGGCATACGAAAGGAGCGATATAACCGATGGACGTACCGGTTATAAAATGGCTGTTAACATTACTATCGGGCAGGTAAGTAAAAGCTGCGCGGCGCTGGCAAATGCAATTGTAGATATCTGGCATTGTGATGCGGAAGGTAATTATTCGGAGTATGGAGCTACTCAAATGCAATCTGCCAACTATACATCCGTGCATTTTTTAAGAGGACGCCAGGTTACGGATAGTAACGGGCTGGTTACATTTACTACCATATTTCCCGGTTGGTACCAGGGCAGGGCAACGCATATACATGTGCATATTTACAACTCATCCGGCACTTCACTCAAGGTTACGCAAATAGCATTTCCCGAGGCAGCAGGCAGTGCCTTGCTGGCAGTAAACGGGTATAGTAAAGGGATGACAGGCTATACGTACAATGCGAATGATAATGTATTCAGTGATGATAAGAATGGCGTGGAAATAGCAAAAGTTACCGGCGATAAAACCAACGGTTTTGTATTGGCTATTCAACTGAACGTACCATAAAATTTCAGGTAATGGAAACTAAGATCATTACGTTGTGTTACAGGAAAATCATAGACGCACGATCGCAGCGGGAGTGGGAAAGGCTGATTTTTGAAGATACATGGAAAGAGTTCAAAATGCAGTCGCAATTATACAACCAGGAAAAGAAATATCATAGCTTCTCGCAATTGTTAATGCATGTGCCTGCATCGGAAAAGCTGCATTTCCTGGTGAGTGGCGCTGCGGTTAATTATATACAGCAGCTTAATAATAAAATACCGGATGTGGTAAATAATATAGGTAAAACTTTTTTAAGGTTTTCCAATTTTTATTTTGAGATCGTCAATTCTGATATCCAAAATAAGCCCATACATAGCGTGGCTATACATTTTTTTAGTAATGCCTTACAATGGCATGAAACCATAGGGGAGTATTTGTTATTGTCTGCTGCTGATAACGATTCCGAAGATCAAATGCATCTTTATAGCATACAGCCTTTTGTTACTATTCATTCATTTAAAAGCGTAAAAAAATGATAGAGCAATTGAGCGCTAAAATTTACCTGGCTAAGGAAAGAGGTGTAAATGAAATAGGTTTTATGAGGAGTTGTAAAACTTTTAATTCAGGTAATTACTTTAACGAGCATAAAACCGCGTTTGGCAATCTTTGTGTTTTAAATGATGATACGCTGGGGCCGGGAGAAACAATAAAAATGTATGTTGAGGAAGAAGGGTATATCGTTTTTCTCCCTGTTGCCGGCGGTATTGTATACAATGATTCTACGGGTTATAAGGCAGCTATTATTGCCGGTGAAGCGCAAATAAAACTTACTTCACCCCGAACGGTGATTGAAATTGAAAATCCGTATACGGACAAACCGGTTAACTATCTTCAGATCAGGTTTAAACCGGTAGCGTCTTCATTGGCTGATTACAGTGAAATAACAGAATTTAATATAGATAATGGCAGGAACCGGTTAATTCCTGTTACCGCCCCAAACGCTGCTTTGCCTTTTACATTGAGCATTACCAAACTGGAGGGCAGGGCAGACATTGCATATAAGCCGGATAATAAATATGGCGGCGTGTATGCGTATGTAATTGAGGGAGCTTTTGAAGTACAATACCGGCTATTGCATGAACGGGATGGGTTGGCCTTGTGGAACATGAATGGCGATGTGGAAGCCGAAGCCCTGAGCAATGACGCTATCCTGTTGATAGCAGAAGTTAGCTTATAGCAATTGATTTAATAGCTGAATGAATTGTTGCCTGGGGATCATTTGGGCTCCCAGGCTTTCAAGATGGGGAGTATATACCTGGCAATCTATCAGCGCTATCCCTTCGGTGCGTAAATGTTCCACGTATTTTATAAAGGCAAACTTGCTGGCGTTGCTGCTATGGCTGAACATACTTTCTCCAAAAAAAACTTTTCCCAATCGTATGCCGTACAGGCCTCCCACCAGTTGATCGTTTAACCACGCTTCGGCGCTGTGGGCAAAACCGGCTTCGTACATTTTACAATAAGCCTTTTCCACCTCGCCGGTTATCCAGGTGCCTGTTTGGCCCGAACGGGGGCTGTTTTTGCAATAACGGATGACCGATGCAAAATCCTTATCTATTGTAAAACGAAAGCTGGTTTTCCGTAAAAGCTGCTGCATGCTTTTGCTTATTTTAAGATCTTCCGGAAACAGTACAAAACGGGGATCGGGGCACCACCATAGCGGAACATCACCTTCGTACCAGGGAAATATTCCATTTTTGTATGCCAGTAACAGCCTTTCAACAGACAGATCACCCCCCATTGCCAGCAACCCGTCTGGCTCTGCCATGCTAACAGGAGGAAATATTAACTCATTTCTTAATGCAAAAACCGCCATATTACGAAGGTAATAAGGCGGTTATAGTTAAGGAAACATTATATGCCCCAATTTGCGCCATGAAAGCCGGGCATTTGCCTATCCTGATTACCATTCCTATAGGATACTTTCCTTTAAAAAAAAGAAAGTTTTATGCAACGGAATATGATGTAGCATTGTCAGCTTATTTGCAGACCCGGATGACTGACTATCAACAATTGGTAAAAGATTGCCTCAAGGGAAAAGTGTTAGCACAGCAAAAGTTATATGAGCTTTTTGCAGAGCAGATGCTGCCTGTATGCTATAGGTATACTAAATCGCTGGCAGACGCTGAAGATGTACTACAGGAAGGATTTATAAAAGTATTCAAATACCTGCATCAATACCGTTCAGAAGGTGAGCTTGGCGCATGGATTAGACGTATTATGGTGAATACTGCCATTAATTATTTAAAGCAAAACAGCAAATATCAATATGATCTTTCGTTTACAGAGGTCACATTGCATCCGGTATCGGAAGACAACCCGCAGGTAAACATGCAGGCCAAGGAATTAGCCAACCTGGTAAGGCAACTGCCTACCGGCTATCAAACCGTGTTTAACATGCATGCGGTAGAAGGATACTCTCATGTGGAAATAGGGGAGATACTGGGTATAAATGAAGGTACATCGCGCTCCCAGTATATGAGGGCGAGAAACTTACTGATCAACTGGATTGAAAAGCATTCTTTAGAATCTAAATTAGGACAATATGCCGGAAAATGATTTTGAAAAGCAGGTGCAGCAGATCTTCGGCGAAATGAAGCTGAAGCCCTCTGACGCGGTATGGTCCAAAGTGCATGAAAAAATTAACCGCGACAAAAAACGGAGGCGTGCGCTGCTATGGCTGCCAATACTATTATTGCTGCTTGCAGGCGGAGGGTATTGGATGGTGCAGGGGGATAAGGATTTTATGCAAAAAAAGGAAGCAGGTGCAAATATTGCAGTGGTTGAAAACGGTAATAAAGAAAAAAACAATATAACAGGAAATGAAATAACCATTGACAGTAACAATAATAAAGAACTGGCGCCGTCAATAAGGCCTCCTGTTATCCCCCGGCCGGCTCAAAGCTTTGATGAAGCTACAGCAGCAGAAGCCCCGGGAACCCGTAATAAAAATGAGTTAGCCGGGGATGGTGAAAGTTTATTAAGCCACCGTAAAAGCAAGCATAACAATACTGTAAAAAATCCTGCCGGCATAGCAAATGCCAGGCAGCATAATACAAACAATACTTCTTTTGCTGATGCGAAATCCGAACCAATAAGCACTGACCTGGCAGGAGCGGTTATTCAGCCTGGTACAGATGTAACATCCGGTATAAACGATAATGACCTTGCATATATGCCCGTAACCGGTACACACCAACAGGTTGACCGGCGCGATCGCCTGAATGAGATAAATACCGAAAGGGAATTGAAATATTTTATGCCGGTTGTAAAACTGGGTAAAAGAAAGTCGTGGGAGTGGGGAGTATCGGCGCAGGCAGGAGTGTCAGCCATTGGTAAAGGGTTATCAGAAATATTTAAAAATGGTTTGTTCGAGAAATCAAACAACACGTATAATGCTATTTCCGCCTCCCCCGATATGTCTTTCCTGGGTAATCAATCCAGTTATCTTCCCGTTGCTCCACCGCCTGCATCGCCCGTTAATGAGGGCCTGGCCTGGAAAGCAGGAGCATTTGGAAAATGGTATGTAAAAGAGCGCCTTGCCCTTACTGTTGGAGCGGAATACAGCTTATATACTACAGAAAGAAAAGTGGGTAATGTTTTAACTCAGCAAAATAATATTGCGCTCAACAGTAATGAAAGATTTGCCGGCTACTATCCCTCCAGCAATGGGATAATTAATTATACAAACCGCTACCATTTTATAGAGGTTCCGCTGGGCATACAGTGGCAGATCAATAAAGGTATCAGGCTACCGCTTCAGTTAGACGCGGGTTTGGCACTAGGATATCTTGTAAATACTACCGCGGTTCACTACCGTTCGCAAACAGGTGTTTATTATGAAGATGATGGCTTGTTTAATAAATTCCAGGCCGGTATATATACCGGCATATCGGCTAAGCTTTTTCAGCACAGCAGTCGTCCGTTGTATATTGGTCCAATGGTTCAATACAATTTTTCAGACCTTACCAAGCCTTCTTCCGGTTCAAAACAAAATTTAAAGTACGCCGGCTTAAAATTGCAATGGGTGTTGTGGAAGAACTGATGGATATAGCATTTTGCCTGGCAAAATACAAACACTAAAATGAAAAACATTTTAATGGCAGGTATGCTGCTACTGGCGTGTACCGGGCAGGTAAGCGCCCAGCAAAAGGTTACTACAGGCAAGGCCGTCTTTCATTCTGTGCAACAATTATCACTCATTAATGGTAATAATGCAGTATCGGCAGGCATACAAAGTGTAAACGGCTTTGAGCTGAACGGTTGGTTTGCGGGTATTGGAGCGGGATTGGACTTTTACCGCTATCGCACTATACCGCTCTTTCTTGAATTGAAGAAGAAGATTCCCTTAAAAGAAAATGCGTTATTTTTTTATGCTGATGGCGGATACAATATTCCCTGGATAAAAAGCGAAGATCAATATAACGAAGGCCCCTGGGGGTATTACAAAGTGAAGAATAATCACAAAGCGCGGTTGTATTTTGACGGAGGGCTGGGATATGCCATTCACATCAATAAAGGGAATGCCCTGCTTGTAAGCGCCGGCTACTCACACAAAGCCTTTACTACCATTAAAACAACCACCAATAAATATAATATTGGAACGCCCCAGGAAACACAAAATATTGATATTGAAAAAAATGCTTACCGGTTTAACAGGTTCATGCTGAAGGTTGGCTGGCAGTTTTAAAAACGATTTTGGTCTGGTATAAATACATTTTTTTCGCAGGCAAATTCCTGCTGCCTGCCAATGACGAATCAGGCTGTTGTCCTGCCCTGCCATAACATTTATTTTGAGCCATGCAGAGTGCTTCCACATCCACGCGCCCACATTCCCACTATTCTTCCTCTTTTTTCCTCAACACTTCTTAATTTTAAAGCTTCACCAAACCAATCAGCGTTATGAAGAAAAAAATTTTACTACTTGTGTTATTGTTTGTGTATGTAACCGGTAATGCACAAAATGACAGCGTTATCATCAGCGCCATACAAAAAGAGGCTACTGAAAATTCCCAGTTGGAAAGATTAGCGCACGAGTTGTTGGATAAGATTGGGCCACGTTTGGTTGGTTCTCCGCAAATGCAGCAGGCACATGACTGGGTAGTATCAAAATATACAGGATGGAATATTCCCGCCAAAAATGAAAAGTGGGGGGAATGGCGCGGGTGGGAGAGGGGCATCACACATATTGATATGATATCTCCATGGGTAAGATCTCTTGAAGGAACGCAGCTTGCCTGGAGCCCTTCTACCGGTGGAAAAGCTGTAACTGCTGGGGTAATTATTATACCTGATCTGGCAGATTCAAATGCTTTTGCAAAATGGCTGCCTGCCGCTAAAGGAAAATTTGTTATGATCTCTATGAACCAGCCAACCGGTCGCCCTGATTATAACTGGGATGAATTTGGAAAAAAAGAATCTGTGGAAAAGATGAAAAGAGAACGGGATTCGCTAACGGAAAAATGGTCGGAAAGAATAAAGAAAACAGGTTATACTTTGCAAACACTGCCTGAAGCATTAGAGAAAGCAGGCGCTGCCGGTATACTCACTTCATACTGGTCAAAAGGCTTTGGCGTAAACAAAATTTTTGGAGCGAAAACAAAAAAAATACCGACTGTTGATATATCACTGGAAGATTACGGGCTTTTATACAGGCTTACGGAATCGGGCAGCAAACCTAAATTAAGCATACAAACAGATTCAAAAGAAAAAGGGATTGTACCTGCCATGAATACCATCGGCGAAATAAAAGGAACAGAAAAGCCCGATGAATATGTGATGCTTTCCGCGCACCTTGATTCATGGGATGGTGCAACAGGCGCTACCGATAATGGCACCGGCACACTGGTAATGCTTGAAGCCATGCGCATTTTAAAGAAAGTATATCCCAATCCTAAAAGAACAATATTAGCGGGTCATTGGGGAAGTGAAGAACAGGGGCTAAATGGCTCAGGCGCTTTTGTAGAAGATCATCCTGAAATTGTAAATAACCTGCAGGCATTATTCAACCAGGATAATGGAACCGGGCGTGTAACCAATATTTCAGGCCAGGGCTTTTTACATGCTTACGAATATATAACCCGGTGGCTTTCAAAAGTGCCTTCCCATATTAAAGACGATATTCAAACATCATTTCCGGGTACGCCCGGTGGTGGCGGATCAGATTTCGCGTCTTTTGTAACTGCGGGCGCTCCCGGTTTTTCATTAAGCTCTCTAAGCTGGTCGTACGGCACATATACCTGGCATACTAACCGCGATACTTATGATAAGATCGTTTTTGATGATGTGAGAAGCAATGCGATCCTCACCGCTATCCTGGTATACATGGCTTGCGAAGACCCACGGCGCACATCAAGGGAAAGAATTGTGTTGCCGGTCAATTCCAGAGGTGAACAATCTAAATGGCCTGCAAAAAGAACGCCTAACCGCAGAGGAGGGTTGGATTAAAATATTCAGGAGCGGGTGCATTCCAAATTGTTGTTGCAGGGGTAAAGATTATAAAGGGGAAAACATGAAGGCTTCACATCGGATATTACGTGATTCGTGAGACACGAACCACGGCATAAGGGAAGTTTTTGTTGAACTCCTACGGGGTTCAATGTAAAATTGCGCAAATATACCACCGGTTACACCGATGGCTATTCCCCGGCTGATTTGTGAACAGGAGTCAAGGCATAAAGGTGGGGTCCGAACTTTTTAAAAGGTTCAGAACCCTTTTGTAACAGGCTAAAATAATTCAAGCACACCATATTCATCAGACTGGTTCAGCGCTGAAATATCTCCTTTATGAGTGATGAGTAATGTTTCTATAAAAGCATTGCTTTGATTACCGGTTCTCAATAAAATAACTTTTGGCGGAAATCCTTTCATGTTGGAAAAGTTCATAAAATCTTCGTCATTGGTAACAATGATACACTTATTTTCGAGCGCAAAGTTCCATATGCAAGCATTCTTTAAAGTGCTGTTTCAACCGGGAAACTAACCGCCATGAAATATTGGCATCCAGTAAAAGTTTCATTTGCTCAGGCTGCTACTATTTTAGTTATTGACTCCCGGTGGGCCGCGAAAGCAAGGGCTGCAAGAATATGTTCTTTTTTAAGCGAAGGGTAATCGTGTAATATTTCCTCCTGTGTCATTCCGGAAGCGAGCCATTTTAAAATATCGGAAACTGCAATCCTTGTGCCTTTTATACAAGGTTTCCCAAACCGGAGTTCAGGATCAATAGATATATGTAAAAAAATCTTTTATTTAATAAATATACTTTACTTATCCGAAGGTACAAAGATTAACGGCAATATAAGAAATTCACTCATCTATGGCAAAGGGTTTTTCTGGGGCTACCAAATCCTGCTGTGCGAAGTCTCCAGACCATAAGTGTTCGAAACGCTACTTTGAAGGCTACCATATCCACAATTTTATAGCGTCATAGACGCGAAAGTTTGGTGGCAATTATAAAGTAACGCATTGACAAAGCTCCGTAGGAGCGGCATTTTCGCAAGTTTCGAACGTTTATAGTCTCCAGACTTTCCTGCTGTGCGAAGTCTCCAGACTTCGCACTACCTATGTTCTTCAGAGACTCCGTCTCTGCAAAAACGCTACCATTCATTTTGCTGCCGCACTATTGCCGGGCAGCGAACAGGACCCTGAAGGGAGCGTCGCAAGGAACGATGATACCAGCGCTACAGCCGGCAAACAAAATATCTTCTTTTGCTGTTTTTATGATCCTTCCAGGAAATTCAGGTTGCGTTTAATACCTGCAAATTTTGCCCGTTTTAAAGGTGAATGCCGGAAAATTTTTTTAAAGCTTTCTTCCGTCAGCTCTTCCCAATCCTGCGTTGTAAAATTCAGCAGCTCAGGGTAAGGCGTAAACCCGGGTTCCCGGTTAGGTTTGCTAAAGCGGTTCCAGGGGCAAACATCCTGGCAGGTATCGCAACCAAACATCCAGTTGTCAAATTTACCTTTCATGGCGCCAGGGATCAGCATGTCTTTGAGCTCAATGGTGTAATAAGAAATGCATTTGCTGCCGTCCACCACTTTATTATCTGCTATGGCTCCGGTGGGGCATGCCTCGATACATTTGGTACATGTTCCGCAAAAATCTTTTACCAGCGGGGTATCATACTCCAGTTCAAGGTCGGTAATAAGCGTGGCTATAAAAAAGAAAGAGCCGGATTGTTTATTAATAAGATTCCCGTTTTTGCCTATCCAGCCCAGTCCGCTCCGCTGAGCCCACGAACGCTCCAGTACCGGCGCCGAATCCACAAACCCGCGGCCGCTTATATCGCCAATATGTTCTTTTATTTCCTGCAGCAACAGGTTGAGCTTTTTCTTTATTATCTCATGGTAATCATCTCCCAGGGCGTAGGCCGATACCTTTGGATTCCCGGCATTTTGTTTAACCCCGGGGTAATAGTTAAGCAACAGCGTAATAACCGACTTTGCGCCGGGAACCAGCTTCAGGGGGTTGATCCTCAATTCAAAGTGATTTTCCATATAAGCCATAGTTCCGTTCAGTCCCTTATTTAACCAGGTCTCCAATCGCCGGGCGTCATCATCCAACGGCACAGCACGGGCGATACCACAATAATCAAAGCCTAAGTCCGTTGCTTTATTTTTAATGAGTGCGGTATTGTTAAATGTATTCAATTAAAAAAATATAATTGATCTAAATATATAATTGATCTATAAAAAATATAAATTGCGGTCGCTGATCCCTGAATTTAATCTCTTAATCATGAAAAAACTCCCTGGTCTTATCCTTATACTGCTTTGCATGGTACAAAGTTCGCTTATTGCGCAAGATAAGCTGAACCTTAAATACGGAAAAATAACACCCGCCGATTTCGATCTGTCTAAATACAAGTTTGATACCAGCGTGAACGCGGTGGTAATAGCCGATGTGGGAGAGTCGGATTTTGAAGGTAATACAAAGAGCGGTATTTCTCTCTCGTTTAAGAAACATGCAAGGATCAAGATCCTTAATAAGAATGGCTTTGAGGCGGCTAACCAATATATTCTTCTTTATTTTTCGAACAAGAGCGAGGAAAAATTGATCAACCTGAAGGGTACAACCTATAACCTTGAAAACGGTAAGGTAGTTGAAACAGAGCTGGATAAGAAATCCGTGTTTAAAGAAAAGTACGATAAAAACCACATGATCGTAAGGTTTACATTACCTGCATTAACGGAAGGATCCATTATTGAGTTCAGCTATACGCAAACCTCCGATTTTATTCATAATCTTCAGCCCTGGGAATTCCAGGGCAAATATCCCGTATTGTGGAGCCAGTATGAGGCTACGATACCCGATTTTTACAATTATGTTTTCCTGTCGCAGGGAACGGTTAAGCTGGATCACACTACTTCCACATCAAGGAAAGAGTTCCGCATATCCAACAGCAGTTCTACTACAAGCTCAGGGTTCTTTACTGTTCCGGCAAATACGGTTGCTCACAAATGGATCGCTCAAAATTGTCCTGCTTTAAAAACCGAAAGCTTTACCACTTCCATTCAAAATCATATTTCAAAAATCGAATTTCAATTATCACAGGTACGTTACCCGGATCAGCCGGTTCAGGACGTAATGGGTAACTGGGAAAAGATGGCCGCAGAGCTGATGAAAAGTGAGCACTTTGGCAGCGGAATAGAAAAATCGAACGGCTGGCTGGATGATGAGCTGCGCCCGGTGGTTCAAAATGGGGGCGATAAGCTGGATAAGGCAAAGAAGATCTATGCCTATGTACGTGATAAGTTCACCTGTAATGGAAAAAGAGGCATTTACATGTCCGAGTCGTTAAGAACGATCAATAAGAATAAGAGCGGTTATGTTGCAGATGTAAATATGCTTTTGATAGCCATGCTGAAGCAGCAGGATATCGAGGCGTATCCCATCATATTAAGTACAAGGGGGCATGGTTTTACCCACGAGTTTTACCCGCTGATAGACAGGTTCAATTATGTGATATGTGCAGCAAAAGTAGGGGATGATATTTATTTCCTGGATGCAAGTGATCCAACGCTGGGCTTTAATAAGCTGTCGAGCGAATGTTACAATGGCCATGCCAGGCTTATATTACCGAATGTAGCCCAGGCACTTTATTTTAATTCCGATTCGCTGATTGAAAAAAAGCTTACTTCCGTGTTTATAAGAAGCTCAACGCCGGGAGAGCTGGAAGGGCATTTTTCTTCCAACCTGGGATATTATGAGTCAATAGCAACACGAACCGATATTAAATCCAAAGGCGAGTCGTCTTTTTTTAAAAGTTTGCAAACACGCTATACCGGCGATATTTCTTTAAGTAAAGAAAAAGTTGATATGCTTACGGAGCTTGAAAAGCCGGTTAAAGTGGAGTACGATTTTGTAATGAAGCAGGATGATGAAATGATATATTTCAACCCCATGATGAACGAAGGGTATAAGGGAAATTATTTTAAGTCTGCTGAAAGGTTTTACCCTGTGGAAATGCCCTACAGGCTGGATGAAACATACATTTTTAGTTTAGAAATACCGCAGGATTATTCGTTGGAAGAGCTCCCTAAATCTGCCAGGGTTAACTTAGGCGATGGAGACGGATCTTTTGAATATATGATTGATAAGTCAGGGGAAACGGTAAGATTGAGATCAAGGGTTAAATTGAACAGAACTACATTTATGCCCGAAGAGTACAATGACCTCAGGGAGTTTTTCAGCTATATTGTAAAAAAGCATGCGGAACCCATTGTATTAAAAAAGAAAAAATAACGGGGATATGGCAAGGCAGTTGATATTATTTGTTTTTCTGCAGCATCTTTTTTTTGCGGTGTGGGCATATGAAGATGAATATGCGGTGAGCAGGGTTCCTGCTGCGTTGATAAAAAATGCAGATGTTATTAAGCGTTCGGAAGATCTGCGATTTGAAATTATTGACGGGAACAGATCCAGGTTATATCACAGGTATGCTTTAACTATTTTAAATGAAAATGGCGACCGGTATGCACGGGCCGTTGCATTTTACGATAAGTTCAGGGAGGTAAAAAGCATGGAGGGCACTTTGTATGCAGCCGATGGTAAAAAAATAAAAGGGCTCAAAAAAAGCGAGATAAGCGATTTTAGCGCCAATAGCTCTGTAAGCTCTGTAAGCGACGGGCGGGTTAAGCTGCATGAGTTCCATCACAAAACATATCCTTATACGGTAGAATATGAAACTGTTGTGCAATACAGCAGCACTTTTTATTTCCCGGCGTGGGACCCGGTTGATAATGAAAAGATTTCCGTTGTACGAAGCACTTTTATTGTTACTGCGCCCCAGGGATATCCTGTGCGGTACAAATCTTTCAATTATAAAAAAGATCCTCAAATAGAAAACGGCAAAGCAGGTACTATTTATAAATGGGAAGTATCGGATGTAGAGGCGATACAATTGGAATATGCGTACCCTGCATGGAGCAGGATAGCCCCTATGGTATATGTTGGGCCAACCAGGTTTGAAATTGATAAATACGCGGGAGATATGTCGACCTGGGAAGAATTTGGAAAATTCATTTATACATTAAACCAGGGGCGGGATAAATTACCGGACGATATTAAGCAAAAGGTGCACCAGCTTACGGATGGGCTTACTGATCCAAAGGAAAAAATTGCAACGCTTTATAAGTATATGCAGGATAACACCCGGTATATCAGCATTCAGTTAGGGATTGGGGGATACCAGCCGTTTGACGCAGGTTATGTAGCCTCAAAAAAATATGGAGATTGCAAGGCGTTGTCGAATTACATGTACGCTCTTTTAAAAGAGGCCGGCATCAGGTCGTGCTATACCTTGGTAAAAGCCGGCGCCGGTCGCAATTATTTTATAGAGGACTTTGTGAGCAGCCAGTTTAACCACGCGTTTTTATGTGTGCCATTGCAAAAGGATACGGTTTGGCTGGAGTGTACCAGCCAGATAGATCCGGCAGGGTATCTTGGGGAATTTACGGATAACCGCCCGGTGCTGTTGATTGAAGAAACAGGAGGGAAATTAGTGAGGACCCCACGCTATACCAAAAAACAGAATATTCAGTCCAGAACCGCCGTAGGCAGGATAGAAGACAATGGACAACTGAATGTTACCATAAAAACCATATACGCTGCCCAGCAGCAGGACGATGTGTTCAGGATGATCAACGCCCTGTCAAAAGAAAAACAACTGGAGCACCTGAAAAAAAGTATTGACCTGCCGCACTACGATGTAGTAAAATTTGAATACACCGAAAATAAAGCCGCTATTCCTACTATAAAGGAAGACCTGGAGCTGACCGCGCAAAACTTTGCCGGCATTACAGGAAAAAGACTTTTCATTGTTCCCAATATTACTTCCCGGTTCTATACAAAGCTAAAACCCGATGAAAACAGGAGGTATCCCGTTTCTTTAATTTCGGAGTATACTGAAACAGATACTACAGTCATTAACCTTCCCGGCGGTTACCAACCTGAATCGGTGCCCTTGCCGGTAAAACTGGAAACTAAATTTGGACGATACAGTTGTTCGGTAACGGTGGATGGCGATAAGATCACTTACTACCGACGCCTGGAAAAGGATAGCGGCGAATACCCGGCTTCCGATTATGCCGAACTGGTAAAGTTCTACGAGCAGATCTATAAAGCAGACCGCAACAGGGTGGTGCTGGTTAAAAAAGAGTAGCCCTGTTTTTAATTTCTACATGGATAATCCAGTACAATTAAATGCCTGATCAGCGTCAGGTTTTTTTTGTTATTATGCCTTACCTTTAGCAGCCCTTAAAATTGGGGATAACGATTTATTTGTTTACAAAAAATTGCAAGCATAGTATGAGCATTATAACAGGCAACAGGGAATATTTTCCCGGCATAGGAAAAATTAAATATGAAGGTCAGCAGTCTGATAATCCGCTTGCGTATAAATGGTATGATGAGAACAGGGTTGTTGCAGGCAAGTCAATGAACGATCATTTCCGTTTTGCAGTGGCTTACTGGCATACTTTCTGCGGAACAGGCGCCGATCCTTTTGGACCTGGTACCAAAAAATTCCCCTGGGATGAAAATACCAATGCCCTGCAAAGAGCAAAAGACAAAGCGGATGCGGCTTTTGAGTTTATTACCAAGCTGGGGGTTCCCTATTATTGCTTTCACGATATAGACCTGGTGGATGAGGGAAATTCTTTGGCTGAATATGAAAGCAGGCTAACAACCGTGGTAGATTACCTGCAGGAAAAGCAAAAAGCCAGCGGCGTAAAATTGTTATGGGGTACGGCTAATGTATTTTCTAATCCCCGTTATATGAACGGGGCGTCTACCAATCCCGATTTCAACGCGGTGGCTTATGCCGGTGCGCAGGTTAAAAATGCGCTGGATGCCACTATTGCGCTCAATGGTGAAAACTATGTGTTCTGGGGTGGGAGAGAAGGGTACATGACCTTGTTGAATACCGATATGAAACGTGAGCTGGATCATCTCGCGCAGTTCCTTACAATGGCCCGCGATTACGCCCGCGCTAATGGATTTAAAGGTACTTTCTTTATAGAACCCAAACCGTGTGAACCCACCAAACACCAGTACGATTACGATGCTGCAACTGTATTGGGCTTCCTGCGCTACTATGGTCTCGATAAAGATTTTAAATTAAACCTGGAAGTGAACCACGCTACACTGGCGGGGCATACTTTCCAGCATGAGCTGCAGATAGCGGCCGACAATGGCATGTTGGGCAGCATGGACGCCAACAGGGGCGATTACCAGAACGGCTGGGATACAGACCAGTTCCCTGTGAACCTGAATGAGCTTGCGGAGTGCATGCTCATTATCCTGGAAGCGGGCGGTTTTGCCGGAGGAGGTGTAAATTTCGATGCCAAAACACGGCGCAATTCTACCGACCTCGAAGATATTTTCCATGCGCATATAGGGGGTATGGACGCGTTTGCCAGGGCGCTTGTAATTGCCGATAATATTCTTCAAAAATCTCCCTATAAAAAATTCCGGAGGGAGCGTTACGCTTCTTTTGATACCGGGAAAGGACAGGAGTTTGAAACCGGTAAGCTGAAGCTGGAAGATCTCAGGAATTATGCCGCAGATAATGGAGAGCCCAGGCAGCTCAGCGGAAAGCAGGAATGGCTGGAAAATATTATTAACCAGTATATCTGAATTAACTAAACGCAAAATCATCTTTTTGACGTAGGTTTGCCCGCTTTTTAAATCTACGTTATAAAACTGAACTATATACCATGAAACTTTCTTCAAGATTACAGAAGTTCAATGAGCCTGAAACCTTAAAAATGGCCAAGCTGGGTCGTGAATTAAGGGCCAAAGGAATAGATGTAATTGATCTTAGCCTGGGTGAGCCTGATTTTGATACACCCGATCATGTAAAAGAAGCGGCTAAAGTGGCGATTGATAAAAATTTCAGTCACTATACACCCGTAGCCGGGTATGCGGATCTTCGTGAAGCTATATGCACCAAGCTGAAACGCGATAATAATCTGGATTATAAACCTGAAAATGTATTAGCGTCTACAGGCGCCAAGCAAAGCCTCGCCAACCTTATACTGGCAATAGTGGATGTAGGCGATGAGGTGATCATTCCTACGCCTTATTGGGTTACCTATTCAGAGCTGGTAAGGCTGGCAGACGGAAAACCTGTTTTCATCCAGTCAACCATTGAAAGTAAATACAAGATAACGCCGGTGCAACTGGAAGCGGCTATTACGCCGAAAACAAAGCTGTTCATGTTTTCTTCGCCCTGTAATCCTTCGGGGTCGGTATATACAAAACAGGAGTTGGAAGGCCTGGCGAATGTTTTCCGTAAGCATCCCGATGTACTGATCATTTCCGATGAAATATATGAATACATCAATTACAACGCAAAGCACGAAAGCATTGCACAGTTTGATGATATCAGGGATCGTGTAATTATTGTAAATGGTTTGAGCAAGGGTTTTGCTATGACCGGATGGCGCCTCGGTTATATTGCTGCTGATCCTGTTATTGTAAAAGCCTGCGAAAAGCTGCAGGGACAATTGACCAGCGCTACCTGCTCTATTACACAACGTGCGGCTATTGACGCTTTAACCGGCGATCTTGCTCCATCTCATGAAATGCTGAAAGCATTTACAGACCGCCGTAAGCGTATACTTGAGCTGTTGAAAGAGATACCGGGTATTGAATGCGCGGAGCCCGACGGCGCGTTTTATGTGTTCCCTAAAGTAAATGCTTATTTTGGTAAGAAGGATGGTGATACGGTAATAGCCAATGCCGATGATTTGTGCATGTATCTTTTGAATACTGCTCATGTATCAACCGTAACAGGCACCGCGTTTGGCGAACCTACCTGTATCCGTATGTCGTTTGCCAACAGCATGGCCAATATTGAAAAAGCTGCGGAGCGCATTAAAAAAGCGCTGGCTGCTTTAAAATAACCCCACTGTTATTATAAAATCCATTTCATTTGTACAGCCATTACAAAGCCCCTGATTGACGGGGCTTTTTTATGGGGGCTAATGGCTGTGAGCTATGGGCAGTGAGCTTTCAGCTTTCAAACCCTGTAACAAAGGTGTAAGGTATAAGCTGTAAGGTTGGTTACCTGCAACTTGTAACCCGAAACCATAAACAACAAACAACAAACCATAAACCCTGCAACCTGCAACTTGTAAACCCGTTTATAACAGCCATCAAATCTCAAATTCCCTGTAACCTGTAACTCCTGATTACTTTGTTTGAAAGGTGAAGAAGTGCTACCTTAGAAATTGTACAAATTCTGTCACCCATTTATCAATTCTGTTTATGAAGAAAACCTGTTTTATTACCGCGATCGTTATGGGAGTGCTTGTTTCAGGAATACATGCCCAGGACACCCTGTATTTTAAAGAAGGTTTGATGGCTAACGGAATACACAAGTACGGAAGGGAAGCATTGTATACCGACCTGCTTGTATACCAGATGTACAATGGAGCCTTACAACGCCCGGCGGATGGAAATGTGTTAGGCCGGAATAATGACGGGGAAGAAATAAAATGGATGTCGGTTGCAGCCGACTCATTGAACAGGTTCCGTTTGCCGCGTTCCGCTATGGGCGCCATGCGAAGGGGTGGCGGCATGTTCTCCAACAGCAGTTACTTATACGTTACTTATACTTCCGACAAAGAAAAAAATGCGCTGTTGAATACAAAAGGAAGCAGTACGGTATATGTAAATGGGGAATCTCATACAGGTGATCCCTACGCATCGGGCTGGTTGTATATACCCGTTAAGCTTAAAAAAGGATTGAATGAGTTTTATATCCGCTCCGGTTTTGGAACATCCGCCGCGTTGATCTTTCCCGCCAAAAAAATTTCATTGAACACAGAAGATCCAACGTTGCCCGTATTGGTATTGAAGGGTGACAATGCAGATGCAAAGGGTGCTGTAGTAGTGATCAACAGCACTGAAAAGCCATTGCCGGGATTGACTGTTCAATCGGTATTGTCTGGAAAAACACTTACCACTCCTGTACCGGTTATTCCGGCTATGAGCAGCAGGAAAATAACTTTTTCGTTTGATGGAACAGGCGTTACTGAAAAAGGTAAGTATGATATCAGCTTATCGCTGCTGAAAGGAAGCTCGTTGCTGGATGAACAAAAAGCAGGTATTGAAGTGGTATCTCCCGGGCAATCGTATAGCAATACCTTCGTCAGCGATATGGACGGAAGCCTCCAGTATTATGGAGTCACTCCTCAATCATCTGCCGACAGATCCAATGCCGCGTTGTTCCTTTCTGTGCATGGCGCCGGTGTAGAAGCCATTGGGCAGGCAAGGGCGTATAAGCCTAAAGACTGGGGGACATTGGTAGCGGCTACCAACCGCCGTCCAAGAGGATTCAACTGGGAAGACTGGGGCAGGCTGGACGCGCTGGAAGTATTGACTATCGCGAAAAATAAATTTAAGCCCGATCCGCAAAAAATATATCTCACCGGGCACTCCATGGGCGGGCACGGTACCTGGTACCTGGGCGCCACTTATCCCGATCGGTGGGCGGCTATCGCTCCCTGTGCGGGGTATCCTACCTTAAAGGAATATGGTTCGCACGATGGAAAAATTCCGGATAGCACATCATCTATTGCTGAACAGATGTTGTTGAGGGCGGGTAATCAAAGCGATGTGGTGAAGCTTGCGGAAAATTACAGACCGTTGGGCGTTTATATTTTTCATGGCGATTCAGACAGAGTAGTATCTGTAAACTACGCGCGCCAGATGCGTAAAGTGCTGGCTGATTTCCACCCGGATTTTGCATACAATGAATACCCGGGAGGCAGCCACTGGTTCGGCGATCATAGTGTTGACTGGGAACCGCTGTTCGGCTTCTTTAAGTCGCACACAATTTTGCCCGATAGCGCCGTAAGCAATATTGATTTTAAAACATCCAGCCCGGGTATCTCCTCCACCTTTCGCTGGGCAACCATTTACCAGCAGGAATATCCCCTGCAATTCAGCCGTATACAGTTAGGCCGCAACCGGGCAAACAACAGCATTTCGGGTAAAACAAACAATGTAGCCATGCTCCGGCTGGCGTTAACTTCGTTTAGTCCGGGCGCTATAGTAACAATTACCTTAGATAGCCTGGATGCGGTCAGCTATACCATTAAAACCGCTAATGACAGCATATACCTGGCAAAAGAAAACAGCCGGTGGAAGGTTGTTACCGTACCCGGCCCGGAACAAAAAGGGCCGCACCGGTATGGTACTTTTAAAGGAGCATTTAATCACCGGATGGTATTCGTGTATGGCACCAAAGGCAGCAAAGCGGAAAATGAGTGGGCGTTCAACAAGGCGCGTTACGATGCTGAAACCTGGTACTATCGTGGCAATGGGGCGGTAGATGTGATAACGGATAAGGAATACGTAACCGGCAAATATGCGGGAAGGGGAGTGGCACTATACGGCAATGCGCAAACGAACAGTGCATGGACGATGCTTTTAAATGACGCGCCTGTGCAGGTACAGCGAAACAGTATACAGGTAGGCGGCAGAACATTTACCGGAGACGATATGGGCGCTTATTTTGTTTGGCCGCTTAAAAATTCGCCCCACGCTTCGGTGGCGGTTATTACCGGTACGGGATTAAAAGGAATGAATGCAGCCAATGCCAATCAATATTTTGCCGGCGGCTCCGGCTTTCCTGATTACATGGTATTCAGGCTGGATATGCTGCGCGGTGGAAGCGATGCCATTGAAGCCGCGGGCTTTTTTAATAATGAATGGAAATTGGAGGAAAAGAACGGTTTTATTAAGTAATAGACCCCTGTTCAATTATTCCCTCTCCGTTTTCTATACGCAGGAACCGTGTTACGCACAACGGGATCTCATTCCTGTAATGGCTTACATACAGCAACGTGGTATCGAACAACCCGCATATATCGTCAATGAGTAAACGGAACTGCTCCACATGCTCCGCGTCCAGCCCCTGGCAGGGTTCATCCAGTATCAGTAACGGAGGATTTTTTACAAGCGCCCTGCCGAGCAAAACCAGCCGTTGCTCCCCGGCAGATAAGGTAGATAAGGCCTTGTGCTGTATGGCTTCAATGCGCAGTATTTTGATCCATTGCAGTACAATAGCATGCTGCTCATCATTTAATTTCCTGAACAAGCCTATGGAATCAAACAGCCCCGAAGCGATCGTTTCAAAACAACTGGCTGTATAATCAAAATATAAATGCATTTCAGGAGATACATACCCAATTTTCTTTTTGATATCCCAAATGCTTTCTCCGCTGCCTCTTCGTTTATCAAACAGGTAAATTTCGTTGGCATAGGCTTTGGCATTGTCGCCTGTTAATAAGCTTAACAGGGTAGATTTGCCGGCTCCATTGGGGCCCGATATGCTCCAGTGCTCGCCTTTTTTTACGTTCCAGTTAATATTCTTCAATACCTGCTTGTTGCCGTAATGAACATTTACATTACGCATGCGTACCGCGTAATCAAAAAAGGCATGTTCATTCCTGTTAAGCGATGCCAGCATGGATGGATTGATCCTGAATATTACCTTACCGGGCAGTGCCGACGGGTTAAAGGCATTCCTGGTAACCGCCTTTATGAGCTTCCCGTTTTCCAGCACGGCTACGTGCGTAACCGCATCCGGTATTTCTTTGGGAGAAGTAATAATTATTATTTGTATGCCGCTTTGCGCCAGCATGCTGATGATGCTGTTCAGCATTTTCCGTCCTTCCGTATCAAGCCCCGTAAAAGGGTTATCCAGTATCATCAGCTCAGGTTCCTGTAAAATTGCTTTTGCGATCTGGAGCCTTTTGTTTTCACCGTTCGAAAGCTGGATGAGTGGCTTTTCCAGTAAAGATTCTATATGAACCATCCCGGGAACCTGTGCAGGGATGATGCCGGAAGCAAGCCTGCTGTGATAACGATCCAGCCCCAGCGCCTGCGAAACAGTAACCGCATCTTCGGAATCGGAAGAGTTATAGCGTTGCTGATAATAAAAGTCTGATGTATTCGACAGGTTTTTAAACCGGTGCTGCTGGTGAATAACCACTGTACGCACCCTGGATTTTTCGTTCGTGGGGAAAGTCATATTACCCCCAAAAAAATGGCGCCCTGCAATGGTGTTCGCCAGTGTTGTTTTACCACTGCCCGATATGCCTGTAATTGCCCAGCATTCATTTGGGTGTATGGTGAGCGAAATATTATCTAAAACAAGTTTACCGTTCAGTTTAACCGTAAGCTGCTCAAGTGCTAAAAAAGGTAAAGCCATTGTATTGTCTTTTACAATGGCTCAAGTTATCATTTTGTTCAGAATTCGGGGAGTTAATCTTCGTCTTCATAGTAGGCATCTTCATTGTTATAATAAGAAGATTCCCATTCCTTCACCGCTTTGTCATCCAACAACTCAAGGATATCAAAAACCTGGTCAGATTTTCTTTTCCAGTCTGTAGTTTCTGTTTCCCCATACTTTGCAACAAACACGCAATGATCAGATTCCATTAACACTCTGATCAGTGAAACCGGTGATCCTTCCTTTTCCTGAATAAGATAATAACATCCTTTTTCCAACAACGCATACGAATACATAGTCATACAATTTTAAATCTGATCAAATACAGACTTAATGGGTTAGTTAGTATGAATAATTTAATGAGGTTGAAGTACCAGAGAACTAATGGGATAATAGATTTGGATTCTTTAAACAGGTAGTAAGTGCCAGCAGCCGACAATACAAATTTAATGGAATTATTACACAAATACAGGGAGCGGGCAAAGCTTATCCCAAATTTTAGGAAAATCTTATTTTATGGTTGCTAATAACATTATTATATATAATTTAATTTTAAAATATAATAAAAATTTTACAGGTTCTCTGCCGGCCGGCTTCCTATCGGGGGTTGAACGTATTTGTACATAAAAACGCCTGTTTATAAAATGAAAACCGCAATTTTGCGGCTTTATAGATTTTGTTATTTGTAAAGCAGTATTATGAGCAATAATCAATTCGGTGCTTTTATTTTTGATATGAATGGAACAATGATAGATGATATGGCTTTTCATGTAAAGGCCTGGAGCTATATGGTAAATAATGTGCTTGGAGCGGAATTAACCGAAGCGCAGGTAAAGGCCGAAATGTATGGTAAAAATGAAGAAGTGCTTGCAAGGATATTTGGAAAAGAACGGTTTACCCCGGAGGAAACCCATCGGTTGTCTATAGAAAAAGAAAAGAGATACCAGGCGGAATATCTTCCGCATCTTACGCTGATCAAAGGATTATCCGCTTTTCTTGAAAGAGCGTATCAGCATCGTATTCCCATGGCTATTGGCTCAGCGGCCATGCCTTTTAATATTGACTTTGTGCTTGACAATCTTGAATTGCGGCATTATTTCCCGAACATAGTGAGCGCGGATGATGTAGCCGTCAGTAAACCTCATCCCGAAACCTATCTTAAAGCTGCGGATCTTCTTAACATAGCGCCCGGTAAATGTCTTGTATTTGAGGATGCTCCCAAAGGAGTGGAAGCCGCCCGGCATGCCGGCATGAAGGCTATTGCCATTACCACATTGCATGATCCTGGGGAATTTGCGCAGTATGATAATATCATTGCATTTATTAAAGATTTTGATGATCCTGTAATCGCACAATTAGCATAATGCTCCGCCTATAGGTTATTGTTGATACATTTGCTTCCATGAAAGAAAGATATTTTCTTCCGGGATTTATATTATTTGCCGGCTGCGCTGTTGCCGGGATAATAATGTGTATGGGGATGTACGGCTGCGAACATACAAAAAACTACAACAATCCTGTTGTGATAATAAAAACGAAGCTGGGTAATATAAAAGTGGAATTATATCCCGAAAAGGCGCCGGCTACGGTATCGGGCTTTCTCCGCAATGTTGATTCAGGATATTACAGGAATAGCTCTTTCTATCGCATATTGCGCAAGGATAACCAGGTAACCGGTTCGCTGCATTCTTTTCTTATACAGGGCGGTATCTGGCAATCTGATCCTGATTTGAAATCAAAATTAGCTCCTGTTGCTCATGAGTCTACCAGGCAAACCGGCATCCTGCATAAGCGGGGAACGATTTCGCTGGCGCGGTTTGAGCCGGGAACCGCTACTTCAGAATTTTTTATTTGTATAGAAGATGAGCCGGGCTTTGATTACGGTGGTAACAATAACGCGGATGGAGAAGGGTATGCGGCCTTTGGTGAGGTAGTAGAAGGCATGGAAGCGGCTGATAAAATATACCGGCAGCCGGAATACCTGCAACGTTTTTATCCACCGGTTACCATACTGGATATACAAAGGGATGCTCAAAGCCTTCCCGCTGAATGATAAGCTGCATTGCAGGATATGTAAAACATGAAGGCTTAGGTTTTCCAACCGGCAAAAAATGCCCGGGTTTATACTACCTCCAGGGGCATACTAAAAATATAATATCAGCTATTAGCTTTAATAACATCAATCATAATTTTCATCTCGTCTACCAGTTGATCAGCGCTTCCGCCAAAGCCCACAATCCTAAAACGTATATTCCCGTTTTTATCTATCAAAAATTTTGTGGGTATACCTTCAACAGCGTATTTTTCAATTACTTTATCATCAGTGTCCAGCAGCACCTGAAAATCGTATTTATTCTCTGCAATAAACGTAGCTGCTTTCTTCCTCATTTCATCGGGTTTTGCTCCTTCGCGTGTATCAACAAAAAGAAATTTTACGCCATTATCGTTTTTAAAGCTGTTTTGAGCGGTTTGCATGCCCGGAAAAGATGCCCTGCATGGGCCGCACCATGTGGCCCAAAAATCTACCACCACAATTTTACCCTTCATTGCTTCAAGGGAAACTGCGTTACCATCCAGGTCTTTTAATACGAACGCAGGTGCAGGCTCCTTTATCATTTGATTCATCAGTTCATCCTTAAGTTTTATAAAGTAGCTTTCCTGCAGCTTATTCATATAGGTGGTAAAGCCCGCTTCCGATTTGTGATCGGCAATATAAATTTTCCTGATCATTGCCTTAAGCGTCGGGGAACTTTGCCCCTTTTTTATTACTTCTTCCAGTTCCTGCTTCACCGCGTTCCTGCCCTTTACCGCTTCCTTAAATACAAAGTAGCGCTCCATGACCTCAAAATTATTTTTTCCTGTTTTTGCCACTGCTTCTTCCTGCGTTTTATACGCTTCCTCTTTCTTATTCAGCTTCCATAAAATAAGCCCATAGGTATCCAGGTAATTGCCATAGGAATACGCAAGATTTTTTGTATAGTCCTTTTTGGTAAAATAAGTTGGTATGTCGGCAGGCGCTTCTGTCTCTTTGCGCATACATTCAAGCCCTTTTTCTGCCAGTGCTTTTGCAAACTGCAGGCTGTCGGCCTTTCCTTCAAGGCTTTTACCTGTAAGTTCCCAGGCTGCCTCATTGCATACGGATGCAATGGTTGTATTTTTCTTTATATGATTGAGGTATTTATTAAAGTCACCCCATTTTTTTGCCGCGGCTGCACCATATGCCATATTCGCATACAAACTATTTAAAGTATTTTCATACGCTTTTTCGTCGGCTTCAGTCCGGGGCGGAAACTGTTTTTTAAATTCATCCAACAGTTGCATCTGTTTTTCCGGGTCTTTTTCCTGAAACAGTTGCCGCTGCTTTTGATTCTTTACCATACTACCGTTAGGATATTTTTGCTCTGTTTCAGCTTTTATTTTTTCAGCATTCTCGGTATCCTTTAAAATATTGTACAGTGATTGTATTGCCTGGTAATCTTCTTCTGTTTTACCTGTTTTAGCAAGCAGCTCTTTTACCAGTTCTTCAACTTTTTGTTTGCCATTTTCCTTATCCGTATTCATCAGGCTACTGGCATATAAAAGCCCGTATTTGCTCTTTTCACCGGGATGTCTCTTAAGCTCATCTTCAATCAGTATCAGCGTTGTTTCCGGCTTTATTTTCATCTGCAAAAAATAGCTGCCAAAGCTATTTAAGTTAACAAGCCCGGCTCCTGCGCCTTTAACCGGTTGCCCGTTTTGAGTTAATAATAATGAGTACCCCAGCTCTTCGTTGTTATCAACTATGTCGCCGTTTTTAAAGCCGATAAGTATGGCTTTTGCAGTATCACTGGTAGGTATTTCGCCCTTCCACCTGTTTCCATCCTTTGTTAGCGCCAGTTCAACCGCTCGTACCTGGCCGTCAAAAACGTAAACGGCCGGCGTTATTTCCTTGGCATCAGCTAACGGGCCGCCGGCAGAGCTATATTCAAATGAGATAGTGCTGCCGGGTGATGGGTTTGGAGTGTTAAAAACAAGACGATTGTTTTGCGCCAGGCTGATAACAGCAAATAATAGCAGCGCCGGAGTGGTCAATAACTTGATGTTCATAAATCAGTTTTTTTAGATGAGGAAAATACAAGGGAGGGTTGATCAACATGATGCTTTTACACCCGTTTTCCATAAAACACGGGGAATTATTTTTACACTATAAATATTGTTATCGGATTCCGGCAGGGAAGCTGAAGCAGGAATATTGCGGGTAGCCATGAGGCGCTGGAAGTTATTCTGGCGCCCGGGCATTTTGACGGGAAAGCAACTTCATTGAATGATACCAATGCCACGGTAGCTGCCAATGAGCTTTTTAGTGGGCCCCAGAATTTATTTTTTATCTTGCGGTGCTTATGCGATAGATACCCTGAATTAATCAAAAATTAAAAGTAAGAATATGAAAAAAATGACACTTATTGCCACGGCTTTTTTTGCTTTAACAGCCTTTGCAACTTTAAATGGTATATGGAAAAATGATCCGCCTCATTCCCAACTGGGCTTTACTGTTACGCATCTTGGTATTTCAGACGTATCGGGAACTTTCAATGATTTTGAAGTAACGATACAATCGTCGAAGGCTGATTTCAGTGATGCTGTTTTTGAGCTCAATGCTAAAGTCGCATCTATTGATACAAGGGTGGAACAGAGAAATAACCACCTGAAAAGTGCAGACTTTTTTGATGTGGAAAAGTATCCGTCATTAACTTTTAAAAGCACGTCTGTTAAGCCTGCAGGCAAAAACACGTATAAATTAACCGGCAATTTAACCATGCATGGTGTAACCAAACCTGTTACCATGGACTTACTTTACAGGGGAACAATTGAAAACCCGATGAGTAAAAAGCCAACGGCAGGCTTTCAGCTTACCGGAACTATTAAACGTTCTGACTTTAACGTAGGCGATAAATTTCCCGCGGCAATGGTTAGTGATGAAGTGCGTATAAAGGCTGATGGCGAATTTGGACAATAATTAAATACAGCGATAAAAAGAGAGCCATTGACCATTAAATCAATGGCTCTCTTTTCTATTTTATTATCAATCACTCTTTACCAGAACTTCACATACAGCGCTGCCAGTATCAGCAGCATTACCACGATCATTGCCTGGGTTGATGGTTGAAGCTTGAACATCTGCTTGTCTAACATGAATGCTTTTGGATTCACTTTCGGTCCGGCAAGGCTAAATGCAACCATCACAATTACGGTAAATACAAAGGCCCAGCCCATACAAATGAGGAACGGTATTCGCCAAACCTGCACGCCGTTCTCTATAGTAGGGAAAGCTGTATACAATAATGTTTCGTTGCCAAACCAGGCAGGGGCGTAGTTGTTAAATACAACAGCCATTACCAGGCCCGTAATTAAACCGGCTATGGCAGCAGTGCCTGTGGTTCTTTTCCAGAACATACCGAGTATGAACATTGCGAACACGCCCGGGCTGATGAAGCCGGTATACTTTTGAATGAAGGTAAATCCGCCTTCCCTGCCAATGCCTAACAGGTCGTTCCAGGTAAATAATATGGCTACCAGCATTGATATGATGATAGTAACACGGCCAATCCAAACCAGCTTTTTCTCATCGGCTTCTTTCTTAATATACTTTTTGTAAATATCAAGTGTGAAGATGGTGGAGATACTATTGGCTTTGCCGGCCAGGGATGCCACTATAGCTGCCGTTAATGCGGCTACCGACAATCCTTTTAAACCGGTAGGAAGAAAGCTTAACATGGCTGAATAGGCGCCGTCTTTTCCACCTACCAATTGGGGTAAATGCCCGTTTTTGTGTAATACAAAAGCAGCTATACCCGGTAACATAACAATGATCGGCATCATCAGCTTTAGCATACCGGCAAATAAAATACCCGTGCGGGCTGTTTGCAGGTTGGCACCGAGCGCGCGTTGAGTAATATACTGGTTACATCCCCAATAGTTAAGATTTACGATCCACTGCCCCATAAAATACATAGCTATACCGGGAAGGATCAGGTATTTGTCAATTTCAATTTGCGGTGAATCGGCAGTTGGCTTGTCGAAGATCATATGAAAATGCTCAGGGGCGTCTTTCAGCAATGTAGCGAAGCCGTCGAATGCGCCTGCACCCGTTCCAACTTTATCGCTCACAATGTTCAGCGCCAGTATGGTTGTTGCCAAACCGCCAATGATCAATACCAATACCTGTATCACATCGGTATAACCAATCACTTTCATACCGCCGAGTGTAATAATGATCGCGAAAATGGATAGTATTACCATAATGGTATGAAGATAGCCTCCGCCCAGTAACCCGTTTATTGCGAGTGCGCCGAGGTATAAGATGGAAGTAAGATTTACAAATACATACAGGAACAGCCAGAACACAGCCATGATCAGCGATACGCTTTCGTTATAGCGTGTTTTTAAAAACTGCGGCATGGTGTATATCTTGTTCTTAAGATATACAGGCATGAACCACACAGCAATGATGATGAGCGCCAGCGCAGCTATCCATTCGTATGCGGCTATTGCCACACCCGCAAAAAAGCCATCGCCGCTCATTCCTATGAACTGCTCGGCGGAAATATTGGAGGCGATCAGCGATGCGCCTATTGCCCACCACGTAAGGGAGCCTTCTGCAAGAAAAAAATCGTGTGTGTCTGCCTGGGCTTTTTTCTTCCTGCGGTATATCCAGTATCCATAGGAAGCAACAATTACAAAATATATAAAGAAAACCAGGTAATCGGGGAACGACAGTCCGTTTTTCATAACAAGTCAATCCGTTTTAGTTATTTGGTATATAATACATGCTTTATTACGCTTTATTGAGCTGGTAATATACATCGCTCCAGCGCAGTTCGTTTTTGAATTGATAAAGATTAGTGTTTTTGCCGATAAGAACAAATTCAATTCCGGCCATTTCGGCGAAATCCTGTAAATGTTCAGCCGTTAAATTCTGGCTGTAGCAGGTATGATGTGCGCCGCCCGCGTATATCCACGCGGCGCATCCTGTTTTCATATCGGGGTATGGTTTCCATAAAACCCTTGCCACCGGCAGCCTGGGCAGGTCATGTACAGGTTCCACCGCTTCCACCTCATTTGCCAGGAGCCTGAAGCGGTTCCCCATATCAACTACAGAAGCGTTGACAGCGGCTCCCCCTGCAACATTAAATACCAGCCTCACGGGGTCTGCTTTGCCGCCAATGCCAAGCGGATGTATTTCGCAGGATGGTTTTCCTTTTGCAATAGATGAGCAGATCTCAAGCATGTGCGAACCCAGCACCATCGGGTTCGAAGGATCGAAATGGTAGGTATAATCTTCCATAAAGGAGTTGCCTCCTTTTAAACCGGTTGCCATTACTTTCATGGCTCTTACCAGGGCGGCGGTTTTCCAGTCGCCTTCGCCGGCAAAGCCGTAACCATCTGCCATAAGCCGTTGTACCGCTATACCAGGTAATTGTACCATGCCATACAGGTCTTCAAATGTATCGGAGAAGCCTTTAAAGTTACCGTCTTCCAGGAAAGTCCTTAGCCCTATTTCTATTTTAGCCGCTTCTCTTAAAGCCTGGTGCTGCCCGTTGCCTTTCAACAATGCGGTTGCCAGCGTATAGCTGTCGGCGTATTCGGTTACAAGGTCATCCACCGCCTTATCACTAACGCTGCCGATCACCCGAACCAGGTCGCCAATGCCGTGTGTGTTTACCGAATAGCCGAAGGTATATTCCGCTTCTACTTTGTCGCCATCGGTTACCGCCACATAACGCATGTTATCGCCAAAGCGTACAAATTTTGCCCCCTGCCAGTCGTGCCAGCCCGATGCCGCCCTGCTCCAGGTATTAATACTTTCCAGCACTTCAGCATCCTGCCAGTGCCCTACAACTACCTTCCTGTTCATACGCATCCTGCTCACCATAAAGCCAAACTCCCTGTCGCCATGCGCGCTCTGGTTCAGGTTCATAAAATCCATGTCTATATCACTCCAGGGTATATCGCGGTTAAACTGTGTATGCAGGTGCAATAATGGCTTTTGTAATATTTTCAAACCGTTGATCCACATTTTTGCCGGTGAAAATGTATGCATCCATGTAATAATACCAACACAGTTTTTAGCAGCGTTGGCTTCCTGGCAAACGGTATATATTTCTTCGGTGGTTTTAACGGTGGGTTTCCAGGTGATGGTTACCGGTATTTGTACGGCATTGTTTAAATATGCAGCTATGGTTTGCGCGTGAGCGGCAACCTGCTTCAATGTTTCTTCTCCATATAAATGCTGGCTGCCGGTTACAAACCAAATTTCATGTTGCTTAAGGCTACTCATATATGTTATTGTTGTATGTATCGGGGTTATGGATGATCAGTGCTGCCCGTAATAGCTATCCGGTCCGTGTTTTCGTTCAAAATGCTTTTTGATCAACGCTTTTTTTAAGCGGGGGACGCTGGCATTGATCTGCTCCGTTAAATAAGCCATGTGCGCGATGTTCTCTAATACGGCACTGTTGTATACTGCTTTTGCCGGCGTTTTGCCCCAGGTAAACGGGGCGTGGTTTCCCACCAGTATCATTTCTACCTCTTCGTAATTCAGGTTCCTTTCCTTAAAGCAGTTCATGATCTGGAAGCCGGTTTCATATTCATAATTTCCTTTGATCATCGCATCGCCCATAGGGGGAGCACAGGGTATATCAACCGTATTGTGATCGGCATGCGTGGTACCGAAAATGGGTATATCCCTTTGCGATTGCGCCCAGGCCGTAGCAAAGGTTGAATGGGTATGAACTATTCCCCCTATATTTTTCCAGTGCTTGTATAATACGGCATGCGTTAATGTATCGGACGAAGGACGAAGATCGCCTTCTACCTTATTGCCGTCAAGATCAACGATCACCATTTTTCCAGGCGACAGCTCGTTATATGGAACGCCACTTGGCTTAATAGCGAAAACACCGAGTGATCTGTCAACAGCGCTTACATTGCCAAACGTAAAAAGCACCAAACCCAGCTCCGGTAACTGCATATTGGCTTTGTAAGCGGCTTCACGTATATGATCGTATTTCATGGTAATTTTAGTTATGGATTTCGGGTTTGAGATTTTTTGTTTATAGTTTTAGGTTTGTGGTTATGGTTTACAGGCACAACATGAAACCTGCAATAACCCTATCCCTTTCACCCT
The DNA here is from genome assembly GCA_019638595.1 of Chitinophagaceae bacterium. GTDB lineage: Bacteria > Bacteroidota > Bacteroidia > Chitinophagales > Chitinophagaceae > Agriterribacter. The sequence goes on from JAHBTJ010000004.1 coordinate 61,980, forward strand.
CTGCCTTACCCCTTACTTTCTATAAAACTTCCCAGCTCTTTATAGGCATTGTACCGCTTATTATATATTTCCACTTTTGACGCATCAGGCGTATACACGCTGTCAAACCCTTTTCCCATTGCCTGCATCGCGTCTTCTACTTTGGGATATATGCCTGCCGCGGTCGCCGCAAACATAGCGGCGCCGATAGCGCAGGTTTGTTCGGATTTGTGAATGCGTATAGACATGTTGGCTATATCCGCCAGCGTTTGCATAGTGAATGCGGATTTACGCGCAACGCCTCCCAGCCCTATCAGGCCTTTTACCGGAATACCCTGTTCCTTAAATCTTTCAATGATGGCTCTTGCGCCAAAGCAAATAGATTCATTCAACGCTTTAAATATTCTTGGTGCGTCTGTTCCAAGATTTAGCCGGGTAATGGCGCCTTTCAGCAACTGGTTGGCATCCGGGGTTCTCCTTCCATTCAGCCAGTCAATAGCCAGCTCATCTTTTTCACTCAATGGTAGTTTGGATGCTTCTTCGCTTAGTAACGCTATCATTTTATCATTCGCGGCATTTCTTTGCGTTTCGTCTGTAATAAGTTTTTGCAAAGGCCAACCCAATATATTTTTAAACCAGGCAAACACATCCCCAAAGGCGCTTTGTCCTGCTTCCAATCCCATCATTCCGGGAATGACAGACCCTGGTACCTGCCCGCAGATGCCACTCACTAAAATATCCTTTACTTCCTCCGCCGGCGCCACCAGCATATCGCAGGTAGAAGTGCCCATTACCCTGCTGAGATGATAGGGCTCTATCTGCCCGCCCACAGCGCCCATGTGCGCGTCAAAAGCGCCAATGCCTATTACAACATCGTTGGGTAAGCCCAGGCGTTGCGCCCATTCGGCAGAAATAGTTCCCGCAGCCTGGTCGGCGGTATAGGTATCGGTGAAAAGCTTTGACGTAAATCCACCCAGTAAAGGATCAAGCGATGCAAAGAAATCATCCGGTGGTAAACCGTTAAATTCCTTTGCCCATAAAGCTTTATGCCCCGCGGAGCAAACACCTCTTTTCATCTGCCGCACGTCTGTACCGCCGGTCAGTAAAAACGGTATCCAGTCGCAATGTTCTACCCACGAATAACAGGCATCTCTTACTTCTTTGTCTGCCCGCAGAATATGCAGGAGCTTTGCCCAAAACCATTCTGAAGAATATATGCCACCTACATATTGCAGGTAGTTGGTATCAAATTTTTCAGCGTGTGCGTTTATTTGCGCCGCTTCTCTGGTGGAAGTATGATCCTTCCACAATACGAACATGGCATTGGGATTGTTATGGAAGGCCGAAAGCATTGCCAGCGGTGTACCGGTTTTATCTACCGCTACCGGTGTGGAGCCCGTGGTATCAACCGAAATGGCTTTTATGTTGTTGGCTACTACGGTTCCTGCCTGGCTGAGGCAGGATCTGATAGTTTGCTCCAGTCCTTCTATATAGTCCATCGGATGCTGGCGGAACCGGTTGGCGGAAGGATCGCAGAACAGGCCCTCTTTCCAGCGGGGATAATAAAAAACGGCTGCGCTGATCTCATCACCGTTGGCGGCGTTTACTATAACGGAGCGTACCGAGTCTGTACCATAATCCACTCCTATAACAAAGCAATCTGTAAGCATGTCTTTAAAAAATCAGTGTCAAATTAACACTTATTGTTTTAAATTATCGTAAAAAGGAGAAAGTATTTTTCAGGGTCGCCGGAAATTATCGGGATTGGGAATAAAATTGAGAAAAGAATTAAACTGCGCCTGGTATTTTCTTTTATCAAGCTTATAATAGAAAGCGCCTCTTTTCGAGCTTTCTTTTTCCTTGTCTTTTTGCTTGATCAGCAAGCCGGTAGAAAGTATTTTCCGGCTAAAGTTCCGTTTATCAAGCACCTGGTCGTAAATAAGTTCGTAGAGGTTCTGTAATTGGGGCAGGGTAAACTTTTCGGGCAGCAGCTCGAATACTATAGGATGAAAGGCTGCCTTATAGCGTAACTTTTGGAGGGCAAGCCCGATCATTTCTTTGTGATCGAAGATCAATACCGGTAATTTAGTAAGGGGGAACCATTGCGCGTGATAATCATCATTCATTTGCCGGCGATATTCCCTGATGTTGATCAGGCTCGAAAAAACGATGGAGATGGTGCGTTCCGTAGGATCCCGTTTAATGGCGCTGAATGCGTGAAGCTGCTCCATATACACATCGTTCAGCCCGGTAAGTTCTTTTAATACTCTTGCCGCGGCATCCTCTATCGTTTCCTCTTTTTGCACAAACCCGCCCATCAGGCTCCATTTGCCTTTTTCGGGTTCAAAGCCACGTTGAATAAGCAGCAGATTCAACTGGCTTCCATCAAAACCAAAAATGATGCAATCAACCGCAACAAGCATTTTGTTTTTTGAGCTGTAATGGCTTAACCTCATTCGCTTTTGAGATTTGTAGTGAGTGAAGCGTTAAAATAGAATCTTTTTATCATTCAAAAAAATAAAGCCTTTGCACATTCTTATCTGTTATCTTGCAGCCCGGATAAATCATATGTTACAGGTTATTTTAAAAATTAAAGTATGACTGCGGAAAAATGGGGAATGGTAGATGGTAAAGAGGTATACCAGTACAGCCTTTTCAACACAAACGGAACAGTTGTAAAAATTATTAACTACGGCGGTGCCATTACCGGTATATGGACGCCGGACAAAAAAGGAACGCCGGGTAATGTGGTGTTGGCCTTCGATTCGCTGCCCGGCTATTTGCAGGGGGGGAATCCATGCTTTGGCTGCCTGGTAGGCAGGTTTGCCAACCGGATAGCCAATGCCGCTTTTACGCTGGATGGAAAACAATATAAGCTGGCGCCTAATAATAATGGAAATACATTGCATGGCGGTATTAAAGGGTTTGATAAGGTAGTATGGGATGCTACTCCTTTGCCGGAGCAAAACAGCCTGCAATTAAAGTATGTGAGTAAAGACGGAGAAGAAGGATTTCCCGGTGAGCTTTCGGTAACAGTGATATATACGCTTACCGGCGACAATGCCCTGCAGATCAGATACGATGCGGTTACAGATGCGCCTACACCTGTTAATCTCACCAATCATGCTTATTTTAATTTGTCGGCAGGAAAAGATGCGACTGTATTAGAGCATGAACTGTTGCTGAACGCTACGCACTATACCGTTGCGGACGAAAAATTAATACCTACCGGTGAAATTGCGGCAGTGAAGGGAACAGCGCTTGATTTTACTGCTATAAAAAAAGTAGGAAAAGATATTAAACGGGTAGCACCGGGATACGATCACAATTTTGTTTTAAATAACCTTTCCGGGAAGCTGCAGGAGACCGGCTACCTGTATCATGCCGCCTCGGGCAGGAAAATGGAAGTGTTTACCACGCAACCGGGAGTTCAGTTGTATACCGGTAACTTTTTGAACGGCAGTTTGCAGCATACAACGGATGGTATAGAGTATAACCAATATGCGGGGCTTTGCCTTGAAACACAGCATTATCCTGATTCTCCTAACCAGCCTTTATTTCCGTCAACGATATTAAGACCAGGTGAAAAATTTCATCACGAAACGGTATACCGGTTTTCGGTGAAATAGGAAGCAGAAATCAATTTGTTGTTTGCCGTTATTTGATTAATTTTATAGATAGATCGCTATAACGCCGGAAAAACATTATGCCAGGAAGACAGTCTGCTTTTACTCTTTTACTGCTTTTTTTGTTTACTTATCATGCTACACTTGCTCAAAGCAACGAAAAAGTGCTTTTTATTATTGATTCAATACCCGTATTCACAGATCCCGAACCATGGGATGATCTGGACGGTGAAGATGTTTCAGATATCACTGTTGTAAAAAACAAAGATTCGTTGAAAGCGCGGGGATGGGAAAAAATGGATGGTATTATATATGTTTTTACTAAAGCCTACCGGAGTAGGCCTGATAGTATAAAAAAAATTCCGTCGCTGAAGCAGATGCTTTTAAAAGAACAGTCCTGGCATTTACACGATACGCCTTACAGCGGCCGATATATTGATTATTATAATAATGGCAATATACAAAATGAAGGTGTATTGCTAAATGGAAAGCCGGAGGGTGAGCTAATCGTGTATTTTAAGAACGGAAGCAAAAAATCAACTTTGAACTACCACATTGGAGTTTTGCATGGCTATTGGAAAGACTATTATAAAAATGAACAATTAATGCAGGCACGGCAGTATGACAATGGAAGGGAGATGCGGGGCAGCAAAACCTATTTTATCAACGGGCAACTGCAGCATGAAGTAAGGGTAAAAAAAGAAACCCGGTATGATACCGCGGTGGAATATTACTCCAACGGGAAAATAAGAAAGATGAAAGTAAGCCAAACCGGTGAGTTTCATCCGTCTTCCAATGAGCATGATCTGAATAAGTACACTACAGCGTTTTATTCTTACATGAACGCAGGGAACCTGAAGCAGGCTAACAGGAATTTGTATCAGATATGGCGGAGAGATAGTACCAATATTGATACTTATTTTAAGGAAGGTTTGCTTGCATTTAAGGAACAAAGATTTGATGCTGCTATTGCCTCGCTCAACAAAGCACTGGATATTGAACCGTTAATGCGGGAGTCGTTGGTGTACAGAGGACTGGCATGCATAAAAAAATATACAATTCCGGAGGCTAAACTATATACTCCTCAAAATGAAGAGCCGCTTACGCTCGAAGCGCTTTTGGCTGTTCCGGAAGCTGCACAATGTTTGATTTGTGCTGACTTAATAAAAGCCGAAGAAACCGATCAGGGCGAAGTATATGTAAGGAAACTTGTTCCGCCTGCTATTCTTAAGTATTGCCGGGAAAAAAGCAGATGATAGTTTTTTACTAGTCTTTTAATGCAGTACCACTTCTTCCTTATCCCATTCCACCGTTACTTTTTGTGAATTGATAGAATCTATAGCCTTGCCGCAGTAATCGGGCTGTATAGGCAACTCACGGCTGAAGCGCCTGTCAATCAGCACACAGAGCTCTACCTGATCGGGGCGTCCAAAGTCAAGTAATGCGTCCAGCGCGGCACGCGTGGTGCGGCCTTTATACAATACATCATCAATTAAGATCACTTTTTTACCTTCTATGGAAAAAGGTATATCGGTTTTATTGGCGGCGTGCAACTGGTTGCGTACGTCATCGCGGTAGAAAGTAATATCCAGCTTGCCGTATTGCAATGCAAGGGAGGGGTAAAGGTTACGGATATGCGCAGCAATTTTGTCCGACAAAAACACTCCCCGGGGTTGTATGCCTATCAGCGCCATTTTGTCCAGGTCGGTATGCCTTTCTATAATTTCATAGCCCAGGCGTTGTATAGTAAGATTTAACTGGTATGTATCCAGGATAATTTTCAATGTTTCAAAATTTTAAAGAGCGAATATAACTTATTTTTCACCCAGGAACGGGTAGCCGTAATCTGTTGAGGGATTAAAAGTTTCTTTAATGGTCCTGGCGCTGAGCCAGCGATAAAGGTTCAGCATGCTGCCGGCTTTATCGTTGGTGCCGCTGGCCCTGGCTCCGCCAAATGGTTGTTGCCCAACCACAGCGCCGGTGGGCTTGTCGTTTATATAAAAATTGCCTGCTGCGTGACGAAGTGCGCGTGTTGCAAGATCAACAGCCTCCCGGTTGCGGGATATAACGGCGCCTGTTAAGGCATAAGGAGAGGTTTTGTTCACCAGTTCCAGGGTTTCTTCAAACTTTTTGGACTTGTATACATATATTGTAAGAACCGGCCCGAAAATTTCTTCGCACATGGTTACATAGCCGGGGTCTTTCGCTTCAATAACAGTAGGCTGAATAAAGTAACCAATGCTTTTATCGCATTTGCCTCCCACAATGATCTCCGCTTTTTTGTCCTTACGCACGTTGTCTATATATTTTTTTATTTTATCAAAAGCGCGTTCGTCAATAACTGCATTAATGAAATTGCTGAAATCTTCCACGCTGCCCATTTTAAAGCTTTTTACACCTGCTATTAATTGCCGCTTCACTTCGTCGGCTATATTATCGGGTATATAAGCCCTTGAGGCCGCGGAACATTTTTGTCCCTGGAATTCAAAAGCGCCACGCAGCAGGGCCGTCGCTACCACATCGGGATCGGCGCTTTTGTGCGCTATTACGAAATCCTTACCGCCGGTTTCACCCACTATGCGCGGGTAGCTTTTGTATAGCGGAATGTTTTCTCCAATGGTCTTCCACATGCTGTTAAATACGCCTGTGGAACCGGTAAAATGCACGCCTGCAAAACCAGGATGCGAAAAGCATACTTTCCCAAGAACCGGGCCATCTGCATACACAAGATTAATAACACCATCGGGCAACCCTGCTTCTTTTAAAATGCGCATAAACATTTGTGCAGAATAAACCTGTGTATAGGCCGGCTTCCATACTACTGTGTTGCCGCACATGGCGGCCGAAGTGGGCAGGTTGCCGCCAATTGCGGTGAAATTGAATGGGGTAACTGCCAGCACAAATCCTTCCAGCGGGCGCCATTCCATACGGTTATGAGTACCTGCAGAGCTGATGGGTTGTTGTTTATATATCTCGCTTAAATAGTGTACGTTGAATTTCAAGAAATCTATGATCTCGCATGCAGCGTCTATTTCTGCCTGGTAAGCGTTTTTGCTTTGTCCCAGCATAGTAGTGCCGTTCATATACGAACGGTATTTGGTGGCGATAAGATCGGCTGCCTTCAGAAAGATATTGGCGCGGTTTTCCCAGGTGACAGCCTCCCAGCCAGGCTTCGCTTCCAGGGCGGCGTCTATAGCCTGCTGCACATGTTTTTCTGTACCTTCGTGAAAATAACCTAGCACATGATTTTTTTCATGCGGGGGATGTATAGCTATTTTTTTACCGGTCCTTACCTCCTTACCACCTATATACATAGGAATATCCGCTTCCTGCTTTTTAAGCAATGCCAGTGTTTTTTTCAGTGTTTCTTTTTCCTTACTACCGGGAGCATAGTTCAATACCGGTTCGTTGGCTGGCAGCGGATAGCTGAAATACCCTAAGCTCATATAATATGGTTATAATGTAAAAATATTGGCAAAGATACGAAGCTGTTGGGAAGTGGCTATCGTCCAGGAGCTATCAGCCGTCAGCAATGAGCTGTGAGCTATAAGTCGCAGGGGGATTTGAAATTTGAGATTTGATGGCTGTTGCAGGTTTCGCCATAAATCACAAATTATAAACCTCAAACCCGGTACCAATTACCTTTTTATATTTGCGTATGCGTAAGTTAAGCATGGACGAGCTGAACCGGAAATCGGTAAATGAATTCAGGGAAGCACAAAAAATGCCGATAGTGGTAGTGCTCGATAATATACGAAGTATGCATAATGTTGGAAGTGTTTTTCGCACCGCAGACGCTTTTTTAATTGAGTGTATTTACCTGTGCGGGTATACTCCGCGGCCGCCGCACCGGGATATTCATAAAACGGCCCTGGGAGCCACAGAAACAGTGCAATGGCAATATACCGCTACTACTGTTGAAGCGGTAGCCGGTTTGCTGGAACAACAGTATAATATATGGGCTGTAGAGCAAACGGAGGGTAGCGTACCGCTGAATGATATACCGGTGCAAAAGCTGGTACAGCCAACCGGGCAACAAAGGATTGCGGTGGTTTTTGGAAACGAAGTGAGCGGGGTGGAAGACAATGTATTAAGATTATGCCACGGTTGCATTGAAATACCACAGGCGGGCATGAAACATTCGCTGAATATATCGGTAGCAGCGGGTATTGTGTTATGGGAACTGTTCCAAAAAACGACTGTTCCGGCGCGTTAAATCGTATTATCTTTGTCCGCTATGTCAACTGCAAAAAACTACCTGAGCCTCGTTAAGTTTTCGCATACCATATTCGCCATGCCTTTTGCGATGATCGGGTTTTTCCTGGCTGCCCGGGAGGAAATTATAATGAAGCTCCATGGTCTTTTCAGTGGTTATATCCCGTCAGGCTGGAGTCTTTCCGGCATCGGGGAAAGGAAACCCTTATGGATCATTTTTTTATTGGTATTATGTTGTATGATCTTCGCCCGGAGCGCCGCTATGGCATTCAACCGTTACCTCGACCGCCATTTTGATGCAAAGAACCCCCGTACCGCCATCCGGGAAATCCCCGCGGGTATCATTAAAGCAAACAGCGCTTTATGGTTCACGGTTTTGTGCAGCGTGCTGTTCGTAGCATGCACTTTTTTTATCAACCGCCTGTGTTTTTACCTGTCGCCGGTGGCGTTGCTGGTAGTGTTAGGATATAGCTATACCAAACGGTTTACCATGCTGTGTCACCTGGTACTGGGGCTGGGGCTTAGCCTGGCACCTATCGGGGCATATCTTGCAGTAACCGGCAGGTTCGACTGGCTGCCGGTAATGTTTTCATTAACGGTATTATTTTGGGTAAGCGGGTTTGATATTATTTATGCTTTGCAGGATGAAGAATTTGATAAATCGCAGGATCTCTATTCTATTCCGGCCTCATTAGGCAAGAAAAATGCTTTACGGGTGTCGGAAACGCTGCATGTACTATCTGCCATGCTGGTTATGAGTGCGGGTTTATATGGCCGGTTTGGTATTTGGTACTGGCTGGGTGTTGCTGTATTTGTGGGGATGCTTATTTACCAGCATTCCATTGTTACACCCAATGACCTGCGCAGAGTGAACCTCGCTTTTATGACTGCCAATGGTATTGCCAGCGTGGTATTTGCCGTGTTCGTGATAGGTGACTTGCTTTTTTCATAATAAAATTTTGAACATGCCCCGCCTGTTGGCAATAGATTACGGATTAAAAAGGACCGGCATTGCCGTAACCGACCCGTTGCAGATCATTGCCACAGGATTGACCACTATTGAATCACCTAAGCTGATTGACTTCCTTAAAAACTATTGCAAGCAGGAAGAGGTGGAAAAGATCATTATAGGTGAACCCAAAAACCTCGACGATTCCGACACACATGCCACGGAACCCGTAAGAAAGATAGTGGAAAAGATAAAAAAAGAATTTCCTGCTATGCCCGTGGTCATGGTAGATGAACGCTATACTTCCAGCCTGGCTAAAAAGGCGATGATAGATATGGGTATGAAAAAAAAGAAACGTCGCGATAAAGCTGCGGTAGATGAAATTGCCGCTACCATTATGCTGCAGGAATACCTGCATGGGTAACATTCCGCCGCTAAACGGATATTTGATATTTATGATTTGTGGTTTATAGCTTATGGCTTGTACAACAAACAATAAATCTTACACCTTCTGCCATTTCACTTTAAAACTATATCATCATGGCTATTCAAAAAAAGAGCGTTGGTAAAAAAGCTACCGTTAAAGCTGTTACCGCTAAAAAAACAATTGTTCCCCAAAAGGTTGTTGTTCCCATCCCTCCTCCAAAAGCTAAAAAACGCACGCTGTATGTTCATTATTCGTCGTTTCACCCTTATATGGTAGGGCAGCCTGGCGGTTACAGCGATTTTTTCCAGGAAGGAAGAAGTGCGGCAAACGGAATGCTTATTTCACCGATCCTTTTACCGGTAGGCTCCGCTATGAAAAGCATAACCATTTATTATAAGAACAATACAGAAGAAGACATAATGGTACTGGTTTTGAAGCACCATGTACAACACATAGCGCCTTCCGGTGAAATTGAAGTAGTGTTCATAACCTGCCCCCCCGGTACTTCCTCTCCCGACAATTTTTTATCTGTTACCTTCAACCTGGGGTCGGCAGGAAAGATACTTGACAAATACATGTACTTTGCCGAAGTAGAAAACATGGTGAAAACCGGAACACAGGAAAGAGTATTGCTCGGTATGAAGATCGTGTATACCGAACCTGCCTGATAATTCGCCTTGCCCTATCTTTGCCGGATGTTAAAGGAAAAGATACGGAAGCTGGCTTCGGAATATGCAGGCGACCTGGTAAATATCCGGCATCATTTGCATGCCAATCCCGAGCTCAGCTATAAGGAGTTTGAAACGTCGGCTTTTGTTCGGCAAAAGCTGGAAGAATATGGTATACCCTGCGAAATAAAAGCCGTTACCGGGGTACTGGGGTTGATCAAAGGAAAAAACCCGGACAAGCGTGTTATCGCGTTACGCGCGGATATGGATGCTTTGCCGATCAAAGAAGAAAACAACGTTCCCTATAGATCGAAAAATGAAGGTGTAATGCATGCCTGCGGGCACGATGTGCACACTACCTGCCTGTTAGGCGCATCGCGTATTTTAAATGAGCTGAAAAACGAGTGGGAGGGGACTGTAAAGCTGATCTTTCAACCGGGCGAAGAAAAAAACCCCGGTGGCGCCAGTATTATGATTAGGGAAGGGGTGCTGGAAAACCCGCGTCCTTCCGCTATTTTGGGTTTACATGTGCATCCGCAACTGGAAGTGGGCAGGTACCGTTTCCGCGGTGGCAAAATTATGGCCAGCGCCGATGAAATTTATATCACCATCCGCAGCAAAGGCGGTCATGCCGCTGCGCCGCAGCAAACTGCCGATACCATCCTGATAGCCTCCCAACTGGTGGTAGCTTTGCAGCAGATCATCAGCCGTAACAAAAACCCATTCTCTCCTTCTGTATTATCCATTACTTCTTTCCAGGGCGGCTATACTACCAATGTAATTCCCAGCGAAGTAAAGTTGATGGGAACGTTCAGGGCAATGGACGAGCAGTGGCGGTTTGAAGCGCATACGCTTATCCGTAAGCTTGCCACGGAACTGGTGCAAAGTATGGGAGCTGAAATTGACCTTCATATTGACGTTGGCTACCCTACCGTATACAACAATGAAAAATTAAATGCCATAGCCGAAGCTGCCGCGGCGGAGTACGCGGGCGCTGACAACGTAGAAGAATCGGAACTGCGTATGGGCGCCGAAGATTTTGGCTATTACTCGCAGGTTATACCGGGTTGTTTTTACCGGTTAGGCGCCGGTAACGAAGCAAAAGGCATTACCGCCGGTGTACATACTCCTACTTTTAATATTGATGAAGAGGCCATTGAACTGGGCGCCGGAATGATGGCCTGGCTGGGCGCTACAGTGGAGATGAGGTAATGCTGTTACAGGTTGCAGGTTACAGGTTTGGGGTTTATAGTTTCGGGCTTGTAGTTTGTTTTCTCATAGCTGACAGCTATTTGTTCAAACTATAAATAACAAACCATAAACTATTAATTTCTATCAGTCTTCAATAAACTATAAACTGTAGCCTGTAAGTTGCATCCGGTATCTCAAATCAAAAAATCGCCGCTCAGAAATACTTATCTAGTGGTTCCTGTACTATCCTGTATCGTTACTGAACAGCTTTTGTACGGTAATGATACATTGCATTTTCTTAACAAATCATCATAGCTGTTGATTTTCATGTAACTGTGTATTGGCATCCTTTTCGAAAACAAGGTTGGCATGCGCGCGTTCAAAAACACGTTACAAAAAAAATAACAGTTTTGTCCGCAGGCATGATGCAACAATTATTTAAAAACGCAGACACTCAATAATGGTTGCATGAAATAATATTCTTTATTATAAAACCATTTGTTATGAAACTTTCCTTTAAATCTTTAATAATAGTACTGGTAGCAGGCCTGGTATCGCCTGTAAACACTATAAACGCGGCAACGGCGCCTTATCCTGTAACTTTCTGTGCGACTAATATTACAGTCCATGATCAGCAACACGACAGGAAAAAGGATAAGGAAAACAAGGCAGAAAAAGATGTGGAAGCATTCCGCGTATCGTTGTTACCCGTAAAAAATGCTGAAGCAGTGCGCTTGTTCCTTCAGAAAGAGGAAGGAAAAAGATTGCGTGTACGTTTGAAATCGCCGGACGGGTATCCGCTCATTTACTTCCTGACTGATAGAAAACCCGCGAATATTTATCGTAAGCTTAATTTTACCGATGCGCCGGAAGGAGTATATACCGTAGAAGTATCCAATGGAAAACAAACCGTTGTTAAAAAGATTGTGCTGGAGCGTACCCGGTACGAAGTAAAAACCACACTGGCAGTTGAATAGTTATCGGCTGTCAGCTTTGAGCTATCAGCCGTCAGCGACCAGCAATTTATAGTTTATGGTTAACCCCAAAACTACAAACTATAAACCCGAAACCATAAACCAGTGGCTGTCATCAGTCAGGTATCGGCGTCAGCAATTCTAATTCACTTCTGTAATCCTACAGTCAATACCAATATATCGTTTTCACGAATAGTTGTTTCGTTAAAGGTGGCAGTCAGAGTATTTTCTTTTACGGATACTGTGGCAGGGATTTCCTTTCCATTCAGGGTGAGTGTTACTTTTGCAGGAGTAGCTGCTGTTTCTATTGCAAAGGAGCTGATTGCCAGCTTGCCGTAGGCAACGGCTATTTTATTTACCTGTTGTTGTGTTGTTCTTTCCTGCTCAATATTTCCCCAGCCTTCGGCGGCCGTAAAAAAGCTTTTAAAGTTGTTTGGCTGTATGCGGGGTGCAAAAGAAATTGCCCCGGCAGGACCGTCGTATTTAAAGTCCTGTAATGCAAGTAATACGCCCCACGAGGCTAAAGCCCGTGCATAGTGATCTCCGCATTCAATCTCGTTCCAGGGATTGTGCTTTTCGGGACTGTAACGGTCGTGCACCGCTTTTACCAGCGACAAGGCTTGTTCTGTCATGCCTTCATAAATCATATTGGTGGCCACCTGGTATTCAATACCCGTCCATACTTCATCACGGTAACGCACACCTGCTTCTCCCATATGTTTGCTTTTTGGCCAGGTTGCAATAAACAGCCCGGCTTCTCCTGCATCGGCATATACTCTTTCCGGTTTGTGTATTTTGTTTTGTATGGCTACATCAGGAGCCCAGTTGTATTTCCATACCGACTGCAGGGCGGTTTTTATATTTTGTTGGGGATAAATGTATCCCAGGTTATTCAGGTGTGCCCAGGTTTGTCCGAATACCTGGTCGCTCAGGCATCCTGTTCCATACTGAAAATGCGGGTGTTTATTAAGATCAACATCCTGTATGAAGTATTCACCATTCCATAATTTGGTTACGCTGTTTTGAAGACCATTACTGAAAATGCTGTCGCAATACAGCGAAAAACCTGTGTCTTTCATCAGCAAAGCCATTTTCGAAGCTGCTTTCAGCGAAGCGAGGTATAGTCCGCCCACGTACGTGTTTGCGCCATAAAAAGCAATGTCGTAAGTATTGGCCTGCTCTTTCTCGATCAATCCGTCTGCATTGCCATCTTCCCTGATAATAAATTCCGTTGCCTTTTTTATCTTGTTCCAGTTGCGGGAGAGAAACAAACTGTTTTTAGACAGCATGTGCTCGCGGTAAGCTTTCAGTATTGCACCTGCATGCCCGTCTATTAAAATACCTCCCCAGCCATTGCGCGCCTGTATGCCACCATCTTCCTGGAAGGAAGTGCCAAAGTCAGTCTTCTCCCGGATATTACGTTCCAGTTCGGGAAACAGCCGCGACAATGCATGCTCGTAGTTCCATACATGTGTGCAGGTGCCCACGCAGGATCCTACGCCTTCCCAGGCCCAGAATTTATCGGTAGCCCACCATTGGCAGGTTTCGGTAGCCAGGGTAGAGGCCGGCATCATAATACGCTGGTTCAGCCAGTAGGGCAGGGTGGAGTTGTTATAATAGGCATTGTGGAAAGCCATTGTTTCGCGGGTAAGGCGGTCAAGGTTCTCCTGGAGCCAGGAGGCTACGTTGAGCGAGTGGTCGTACCAGTTAGCGTACATATTGCCGATAGCCGGACCCTCGGTAGGAATGGGCAGATTCCAGTTGCCGCCTTCGCCATACTGCAAAGGCCGGTTAGGAAAATACCAACTGAGCAAAAAAGTTATTTCTTTCGATTCGCCGGGAGCCAGCTCTATAGAAACACCGGCCGCTCCTGTAAGCTTTTCGTCAAACGATTGTACAGCTTCGGTATTGCCGTTTAATATCGTTTGTCCGTTATAGTTAGATGTTGCCAACCCGTTCTCTCCCAGTACGCTCAGTGATATATTACCAAAGTAAGGATGATTTTCCGGGAAAAATTTTTCTTTGAGCGGAAGATTGCCAAACGAAATTTCATCTACGTTGATATGTCCCCAACTGCCTGTTTCATTGTCTACAATTTCCAGGTACGCTTTTTTACCTTTTGCATCCCTCACGTCCCAGCTTACCGGTTCCAGCTTTTCATCGCTGGCGCCCGTGGCTGTTTTTACCAGTTGGTTATTGATGTACAGGTTGATGCAGGTTTTGCCGCGATAAGGGCCTCCGCCTAATTTAAAGTTGATGTAGTTTTCTTTGATGGTAAACACAGGGGAGGTAAGTTTCCCCGTGCCGCTGTCGCCGTAGCTGGTAAGTTTTGAATTAACTAAAAAATTTCCTTCATGACCCGTAACAAAATCCGCTTCGGCATCTGCTTTTTTTACCGGCGCTTTTCCAAAAGCGTTGCCTTCTGTTTTCCACTTGCCGTATGTGCCCGATTCAAAATTCTGGAACATGATGGTTTGCCGGGGTGTAGAAGGCTGATGGGTAGCCCTTACCAGGTCCATTGTTACCGACGTTATGTTTTTGCCTGTAACTACCCTGTTGCGAAGATTTCCGTTCACCTGCCCCTTTAAATCAATGCACACCAGGTTTTGCAGCCAGCCGGTAAGGGCTACCTGCATTTTTTGTTGGGTAGTATTTTTTAACGAATACTTTAATATGGTAGCGGGCGTGGCGGATTCTTTTGCATTTAAAGGAATGAAAGGAGAGAAGACAGTAGCGTCTGCCTGCAACGGAAATGGATTGGAAGCAGAGGCGTAATGGATACGTGCAATGGGGTATTCGCCGGTAAAGGAAATGGCATCGAAATCATTTTTATTGAGCCGGCGCGATACCGTTTTATTATTTTGTGTAACGGTTACGGCAAAACCCTGGTCGACATAGCTGAAAGGCTCAAAGGTTTGGTAGCAAACTTTCCACGGGCCCAGCGGCGTGTCAAAATTCAGGAGCCAGTCAATACCATAGCCGGTATTGTAGCCGTTATTGGCAATCCACCAGTTAGCCAGTGTGCCATCGCCCCTCACATACAATTGTCCCGCGGCTATACCCCCGCAAGGCATGCCGATGGTTTCCAGTTGCTTTCCGCTGTACGATCGGCGTTCCATGCTCCACAATGATTCTTTCCATGCGGGAGAGAGATTTTTATCAGCAGGAACCTTGTGCGTAGGATCGGGCGTTTGAGCGTTAACGGACAGGAATATGCAATGGAGCACAACAAAAAAAAGTGATGATTTCATTATCTGCAAACAATTTTATTTCTGATCGTAAATTATGATGGTATGGGGAAGTTATTGAATGAAGTAGCTTTCAAACTCTGAATCAATCTGGAAATGGATCAATCCTGTTTGTTGTAAACGCTGCACATCCTTTGCAGCGTCTGCTCCGGGTGTGTGAGAGCGCCGGTACCGCCACGAGTTGATAACGCCCACCGCCAGTATTTTATTCTTCTTTGCCCATTCCACATCCTCTTTGGTGATTTCCGCGCCAAACAGGTAATAATGTGCCGGGCTATAGCCGGGCTTTTGCATATTTTCTTCCAGTTGCTTACGGGTACAGCTTAGTTTTACTTTTCCTGTAAAGAATGGAGTTGATTCTTCCGTGCCGATCATCAATGCCTCTTTATTTAGATTGTATTTTTTGAGCAGCGCTACCACTTTTGAAAACAGGACAGTATCGTTACCGCTGATCTTATTATCAAGCATTACCTGCATTTTACCGCTGCAATATGCCAGGGCATCTTCCAGCAATAATACTTTACTGCCGGTAACGCCTGTAAGCTGCTGTATTTCCGGCCAGGTCATTTCAGTTACTTTTCTATCTACAGCAAAGTATCTTTTAAAGTTTGGATCGTGGTGGATGATGAGAACACTGTCTTTGGTGAGCCGCATATCTATCTCTACCATTTTATAGCCTCTTTTAAAAGCAGCTTCCAAAGCGGGCATGCTGTTTTCGGCTTTTGTGCTGTCTACCACGCCGCCCCTGTGCGCAATAAGATAATACTTCGCTTTCGGCTGTGCTTTCGTGTTTACGGTTATTCCGCATGCCAGTATTAAAAAGATATAAAGAAATTTTGCAGTCACTTTTTTAAGTAAAGATAAGCGCTTGGGGGTAGAATGGCGGATAAAAAGGATATGGTTTTTTGCTTTGTATTTCCTAACTTTAAGTTTCCCATTCACCAAATAAAAAGGAGGTATTCATGCAATCTACAGATAAATCATGGACGCCTTCGGTTATTATCGCGTAACCGGGCTACTCCATAAAAATAATCTGCGACAGCAATGTCGGAAGTCACCGGTTACATTCCGGTGGCTTTTTTAGTTAGTGTGTAAGCTATGGGCAGTGAGCTTTCAGCTATCAGCGGTCAGTAATTTATAGTTTATGTTTTTTTGTTTAACCTGTAACTTGTAACCTGCAGCCTGCAAACGGCTCTTTGCAATGATGCTATTGTTTGTTTGGAATGACGAGAAACCATAAACCTCAAATTCTCTGTGCCTCTGTGGTTTATTTCTTCACTTTTATATCAGGGAATAAGGCTGCTGCCAGCATAATAATGGAGCCGGATAATACAAAGTATAAGCCCGCTTCCCGTTCGGGACAGGTTGCCATTTCGCAACGGGCATACAATAAGAAATTGCGTACCGCCCAGGCCAGTCCCAGCGCGCAAAAAACCCAGTTTATTCTTTTGGCCCATATACGGGGAATAATAAAAAGCAGGGAGGTGATGCAGCAAAATATGAGATGCAGCTTGCCCGGTTTGCCAAAATTTGTACCTGTGCCATCCATGCCTGTAATTTTGTTTGCAATGCCCGGAATGCTTACCCAGGGTTGAAAACAGCCAATTATTACCAGGAAAACGGCTGCCAATCCTATCCAATACGAATATTTCATTAAAATACCTTTATAACAATAAGGGTGCAAGTATACAAACATTATGATCTGCATTTACTTTTTGCTGCAGGAATGTACTTCATTTTGGGAATTATAATGTATTCCATTACCTTTGCAGCCCTTTCAGATAATAACAGTATCTAATTATTTGAAAAAGGACGGGAGGTAGTTCAGCCCGGTCGTAGAAAATCATTATGACGAAAGGAATAATAGATTTTCAAGATCCCGCTGCAAGCGGGATAGAATACAAAGAGAACAGCTCGGGAGGTAGTTCAGCCCGGTAGAATACCTGGTTTGGGACCAGGGGGTCGCAGGTTCGAATCCTGTCCTCCCGACAAAAGCCAAACGGCGTCATTTGAAGGCAAGTGGCGCCGTTTTTTTATTAAATATCTATATATCACGATAGAGCGATTTATACTCTAAAAGATCTGTTTGGGGTTAGGGATCTTCTTAAGCGCTAATTTCAAGCGTATATTCTTTGCCGCGTATAACAGCAATCCTGATGTTCGGATCACATTCCATGCAAAAATGCGCAATACACGGGTTTCTGTTCAAATCTGTCAACCGATATCAGAAAATTAGTGTACATCCCGGTGAGTAAAACAAAGCTTAATGTCTGATCAGGTATTTTCTGTATCAGTAAATGCAGAAGGTAATAATTGAATATGGTGTGCGTTTGCTACCCTGATAAGTATCGGCATTAAAACAGAAGCACCGGGTATCAATATAAAAGGAATGACAACGCCAATAATTTTCAGCGAGTCCCAAAGTTGCGTTCGCAATATAGTATCATCTTCTTCATTCAGCTTATCGCCATGCAGGTATTTCTGTATAATGGTTACAGCTTTTTTGTCGCCTGTGTATTCTGTTCCCAGGTCTTGCAGAAAATGATGTGCATGCGCTTCTATGATCTCTTCTATTTTCACTGGACGATCTTATGGAGGGGGTTAAAACTATTTTTAAGAAAATGGCTGCTGTTTTTATTATTTTTTCCGGAAGAAGATACGTACCGGTACTCCTGAAAAGTTAAAATTTTTCCGCAACTGGTTTTCAAGATAGTTTTTATATGGTTGCTTTATATCGTCGGGGTAGTTGGTGAAGAACGCAAAGCTTGGAACAACTGTAGGTAACTGCGTAACATATTTTATTTTTACGGAATTACCTCTTACAACGGGCGCATGATAAGCTTCGACAGCTTTCAGCATTACTTCATTCAGTTGGCTGGTAGCAATTTTCCTGTGCCGGTTTTCGTATACCTGTAACGCGGTTTCTATTACCCTGAAAATACGTGTTTTTTCTTTGGCGGAAATGAACAGAACGGGCACATCCGTAAAGGGCGCTGTTCTCTCTTTCAGCTCTTTTTCATAGTCCCGGGCGGTATTGGTTGCTTTTTCCACCAGGTCCCATTTGTTTACCAGCAAAACAACTCCTTTCCCTTTGCGTATTGCCAGTGAAAATATGTTAAGATCCTGTGCCGCTATTCCCTTTTCCGCATCCAGCAGCATTAAGCAAACATCGGCTTCATCCATTGCCTTAATAGCACGTATAACCGAATAAAATTCCAGGTCTTCCTCTACTTTATTTTTACGACGTATTCCGGCAGTGTCTATCAGAACAAACTCTTTTTGAAAAAGATTGTAATGAGTGTGGATGGTATCGCGGGTGGTGCCGGCAATATCGCTTACAATGGTCCGCTCTTCACCGATCAGCGCGTTCAGCAACGATGATTTTCCTACGTTGGGCTGACCAATAATGGCGAACCGGGGAAGCGCTTCTTTCTCCGTATTATCTTCTTCCTGCTGATCGGGTATCAGTGGTACCAGTTCATCCAGCAATTCGCCGGTGCCGCTTCCGCTGGCGCTCGACAGGAAAAAAGTATGGTCGAACCCCATACTGTAAAATTCAGTGGCATCCAGCATCCTATCAGGATTATCTACCTTATTTACAACCAGGAATACGGGTTTGCTGGTTTCGCGTAGCAGCTCAACAATGGCTTCATCTAAAGCCGTAATGCCTGTTTCTGCATCGCACATAAAAATAATGGCATTTGCTTCGTTGATGGCGATTTTTACCTGTTTGCGTATTTCCGTTTCAAACACGTCGTCGCTGCCTGCAACAAAGCCGCCTGTGTCTACCAGGTTGAAACTTTTTCCATTCCATTCTGCTACGCCATACTGCCTGTCGCGCGTAACACCGCTTATATTATCAACAATCGCTTTGCGTTGCTCCAGCATACGGTTGAAGAACGTACTCTTTCCCACATTGGGTCTGCCTGTTATTGCTACTGTAAAACTCATAATATTAAGATGTAAGGTGTAGGGGATAAGGTATAAGATATAAGATGTATGCCCCTGGGGCACTATACCTTATTCAGTATCCATATTCTTTCAGGTGCACATCGTTATCCCGCCATTTAGGACGCACCTTCACGAATAATTCTAAAAATATTTTACTGTTCAAAAAAGCTTCTATTTCGGTTCTTGCTGAAATGCCGATCTGCTTTATCATTTTTCCTTTTTCACCTATAATGATCGCTTTTTGTGTTTCACGATGTACGATTATTTCGGCGGTTATTTTTATCAGCCCTGTTTTTTCTTTGAACTCAGTTACTATCACCGCCGTATGATAAGGTATTTCATCTTCAAACAATTCAAATATCTTTTCCCTTATCATTTCGCTCACAAAAAAGCGGGTAGGTAAATCCGTAAGGTCATCTTTATCGTAAAAAGGCTCTCCTTCCGGTAGAAAATCAAGAATGGCATTCAGCAACAGGTTGATATTGGTATTTTGAAGCGCCGATACTGCCACTGTTTTTTTGCAATAGCGTTGAGTTTCATAAAAAGCTGCCGCCTGCTTTACTTTTTCGGCTGAAGCCTTATCCGTTTTGTTCAGCACCACAATAGCCGGCACTTTTAAACGCAAAGCCGAAAAAACTGCATGCGCTTCTTCCTGTTTGTCGGTTATGTCGGTCAGCAACAAAGCCAGGTCCGCGTCCTCCAGCGCACTTTTTACCGACTGCATCATTTTTTCATGCAATTTGTACCGGGGGTCTATAATACCGGGCGTATCTGAAAAAATGATCTGGTATTCATTGGTATTCAAAAAGCCTTTTATCCTGTGGCGGGTGGTTTGTACTTTGGGTGATACAATGGCCAGCTTTTCGCCGATCAAAGCGTTGAGCAGCGTGCTTTTGCCGGCATTGGGCTTCCCGAAAATATTTACAAATCCTACTTTCATTATTCACAACAGGCTTGTTCAAAATTTTTGCAAAGGTAATTCATTTGTTGTGAGGGAAGAAAAGCTGAGCATCCGGCTTCAGAGCTATCAGCCATAGGAGCTATCAGCTATCAGCCATCAGCTATGAGTTAACCTTGTCCTGTCCTGGTATAAGTAGACAGATTTAAGAATAAAAAAATCTGTAATAACATGACAAGAGAAACCGAAACTTGTAACCTGCATTATAAAACACCAACCATAAACTATAAACAACCTGTAACCTGTCTGCCGCGGCGGATATAAGCCCAGCGCACAATTGTTCCTCCAATAAAAAAAGCCTCCTGTTGGAGACTTGATTTTGTTGCGAGGGGAAGGATCGAACTTCCGACCTTCGGGTTATGAGCCCGACGAGCTACCGCTGCTCTACCTCGCGATATAATAAGTTATTCAGTTAAGCCTGGTCGTTACTTTCAAAAGTGTTCAACCATTGAACACTGCCTGATAGTGAGGCGCAAAGGTAAGCGTATGTATGTTATCAGCCAAACAAATTTTAATCAATCTAAAAATTAACAAAGACCGTAAGCAGGAAAAGGTTGATATAGCATTTGCGAAATAAGCATATGCTGCTGACTATCCCGCCTTTCTGCCCTGCCCATTTTTGCCGTTTGCTATTTTGCAAGTATTTTCGCACATTCGTTCAGGAGAGTAATATGCATCATTATCTGCATATTGCGCCTGTATCATTCTTATAAAACCTACCATCTCTTATGGCATACGACGTAATAGTATTAGGCAGTGGCCCCGGCGGTTACCCGGCGGCAATCAGGGCTTCGCAACTTGGCTTTAAAACTGCTATCATTGAAAAAGAAAGTTTAGGAGGTATTTGTTTGAACTGGGGCTGTATCCCTACCAAGGCTTTATTGAAAAGTGCGCAGGTATATGAATCAATGAAACACAGTAAAGATTATGGTTTGGAGGCAAGTGATGTAAAACAAAATTTTGAGGCTGTAATAAAACGCAGCCGCGGTGTGGCCGATAAAATGAGCAAGGGTGTTACTTTCCTGATGAAGAAGAATAAGATAGACGTGATCATGGGCTTTGGAAAGGTGAAGGGTAAAGGACAGGTAGAAGTTACCGGCGCCGACGGAAAAGTTCAGGTGGTGGACGGAAAATATATTGTAATTGCTACAGGCGCGCGTTCAAGACAACTGCCTTCTATGCCTATAGATGGTAAAAAGGTAATTGGCTACCGCGAGGCGATGGTATTGCCACAACAGCCTAAGAGTATGATTGTAGTAGGTAGCGGTGCGATAGGAGTGGAGTTCGCTTATTTTTATAACAGTATGGGCACAAAAGTTACTATTGTTGAATTTTTACCCAGGATTGTTCCGGTTGAGGATGAAGATATTTCGAAAGAACTGGAAAAGCAGTATAAAAAACAGGGGATAGAAATTTATACAAGCGCGGAAGTTACCGGGGTTGATACCAGTGGTGCAGGCGTAAAGGCGAAAGTAAAAACAGCCAGCGGTGAAATAACACTGGAGGCCGATATTATATTAAGCGCTGCGGGAATTGTGGCCAATATTGAAAATATTGGATTAGAGCAGGCAGGCATTAAAGTTGAAAAAGGAAAAATAGTGGTGGATAAATACCAGCAAACCAATGTAAACGGTATTTATGCCATAGGTGATTGCACACCGGGGCAGGCATTGGCGCATGTTGCTAGCAAAGAAGGGATTAACGCGGCAGAGCATATGGCATTTATTGAGAAAAAACTGGCGCATGCTCCCGACCCGCTGGATTATAACAATATCCCGGGCTGTACGTACTGTACCCCTGAGGTAGCGTCTATCGGCTATACCGAAAAAGCGGCGAAGGACGCAGGATACGAAATTAAAGTTGGTAAGTTTCCGTTTATGGCTTCGGGTAAAGCCAGCGCTGCCGGTGCTACTGAAGGTTTTGTAAAAGTAATTTTCGACGCGAAAT
This sequence comes from Chitinophagaceae bacterium, assembly GCA_019638595.1. GTDB lineage: Bacteria > Bacteroidota > Bacteroidia > Chitinophagales > Chitinophagaceae > Agriterribacter. The sequence continues at coordinate 84,113 of JAHBTJ010000004.1, forward strand.
ACGGAGAGTTCCTGGGAGCGCACATGATCGGCTACAATGTAACTGAAAATATTGCCGAGGTATCAGTAGCGCGTAAGCTGGAAACTACTTATCATGAAATACTGAATGCTTCGCACCCGCATCCTACCATCAGTGAAGGAATAAAAGAGGCTACGGCTGCCGCATATGGAGAGGCGATAGATATTTAAGCTTTTGTAATTAAATAATTAAATGGAAAGACCCGGGTATCAATATGCCCAGGTCTTTTTAATATATTTATGATTGCCGACCCGAAAAAAGGGTATTAAGTATTGGTTAATTAATTGTAACTTAAAGGCGGTTTCAAATCTAAATCCACTTCCAATGCCATTGTTTTTGAACGCACGTTCATTTATAAGATTACTTGTAATATGCCTTACTGTAATTATTTCACTTAATCTTTTGTTCATCGTTCTTTATCATAACCGGTCGTTGAGTAATCAACTCACTACCGGGTTATATAAGCTGTTTTATGTAGACAGGGAGAGGAATGTTCCTTCGTTTTTTAATATGCTGCTGCTGCTTGTTTGTGCCATATTGAACGCATATGTTTTTTTGTTGTATAAGCAGAAGCGGTATGCCGGGAAATATTACTGGCTGATCCTTTCCGTTGCGTTCTTTTTTCTTGCGTTCGACGAGTCTGTATCTATCCATGAATCGCTGACTTTAATTTTACCGGGGTATGGAATTGGCGGAAAAGGCGCTTTTACATTTGCCTGGGTGATTCCTTATGGCATTGCTGCCGTGTTGCTTTTTATTGTTTTTTTAAAATTTTTATGGACGTTGCCGGTACGGACAAGGCTGGGATTCATGCTGTCAGGAGCTGTTTTTGTAATGGGAGCTGTTGGAGTGGAAATGATCGCGGCTCAATTATACAATTCAAACGGGGGAGATACCGGAACCCTGGGTTTTGCATTGATCTCCACGCTGGAAGAAACGCTTGAGATGGGAGGACTGATATTGTTTATCTTTTATATTCTTCAATATACCGCTTCTCAAATAAGGCTGGTTCGTGTAGCGGACCATGGTTGAAAGGGTTATCCGCTTTTCTTTTTCGACCTGGCTTCGGCGCATTGCTGCAACCATTCTTTGCCAAGCGGATCAATTTTCCCAAAGCGTTGTATATCGAATGCCGTAAAATCGAATGGATTCGGACGGTTGGCCGCCATTTCGGCAAAGGCCAGTCCCACGCCGCCGCAAACAGAAATACCAGCACCTACACAACCCGTGGCTAATAAAAGATGTTGAACATTGGTAGCAATACCCATGCTCAGGTAATTATCGGGAGTATAGCCCGAAAATCCTGCTATGTAATGCTGCAAGCCTGTATCGTATACCGCGGGAAAGAAATGTGCAAGCTGGTTGATTACTTCCGACAGATCCTGCATGCCTTTATCGGGGCTGAACGGATAATGGCTGATGTCGGAAGGAATATCGGCCGGGGAAGCGTACATCGAATTTTTCTCCCTGATACCGAATAAGAGGCTTCCGCCTTCGGGGCGGGCGTAAGCCTGCGCATCGGGAAGTATAACAATGGGGGACTGCAATGGAAACAATGGGCTCTTTTCCGTGATCCAGTACTGGCTTCTTACCGGAGCCATAGGTAATGCAACGCCGGCCTGCAGGGCCAGCAACGGCGCCCAGGCGCCGGTAGCAAGCACTACTTTATCGGCATATATCTTTTGGTCTTCGGTTTCTACACCCGTTACTGTATTTCCATGCAGTAATAAATGCTTTACCTCTGCTCCTTTTTTTATTACTGCCCCCTGCATTACAGCCGCCCTGGCAAAAAAAGTTCCTAATAAATACGGATCGCAGTAGGCTTCGGCAGCAATAAAACCTGCTTTGCTTATCCTTTCAGCATTGAGCCAGGGAACCAATCTGGCTATTTCGTCGTTCGAAAGGAATGTAGCAGCTTGTTTAAATTCCTCTGCGACCAGCATTAAGCTTTCAAGCTCAGCTATACTGGAGGGAGAAGAAGCTACATGCAGGACGCCGGTACGCTGTATATGCATGCTTTCACCCAGCAGCTTTTCCAGTTCCGGTATTACCCGGTATGTTTCAATAGAAAGGGGAATAAATTGCTTTTTAGCACGTATTAAAGTAATGAGTGCGGCCGCCCTGCTGGTGGCAGCATTACACAGCTCATTTCTTTCGAGCAATAATACTTTTTTACCGGGATTATTTCGAGTATAATAGTATGCTATGGCGCAGCCAAATACGCCTCCTCCAACAATCACTAAGTTCGTGTGCATATCCTGGTGAGGCTTCATAGCTTTTACATGATTACCAGGGTAAAGAAAAGGTTTTTACAAACGTAAAGCATTTCATGGCCTCAATTACTCCTTCCTTAATTCCCAGTCCCGAATCTTTAATGCCGCCAAATGGCGAGCTTTCAATACGGTAGCCCGGAACTTCATTGATGTTTACGGTGCCCACTTTTAATTCCTTTACAAAACGGAGCGCATATTCCATATTATTGGTTACAATACCGCTTGATAAGCCATAAGCTGTTGAGTTAGACAATGCAATAGCGTCGTCAATATCTTTAAATGTAAGAATAGGGGCTAAAGGACCAAAAGACTCATGTACCACCATATCGGCATCACGCGGCACATCTGTTATAACGGTTGGCTCCAGTAAAGCGCCTGTTCGTTTTCCTCCCAGCAATACCCTGGCGCCCTGCGCTACCGCTTTTTTTACCACGTTTTCCAGGTAAATGGCGGCGGCTTCATCTATTACTGTACCCACCCTTGTTTCAGGATCAGCGGGGTCGCCGCAGTTATATTCTTTCGCCTTCGCTATAAATTTTTCGGTAAAAGCGTCTTTTATTTTTTCGTGCACCAGTATGCGTTTTACCGCTGTACAACGTTGCCCGCTGTTCCTGAAAGAACCTTCTGCCGAAAGATAAACAGCGGTATCGAGGTCGGCATCTTCCATAATAATTACAGGATCATTGCCGCCCAGTTCCAGGATCACTTTTTTATAGCCGGCGGTAGAAGCAATGCGTTTTCCAACCGGCACGCTGCCTGTAAAAGATACAATGTCTACCCTGGGATCTTTTACGAGCGGTTCCGCGATTTCATTGGTAGGTCCCAGCAGCGTGCTGAGCATGTAGTGGGGCAAGCCCGCTTCATACAGCAGTTCTGTAAGCAATATGGCGGTTAACGGTGTTTTTTCGGAAGGCTTGAGTATAACGGGTACGCCCACTGCTAAAGCAGGCGCCAGCTTATGTGCTACCTGGTTCAGCGGGTGATTGAATGGCGTAATACAAACTGCCAGCGAAAGTGGCTCCCGCAGGGTAAATATTTTTCTTGCCTTGCCCTGTGGAGATATATCGCATGAAAATACCTGCCCGTCGTCTTTCAGGCTCTCCATGGCTGCGAACATTAATACGTCGTGTGCCCTGCCGGTTTCATACCTGGCTTCGCGTATGGCCAGCCCCGATTCGGCACTGATGGTTTGGGCAAACAACTCTTTTCTTTCAACGAGCAGCAGTCTTGCTTTATCCAGTATGCTGAAACGATCGTACCGTGTGAGTTTTTTACCTCCTTTCAGCGCTGTGGTTATAGCTTCTTCCACATGGGATGCGTTGGCTAAAGTAACGGTTCCAACCACCCTGTTATCGTAGGGGCTTTTTACTTCCAGTAGTTTGTCGCTTTTTACAGGCTTACCTGCAACATAGCTGGTAACATTCATGTTTATTAAATATTTTTATGAGTGAGTACCATTGATGGTAAAATCAAAAACATCGAAATTACGCGGATCGCCGGACGCTTTCATTTGATAGGCTTTGTTAAGCGGATGAGAAATGATGAGCGGTACCATTTCCTCGTATCTTCCTCCATGCGAACGCAATGTTCCGTCCAGCGCAGACAGGTCGTGGTATTGGGGACGGCGTCCCACTACTACATCCCTTGCCGATAATACTACCAAGTCGCCGGTACGATCCCCGGGTTGCTCCAGTAAACGGGTAGCCGTGGCTTTATCGTGCACTTCGGTTATGCCCGGCTGTATAGCCAGCCAGTTTTTAACTTCGCTTACATTGTGTTTTTTGTCTACATGCACCACTACATAAGAGCCTAATGCGCCATGGTGTTTTACATACGGATCGGTAATGGGGCAAATTACCCTGAACCCTTCTCCGAACTTTTCCTCCAGCATATCTTCCACAAATAAAACATTCGGCTGTCCGTCCGCTTTTATCTTCGCGTTCATGCCATGATCGGCAGTGGCGCCTACTATGGCTCCGGCTTTCAGCAGCTTTCCAATTTCGGCGTCCATCGCTTCATAAAATGCCAGCGATGGCTCGGCATCAGGCGCGTACGTGTGCTGCATATAGTCTGTAAGCGACAGGTATAAAAAATCGGCCAGCCCTTTTTCAATTAAGGCAACGCCAGCCCTCAATACAAATAAGCTGGCATCGGCGCTGTAAATAGCAGGCGTAGGATGCCCTACTATCTTTTCAACCTCATCTATACCATGTGTATCTTTCCGGGCCAGATTTGCTTTTTCCGCCGAAAACGCAATACCCTTCAGTTTATAAGAGAGGATATCCCGTAACTTTTCTTTGGCGGTTACCACCGCTACCTTTCTTCCCGCGTTGGCCGCGGCAGCCAGGATGGTATCTGCCCGCAGGTATTCAGACGAGTTCATCATTACTTCCTGGTCTTTAGCGGCATCATAAAAAAAGTTGCCGCTGATACCATGAACCGCCGGGGATACACCCGTAACAATAGATGAATTATTTACATTGGTAAAAGAAGGAAGCGCACCTCTTACCATGCCCCTGTACCCGTTTTTGCTCATTTGTTGTAAATGAGACAATCTTCCATTGGCTGCGGTTACGTCCAGGTATTCATCTGCCGATCCGTCAATACATATTACAACAACAGGTTTTGCGGCAGGATGATAGGTGATCCCGTTTGCCGAAAAAGTTTGGGTGGAAATAGCCGTCATGCAAAAAGTTTATAAATACTAAATAATATATAGCAAATGTAAACAAATCATTTAAACTTCCATATAAAGTTTTTGAATAGTAAAAGGGGCAGTTGTATACTGGCTATCCTTACCCCTTATCTGAAGTAATAAAGAAGTATATTACCAGCATTAATGAATCGCCATTGCCGAGGTTGGCGGGTTTATGCGGAAGCCTTCCGTCAAAGAATAAGGAATCCCCTTCTTCCAGCACATATTTCTTGTCTTCAATCTGGTATTCTACTTTTCCTTTGATAATGTATTTGTATTCATAGGCATCGGTTTTTATCATTTGGGTGCGCCGGGCTCCTTTTTTAAGCTCAAGCAGTATGGTATCTACCGGGCCGCCGTCCATATTGCGGGTAAGAATCCTTTTGTATTTGAATCCTTTGGCGGGTTCTTTTTCAAACGCATGGTAATCCCCGGAAGTTTTGATGATGATCCTTTGCTGGCCTTCTTTATTGTGGCTGATGTCTTCAAAAAAATCTTTCAGGTCAATATTCAATGCAAGTACAATATTCATCAAGACCGGAAGAGAGGGCACCGTCCTGTTGTTTTCTATTTGTGATATCAGGCCTTTGCTTACCTGGGCTTTGGTCGCGAGTTCCTGTACGGTTTTCTTTTGAGCTTTTCTTATTTCTTTAATCTTATTACTGATCTGGATAAGCACGTCATCCTGCATGGGTCATCGTATTTTAAACTAAATTAAACGTTAAGGGAATATCGTGCAAATGTTTTCCCCCCGGGTTACCGTAATAAACAGGCGTTTTCCTGAAAATAAGCGGTTATCTTTGTTTTAAACCAATATCATTGCTATGCCATTACTGGTAATTGTACGACACGGGCAGTCACAATGGAATCTTGAAAACAGGTTCACCGGCAACAGGGATATTGCCCTTACACAAACTGGCAGGGAAGAAGCGCATGCTGCCGGGAAGAAGCTTAAAAACATAGTGTTTGATACTGCATTTACCTCCCTGCTATCGCGGGCGGAAGAAACATTACGTATTATATTGGAAGAGATTGAGCAGGTACAGATACCCGTTATCCGTAACAGCGCTTTAAATGAAAGGAGCTACGGCGACCTGCAGGGGCTGAATAAAGCTGATACTGCCGCTAAATATGGAACGGAGCAAATTGAAGCGTGGAGAAGAGGGTATGAAATTAAGCCGCCCGGGGGGGAGAGCCTGAAGGAAACAGCAGAAAGGGTAGTGCCTTTTTACAAACAGGAAATTGAGCCGTTGCTTGTTGCTGATAAAAATGTGCTGGTGGTAGCGCATGGAAACAGTCTGAGGGCTTTAATGATGTACCTGGAAAAGTTAAGCCCTGAAGCGATTGTTTCAGTAAATATTCCCACGGGAATACCACGTGTATACACATTCAGCAGCCACCTGAAGCTGGTAGATGTCCTGTATTTGTAAAAGCCTGCTTACTGCTGTTGTGACATCTTGCTCAAAGCTTCCTGAAAACTTTTTCCAGCATATCCGCTATCACCTTATATCCTTTGTCAGACGGGTGCAATCCATCATAAGTCATATCAATGGCATCCGGGGGATAAGGATATTCATCTGTTTCAGGGTTAAAAGGCACTTGCAGATAATCCGGGTACTGATAGTTTTTATAAATGCCCGTAGCCGGATCTTTCAACCGTTTGAATTTTACCAGGGTTTCCAGTGTCATACCGCTTTTGCTGTACAGGTCTATCACCGGTATTTTTTCATACTTTCCAATCATATTGATCGCGTCTGCAAACTGAGACAGCATCTGCCCGTTTTTTTCTTTGTACGATCCATAGGCGTTGTTGGTCATGCCGCCGATATATACAAAGTCTGCTCTTTGCATGGGAGTGATGAGGATGATTTTGGCTTTTTTGTTCAAGCTGCGGATCTTATCAATAATAATGCGGAATGAGCCGTATACCGTATTATTTCCTGTGTTGTTTTTATAATCATCCGGCGTTCCTACCGGGCGTCCCTGCCACCAGTCGTTGGTGCCCAGGAAAATGGAGTAAACATCTGCTTTTACAAGCCCCAGGTTGTTGATCTCCTTTGCAATGCCGCCGGATGTCCACCCGTTATGCCCCTGGTTGATATAGCTGATATGAGGAAGCCTTTCTTTCAGCATCGTCATATACCCTTTGGTAATGCGGTTGCCGGTTTCATCGGCATGTTCATTCAGGTAGGTAATAGAATCGCCTATGGCTATCCAGGTAACGGGTTTGGGCCGAAAGGAAAAACAGGCAACCAGTAATAAGACAAAAGCTATTTTTTTCATGGTATGAATGTACGGTAATACCGGTAAGTTCGGCATATAAAAATACAGCCTGCATTTTAATATAAAGCAGGAGGCATAGGAGGAAAGAAGAACGCTTTTTTAACGATCGCATTAAAAAGTCTAACTAATATTTATTTCGTGCTACAATTTGGAATGCACCAGTAAGATGGGTTTGCAATAGTGTATCTCCCGAAAATCTTATTTTTGCTCTTTGCCATGTTCAGGCAGTTTTTGTGCTTATGATCAATTTACCTTCATCTTTCAATACCAAAGAATATATTGCGCGTTTGCAGAATCAAAAGCTGAGTGAGCTTTTGCAGTACCTGCAAACCCATTCACCCTATTACAGGGAGATTTTTTCGGTTAATGATATTCCGCCTGGAAATATCCGAACTGTTTCTGATCTCACGGCATTGCCGGTAACAACAAAGGAGGACCTGCAGCAACGGAACAACGATTTTTTATGTGTGCCGGCTTCTGCGATCATAGAATATACCGCCACATCGGGTACATTGGGCAGCCCTGTAACGGTTGCGTTAACCGAAAACGATTTGCAACGGCTGGCACTCAATGAATATGGTTCGTTTGTATGCGCCGATGGAAAGCAGGAAGATATTTTTCAACTGATGCTCACGCTCGACCGCCAGTTTATGGCCGGCATGGCTTATTATTCCGGTATCCGTAAACTGGGAGCCGGTATCATACGCGTAGGCCCGGGGGTTCCCTCCCTGCAATGGGAGAATATTTTTCGGCTTAAGCCCACGGCAATTGTTGCAGTTCCGTCTTTTATAGTAAAGCTTATACAGTATGCGAAGGAACATCGTATTGATATTAACGGCAGCTCCGTAAAAAAGGCTATTTGTATAGGCGAAAACATACGCAATACTGATTTTTCGCTGAATGTTTTAGGAAGAAAAATAGCGGAAAGCTGGAACATACAGCTATACTCCACATACGCGTCTACCGAAATGCAGACGGCTTTTACAGAGTGCGGGCAGGGCAGGGGAGGGCATCTTCAGCCGGAGTTACTGATCGTGGAATTGCTGGATGAAAACAACCAGCCCGTTAAACCCGGCGAACCGGGGGAAGTAACGATTACAACGTTGGGAGTAGAAGCCATGCCGCTGCTGCGTTATAAAACGGGTGATATTTGTATGTTTTTCGATGAACCCTGCGCTTGTGGCAGGAATACCCTCAGGCTGTCGCCTGTTATAGGCCGTAAAAAGCAGATGATCAAATTTAAGGGTACTACACTTTTTGCCCCGGCATTATTTGATTTGCTGAACGGTATGGAAGATGTAAAAGATTATGTGGCGGAGGTTTATTCGAATGAAATCGGCACCGATGAGGTATTGCTGCACATTGTGGCTGCAAAAAACACCGAAGACTGCGACCACCGTATCAGGGCTTACCTGCAGGCCAAACTCCGCGTCAGTCCGCAGGTAAGGTATATAACTGCCGAAGAGATCCAGAAGATGCAGTTCCCCGGGGCGGGGCGTAAAGCTATTAAATTTGTAGACAGGCGGTAACAGGCTCCGTTGCTGTTACCATATAGGCACATAGGGCAGATAGAAAATATAGTATTTTTTGAGCGGGGAATTGAAGTATCCACGCTTCAAGCGCTGAACCAGAAGAAAAAAAACAAAATGCCCTATATTTTTAATGTGGTAAACAGTAGCCCTGCTTTCGCCACTTATCAGAAATATTTGATACATTTAGTATTATTTATTTTTTTTGCGGTCGCATGTACCATAAAAGCAAAATAATATTCGTGAAATGATAAATGTTGGAGGCAGTCATCTTTCCCTGAACGCTTTTTCTGAAGTTGTATTTAAACAAAATAAGGTTGAAATAGAGGCGGCAGCGCTTGAAAAAATGGAGGCTAACTTTCAATTCCTTCAGCATTTTTCTGATCAGAAACTTATATACGGAATTAATACGGGCTTTGGACCCATGGCTCAATATAAGGTAAGCAAGGAAAATGTGCTGCAGTTACAGTACAATCTTATCCGCAGCCACAGTTCGGGAAGTGGCAATTACCTTTCCCCTCATCTTGTAAAAGCATTAATGCTTGCCCGGCTCAACAGCCTTGCACAAGCTTATTCGGGTGTGCATACCGAGGTGGTGCTGCTTTTAAAGGAACTGATCAACAAAAATATCACTCCCTGCATTTTTGAGCATGGAGGAGTAGGAGCCAGCGGCGACCTGGTTCAACTGGCGCACCTGGGGCTGGTTTTGATCGGGGAGGGGGAAGTGCTGGTAGATGATAAACCCCAGCCAACCGCCGAAGTATTTAAAAAACATAATATAAAGCCGCTTTCTATCCATATACGGGAGGGATTGGCTATATTGAACGGAACATCTGCCATGACGGGGGTGGGGCTGCTCAATATCATCCAGGCTAAAAAGCTGTTGCAGTATGCTGTTATACTTTCTGCCATGACCAATGAGGTGGTGGAGGCATACGACGATCATTTTTCTTATGAGCTGAATATTGTTAAAAAGCACAGGGGGCAAAACAGCGTTGCGGCTATGTTACGCGATGTATTAAAAGACAGCAAGCTGATCCGTAGCCGTTCCGAGCATCTTTACAGGCCGGAAAATATAAAGCACGATGTATTTGAAGATAAAGTGCAGGAATATTATTCATTGCGTTGTGTTACCCAGGTACTGGGCCCTATATTCGATACCATTGCCCATGCTGAAAAAGTAGTAGTGGATGAGCTGAATTCGGTGAATGATAACCCGGTGATAGATCATGAAAATCATAATATTTTTCATGGTGGTAATTTTCATGGCGATTATGTGTCGCTCGAAATGGATAAGCTGAAAACTGCCATTACCAAATTATCAATGCTTTCCGAAAGGCAGCTTAACTACCTTCTTAATAACAAGCTCAACGAAAAATTTCCTCCTTTTGTAAACCTGGGCGTACTCGGTTTCAACTTTGGAATGCAGGGCATGCAGTTTACCGCTACTTCTACAGTAGCCGAAAATCAAACCTTGTCGTTCCCCATGTATGTGCATAGCATTCCCAATAACAACGATAACCAGGATATAGTAAGTATGGGTTGTAATGCGGCATTGATCGCCAAAAAAGTGATAGACAATTCTTTTGAGGTGCTGGCCATACAAATGATGACCGTATTGCAGGCGATAGACTATGCGGAATGCGCCGATAAGTTATCGCCAGTAACCAGACAAATGTATACTACCATCAGGAAGATATTCCCCAAGTTTGTAGACGACCAGGCACGTTATGGTGAGTTGAGAAAAATTAAAACATGGTTCCAGGAAAATGAAGTTCCTGTTTTCGGCAATCCTGTAAACGCAACGGTTGCTGTAAATTGACCTTTCACCCTAAAAACATTATTTTACAGTAAATTCTGCAGCAGAATGAAATACGCATTAGTAACAGGCGGATCACGGGGGATTGGCAGGGCGGTATGTATTAAGCTGGCCGGCATGGGCTACCATGTGCTGGTTAATTTTAAAGGCAACATAACAGAAGCTGAAAAAACATTGTCGGCCATTAATGAAAGAGGGGGAGAAGGAAGCTTATTACAGTTTGATGTATCAAACAGGCAACAGGTGCAGGAGGTTTTAGGCGGCTGGTTAGAAAACAACGCTGATAAATTCATTGAAGTACTGGTGAACAATGCTGGCATAAAAGACGATGTATTGCTGATGTGGATGAAGGATGAACAGTGGGATAATGTGATCAATACAAGCCTGAACGGTTTTTACATAGTAACAAAGCTGGTTTTGCAGAATATGCTGATGCAGAAGTATGGGCGCATTATCAATATTGTTTCGCTGTCGGGCTTAAAAGGATTGCCGGGGCAAACCAATTACGCTGCCGCTAAAGGAGGCGTAATAGCGGCCACCAAAGCTTTGGCGCAGGAAGTAGGCAGGCGGAACATTACGGTGAATGCCATTGCCCCCGGTTTTATTAAAACGGATATGACAGAGGGGCTGGACGAAAAACAATTGCGCTCACTTATTCCTGTCAGCCGTTTTGGCGAGCCGGAGGAAGTAGCGCACGCGGTAGGATTTTTTGCCTCTGCAGAATCTGCTTATATTACAGGTGAAGTATTGTCGGTAAACGGGGGGATGTATAGTTAATTTCAAATTTCAAATTTGAAATTTAAAATGGAGGAATCATGTATAAACGTGTAGTGATAACCGGGATGGGTATTTACTCCTGTTTGGGAAAAAATCTCGAAGAGGTAAGGGCATCGCTGTATGCCGGCAGGTCGGGCATTATCCTGGATCCTGTCCGCAAGGAGCTGGGCTATCGTTCGGGGCTTACCGGTTTTGTTGAGCGTCCTGCCTTGAAGGGGCTACTCGACCGGAGGGCGCGTATCATGCTGCCTGAGCAGGGCGAATATGCTTATATGGCTACTATGGAAGCCTTAAAAGGAGCCGGGTTAGACCAGGATTACCTGAACGAAAATGAGATAGGTATAATATATGGCAACGACAGTTCGGCAAAGCCTGTAATTGACGCTATAGACATTATGCGCGAAAAGAAAGATACCATGCTGATCGGTTCGGCTTCTGTATTTCAAACGCTGAACTCCACCATCACCATGAATCTCTCTACTATCTTCAAGCTGCGGGGTGTAAATTTTACTATAAGCGCGGCCTGCGCCAGCGGTTCTCATTCCATAGGTTTGGGCTATCATTTTATAAAAACCGGTTTGCAGGAATGTATTATTGCGGGCGGAGCCCAGGAGATCAACCCCTATTCTATGGGCAATTTCGACGCGCTGTCTGCGTTTTCAACGCGAGAGTCTGAGCCTGAAAAAGCCTCGCGTCCGTTTGACAGGAGCAGGGATGGCCTGATACCGAGTGGCGGAGGTGCTACTGTTGTGCTCGAAAGCCTGGAGTCGGCCACGCGTCGCGGAGCCACTATTTTAGGAGAAGTGATAGGATATGGGTTCTCGTCGAACGGGGAGCATATTTCTAACCCTACAGTGAGCGGGCCGGTAAGATCTTTGGAAATGGCGTTGAGAGATGCGCAATTGCAGGCATCTGAAATTGATTATATTAATGCGCATGCTACCAGCACACCGGCAGGCGATGCAAGCGAAGCAAGGGCACTGGCTACCGTTTTTGGAGAACATGCCACGCCGGTAAGCTCCACCAAATCCATGACCGGTCATGAATGCTGGATGGCGGGAGCGAGCGAAATTGTGTATTCATTGCTGATGGTGCACAACCGTTTTATAGCGCCTAATATTAATTTTGAAAGTCCGGATGAAGATTCGGCTAAACTGAATATTGTAAAAACTACAACGGAAAAAGATATAAACGTATTTTTGTCAAACTCCTTTGGTTTTGGCGGTACCAATTCGTCGCTGATAGTAAGAAAATGGAGTAAATAGTTGCTTATGTTACAGAAAGATGAAATTATTGAGAAGATTAACCATTTCCTGGCGGAAGAATTTGAGGTGGATGAAGCCAGCATAACCCCCCAGGGCAATGTAAAAGAGGTGCTGGAACTGGATAGTCTTGACTACATAGACCTGGTAGTAGTAATTGAAAATAACTTCGCTTTTAAGGTAAAGCCCGAAGACTTTACCGGCATTATTACGTTTGAAGACTTTTATAATTACGTTGAATCACGCGTAAAAGCTAAAGAACCTGCATAATGCCTTCCTGGCAGGGTAGATCATCAGGAAACAAGCTTGGCTACAGTATTTTCGTAACCATCCTGCAAAAGCTGGGATTAAGGCCTGCTTACCTGTTATTGCGCATGGTGAGTGTTTATTATTTCCTTTTTGCGCACCGTTCATCGCGCCATATATTATATTATTTCCGCAACCGCCTGGGCTTTGGTAAGTTCAGGTCTGTGGGCCTGCTTTATAAAAATTATTACAGCTTCGGGCAAAGCCTGATTGATAAAGTGGCAATTACCTCCGGTATGGCCAATAAGTTCAGCTTTCATTTTGACGGGGAAGAACACCTGCACGAACTGGTAAAGGCTGGTAAAGGAGGATTATTGCTGAGCGCACACATTGGTAACTGGGAAGCGGCCGGTTTTTTACTGGAAAGGTTGCACACGAATATAAATATTGTGATGTTTGATGGTGAGCACGAAAAGATAAAACAATACCTGCAAAAAGTAAGCGGTGCAAAAAATGCTAATATCATTGTTATAAAAAATGATCTTTCACATATTTACGCTATCAGCGAGGCACTTTCTAAAAATGAATTGGTGTGTATGCATGCCGATCGTTTTGTAGCAGGTAATAAAACCATTACTACGGATTTTTTAAACAAGCCTGCCAGGTTTCCCATAGGGCCGTTTATACTGGCAGCCCGGTTCAAAGTGCCGGTATGTTATGCTTTTGCCATGAAAGAAGGATTGTTTCATTATCATTTCCGGTCAAGCCCTGTGTTGTGGTATGATTACAACGATAAAACGGCAGCCACTCAAAAAATGGTGAACGACTTTGCCGTAAGCATAGAAAAAATGGCGAAGCAATACCCGGAGCAGTGGTATAATTATTATGACTTCTGGGCATGAATTTTACCACACAGGCACATAGGGCAGATAGCAAGATATAGTGTTTTTTTGATCAGGCAATTGACGCATCCACGCTTCAAACACAGAACCAGGAGCAAAAAATAAAATACCCCTATGTTCCTGTACTTCTATGTGGTAAAACGGTAAGCCTGCTTTTGCCGGCTATTCTTATTTTATTTTTCAACGTAATTCAGATCTTTACCGAAAGTTTCTTTGGTAAGAATAATGGCTGCTGTGCCGATAGCCATAATAATGATAGCGGCTATCCATCCGCCTGTATAATAATCCGTAACGTTTCTCAATCCCTGGAAAAGAGGTAAGATAAATATAGCCAGCATGCCCCTTACCATATTAGGAATGGTAGTTGCTGCAGTAGACCTGATATTGGTGCCAAACTGCTCCGCCGCCATTGTTACAAAAATAGCCCAGAAGCCTGTACCAAACCCAAGTCCGGCACAAACCCAATACAAAGCAGAAGCTGTTCCATTCTTTAACAGCACAAAATAGAGCAGCATGAAGATTATAGTGATTGCGTAAAACAACAATAAGGCCTTTTTACGGCTTCGCATCCATTGGCTAACAAAACCTATTGCAATATCACCGATAGAAATACCAACATAGGCAAACATAATCGCCTTCCCGGGATCTATCTTATCTGTGATGCCCATTACTTTTCCAAACTCACTGGAAAAAGTCACTAACACTCCTATTACAAACCAGGTAGGCAGCCCGATCAAAATTCCGGTTATATACCTCTTCAATCTATCACCATTATTGAAGAACATCAACAGGTTTCCACGAGATACGTTGAGTTTTTTTGTTTCATGAAACATCCCAGACTCGAATACAGAAATACGCAATAGCAGCAACAATAGCCCTAAACCACCCCCAATAAAATAGCAAATGCGCCATCCATCAGGATAACTAAATATCTCTTTCATTATAAAAGCAAGTACAGCGCCTGTTAAACCGATACCCGCAACCAATGAAGTGGCGATGCCTCTTTTTTCCTTTGCAGTAAGTTCAGATACAAGAGTGATGCCCGCTCCTAATTCACCAGCCAGGCCTATTCCCGCAATAAAACGGATGATCTTATATTGATCTACTGTTTGAACAAAGCCATTGGCAATATTAGCCAGGGAGTATAATATAATAGAGCCAAACAATACGCTCAGTCTTCCTTTTTTATCTCCCATTACCCCCCATAAAATTCCGCCAATTAACAAGCCCCACATCTGCCAGGTAAGTATACCTTCGCCATCGGTTAATATCTGTTCTTGTGTAAGACCTAAATCGTGCAAACTTGGTATACGTATAATCCCAAACAGCAACAGGTCGTAGATATCTACAAAATAGCCAAGAGCGGCAACTATTACAGCTACGTTAAATATGGAAGCAGACGTTTTGGGTTGAGACATTGAATATGGTTTTATGAAGCTTTGGAAGATTTTTTACCGAAGAAAAGTTTCCAGAAAACGGGCAATGTGGTTACCACCACAATAATAATCACGATCACTTCCAGGTGATCTCTCAGTTCAAATCCAAATTGTTTTCTCACCCATATTTGTAAAAAGTGGCCGGCGAAGATCATACTGATCACCCAGGCAAAGCAACCTACGATATTATAAAAGGCAAACTTCTTTTTGTCCATATTAACAATACCCGCTACAATAGGGGCAAATGTTCTGATGATCGGCAGGAACCGGGCAAATACGATAGCACCGCCGCCATGCTTTTCAAAAAAATCGTGCGCGTCGTGCAGGTACTTTTTCTTGAACAGGAAACGGTCTTTCCAGGTAAACATGGCAGGTCCTATTTTTCTTCCGAACCAGTATCCCAATGTATTGCCGATAATACCCATGAATGATATCAAGCCTACCAGCAGGAATAAATCTATCCATTCGTTCTGTATGGCTTCAATACCAAAGTTTTTATAGAATTCATTCATAAGGTTGCTGCTGTAAATACCCGCTACGAACAGCAGGCTGTCGCCGGGTAAAAAGAAGCCGATAAATAACCCGGTTTCGGCAAATACTATGAACAATAAGAGCCATAATCCCCCATTAACAATGTAGAACATAGGGTTGAGCAGGTCTTTCCAGGTAAAATTTTTATGAAGCGTTACAGTGCTTTGTGATTTGATTTCCGCGAGTGTGGTAGTAGCTGCTGAATATCCCTCGAGGTGAATGCTAACCGGATCGGTAGCGTTTACTGAAATAACTGCAAAACCTTTTTCATCTGTGGTATATATGCTGTCTTTACCTCCATTTGAAACCATGATATTGGTCAGAGGTTCTTCATACTGGTTAATAAACTGAACGCTCACCTGGTCCTGGGCAAATGCTGTTGCCGTTAATACAATACTTACAACAAATCCTAAAAATCTTTTCATCATAAACTTTAGTTGATATTTTTCCCGGCGCAAATTTGCAATTTCTGGCGTAATTAACCGCCTGTTTTTACAAGGATTTAAAAAAGATGGAAAAAAACTAACATTTAATTATCATTCAGCCTCAAATGCAAGGGCTTTGGCGTCGTCAAACTCGCCTTCGGACCGTGCAATAACACAACTGGCAAGTGTGTTGCCGATAACATTTACAGAGGTACGCGCCATATCCATCAGTTCATCAATGCCATAAATTGCCATAATGGGCCATACCGGGAAGTTGAACGTAGAAGCCGTGGCTATCAGTATTACCAGCGATGCGCGGGGTACCGCGGCCACTCCTTTGCTGGTAAGCATCAGCGATAAACCGATCATGATCTGCTCGCCTATGGATAGATCCATGCCTGCCGCCTGGGCTACAAAAACGGAGGCAAGTGAAAGATACAGGGTAGTACCATCCAAATTAAATGTATAGCCGGTGGGTATTACAAAGGACACGATTTTGCGCGGCACACCAAATTTTTCCATGTTTTCGAGCGCTATAGGCAGGGCGGAGTCGGAACTGGTAGTGGCAAACGCAATAGATACAGGCTCTTTAATGGCCTGTACGAATTTTTTTAAGGGCACTTTGGCAATGAACAAAGCAATAGGTACCAGTATGAGTATAATAAAACAAATTAAAGCGAGGTACAGGGTAAGGAGCAAAAGAAAGAGATTTTTAAGGATGTCAATGCCGAGATGCCCCACCGTAACCGCTATAGCCGCCCCCACACCAAACGGGGCAAAATACATGATGATATTGGTAAACCTGAACATGGTCTCGGCCAGGCTCTCGGTAAATTCCAGCAACGGCTTTTTTTTCTGCTCACTCAGCATAGCCAGCGCTATACCGAATATTACGCTAAAAACCACGATCGGCAGTACATTGCCCTCATAGATTGATTTAATGATGTTTTCCGGGAATATGTCTATAATATGATCCTGCCAGGTTTTACCCGGGGCATCGGGAAGCTTTTGCAGTAAATCAGGCGGATGGGCAATGCCTGCGCTGTCAAGTACGGCAATCATCTTTTCCTGCATATGCTTTTCGGTAGATCTGGGAATTTCCTTCAACAGGCTTTCCGGTACATTAATGCCTTCGCCGGCTTTGGTAATATTTATAAATACAATGCCGATCAGCAGGGCAAGCGTAGTTACAATTTCAAAATATACCAGCGACTTCCAGCCCATGCGCCCCACTTGCTTCAGGTTGGAATGGCTGGCAATGCCCACTACAAGCGTAGCGAATAGCAGGGGCGCTACGATCGTTTTTACAAGCCTCAGGAATATCTTGCTCAAAAACTGCAGGTTCTGCGAAAACTCCCGGAAATCAAGCCCAATTTCAACGCCGATGGCCATTGCCACCAGTATCCAGGTAGTAAGAGATTTTTTATACAGGGCGAACAATACCAGGCTTGCAATAAATATCCAGCGGGAAGCAAATAAAACAGTTTCGGGAAGGATGATCCATTTTTCCAGGGCAACGAAATGAAGGACAGCAATAATGGTGAATAAAATAACAGCCAGTATTCCCGATTTCTTTTTGTTCATATTGTAAATGCTGGTAAAGTTTCAAAACTAACAGAAAGTTTACTGGTAATGAAAAAAAGAAATAATTCCTTTTATGCAGGCTGCATAAAAATGACGATCTTTTTGCCCGTTTTCAAATAAATCCCTTACTTTTCAAACTCAATACTAAAATTTTATACTAACGCTATGAGTTTATTTGCAAAGAAACCCATTGACGTACTCCTTGAAGAAGCTAAAGGATCTGGCGAAAACTCCCTGAAAAGAACCTTAGGTTCCTGGGGACTCGTAGCATTGGGAATAGGGGCTATTATAGGCGCCGGATTGTTTGTAAGGACAGCCGCAGCAGCCTCTCAAAACGCGGGACCGTCTGTTACCATCGGTTTTTTAATAGCGGCGGTAGGATGTGCTTTAGCAGGTTTATGTTATGCAGAATTATCGTCTTCCATTCCAATATCCGGCAGCGCCTATACTTATACGTATGCCACCATGGGCGAATTGCTTGCCTGGATCATTGGGTGGGATCTCGTTCTCGAATATGCTGTTGGCGCTGCTACCGTTGGCATTGCCTGGAGCGAATATCTGAACAACCTGTTGGTAGAAGTATTTAATACATCGCCGATCCCCTATGAATGGTGCCACTCTCCATTCCAGGTTTCTACTGAAGGGGTCAGGGGCATTCTTAACATTCCTGCATTAGGTATTGTAACTGCTATCAGCCTGCTATTGATCCGCGGGATACAGGAATCTGCCTTTGTCAATAACCTGATCGTTATTGTAAAAGTAGCCATCGTTATCCTGGTGATTGCTTTCGGTTGGTCATTTATAAACCCCGCCTACCACGATCCGTATATACCCGCTCCCCAAAAATATATTGATCACCAGGGTGTCTCTCACAATTTCGGAGGGTTTCTCGGTATACTGGGAGCCGCCGGTACTGTTTTCTTTGCCTTTATTGGTTTCGATGCCGTCAGTACTGCGGCACAGGAAACAAAGAATCCTAAAAAAGCAATGCCTTTCGGAATACTCGGTTCGCTGGTCGTTTGTACCGTTCTTTATATTTTATTTGCCCATGTTTTAACAGGACTGGCACCGCTGGAATTTTTCAGGGATCCTAATAAAGGAGGAGAAGCTTCTGTAGTGGCGGCAATACAGGAGGCGATGCCATCGTATGGCTGGCTGAGCAAATCTATAACAGTTGCTATTTTAGCAGGGTTCTCTTCCGTTATCCTGGTAATGCTGTTGGGTCAGAGCCGTGTATTCTTCTCTATGAGCAGGGATGGGCTGCTACCAAAAGTTTTCGCTGAAGTACACCCCAAATTCAAAACACCCTATAAAGGCAACCTGGTGATCCTGATCCTGGTAGCCATTTTTGCTGCTTTTATTCCCGGAGATGTTGTAGGGCACATGACCAGTATCGGAACTTTATTTGCCTTTATGCTGGTTTGTGCGGCGGTCATCATCCTGAGAAAAAAAGAACCTAACCTGCCCAGGCAATTCAAAACACCCTGGGTGCCGGTTTTACCTGTCTTAGGGATTCTCTCCTGTGGCTTGATGATTTTCGGACTGGGATGGGAAAACTGGGCACGCCTCGGAGGGTGGCTGGCGCTGGGCTTTATTATTTATTTCTTTTATAGCAAAAAACACAGTAAGCTGAATAACCCTGATAAATAGGATGTGCGCAAACCTTACAGGCTGCTATTGACTTTCTAAGTAAGCCTTTTTTGCCTTTGACAATGCAAAAAAGTTTGATGAATATTATTTCATCAAACTTTTGGCAAATCGTGCTTGCTGGTTGATTTTACCGGTCGTTTCTCAATAGTCCGTTGGATTTTATTACGCGCATTTAGTATTGTACCAACAGCCTAAGCTTCCTTAACAAGCTGCTGCTCCATTGCTATGGCTTTTGGAAAAAGAATATTGTTCTCAAGGTGTATATGCAAATGAAGGTCTTCTTCAAACTCCTTTAGCAATGCGAAGCTCACCCGGTAAGTATTGCATGCGTCGGCAGGTGCTGTATAGTTACCGGTTAAAGCCGCTATTTTTCTAAAGCGCTCACCTTCCGTATCGTGTTCGTGCATCATTACGCTGATGGGGTTTTGAACCGTGCCGAACGGTGTATGCACAGGGCCGTCGCCCGCACCCACCATTTTCCTGATAAAAGGGAACAGCATCAGCTCTTCCTTTTTCATATGAGCCGTTAGTTCACCCGCACATTCATTGAACAGCTTCTCCACCTCAGCCAGCTCAGGATGCTGAGCGCCGTGCACTTTCACCACTTTGTTCAGCAGCGGCTGAATTTCAGGTATCCTGGTGGCTACATAGCGATGGTGTTTCTTTTCAATATAATCTGCCAGCAGGTCCAGGGGCCATGAATTATAGTTGGCTCCCGCGGGATCACCTGTTTCAACAGACTTTTGCAGGTCAGCGGTCAGGGTGTTGATCTTCGTATCATCGTTCCCGCAGGCCTCCGCTATAGTGCGGTTACCATTGCAGCAAAAATCAATGGAATGTTTTTTAAAAATGAGTGCTGTACGATAATCCAGCGCCGTTAATTCGCCAATAATGCTTTGCGGTGTAATGCTCATAATAACTTAATTAAGTGTTGTAAAAAGAATATTTAAAATGAATGGAACCGGAATTTTCATATAACCAGCAACGGCTGTAAGCATATAGTGCGTGCAAATCGCGATCTGTTTTTTAAGGTGAGGGTATATACCTGAATAAATAGTACATAGCCCAACCGGTAAACGCCACAATCAGTATCCATACCCATGCCGGGATGCTTTGCGGTGTTTCGCTCCCTTTAATTAAAAAAGATTTTTGATCTCCCTTGCCATACGCGTTGATCATCAATGGCAATACACCGTCAACCACATCATTTTCCCTGATACCTTCAATAGCAATAGCCGGCCCGTTACGAACCACAAACGGTATCTTGCGGATGCCTTCCTTACCGCTCGGGTCTTTGCTTACGATCTTCAATATATGATCTCCGTCTGCCAGTTTACGGGTATCGAGCTCAAAGCTTACGGGCGATAGCACTTCCGCAACAGGATGACTGTCATCGTCAACAAAAATGAGGATGGTACTTTTGTCATTCATACTATTGATTGTTTAGTATTACCCGCTTAATATGAGTATCCGATTTTTCACCGGGCCTCAGCAGCCATTTAACAGAAAAAAACAAGGTAAGCGCCACTATTGCCAGCATCGTCCATACGATCGCGTAATCCCATTGACTTTCCGGGCCTGCGCCGTGCACAATGCCTTTTAAAACTTCCGGTTGCTGCCGCTCGCATACCGGGCATGCCATAGCCGGTACAAACGATGTAGCTAACAGGAATAACAATAGCTTTATCTTTTTCATTTCGTGTTGATTTTTTGTTGTAAAACATCCATCACCTTCTTTATATCTTCTGCCGTAACGTTTTTGGCGCCGTTGCTCCAACTGCTTCTTTCATAATTAATGATAGCCGTTACTTCCTTTTCTGTAAACTGCATATTGGTACCTACCGGGGGCATTGCACCATATTCCTGCCGGGCATCGTAGCCGTTCATAATAATATCCACATACAATTCCAGGTTGTCGCCTTCCACTACGGGGCTGCCCTTTAACGGGGGGAAAGCGCCCGGCAGTCCTTCACCGTTAGCCTGGTGGCAGGCCTGGCAATTGGCGGCATACAATGTTTGGCCGTCAGCCAGGGCTTCTTCTGCAGGGCTACCACCTGCTGCATTTTTTTTCTGTTGCGGATACAGGAAACCCGGTACGGCTTTATTTTCCGGCAGGCTGGTTTGCTTTAACGACTGCAGATAGGCGAGCAGGTATAAAGCCTCCGGTTTGGCTACCACTTTCCCTTCTTTTTTTGACAGGAATGCTTCCGGCACATTTACCACAACATCTTTTTCCAACGGCTCTTTCTTAATAGTGAACAGCCAGGGATAGGCAGGCATAACAGACTCTTTTACCACAATGCGGGGATTATACAGGTGCACCAGGTTCCAGTCTTTGGAAGGTTGCCGGTTACCAACATCCGTCAGGTCGGGACCGGTACGTTCGGTTCCCATCAGCGTGGCGGTGTTGCGCCAAAAATCGGTACGCGAAATACCTGCATAGTCGGCCGCAAGGCTCGGCCGACTACCCCATACTTTATCCATTTCCACATTCCTTACTTGCTGGGTGTGGCAGGCTACGCATCCATTCGCAATAAATAACGCCTTTCCTTTTACTACATCCTGTTCCGGTTCCTTCCATGCAGGTAATGGTTTATTGTTTTGCTGATTACGTATGGCCGGAGATATGGCTACCAGCCAGGTCAATCCTACAAAAAGCAACGTAGCGGTTGTAAATAATTTTTTATGGTTATCAAATAATTCCATATCAAAAAAATATAGTTAAACAACAGGTTCGGGAGTTTCCTCCATTTCATATTGCAGCTTTTGTATAGCAGCTTCTCTTACATCCACCACGTTTCTGCGCACGATCATTTTATACATGTTATAGGCAAAAAACAGGTGCGATAGCCACATGAGGCTGCCGCCTATCGCGCGCCACAGCCAGTAAGGAGCCATCAGCGTAACTCCTTCCATGAATGGTTTTCCCTGCATCCATAACAGTCCTTTGAGCGTACCGCCGTACATTAACGGAATGCTGTAAAACATTAAGCCGATGAGGGCGAGCCAGAAATGAGCGCCCATAGTGATCTGTGGCGCTTCCCTGCCCGTAAGCCTGGGCACTATTGTGTATACGCAGGCCCACAGGAAAAAACAAATAATGCCGTACATGGTAAGGTGGGAATGGGCAACCGTAAAATCTGTAAAATGCCACGCAAGGTTGGTAAAGCGGAAAGCTTCCGCGGTGCCTTGCATGGAACCGGTAAAATAAAAGATGATGCCCGCCAGGAAAAAAGGCAATGTATAGCTGTCCTTCACCTTATACCAGGCGCCTTTAAAAGTCATCAGGAAATTGGTAGTGCCCGCAATAACCGGTATTGCCATGCCGGCGCTCCCTACAATGGCTACTGTTTGCAACCACCATGGAATGGCGCTGAACACAAAGTGGTGCGTGCCTATCAAAGTATAAAAAAGTATTTGCGTCCAAAATGCAAGAATGCCAAGACTGTAGGAATAAATGGGCTTGTTTAACTGCTGCGGCAAAAAATAATATACAATGCCAAGCGTGAACAGCATGAACCACATGCCAACTCCCTGGTGCATATAATAGCCCTGTATAATGGTTTCGCCCAAGCCGTTTTGCCAGTAAGGAATAT
This sequence comes from Chitinophagaceae bacterium, assembly GCA_019638595.1. Taxonomy (GTDB): domain Bacteria; phylum Bacteroidota; class Bacteroidia; order Chitinophagales; family Chitinophagaceae; genus Agriterribacter. The sequence goes on from JAHBTJ010000004.1 coordinate 107,139, forward strand.
AAGCGGCCAACGAAATAACAATAGTAAAAATAATGGCGGAAACCATGTACCAGTTGGAAATATAAATTTCCGTGGTAGCCCGCCGCGCAATGGTTCGAAGAAAATTAATGAGTGTTAAGGCCAGTCCTAAGCCAAACAATAACATGATGGGCCATATATATTCCCGGTATTCACCGCCTCCATTGTTAATGCCCGCCATAAGGCTTATTGTTCCCAAAAGAACGGAAGCATTGATCAAATACAATGCATACCACCCCATTCGCATGCTGTATAATTTTATATTGCTTACGCGGGGCACTATATAATAACCTAACCCTATCATGGCAAGCGAAGCCCAGCCCCAAAACACCGCATTTGTATGCACAGGGCGCAACCTGCCAAAGCTTAACCAGCTTACATGATCGGCATCGGGCGCAACAAATTTTATACCTACATATTGTCCAACTGTTGTTCCAAATAACAGCCAGCAGGTAGCGCACACCAAATACCCCAGTACCAGGCGCGCCAATGCCGGATCAATATTGGGACGGGGCAGCGCTTTCTTTTTTACAGATACTATAGGCAATCCCGGTTCGCGGGTAATGCTCAGCAGTCCTTTACTGTCTTCGGCAGGTTCGGTACCCGAAAGCTCGTGGTTCGTGAGCGCATAATCCAGCGCTTTTTTTCTTTTTTTCAGTACAGCATCTATTTCTTCATCGGGGAGGTCTTTCAGGTAGCCGGCCAGCTTTGAAGCTTCTTCCAGCCTCATTTTGTTTTTTTGCTGGTTAATGGCATTCCCTATTTTGATCATTAGCAGTATAAAGCCTGCGAGTATGGGTATTAAAACAAGCACAAGGGTAATTACAATGCCTCCTTCTCCCAATAATGAGCTTTCGCCGGTTGTTGAGGCATCCTGTGCCCACCCCGTGTTAACGGAAAAAAGCGTAAAAGCAAGAAGCAGCCATGAAACCTGGAACAATACGCCGGAACGTTTTGTCTTTTTATATTGTAGCAGCTTTTCGATCTGCTGACTGTTAAACCTGTCTATATGTTCTTTAAGCTTGTCGCTATCATCCTCTTGTTTTTGATTTTGGTAACTTTTCCGAAGCTCCGTTACTTTTCTGCGAAGCAGCATTGCCACTACAAACAATACCGAAACTATCAGTAATACGATCCATAACCACGCGCTTTCTGATGCAAAGGAAAAATCAGAAAGTTTCATCTCCTGCGCGTAAGCGGGTAAAACCCCGGGCCAAACAGCCACAGCGAATAGGATAATGACAGAAAAAAATGCCTTGGATTTCATATAAAGGAAATTAATACCTTTTTATCTTTTATTATTTTAAAAAATATATCAGCGCCTCAGGTAAGCCATGCTGGTTTCCAGCGCTTCCGTAAAGTTATCAACTTTGGCTTTTTCCAGCATCTGGAACAATTGTTTCCGAACATTTTTAAACTCATGGTGAATAGGGCAGGGGTGGGTTTCTGAGCATTGCCTTAAGCCAAGACCGCAGCCCTGGAATATCTTATCGCCATCTACCGCCCTTACAACATCTGCCAGGGATTGTTTCATAGAATCCGCATCAAGATAAAAGCCGCCATTGGGGCCTTTGGCAGACTGCACCAGCCCTTTCCTGCTCAGTTCCTGCAGGATCTTTGCAATAAAATGTTCCGGAGAGTCTATGCCTTTAGAAATTTCCCTGATACCAATACGGTCGCCTTCTTTTGTTTTTTGAGCTATATATATCATTGCCCTGATGGCGTATTCGCATGTTTTCGAAAACATCGTTTCTTTTTACGCAACAAAGATAAAGGATAAATCACAAATAAAGGAGAGGAATATCTTCTATTTATTTTTCGCGTAGAAGAATTGTCTGCCAGAGTAAACGCTTCCGCCTGCAGGTGACGCCGTTAAGCTGTTACTGTTCCCGGAAAAAATACGTGGAAATAATAAAGGACTCATTCATCTTTTATCCTGTAACTTTGCAGCCACATATGGTGTGCCGGGCATCTGCTAAATTTCACCGCGCACCATATTCAGCCCCTTATATGAAATATACCCTTTTTTATAACGCTTTACCATGAGCAATAAACATTTTGATCACTTCAACTGTTTTCGCCCGCTTTGTGATAACCATCAGTCCGGATTATTGTTTTGCTGGCGTGTACGGGAAGGCATAAAATTAAAAGTAACTCCCCAGCGTATTGCCCGGTATATATCGTATTTCTGGAGCCAGAACCTGAACCCTCATTTTAAAGAAGAAGAAGCATTGCTTTTGGGTGATCCGTCTAACCCTGTTGTTGAAAAAGCGCTGCGTGATCACCTGTTATTATATAATAAGATCCAGCGGGTGATAAATAGGAGCGAACCGGCATCGGCAGATGAGTTGGCTGACCTGGTAAATTTGTTAGATACGCATATCCAGTTTGAGGAACGAAAGCTTTTTCCCTACCTCAGGAATGTGTTTACTCATGAGCAACTGAAGCAGATCAACACGTGTTTGCAGGAAAACACGGCTTTGCATGATATAAAAAGCCAGTATTACGATGAATTCTGGAAAAATGAAAAATCATCGTTATAATTACAATAAACGGCCTGAATGCCGGTAATTGCTTATATCATTTTTTAAAATCATTGCCCGCAATGGAGATCAGGTACCTGAAATTAATTAAGGCTATTGTTGAAGAAGGCAGCATTACCCGTGCCATGAACGTTCTGCATCTTTCGCAAAGTGCGCTGAGCTACCAGCTAAAGGAAGCTGAGCTACAGATAGGTACTCCTGTTTTCTATCGTCGGAACAAGAAATTAACGCTTACGCCTATCGGTAAAAAGTTATATGCCAGCGCCATCAGGGTAATAGCCGAAATAGATAAAACGGAAACGGAAGTAAAGCGGATGATAAAAGGCGAGCATGGCGTTGTAAGGATCAGTACGGAATGTTATACCAGCTATCACTGGCTGCCCGCAGTGTTAAAAAAATTCAATGACCAGTTTCCGAACGTGGACGTGGAAATTGTGTTTGAAGCTACGCATCATCCTGTTGAAAAGCTGTTGGAAGGAGAGCTGGATATTGCTATTACCAGCAATCCCGAACATTTTGACAAAATAGAGTTCATTAAATTATTCTCCGACGAAATGCTGGCCGTTGTATCGGATAAGCATCCGTGGAGCAGGCGGCCTTATGTAACAGCAGAAGATTTCCAGGAAGTAAACCTGATCATTCATTCCCTGCCGCTGGATACCGTTTCCATTTTCAGGAATGAGCTTACGCCTAATGGCATTAAGCCTGAAAAGCTCATTGTGCTTCCCTTAACAGAAGCCTCTATTGAACTGGTAAAAGCAAATATGGGTGTAATAGTAATGGCAAACTGGGCGCTGCAACCGTATTTAAACAGTGGGATCAGAACGGTTAAGATCCGGCCGGAAGGCTTTTTCAGGCAGCAGTATGTAGCAAGGATGAGAGACAGGGTATATCCTGTTTTTTTTGATTATTTCATTAAATTTTTACGGGAAGAGATTGATCTGAACGGGAAAACGGCATCGTCTAAAAAACAAGCGCAGCTTATGGATATGCTCCTTTCAGAAAAATAAACGCAGTGCTGCGGTATGTTAAAAAGGCTTATTTTATTTTTCCTCCTACAGGCAGGCCGCTTGGTACTTTCTCCGGTATCTTCCTGTCGTAATCATTGTCGTTTAAAGTATTCAGGAATTCTATGATCGCGTCTATATCCCTGAACTGAACTTTTAGCTGCACCGCCAGGGAATCAAGCTGGCTCCTGTTTAAATTTTTATTTGCCAGTTCTTTGCCATGAAGGTCTTCATAAAACAAAAGAACATTATCGAGCGTTTGAATAGTGCCGTTATGCATGTAAGGTCTTGTAAGCCGCAGGTTACGCAGCGTTGGAGTGCGGAAAGCGAAGGTTCCGTTAAAGCCCGAATCAATAAAGGGAAGCTTTTTATTTTCGGCAACCCCAAGCAAATGTGGCTTAAAATTAGAAAGCATCGGTCCGCTATGGCATCTTGCGCACCCCGAAGTCATAAAGGCTCTCATTCCATCCAGCTCACGGCTCGACAAAGCTTTTTTATCGCCACGCATATATTGATCGAACCTGGAGTTATTGGCTATCAGCGATCTCTCAAAAGTGGCAATGGCTTTAGCAACATTGGTGAATGAAACAGAAGTTTCTTCGGGAAAAACTTCAGCAAACAGCTTCCTGTACTCGGGAATTGCATTCAGCCTTTTTTCTACTTCAACCGAAATATCCGCTTCCTCAAAACCGTGACCGCGCATTTCCTCAAAAGCCTTCACCGGCATAGAAACCTGCTCTTCCAGGCTTTTGGCGCGATTATCCCAGAACATAGGCGCTTCTTCGGGAACATAGTTGCCATTTGCATCAATTCCGTTAAACGCAGTGTTTAAAATAGAAGGAGCATTCCTTTTTACAAAAGGGATATTATTATTACTCCTAAAAATCCTTTTCTCGCCAAGCCCTGTTCCATTTACGCCGATAGACAGGTCAATGCTTTCGGCATATCCAAACTCAGGATGATGGCAGGTAGCACAGGCCACATCTTTGCTCCCGGATAATATAGGATCGTAAAAAAGCAACCTGCCCAGCTCAATTTTTTCAGGCGTGGAAGGATTGTCTGCCGGCGTTTTATAAGTTAAGGGAAGTGCGGCAATAGTTCCTTCATCAAGCGGTTTTGTCTTTTTAGTAGTGGGCTGGGTCCTGTCGCCTGAAGATTTACAGGCATTTACAAAAAAGGCGGATACCGTAAGGATCAAAACGATATAGCAAAAGATACGAAATGGCATATTATTATCTCTCACGGGATCATCCCGCATAATTGATTTCGGGGTAAAAACAAATATAGTAAAATAAAAGACATGGTTATCTTTTTTTATCACAAAAAATCAATTCTTTCCATATTATCCATCTGATTTTTTCATACAAATTGCCCCGATACGGGCCGCCGTTCTTTTACTTTTGACTTACGAACATTATAGCATAAAAAATAAAAAAGCAATATGAGCTTAAAAATCGGAGACACTGCTCCAGACTTCAGTGCACAAACAACAGAAGGAAATATCAGCTTTTACGAATGGCTTGGTAACAATTGGGCTATCCTGTATTCTCATCCCGGCGACTATACGCCCATTTGCACTACTGAGCTTGGACGTACGGCGCAACTGAAAGACGAATTTGCGAAACGAAATGCGAAAGTGCTTGCCATTAGTGTAGATGATCTTCAATCGCACCAGGGATGGATAAAAGATATTAATGAGACCGCGGGTACCAATGTTGAGTTTCCCATTATTGCCGACCCCGATAAAAAAATATGCCAGTTGTACGGAATGATCCACGAAAAAGCTTCTGCTTCGGCTACTGTACGTTCTGTTTACTTTATTGATCCCGATAAAAAAATTAAAGCAACCATTACTTATCCCGCTTCTACAGGCAGGAATTTTTCAGAGATACTGCGTGTGCTGGATTCGCTGCAGCTTACCAGCCGGTTTGGCGTAGGCACACCGGTAGATTGGGAATACGGCCAGGAGGTGGTAATTCCTGCCGCCATGAAAAACGAAGATATTCCCGCTAAATTTCCCAAAGGTTATCGCGAAGTGAAATCGTACCTTCGGTATACTGCACAGCCCGATAAATAAACAAACGGAATGCATTTGGCAAATAAAATATCTTCAATGGCAACTGCCGCCATTCATGGCAGTGAACAGGAAATAGCGGAGCATGCTCACCTGTTTCCTGTTTTCGCTACTTCGTCGTTTACTTTTGACAGTGCCCAGCAGGGAATGAACCGTTTTTCGGGCAGGGAAAAAGGGTTTACCTATTCCCGTTTCGGGAACCCCACTACAAAAGCTGCGGCAAAGCTTATAGCGGATCTTGAAACTTTTGGATTACAGGATGGGTCGGGCAATCCCCTGCAGGCGGCAGCTTTACTAACGGCGAGCGGGCAGTCTGCCATGGCGGTTATGCTTATGGCAAATATTTCGGCAGGCGACAGCATTGTGGCCAGCGCTTCCTTATATGGAGGAACGCACGAATTCCTGGCCGACCTGCTTCCACGCTTTGGCGTGCAATGCCGGTTCGTTGATATGAACGATCCGGATAAGCTGGAAAGCATTTTGAAAGAAGACGCGTCTGTAAAGCTATTACACCTGGAAACGCCTGCCAACCCGGGTATGGAGTGCCTGGATATTGAAGCTGTTACTTTCGTGGCCAAACGCTATAACAAGCTGGTAACAATTGATAATACGTTTGCCACGCCCTATTTGCAGCAGCCTTTCCGCTACGGCGTGGATTACATATTTCATTCTACCACTAAATTTCTGAACGGGCACGGCAGCGCCATTGGTGGTATTGTAATAGGCACAAATACGGAGTGGATGAACAGCAGGGTATACCAAACATATAAGTTACTGGGCTGCAACAGTAATCCCTTCGACGCTTTTTTACTGATGCAGGGAATTAAAACCCTGGCAACCCGTATGGACAGGCATTGCAGCAACGCGGAACAGGTAGCCAGCTTCCTGGCGGCACACCCGGCAGTGGGCAAAGTAAATTACAACGGGCTTCCTGCCCACCAGGGATATAAAATTTCCCAAAAGCAAATGCGGCGCCCGGGTGCTGTATTAAGTTTTGAGCTGAAGGATGGGTTTGACCGCTCAGTGACTTTCATTAATAAGCTGCAGGTATGCGTAAGGGCGGTATCGCTGGGTACAACAGATACGCTTGTGTCGCACCCTGCTTCTATGTCGCATGCCGGCATGTCGAAAGAGCAAAGAGCGGCAGCGGGTATATCAGACGGGCTGATACGTATGAGTGTGGGGCTGGAAGATATTACCGATTTATTAAACGACCTGGAGCAGGCCCTGCTGTAAGGCTGTACCCGGGTTCAGTAGCTGTAAAAAAAGAAATGGATATTGAAAAACAAATGATTCATGTAACGCTGTTGCACAAAGGCGAAGCACACAACGTACAGGTGAGCAGGGATCAATATCATTCATTAATGAGCTTACTTTCCGACCATTTAGCCATTGCGGGCTTTGCCATATGCAATGGTATGGGCAGTTGCGGCACCTGCCGGGTAGATATTGTTCAGCACCGTTCTTCTTCAGGGGTATCCCGTTTGTCGTGCGAGATACAGATCAACGAAGAGTTGGAAAACGCACAAATTATAATACCGGACCAATTGTGAGGATGGCTCTTTTACATTTTCCCCAGCCTGTTTTACCGGTTATCTGCAGAAAAGCTAAACACATGCTCCCCGCCGCTTACTTCTTTTGCCTCCTGCCCGGGCAGTTCAATGGTTGCCTTGCTTGTTGAAGGAATGGTAACCTTCAGTGTGATCGTTTTTCCTTTACGCTCCCAATGGCTTTTGATGATGCCATATTGAGATGCGTAACTGGCGTCAACAAAATCAAGATCACCGATGAATGCCGGCCTGATGATTATCTTTTTAAATGCGGGTACACCAGGCGCAGTATTGATCCCGGCCAACGTTTTATACATCCATGCTGAAACGGCACCCATCGAGGGGTGGTTTCGGGATGCGTCTCCTATATTACGGCTGATATCCCAGGTTTCAAACAACGTAGTGGCATTAAAATTTTTGATCCAGTAACCCCAGGAGGGCAGGGTTTCTTTTGTAACCATTTTGTATACCGACTCCGTATAACCAAATTCAGATAAAACTTCCGGAACGATCAAACTTCCGATAAACCCAAAATCAAGACTGTAATTGTTAGCCGCAAGCGTATCATTAAGGTTTTTCGCCAGTTGCTTACGGTATTGCTCAGGCGCTATATTCATATACAACGGCAGCGCATAGCTCAACTGCGTTTTGTTCCCGTACGATACCTGCACCGGGTCAAAATAGTATTTATTGATGGAGTCTTTGATCTTTGCAGCTTTTACCTCGTACTGTTTTGCTTCATCGCCACGCCCAATGATGTTGGCCATTTTCGCCATCAGTATATTGTCGTGGTAATAATAACAGGAAACCATGAAATCAACAGGTGTGATGGCCTTATAATATAACCAGTCGCCAAGCCCCTTACTCAGCAGCCCTTTTTCATTTTCGATAGTGGCAGCAAAGGCAAGATATTTTTTAGCGGTGGGATATATATTTTTCATGCTCTCCTTATCACCGGAGTATTGGTACAACAGCGAGGGAACGATAAAAATAGCCGCATCCCATATCGGGCCCGCCCATTCAGAATTCCATTTCCACGAAGTAGGAACAATGCCCGGTACGTCTCCGTCGGCAGACTGTGCATCTACCATATCCTTCACCCATTTGGCATATATATTCCTCGAGTCGTAATTGATCATTCCTGCTTCCTGCACCATGAATCCATCAGCCATCCACCCATTCTTTTCGCGGGTAGGACAATCGGTTGGCAAACCAAATAAATTGCTGAGATAGGAGTTTTTACAGATGGCGTACATATCATTCAGCAGTTTGCTGGAAGAACGGAAATGTCCATGCTCTTTTACATCACTGTGCATTTTTAAGGCCTGGAGCTTCACGTTTGCAGGGGGGATCACCCTGTCTGAAGTCAATTCAATATACTGGAAACCATGATAAGTGAACGGGGGAATAAAAGTTTCCGTTCCCTCTCCCTTCAATATATAAATGTCGGTCTGTATTACTTCCCTTGCATTGCGCGGACGAAGATGCATGCTTATATTCCGCTGATCAACATTCCCGTTTTCATAGATCATTTCCGCGTGCCTCAACTTAACCTGAGTTCCTTTTTCGCCTCGTATTTGCAGGAATGGCACGCCGGCAAAATTCTGCCCCATATCAAAAACATAACAGGTATCGTTTATCTTTTTTACGTTTATGGAACGGATCGTATCAGACGTTGTAGCGGAAGGCATCAGGTGAGATTCTATGATGGGAGCAGTTGCCTGAGTAGCCGTAGCGCTCTTCCAGGAAGCATCGTTGAAGCCCGGTGTATTCCAACCCTTTTGCTCCAGGCGGGCATCATAGGTAGCGCCCACATGTATATTATCAAACAGCAGCGGGCCGGTAGCTGTTTTCCAGGTATTATCCGTTGTAATGACTTCCTTGCTGCCATCTTTATAAGTAATGTGTATTTCACAGATCACCTGGGGGCGTTTGCGCCAGGGGGCCTGGTGAAAATTCCACACGGTGGGTGTTTGTTCATTGAACCAGCCGTTACCCAATTGCACACCTATGCAGTTATTCCCGGCTTTCAAAAAAGATGATATATCATACGTCATATACAATACCCGTTTGCCATAATCGGTAAAACCCGGATCAAGACTGTTTTTACTCAACGGTTTTCCATTAAAAGAAAGCGTGGCATATCCCAAACCGCTTATATAACATCTCGCCCCGGCAATGGCCTTGCGCACATTAAAAATTTTGCGGAACATGGGCGATGGTGCATAGGCAGTATCATATTCGTCGGTGATCCAGGCAGCTGTCCAGTCGTTTGCAGACATCTTTCCTGTTTCAAACCAGCTTTGATTGGAAATAGTTTTCCCGTTGTTCAGCCATACTTCTACCTTCCACCAGTATTTCGTATGCGATCGTAATGGATTGCCTTCATAATAAACAAGCTGGTCATCCCCGTTTCTTTTGCCTGAATTCCACATGTCAGCCTTCCCGGTTTGCAGGTTTTCTTTTGAAGAAGCCACTGAAATTTGATAAGCTGTTTGCCCCGCTGCCGAAGCCGGAGCCGTGATCTGCCACATTAAACGTGGGTGTTGCACATCAACGCCCATCGGTTGATCAATGTATTCGCACTGCATGGGTGAAATGCTTTCCTGGGCATGGATATATTGCAGGAAAAACAGGAACAATGAAGATATAAGTATGATCTTTGGAAGATTTTTACACATGGCTTTGAATGCTGGCTTTTATGAGATAACAGGGAAAAACGGTTTAGTAGTAGTGCTACACATCATTCATACGAGGGTGCGAATGAGAAATTATTTATTTTCGATTTGGTTCTGAAGTTCTTTTACCATCATCCTGAACACGCCAGCTATGGTGGCCGGGTTCATGCAGGGCTGCCCCCAATGCCATGATGCATTTTGCATTTTTTGTTTCATTAAATCAAAAATTTGCTCTTCAGGAAGTTTAACGTCCAACAATTCCTGTACAACTGGTTTTTTATAAATAAGTTCATATTCTTTCATCCCTTTTTCGATAGCTTTGTGTGCTTTAAAGCCAATCCCAGAAAAAATCAGGATCGCTGATATTGGGGCCTTCGGCATGGCACAAACGGCATAACAACACGAGGTTTTCAGGAGCGTCTTGTCGACCCAACGAGTGTGGAACAATATGGCATCTTTCCAATTTAGTTTTGTAACCGCAATGCCAGCATCGTTCATGTGCTTCGCTAAAGTCAATGCTTAAAGTGCTTTTATCTACCTTTGTTGCCCAGTAGGTTACTATTTGATCAACTGTGGTTTTAAGTATTCTTTTATCACTCATGTATTTAAGTTTAACTATAAAACTTTTCAGGTAATTTTGTAAATGCGTTATTGTGAGTATGAGTAGATCAACTTGTGATGATTGATTTTATATTCTCTAAAATCCGATCAATATAAGTTATCATGCCGGCGTCTTTAACGGCTTGGTAATTCCTTTCAGATTTAAGAAAATCAACTAATTTAATTTCATAAGCCTTTATTGACTTTTCCATAAACTTGTGATAATACTCTTCTGGCTTAATGGTCGTCCGAATTATCTGAACCAACGGTTTAACCATTTTAGTATTGATGTATAATCGTTCAACACTATCTTTTCCCTGAAATTCCTCCATGAAGTATACTTCAAAGTCGTCTATGTAAAATTGGATATTGCAGAGTTGCAGTATTTTCTCATAATGTACTTCTGCACCAGAACTGGAAACAGTTTCAAATGTTTTTTCTTCTATATTCCAGCTTAATTCAAAATCTATACTAAAGAAATCAATAAACGAGATTGCCTTTGTTTTTTCGTCTGAAAAATCAATATGTTTAATCAGTTTATCAAGTTCCGGAACTATATAAAAATTCCAAAGTCTTGGCTTATCTATGGTTTGAAGAAATTCCAGGATCTGATTATTATCAGGGTCTGGAGGAGTTGTATTTATTATTTCTTCTTTAAATTGATCATTATCCTGAATGGCATAAATATGCTTAGCCAGAAAGTACTCTTCAAAAATTCCGGCGCTAAGCTTATACCAATTTTTATATGGGATAAGGATAGGCTCTAAATCCACTATAGGTAAATTCGTTAACCCCAAATTGCTTAATAGTTGTTCCAGCTTGGATTTCGTTATACTATAATAATTAGACCATTCAAGTTCATTTATAATCTGATAATACAAACTCACTAATGTATCAGGGTTGATTTTGAGCCTGCTTGAATAAGTTTTAAAGTAGGAATCCAAAAGGTGAAATATGTTTGTATGCGCTACATCTATATCACTACCAGCAAGATAATGGCAGATGTCTTCAAAGATCAGTTTGCTTTTCTTAAAGAGGGACAATATTGAATTGTTCTTCTTTATTTCTTTCACATAACGGTGATATTTATGCTCTTTTAAAAAGGGTATAGGGTTGTAGGTATCTTCTTCCTCAGGAAGGTATTCATCCACTATTGATTCATAAGATTTGGGTTTATATTTTTTCTTTGTTTTAGGCTGTTTGCTTTCTGCTTTTCTGTATTTGCGAACTTTCTGTTTCAGTAAAGAAGAAAAGCTAATGTCAAAAGTTGATTCTAATTCCTGGACAAACTTTCTGGTGATTCTTATTTTATATTTTTTCGATAGATCTTCAATAGTAAGATTGATTAATCTATCCAGTTCTATTCCTATTTTGCCATTATCTTGCCATAAGTAATAATCAATATTGTCAAACAGTAAATCTTTAATGTGTTGCTTTATCTTTACAAGATTGGTATTGTAAAATCTTTGAAACTCGGACGGGAAAATTTCGTTGAACTCATAAAAATCTTCATACTCACTTGCTGCTGTTATACTATTGTAATAGGCCAGTATAATATCATCTGCACTTATACCCAAGTATGGGTAAACTGATTTAATTATGCCGGGAAAATACATTGTTGATCTCAGCGAAACAATTTTTTTCTGTTGCTTATTATAAGCATCAAAATCACTCAGCACCTGTTTAACAACGAATGCTTTTATGTCATCATCGTCGGTCAGCGCAAAATCAAACAATCTTCTAATCTCCAGAAGCTTAAGGTATTTTATATCTTCATCGGAATCAAATCTTGTGAGCTGATCGGAAAACTCTCTTTCTTCATAATTAGAAAAATGCAAATTGTCGAACTCTGAGATTAGCTTCTGCTTTAACGCTTTCTGTAAGCTGCCATCAAGTTTTATTTTCTTACCATATAAATGTATTTCTGAATCAGAATCCATAACATTTTTATCCTCATCGGTATCAAAAATGAATGTGAGTTGATTGAAGAAAACAGCATTTGAAATAATCGGATTGATCCAGGAATAACCTTCAATTCTTAAATATTCTAATAAGTAGTCTTTAATCCCAGGGCTTTGAAATTCAATTAAAGTCGTTTCATAATTATCATCTTCAAGAATAGAAATGTAGAACTCTTCCAGTTTAATTAATTCCTTTTGAAATTCTAACGGAATAATATTCACATTTAACGTTTGCCTGGCTTCTGTTTGAACAGCATCAAAAGACTGCTTTAAACCTTGCAAATCAAGAGGGTCACTCGATACCAATAAGATAAGAAGTATAAGTTGTGCTGTAGGGTTAAGTTTTCCAAAAGCTTCTTTCCAGAATGCAAGCGGTTTTTCTAAATAATCTTGTAATGACTCATAAAACTGATAGGATGATTTATGTTCTATGCTCGAATATATTTTTATAAAAAAATCAAGGTGCCTTGGGGAATAATTAGGATGATTAAGAATATATTCAAATTTATCATTATATTTCACCTGCGATATATACGACAAATCATAGTCATAGAATAACAAGTGATTGAGAAAAATTCTTAGTTTGTCTTCAAAGCTAAACGCTTCAATATTTATTAAGTACTTATTTTGATTGACCAGAGTTTTGGTATCATATTCTGCATTTGCAAGCGCATCCTTTATAACATAATCTCTTGAAACAAGTATCAAATAGCTATTGGAGGAGGAGATAAAATATTTGATAATAGACTGAAGCTCTCTTTGAAACGTGCTGTGATTTTGTATAGAAGGGCTAAAATTCTGCCCCCAGAAGTCGTCAACAATAATTAACCTGTTTTCAGCAGCAAGCGCTAAAGTTTCCGGATAATCTCTTTCCTCAAGATAAAGTACATCGCATTTTTTTCTCGTGAAGAAATAATTGGCGATCATCATGGCAGTGGTTGTTTTACCAACACCAGGATTACCAGATAGAATGATTACTTTGTTATCTTCCAGCTTTTGTATTAAGTGAGGTAGCTGCTCTGTATTGTGAAATAGCTTATGTTTTGTATTTAGCTCTTCCAGAAAAAGTTTGGTCTTGTTATAATATTTTTTATGGACAATTTTTTCGAGCGCAATCTCAATGGAGGATAGGTTGGGTACTAAAAGCTTAGAATAGGTTTTGAACAAATACCCATATTCTTTTTGACCTAAGTATTTATTGAGCTTAATGCCGTCAATAATGTCTTCTTCATTAATAATGAAATTTCCAAAAAGCTTTTTTATTTCTTCAGCTCTGGATGGAGATAATTCTATATTAGTGCAGATTAAGTATCGGTCAGGCTTTTGCCTTTTACATTTTGCAACTTCTCTTTTTAAGCTGCTTAGTAGTCCATTATAGTTTTGAGGGTGATAAAGCTTACATTGACCGATTATCTTCAATTGTGAATTGGTAGATTTTATATCAATACCGCCATCCTTACCCTTTTTGTATGTTGTAAATTTTATATTAGGCTCTCGAATCTCTAATATATCCCTGCAAAAATTTTCAAATTCAGTTGGAAATAACAGATTATAAAAGTCAAAGTTCAGCATTAAGCATCTTGATTTATAGCAGGTCAAATTTAAACTTTTTCTTGCACTGACTATTTGGATAATACTTGTTATCGTTGGGTGGTGAGTGGGCCTATAATGAGCTGTCATTATTTACCACACCTTTGGGGCAGGTAGTACAAATAGAGAATGTTGAAGCGGTACTGGGAAAAAGAGATGCAGGAACAGAACGTGCCTTATACATAGCTAGAGTTAATGATAGCCTCTCCTCAATTGCACAAAGTTTTTGGGATATAGAATTAACTATTAAATTGATCGAATTTGCCCATCCTAAAATCAAATCTTTTAAGATGACACGTGTTGATAGAGGTGAATATTTGAAGTACCACTTTGAGAATTATATTTTCCGCCTACCTAAACTCAAAGACCAAGTATTAAATCTATTAAATATCGTCTTTCAACTAGGTTATAGTCAATCAAATGGGTTAGAGAAAAAAATAAAGAACACTGCAATATTGCAAGAAAAAAAGTTACTCGTTTTTCTCAATTATTTTAATGATGCATTTTGCCAGATAAAGCCTCTAAGAGATACAATAGCACACAGGGGAGATTTAGCCGATAGTAACCTGGCAATGCTCACTACGTATCTTTTGGTAAAATATGATCCGGAGCTTTATGACTATTGTTGAAAGGCCAGATCGCCTGTACTTATATTTTTCAAGAAAACTGAGTATATTAAAACAAGCGGTTATTATCTTATTGCTTATGTTGAACAATAATTTCAGCAAAATATTAAATCCTCTTTCTACTGAAAAATAGCTTTTATAGCGATGAAGAAATTCACCTCTTCTTATAACAGGATGGGCAGGAAAATAGTTATCATGGCAGCAGATGAACCATTAAGTAAAGCAGCTCCGACAAGACGTATGACCGTTTGCAGCAAAGGATTTGAACGATTAACAGGACGACGATGCGTATTTTTTCCTATCATCAGCCTAAGCGTTAAATGGCTTTAGGATAGCGGTTTTAAAATTGGTCATACGGTAGATATTGCCTGTGAAGATGGCAAGCTAACCATTACTGTATCGAAAGAGCAACGATACATAGATATATAAATCCCGAATCAGCAATGAAAAAGTCAAAGTATTTGAAACACTGGCGGCAACAGCATCCCGCTAAGCGTGTAAACCATCATCTGCGCCAGTTGTTAGCACATTACATTAGTTTTTTCCCCGAAGGTGCTATACCTGAATTAAGTGAGTTGGTATTGGATATAACTGCGTTAATGGAATTGGTGGATGTTTCAGAAAAGGAAAACATTATGTTAAGTAAGCAGAGTGCTTTAACGGCCTTAATGCCGCAGCGTTAAGAAAATGAGCGTAGTGAAGCGTTAAAAAATGCCTGCTGTCCGATTTGCATCAAGGCAAAAGAACAAATAGATAAAGTCCGCGAGCGCCAGCCTGGAAAAATGCAAAAAAGTAAGCCGGCGGAGCGGCGCACATTGCATTTTTTACAGGCAAGCGTAGCGACCATGTTTTAGAAGCGTTGGCAAGGGAAAAGAAAGAAAATTCCAAAACATAAATGAGCCATAGCGGAATTGGCGCCTGTAAAATTTTACTGCGTAAGTTTTTTCAACGCAGGAATTTTTACCAGCCAATGACGCGTATGCCATTACGGCTATTTTACCCGGAGGGCAAGGGCTGCACCAATACATTTTCAGAAAACGGAAAGTTTTTTGCAGCCCGCCGACATAACGGCAATTATAGGAAAAAAGCGAAGCCGAGCCTGAACGGATTTTTCCTCCCCAACGAAATTCCCTTTTTCTTTTTTTACGTATAGGAAACGCGCGCTGGATTTTTATTTACCCGTCAGGGCAAGCGACGCAGGAGCGCCGACATAATATTAAATTATAGGACAAAGAATGAAAAACGTACATTATTGATATTCAAATGATTGTATTAGTGCGACTGGCGCTTTTGTCCTATAATTTATATTATGTTAAATTAATTCTAGTGTAACATCTGTTCATATTTGAATATACCATATCTTTCAAATATGAAAATAACACAATACGAATCAGGTTTAAGTAAAAAGATAATTCCAATAATTGTTGATGATAATGGAGTTCCCTTTCTCCATGTTTTTGTTTATTTAACTCTGTCAAAATTTAAGGGATTAAGTTACAATACTCAATATGCCTACGTAAACATAATAAAAGAATTGTATCTAAACTTTGCATCAAAAGGTATTAAACTAAGTGAAGTACTCCTACAAGGGGATTATGATGTCTTTTTTAAGCATTTCGAAGCATTATCTGGTAGCTTTATTTTTAAACAGGAATTAAGTTATCAATCTCAAGTAATTAAGCTTGCATGTATTAGAGACTATATTAGTTGGTCGTTAGCAAGGTATATTTCCTTAAACTACTCAAAAGAAAAATCAGAAAGGATTAAAAAATTGAACAGCATAAAAGTTCAAGATTTTTTTAATTCGTTCACCTTTAAATCGGTCACTAATGTAAAGGATTTCAAAAGTCTTGAATCAATTCAGGTTGATATGTTGGTTGAGATTGTACACCCTGAAAGTTCGATTAATCCTTTTAAAAGGGAATTTAGATTAAGAAACTTTCTGATTATTCAATTCTTGCTTGAAACTGGTTTAAGAATTGGTGAATTGCTAAATCTAACTACAAAAGATTTAAAAACATTTAATAATTCTTGTAATGTAATAATCGGGGAACATAGCTTTAGTGATTTAGACATAAGAAAAAATAAACCTCAAATTAAAACAAAATATTCTACCCGTATAATTGCAATTTCTAGCCAATTGGAAAAACTGTTAGACATATACATCAAAAATGGTAGACGAAATTTTAATAAAATAAAACATCCATTCCTATTTACAAGTAGTACAAGCCGTCCTCTGTCGTTGCCTGATATCTACAAGATATTTGATAGGCTAAACCTTACCGGACAAAAACAATATGAAAACAAATGGAAGCGAGTTTCGCCACATATGCTTAGACATACGTTTGCTTACAATTTTATAAAATACCTAATTGAAGAGAATGGTATTGATATGGAAAGAGCGAAGGATGAACTAAGAAAAATTTGCGGTTGGAAGAACGATTCAACAATGCCTATCCATTACGTCAAAAGATACATTTCTGAAGTGGCAAACACACATAATGTAACCCGATTAAATCAGCTATATGAAAAACATTAAGCAATTAGAAATCGAGTTTTTTTCAAAGGAAAGATTTGATGATATAAACCAGGACTACTATCGATTTAATCCTCCTGTATCAAAGACAGGAAAGTTTACAGCAGATTTACAAATGGAGAGTGATGTTTGGTCATTTTTGGCGAATGGAGAAAGAACAAAAATAAATTGGAGTAAACTAACTCATTTATCCAACCAAATGAAAGAAGTATTGAAAGGGTTCATATTTAGCCAAATAAATAGAGTAGCGTCTTCATATATTAAGTCTTCTCACGTTGAGCTCCTTAAGTATCTCAACAAAAACGAAGAATTATGTACGCTTCCTTGGAGATGGGAGGACTTGAACTACCACATAGGCTCTGAATCATTCCTTATAAAAGGAAGGCTTTTCTACTGCCTAAAAGCATTTTATAAATGGGGAATTGATAGAGGTTTGTTTGGTTTCGAAAATGACCTCTATGATTTACTTAGTGAGATCAAATTGGGAAAATTGAACAGTTACTCTAAAGTATATCTGAGGCAGACAACAATTGATCTTGAAAAGATAAATAATTTACGAAAATTTGTGTCTGTTGAAAATGAGAAATTAAATTTTATAAGTCGAAAAGAATTGACGGAAGTTATTCTGTTGCAGCTATGCCTAGAATTAGCCCCAAGACCCTCACAGATTTTCAATTTAAACAATAATGATTTAATTGTAATTGATGGGATAAAAGAAAAGTATTGCACACTCAATCTTCCGATGAGTAAAAAAAGAAATCCTATCATAGTAGAAAAAAGAGTAAGAAAAATTACAAATTCGTTAAGTGATAAAATTGCAAAGCTAATTGTCCTAAATCAAGCCTCATTTAATATTCAAGAAGACGGAGCACTTTTCATAAGTGAAAGAGGTAGGCGAATGAGCGCAAATTCGATAATGATTATGATCTCTAAATGTTTAAAAAGCAAAGCAGGATTTGAATTAGATGAAAGTACAATTATTCTACGCCACTATTTAGCCCAATCTCTTGCAGATCAAGGTGCGTCGGCTGAAGTAATTGCTGAATTATTAGGTCACAATTCAACCTTACCAGCCAGAGCATATATTGCAGCAACACCAAAAATCGCTGAGATCAAAACGAAAGCATTAGGTAAAAGTAATTCCTATAAAAATATTATTGAGATGCTAAATACTGGAAAACTCATTTCCAGAATGGATGTACAAAAGGCAAAATGGGTAAAAGGTTTAATAGGGACACAATATATTGGCGATATCGGTTCATGCAGCCTTGAAAAGGCTTGTCCTAAAAACCCTGTTTTTTCATGCTACACATGCAAAAAATTTAACCCATTTAAGGATGGAGAGCATGAAAAAGTACTTCACGGTTTGGAGGAAAATGCTCAATTTTTTATTGACACAGGAGAAAAGAAAAAAGATATTCAATTTAATCGAACAATCACTCAACTCGAGGAGACAATTGTAGCAGTTAAAAATATTATTACTTATATAAAGACTCAATGATGGATGAATCAATTTATAAGGCCAACTTAAAAGATTTTGTAAGTAAGGAAAAAGCCATCTTTTCATCTTTGCCTATTAAAGAAAGCTGGGATTCTATTCAATGGAATATTAAGGAATGGTTATTCCATAGGGGAACTGAGCACACCTTGAGTTTTAATGAATATAAAGTAAGAGTCAAAAATATCGATTCAAAAATGAGTTATGATTTTGGTGACTTTACAAAAGCAATAGCAATCTACTTGCAAAGAACAAAACTAATTGGCTCGATGGCAATTAGAAATTATGTTTCAATTTGTAGGAGGTTATATTCGTTGTTGAAAAAAAGAAATGAATGCTCACCCTGGCAATTGACAAGGTGGCATTTTGACGAAATTCATCAAGAACTTAAGGCTGAAAAATATAAATTATTATACGATGCTGGTACGAGACTTAAGGTTATTTCAGATGTAATTGATAAATTTAAATTGAGTCCATTGCCTATCAATTTTGTCAATGTTGCGGAAAATTATCATCTCTATTTTAACTACAAAGCGTTAAGTGAGATATCCGATGATGGGGATAGGCTAGGTGAAGACAAACTCCCCTCCTATGAAGCAATGGCAGCCTATGCTCAATGCTCTAACAATCCAATTAATGAGAATGAAGAAATTTTATTGCGCACTATTGATTTGCTTATTGCTATGGGGCAGCGGGCAAATGAAGTAGCCTTTATTCCTTTTGATTGTTTGGTTGAAGAACCCAAGAAAGATGATAATGGAAAAGCAATTCAAGATAAACATGGCAATCCAATAAAAAATGTAGGAATTAGGTATTTCGCTGAGAAAAAATTTATTTCTCGTGTTCATTGGCTGGCAGATCAAGATATACTGTTTGCACTGCGGGCGATAAACAGGTTAAAAGAACTTACTCAGGATGCGCGAGAGATTGCTCAATTTCAGGAAAAACACAAAAGGTTGTGGAAATATGATTCAAGTGATTTGCTATCAGACCGGGAACTATTAAATTATTTGGGATTTGTAGATACTTACAACTTATTCTTGTACTTAAAAAAAAATAATATCCCTGTAAAAAAAGTACATCCGCATATTAAAAATCCCCTCAAACGTAAGGGTAAAACTCAGAAACAACACTATTACCAAGCGGGCGATATAGAAAACTTGCTTTATCCGAAACTTGAAAACCATATTGTCTTGAGGGAAAATGATAAGGTAATTTTGAAAACAAGCGATCTTTTATCTATCAGGTTCGATGGAGCTTCCCGTTTTAAGAGGGAAGCAAATACATTTCGAATATTACCGGGAAGAATTTTTCTGACAGATATTAATGGGGCCCTTGGAAGTTTACCAGGAATTGAGTCAATATTTGAACGCCAAAATTTAACAGAAGCTGACGGTTCAAAAATTGTTATGACAAGTCATCAGCCACGTCACTGGAGAAACACGCTATACGATTTAGCCGGAATGTCTAACGTTAACCAGGCACTAGCCCTTGGCAGGCAGCTCCTTGACCAAAACACGGCCTATCAACATCCAACTGTTAAAGAGTTTACTGAATCCCATAGAGATTTTTTAACCTTTAATTCTGTGTCAGAAAAAATAGGCTTTTTACGGTCAGGTATTAGGGAGAATAAAATTCTTGGTGATTTAACTGACACATATCATCTAATCAAAAAGAAGCAAGGTGTTGAAAATGCAGAATCTTTCCTGGCGACTCATGCCAATGCACTTCATATAACACCATTTGGAGCCTGTTCTCATGATTTTAGCCTCAACCCCTGCCCGAAACATTTGCAGTGCTGGAATGGGTGCTCAAATTTGAATTTAACAGGTTCTGAACACGAAATAAAGAACTTACAGAATCTTCTTGAAAATAGTGAAAAAGCTCTTACGCAGATGAAAATGGAGGCTGAAGGCGAATTCGGATCTGATGTATGGATTAATAGTTTAGAAAATAAAATAGAGAATTTAAAAAAAGGATTGGAGCTTTCACAACTTGGCAAAGAACAACGATTATTCGAATCGGGAAAAGACCTTTCGGGAACCAAAACTAAAACCAGTTCAGTATGAAAAACAATAAAAAACCTTGGGGAAAGGAAGTGGATGACCAACTGCAACAAGTATTGAAAAAGATGATTGAAGAGGGACATAACCTCTCTCCTATTACCCGGTCATCGGTTTTAAAAAGATTAGGCTTAAAAAGTCGCAGTACGTTACTACTCAATAATCGTGTTGAGTTAATTGAGAATGCACGCAAAACGCAATTGAAAAATGCAGGACTTGATGAATCTGGAAAGAAGCGAAGGCGTACTGTTCATGAGCAACTAATCCATTGTCGGGAGCAACTCCAAAAAGCTGAGAATGAAAAAAAACTGTTGTATGAAAAGATGGTTGCAATAATTTACAACTTAAATGCAAAGGGGTTGGATGTAGAAGAAATAATGAAACCTCTGAGATACTAAAATCCATTAAATTTGTCTCCTACCCTACCCATATTTTCCATTTTTATCATAGCAATTATTAATTTTTCATCTCAGATTCGGTTAAATTTGTCCGCTTTGCCTAATCCATTAAATTTGTCCCTAATTGGAAAGTTTATTAAGAATAGAATCACTTTTAACCTTGATTTCAAATTTCAAATTCTTATAGATACTAAAGTCGAAAATTTTCAGAGGCGTTATTTTAAATTCAGACATACGATCAAGATAAACCATGTTTATTGTTACTTGCCAGGATTTATAAATATCTATAAATCCATCTGTTGTTGCATCAAATTTTGAAATTCCTTTTCGATCATTATATTTTAATAATACATACATAAAAACTGAATAAGCCAAACGATTTTCACTTTCTTCATTTTCAGCCTCTTTTTCAAGCCATAACTCAAGCAGCTCTAAAGGAATCTCATTTGATAATGCATTTGGATTTGCACTTATGTAGGAAATACTTTCTTCTAAGGCACTCAAATTGAAATATTTTATTTCAGCTAAAATACACGATAATGGTACACGTACCATTGTGAATGATGTTTTATTTTTTGCCCTTTGCACAAATATTTAGGTGCAGACAAAGATTGAGAGATATATTATCCAAAAAGTCAAAGAAAGGCGCATAAAAGTTGGTTTATCGCAACTTGACTTATCCCAAAAGTTGGAGATGAATGATAGCTTTGTTTCCCATGTTGAATCCCCAAATCGTAGAGCCAAATACAACATCAATCATCTTAATGCTATCGCAAAAGTGCTTGAATGTTCTCCGAGAGACTTTTGGCCTGAGAAATCGATATAAATATTCAATAAGCCTTCTACTACAACTTCCTGGTTATTATTATTTTAATTCAAAATAAATATATTTAGCGATAAATAAATCGCTAAATATTTGGAAAGTCGATTTAGTTATTCTACTTTTGACGAAATTTTTATCGTTAAGATATGAAAAGTGATGATGTCTATCTGAGAAATAATACTGGAAATAAGTCCAAGTTCACTATAGTGGATGGCTTTGTAGTTCGAACGAGTGAGTTTGAACACCTCAAAAACACTTTATTGGACACAAATTTGAAAAAAAAATCAAATACTATCATCGTTGGACAGCGTGGTGCAGGAAAAACGACATTGATGCACAGGCTAAACTATGCTATTCTTGATGAACAGTTGTTATCTAAGAGATATTTGCCAATACTGTTCTCTGAAGAACAATATAACTTATCTGATTTGACTAATTTATGGGAAGCAGTTGCTGCCGGAATTGAGGACAATTTCTATAAAGAAACCTTATCTGATTCTATCGATAACATTATTAACGCTGGAGATGACTATGAACAAGTCGCATTCAGCTACTTACAGAGGTTTTTAAAAGCAAAAGGTAAAACTGCAATTTTATTTATTGAAAATATAAATTTTTTTCTAAAAAAGCTTGGTGAAGAAGAAAGAATAAGACTTAAGTCGATTTTAACTACAGATTCCCAGTTCAGGATAATTGGTTCATCCACTTCCTTTAGTGATGGCTCTATTGATTTTGAAGATTCGTTTTATAGTTTTTTTGATGTGATAAAATTAGAAGGGTTAAATCAAGAGGATTGTAAAAGACTCCTTCTAAAAATTGGTCAACAATATGGTGAAGAGGACGAGATTAAGCAAATTATTGACAATCATCCTGGTCGAGTAGAAGCCTTAAGACGATTGACTGGAGGAGTACCGAGAATAATATCATATCTTTTTCAGATTTTTTTGGATAACGAAAATGGTAAAGCTATAAAAGATCTCTACCTTTTGATAGACACATTAACGTTATTATATAAATCAGAACTAGATCAGCTCTCAACTCAACAACAAAAAGTAATCGATGTTATAGCGAGAAAATGGGATGCAATTTCGGTTAAAGACATAGCAAAGAATACGAGGCTGGAGAGTAAAAATATATCTTCTATTTTATCTTACTTAGATAAGAACCAACTAATCGAAAAAGTGTCTACCCCCACAAAAAATCATTTCTATCGTATTAGGGATCGGTTTATGAATATTTGGTATTTAATGAGGTATGGAAGGAAGAGTGATAAAGAAAATGTTATTTGGTTGGTCCGATTTTTTGATGCTTGGTGTGACGAAAGTGAATTGGCAAAAAGGGTAAAAAATCATATAAGAAACCTTAAGGATGGTAAGTATGATGCCGTTGCAGCGTTAGACATGGGTAACACCTTTTTGTCTTGCGAAAATGTTCCCGACAATCTAAAAGAAGAGTTAATTAATACTACGAAGTCCATTTTGTCAGACAAGCTCTTAAAAGGAGCAAAAACTTCTGAAACAGATATTTTGGAAGATATAAAAAAACTTGTTAAAGAGAAACGCTACGATGAATCTGTTCGTAGGCTCGGTGACGTGAAAAATAGAAACGTTGACTATTATATGTTGGCAACATCCCTCTATTTATCGAAAGGTGACTTACAAGAGGCGCTAAGGAATGCTAATTCTGCTTTGGAGTTAGACGATCAGAATTCTTCTGTATCCATTTCATTAGGCATCATATATGATCTTCATTTAAATGATCCGAATGCAGCTATAAATTATTACAAAAAAGCCTTAACACTTTCTCAGCCCCATCCTTATGCAGCTCACTTACTTGGTAATATCTATGAAAAGAAAAAGGAGTACGATGACGCGATAGTCTACCATAAAAAAGCCGCAAAGCTATTTAAGCAGTCCTTATTGTCGTTGGCTAATATCTATTTGGAGTTAGAAAATTTAGTAGAAGCAGAAAAATATTTTAAAGAAGCTGTAATCGCAAAAGTAAAGCGAGCCAATACCGGTTTAGCCAAATTATTTATTAAACTGAAAAGAACAAAAGAGGCCGAGTTGGCTTTGTTGTCTGCGGTAAATGAAAATGAGGAAGACTGTCACATAAATTTGGGAAGGTTTTACATGGTGAAGAAAAACCCCAGTCTCAAGAAGGCTGAGGAGCAATTTAAAATAGCGATTAAAAATGGAGAACAAGCTGCTTATAGCGACCTCGCTAGGCTATACTTTAGAAAAGATCAGTTCGATAAAGCTATAGAAATGCTGGAAAAAGGTGTAAATGCTAATGATACGGAGTCTGCGCATCAACTTGGGCATATTCTTGATAGTCGGGGAAAATTTGAAGAGTCCGACAGTGTATTTGAAAAGGCTGTAGAACTAGGAGACAAAACTGTGGTCGGGTGTTGGGTTGAAAGTATTTATACATCTAAAAGAACTAATAAGAGAAAATTTGCCCAAGACCTGTTGGAGAGATATAAGCCGGAAAATCCAAGTATTCATTTTGAGCTACTTTATGCTAAAATACTTTTGTGGAACGGTAATCTATCTCATTCTCTAAATATCGTCAATAAACAAGTTCTTAGTTTGCGTAAAAGTGAGGAGGGAGGTTATTTGTATAGAGATCTAACAGAACTAGTAGATTTTTTTGTTTTACTAGTTGCCCAAAAAGAATATAATGCTGCTTTAAAAATGTTTGATGAAACAAATGGTTTGGATCTTAGATCTATGTTGAAACCTGTATACTATTTGTTGATGACCGAGCTTAAAAATGATTTTCCAATGGAATATCTAAAAGCTGGAAAAGAACTCACAGAAACAATTAATGACTTAAAAAAGGAGGTAGAGTATTTGAGAAAGAAATAAAAAACAAATAAAATATTAAAAAAATTAAAGCACAGTTTAAAAATGCGACAATTCAAACTATGCTTTAGTTTCTAATCCACTTGATAAAATGGACAAATGACATTCAGAATCAAAACAAATGTATACAAAGTTGGCATTTGTGCAAATAAAATTGTCACTTTCTTTTCTTCCGGTGGTCGATTTCTATCCGGCTTTATTAATATTTTCTGCTGGGCTATCCTTTTCAGGTAATAGGATAGGAGATGTGAATTATAATATTAATTTAAAAAGAGAATTTAATGGCAAATGCTACAATTCAGTATTACCCAGTTGGCAACGGAGATACGTCTCTAATTACTTTAGAAGACAAAACAACTATTTTGGTTGATTGTAACATCAGGAATTGTGACGACGACGAGACCTACGATGTAAAAAAAGATTTATTGCAAAGTGTGCAATATAGAAATGGCATACCGTATGTTGACGTATTTATCTTAACTCATGGAGACCAGGATCATTGTAGAGGATTTAAAAAGAATTTTTATCAAGGAGCTCCAGAAAAATATTCGGAAGCTGATAAAAAGGACGGTCTTATTAGAGTTGATACAATGTGGTTCTCACCAATGATTGCTGAGGAGCATACTAATGATGATGAAGATGCATATCAACTGGAAGCTGAACGTCGACTGGCGCTTCATCGCAAGAATGATGCTAATAAAGACAACCCTGGTAACAGAATTAAAATTATCGGATATGATGGAAGTACAGATTATAAAGACTTAGATTATTTAAGAGCTAAGCCGGGAGATACTGTAAATCGGTTTAATGATAGAAATCAAGTGTTGTTTTCCATATTCATACACGCTCCATTCAAAGAACATCTTGAAGCATTGGGAGATGATAAAAAGAATTCAACAAGTATTGTATTCCAAGCTAGATTCAAAAACACACCTTATCAGCAAGACTTCTCTACTCTTGCAATGTTTGGTGGCGACTCTGATCACACTTCATGGTGCATCATTTTGGAAAAGACTAAGAAATACAGAAATGAACATGCCTTGAAATGGGATTTATTTCTTTCCCCCCATCATTGCTCCTGGTCATTTTTTAATGAGAGACCTCAGGAAGAAAATCCTGACCCTAAAAAGACTTCATTAGAAGTGCTGGATTACAGGAGAAATAACGCGAAGGTTATTGCGTCAAGTAAAAAAATCTTAAATGATGAAGACAATCCACCGCATTATGAGGCTAAACAGGAGTATGTTAAGAAAGTAACGGAAGGAAATTTTCTTAATACAACTACTTACAATGTGGTTAATAAGATCCCTCAACCAATAATCTTTGAGGTTACTTCGCAGGGAATTGTAAAACCTAAACAGACTGAAGGTGCAGCTAAAGTTGCAGGAGGAGCTGGTTTAGGCATTGTAAACTCCCCTTCAAAATACGGGAATGGAAAAGTTTAGCGATAGCTTACCAGTATTTATCAATAATATAGAGAATCCTGAAATTCAGGATTCTCTTAAATTATTGTGTCAAATTCAAGGTATTCAAGTTAAGGTTTTGGATTGGGGAAATGGTAGAATCGCTATTCCAATTGAGATTAATATCGACTTACCTAGTTTGGGTAATTTTGAAGATTTAGATATCAGAGGAAAAGAACCTATTATTTTAGTATTTGATTTAGTTAATTATCCGGTTTCTGCACCTCGAGTTTATACTGACAGATTGGATTTTCCTAAAAACAACCTTGCTCATCTATATGTAGCAGTCAATAATCGCCCTCCAGCGTTTTGTTATGTAAGAGGAAATGCAGATGAGTGGTATGCAAACAAAAGGATTGAAGACCTTGTAATACGCATAAGCAACTGGCTTAGAGACGCTGCTACAGGTGAATTAACTGAAAATGGTGAACAGTACGAACCATTGAGATTGGAAGGGTACACAGGAAGTATAATTTATGATTATGATACCATTCTGACTGTTATAACAAATAAGACGGCTGTTGAATTTGGTGATAAATTTTCAATTGTTTTGTTTGAACGCCCAAGTAGTAAGGGGAGATATACATATAAATTTGTTAAGCTCATTACTAATAAGAATGCACTTACCACCATTAAGGAAGTAGATGAGGAACGTAAAAAAGATAAAGAAGATATTACAAGAAAGAGATATTATTTCGGATATGTACTATGGAGTGGAGAAGATGTAGTAAAACGAGAATATGAAATAAATATTCCAAGATCATGGGAAGAATTCAAATTGTTTTGTGAGTATTATAATATTAAGCATCAAGAATTTGAAAAATTCATTACTACCTGTAATAAAATAAACGAGTACATCTATTTTCCTGTAATAATTGGAATACGTAGGCCTAGTCAACTGATTGGTTATTCATCGAACATTGAATTTATAAACCTACGTTTTAATGTAACTTCTGCCGACATTGAAGGCGAAAAAATTGTTAATAACATATCTATAGATATGCTATCGCACAACCAGCCTCTAACACAAAAATTAGCTAGTCATATATCAGGTTGGGATATAGCTTTAGATAGTGAAAGACACGTTGTTTTTGGATGTGGTGCTATCGGTTCTAAGATAATAATGCACTTGGCAAGATCTGGACAAACAAACTTGACTTTGATTGATCCAGATTATATTTCTCCACACAATTTAGTTAGACATACCTTGTTTGGAGAAGATGAAGGGCACCGTAAAGCAGAAGCATTGGCAGAAAAAATAAAGAAAATCTATCCTTATGAACAAACAAATGTTACACATGGTCCGTCCTTTAAAGATGGACTAATAGACCAAAAATCAACATTCGAAAAACATAATTGGGTATTAGATTTTACTGCCTCCGAAGCATTCTTTAATAAATTGGCTACGCTAAAAAGTTTAGATGAAAATAAAATTGCCAGTGCAAGTATTTCAGATTTTGGAAATTTAGGGATAATGTATAAAGAGGGTGAGTCAAGAAATCCAAGAGTAGATGACTTACAGGCATATTTATACAGTCTGGCAGAGAGTAATAAAAACATTCAAGACTGGTTGCAAAGGGAACAAAAAACAGCTCAATCAAGTAGTTTAATTGTTCAAGTTGGTGTTGGCTGTAATTCAGAAACCACAGTTTTATCAGATGATAAAATATCATCTCATGCATCATACTTTTCAGGGATTCTTAAGAGAGAAATGACTAAATCAACCAAGGATGGGAAAATATATTTAAACAATATTATAGATACAGAAGATTACATGATTGAAACACACGTATTAAATGTTAAACCATTTGATATTTTTCAAGCTGTTAATGATTCTAGTTGGACAATTCGGTTTAAATCTGGCATTCTTGAACAGCTAACCAAAGAATTTTTACTTGCGGGACAAACTGAAACAGGAGGTGTTTTTGTGGGCGTTTGTAATTATAAAACAAAGACAATTCATATTACGGACTCAATTAAAGCTCCTATAGATAGCAAAAGAAGTTCTACACAATTTGTTAGAGGGTATCATGGCTTAGCAAAGGAAATTTCTGAAATAGAAAATAGTTCAGGAAGGCAAATAGGTTACATTGGAGAATGGCATACTCACCCAGAAGGTCCCAATTTCCTAAGTAAACAGGATTTAGTGAGTGTACAACAACATAAAAAGGAATGCAGTCAGCTACAGCCTCCGTTACCAGTATTTTTATCTATTATAACTCCAGATGGTATATTTCCTTATGTATTTTAAATTAAAGTGAACATGGAAAAAGAAGTAAATTTAAAAGCAAAGAATACGCCTCAATTGTGGATTCTGCTTGCAGCAAATATTTTAATTATCTGTGGAATAATTTTTCCTCATTACTTTAAGGAAGTAACAAATAAATTTGATTTGATTTTTATTTTGAAAGGTTTAGGAGCTTCTATTGCACCACTACTTTTATTCCTACTGAATGGATTATTATCAAGCCATCAAAAGGCCGTATTAGTTTTTTGGAAGCTGAAAAATCCTTTACCTGGTTCAATAGCATTTTCAAAACTGAGCAAAGAAGATACTAGAATAGATAGAGAAAAACTGAAAGAGATATACGGCAATCTACCCAAAAAGCCTTCAGAGCAAAATAAGTTATGGTACAAAATATATAAGAAGAATTCTTTGGACATCGTGATCTCTGAGAGTCATAGGGCTTACTTGTTGGCTAGAGATTTAACCTCCCTGTGCTTTCTTTTTGTCATTTTTATTGGATTTCCAACTTTTATAATAGCTAATTGGCCAGTTAATATATATTATTTATCCTTCTTACTCATTCAATATGTGATTGTTGTTATTGGAGCTCAAAACAGAGGTCGTAGGTTTGTTACCAACGTTTTGGCAATTGAATCAACGTAACATATCTTCTTTTCAATTCGTAATCTATCAAGAATACAAAAGATAGGAGCGGATAAAAGCCTCCTTACTATAAATTAAGGTATATTCACAATTCAAGGAATTTTTCATGTCTAAGAAAGAAAAACTTAATACGGTTCTATCCTTTAAAGATATTAATACTAAAATTGTAAATACTCTAGGCAAGTCATTAGATATTCACATAGCGCAGAAAACGAATTTTCATAAAAAAGGGTTGCCATTTTACACCTGTATTAGCGGAAACGAATGGATCAAAGAATTTCCCAGTGGAAGAATAACCTTAGTTAGATGTGAATTTAATACCGAAACATTTGATATAAAAGAAACATTTATTCGAAAAATAAAATGAAAACTAAGCTTTCATTGATCATAGTTTCAGGGCCCAATGCATCAGGCAAAACAACTCTGGTTGAAAATAACACAGAGTTCTTATCTTCAAACAACTTCGAATTAATACTGCCGGACAAGATTTTAAAATTTGCAACCAGCTTAACAGACAGACCTGCAGTAGTAGGCGAATACATCGACGCTGCAATAGTCGCTAAAAAAAATATACTCATTGAAACTCCATTTCAAAATGAGTCATTTATGTCCAAGATAAAGGAGATCGAAAAACTTGGATATAATACGACTCTCTATCAAATTTTTTTAGATGAAATGTCAGAATCTGTAAAGCGTGTTAATGAAAGATTTATCAATGGGGGATTATACATATCTAACCAAGAAGTTTACAAAAACTACAATGCAAATTTCTCAAGCATCGAAAATAGTTTTCACAAGTTTAAACATGCCTATTTTATAAATAACTCTGCAAAAATGGATTTTAGATTTACAGCTCAGTTTCAATCTGGGGAGTTAGTAAAGTTCAATTCAAATGATTCAACATATTTCCTAAAACTATTCAAATCAAAATCGTTGAAAAAAATTGTCAGTAGTTCTGATTTGAGATCAATTGCCAAAAACAAAGATTACACAAAGTCATAAATGAATCATGAATCGTGTCTTGTACAAGGATCAAGGGTAAACAAAAGGGAAAGAAAAACCTGATCATAAAATATTTTTTTAATAGTGCTACATCCTAAGTTCTCATTATTTTTTCCCTTTTATTTAATTTTCATTCGGAGGCATGCTCGCCTTTAAAAATGAACACTTAAAATGAACAATAAATATCCTATATTGAAATAGATTTATGTCACGATTTCGTGTGATAAAGGCTTTTACGGACATAGAGTCTAAAAAATGAACATTTTACACTACATATTCGTTAAATAGTTCCTATCTAATACATTCTTAATTTCATTTGGCAATAACCTCTGCCTATTACAACTTTTATTGCAATTTGGTAAACTGGTGGAAAAAGTCCCCGGCTGTTAAATAACTTTTACTGAACAGATCGCAGTATGCTTTCTTTTTCAAGCATTTTTTTGAGCAATTCGATCTGGTTGCAGGCGCGCATATAGTTATGCCCGGGGTATTTTGAGCCGTAATAGGCATCGTTGTTCAGGTAGTCGGCTAAAAAGCGGAGCGCCTGCATGTAAATAAGATAACAACCGGCATCGAAAAAGCTTTTTCTTTCAGCGTCACTCAGTTCGTTTTCCATTCCTGCAGTATACCCTTCTACTATGGCTTTGTAATAATCATTCCTTACCTGTATTTTGCTAAAATCCTTTTCTTCTTCGCTTACAGGCGACAGGCAGGTGCGCATCATATCGCCCACATCGCTTATAAAATAGCCAGGCATCACCGTGTCGAGGTCAATTACACAAAGCCCTCTATCGTTGCTATTAAAGAGCACGTTACTGATTTTGGTATCGTGGTGTGTAACCCTGGGTTTGAAAGCAGGATTTTGCTTCATACCGTCAAAGCTCTTTACAATGTGCTCTTGCTCCTTCAGCCAGCGTATTTCGTCAGCCGACTCCTCAATGCGCGTAGCATTACCTGTTTCAACTGCCTGCAGGAACTGGTTGTACCTCAGCGGGAGGTTATGAAAATCGGGGATCGTAATTCTTAATTTTTCAACCGGAAAATCTTTCAGTAAAAAAGTAAAACGGCCAAACTGCCTGGCGGCCTCATAAGCCTGCGAGGGAGTTTGCACAACATCTACCGTATGGGAGTCTTTTACAAATGGTACCAGCCTGAAATATCCCTCCCCTTCTATAAAATGAAGGTCATTGCCCGACCGGGTATTCATTGTTCTTACAAAAAGGTAATCCGGGTGCTTATCGGCCAAATAATTACCGATCAAACGGATATTATAAGCTATATTTTCGGGCGATTTGAATACATGATGATTGATCCTTTGTAATATATAAGCGATATCATTATCCTTCCGGTTGATTTTCCAGGTGTTGTTGATCAACCCCGATCCGAACGTTTCAACATCCAGCTCCGCTATATTCAAACCATATGCTTCTAATACTTGTTGTAACATGTTTGCTATAGATATTGATTAAAGGTATAGGAAATCAAAATTGACAGGTTGGTTTTGCAAATGAATCTTAAAATTTTACACAAACGTTTTCGTAAATTTAATTTCAAAATCATCAACAGTAAAAATGAATATCAGGGAGGCTTTGCTGCAGGAACATTCCAGGCAACAGTGTGAAAAGATCGTTGGTTATATCGGCAACTCACAGGAACGCTTTAACGAACTGGTACAACTGTTTTTAAACGACGAATACCGCGTGGTGCAAAGAGCGGCCTGGCCTTTAAGCTATAGCGCCATTGCCCATCCCCGGCTTGTAAAAAGCCATTTAAAAAAGCTGGTGAATAATCTCAGGAAAAAAGGCATTCATGACGCAGTAAAGAGAAATACGGTAAGGCTGTTGCAGGAAATAGATATACCCACAGGGTTGCAGGGAAGCGTAATGGATATTTGTTTTTCATTGATTGAAGATCCGGGCGAACCCGTAGCGGTAAAAGCTTTTTCGCTTACGGTGCTGCATAATCTTTCAAAGCAGCACCCCGATATTATTCCCGAAATAAAGCTGCTGATCGAACAACAGATGCCGTATCAAACAGCAGCCTTTAAAAGCCGCGCCAAAAAAATACTGGCTGAGGGATAAGCTATGGGCTGTGAGCTATCAGCCGTCAGTGCAATTAATTTATAGTTTGTGGTTTATGGTTTATAGTTGAGACTAAACCTGAAACTTCAAACGCGAAATCTGCAACCTGTAACAGCCATCAAATCTCAAATTTCAAATTTCAAATCTCCTAATACAGTTTTCTTACTTTGATCGTTTCCCTGATCTCTTTCAGCAGTTCAATGGCCTCTTTAGATAATTTACTGTCTATATCCAGCACTACATAACCAATTTCGTCGTTGGTTTTAAGGTACTGGCCCAGTATATTAATATTATGCTGCGATAACTGGCTGTTGATTTGAGAAAGCACGCCGGGTACATTTTTATGAATATGCAAAATACGGTGCGCGCCTTCTATCATAGGTAAAGCAAGCTCCGGTACCGTATGAGAGCCTGTAGTGATACCTGTTTCTAGGAAATTGATCAGTTTTGTACTTACATCCTCCCCAATATTTGTCTGCGCTTCTTCGGTTGATCCGCCAATATGGGGAGTTAATATTACGTTCGGCAAATTTTGCAGAGGCGTTTTAAACGTATCCCCGTTCTTTTCAGGCTCTACGGGATAAACGTCTATCGCTGCTCCTGATAACTGACCGCTTTCAAGCGTTTTTCTTAATGCAACAAGGTCCACCACTTCGCCCCGGGCATAGTTGATAAGGATAGAGCCTTTTTTAAAGTGCTTAAGATTGCCGGCGTTGATCATATTGCGGGTCTGCGCTGTTTCGGGCACATGCAATGTTACCAGGTCTGCTTCCTGTAATAACTCTTTGATAGATTTGCGCGCCTGCGCATTCCCTAATGGCAAACGGGTCACGATATCATAAAATATCACCTTCATGCCAAATGCCTCAGCCAACACACTCACCTGCGCGCCAATATTTCCATAACCAATAATGCCAAGCGTTTTGCCCCTCAGTTCGTAACTCCCTTTAGCGTCTTTCATCCAGCGGCCTTCATGGGCAGCTTTATTTTTGTCGGGTATACGGCGAATAAGCATTACAGCCAATCCTATAACCAGTTCGGCAACAGAACGGGTATTGGAATAGGGAGCGTTAAAAACAGTTACTCCATGAGCCGTAGCTTCTTTTAAATTTACCTGGTTTACGCCAATGCAAAAGCAGCCGATGGCCTGTAGCTTTTGCGCGGCATTTAAAACCGCGGGAGTGATCTGCGACTTGGAACGGATACCCAGTAAATGCGTATTTTTAATTTCTTTGATCAACTCTTCCTCAGGTAAGGCGCCTGTTATTTTTTTTACTGAGCTATAGCCGGCTTTTTTAAAATTCTGCACTGCCAGGTCGCTGATATTTTCAAGAAGTAAAATATTAATCTTCTCTTTGGGATAACTGGTCTTATTTTTGTCACTCATATGAAAAATATAATCTGTAAAAGTTGCCGCGAAAATACTAAGTAATTGCCTTTCAGCGTTGTATTATAAGTAAATCCAGATGAAAAACTTTATTTTACCCTTTATATTAATCTGTTCCCTGGCACAGGGCTGTTATTTTTCCACTATCAAGAAAGACAAGCCCAAACCTCCGTCTGTTCCTGCAGATTCCCTGTTGAATCCCGCCCTGCTTTCCAAAGCCGAAGCAAAAAAATATTACGATGCTTCAGAACACTTTTATAATGAAGTATTGCAAAGAAGCCATTTCAGCGGAGAATTCCTGGTAGCCAAAAAAGGAGAGATCATTTTTGAAAAATATGCGGGATACGCCCATTTAGACAAAAAAGATGCCTTAAACGAAAGCAGCGCGCTTCACCTGGCTTCTGTTTCCAAAACGTTTACCGCAATGGCTATACTGAAGCTGTGGGAAGAACAGAAGTTACGCATCAACGATGAAGTTTCCATGCACCTGGCGGGCTTTCCTTACCAGGGTGTTACCATTAAAACCCTGCTGAATCATCGCAGCGGTCTGCCTAATTACGTACATGTTATGGAACAATTAGGATGGGACAGAAAAAAAATTGTTTATAACCGGGACGTTCTTGATTTCCTGATAGCTAATAAAAGCAGGCTACAGGCAGGCAGACCCGACAAATCGTTTCATTATTGCAATACCAATTACGCGCTGTTGGCCCTGATCATAGAACAGGTAAGCGGTCTCCCCTACCCTCAATATGTATATGAAAACTTTTTCGCCCCGCTGGGGATGACCAACAGTTATGTATTTACCATGTCCGATTCGGCAAGAAGCCTGCCTTCATACAACTGGAAAAACCAGCAGGAAGCTTTTACATTTCTTGACGCGGTATACGGCGATAAAAACATATACAGTACGGTACGGGATCTTTTAAAATGGGAGACCGCCTTAAGCTACGGCGACCTCTTTAAAAAAGAAACGCTCGATTCTGCCTACGCTGGGTACAGCTACGAAAAAAAGGGCATTCGCAATTACGGGCTGGGCTGGCGTATGCTGGAATATCCCAACAACGAAAAAATCATATTCCATAACGGGTGGTGGCATGGCAACAATACCGTATTTGCGCGCATCATTAACGATTCCGCTACCGTTATCATATTAGGTAACCGCTTCAATAAAAACATTTACCAGGCAAAAAAACTCTTTCCTGCGTTTGGCAACTATGAACCGGAAGAGGACACGGAAGAATAACAATGCTTACTTTTACTATAGGAAAATTTAAGCATGAAAATATTTTCTGCCGGACAAATTAAAGCCTGGGACGAATACACCATACAACATGAGCCTATAGCATCCATTGACTTAATGGAAAGAGCTTCAATTGGTTGTGTAGCCTGGTTGAAGAAAAATTTCAATCGCTCTCAAAAAATTATCTTGTTTTGCGGCCCCGGCAATAATGGCGGCGACGGACTTGCTATAGCCCGGCTGATGCTTGCGCAGGGCTTTACGGTAGACATTTATGTACTTCAAAGCGATTTTTTTTCTACTGATTTTACAGTAAATCTTCAGCGGCTGCGCTCTATTTCCCGGCCCGTTAATTATATTATACAGGAGTCCGATATTCCTCCTATCAGCAAAGATGTTATTGTAATAGATGCATTGTTCGGCTATGGTTTAAACAGGCCACTGCAGGAACTTGCCGGCATGCTGGTGGCACGTATCAATGCATCCGGAGCTGTTATAATATCTATAGATATGCCAAGCGGTTTATTTGCCCACAAGACTTCCGGGAACAATATGATTGTAAGAGCAACCTGCACGCTTACTTTCCAGGTCATGAAGCTTGCTTTCTTACTGCCGGAAAACGCAGATTTTACAGGAGATGTAGAAATAATTGATATCGGCCTGCATGAAAGCTTTTACCACAACACCCCGGGTGAGTTCGAACTGGTTTCGTCGCATTTCATTCAATCCATTTACCAGCCCCGTAAAAAGTTTTCCCATAAGGGCACTTTTGGTAATACGGCCCTTATTGCCGGCAGCTATGGCATGATGGGTGCAGCAGTATTAGCTGCCAGGGCCTGTTTGAGAAGCGGGGTTGGCAAGCTTACCTGCCACATACCGGAAACAGGGTACGAAATATTGCAGAGCTCGGTGCCCGAAGCCATGTGTGTAACCGATTCAGGTAACCGCTTTCACAGCAAACTGGCGCTTGTAGCCCGGTACGATGCCTGTGCAATAGGTCCGGGTTGGGGCATGGAACCCGGGGCTTCGGTAATAAAATCCATCTTCAATAAAAAACCACGGCGGCTTATTATAGACGCAGACGCGTTGAATATACTGTCTGAAAACAAAGCATTATACCCTCAAATCCCGCCCGATGCAATCATCACTCCCCACCCCAAAGAGTTCGAAAGGCTTTTTGGCGCCAGCCCTGACCATTTTTCGCGCCTGCAACTGGCGTTGGAAAAAGCCAGGGAACTGGGCATATATATAATACTCAAAGGCAGGTACAGCTTTATTGCAACGCCGGGCGGCAAAGGCTACTTTAATTCAACCGGCAACCCGGGAATGGCAACCGCCGGCAGCGGCGATGTGCTTACGGGGATGCTTTTAGGATTATCGGGGCAATATGCCGATGCGGGGCATGTGGCGCTGATGGGGGCATACCTGCACGGACTGGCAGGCGATCTGGCCGCCGCGGCTAAAACAGAGGAGGCAATGGTTGCAGGCGACATCATTGATTTTCTGCCGGCAGCCTTTCAAACCATCAAAAACGGGCAAATCCGGTATTTATAAAATACCCTTTACCGGTTTATTCTCCCCTTAAAATAAACATATATAAATGTCTGTGATCCTTAAATAGTTTTTTCATCCCGAATCCCCTATTTTTGCCCTCCCAAAAACAAACATACTAGAACTCAACTACTATGGATAAATTGTTCTATCTCGTCCCCGCAATGGGTTTGCTCGGATTGCTCTACACTTATGTAAAATTTAATTGGGTTTCAAAACAAGATGCCGGCTCCGACCGCATGAAAGAAATCAGCAATTATATTGCAGAAGGTGCAATGGCCTTTTTAAAGGCCGAATGGAAGATACTCGGATACTTTGTTGTGATCGTAGCCATTTTGCTGGGCGTAATGGCACAGGCAAATCCTCACTCCCACTGGTCAATAGCCATCGCGTTCGTTGTTGGAGCGGTATTCAGCGCGGCTGCCGGTTATATAGGTATGCGCATTGCCACCAAAAGCAATGTACGTACGGCACAAGCTGCTAAAACAAGTTTGTCTAAAGCTTTGTCCGTATCATTTACCGGTGGTTCGGTAATGGGGCTGGGTGTTGCAGGATTGGCAGTGCTTGGTTTAGGCAGTGTATTTATTATTCTATATATGCAGTTTGTTGGCGGTTATGCTGCAGGCACAGAAGAATATTCAAATGCCATGCTTAAAGCCATTGAGGTATTAACCGGCTTTTCGCTGGGCGCTGAAAGTATTGCCCTGTTTGCCCGTGTGGGTGGCGGTATTTATACCAAAGCTGCCGATGTAGGCGCCGACCTGGTGGGCAAGGTAGAAGCAGGTATTCCTGAAGATGATCCGCGTAACCCTGCTACTATCGCCGATAACGTGGGCGATAATGTAGGCGATGTTGCCGGTATGGGCGCCGACCTTTTCGGTTCTTATGTGGCTACCGTACTGGCTACAATGGTGCTGGGGCAGGAAACTGTTTCTAATGATAATTTTGGAGGACTTGCACCCATATTATTACCGATGCTGATTGCCGCGGCAGGTATTATTTTCTCCATAGTAGGAACATGGTTTGTAAAAGTAAGCGACTCGGCAGGCATCAATACCGATAATGTGCAGAAAGCATTGAACATGGGCAACTGGGGATCCATTATCCTTACCGCGCTTGTTTCTATAGGATTGGTTTACTATGTGCTTCCCGAAACAATGACACTTCGTGGTCACGACTTTACCAAATGGGGCGTATTGGGAGCTATAGCTGTTGGGTTAGTAGTAGGCGCTTTAATGAGCATCATTACAGAGTATTACACCGCCATGGGTAAACGTCCTGTATTGTCTATCATCAAACAATCTTCTACCGGGCATGCCACCAACGTAATTGGCGGTTTGGCTATAGGCATGGAATCTACTTTCTTACCTATATTGGTGTTAGCCGGTGGTATCTGGGGCTCTTATGAATTTGCCGGGTTATACGGTGTGGCTATTGCCGCAGCGGGTATGATGGCAACTACAGCTATGCAGTTAGCGATAGACGCGTTCGGCCCTATTGCCGATAATGCCGGCGGTATTGCCGAAATGAGCGAACTGCCTAAAGAAGTGCGCGAAAAAACAGACGTACTGGATGCGGTAGGTAATACTACAGCAGCTACCGGTAAAGGCTTTGCCATAGCCTCGGCAGCATTAACAGCGCTGGCATTGTTCGCGGCTTTTGTAGGTGTGGCGGGTATTGATGGTATAGATATTTATAAAGCAAAAGTACTGGCTTCTCTTTTTGTAGGGGGTATGATACCGTTCATCTTCTCTTCACTGGCAATACGCGCGGTTGGTGAAGCCGCTATGAGCATGGTGGAGGAAGTACGCCGGCAGTTCCGCTCTATTCCTGGTATTATGGAAGGAAAAGGAAAGCCGGAATACGATAAATGTGTGGCTATCTCTACAGATGCTTCCATCAAAAAAATGATGCTGCCCGGAGCTATTGCCATTATTTCTCCATTGATCATAGGATTTTTATTAGGACCCGAAGCATTGGGTGGATTTTTGGCGGGCGCTACCGTTAGCGGGGTATTGATGGGTATGTTCCAGAACAATGCAGGCGGCGCGTGGGATAACGCGAAAAAATCTTTTGAAAAAGGGGTGGAAATAAACGGGGAGACTTACTACAAAAAATCAGAGCCTCATAAAGCATCCGTAACCGGAGATACCGTAGGCGATCCTTTTAAAGACACTTCCGGTCCGTCTATGAACATCCTTATTAAGCTGATGTCAATCGTATCGCTGGTAATAGCTCCTACCCTCGCGCAAATGTATAACACCAAGAGTACACACGATACATCCGGCCCGAAGAAAGAAAAAACAGAGCAGGTAACTCAATATATAAAGGCAGACCAGTAAGCCCGTATCATATAATCTTACAACCGGTATCTGTTAGCATAGGTTAAAAAGATACCGGTTTTTTTATTAGGTATTATGATATGCAACAAACAACTTCCTGAAATAAAAGAAGTTATATACTATGTTATTCAAATCCTTAACGGATCCATTACATTCGCACGAAAGTTTGAAAGAAAATTTAAATTAGATTTGTTCATCTTTATAGAAGATTTGTATCTTCATTTTTGGATTCGTATAAATACTAAGTACAATATCCTCTCCAAAAATTCCAATCTTATCAAAATTCCACCAGCCTGTAACAAAACAACATTGTTCTGATGTTTCACCGCCTCTTAAATTCTTTATCCGGTTGTAAAGAATTTTGTTGAAATAGTATCGTGATCCAAACCCAACTATAAAAGAATATTGTACATGAAAGCATTTTTACTTGCTGTTGTCTTACTGGTTTCAGGAGAGATGGTGCTTGGCCAAACCTACTCTATTAATACTGCTACCTGGAATGGCGGCACACGGTCAGATCCGCCAGGTTATACCATAACAAACATTGTTGGGGTGATTAAGCGTTATAACGGAGCGACTTATAATCACTATAACCCAACTTTTAGAGTAGTTAAAGATAAGTACCTGACCCAGTTTAATGAAGCGGATTTTCCCAATCCTATTGGTGTTATAGGGCAAAACCGGGACTTCTTTCTTTTTCAGGGCACTAATGAAATCATAGGGGATAG
Source organism: Chitinophagaceae bacterium (assembly GCA_019638595.1). Classification (GTDB taxonomy): domain Bacteria; phylum Bacteroidota; class Bacteroidia; order Chitinophagales; family Chitinophagaceae; genus Agriterribacter. The sequence continues at coordinate 146,655 of JAHBTJ010000004.1, forward strand.
TGGTGTTATTGTATTTGACACAGTTTATTTTAACATTGGAGCCGGCAATACGATGAATATAACTAATTCGAACATGGGGATGTATAATGATTCACTGGATAATGAAGAAGATATTGTAGTGTATCAGCCACCGGGATCAATAGTAGTGGGCGCACGGTTATATTTCAATAATGGAATTACCAATACCAACAGAAGCAAACCTGTGCAAGGAGCTATCGTTTTCCCTAATAATGCAGATTACGTTGGAGGGCTTACCGATGCCCAGCATGTGAATGGTTTTGTATCGGAAGTAAATTACCCCTTTGTGCCTGATCAGCCGGAGGGTCATAATGGAGCATTTACTTATCCTGTAGGCAATGGTAATTTGGTTTATCAGCTTACGCGATCTGGTACCTTTAATGCTATAGACAGAACTATTACCGTAGGATGGGTAGAGGGCGATCCTGATGTTACTGCAGATCCTACCAATCCCTCAGCTGGAATTAACCATACAACCGGCAGCTTTTTAGGGGGTAGTATATCTTCTATTACCAAGATAGGCTTTTGGGACTGGCATATTCAATCAATAGAAGAAGAAGAATTTAACCCACTCAGTCTGCCTCATCCACAAAGCATCACCGTTGCTATACCTGACTTTACCGGATTACCCGGGCTTAGCCCGGCAGACCTGCGACTGGTTGGTTTTAATGAGTCCACTAATAAATGGGAAGACTTAAGCGGAGGACCGAATGCTGTTTCATTAGCCAAAGGCTCACTCCTTTCCGGAACAATTCCTGCGGGGGTAACCATCAAGGCCCTGGCCGTTGGAAGCATAAATGCTATTTTACCGGTAAGCTTTGTAAGCTTCTCCGTTAAGGGCGATGGCTGCAAGGTAAAATTGCAATGGCAAACCGGTATGGAGCAAAACAACAGCCATTTTGTGGTGGAACGCAGCAGCAACGGGCAGCAATTTACTACCATTGCCCGTGTGGAATCCGTTGGAAACAGCAACAGCCTGCAAACCTACCATTTTACGGATGACGCACCCGTTACCGGCGCTGTTAATTATTACCGCGTTACCCAGGTTGATTTTGATGGTAAACAGAAGAGCACAGACGTAAGATCTATAAGAATGCAGTGCGACGGAAGCGCAGTTGCTTTAAGGGCATATCCGAACCCTGTATCCAATCAACTGAACATACAAACAGGAAAAACGGTGGTGCAGGTAAATGTGCTTACTACCAACGGGCAGCCGGTGCTTAAACATGTGCCGTCGCGTAATACCGGTGGTACCTTCTCTATCAGTATGCATGCTGTTCAAAGTGGTATTTACCTGTTGCAACTGATCAATAAAGACGGAACAACAGATGTGCTTAAGCTTGTAAAACAGTAGTATAGTACATCATTAATAACTTACAAAACGGGATGGAGCGTGCTCTGTCCCGTTTTTCTTTTTTACTTATTGATTTGTGAAATATGGGAAGAATAAATGTGTTGATACGAATTATATCGTATATTAGCGTACGAAAAAAGTCGTAAGTATGGCACAGCAAAAAATAACAAAGCCAACCGAAAGTGAGTTGGAAATTCTGCAGGTATTATGGAATAAACGTACTGCCACTGTACGGGAAGTACATGAGCAACTGGCCTCCAATAAGGATGTTGGATATACCACTACGCTCAAGCTGATGCAGATCATGCATGAAAAAGGGCTGGTAAGCCGCGATGATTCTTCCAAAACCCATATATACCAGGCGGCTGTAAGCCGCGAAAAAACGCAAAAGCACCTGGTTGGTAAAATGATCGACAACCTTTTTTCCGGTTCCCCGGCGCAACTGGTAATGCAGGCCCTGGGCAATCATAAGGCAAGTATGGATGAACTGGATGAAATACAGGAACTGCTCAATTCACTGAAGAAACAGTAACTCAAAACATACACAATGACTGCTATTTACCAATCGCCTTTTTTACTGGCACTTGGCTGGACCATAGCCTCCAGTTTGTGGCAAACAGCATTGCTGTGGATGCTGTACCAGGTAATAATAAATGCCAATGGAAAAATGTCGCCTGCCGCCAGGCATAACCTGGCACTGGCCGGTATCGTATGCGCGTTTGGATGGTTTGGCACTACATTGTCGTATAAATATCATGAGCTTCAGCAGTTGTTCTCCGTTACAAACAACCCATCCCCTATTGTCGCAACTGCTAATGCAACAGCAGATACCGGAGGATTTATGTTTACATCCCTCCTGAACCAATATCTTCCTTATATCTCTGCCTCTTACTTGCTGGTACTGGCATTGCTTGCCGTACGACTGATCAAAGCTTATTTTTATACTCAAACTTTAAAAACAAAAGGGTTACTGGAAATAGATGAATACTGGAGCCATAAGGTAGAAAGGTATATAGGTTACCTGCACATTCATAAAAAAGTAAGCATTTATATAAGCAGCTACATTGATGTACCCGCTACGCTCAATTACTTTAAGCCCGTAATATTGCTGCCGGTAGCCGCGTTTACACAACTTACTCCCCAACAGGTAGAATCAGTGATCCTGCATGAGCTGGCGCACATTAAACGTAATGATTATCTCATCAACATTCTTGTTTCGGTCATAGAAACCATTCTTTTCTTCAACCCGTTTGTTCACCTGCTGGGTAAATCTTTGAAAAAAGAAAGAGAACATTGTTGTGATGATTTTGTATTACACTTCAGGTTCGATCCGCACAGTTACGCATCGGCATTACTGTCGCTTGAAAAATTAAGAATACATTCCACCCCGGTGGGCGCTTTAGCCGCTACAGGTAACAGCCGGCAATTATTAGGACGTATTAAAAGGATCATGAATGTACATAATACAGGATTTAATTACGGGCAAAAATTGCTGGTTCTCCTGGTAACAGCCTGTATACTTATTTCTGTAGCGTGGCTTTCCCCTGTTTCCACGCAAAACAGCACAGGGAGCGAAGAAAAATTGCCGGACAGAACAATAGCAGCAACCGAAGAGGAATGTATAGAAACGAATGAAGAAGCTGTGGCAGGAACAATAATAGAAAAACGTTCTCTTAACCACCGATCTGTTGAAGCCCCGCCGGAAAGTAGCGTCCGGATCGCGAACGTTGCCCCGGTACTGCCACCTGCTGTAATAAAGCCGTTGCCCGGCGATGAAGCTGCTGCTCTAAACGGGCACTTACCAACACCCCGGTCCGCGCCGGCATTTGAATTGTATGCTCCACCCGCGATGGATGTTGAAACTGCAAAAGACCCTCAGTACTTACACTATGAACATGAGTTGAAGGAGATACCTGGCGATTGGTTTGTGGAATGGGAAGATATGTCGGCAGGAAAAAAACTGGATGAAAAGAAACGGATCCTGCCGGAAATTATTGAGTTGTTCAGGGAACATGAAGCCGGTCTGGCAAACCGTCAACTGAAGCTCCGGCAGTTGGAACACTTGCTTAACAGTGATCTTTTTGAGAACGTTGATCTGCATTTTGAAGGCAACGGTAATTTCAATTTTGATTTTAATATAAAGAAAACAGAAGGTACTAACAGGCAGGAACAGTCAACGGAAAAGACAAAAAAGTATAAAACCGACACTCACTTCACCTGGAGTAACGAAGCCGGGCAGCAACAATTGTTTTACCATAAAAAACAATGGCAGCTTGACAGCCTCAAGCAAAAATCACTTTTGCTGATGCAGCAGCAGCAAAAGCTGTTATTGAAAAAAAACGAAGCGATCCGGCAAATGCAAAATGCCTTTCAGCAAACATACTTTGACCTGTTTGCGGAAAATGACAGGCCCGAACAACAGGCTAACAGCCGCCGGAAGCAGATTGAAAAAAGGCGCTCAGCTGCGGTAGCCGTAAGCGCTGTTGCTGCTCATAAAAATGCAAAGAATGCTTTAATAGCTGTTACGGGTACACCACACAAAGCCCCTTCTATTGATATACCCCCGCAGATCTCAAGAGTAGTGATTGATTCAGGTAATAGTGGCAGAACAATCGTTATCAGCATAGAATAACCGGAACCGGCAGGTAAAGGTTTAACATTCACGCATTCAATATTTACCTTTTAAGTTCATTTTTAGGTTTATTTTTGCCGCTTGTAAGCTAAAACAAATCATGGCAAAAGTTAATATAGGCATGGTGCAGATGAGCTGTACCGCTAATAAACAGGAAAACCTGCAAAAAGCGATCGCTAAAACACGTGAAGCCGCGGCCAAAGGAGCGCAGATCATTTGCCTGCAGGAGTTATTTACTTCGCTGTACTTCTGCGATGTGGAAGATTATGAAAACTTCCGGCTGGCAGAGCCCATTCCCGGTCCGTCTACAGAAGCGTTAAGCGCCGTGGCCAAAGAGCTGGGAGTGGTGATCATCGCTTCTTTGTTTGAAAAAAGGGCCGAAGGGCTGTACCATAATACTACCGCTGTACTAGATGCCGATGGAGCCTATCTTGGTAAATACAGGAAGATGCACATTCCCGATGATCCGGCTTACTACGAAAAATTTTATTTTACCCCCGGCGATATAGGCTATAAGGTATTCAAAACAAAGTTCGCCACATTGGGTGTGCTCATCTGCTGGGACCAGTGGTATCCCGAAGCAGCAAGGATTACCGCTTTAATGGGAGCGGAGATCCTCTTCTACCCTACCGCTATCGGCTGGGCAACTTCGCAGGATGCTGAAACCAATACGGAGCAATACAACGCGTGGCAAACCATACAACGCAGTCATGCTGTTGCCAACGGAGTACATGTAGTAAGTGTGAACAGAACCGGGTTTGAACAAAACGGCGCTATGAAATTCTGGGGCGGCTCATTTGTAGCCAACCCTTTTGGCAGTATACTATACCAGGCTCCGCACGACCAGGAAGACGTACACGTGGTTACAATAGACACAACCAAAACAGACAGCTACCGTACTCACTGGCCTTTTTTACGGGACAGAAGGATAGACAGCTACCAGCCTATTACTAAAAGATATATAGACCAGGACTAGATCTTTACCGGTTGTTATTCGGCATACATTAAACTATCTACCTTGAAATTTCACGATAAAAGACAGCTATCATTATCATCGGCATCACAGCCTGCGGCTACAGGATTTCCACAGTTCCGTACCCCCAAGCAGCTCGGTTATTATTTTCCCGCGGAGTTTGCAACACATGCCGCTACCTGGCTCAGTTGGCCTCACAAAGAAGCGTCGTGGCCCGGTAAAATAGATCTTATTTATCCTTATTACGCCCGGTTTGTAAAAGAGGTATCGGCCGGTGAAACCGTAAATATCAATGTAAATGACGAAGCCATGAAGGCGTCGGCTACCCGCTTTCTTGAAGAAGCGGGAGTTGATATGAATAAAATAGGGTTTTTCTTTAACCCCACCAACGATGCATGGTGCAGGGATCATGGGCCCGCCTTTCTCATCAACCCGAATGCCGAAAACAAAAAGGTAATAGTAGACTGGGCATATAATGCCTGGGGGAATAAATATCCTCCATTCGACCTCGATGATGTGATCCCGACACGCATAGGCGAATACTACAATATACCGGTATTTGCCCCCGGCATTGTAATGGAAGGAGGCTCTGTGGAATTCAACGGTAAAGGCAGCCTGCTTACTTCAACGGCGTGCCTGCTTAACCCCAACCGGAATCCCCACCTGAACCAGGAGCAGATTGAACAATACTTACGCCATTATTACGGGGTTGAACAAATTTTATGGGTAAGCGAAGGAATTGTTGGCGATGATACAGATGGTCATATAGATGATACTGTCCGGTTTGTTAATGAAGATACGGTGTTGACAGTAGTAGAAGAGAACAAGGCAGACGAAAACTATGACCTGCTGCAAACCAACCTGGAAGAGTTGCAGCAAATGCGTCTTTTAAACGGCAGGCAGCTCAATATAATTGAATTACCCATGCCCGATGCAGTGGTATATGAAGACCAGCGTTTGCCGGCGTCGTATGCTAATTTTTATATAGCCAATGCTGCGGTAATAGTACCTACCTACAGGTGTGATAAGGATGATAAAGCCTTACAGATCATACAGGATTGCTTTCCGGATAGAAAAGTAGCCGGAATAGATTCCACGGACATTATCTGGGGACTTGGCAGCTTCCATTGCCTCAGCCAGCAGGAGCCATTGGTATAACCAATTGAAATAAAATGTTATCAAACTTGTGTCTTTTCCTGAGTTTTATCAAAACTTTAAACACTAAGTTCTGTTGATTGCCGTTCATACCCTGCTTAGTTAGTACTTTTGGTTTACACACATTATCCCGGATGAAAAACAAGCTTCTCACATATACTTTCCTGGCAGGTTTCCTTTTATTATCAGGGCAGTTGTACGCGCAATCTGCCAGGCAGCAGGTTCTGCAGGAAAAAGAAGATTCCTTAAAAACATATGCTTTCGATATTGTGAACGCCCGTGAAGCAGCCGACCGTTTCCGGGCCGACAGTATGTTTACGCGCGTACTTGTAAGGGCGTTAAAGGAGCCTTATTCTTTTTCATATCCCTTCGATTCGCTGCAGCCCATTTCAAGATTGTATGCCCCCGACAGCAGTTTCCGCATATTTACCTGGCAGTTTGTAAAAGATGAAAGCGTGTTCAGGAGGCACGGAGCCATACAAATGAGAACGGCTGACGGATCATTGAAGTTATATCCGCTGATTGACAAAACCGCAGTGCTGGATGATATCAACAATATTATAACCGACAACGAAAACTGGGTGGGAGCCATTTATTACCGGATCATACAAACCGCGCACAAAGGCAAACAATATTATACGCTGCTCGGTTATGATGAAAACAGCTTTCGCAGCACAAGAAAAAGAATTGAGGTATTAACTTTTGACGGGAACAATAAACCGGTTTTCGGAGGACTTTTCACCTTTGATAAGGATGCTTCGCCCCGAAAGGCCAGCAGCCGTTTCGATATTGAATATAAAAAAGGCGGCAACGGCAGCATCCGTTACGATGAGGATCTGAAAATGATCATATACGATCATCTTATATCGGAAAATAACCAGCCCGAAAAGAAGTTTACCTATATACCCGATGGAGATTATGAAGGATTTAAATGGGAGAACGGGAAGTGGGTACATATTGATAAGGTATTTAATTTTAAGCTCCAGGAAGGGCAGGCACCCGTTGAAAAGCCCCTAAAAGAAGGCAAGCTCGATATCCCTCCTTCTCAATAAGGAACAAGCATACTTTGCGTGGAGGAAAACGCTGAGGAGAACTAAAATTTATCTCAACACTAGTTTCGTTTGTGCCGGATCAGTTGCTGCATCCTTTAACTGGATATTTAAGGCTCCCCCTTTTCTGATGGTCCTGTCAATCACGAATGTTATCTGGTGAATGCCAGGTGTTACATTCATCAATACTGCGTTATCTGCGATTTTAAGTTGTGCATTTCCCTGCCAACCTGTTATGCCCACTGTTGAGTTAAGGGCCAAAACCACATTGCCTTTACTCAGTACTTCTATTTTAAATTTAACCACACTATATTGCTTGTTTGCACCGCCATTAATAAGAGGAAGTTCTTCGATAGGAAGATCTCCCGAAACCTTACTGTAAATCGGAGTAGCGGCGAGTTTTTTGTCAGTGTTTGTTAAAGCGGCTACTCCCGTTTCCCTAACATTTTTAATAAGTGTATTGTTGACTGTAACTGCTTCCCAATGCCGGACATTTCTTGTTGTAGGCACACGAAACTTTCCCGGCTCACCCAATTTTGTCAGGTATCCTATCAGATCTACAAATTCTTTGCGGTTAAGCCCCGACGTGAGACCGGGTGGCATCAAAGAACCGGGTATTTTTTCCAGGTTGGCTACCTGGCTTTTAGGTATAGCTACTTCCTTTCCGCTCATATCGCGTACAATTACCTCAGTATTACTATTGGCTACAATATAGCCAATCACATCGTTTTTGTCTTTTTTCGCCACCCGGTGCAACTCATAGCCTTCTTTTATAGACTGGTTAGGATCTATAACAGACTTAACGATGGTTTCCAATGGAGAACTGGTACCCAAACTACTGAGGTCTGGACCCATAAGTCCACCTGCACCGCCAATGGCGTGACAAGAAGTACATGTCATTTGGCGAAAAACAATTTCTCCTGCTGCCGGATCAGCAGTTTTTACTTCATACTTTATTTCATTGATCTGCTGAGCGTTCAATTTTTGCGGCATCAACTCAGCAGCAGCTTTACCGCCCGAGGCTTCCAACAATTGTTTGAGAAGCAAAACGTCTTTTTCCTGTTGGCGATTTCCCGGTAATTTTTGCTCTAAGGTTTTACTGACTGATCTTGCCATTACACCCGGTATCTTTTTATTACCTAATTCTTTAGCCAATACAGCAATTCCCTCTTTATGGCTGATAAATGCCTCAATAATAGGTGTAACATTTGCATCGCCCGGTAATTTTTGTAAAAGGCCTACCGAGGTTTTTGCTGCCTCTTGTACATTTATCTGAACAAGCTGGGCAGTCGCATAGGTTCTTATTTCATGCGCGTTTTTTGGCCCGGACAGTTCTAGCAGTAATTGCTGTGCATTGCCGTTATTCATATTAACCAGCGCACCAAGCCCTGCTTTTTTAATATCACTATTTCCCGTTTGTATAAGTTCTAATAATGTACTCTTTGCTTTTTCCAGACCCCAATTTCCGGTTAGGTCTATTGCACTTAAAGCAATTGATTGATCGGGGTTATTAATAAGATGGACGATTCTGTCTAAACCCTGAGTGGGTTTTATTTTTCTTTGGCGGAAAGCATCCCGGAGTAGGGTAAGTTGTTCCGCACGTTCATCATTGTCCGTATTATTAGCCGCCAAATTCAGTATCACGTCCAGGTCTTGTGGTGATGCCCATTTTGAAAAAGCATTCAATACCTCTTTTTTATATTTTTCCGGCAACTTATTTTGTTCATATAATCTGATTAATTGAGAAATGGCATAAGGATTATTCAACGATTTTAAGGCAAATGCTGTTTTCAGATCATCTCCCAAAAACTGCCGGTTCGTTTTTACCTGAGGTAGCCATTGTTGTTCCAGTTCACAAACCGTTTGCCATAAAGCATAGTCCAGGAACTCATCCATGGGTTTATCAAGCACCGTTAATGCAAGGCGTGCAGCTTCTGCGGTTTGCTGTTTTCTTAATGATATCACCGCTTCAAGACGCACAACAGGATGCTCATCAGCAACCGCCTTCGTTAGCAGTGAGGTTGCATTGTTCACTTTAGTACTCCATGCCCTGAGTGTTCTTAATGCTGCGGCCCTTGCCCCATGTTGTTGAGCACTTAGTAATTGCAGCAGTAAAGGCTCGTTCACAACGTCTAATGTTTGATAAGTCCAGAGTGCTTCCAGCAAGTGATGTTCATATTCTGCATCGTTTTTATCCAGCCTGGCAATCCAGTTCTGTAATGCAGGTACAACTTCTTTTGCACCTCTTTCTTTTAACACTTGTTTTGCCTGTAAGCGTGTCCAGTCTTCCGGCTGCTTTAAGGCGTCCAGCAATTCTGTGATGCTTGCATTGGTGAGCTGCGGCTTTTTAACCAATGGCCTGTTTTTGGCTACAATGCGCCAGATGCGACCATGCTGCTGGTCTCTGCGGGGATCAAAAAAATCTACTTCACCGTGCTGTATGATAGGATTGTACCAGTCGGCTACATATATAGCACCATCGGGACCCACCGAAATATCAACCGGTCTGAATGCAACATTATCATTCCAAAGCAAATCTTCCGCCTGCTTAGATACAAATCCGCTTCCTTGTTCCTCGAGTTTAAATCTGCTGATTCGGTTAGCCCGGAAATCATTTGTCAATAAATCTCCGTTTGTTGACTCTGGCAGATGTCTGCCGGAAACGATGTCTAATCCACTGAACTTAGGTTGTCCGGGGTTCAAACCGCGAATAATTCTTTCTGCACCGGGTGAAGTAACAAAAGTGGCTCCGTCGAAAGCGTAATTGATACCTTCTGAGCCGGCTCCATCTGTCAATAGCGACTGACCCCAACGATTAAATTGAAGCCCCCAGGGGTTGATCAACCCTTTGGCATAAATATTCAGATCAAGCGCTGCGGGATCTAACTGCCAAACGCCACCGCCTTCAAGTCTTTTTACGCCTGAAGGCGTTTCGATATTGCTATAGATATAGATGGATTGATTAAAATAAAATTGTCCTTCGGGGCCCCAGCGAAAAGTATGGATAAGATGGTGTGTATCCGCAGTACCAAAACCATTCAGGATTCTTTTTTTTGTGTCTGCTTTGCCATCACCGTCTGTATCCTTTAAATGAAGTATTTCAGTTGAATTAGCAACGTAAACGCCGCCATCGCCCGGTAAAATACCCGTTGGCGTTTGCAAACCTTCTGCAAAAATCGTTGACTTATCTGCTTTTCCGTCTCCATCAGTATCTTCAAGAATGTATATTTTATCGTTAGCCTTTTCACCCGTTTTAGTGTGGGGATAAGCAGTGCTCGTTACTACCCAAAGCCTGCCCTCTGCATCCCAGTTCATCTGGATGGGTTTTACTACCATAGGGTCTGATGCGAACAGGCTTATTTCATATCCGTCTGCTACATGAAAAGATGCCAGTTCTTTTTCCGGATCGGGGTCAGGCTTGTCTTTATAGTAGCTGCGTTTTACAAGTGAAGTTGTAACAACAATAATCAATAAAAAAGCGGCAATGGTAAAGTACTTATGTTTATAAAAAGGAATCATTTTCATCTGTGCATATTTTCTTGTAGAAACAATCGTTTTCAATCAGTAAATACGTATTGTACTAGTTCAATTTAGTGAGGGTATAAGTAATGGGCCTAGATAATTGTTGCTGAGCTATTTCCCCTTCGAGCCATTTAATGATAATACTCATCTCTTCCAATCCTTTTACATGCCGGCCTTGCTCATAAGATCTGAATCCGATAATATAGGTGGTATTGATAGGGCGATACTGCTGAAAGAACACCTCATTTTTTTTAATGATCAGCTCTTTTAGTTGTGCTGCCTGGTCAAAAACAATGCTGCTGCTAATGTGTACTCCGGTAGCCCATTGTTTGTCTGAAGCGGTTATTATTTGTGCATTATTATTGGTAAGTGTATAGTATCCTTTTTTTAAGCCATTTATTTGTATGATTTGAGTACCTGCACCAGGCTGGCTATTGGCGGGAATAGGTAAAGGAAGCAGTTGATCATTCAGTACAAAGCTGAATTTTTCATTGTTTTTCCCCTGTTCTGTAATTTTTGCGGCTCCGGAAATCTGGATATCATTTTTACCAACACTAATGGTGATGGGAGTGTTGCGTTTGGGCAATCCCAATGCATCTTCAATTATGGATGCCAGGTAGTAATATCCCTTTTCGTTGAGATGAATGCCGTTGTCTGTAATATCGGTTATCTTCCTTATTTCATTGAGAGGGTTGAGCACATCAATAAAGAATTTATTGCGTGATGCTGCTATATCTGCTATTTTATTGGAATAAAGATTTAGTAAGGCGTTGCGTTCTGCGGTGTTTGCAGATGAATCAGGCAACATAATTGGAATAGGGGAAATCAATACCGAACGCGCATCCAAACGATCAAGAGTATCTATTAACTGGTTAAGCCCATCAGAAAAATAAGGAAGCGCTGATGCACCCTTCATTGCTTCCAGTCCGCCATATGCAATAAAAACTACGGTAGGTTGCGTCCTTTTAATATTTTCTATCAAAGTTTCGTAAGCAGTGGGTGGGTTAGTAAAGGTAGCCCGGGCTTCTCCTCTTACCATATCTCCTGTCCATCCTATATTTCTATAAGTAATGTTTTTATTTGGCCATCTTTCGGTAAGTGCTGTTTCAAGGTAGCCATATTGTAAATCATTTTCAAAAAGAGAGTTCCCAAGAAATACCACCCTGTCGTTGTTATTGAGAACAAAGCTTTTTTTTGAATCACCTGAAGTAGTTACAGCATTGCTCTGCGCAGTACTAAAATGATGAATGGAGAAAATGAATAATAATGATAATACGGAACGGAAAACGGCTGACATCGTTGTGATTAATTTTCGTTTTTGTACAAATATTCAATTGCACCGATTTGTAATTGATGTATTGCTAAAAGTAGCGATTAATTTAAAAAAACGGAACAAAAGTATATTACAATACACTTTAAACTAATATAATAAAAAAGCGAACCCGGTTGGATTCGCTTTTCAGGCTATTTTATATCCTTAAAACTTATGAAATTTTGATAGAGTCTGAAAACGCAGGCACAAACAATACTTTCTTTTTGGGCTTATTATTTTCATCCAGTTTTGCAAACTCGGAATTATTACTGATAAACTCAGGAACAATGGCTTTCATTTTACCTACCAGTTTATAGTGATCACCCTGCTTGCAAAGGTCTGTGAGGTTTTCTATATCGTTCAATACTTCTTTATAAGACCTTGATACTACCTTCGCGATCTTGATCTTTTCATGATGCGTGGGTAAGGTTTTTTCTTTTTCGTTCAACAGCTCTTCATATAGCTTTTCACCCGGGCGTAAACCGGTATATACTATATTGATGTCCTTATCGGGAACCAGCCCGGCCAGCTTGATCATATTTACTGCCAGGTCAGCAATTTTAACCGGCTCACCCATATCAAAAACATATATCTCACCGCCGTTGCCCATTATAGCCGCTTCCAGCACCAGTTGTACCGCTTCGGGAATGGTCATGAAATAACGGGTGATCTCGGGATGTGTAACGGTAATAGGTCCCCCCTGTTGGATCTGGTGACGAAAACGGGGTATAACCGATCCGTTGGAACCCAATACATTTCCAAACCGGGTTGTTATAAATCTTGTTTTGATATTGGCAGATACGGTTAACGCATCATCGTCATCATCCTGTATCAGGCGCGACAGAAACTCAGATGCAGGCGGGTTATTGGCAGCATGGTTCAGAGACTGAACATAAGTTTCAGCAATACGCTTGGAAGCGCCCATGATGTTTGTAGGATTTACAGCCTTGTCGGTTGAGATCATCACAAACTTTTCAACTCCGAAACACACGGAAAGGTCGGCCATGTTCCTGGTACCCATCACATTGGTCAGGATAGCTTCTTCCGGGTGCTTTTCCATCATAGGAACATGCTTGTACGCAGCAGCATGAAACACTATATGCGGACGATATTCCTTAAACGGAATTAACATCCTTCTCAGGTTCCGGATGCTGGCGATAAAAGTCTTTATTTTACCCGAAGGATATTTTTCCTCCAGCTCCAGTTGAATTTCATGCAAAGGAGATTCTGCCTGGTCGCACAATATCACCATCTCCGGGTGATAAGCCATTACCTGGCGTACTATTTCAGAACCAATGGAACCGGCTGCTCCTGTAATAAGCACGCGTTTTCCAAAAATTTCCTGGGAAACAAGCCCGTTGTTGATCTGTATGGGTTTACGGGGCAACAGATCTTCAATTTTAAGATCCTGTATCTGCCCCAATGTCAGCTTTCCGCTGATCCATTGATCGGACGGCGGTACTGTTTGTATTTTGATGCCCAGGTTAAGGCAAAAATCTATTGCGTTCCTGAATTCGGATTTGCCTGGCTTTTCTGCCGGTAAGATCAGCTTATCAATTTTAAGCTTTTTATGCAGTTCCGCAATTTCCCGGAAATGATATACACGTTTCTGCTCAATGGTGCTGTTTATCTTTTTTCCGCCCGACTGAACAAAGCCACTTACTATTACTTTGCCGTTTCCTGCCGCTTCAATAGCCTGTTTTAAAACTATGGCCTGCTTATCTGAGCCGTAGATCAAAACCCTTTTTACATCCGACATTGCATATCCCTTTGCCAGGATATAGATCTCTTTTATAGAGGTACGCAGCATTATAAGCAAAGAGGAAGAAATAAAAAAGTTTAGTACCAGCAAAGTAGGCATGTCTACAGGAGGGATCCTGAAAATACCTCCTCCTACCAATTCCGCCAGGAAAGGATAGATCAGGCTTACTGCAAGTATGGCAGAAAATATCCTGAACATGTCCTTTGTATTGGAATAACGGATCAACCCGGTATGAATGCGCATCAAATAAAAAACGCTCAGCGTAAGCAGGCTGAACAAGCCGGCATAGATAAAAAAGTGCCCTCTTACCAGAACAGGAAAACGGAACTCCTTTAAAATAAAATACGACAGTGCAAAAGAGGCTGTTACTATTGTTGTGTCGATCATTAATATGATCCAACGGGGAACGATGAAGGGCCTGTTGTAAAAAATTTTCATACTTCAGTACAGTATTAGATTTCGGATACTTACAATCTCATAATTTGAAAGGCTTTTTAATATGATACTTGGATCAGAAAGACATTTCTTTAAAGATAACATATTGGGATTGCCATAATACGATCTGTAAAGCGGTTAAGACATCTGAATACTGGAAGAATATGATTTTGTTATACTCCGGATAAATCCCGAGAATAGGAAATTGGGGATAGTTAGTAGAGAGTAAAAGAAAACAATTCGTTGCAAAGATGATAAAAAAAATTCAATTGCAATAGTTTTCTTATATTTTTATCTTTAAGCAAAGCACCACCGGCAACTGTTCCGGAATATTTAACACAATTATCTGACTTACAGTATATAATATATTAAATATATAAAAAATACTTAACTGCCGCTTTTGCATTTATGCGATCACGTTAACCTCACTGTCTCTCTTACATACAACAAATCAGTGTGGCAGCGGGAATGTTACCTGTAATATTGAAAATCCGGAATAAAACGGCTAAAATTTTTCTCTCCAAGCCAGCATTCCACCCACCAAATTTTTAGTGTTTGAGAAGCCATACGATTCCAGCAACTGGCATGCCTGCCCGCTACGGTTACCGCTCCTGCAATAACATATAACCTCTTTGTCTTTTAAGGATTCTATCTGATCAATAGCCATAGCCCTGATATCACCCAACGGCAGCAGGGCGCCGCCTATATTGAATTCGGCATTTTCATGCGGTTCCCGCACATCTATTAAAATAAGATCTTCTCCCCCATCCAGTCTTTGTTTTACTTCATCAATAGTAATCTGTTGCATTGCTTTATTTATTTGATAAACAGGACGCGAAAATAAACATTAATATTCATTTGTCCCGGTAGCTGTATTAGTGGTGCTGTCAGCTACCTTTTTAACGGGTTTTACAGCGGTAATGCGTACATCAATCATTTGCCCTTTGCGTATCCGGTTAATGCTGCCATCAGGCCCCACCCTGTCTGGCTGCTGCCAGAACACAAATGCCGCCCCTGTATCTGTTAAGCCTCCGTCGGCCACCACGCTGCCAAGCATAATGCCATTTGCTTCCAGCAGGGCGGAAGCCTCCTCAAAATTCATCCCGAACAGGTCGGGCACCGGCATGTCTTCGGCGCTTACTCCCGCTCCCAGCACCAGCGAAATGCTGGTTCCCATTGTTATTTTTGAGCCGGGTTTGATGGGTTTATTATTGGTCAGTTGATCTAATACCGCGTTTTTAGCGATATCAGGCTTATACGAGGTGTCGCCCAGCTTTAATCCCCTTGCTTTGATTTCCAGCTCCGCGTTCCTGAAGCTCATCCCGATAAGATTAGGCATTTCAATAACGGGGGGAACAGCCCTGTTTATAGTAAGATATACCACCCTGTTTACTTTTACGGTGGCATCCGGCTCGGGAAATTGTTTTACAACAGCCTGTGGCGCCAGGGTATCGTAATAAACCGAATCGAGCACCTGCACTTCAAATCCCTGGCCCTTCAATACATCTGTAGCGTCTTTAATGTTTTTGTTATATACATCAGGAACTTTCAGGTACGAACCATGGTGTGTAAAAAAGCGCAACGATTGCAGAAATAAAATAATGATCAGAAAAATGATCGCTATTATAAATAATATATTAACCCAGAAAGGACGCTTGCTTATAAATGTAAACATATGCTTTGCAAAATCAGGATTTCAATATGCCTTGTTACGATTGTATTGTTTTTTTTGAAAGCGCTTCCTCTATTAATGCAGAGTAAAACGCTTTCAGGGTCCAGCCCATCGCTTTTACCTGCTGGGGAACTATACTTGCCTCACTTTGCCCCGGTACCGTATTTATTTCGAGCAGGTAGGGTGTTTTATTTTCTTCATTGAAAATAAAATCCATCCGTACAATTCCGCTGCAATTAAACACTTTATATACTTTGGCAGCATTCTGTCTTATCTGTTCGGCTATGGCTTCTTCTACCTGGGCCGGTGTAACCTCGGTAGATCGCCCCGCCGTATATTTAGCTTCATAATCAAAAAAATCGTTTTTACTTATTACCTCCGTAATGGGCAGTGTTATGATCTTCCCTTCTTTCTTAAAAACACCTATTGTAAACTCCCGTCCTTTTATGAATTCCTCTACCAATACCTGGTCGTCTTCCCTGAAGGCTTTGGCGATCGCGCTTCCCAGTTCTTCCGAAGGGTGGTTTACCCTGGACATTCCGATGCTGGATCCGCCATTGTTAGGTTTTACAAACACTGGAAACTTCAGTTCCTTCACTATTTCTTCTGCGCTTTCAAACTGGTTCTTTATCAGCAATACCGATTTGGCAACCGGTATGCCGCTGACCGCGGCAACCGATACAGTATAGCGCTTATTGAATGTAAGAGCGGATGTAGCCGCATCGCACGAACTATACGGTAACCCGAGCATATCAAAATATCCCTGCAGCTTTCCATCTTCGCCCGGCGTGCCATGAATGCCTATTAAAATACCGTCGAACCTGATATGCTTTCCATCAACCGTAACCGAAAAATCATTGCGGTCAACAGGGATCGCCTTATTGCCCGCACGGTAAAACCAGCCGTCTTTCCGGATATCAATGGTGTAAACATTGTACCTGTCCTTATCAATATTATTTTCAATGGTAACAGCGCTTTTATAAGAAATTACCGCCTCTCCGGAATAGCCGCCTGTAACAAAGGCAATATTAGGTTTCATGAACTGTGTAATGTTTGCTTGCAAAGAAACGATATTTGAATGCAAATATGATATGCAAAAAGCTAAATTTCAGGCTTTTCCTTCAGCCGGTTATTCCGTTAAAGCGGAACTATCAGCCGGTTCTACACCCGCGTTTCCGCTGTCAAGCACAAATTTCCATTCGCCGCCGGCCTGTTTTTTCCATATTGTTACATAGGTGCCTTTATGCGTTGAATCGCCTATCTGCATTTGGTATATGCCATATGTGTACCCCATATCGTACGCGCCGGAAATATCCCCTCCTTCCGGGCTCCACGTGAGGGTAAACGCAGAGTCGTTTACAGACGCGATAAAATCAACCGCGTCTGCTCCAATGATCGGCATTCTTCCACCACGCAGTAATATGCCTTCATCATCTATAAATTCCAAGAAGGCCTTACGCATGCCCGCTTCTTTTGAACGGTTGGAAAAATCAACGTCTGCCTGCAGCATATTATTCAACGCGCTTATCTTTTCTTTTTCTTCGCTAAAACCGGGAACGCAGCTCTGCAAGGTAAAAACCAAACCCGTAACAATGAGATAACGAATCATATTTACTGCGCGTTTTATATTAAAAACAAGGGTGAAGGTTTCATTACTTTCCTTCACCCTCAAACGGGAAATATCACCCGTCTGTATTATGATGCCGGAGCATCATTATGTAAGAATATAGGCAGCCGTCCTCACCTGTCATACATGCAGCCTGCTTTTCTTTTCCATTAATTGCTCTACTGTTTCTTCATACATTTCATCAGGCACGCAACAATCTACCGGGCACACCGCCGCACATTGCGGCTCTTCGTGAAACCCCTGGCACTCCGTGCACTTATTAGGCGTTATATAATAAGTATCTACGCTTACAGGTGCAAAGCGCTGATCGGCATCCACAACGCTCCCGTCCATCAGCACATAAGATCCTTTTACTGTAGTGCCATCTGAAATTGACCATTCCACCCCTCCTTCGTAAATGGCATTGTTCGGGCACTCCGGCTCACAGGCTCCACAATTAATGCATTCGTCTGTTATTTTTATTGCCATACTAATTTACAATTTTACAGGTAATTTTTTGCATTTAGATTTGCACGTCAAAGATAGTTACATCCGAATTAATAATCAATGTTGAATTTACAAGAGCGAACAGAGATATTGACCCGGCTTAAAGATTATATGCTGAGCGGCGATACCGGTTGGAAGAACATACAACGGCAGGCTGCTGAAAACAACGCGTGGTTTATTCCTGAATTTATTACACATGCGATACAGCAGATCGCGCACAACTTCCTGGACAGGGAAAAGCTGGATGCGTGGACAAAGCACTACAATATACCTCCTTTGCAGGATAAGATATATAACATAGGCATAGTGATGGCTGGAAATATTCCTTTGGTAGGCTTCTTTGATTTTTTATGCGCTTTTATAAGCGGGCATTCGCAAACAATTAAAATGTCGTCTAAAGACAATATACTGCTGAAGCACCTTACAGATAAAATGACGGAATGGAAAAGCGAAATGGGCGCGCTGGTGCAATACGCGGAAATGCTGAAGGGATGTGATGCCTATATTGCCACAGGTTCCAACAACTCGGCCAGGTATTTCAATTATTATTTCAGGAAGTTCCCGCATATAATCCGCAAAAACCGCACATCGGTTGCTATTATCAAAGGCAATGAAACAACGGCTGATTTAGAAAAGCTTGCCGACGACGTTTACCTGTATTTTGGAATGGGATGCAGGAACGTAACCCAAATATATGTGCCCCGGCAATATGATTTTGTTCCACTGCTGGACGTGTTCCGTATAAAATACGACTACCTGATAGAAAATCATAAATACAAGCACAATTATGATTTTAACCTGGCTATGCACATCGTAAATCAAAAATTTTATATGACGAATGGCTCGGTGCTGCTCTCCGAAAACGCCTCGCCGTTCTCTCCCGTCAGCCAGTTGAATTACCAGTTTTATACCACGCCCGATGAAATATATGCTCATCTTAGTCCCGAAGAAATTCAATGCATAGCAGGAATTGAAAAACTGCCTTTTGGCGCTGCGCAGGCGCCATCGTTATACGATTATGCAGACGATGTGGATACCATGTTATTCCTGCAAAAGCTGGCAGATACAAAAGCCGCTTAAGTATGGTTTTTCCCTTTCGTTGTTATTTGCTTACCCCTGACATTCCTTAACATTTTAATTACGTATTCCTTCGTAATTTCACTTCCGTCATTAAAAATACAGGCTCTTCTAAATCATTTGTTAAAGGGTAAGACGAAATGTCATTTAAAATACAGCCCTATCCCATAAATGTCAAAAGGCATGGCATTTGATGAAGAATTGAGGAAGTATTTTTAAATTTAACTCAGAAAATTAAATATTCATAAACGATGAAAATCAAACAAGTTGTATTCACTGTAGTAATAAGCGCGCTCACGGCTTTTGGAGTGATGTACGCTTATAATTCCTATGTGCAAAAACCGGTGGCAGTTCAGGATGGCGTGAAAATACCTGCCAATTACGCCGGATTATTTGATGGCAACAATATTCCGGGCCCGGTAGATTTTGAACAACCGGCAAAAACCGCTGTTCCCGCAGTTGTACATATAACAACTATTATTGGTAAAGAGCAGGTAAGCAATAACCTGCCACGCCGCAGCAACCCGTTCCGGGGACTGGTTCCCGATGACTTCTTCGATGATTTCTTCGGCGACAGCCCGCAAATGCGCAGCGTTCCGCAAAGAGCTTCCGGCTCGGGAGTAATTGTTAGCCAGGATGGTTACATTATTACAAACAACCACGTAATTGACGGAGCAAGCGAAATAAAAGTGGGCTTGAGCGATAAAAGAAGCTTTACAGCCAAACTGGTTGGCGCAGATCCCAGCAGTGACCTTGCTGTTTTGAAAATAGAGACAAAAAGCCTTCCTTTTCTTTTATATGGCAATTCAGACAATGTACAGATAGGGCAATGGGTGCTCGCGATCGGTTACCCGCTGAACCTTGAAACAACTGTTACAGCGGGTATTATCAGCGCTAAAGGCCGCACATTGGGATTGAATGCGCGCAGGAGCCAGACACCGATCGAATCTTTTATTCAAACGGATGCGGCGGTAAACCAGGGCAACAGTGGCGGTGCGCTGGTAAATACCAACGGTGAGCTGATTGGCATCAATTCCGCCATAGCGTCACCCACCGGCTCTTACGCAGGTTATTCATACGCCATTCCGGTGAATATTGTTAAAAAGATCGTAAATGATCTTATACAGTTCGGCACGGTTCAGCGCGCTTACCTGGGTATCAGCTACCTGCCGGATGAAGCTCCTGATTCACAAAAAGAAAAGGTAGGATACAAAAGTGGCATGGGTGTATACGTAACCGATGTAGCCAAAGACGGAGCTGCTGTGGCAGCAGGCATTAAAGCAGGCGACTATATCACTAAAGTAAATGGTATTCCTGTTACATCGGGCAATGAAATGGTAGAACAAATTGCCAGGCTGAAACCCGGCGATAAGATAGCTGTAGTATACCAACGGGAAGGTAAGGAACGTGCAGTGGATGTTACGCTGAAAAATAAATCAGGCACCTATGATGTGGTAAAAGTCTCTGCGCTGGACGAATTTGGAGCTGATTTTGTTGTGCTCGACAAAAAGAAAGCTGCCGAATACGGACAAAAAGGTGGGGTAATTGTAAAGAAAATCAACCAGAATGGTTTGATTGACGGGCAAACACGCATGAAAGACGGGTTTGTAATACTGCGGGTAAACGACAAACCGGTAGCTTCGGTAGAAGAGCTGGCCAGCGAGATCCAGAAAGCAGGATCTAATATTAAGCTCGACGGCTTCTATCCCGGGTTTGAAGGATTGTATACTTATAATATAAGCAGGGATCCGCAGTAATAAACGGTTAAAAGAATTATGAATGTTAAGCCGGGTATATCATTGCCCGGCTTATTTTTTAACGTATACCTTGTATCCCCACTGGGGCAGCTCAAACCAGCTATCAGCCGAACATTGTTTTGCCTCCCCGCTAAAAAGCTCTTCACAGGGTTCATTCATGTCCAGCGACCGGATCCTGAACCTTGCCGGGTAAGGCGAGAGATTCAACATAACAAGCACCCATTCTTTACCCGAAGAACGATAATAAGAGAGTATATGCCTGTCGGACTGAACGGGGAGGATCTTTACGGGAGCATCAATGCAAAGAGCGGGGTTAGAGCTGTGCAGTTGCAGTAACTTTTGATAAAAGCCCTGCATGCTGTAGCTGCCGTTCCACTCAATCACATCTTTATCAAAGAATTTTAATCTTTTTACATTCGGCAGCTCCTGCCCGCTGTATAACAAAGGCATTCCTTTCCAGGTACAGCCCAATACAGCCAGCGCGTTCGCCATATCGCCATATTTCTCAAACTCCGTACCGTTCCAGCTATTCTCATCGTGGTTAGAAGTAAAAAACAAAGCCGTTTTTCCCTCTACGCAAACATCGCTGTATTGATTCAGCAGGTCAACGAGCAATTCCACCCGCCTGTCTTTCTTGTAAAATGTTTCGGTAGTATGCATCCATTGCCAGGCATACGCCGCATCAAAAACTTCCAGGTATTCTTTGCTCTCGATCGCATCCATTTCTCCCAACCAGAAAAGAGGTTTTATTGCATCCAGCCCAGGACGGGCTTTTTTCCAGAAATGAAGCGGTACCCACGAGGCCAGGTCGCACCTGAAGCCATCAATATCACATTCATTCACCCAAAACCGCATAGCCCCGATCATAGCCTGTACTAACTGTGGATTGTCGTAATCCAGCTCAATGATATCATCCATGCCCGACGCGGCTTTAAAAACACCTGCCGCGTCTTTCTTGTAAAACTCCGGGTTTGAGCGGGTCCACACATGATCCCAGCCGGTATGGTTGGCAACCCAGTCAATAATTACTTTGAACTCCTGCTTATGAGCCGCCTTAACCAGCGCTTTAAAATCGTTCAGCGTGCCGAATTCAGGGTTTATTGCTGTATAATCCGAGCAGGCATAATAGCTTCCCATTGTTCCTTTCATTCTTTCGCCGGCAATAGGTGTAATGGGCATGAACCATAAAGTTTTTACTCCCATTTCCTTCAGGCGGGGCAATGCAGCAGTAAAGGCTTTAAAGCTTCCTGCCTGCGTATATTGCCTGAGGTTTACTTCATATAAATTGGTATTAAGCCTCCAATCCACTCTTTCGGGTTGTTCAATTACCTGCACGCGCTGCATAATAAAAATTTAGATCCTTGTTGTGATAACCAAATATAACAGTCGTTCATTATTTGGACGGGAAGATATGTATAATTTGGGTAGATGGACAATGCCTGTATGCATTCTCTAAACTTTGTACCTTTGCCGCGCAGCAATTATGAAACAATTTAATGTTCCGATTATTTATCGAAGTCCGCTTATTTCCGCTATTAAACAGCAGCGCAAGCAACTGGACAAAATGAAAAAGGACTTCTCCCCCACATTACTCGACCTGGGAGCGGTTCATATATACCTGGCACGTCATTTCGGATTTTGTTACGGGGTAGAGAACGCCATTGAGATCGCGTTCCGTACCGTAGATGAAAACCCCGGCAAACGCATTTTTTTACTGAGTGAAATGATCCATAATCCACACGTAAACGAGGATCTGCAGGAAAGAGGCGTACATTTTTTACAGGATACTTACGGAAAGCAATTAACGCCCTTCGAGGAGCTTACTCCCGAAGACATTGTAATTACCCCTGCCTTTGGAACCACTCTTGCCATTGAGGAAAAGCTGCATGGAATAGGGTTGGAAACTAAAAAATACAATACTACCTGCCCGTTCGTTGAAAAAGTATGGAACCGGTCGGAGCAAATAGCCCGCAAAGGATACAGCATTGTAATACATGGCAAACCCCGGCACGAAGAAACCAGGGCAACTTTTTCGCACAGCGCTTACTCGGCGCCCACAGTAGTTGTAAACGATATGAAGGAAACAATTGAGCTGGGGAAATATATTACCGGGGAAAAGCAGGCGGCTCAGTTTAAAGAAGAATTTAAAGGAAGATTTTCGGAAGGCTTTGATCCTGCATCGCACCTGCAACGTATAGGAGTGGTCAATCAAACAACCATGCTGTCGAGCGATACACAGGCTATTGCAGACTATCTCAAAAAGCTGATGGCAGCGCACTATGGGTTACAGGAAGGTAACGTGGAAGAGCGTTTTGCCGATACCCGCGATACCTTGTGCTATGCTACCAACGATAATCAATCTGCCGTATTAGGCATGCTTGGTACCGACGCGCAACTGGCAATTGTAGTGGGTGGATATAACAGTTCCAACACATCGCACCTGGTTGAGCTATGCGAGGAAAAATTACCTACCTATTTTATAAGCAGTGAAGCCAAGATCCTTTCAAAAAATGAAATACTGCATTATAACTTTCATACCAAAGAAGAATTACTCACTCATGATTTTCTTCCGTTGAATGCGCCTGTTAAACTATTAATTACCAGCGGAGCTTCGTGCCCCGACGCGTTGGTGGAAAATGTGATCCGTAAGATAGCCGGCTTTTACAATGCTGAAAAGGTGATGGACAACCTCATTGCCTCTTACGCGCATCAGTGATAAATACCATACAGCTTTACCTTGCCTTTTGAATTGATTTCGAACGCAGGCGCAGGAAACTTGAAAGGCTTTAGCAGGTATGTAGCTGCATCTACCGGAGCCGCAGAACGAATCCTGAAAAGATCCGCATCGGGTGATATCATAAACCGGCGGGTGCGCTCAAAGCGGGGAACCGGCACTCCTTTGATAGCTGGCGGATTTTCATGCCCCCCGATCATACCATCGGCGCCATACCCGAGCGATATCGCCGGCCACGCGGGAAACCGGGATGATGCCGGCAAAAAGGATTTTATATTGAATGATAGCCAATAGCTTTGCCCGTTATAATCTTTTAATATTCTCGACGCAAAATTGTTACCCAGTTCCCCGCCGTGATACTGTGCATAGGGTGACAGGTGGGCCGAAAACTTCATAGATATGCGTTGCTGATCCCACCAGCGCTGCTGCGATGCGAATATGGCCGTACCTACCAGGTTGGCCAGCATATCACTTTTTGAAAATCCCCAATGGGTGGAAAAACCGTCAAGCAGTTCAATAATAGTGAGCCCGCCTAACGCCGTGGCAGATCCGATAATAATGGCATCATTCTTTTCAACACCGCACCAGCGCATCATATCGTATTGCAGCACGCCGATATTATAAGCGGTGGTAGCATGCCCTATTTTATCCATCTGCAGCCATTCCCGGCTGTCGTTAAAAAAATGAAATTTGTTGCGGGGAAATTTTTTATACCATAAATAATACAGCCCCACACTAACTGCGGTACTGATGGCTACTTCGGTTATTATTACCTTTTTAAGCCTGTCGGGGCGGTAGGTATCGGATGGCGGTAAAAAGTGCTGGGCATTCACCGATACCAGCAGGCAGCACAATGCTCCAATAAAAAGCAGCTTATATATAGCGATTTTGATATACCCCATGCCGGTGCTAAACAGTATTAAGGTGACGAAGTAACAAAAACTTTACGATTTATACAGAACGCTGCATGAGCAAAAAAATTTTGAGATATGATAAATCCCCATTGATTTATAACACAATACGCAATCCATACCCAACTACCTCGTTTATGTGCCAAATGCCGGATAAAACTAAACCCGGTAGAATTTAAAACCCAAATCAAATGAAAAAAACGTTTGTATTAATGACGGCGCTGGCAGTTAGCTGCGCTACAGTTAAGGCTCAGAAAACAAGTTTCGGTATTAAAGCAGGTGTTCAGCAAAACACCATCAGCATGAAACAGGAAGAAGGCGGCGATTGGAGCAGATTTATTTCTTCAGGAGCTGGTTTTCATGTGGGAGGATTGGCTGATATTTCCTTAACAAAAAATATTTCGGTTCAACCCGCGCTTCTTTTTAATTCAAAAAGCGCTGCAATGAGTTCCGAAGTATCATTCAAGTTATACGCGCTTGACGTACCTGTAAATTTTTTGTATAAAACAGGCGGGTTCTTCCTGGGCCTGGGGCCCAACCTTTCTTACGGGTTATCAGCCAAATTAGCTAACGGTGAAAACGATGAAAATTTATACAAAAAGTATCCGGTAGGCGAAGGAGATGAAGAAAAAACCATATTGAAACGCTTTGAGGTAGGCGCCAATGTAACAATGGGTTATCAATTTAAAAACAACCTGCTGATCAGCACAAACTATACCCAGGGCTTAAGCAATTTATCGAATATCGAAAGTGAGCTTGGTAAAATGCGTACAAGGTTTGTAGGCCTTTCTATAGGCTACATCCTGGGAAAATAATCATGGTTAACAAGTAATATACGGCAGGACGTTGATACAGCGCCATAACGGCAAAGTATCAACGTCTTTTTTTTTATTTGCTTTTTAGAGCGGAGGCTTTGGCGATAGCCGCCTCCACGATATTTACAGCTTCCTTTAATTGCTGTCTTGTAATAATAAGCGGGGGCGAAAGCTGCAACACATTTCCCTGCGAAATCTTAAAGCTAAGCCCGTTTTTAAGGCACTCATACAATATCATTTCCGATGCTGCTATCGCTTTCTCTTTGGTCAGCCTGTTTTTAACCAACTCAATTCCCCATAATAAGCCAATACCGCGTATATCTCCTATCAGCTCGTATTTGCTTTTTAAAGCATTCAGCTCCTGTAGCATAAAGGCTTCATCATCTTTCACTTTTGCAAGCAGGTTTTCATTCTCAATATATTCCAGCATAGCCAGTGCCGCGGCAGCGCCCAGCGGGCTTTTTTCATGAGTATAATGCCCCAGCGATACTTCTGTTGCAACGTTATATTCATCACGGGTAACCATAGCCGCCAACGGCATAATGCCGGCGCCCAGTCCTTTTCCCAGGCAAATCATATCAGGCTCAATACCGTAATGCTCAAAAGCGAACATTTTACCTGTTCTGCCAAAAGCGATCGGTATTTCATCCAGTATCAGCAATACATTATGCCTGGTGCAGATTTCCCTTACTTTTTGCCAGTATGCCTTACCGGGTATCTGCACATCCGTATTACGGATGGTTTCTACAATAAAAGCGCCGATATCTCCTTCTTTTTCTATCACGTATTCCAGGTATTCGGCATATTTGCTGTGGTCGCCATCTTCGCCAAGAATACCACGATACGTTGTGGGTGGTGGTATGCGTTCTATACCCGGCAGCAATGGTCCCATACCTTTACGGAACACCTGCTCCCCTCCTGCCGCAATAGCATCAATAGACGCGCCGTGAAACGAATCCCAAAGCGAAATGACTTTATACCTGCCTGTAACGATCCTTGCCAGCTTTAATGCCATCCCTATGGCGGAGGTGCCTCCCGGGGCAAACAACACCCGGTTTAAATCTCCCGGTAAAAGGCCTGCCAGCTTTTTTGCGAGCTCTATAGCAGGAACATTGGTATAACGGCGGGGGCTGAACGGCAATACATCCATTTGTTCCTTCACCTTATCTAATACATACTTATTTCTATAGCCTACCTGGTGTACATTATTGCCATGAAAATCCATATACCGTTTACCGGTAAGATCTGTTATATAAATCCCTTCGCAGGACTGTAAAACATCCAGGCAGGGAGTTGACATAGACTGGTGGAGAAAATACCGGGCATCTTCATCAAGGTAATGAGCCGTACCGGCATGGTCAATGATCTTGTACCATTCTTTCCGGGAGTCTGAGAGGTTGATATCGCCTTCGGTGCGGTGAAAAGTATCGTTCATGCCCTAAAATTAATTGTTTAGTAATTGTAAACAAGTTTAAATCATTATTATCTTAAAAAATAAAAACAGGTTACCAATTGACATCGGCTGTTTTTAAGGAAATTTGCGGATCAATGGCTTTTAAAGATCACTATAAAACATTAGGAGTTGCTTTTAGTGCAACAGAAAACGATATCAAAAAAAAGTTCAGAAAACTTGCATTGGTGTATCATCCGGACCGGAACATGGATAGCACCTTCGCCGGGATACATTTCCGGGAGATACAGGAAGCCTACGAAATACTGGCCGATCCTTCGCGCCGGTATGTGTATGACAGGGAATGGCTGCTTCATTTTCCTAAAGAAAGCGGTATGCGCCTCCGCCAGTATACTCCTGAATCAATTTTAGAAGAATGCATGGCGCTGGGCAGGCAGGTAAAAGCAATGGATATTTACAGAACAAACAAGGAAAGTGTTTACACGCAGGCAAAAAAAATCCTTTCGGACGATCATATGAACCTGCTTTTATTTCATAAGAACGAAAACGTCAATAAAGGGATTATCGCAGAGATGATGTCGGTTTTTTCCGCGCTCAATTACAGGTATGCTGCCGGTATATCGGAAATGCTGCTTACACTCGCCTGCAATAACGATCAGTCCAATACCATCCGGGAATGGCTGCACCAGTTAAAGCGCAGGAGCTATTGGGATCAATACTACCCTTTTGCGGCACTTGTCATTGCTATAGCGTTATGCGTTATGATTTATTTTCTCAGCCGCTGAACAGGCTCATTCCGCTAAAAGTCGTTTTATGACCTGGAGATATTCTTCCTTTTGTTTTTCGTAATCTTCTTCGCCTGTAGCCGGTCCGCTGAACCCGGCGTGTATGGTTTGAATTTCTCCTTTCCGGTCCAGGAAAATGGTAGTAGGAAAAGCGGGTATCCGTTCCAGTTGGGGCAGGCTTTTTTCAGTAAGCTGCGGATCCGACGACGCCACCGGAACGATCAGTACCGGGTATTCAACCTGCAGGCGGTTAACGAAATTTTTGACCGCCGCCTGCGATCTTGCAAAATCGCCTGTACGCTCATAAGCCAATCCCACTATTTCTACGCCTTTACTTTTATATTCCCGGTATACTTCCCGCATAAAACGGGTTTCATCAATACAGTTAGGGCACCAGCTACCTAAAATTTGAACCACCACTACCTTGTTCTTAAATCTTTCATCCTTAATGGAAACCATATTGCCATTAACGTCCTTATAAGCAAAATCCAGCCGGGGCGGCATACCTGCTTTTACGTGTGTAGCGGCGGCGGCATCAGGAAGCCGGGCAAACGGGTCTTTCCCGGCGTTCCAGACTTTTGTGGCAGGGCCCGCGCCTGAATAAAACGTTCCATTGGAAATGGTATGATCGGCATTTACTTTTGCCAGGAATAATAAAGCATACCCGCCATCAAAGCCCGACAGCTTTAAAGAATCACCGTCTACCACTCCTTCCAGGTAACGATAGTCTCCATAAGGTGTAAGAAATGAGCCTGTCAGCCTGTTTCCTTTTTGCTCAAACACTCCAACATTCTCATTCACTTTTTTAGAAACGGTATCGGTAAATATTGCTTTCCACCGCCCGCTGATATTGATACCGGCGCCTGTATTTACTACATTAAAGCGATAAGTTTGATTATATACCGCTTCAAAGGGAATTACAACATCCCGGTCGGCAAGATGTTTGATCCAGTTTCCAATGAGCCGGTTTTGTTGAATTGCCACGCGAAATTCAGAATCAAAAAAAGGCAATGTGATAAATGCTGAGTCCTTTTTTACAACAATATCATCTACCTCAAGTCTTTCAGACGCATTGATAATAAACATTATTTTCTTTTGCAGTGAATCCTTTACTTCGAAATTAAAAACGATCTCTTTACCGTCTGTTCTTTTTAAAACTCCCCGCCAAATGCCGTTTGTTAAAGATGGCATTTGCTGTGCATTCACAATACCGCAAAAAAACAATGCAACTACAATTAAAACTATTTCTTTCATGGTGAATGTAAAAATAGTGCAGCAACAGGTAAAACCTTCAGTGCTTATTTCAAATTTTCGCTGCATATCTTTCCCTCACCCCTGTAATTCCCTCTCCGCGCAGCAGAGAATAAAGACGTATCTCTTAGCCAATCATTATACAGATTGCTTTGAATGTAACAATACATCCTTTCAGCAAGCAATATTATCAGTAATTATACTGATGCAACAGTTATCCCGTCAATATTTCAGATTGTTTAACATATCCTCAGTCATCCTGTCAATATCATACTCATGTTTCCATCCCCAATCGGTACGGGCAACCCTGTCGTCAATACTTTGGGGCCAACTATCGGCTATTTGCTGCCTGTAATCGGGCTTATAGTTAATTGTAAAATCAGGAATGTGTTTTTTTATTTCTGCGGCAATTTCTTCAGGAGAAAAACTGATGCCGGCAATATTATAAGAAGTGCGTACCGATATTTTTGCTGCATCGGCTTCCATCAGCTCAATGGTCGCCCTTATAGCATCGGGCATATACATCATTGGCAAATAGGTATCTTTCGCCAGGAAGCTGGTATATTGCTTTTCTTCCAGCGCCTCGTGAAAAATTTCTACCGCATAATCGGTTGTTCCCCCACCGGGAGAAGATTTATAGCTGATCAACCCGGGATAGCGCAGGCTTCTCACGTCTACCCCATACCGCTGGTTATAATATTTACACCAGAACTCTCCCGCGTATTTGCTGATGCCGTATACGGTTGTAGGCTCAATGATCGTTTGCTGCGGACAGTTAATGCGCGGCGATGTTGGACCGAATACGGCAATGCTGCTGGGCCAATAAACCTTATGCAGCTTTTCTTCACGTGCAATATCCAGCACATTCAGCAAGCTTTGCGTATTAAGATTCCAGGCCAGGTTAGGATTTTTTTCGCCGGTGGCGGATAGTATAGCGGCTAAAAGGTAGATCTGTGTAATATTCTGTCTTATTACCTGCACATGCAGCATTTCCTTATTCATTACATCCAGCGAAACATAGGGGCCCGTTCCTTTTAAAAGGCTGTTTTCTTCCCGGAGGTCAGATGCTACCACCTGTGTGTTCCCGTATATTTTCCTTAAAGCAAGCGTCAGTTCAACACCAATCTGCCCTGAAGCTCCTATTACCAGTATTTTTTCCTTTATCATTATGATGTGTTATAATGATTGCAAAAAAATAAAATTGGTACGTAAAGAAGAAATTTATATTTTGACAACAAATTCCACTTCTATGTTTCAATTGCACAAAAGGAAACTTTATGCAGGCATAGGTCTGCTTGCCATCCTCATTATTGGGGCTTCTGCCACCACACAGGATAAGCCAAAGCCCAATCTTAAAGTATTACCAAAGAATATTGACCACGAAGAGCTGTCAAAGATCATGAAAGGGTTTAACGTATCATTGGGGGTAAAATGTAATCACTGCCACGTTCCTTCAAAAACAGACCCTAAAAAGCTGGATTTTCAAAGTGATGAAAAACCGGAAAAAGAGGTTGCCCGGTCTATGATGAAGATGACAGCTAAAATAAATAAAAAATATTTCAAGCAAAACGACGGAGGGGCTTCAACGCTTACCTGCTTAACCTGTCATAATGGTAAAGCACATCCAGACAGCAAGATCGTGATTCCCGAATAAAAACGTCTTTAACGGCATTATGAAAATGGTCATGTATTACATGACCATTTTCATAACCAGCTCTTTCATAAGAGATGCATCTTCCGTTCCCGGGCTATTTATTCCTATACTTTTAAGATTGTACTGGTGCAGGAGCAATAATGTTTTTTCCACACCCTCATACCCGTAATTTTTGGCAGCCGCCAGGTAATCTTTTACAAAATAAGGATTCACTCCCAGCAAGGCCGCCGCTGCTTTCTCATCCTTTGTTTGCGCCGAAAAAAGTATATATACTTTACTGAAGAAATTATACAGGGAAGGCAGCACCAGTTGTATGGGCCCCACCTTGGGATTGGATTCAAAATACTGGATGATGCGCATGGCCTTACCGGTATCTTTTCGCAAAAGGGCGTTCTGCAGCTCAAAAACGTTATACTCTTTACTAACGCCTACGTATAATTCAATATCCTCCTCCGTAATAGTTTTCCTGTTGCCTGCATTCATCAGCAGCTTATCTATCTCGTTATTAATGCGCCCCAGGTCATTGCCTATATGATCTACCAGCAGCATTAAAGCTTTAGGTGAAATGGTATATCCTTTTGAGGCAACCAGTTCATTAGCCCATTCAGGTAATTGGCTGTCGTACATTTTTTTGGTGGATACCAGCACCGCTTTGTCCTTTAAAAGCTTTGCCATACGGCTTCTGCCATCCACTTTCTTTTCCTTATGCGCCACCACGAAAATGGTAGATGCCAGCGGATGCTCTATATATCCTTCCAGCTTTTCCAGGTCGCGCATTTGTTGCGCTTCTTTTAATATTACAACCTGTTTATCGGCAAACATGGGATAACGTCTGCAGGCGTTTACAACCTCCGACCAGTTGGCGTCCCTACCATAAAAAACAGTTAAATTAAAACCGGCTTCCGACTCCGGTAATATCGAATGCTCGGCATAATCCACTACCTGGTCAATATAATAAGACTCCTCCCCTTCTAACCAGTATATGGGCTTAAACTTTTTCTGTTTCCAGTCGGTAAGTATTTTTTCAGTGCTCATAATTCAGTCCAAAGCTATTTCAAATTTGAGATTTGACATTCGAAATTTGAGATTGGATGCGTTCAGCTACAAAAGCAGCGCTGCGCATGTATAACAAGCCAGTTCTGCTATTCCGTAATTATAATATTTTCCTTTTCCAGGTAGGGCAAATGTTTAAACCTTAAAATGATATTGGCTACGGTAACCACATCTTTCTGGCAATACGTAACAATACGGGGCAGGTTCTGCTCCTCGTAATACACGCTTCTCACCATGCTGCCGTCAATATCGTCTTTGGGAGTTTCCAGGCCTAATGCAGCCGCCAGTAATTTTAAGGAAACATAATTCTTATAATCGCCAAACTTCCATAACTCCATCGTATCCACAATATTGGTTTCCCAGGGGCGTTTACCACTGAGCTGAAGATAATCGGGCAGCGGGATATTGTTTATGAGCATCCGCCGGCATATATAAGGAACGTCAAATTCTTTAATGTTGTGCCCGGCCATAGAAAACTGCCCCCGTTTTTCACGGTATTTATTTAACAAATCAATAAACGATCTTAAAACAACGCTTTCATCATCGCCACTGAAAGACTTTATTTTAAAGCAGGTCTTACCTTCCGGGGCATGATAAAAAAAGCCGGTTGAAATACAAATGATCTTACCAAATTCCGCCAATATCCCGGCTCTTTGCAGGTATGTTTCATCGGGTGAAAAATTTTCTGGCATGATTTTGGAAATCTTGTCCTCCCAGAGTACCTTCCATTGTTCATCTAAGCATTGAAAATCAGGTACTGATGGAACAGTTTCAATATCAATTACCAATAAATTTGTCAGGTTTAGCTGATATATCATAGTTACATTAATTGCTTAAAACAAAAAAAAATAAACATTTATGAGCGCTTCAAATTATCCTTCTACGAACCCATCTCAACCACCAAGAAAAGATAACCGCGGTATAATATACGGTGTATTAATAGCCGCATTGTTAGGTACATGGGGTTATATTATTTATGATAAAAGTAAAACCAAGGAAGTTATCCAGCAAAAGGATGTGCAATATGCTTCTTTGGATTCTGTAAGGAACCAGTTGCTTACAGATTACCAGGCAGCCGAGATCCGTTTGGATAAGATGACCTCCGAAAATACCAAGCTCGACAGTCTTGTTAAAACACGCGATAAGGATGTGTCAGACATGAGGGCAAGGATCAAATCACTCATCGGCAAATCTAATGCCACGGCTGCTGATCTTGCAGAAGCCCGTAAACTGATCAATTCGCTGAACGGGAAAATAGAAGAGTATATCAAAGAAGTAGAAAGGCTTACAGGTGAAAACATTAAGCTTACAGCAGATAACCAGCAATTGACTACCGAAAAGCAGCAGTTAACTGATACGCTTAGTGTAAAAGTAACCGAAAATAAAGACCTGACAGGTAAGGTGGATGTTGGTTCTACTTTAAATGCCGCCAATTTCCATATTGCCGCTATTGACGAGAAGAAAAGCGGAAAGGAAAAAGAAACATCCAAAGCTAAAAGAGCTGATAAGTTCCGCGTGTCTTTCGATGTTGAGAACAGGCTGGCGCTTACCGGCACTAAAGACCTGTATGTAATTGTTACTTCACCCGAAGGTGTGGTAATAAAAGAAGAAGGGCTTGGCTCGGGAACTGTTACTACAAGGGAAGACGGTGATAAAGAATTTACCAATAAAGTATCTATTGACTACGAACAAGGCAAACGCAAAAATGTAAGCTTTGATTTGAAGCAGGCTGATAAATACAAGCCCGGTACCTATAAAGTTGAGGTTTACCAGAATGGCTTTAAAATTGGTGAAGGCGCAGTAACCCTGAAAAAGGGTGGAATATTTGGATAAGAAAAGAGTGATAAATTCATATATGCAAAAGCCGGAATAAAACTTCCGGCTTTTGCTATTAATATAGGCCGTACAGCCGCCCGGCTATGGTTTGGCGTAGTCAAATACAATATTACAAAAGGCACGCACGCCGGCATCCAGCATGCTATCGTCAATAAAAAAATCGGGGGTATGATGCGGCACCGCTTTTTTCGGATCCTGCCCGGCCGGCATGCCTCCCAAAAAGAAAAAGAAAGCCGGAGCCTTTTTTCCAAAAAATGAAAAATCTTCCGCCCCTGTAGTCCACTCCGTTTCAAGCACTTTATCTTTTCCTACAGCGGCTTCCAGCGAGGGAAGCATCTTTTTTACAAGCGCCGGGTTGTTATAAGTAACCTCTGTTTTGGTATCAATATTTACCTCCACCGTAGCGCCGCCTGCCGCAGCAATATGTTCGGCTGTTTTACGAATACGCTCATGAACATCTTTGTGCATATCGCTGTCCAGCGTCCTGATAGTACCATCCATTATAAGTTCTTCGGGAATAATATTGTTCCGCACCCCTGCATGTATCTTGCCCACAGTAATCACTACAGGCGCTTTTGTAAGATCTTGCTGCCGGCTTACAATGGTTTGCAGCCCCTGTATAATCTGGGCGGCAATAACTACCGGATCTACCCCACTCCAGGGCTGCGAACCGTGCGATTGTTTTCCCCGTACTTTAATGGTAAACCAATCGCTTGCTGCCATTTCAGCTCCCGACTTGTATTTGATCTCCCCAATGGGCGTTTGCGCATTAATATGCAGCCCGAAAATCGCTTCTACCCTGGGATTATCCATTACTCCTTCTTTGATCATTAATGGCGCTCCTCCTTCTTCATCGCCCGGAGGACCTTCTTCGGCAGGCTGAAATATAAATTTCACGATACCGGGAACATCTTTTTTCATAGCGCTTAATACCGATGCGGTTCCCATTAAAATAGCCATATGGCTGTCGTGCCCGCACGCATGCATTACAGGAACGGTTTGCCCGAGATACTCCGCCTCCACTTTTGAAGCGAAAGGCACATCTGTCCTTTCTTTAACAGGCAGAGCATCCATATCGGCACGGAGCGCAATTACAGGACCAGGTTTACCTCCCCTTAAAATTCCTACTACCCCGGTTTTGGCAATATTAGCGGATACTTCCAGGCCTAAGCTCCGCAAATGAGCTTCTATATAAGCCGCTGTTTTCACTTCCCTGTTCGAAAGTTCAGGATGTTCGTGCAGGTATCTTCGCCACTCTGTTAACTGTGGTTGTAGCGCGCCTGCCTTTTCACGGATCTGCTGATATACTTTCTGCGCTTGGATAATATTGACAGCGGTTATCAAAATTACCCCTGTCAGAAAATACTTTTTCATCATTAAAATTGTTTGATGTAATGAATATAAGATTTTTTCGAAGAGTAATAATTGAGGATTAATTTTGCAGGGCTATGAATTCAATATCCGCGCCTTCTTCATTACTTACGGAAGAACAGATAGAGCAGATCCGTAATAGCGCTTTTCTATCGGAAAAAGCCGGGCAACTTACAACGGAACAACTGGCACTTATTAATAACAACAACTGGTTTAATCTTTTTGTACCCCGCTCCTTAGGCGGGTTGGAAATGAGCCTGCCGGAAGCTACCCGGCTACAGGAAAGCCTTGCCAAGGCAGACGGCAGCTTTGGCTGGACAGTTACACTCTGCTCGGGCGCGAATTGGTTCGCAGGTTTCCTGTCTCCCGAACTACGTGATGAAGTTTTCGCCGTCCCGTCGCGGATTTGCCTTTCGGGCAGCGGCGCTATTACCGGGAAAGCGGCATTAACGAACAATGGATACCTTATTTCCGGATTCTGGAAATATGCTACCGGCTCTCCGCATGCTACGCACTTTACTGCCAATTGCCGTATTGAAAAAGATGGCATTCCCGTAACGGATGAGGCAGGTAATACTACAATAGCAGCTTTCTTATTTAAAAGGGAAGAAGTAAAAATCATAAACGAATGGAATTGTATAGGAATGAAGGCAACTGCCAGCCATTCTTTTTCCGTTGAAAACCTGCCGGTGGCTGCCAACAGGGCATTTTCCATAAGTCCGTTAACAGCCAGGCTACCGCAGCCCGTCTTTTACTTCCCGTTTATACAGTTTGCAGAACTGACCATAGCTGCTAATTTTTCAGGCATTACTTCTCATTTTATTGATCTGTGCCACGCGCTGTTCCACAGCAGGGTGAAACAGAAGGGGTATACTATAGAGCAGGCATGCGATGTGTTTGAGTGCCTTGGAAGGAGCAAAACAAAATTTGAAGCAGACCGGATCCTGCTTTTTGAAACAATGGATGCCGTGTGGGCAAAAGGACTTGAAACAAAACAATGGCGCAGCGAAGATCTGAACTCGGTAACGGTCGCCTGCCAGTCGCTGGTCAAAACTGCACGAAATACCGTCAATACCTTGTTTCCCTTTTGCGGTATTGTAGCAGTTGACGCTTCTTCTGAAATCAATCGTGTATGGAGAGACTTTAGTACAGCCAGCCAGCACAGCCTGTTTACTGTTGAGTGCCTGTAAGCTGATTCTGATATACCTCAACTGTCCAGCTTCAATACCGCCAGGAAAGCTTCCTGCGGCACTTCCACATTGCCTATCTGGCGCATCCGCTTTTTACCTTCTTTTTGTTTTTCCAGGAGCTTGCGCTTACGGCTGATATCACCACCATAACATTTAGCGGTAACATCTTTGCGCATGGCTGAAATATTTTCGCGGGCAACAATTTTTGCACCTATAGCTGCCTGTATGGCTATCTGGAATTGCTGGCGTGGTAATAGCTCTTTCAGCTTTTCACAGAGCTTTCTTCCAAAATCTTCTGCCCTGCTGCGGTGTATCAGTGCGCTTAAGGCATCCACCTTGTCGCCGTTCAGCAATATATCCATCTTTACGATATCTGCTTCGCGGTAACCGATCGGGTGATAATCAAACGACGCATACCCGCGGGTCTGGCTCTTCAGCTTATCATAAAAGTCGAACACTATTTCGGTAAGCGGCATTTCAAATATCAGCTCTACACGGGTGGTGGTAATATAGCTCTGGTTAATGAGCATGCCTCTTTTACCGAGGCACAGGGTCATAATATTACCAATGTACTCCGGTTTTGTGATGATCTGCGCTTTGATAAAAGGTTCCTCCAGCCTGTCCGTTTTCACCACATCGGGCATTTCGGCAGGGTTGTTTACAATAAATTTTTCACCCCTGGTTGTATATGCTATAAAGCTAACGTTGGGTACCGTAGTGATCACGGTTTGATTAAACTCCCTTTCCAGTCGTTCCTGGATGATCTCCATGTGCAGCAATCCCAAAAAGCCGCAACGAAAGCCAAAACCCAATGCCTGTGAAGTTTCCAGCTCAAAAGTAAGCGAAGCATCGTTCAACTGCAGCTTGTCCATGCAATCTCTCAGCTCTTCAAAATCTTCGGTAACTACAGGAAATATACCCGCGAAAACCATTGGCTTTACCTCTTCAAATCCCTTGATGGCTACCGGTTTAAGGTTGTTTGCCCATGTAATGGTATCCCCTACTTTTACTTCTTTCGCGTTCTTAATACCGGTAATAATGTATCCCACATCTCCGCATAGCACTTCACTCTTTTCAGTCATCTTTAATTTTAGTATCCCAATCTCATCGGCTTCGTATTCCTGCCCGGTAGATACAAACTTTACTTTATCGCCTTTTTTTATGCAACCGTTCAAAATGCGGTAGTAAACTATAATGCCGCGGAACGAATTAAAAACACTGTCGAAGATCAAAGCCTGCAAAGGGGCGGCAGGATCGCCTTCGGGCGCCGGAATACGCTCAACGATCGCTTCCAGTATAGCATCCACCCCTAACCCGGTACGCCCGCTTGCCAAAAGAATGTCTTCCGGTTTGCAGCCTA
Organism: Chitinophagaceae bacterium; assembly: GCA_019638595.1. Classification (GTDB taxonomy): domain Bacteria; phylum Bacteroidota; class Bacteroidia; order Chitinophagales; family Chitinophagaceae; genus Agriterribacter. Next base: position 183,857 of record JAHBTJ010000004.1, read on the forward strand.
TCAGGTCAATGATCTGGTCTTTCACCTCTTCAATCATCGCCCCGTCCATATCAATTTTATTGATCACCGGAATGATCTCCAGGTCATTTTCAATTGCCAGGTATAAATTGCTGATCGTTTGCGCCTGGATGCCCTGGGTAGCATCTACCAGCAGCAAAGCACCTTCGCAGGCGGCCAGCGCACGGCTTACTTCATAGCTAAAATCCACATGACCGGGAGTATCAATCAAATTTAAAGTATACTGCTGCCCGTTGTTATACCTGTAATCAATTTGTATAGCATGGCTTTTAATGGTAATGCCTTTCTCCCGCTCCAGATCCATGTCATCCAGCACCTGGTCCATCATTTCCCTATCGCTGATGGTATTGGTTACTTGCAATAAACGATCGGCCAGGGTACTTTTTCCGTGGTCAATGTGGGCTATAATACAAAAATTGCGGATATGCTTCATGCGCTTTCCCTCATTTTTCAGGTGGGCAAAGGTAAGCGATTTACCATTTACTTCAGCTACCCCGTTTTTACGGGTAACCCCGGGGTGTGCCCCTGTATAAACAATACCTGTAAAATTATCCCGGACTATTATATTTGTTCCATAAACAGCTATACATGCTTATTTACAATCCGAAAGACTGGTTTGGAATTATTTTTCAATTTCATAAGGCAGATACTGTAAGAAAGCTTTCGCCTTTGATCCTGTTTTTTATTGTATACGCTTTGGGTATAGCCGTATGGGAAATAGAATACCTCCATCTTTCTGACAAAAGCTGGGTAAAGAACATACCCGTTATGCACAACCTGCTTGGTTTTGCCATTTCCATGCTGCTGGTATTCAGAACCAACACAGCCTACGACCGCTGGTGGGAAGGCAGGAAAATGTGGGGAGGACTGATGAACAACAGCCGTAACCTTGCCATAAAGCTCAACACCATGCTGGATGGAAGTGACGCATCGTCCAGGAATTTCTTTAAAAAGATGATCCCGTTGTATGCTACCACGCTTATGGATCATCTGCAGTCGGAAACCACACGTTTCATGCTTGATGAAAAAGAGCATCCCGAACTGGCATCAGTTGACGTAAAAAAGCATATTCCCAACCAGATCGCCATGCTTATGTTTCAAAGGATCAACCTCCTGTATAAGCAGCATACAATAACAGGCGACCAGTTGATAGTGCTTAACAATGAGCTGTCGTCTTTTACCGATATATGCGGCGCCTGCGAAAGAATAAAGAACACCCCTATTCCTTATTCTTACAGCGCTTTTATAAAAAAATTCATTTTTATATATGTAATGACACTTCCTTTCGGGTATGTATTTGCATTAGGTTATTATGTAGCACCCATAGTTGCCTTTATCTTTTATGTACTGGCCAGCCTGGAGCTGATTGCAGAAGAAATTGAAGAGCCCTTTGGAAAAGACAGCAATGACCTGCCTATGCGTAAGATCACCGAAAATATCACCAAAAATATTCATGAGCTGCTGTAAACGCCCTAATATTCAGCAATAAATAATATTTATGGCAAATACTTGAGTATTACCGGTATACTTATTATTTTCACTGCAAAAAGCATTATGGATCTGTTACAACAATTTGAAGAAGCTGCGGCTGCCAGCAAATTACTTTCAGAAAAACCCAGTAACGATACATTGCTTCAATTGTATTCGCTGTACAAGCAGTCTACCGAAGGCGACAATACTTCTGAACCTCCTGCCAATCCTTTTGATTTTGTAGCCAAAGCCAAATACGAGGCCTGGCTCAGCCTGAAGGGCAAATCAAAAGACGCCGCCATGCAGGAGTATATCAACCTTGTAAATAAATTAAGGGAAAACTGAATCAAACACGTGGTCTGTCTCCCCTTTTGTTTTCATATAAATCCCCCCCAACCAGGTAGATACTGGAACTTTTACTGACTTCATTAAAACCTGTTTTCACTTCGTGTATAGTTTGCTGTGAGCTGTTTAAAGGAAGATGAAAATCTTTATCCGGACAAAACAGCCGCCGTATTTTACATGAATCCTCCCGTTGATGGCATGATCTGTGCATTTACATTATAACGTAGCAGAGGTAACACTTTTTACAACAGATTAACACCTGTATCAATTTGTGAGATGACAGATGTTTCTTTAATTTACAGGGAATAGACGAACCGGGATGAATTAAAAAATCAATATGCCTTTTAAAAACTTTTCTTTCAGGAATATAGCAAGAGACACATTTAACCAGGCAACGGAGTCTTTACTTTTAACCTGGCATGAAATAGCGACACTATTTGGGCTTAAACACGATATTTATAAAAACCCGCTTCATAAGCCTTTACCCAAACCTGTTACAGCCATACTGATCGGCGCCGGGAACAGGGGGAATATATATGCCGACTATGCGCTTATTCACCCCGATGAATTAAATATGGTAGGAGTTGCCGACAGTCATGCTATACGCAACGGGCGTTTTGCCCGAAAGCACAAAATTATCGCCGCTAACAGGTTTTATACCTGGGAAGATGTTTTTAAAAGAGAAAAGTTCGCCGATGCGGTGATCATTGCTACTCCCGACCAGCTACATGCCCCGGTATGCCTGCAGGCGCTTGATAAAGGATATGACGTACTTTTGGAAAAGCCCATTGGCTTAACGGAAGAAGAATGCAGGCGTATACACGAAAAAGCTGTATCAACCGGCAGGATCGTAGGGGTATGCCATGTGCTGCGATATTCACCTTACTTCAGGCAATTGAAGGAAATTATTACTGCTAAAACAATCGGCGATATAGTGAGCGTTCAGCATATGGAACCTATTGGCTTTTCGCATATGGCACACTCTTATGTACGCGGCAACTGGCACAACAGTAAAACAACTTCACCCATTATTTTAGCGAAATCGTGCCACGATACTGATATCTTGCGCTGGCTCATTAACGAACCCGTTGAAGACCTTCAATGTTACGGCGGGCTCAGGCATTTTACCCGCAACAATGCTCCCGAAGGCAGTACCGACAGGTGTACAGACGGATGCGCCGTTGAAGGCAGTTGTCCTTTCTCTGCACTGCAGATCTATTACCGCGACCGCAAAAGATTGTATGTTTTTGATTTGCCGGAGCAAAGAAAAAACTGGGACTATATCATCCTGAAGAAATTGAAAACTACCGACTACGGGCGTTGTGTTTACAGGATGGACAACGATCAGCCGGATCATATTACCGTTAACATCCGCTTTGGAAAAAACATTACCGCGGTATTTTCTATGGAAGGATTAACCTCCTACGAAGGAAGATGCACAAGGATCATGGGAACCAAAGGAGATATTGTAGGCGATATGGAAACATATACCATTACCGACTTCCGAACCGGCCAGCAAACCAGTTGGAGCCTGAAAACAGATTTTCACGGCGGAGGCGACCACCGCCTGGTGCAGGATTGGGTGCAGGCGGTAGGGCACCAGAATGCCGGCATATTATCTTCTACTATTGACGTTTCGGTAGTCAGTCACCTGATGGCTTTTGCTGCCGAAAGAAGCAGGCTTAATCATACCATTGAGGAGATAAAGCTGAATAAGTAATGTAACGGGTTAAACCACCGCTTTTCTTCTCTGTTCACGTAAATGCAGGGCTTTATGATACACAATAGGGAAAACAAGCAATGTAAAGACCGTAGCTGTAACCAATCCCCCGATAATAACTATTGCCAGGGGCTTCTGGCTTTCGGAGCCTATGCCGGTACTAACGGCAGCGGGCAACAGCCCTATTGCAGCCATTAACGCGGTCATTACCACGGGGCGTGTTCTTACCTTAACCGCATTAACGATCGCCTGGTTCAGGTTGCTTATTGTTTTGGTTTGTTTATGAAATTCTGAAATGAGAATGACACCGTTTTGTACACAAATACCAAACAGGGCAATAAATCCCACGCCTGCCGATATACCAAAATTGACGCCTGTAATATGCAGGGCAAGAATACCTCCAATCAATGCAAAGGGTACATTAATAAGAACATACCCGGCATCCTTTGCGTTGCTGAACATGATAAACAGCAAAACGAAAATGAGTATTAAGCTGATAGGAACCACCTGCGAAAGCCGTTCACTTGCCCTGACCTGGTTTTCAAATTCACCCGTCCACCCAATGGTATACCCCTGCGGCAAACTGATATGGGCATTCACATTCCGCTGCGCTTCGGCTATGGTGCTACCCAGATCTCTTTCGCGAACAGAAAATTTTACACCGATAAACCGTTTGGTATTATCCCTGTAAATAAAGGCCGGGCCTGTTACCTGTTTCACTTCCGCCACTTCCTTGAGCGGGATTTTATTGCCGGTGATGCTGGGTATCATCAGCATCATAATGTCTTCTTCGTTTTTACGATACTCCTTTTCGTACCGTATCCTGATATCGAACTTTTTTTCACCCTCATATTTTTGCGTGGCTGTTTTACCGCCAATGGCCATTTCTATTACAGCCTGCGCATCGGCTTTGGTAATACCATAAATGGCCATTTTTTCCTCATCCAGCAATACGCTTAGCTCGGGCTGTCCTATATTACGGAGTATGCCAACATCTTTTATCCCAGGCACATCTTTTATCTGTTCAATTACGCGGTTGGCTATTTCATCGAGCTTGTTTAAATTGTCGCCATATATTTTTATAGCGTTGGATGCATTCATTCCCGCTACCGCCTCGGCAACATTATCAATAATAGGCTGCGAATAATTGTAATTGATGCCCTGGTAATTTTTCAGTTGCTTATCCATTTCTTCCACCAGGTCATCCAGGGATATTTTTCGTTTCCATTCTTCTTTGGGTTTTAGATTTACCTGCATTTGCACATAATAAAACCCGCTGGGATCGGTTCCGTCATTGCTTCTGCCGGTTTGCGACAAAACGCCGTTCACCTCGGGAAATTTCATCAGCTCTTTTCTTAAAACACTCACAGTTTCCACTGTTTTAGGCAAAGAATAGCTCATAGGCATTTTTGCCTCTACCCATAATGCACCCTCATTCAGTTGCGGTAAAAATTCTGTTCCCAGCCAGCGGGTAGAAAAAACAGTGAGCATAAAGCATATGCCTGCTATAAACAAGGTGAGGCGTTTGTGCGCAAAAGTCCATCCAAAACCTTTTGCCACCATTTTGTTTACAAACCGTGTAAAGAAATTGTCTTTTTCCCGCACGTTTTTGCGAAGTAATAATGAACACAGTACGGGTACTAAGGTGAGCGTAAATAAAAGCGCGCCAAGCAGGGCAAAACCTAACGTCCATGCCAATGGTGAAAACATTTTTCCTTCTACCTTTTCAAAAGAAAATATGGGGAGCAATGCTGATATAATAATGAGCTTGGAAAAGAAAATGGCTTTACCCATTTGTATTCCGGTGGTTTTGATGAGGCCCATTTTTGCCAGCTTGTTAAAGCGCTCCATACCAACCTTATGCGCTTTATGATCCAAGGCTACAAAAATGCCTTCTACCATTACCACCGCGCCATCTATGATAATACCGAAGTCTATAGCGCCCAGGGAAAGAAGGTTGGCGCTCATTCCCTTCAGCTTCAGCATTAAAAAGGAAAATAGTAAGGATAACGGGATTACCACCGCCACTATAACCGTAGTTCTCCAGTCGGCCATAAACAGGAATACAATAACCGTAACCAGGATAATACCCTCCGCCAGGTTGTGCATTACGGTTTTGGTACAGTATGCCATCAGGTTATCCCGGTCGTAAAAGGTTTCCATTTTCACATCGGATGGTAAAATGCCGGTATTAAGCTCCTGTATTTTTTCTTTAACTCTCGCCAGCACTTCGCTTGGGTTTTCGCCTTTCCGCATCACTATTATTCCTTCCACCACATCATCATTGTCGTTTAGGCCTGCCTGCCCTACCCTGGGCGCGCTGGCTTCCTGAACCCTTGCTACATTTTTTACCAAAAGCGGGTTACCGTTAAAAATATCTACAATGGTGTTTTCAATATCAGCTTTGCTGTCCAGCAGCCCTATACCCCGCACTACATAAGCCTGTCCGTTCTTTTCAATTACATCGCCGCCCACATTCAGGTTCGATTTGCTTACCGCTTCGTACAATTCCAGCGGCGTCAGATCATACTGTTGCAGCTTAACCGGATCAACAGATATCTCGTATATTTTTTCCTGTCCGCCAAAAGCTACTATATCCGCTACCCCGGGCACCCTGCGCAGCTCGCGGTCAATGGTCCAGTTTTGAATGGTCAGCAGATCCCTGGTATCACGTTGATCGCCTGCCTGCCCGGTGGTGGGCAGGCTTTTTAAAACATAGCGGAATATTTCCCCTGTAGGTCCGTAGGGCGGTTGCACATCGGGTTCCGCGCCATCCGGCAGCGACACATTTCTCAACTGGTTATTTACCTGCTGCCGCGCAAAAAAATCTTCCACATCGTCTTCGAAAATGATTTTAATGACCGACAGTCCAAACATGGTAATGCTGCGTACATTTGTTTTGCGTTGCACGCTGTTCATCGCTATTTCAATAGGCGTTGTAACAAACCGCTCTACTTCTTCAGCGCTTCTGCCGTTCCATTCCGTAACAATAATGATCTGGGTATTGGTAACATCGGGAAACGCTTCAATAGGTATTTTGATGAAGCTGAAAGTGCCGGCAATCACTAAAATGCCTACCCAAAAAAAAGTAAAGAATTTATTTTTGAGCGAAAAGGAAATTATTTTTTTTATAAACGAGTTCATTGTTCAAATTGTTAATCATTCAATGCATCATAAATAAGCAACCCGTTTTTTGAAATAACCGTTTCTCCTTCCTGTATCCCGCTTTTAATATAGGTAACATCCCGCAGTTGATTGTGAATTTCCACCTGCCGGGTTTCTATATTATGGCGGTCTTTGAATACCATTACCCAGTATTTGCTTTTATCGAAGATGATGGACGCAGTAGGCACAGTGAGCATTTGCTCTTTTTCAGAAAAGCTTACGTTTACCGTGCAGTTCATATCGGGCTTTAATTTGAAATCAGGATTGGGGATCCTCACACGCACTTTCATCGCCTTGGTTTCCGGGTCAATGAGATTGTAGATCTTTTCAATCTTTCCCTGGTAATTTAAATCAGGAAAAGCAACGGTATTTACCACCACATCATAGCCTTCTTTTATTTGTGATATGTCGCTTTCATTTACATTGGCAACCGCCCATATTTCATTCATCTCGGCAATGGAAAAGAGCGGCTCATTCTCATCGGAGCGGAGCAATTCGTTGATGTTGATATTTTTGGTAAGCACAAACCCGCTGATCGGCGCTACTATGTCGTAGGTTGAGCCAGCCTTCAAACGATATATTTTGTGTATTTCGTTTATCCTGTCCAGCCTTGCTTTTGCTTTTTGTAACTCTGTTTCCGCCGCTGCCACATCTTTTTCGGAATTGAGCTTTCCTGAAAACAGGTCTCTCTGCACCTGCAGGTTCTTTTCCGCAATTACAATATCATTCGTAGCATCTAATTTTTCCTGTTGAAACGTTGCTACTTCGCTGCTTTGCAAAACTGCCAGTAACTGCCCCTGGTTTACATGGTCGCCCAATCCTACGTTAATGGATTTTACCACACCGCTTAATACCGTATATACCTGGGCGGTTTTATTGTTATCTGCGGTTATCTTTCCAAACAGGCGGATCTCATCCTTTACCGGTTGTATTTTTGCTTCGGCAAACTCACACTGCTTGTACATGGTATCGCTCATTGAAAAAGCCACCGAGGTTTCCTCTGCCTGCTGATTTTTACAACCTGCCATTGCTGAAAGAATAACGGAAACCAGTATACATACTATGTAACTGTTGCATTTATAAGGCATAAACTGGAATATTATATTTAATAAAGGTCTTTGCCGGTAAGCATATTCAATTCTTCCGCGGCAGTAACCAATTGTGTTTTAATACGGGTAAGCTCTGTTAACGCTTCGCTGTAGTTTTCAAAAAAATCAGTAAACTCAACAATAGATACATTTCGTTTCTGGAAATTATCCGTCATACCATTATACACCAATTCAAAATCCTGGTTATACATGTGGGTTGCCTTTTTGTATTCGGAAACATGCTGTATGTAACGGGCATACGCGTTTTGTATTTCACTGTTCACTTCATTATGCATTGCTTTAACCTGGTATTCCGTTTCCTGCAATTTGAATTGAGCGGCTTTAATATTGCCCTGGTTCCTGTTCCATAAGGGCAACGGAATAGAAAACCCCGCGTTGACCTGGTTCCGGAACGCCCCGCTGTTCTGATCATAAGAACTAAACAGGTTAATATCGGGCACAGCTAATTTTTTTTGATATTGCAAATACTGCTGTGCAAGCAGGCTCTGTTGCTGAAGGATCAGTAAGTCAGGACGGTTAGCCATTGCCGTAGCTTTGAGATCTTCCAGTGAAACAGGTTTTATATACTCCATTAAATCCGCTTCGGAAAATTCAAACCGTATAATATCCTGTACCTGCAAAATCTTCTGCAGGATGGCTTGTGTACCGAAATGTTCATTTAACAGTTCAGAACGATCGTTGTTCAGCTTGAGATAAGCGCCTTTCAGCCGTACCAGTTCTTTTAAAGCAATATTTCCTTTATCAACCTGTGTTTGATAAGCTGAAAGTAAATTGTCCAGTAAAGAAAGTTGCTGATCGTATTTTTTTAATAATGACTCCTGCAGCCCAAGCGAATAAAGACTGCTGTGCAACTGGTATTTCAGGTTTCGCGCTATTTGCTGCAATGTTATTTCCGCAATGGCTGTGTTGGTCTTTGCCATTTCTATCTCCGCTTTCCGCTTCCCGCCCAGCAAGATCAACTGTTCAACCTGGAACCCCTTTTGGCCCTGCTGACCTACGTGAAAAGCTTTTTTATGCTCAGGGTCGTACGCGTTCAGGTCGGCGGTAAATACAGGGTTGGGATACAGTTTTGCCTGCAGTACCTGCGCTCTTTCTGCTTCAACATTCATGGAGGCGGAAAGTAAATAAAAGCTGTTTTTAAGGAAAATGCTGTCAGCCTGTGAAATGCTTATACTTAATGTATCCTGCGTATAAGCCTGTATGGAAAACAAGAATAAGGTTGTGGAAGAAGCTATCCTGCAGATAATGCCGCTCATGTACTATTGTTCAATGTAGGTGCAAATGTGCGCACTGATACCTTAAAAACAGCTTAAACCAGATAAAATTCAGCTTAAAGGAAAGCGGGTCTCAAATACATTGACACCTTCGGTGGGGCTTGAATAGCTAATGGTGCCGGAATGAAGCGTTACAATTTCTTTTGTTAAAGCCAGTCCTAATCCGAACCCGATTTTACTCCGGCTGTTTTCTCCCCTGAAAAAGTGGTTAAAAAGATATTGATCTTCCTCCTTAGACAGTGTTTTTCCGGAATTAATGATCAAAATCTTCAATACTTTGTCATCCGAACAGTCAAACTTTATTTCTGCCCTGGCATTATTGCTGTAAGCAATGCAATTGGCTAACAGGTTTTGAAAAGCCTGCCTGGTAAGCATTTCGTTGATATCCAGCGTAAGCTTATCCGGATCTGCTTCTTCGGGAAAATAGTTTACCTCAAAGTGAAAGGAAGGATGAATGCTGTTTAATTCCTGGATACAGTCAAAAATAAGCTCATCCATTCGTGCCGGGTATTTCTGAACGGGTTGCCCCGATTCAAACTTCGAAAGCTCCAGCAGCACGTTAATAATATCCGCAAGAGATTTTGTTTTTCCTATTTGTGTATCAAGCTCTTCCTTCATCTGATCGTTTTCCGCATTGTTTTTTATGATCTCCAGTTCAGAAACCAAAACGGCAATGGGTGTTTTTAGCTGGTGGGAAATGTGATGAATGGAATGCTTTTGAAACGCGAACGCTTCATTGGTTCTTTTCAGCAGCTCATTAAACTTATCATTCAGGTAATTGATTTCGTAGGTGGTTGTTTGCAGTTGGTTAGGTAGTTTTTGCTCTTCCGGCTTGTAGTTGCCTAGTAAGCCGGCAAGGGTTACAATAGGCTTAGCGATCCGTTTAGCCAGGAACAACGATATCAGTACTACCGCTATAGTAATGGCGGCAAATACGGCAAGCAGGATATTACGGAGGTAAGAAAGCTTTGAATAGCCAAACTCATCGTAGGCTTTACTGATACCATAAAAATATTTGCCGCCCGATTTAATATGAATAGCCACTACGTCATACAAGCCTTCCTTCGTTTCTATCCAACTGTTACTGGAAGACAAATTATTGAGCAGGTTGGTTGAATAGCTGATGGGCAGATCATCGAGACTGGAATAGATCAGCTTTTTGGCGCTGTCGAAAATGAGCAGCTTTTCATCCAGCAAAGAATTGATGGTAATCCTGTCTAACGCTTCTGTCAATTCATGGTCTGACTTTCCGATCTCTGCTATAAAATGAAGCGTTGAAATTATTTTATCCTTTTGCCTTTGCTGAAATTCTTCTTCGCGGTAAGATGAAAACAGGAGATAGATAACGAATAATGCAACAGCCGTAAGTACGGTTACTGTAGCGGAAAAATATACAAGTATTTTGTTTCTTATTTTCATTCGGTTTCCAGATAGTATCCATAACCAATCCTGGTCCTGATCGTATTCTTTCCAAACGGCTTATCGAGCTTGTTCCTCAAAAAGTTCACATATACTTCAATCGTATTCGTATTGGCATCAAACGAAGTGCCCCATATTTCTTTCACCAGGTCATTTTTTGAAACCACTTCTCCTTTATGCTCACAAAGCTTCATTAATACCTGGTACTCCCGCCGTGTAAGGGAAATTTCACTGCCTTGCCTGAAAACCTTTTTAATCCCGGGCTGAATGATAATATCATCTACCGTTATGGTATCGTTTCCTCTTGCAGCTATATTTTGGGTTTTATTGCGTTTGATGAGGGAATTAATGCGCAGGATCAGTTCACGCATATAAAAAGGTTTGGTAAGGTAATCATCCGCTCCGCAATCATAGCCTTTCACCTTGTCATCCAGTTCGCTGAAGGCTGTAAGCATTAAAACGGGGGTTGCCGCATTAAAGTTTCTGAAATCGCGGCATACATCAAAACCTGTTTTGCCCGGTAGATTCACATCCATCACCACGCAGTCAAAATATTCTTTTTTTAAGATCCTTTCTGCCAGCAGCCCGTCAAAAACAGCTTCCGTGGCAATTCCTTCAGCGGTCAATGCCCGGGCAATGTTTTTGCTGAGCGTTGAATCATCTTCTACTATCAATACTTTCATACATGCAATGTAATGAACTTATTAAAAAAAAATTGCGCAGCTAAATAACTGCATGTATATTCGCAGTCAAATAGCTGCATAATGGATTTACGTAGAGATGTTTTCCAGGCAATAGCCGACCCCACCCGCAGGGCCATCCTCACATTGCTAGCCGCTCATGCCATGACGCCCGGTGCTATTGCCGCTAATTTTGACTCATCCAGGCAAACCATTTCCAAACATATCCAAATACTCACCGAGTGCGGGCTGCTGAAGCAGGAGCAAAACGGGAGGGAAAATTATTATCATTTCAATCCTAAAAAAATGAAAGAGATCGCAGACTTTATTGAACCTTTCCGCAATATGTGGGACGACAGGTTTAACAGGCTGGAAGCTGTAATGAAGCATTATAAAACAAAAAAATAAAGCATCATGGAACGAAAAACAAAAGTGCATGCTGAAGATGGTAAGCAGGATATACTGATCACCAGGGAATTTGAGCTGCCGGTTGAATTATTATTTAAAGCGTACACCAATCCTGATATTATTACACAGTGGATGGGCACGAAAGTATTGAAGCTGGAAAGCAGGCGACATGGCGGCTATGAATTTGAAACAGCCGACCCGCAGGGAAACATATTGTTTAAAGCGCATGGAACCATTCACGATCTCATTCCCGGTAAAAAAATCATACGCACTTTTGAAATGGCAAATGCCGGCTTCGATGCGCAGATCGAGTTCCTGGAGTTTGAATCACTTATGCCTGGTACAAGCAAACTAACCATCCAAATGATCTTTCGTTCGCCTGAGCTAAGAGATGCACAATTGAAGCTTCCTTTTGCGTATGGTATCAATATGGCACACGACAGGCTGCAGCAAATTGCAAACCAATTAAAATAACGGGTATGAACAAACGAAATAAGATCATTTATTGGATCGCCACCGCCTGGCTGGCACTGGGAATGACTTCAACAGGTATTGTACAATTAATAAAAATGAAGGAAGAAGCAGATATGATGAACCACTTAGGCTACCCGCTTTATTTCCTCACCATCCTGGGTGCCTGGAAAATATTGGGTGTTATAGCCGTGCTGATCCCAAAGTTCCCGTTACTTAAGGAATGGGGGTATGCCGGTTTTTTCTTTGCTATGTCAGGAGCAATATTTTCACATGCTGCAGTTAGAGACAGTGGTAAGGATTTTTTTGGCCCGGTATTGTTGATCGTTCTTACGGTAGTATCCTGGTATTTCAGGCCTGCGGATAGAAAAATGCCTTCAGTTGTATGATCATTTTGGTTAATTTAATATTGATAATATACAACAATTAACACATATGAATCCTAAAGTAGATTTTTATTTTGAAGACAATGAAAGATGGCAGAAAGAGATCAGGCAGATGAGAGTCATTGCGCTTGATTGCGGGCTTGATGAAGTATTGAAATGGGGCTGCCCCTGTTACCGGCACAACGGCGCAAATGTTGTTTTGATACATGTATTTAAAGAATACTGCGCTTTCCTGTTTTTTAAAGGCGCCCTGCTGAAAGATGCAGAAGGCATTTTGATACAACAAACTAAAAACGTGCAATCTGCCCGGCATATCCGTTTTACAGATGTAAAAGAAATTACGAAACAGAAAAAAAGCCTGAAAGCATACATCTATGAAGCCATTGAAGTAGAAAAAGCAGGACTGAAAGTAAAGCTTAAGGATACTGCTGACTACGAAGTTCCGGAAGCATTTCAAAAAAAGCTACATGAAAATACAGCATTAAAAAAAGCATTCGGGGCACTAACTCCCGGAAGGCAAAGAGCCTATCTTTTTTATTTTGCCCAACCCAAACAATCCAAAACGCGTGAAGCAAGGATCGAAAAATCAATACAAAAAATTATGGATGGTAAGGGGTTAAACGATTCATAAATTCAATAAATTTATACAAGCAACACTGCATGATATGCAACGTTCTGCTGCGCTTCTCTGCTGGATAAAATACTATTATAACAACACACTACTATGACGAGCAACAAACCTGCTTTCAAACCGGCACTGATCTTTTTAGCGCTTGTGTTTGCGTTAAGCACTATTTTCTATTCGCTGATCATTCACACAGGGAAATTAGGAAGCGGTTTTGGCATGTATGTTACCGGGTTGATGTGGTGCCCGGGTATTGCAGCTTTGCTTACCTGCCGAATACTAAACAGGAAGATCTCTACACTGGGATGGCGTTGGGGTAAAACGGGATACCAGTTGCAAAGCTACCTGGTTCCTGCGCTATATGCGCTTATAGCGTATCTTGTTATATGGATAGCCGGCTGGGGAGGATTCTATAATAAAGAATTTATATCCCAGGTAGCCGGCTCATTCGGTTTAAAATCGTTGCCTGATGGAATTGTAATAATTTGCTACACTATTTTGATGGGCATTTTTGGCATGGCAGCAAGTATTGCTACCGCACTTGGTGAAGAAATAGGATGGCGGGGTTTTCTTGTTCCGGAATTATTCAAATCGCTTGGTTATACCAAAACATCATTCATTACAGGCCTGGTATGGTCGCTATGGCACTACCCGATTCTTTTATTTGCTGATTATAACAGCGGCACCCCGGCCTGGTACGGGCTTACCTGCTTTACCATAATGGTGATCAGCATCAGCTTTATCTTCTCGTGGTTCCGGATAAAATCAGGAAGCTTATGGACAGGTGCTATACTTCATGCAAGTCATAATTTATTCATACAATCCATTTTTACCCCCATTACCAGCGATACAGGCAATACCAAATATTATATAGACGAATTTGGAGCGGTATTACCAATTGTTGCACTTTGCTTTGCTGTTTATTTCTGGAGTAAAAGATCAAGTCTATCTTTGCAATCATGAACAAAGCTTTTTATCAACTGGAAGCCAGGACGCCCCAGGGCAAATCAATTCCTTTTGCTGATTTTGAGGGAAAGGTTGTTTTAATTGTAAACACCGCCACCAAATGCGGACTTGCGTCACAGTTCGGAGGCCTGGAAAATTTGTATCAGCGGTACAAAAACGAAGGTCTTGTAGTGTTAGGGTTCCCCTGCGACCAGTTTGCAGGACAGGAACCTGAAACCAATGAAACAGTAGAACAGGCATGCAAGATCAATCACGGAGTAACTTTTCCACTCACAGAAAAATGTAACGTTAACGGAAAAGATACGCACCCCGCGTTTAAATACCTCAAAAATAAGCTCGGCGGTTTTTTCGGCAGCAGGATCAAATGGAACTTTACCAAGTTCCTTATTGACCGTGAAGGCAATCCTTACAAAAGGTATGCACCTGTAAAATCACCGGCTTCTTTAGAAAAGGATATTGAAAAGTTGCTTACAATGAAATGATTTTAACGCGGTGATCGCAGCGATACGAATACGGCGCCATGGAAACTAAACAGGTACAACATGAAACCAAAAAACAAACTCAACCCTTCGCAGGCTGAAGCATTACTAAACATATTACAGGTTCGTTTTGAAAAAAACAAAAACCGCCATAAAAGTATTGAATGGAAGAAAGTACAGGCAAGGCTGGAGGCTGATCCGGGAAAGTTATGGACGCTGAATGAAATGGAGATGACCGGCGGCGAACCCGATATTGTTGGTTTTGATAAGAAGACGGGCGAATATATTTTCTATGATTGTGTTGCAGAAACGCCCGGGGGTCGCAGAAGCATATGCTATGATCCCGAAGCGCTGGCATCACGAAAAGAACACAAGCCAGCACACAGCGCTATTGGCATGGCAGCCGAAATGGGCATTGATGTTTTAACCGAAGTACAATACCGGGAATTGCAGCAACTCGGCGCATTTGATCTGAAAACTTCAAGCTGGGTGCTTACCCCCTCTCCTATCCGTAAGCTTGGCGGCGCGTTGTTTTGTGATAGACGCTACGATACTGTATTTACATACCACAACGGCGCAGAGTCATATTATGGTGTGAGAGGATTCAGGGGAATGCTGAAAGTATGAGCAAGATCATTCGCATAAGGCTTACGTAAAATAATTATGGTATGATCATCAAAACCAATGCGGCAAGGATACTGGATAAGCTGAACATTCCCTATGAACTCAGGACCTATGAAGTAGATATGGATGAGCACCAAAGTGCGGTTGATGTAGCCAAAGCTATTGGTATAGCTCCCGAAAAAATATACAAAACGCTTGTGCTGAAAGGGCAACAGGATCCTTATATAGTGGCGGTTATTCCCGGCAATGCTAATCTTGACCTCAAGAAAGTTGCCAAAGCTTCCGGTAATAAAAATTGTGAAATGCTCCCGATGAAAGACCTGCAACACGTAACAGGATATATCCGTGGCGGTTGCTCACCCATTGGAATGAAAAAACAATTTCCCACCTATGTGGAAGAATTGTCGTTCCTGGAAGATAATATCGTTATCAGCGCCGGTAAACGGGGATTGCAGATTGTTATTGACCCGCGTAACCTGGCAAAAGTCATGGACATGGTATTCGCTGATTTAATACAATAGTTGTAGGCGGATTTTTTGTACAATATTAAACGAATAGACAAAGCGGCAGATTGCCCGGAATTACAGCCGGGTTATTTTCCTTTTGCCAGGAACCCGGCTAAAGCCTTTGCCGCGCTGGTATAACACTTGGCAATCCTTCCGCCGGTATCGTAGCCCGAACCTATAGAAGCCTTACCACGGGCTTCGGTAATGGCTACCTTCGCCAGTATCTTACTCTTATCGTCAGTATTTACAATATATGCTTCCGCGTTAATATAGGCGCTCCGTTTAACAGGACCGGCATGGAACCCCGGCTCCGTAAACACAGTATGGAAAATAATAGTATAAGGCGCTTTGTCGTCTAATATAAAGCCGCTTTCGCTAAAAGACACCATAAAGGCAGGCTCATGCTTTTCCTTTTTGTCGTTCTTCCAGTTCTCTGCCCATTTGTCTCCCCTGCCGGCTTCTTTTTTATTGAACTCCTCAATATTACGATCCATATATTCCTGCTCGTTACTAAATGAGCCTATACGCATATTGTCGTAAGAAAACTCTACATTCACCAGTTTGTTCTTGCTAAAAACGGGTAAGGTACCTTCTATAAGTCGTACCTTCTGTCCGTAGATATTGACTGCACCCAGTATTGCCGGGATCAAAAAAAACAGAAAGCTGATCTTTTTCATAATTAAGGATTTGATGCAACTGTTAAATTGATATATAACGCGTAGTGTTATTGTATATTTCATATAGCACTATTAGGAAAATACAGTTAGAAGAAGGGCTATTTAGGCAACAACACCTGCCCTTCGAACTCTACACCATCCCACCCTTTAAGCATGAACTGCCGGATATTTTGATGATTGGCAGCACCCGGGTCATCCAATACATTTTGATAATGTTCCGCAAACAGCCTGAGTGTATCCTCCTTGCCTAAATTGTTTAACCGGGCATAAAATAATACCCTCGCGCTTCCCTGGTTTTCAGATGAATGGTTATACTGGTCTCCATTTTTAAAAGCGGTGGGCATGTGGACATAGTGCTCATCAATATAGGCCAGCAAAGCTGCAAAATCCATTTTACCTGCCGCCAGTTCTGATAGTACGTTTTTTGTCATTGGTTGTTTAGCTTTAATGATCAGGGATGCAAATATCAGCAATAAGTTCCTCTTCGCGTATGCGGGGTACAATTGTTTTTGCCTGTCCTGCATTTATCGCAACAACAGCGGCAATCCGCACGTTCTATGATTACACAAAAGAGTTTTTTATGTAAATGTTCACCGGAAAAACTAATTTCATAACAATGAAAGCTTTATATAAAACTGCTCACCCTCCTTCATTTGTTCATCCCATTTTTGTTTATATATTTTTTACTATGTCCATTTTTAATATACCTGGCTGCTCCAACGGCCACAATATCCTGGAAACTGATTATAAAAATGAAAAAGTGGTAGTACGCAGTATAGAGAAAAAAGGCTTTTCTACCAACAGCGTTACTTACAGTGTAAAATTAAGCAGCAGGAAAAAAGTGCCGCTTAACTACGAAACGGTTGATATATATGATCGTCCCTACAGCAATGACATTTTTGCAAATACGCAGCATTATTTTTTCAGCGACACACCGGTATATAAGAATAAAATAGATTTTGAGCTGAATACCCCGCCTACCATGTTATACCTTTCTCCCGCAAAGTACAGCAGGGAGGATTTTGAAGCGTATGCAGACTTTTTTAAAAACAAATGGCCGGATATTATCGCCGAAATTAATAAAGACCATACTTACATAAACAAACTGATCATCGGCATTGCATATGGAAAGCGGGAAGATTTCGTTCAATATTTTACAGGTGTATACAATAACGACTCTTACTATTTTGATATAAGCGCCGATGGCATGATCCTTTTTCACCGGGGTGTACCACCGGATAATACCGGCTTTGAATCGTCGGGCCTTGCAAGCAAAATGCAAATGCCGGGCAAAAGAGTGCTGCTTTTGGATACAACGGTCTTTACGCCGGAGAAGCTCAAAGATTTTAAAGACAAACAGGGCAAATCAATGGCGGATTATTTTACTATTGAAACCGCAACTAATTAACAGTGCCTGGTATTAAATATGTTGCCGGATAAGAAAATAACAAAATTTCTATGCCGGTAATCTTCATGCAGTTACTTTACAAAAACAATAACAAAGGAAGGCAAGACTTTGCGGGAAACCTGGAAATATAAGAATCATTAACGATCAGGCATAGCTCTCTCTGTAGGTTGGGTACCCGTCGTTCCCATCTACGCTATTTTTTTCTCAGGAAACCGTAGCGGGAATTCATGCTTCCATAATTCTGCCGAAAGAACAGGCTTGTTTACAGGAATAGATTTATTTCTTAAATGCCTTTTGAAAAGATGCACATAAGGACAATCCTTAAAGTTTGCCAGGAATATTTCTGCAGGCGCCGCGGCGGAACCTCCTAAACCCAGAACAAGGAAAAAGGGGCGATCGTTATACGTTTTATAGCGTTCTATCTGGTAACTTTTACTAAACCTGAAACTATTCGCTATCAAACTATAACGATATTTACACTCCACAAAAAATTCAATACCGGTAGCGTTATCGCGAAGAGTAAAATCAGGATAAAGACTGCTTTCCTGGAAATCCTGCTTGTTTTGATGATAGTCGGCGCTGCGACGAATCAATGTATACAATTCATTGGGAAACAAATGAGCTATAACAAAATCCTCAAAATCTTGACCTTTACGAAAGCTGTCGGGAATTTCAAACCGATTGTATTCCGGCTTTGGAGGAATGATTGTTGCCATTAGGGTAAGGGATTAGGAACATTATCAAACTGTTTGTTATTTCCGTTATTGCAGTAATCTCTATAGTGGTTCCAATTTTAACATGAGTCAACAAAAGGCTGCAAGAATTAGCTCAGCGCTATATGCTTATGAAAGAAAGAAAAAACCCCGAAAAGGCATTCGGGGTTTAGGACGGGGAATTATGAGACACTACAGAAACGGCTTTTTTATATAAATATTCTTTCAAATTATCCGGCCCGCCGGCTGCATCCACAAATTTCTTTTCCACAAAAAGCGTGATCACCTGTTTTACCAGTTCCGGCGGCAACTTCTTCCGCCCACCTCCTGCTTTCCGCTTCTTTTTCATATAATAAAACAAATATAAATCTTTAATATTAAATATAGAAAATAAATTTATTAAAATAATAAAAATAGTATTTTAATATAGTTAAATAGTACTTTTATTACGACCAACCCTTTAATTATGTTAAAGCGGGTATTGGATAGCAGGGGAAGATTTACATTTGTTATTTCGTTTAATTACAACATATGAAAATTGAAGTTCCACACCGGCATACAAAAGAAGAAGCGCAACAAAAAATAAAAGACCTGCTCGGGGGTTTGAAAGAGAAATACAGCGATAAGATCAATAATATTGAGGAAAAATGGGAGGGCGATACCAATAACTTTACACTGGGGGTTGGCCCGTTTTCCACTTCAGGCAACATACAGGTAAAAGATAAGCAGGTTGATATTGAGCTGTCCATACCCATGTTTGCAGGCATGTTTAAAGACCAGATAAAAAAGCTGATTGAAGAGCAGGCCAGGCAGGTGCTGGGATGACGGGGCGTGATATTATATTATAACCAAAGGATGTCACATTTACATATAATGTGAAGTGTATATAAGATACTCTTACCCTGTTGTGTAAATGTGAAAGCCCATTGCGTGGAGGTGGAAATAACCTGCCCTCCATTTTCAATATTCAGGCAGGTTAAATTGTGAACCGGATTGGATTCGAACCAATGACCCTCAGCTTAGAAGGCTGATGCTCTATCCAACTGAGCTACCGGTCCAATAATATTTTATTCTCCATATCTTTCGCTTTTCATATGGTTAGCGTTAAATCAATACCTGCCGGTTTATCTGCCGCAGGCATGGCGAACAGGTATACAGCTAATAAGCTCCCTGACCTTTTTGAAGGCTGCAAAGATAATTTTTTTTAGTTTGCAGCCAAACAGTAATGTATCCATGGATGTAAAAATTGAACCTGGCTGGAAAGAAGTGCTGAAAGACGAATTTACCAAGCCGTATTTTGAGCAGATCGTACTTTTTTTGAAAACCGAGAAAATGGCCGGGAAAACGATCTACCCGCCGGGACCGCTTATTTTTAACGCTTTTGAGCAAACCCCTTTCAACGAGGTGAAGGTAGTGATCATTGGACAGGATCCTTACCACGGGCCGGGACAGGCGCACGGGTTATGTTTTTCCGTGCAGGATGGCGTTCCACCTCCTCCGTCGCTTGTTAATATTTTTAAAGAAATACAGGCAGATATCGGTATATCCATGCAGGTTGGAAAAGGCAACCTCACCCGTTGGGCTCAGCAGGGAGTACTTTTGCTGAACGCGGCTTTAACCGTGCGGGCAAACGAGCCGTTCAGTCATTCAAAAATCGGATGGGCGCAATTTACCGATGCCGTGATCAGTAAAATTGTGGAACAAAAGGAGGGAGTTATTTTTTTATTGTGGGGAAAGTTCGCGCAGGAAAAACAGGCTTTGATTGATGAAACCAGGCATTATGTATTAAAAGCGGCGCACCCCTCTCCTTTTTCGGCCGACAGGGGTTTTTTTGGCTGCAAACATTTTTCTAAAACCAATACTTTGCTGCAACAGCAGGGTAAAGACCCTATAGACTGGAAAATTTGACCGCGTGATTGCAAGCTGAACCAGTAATTTTGCTGAAAAAACAGCATGGATACTTTAGGTACGGCTTACCTGCAGTCGGCCATTAAACGGGTAAAATATTACCGCCGGCTCGCTGAAGATGCTTTTGCCCAGTTAAATGAGCAGGATTTTTATTTTCAACCTAATACCGCCTCCAACAGCCTGGCGGTCATCATTCAGCATATGAGCGGAAATATGCTGAGCCGCTGGACTGATTTTTTAACTACCGATGGTGAAAAAGAATGGCGGAACCGCGATATTGAATTCGGGGATCAGCACCTCTCTTATACCCAACTCATGGCTGTCTGGAGTAAAGGCTGGGACTGCTTTCTGAACGCTCTCTCCCATCTGCAGGAAACCGATCTGCTTGCAACCATTTATATACGAAAAGAGCCTTTGCTGGTGGTAGACGCCATTAACCGGCAGTTGGCACATTACCCGCATCATGTTGGTCAAATCGTTTATATCGGCAAAATGCTGAAAGGCGATGACTGGAAGAGCCTTTCCATCCAAAAAGGCAAATCGGACGAATATAATGCAATAATGGCCGCGAAAGCCTGACGGTAGTGTTTCACGGTTGGGCACTTTGGATCTATTCGTCTTTGTAAATTTTTATTACCGGTACTTCCTTTTCATCCATATATGCCCGGTACATACCTTCGGTATTAAACGGCATACTGATGTTTCCTTTACTATCTACCGCTATTAATCCTCCGTCTCCTCCCAATGCCGGTAGCCGGTTCATAATCATTTCCTGCGCTGCCATCGCCAGGTCCATTTTCCCAAATTCCATCATATCGCTTACTGTTTTCGCCATTACCAAACGGATAAAATATTCACCCCAGCCGGTGCAGCTTATAGCGCAGGTTGCGTTACTGGCATAAGTACCTGCGCCTATTACAGGCGAATCCCCTATCCTGCCAAATCTCTTATTGGTCATACCCCCGGTGCTGGTAGCCGCTGCCAGGTTGCCATTCCTGTCCAGGGCAACCGCCCCAACCGTACCGAACTTTGAGTCGTGGTTGGTAACCCTGTACATCCCTGATGATGAATTTTTCCTGCCGGAATGATCCGGTTCTGTCCGGAGAGAATCTTCCTTCTTTATTTTTTGAAGTGAACGCCACCTGTCTTCCGTATAAAAATAAGAGGGCGGAACCATGATAAGACCGTTTTGGCGGGCAAATTTTTCGGCGCCCCTGCCCGCCATCATCACGTGGTCGCTCTTTTCCATTACCGCCCGGGCAGCGCTAACGGGGTTTTTTATGGTTGATACCCCGGCTACAGCTCCTGCCTTCAGGTTTTCACCGTTCATAACAGAAGCGTCCAGTTCATTTTTCCCTTCGTTCGTAAATACGGCTCCTTTGCCTGCATTAAAATGAGGGTCATCTTCCATTACTTTTACAGCCGCCTCTACCGCGTCCAGGGCGCTTCCTCCGTTTTTAAGGATCGCATACCCCTTGTGCAGCGCAACAGACAGCGCGTCCCTGTATTCCTTTTCTTTTTCAGGAGTCATCTGGCTTTTTAAAATAGTGCCTGCACCACCATGTATTACGAGCACTACCTTTTGTTCGTTCATTTGGCTAAACCCGTTCAATGCACACAATAACCAGCCCATAATCCAGTAAAACTTCATAGTAAATATTTGCATTAAGATAACAATTTATCATTGTTTTGAGTTATATCAAACCCAGGCTCCCGTTAACTGTTTTTAAAATGCAAAAATTAAAGACTATACTGGTATTGAATTTGCACATAGGCATGGTTTACTTATTTTTACATATTAATTCCGCGGGCTGAAAACTACATTCAAAATATTAAAGATCACTTTACTTACACTGTTGTTCGTCATTGTTTTGATGGCAATACTGATCAACACCTCTCCTGTTCAAAACTGGTTGGTAAGCGCGGTAACTCACAGGCTGTCTGACGATCTTAAAACAAAGGTTTCAATCAGGCACGTAAATTTTTCCCTGTTCAATAAAATGAATCTTGAAGGTGTATACGTAGAAGACCGGCATAAGGATACCTTATTAAATGCCGGGCGGATAACCGTTAACATCACCGACTGGTTTTTTTTGAAAGACCGGGTTGAACTGAAAAATATTGAGCTGGAAGACGCTACCGTTCGTTTACACCGAACAGATTCGGTATGGAATTATACATTTATCGCGGATTATTTCTCTTCGCCTTCCACCCCTGACAAAGAAAAAAAATCAATTGTTTTATTGCTGAAACAAATGAAGCTTGCCAATGTCCATATAAAGCAGTTGGACGAATGGAGGGGACAGGATCAGCAGATTGATCTAAAAAGTTTATCCCTGGAAGCCGATAAAATAGATTTTTCAAAAAAATTGCTGGATATCCGCTCCCTGGTAATGGACGAGCCTGTGTTCAGCATATACGACTACCCCGCCCGGCGCCCCAAACGACTAAGACCGGTAAGAAATGCCGGTACGGATTCTTTAGCAACGCCTTTCAATGAAGACGGATGGCTGGTTTCTGTAAAAGAGCTGACAATGAATAATGGTGCTTTCAGGAGCGACAGGAAAATAAAACGCGCTCCGTACAGTTATTTTGATGATAGCCATATTCATTTTTTTGCTGTTAACGCGCAGATCAAAGATATAAGGCTGGTTCAGGATACTCTTACTGCCAACGTGAAAATGAGCACCAGGGAAAGATCGGGCTTTACTGTAAACTCGCTGGTATCGGAGTTCAGGATGGAACCCGGCGCCATGATATTTAACAAGCTTGATATTAAAACCCCATCCAGCCATTTGTCTGATTACTATGCAATGCGCTATAGTGATTTTGATGATGATATGCAGGCTTTTATCAGGAATGTAAAGCTCGAAGGGCGGTTTCATAACAGTACGGTTCATACAAAAGACATCGCCTATTTTGCCCCGGCGCTCAAAAGCTGGAACAAGCTGATCCGCATTGACGGCGATGTAAAAGGCACCATTGATAATTTGTCAGCGAAAAATTTTGTGCTTGAGTCGGGCAAAAGCACGCGTCTTAACGGCAATATTAAAATGGTGGGATTACCGGATATTGATTCTACCTATATAGATTTCAGGGCCAACGATTTTCAAACAACCTACAATGATGTATTATCGGTAGCGCCCGCACTGAAGGACATAACGGAGCCCAGGCTCAGCGAAATAAAATACCTTGGATTTAAAGGTACCTTTACCGGATTTATCCGCGACTTTGTTACGTATGGTACTCTACAAACCAATTTGGGAATACTTACCACGGATGTAAATATGAAGTTCCCTAAAAAGGGGGCCAGCATTTACTCCGGTAAGATCAATACCAGCAATTTTGATCTTGGCAGGCTGATGGATGTACCACAGCTCGGGAATGTATCCTTCAACGGAACCATTACAGGAAAAGGATTTACAGCGCAAACAATGGACGCGGAGCTGGATGGGAAATTTGCCCGGCTGCAATTCAAAAATTACGATTATACCAATATTGCTGTTAAGGGACGCATGAACAGAAAGCTGTTTAAAGGCAATATCCATATAGACGATCCCAACGTTATTGCTATACTGGACGGAGACATAGATTTTAACGCGGAACGGCCGGAGTTCAATTTTTTTGCGGATATACAACGCAGTAACCTGAAAACACTGGGCTTTGCCCGGCAGGACATGAACGTGATCGGTAAGTTCGACATGAACTTTAATGGTGATAATATTGACAATTTTCTTGGTACGGTTTCCCTGTATGATGTGGCAGTAACCCGCGATAATGAAACGTATGTGTTTGATACGCTCACGTTAAGCTCTCAAACCATTGATCAGCAAAAAATACTTCAGTTGCGTAATACCGAAGCATCGGCATTTTTAATAGGCAACTTTACCATCCGTGAGCTTCCCGATGCCGTTAAGCAATTCCTGAACAAATACTATCCCGCCTATATCCCTCCTCCCGATAAATCTATAAAAAATCAAAACTTCCTTTTTCAGCTTGATGTAAAGAATATAGATCAGTACCTGGCATTGATCCATCCTTCCATCAGGGGATTCAACAACAGCACTATTGTAGGTTCTCTTAATTCAGAAACCAACCTGATGGCCATCAGCGCCATGATCCCCTATGCATCCTATAAAAATATAGGCGTGCACGATTTCAGGCTTACGGGCGTAGGAAATATGGACAGCCTGAAATTGACCGGCATTATAGGCAACACTGTGATAAATGACAGCCTGCAATTTCCCGGGAGCAAAATTTCAATCGCGTCCAGCAATAACCAGTCGCAGCTAAGCATCAGCACTTCAGCTACCCAAACCATTAACGATGCAAAGCTTTCGGCCCAGATCACTAACCTGGAGGATGGCGTTGAAATTCACCTGGATCCCGGCAGCATTGTATTGAATGAAAAAACCTGGCGCATTAATGATGGCGGGGAAATGACCATCAGCAAAGCCTATATGGATGCCAGGAATATCAAGTTCACCAATGGGGAGCAGGAAATATCAATCGTGAGCAAACATTCGGATGTGGGCACCTGGGACGATATAATTGTGGATATGAAGAAAGTGAATATCGGCGATTTTATGCCTTTTATTGTAAAAGAGCCGCGGATGGAGGGCATTGTTACAGGAACTGTAACCATTGAAGACGCGTTCAGGAGCATGTATGTATCGGCTAATTTAAAAACCGAACAGTTCAGGCTTGCCAACGATTCGGTAGGCACGGTAAATATAACGGGCGCCTGGGACGACCGTAACAAAAAAGCTATTTACGAGGCCATTTCCGATAATAAAAATTATAAGTTCAGCATTGCAGGATCGTACGATGTAGTAGACTCACTGAACCAGGAAATAAACGCAAACGCTAATTTTGATTATACCAACATTCATTTTCTTGAACAATACCTCGGTTCTGTTTTTGGCAATATAAAGGGGTTTGCCACCGGTAACCTGCGCATGAAAGGCAATATTAAAGCGCCTGAATATACCGGGGAAATTATGGTAAGAAATGCCGGCTTAAAAGTTTTGTATACGCAATGTTTTTATGAGTTTGACAGTGCGAAAATTGTTTTTGCCCCCGGCAGCATTCACTTTGGAACAGTTATTTTAAAAGATACGCTTTATAAGCACAACCGGGAGCCTGTTAACACCGCAACGCTTACCGGCGATCTGCAACATAATAATTTCAGGGATTTTGTATACAATATTTCTATCAACACCAACAGGCTGCTGATGCTGAATACCACCCGGTCGGACAATGGTACTTTTTACGGGAAAGCCATTGGTAAAGGAACTTTCAGGTTAAGGGGGCCGGAAGACGAGATGCGTATGTCAATAACCGGCGAAACGGTAGACAGCTCCAGCATATACATTACATCAGCATCCTCCAAAGAAAGCAGCAATGCGGATTATATTATATGGAAACAGTATGGTAAGGAAATGAATTACGATTCCATAGGCAAAGCCGCTTCGGAGCTGAATGTTGACCTGAACCTGACAGCCAACAATTATACCCGCATGTATATGGTGTTGGATGAAATTACGGGCGATATCATTGAGGCCACTGGAAGCGGTACCCTGAAAATGCATACCGGCACCAACGCGCCATTCACTATAAACGGTAAATACACGATAGACCAGGGATACTATCGTTTCAGCTTCCAGGAAATATTTAAAAAGCCGTTTATACTATTGCCCAATGAGGGCAGCTATATAAGATGGGACGGCGACCCCTATAAAGCTGAAATAAACCTCAGGGCGAAATATATTGCCAATGATGTAAAGTTAAGTTCCTTATATTCCGCACAGGGGCAAACCACCGATCCGGAAGTAAGCAGGCTGAAAGGAGAAAGAACGGATGTTGACGTATTATGTACACTCACAGGATCGCTGGGCAAGCCGGATATTGTATTTGACATTTCCCTTGCGGCCAACAGCGACGTTAAGAACAGCCAGCGATTGCTCGGCGACCTGCAGCGTATTAACAGCGACGATAACGAAAAAAACAAACAGGTAGCGTATCTTATTGTATTCAGGAGCTTTGCTCCCATAGGGCAGTACAACGTGCAACAAACAGATGCGGCGACCTTCGCTTTCAATACTATTTCCGAATATATATCCGGTTATTTAAGCAGTTCTTTAAAAACCCTGTTGTATGGCATTTTTAAAGATCCAAGCCTGAGCGTAAATTTTAATTATACCAGGGCTTCCATAGATCCCACAGGAACGGGAGCAGGTATAGGCAATACGGTTAACCTTACACGTGATAATATAAGCCTGCAGTTTATTAAATCGTTGCTCAATGATAAGCTGGTTATAACATTTGGCAGCGATTTTAATTTTGTAAGCAGCGGTTCGCAGGCCGCCCTTAACGCGCAAAGCACCAGCTTCCTGTTTTTGCCCGATATTACCGCCGAATATAAAATTACCCCGGATGGCAAGTTCAGGATCAGTTGCTTTTACAGGAGCAATTTTGACGCCTTGTCAACCACTGGCAAACGCAACCGCGCCGGGGGAAGTATTTCCTTCAGAACAGAATTTGATCCGGAAAGCTTACGCCGCAAAAAAGAACAAATACGAAGGAAAGATGAAAAAGAGCAGAAAAATGACTCTACATCTGTAGGCAGCCTGTTCAATAATGCCAGAGACAGGCAATAAAAGCATAGCAGCGTATCCCGCCCGCTTATAAGTATCTTATTTCAACCTCCCGCTCCTTTTGCTTTACTGGCTTTTGCTTTTTTGGCGTCAAACCAGGAGAATAGCTAACCAGTCCATATGCGGCTATCAGTACGGTAATAATGGTGGCTATATGAAATACGAGAAAGCTGTCGCGTAAATTATTATTCTGGGGGAAGATATAACTGAAAACAAATGTAATTACCGAAACGCCGTATTCAAATAACAGCGCGTAATAAATAAACATTTTAGGACTTCCGGGATTTTGTTCTTTTGTTTTCCATAAATTAAATAATACGACCCCGATAATACAGGTAAGAATAGTAAAGATGCCCGCGCCGACCAGCATTGTTTCCACCATGCTGTTTAAACCTGCAGTAAGCATACATGCAATTTCTATAGCCATGTATGCAGGTATAAACCATTTTAGCTTTTGCTTTATACCCGATGAAGGAAGCGTGAAACGCAATAAGCATAGCAAAAGTGGTGCATCCACCAGGTTGTACGTTCTCGTGATTACAGATAATACTTTGGCATTTGTAATAACATCACTCACAAAAATAAGATTTACCAGCCCACTCCAGGTCCAGTAGGCGGCAAAGGATACAAAAAATGGACTTCTTGTTGTTTTTTTATATGCTACTATAAATAAAGGAACAAAAAATGAGATGGCTGCCAGCAGCGCTATAAACCGGTATATGTAAGAAAGGTTGCTCACGGTGTTTGCGGATATTAGTATAAGCGATAAAAAATATAATTTATTGTTGCTATTTATTATTGTAGCAATAGTACGCTGTATATATGTTGCAGGAAATACGGAACCATATTGAAGGGGTATTGAGGATCACTTATTTAATCTACCAACTTATGGGTAGTTTTGACCACATGGCCCGTTTGAAATAAACAGGGTAATTTGAATATGTATACCTTTGCTTCGACCTTCTTTTATAAACTATGGCTATATTAATAACGGGAGCAACAGGTTATATCGGATCAAAGCTCACCTGCAAGCTGGCAAACGAAGGCAATACCATTCATATATTATGCAGAACTCCGCCTTCCCTTCCCGGGTTCAACCGTTCCAATATAAAAGTATTTGCCGGCGATATTACCAGTGTGGAATCATTAAAGCCAGCCCTTGAAAAGGTAAACCAGGTATACCATTTGGCGGCTTATGCAAGGCTGTGGGCTAAAGATGCAGGTATATTTCACAAATTGAATGTAGGGGGAACCGAAAAAATATTGAATGCCGCTAAAAGAGCGGGAGCTCAAAAAGTAGTATATACTTCCACCGCCGGGGTAATAGGACCGTCAAAAGATCATCCCATGCGCGAAACAGATCCCCGGATCACCGGGTTTTTCAACCTGTACGAGTCTACCAAAAGCGAATCGGAGAAAGTAGCATTGGCTTATGCAGAGCAGGGGCTGCAGGTGTGCATCCTTAATCCCTCCCGTATATATGGCCCCGGCTTTGATACTGGCAGCAATCCTATTACCAAGATCATAGAGCTGTATGTAAAAGGAAAATGGAAAATCATTCCCGGCAGCGGCAACGACATTGGTTCTTATCCTTATATAGATGATGTGGTAGACGGTCATATTGCGGCTATGCAAAAAGGAAGAAGCGGGGAGCGTTATATTTTGGGAGGGGTGAACGTAACTTTTAACGAATTAATAGCAACCATCAAAAAATACAGCGGCATAGAAAAAAAGCTGAAGCATATTCCTTTCCCCTTTTTAAAAATGATAAGTCGCCTGATGTTGCTGAATGCTAACATTACAGGTAAATATCCCATGATGACGCCGGATTGGGTTGATAAATACAAATACGACTGGGCGCTTGACAGCAGTAAAGCCATACAGGAGCTGGGTTATAAAATACGTTCTTTAGATGATGGCATCGCGGAAACCGTGGAGTGGGTGAAGAAAAACAGGATGTAAGCTGCTTCAGCAATCATATTAAATTAATATCGTGTACGCGTAACCGTTCATAACATACGGTATGCAGCATATAAAAAGCATTTTGCCGGTTTTAACTGACATTTTAACTTTGATGTTGGACTGATGTTTGCTTGTCATATGAAATAGTCTCTATACTTAGCCCTGGCATTGAATAACGTATAGAAACATTAGACTATGCAAAAGGAAATCAAGCCTTCTTACAGGAAAGAAGAGGATGACCGGTTTTTCAGGCTGTTGCGTACTGAAGCCAACATCATTGTAGCCACACATTCACCTTCCAGGCAATTCGAGATTGTATTCAAAGCCATACTTTTTCCATCCCTGTATTTTTTTGTGCTGGGCTGTATATACATATGGGGTAATAACAACTGGGTATTGTTTAGCTGTTATTGTATGCTGGGCATTTTGCTCGTGCTGAATTACCTGAACATTGTACACGATGCTGTGCATAATACCATCTTTAAAAGCAAAAGGCTGAACAACGCATTTGTTTATATATTCGACCTGGTAGGCGCCAACAGCTTTATCTGGAGAATGCGGCACATCAAGTTTCACCATAACTATCCGAATGTAGACGGCTGGGATACCGATATTGACCAGAGCAAGCTGGTAAGAGTAACGCCTCACGGCGAAGTGTCGGGGTTTCATAAATACCAGCATATTTATATGCCGTTCCTGTACCCGTTCTTTTTATTCAACTGGCTGCTGGTACGCGACTTTAAAGATTTTTTTATCAAAAAAAGAACTGTCCGGCACCTGATCTCCATTCCGTTCATTGAATACATTAAGCTTTTCGTGTTCAAGGCGATCTTTATTTTGTCGCTGGTAATATTACCAAAGCTGGTATTAGGTATCCACTGGGGAAGGATCCTGCTGGCATTTGCTGTAATGATATTCACTGCTACATTTTTCGCCCTGCTGGTATTGCTGCCGCCTCATGCTAATACCGGGTCGGAATTTCCCTTGCCCGATGAAAACAAGAAGCTGCCTTATAGCTGGCTACTGCATATGCTGAAAACCACCAACGATGTAACGGGCGAAAACTGGCTGACCCGCTTTGTATTGGGCAACTATAATTATCATGTAGTACATCACCTGTTCCCGAATATTCATCATACCTACTACCCGGAAATTACCAGGGTATTACAAAAAATGGCAGCCGAAAACGATCTTCCATACAGGAGCTACCCCATGCTTACAACACTCAAAAATCATTATCTTCTTCTTAAGCAGAACCGGAGCGATTTTGATGTGTGGGAAGAGGCGATGTAAAACAGTGTGCTGAATGGTTATTCCCCGGACTTAGCTCTTCTTTTTAAAATGGCCACGGTAAGCCTGCTGATGCAGATAAGCTTGTTTCCCTGGTCGTGTATTTTTATTTCCCAAACATGCGTGGAAGAGCCCAGGTGAATGGGGGTAGCCGTTCCCGTTACATACCCCTGGCTGGCGCTACGGATGTGATTGGCGTTTATTTCAAGTCCAACGCAAAGCTGCGAGCTGCTGTCCAGTACGAGCGACGAAGCTACACTGCCTAATGTTTCAGCCAGGGCTACGGAGGCCCCTCCATGTAACAAGCCGTACGGTTGTTTGGTACGATGGTCAACCGGCATGGTAGCTTTCAGGTAATGATCGCCGATTTCGGTAAAAGTAATTCCCAGGTGCTCACCCATTGTCCCGGCGCTCATAGCCTGCAGTTTTTCAAGCGAAAACTCCTTTTTAAACCATATCTGCGCCATAGAGTATACAGTTATCTGTCAAAAAAAAATTATTGCCCAATATAGATCATTCACAGCAAAAACGGGAACTGGATACGGACGCAAACATTTGATGTACCGTTCCGTTAAAAGGAAGTATCAGGCATGGTGCTTATCCGTTGGTAACGGCTTCAATTACATAGGCCTCATCCCTGGCGGCAAATTGCCCGAGCGCTTTCGCGAACCATTCTTTCGCTACAGCTCCTAATTTTGGATCAAAACCGGCTTCTTTTGCCAGATCAAGTGCGTACACCGCATCCTTATGACGTAACTGCACAGTAAATGCCGGAAGACCGGCAAATTTTTTCTCCCCCATTTTTCGTACATACCGAACTACCTGCGGGCTGGCTGCAGCGCTGTCCTCCATGGCCGCCATCACTTCATTCCTGTTCAGTCCCAGCTTTTCCGCCATCGCTATTCCCTCGGCCAAGCCGGCAATTTGTACTGCTCCCATCAGGTTAATAATAAGCTTATACATAGTTCCGGTACCGATGTTTCCGAAATAACGGATCGTTGCTGAAAATGTTTGCAGTATGGTACGGCACGCTTCCAGGTCTGCCGCATCAGCACCCACCAGCAGGGTGAGCTTTCCCTGCGCAGCCGCATCAGGTATACCCGTAACCGGGCAATCAATATAGCGCAATCCGCCTGCAGCGGCGGCGGCACTCAATTCTTTTACATACTTCAACGACAGGGTGGAGCATTCAATTACAAAAGCCCCGGGCTTCATCTGCCGGAGCGCCCCCCGTTCACCCAGCCATACCTCCCGCGACGCTGTATCATCAGCAAGCATAGCAATAACAATATCCGCGTTTTGAGCAGCTTCAGCCGGAGTAACAGCCCAAACAGCGCCTGCTTCCAAAACAGGCTGCCCTTTTTCCCGGCTCCTGTTCCATACTGCCAGTTGGCTTCCGGAACGCAGCAGGCTGAGCGCGATACCACTCCCCATGTTGCCCAGTCCCAGTAAAGCTATTTTCTGCATCCACAAATTTTTTATTTAAATAAAATTTACAATATACTCTATAAACTATTGTTTTACATCAACTTTAATGTATCCACAACCGGTTCCGGCAAAAATGGAGATGCATCTCCGCCATTACGTATTACATCCCTCACCAGCGTTGAAGCCACGGAAGTATATTGCGGAAGGCAGGTTAAAAAGATGGTTTCAATGTTATTATCCAGGCTCCGGTTCATATCTGCTATAGCTTTTTCGTATTCAAAATCATTGACATAGCGAATACCTCTTAAAATAAAATTTGCATTTATTTTTTTACAGCATTCTATTGTCAGCCCTTCATATACCAGCGCGGTCACTTTGTCGGAATCACGAAAAATTTCGTTGATCCATTTTAATCGCTGTTCTTCCGAAAACATGGCGGTTTTATTCACGTTCCTTCCAATACCAATATATAACCGGTCAAAAAGGTTAAGCGACCGGTTGATGATATCAAGATGTCCGATTGTAATAGGATCAAAAGTTCCGGGAAACAGGGCAATTCGTTGCATGTAGAAAATTTGAGATTTGAAATTTGTAATTTGAGAGTTTGGAGTTTATGGTTTGCATTAAAACCTGGAACCTGAAACTTCAAACCTTGTAACCTTACCCCCCTGCGACTTGTAACATATAACCTGTCCCTTATCCTTCCCCTCTTCCGGCCAATAAATACAGCACCGCCATGCGGGTTGCCACACCGTTTTCTACCTGCTGCAGAATAATAGATTGCTTTGAGTCTGCCACGTCACTGTCCAGTTCCACTCCCCTATTTATTGGACCCGGGTGCATGATAACCAATTCTTTATCCAGGCTATCTAACATTTTTTTATTGATCCCGTACGCTAGGTTGTATTCCCGCAGAGAAGAAAATAGCACCTGGTTCTGCCGCTCTAACTGGATGCGCAGCACATTGGCTACATCGCACCATTCAAGCGCCCTCCGTATATTGTATTCCACTTTTATATCAAAAGCTTTTTGCATATAAGGAGGTATCAGTGTTGGCGGCCCGGCAACCATTACTTCCGCTCCCATTTTTTTCAGAAGATAGATATTGCTCAGCGCTACCCGCGAGTGCATGATATCTCCTATGATAGCCACTTTCAGTCCTTCGAGGCTGCCCTTTTGCTCCCGCATACTAAAGGCATCAAGCAGCGCCTGGGTGGGATGCTCGTTGATACCATCGCCTGCATTGACTATTGCCGCCGGAATATGTTTTGCCAGGAAATGAGGAGCTCCGCTGGCGCTGTGCCGCATTACCACCATATCCACCTTCATCGAAAGGATGTTATTTACCGTATCCAGGAGGGTTTCTCCTTTGGAAACCGAGGATCCGCTGGCAGTAAAATTGATGGTATCGGCGCTTAGCCTCTTTTCTGCCAGCTCAAACGAAATACGGGTTCGCGTAGAGCTTTCGTAAAAAAGATTTACTATGGTAACGTCGCGCAGCGTAGGTACCTTTTTAATAGGCCGTTGTAATACTTCTTTAAACTGGGTTGCGGTATCTAAAATAAGTTGGATGTCCTTTGCGGAGAGGTCTCTAATGCCCAACAAATGTTTTGTGCTGAGTTGCATTAAGGGGCGAAGTTATAGGATAGGCATTAAAATGCAAAAGGATTTTTGGGGCGGGTGCAGGAAGATTTGAAATTTGAAATTGGATAGCCCATAGCTCACTGCCGATAGCCGACGGCTAAAAGCTATATTTGAGATTTGATGGCTGTTGCAGATTTCGGGTTTGTGGTTTGTAGTTTGTGGTCTCATAGCCATAGCCCACTGCCGATAGCCGACGGCTGAAAGCTATTAAACAAAAAACCATAAACAGTAAACTCATAAGTCACGCCGGGGTCTTCATTTAAGGCTATCTTGCAGGCAGTGATCTGCGAATAGGCGGCTATCAGAAAAAATAGGCGGGACGTGCTCATTTTCAATAAATTTTATATACCTTTGCAGCCCCGTTTAAAAAACGGTATTGCCCCAAAGGCTCCATAAAGTGTTTCGTCTGTTCGGAACCGCCCCACGGGTATAACATTAATACTTTACTGAAATGCCAAAGGTTAAAACCAATTCGAGCGCAAAGAAAAGGTTTAAAGTTACCGCTACCGGCAAGATCACTCACCAGAAGTCTTTCCGCCGTCACCTGTTGACAAAAAAATCAAAAAAACGCAAACGCGCCATGAACATTGATGGCGAAGTTCATAAGTCGAATATGAATTTTGTAAAGCGCCTGTTGCGTTTAAAGTAAACAAATTTAAAACAGTTGCCGGCAGGCGCCGAAGCGCTGCCAGCTTAAAACTCAGTAAATATGCCTCGTTCAGTAAATGCAGTTGCCTCAAAAGCACGCAGAAAAAGAATATTAAAAGCCGCTAAAGGCTATTACGGTAAGCGTAAAAACGTATTGACCGTTGCTAAAAACGTAGTGGAAAAAGGTTTAACCTATAGCTACGTAGGCCGTAAATTAAAGAAAAGAGAATACCGCGCCCTGTGGATAGCACGTATCAACGCTGCGGTTCGCGAAGAAGGACTTACCTATTCGGAATTCATTCATAAACTGAACCAGAAACAGGTTGGACTGGATCGTAAAGTTTTAGCCGACCTGGCCATGAATGAGCCTGAAAGCTTCAAAAAGCTGGTAGCTTCTGTAAAATAACTATTAAAACCCGGGAGCAGATTGAATACGGTTTACTCCAGGAAACGATGATAAGCCGGTAGTGAAAAAAATCACCACCGGTTTTTTTATTGGATATGATGCAAAAAATTACATTTGCAAATCATTTGCTCACCCTCATAACCGGCACTCAGTAAAAATGAATAAATCATACACCGACCTGGTGAAACAAACCTTCTACTTTCCGCAGGAGGGTTTTGATGTACAGGATGGTTACCTTCGTTTCAACGGATTGGATCTCAAAGCGCTTATTGACAAATACGGTACCCCGCTTAAGCTTACTTACCTGCCTAAAATAGGCATGCAGATAGATAAGGCCAAAAAGATGTTTAAAGAAGCGTTCAAGAAACATCGCTACGAGGGCAAATATTTTTACTGCTATTGCACCAAAAGCTCGCATTTTTCTTTTGTAGTGGAAGAAGCGCTCAAGCATGAGATCCATTTGGAAACCTCTTACGCTTACGATATAGAGATCATTAACCGGCTGTACGAAAAAAGAAAGATCAACAAGGATATTCATATTATCTGCAACGGGTTTAAGCAAAAAGGCTATACTTCGCGTATAGCACGCCTGCTGAACAGCGGCTTTAAGAACGTAACACCTATACTGGATAACAAGGATGAACTGGAAGCATACCGGAAATCGGTTAAAGTACCTTTTAAGCTGGGCATACGGGTAGCTGCCGAAGAAGAGCCTACTTTTCCTTTTTACACTTCGCGTTTGGGCATTCGCGCACGGGATATACTGGAATACTATGTAGACAAAATTGAAGGCAATGAACACAAGTTCCAGTTGAAAATGCTGCATATATTTTTGAACAAAGGCATTAAAGATGATATATACTACTGGAGCGAGCTGAATAAGATCATTCACCTGTACTGCCAGTTGAAAAAAATATGTCCTGAGCTGGATTCCATTAATATCGGCGGGGGATTCCCCATCAAACATTCCCTGGGCTTTGAATATAACTACCAGTTCATGATCAATGAAATTGTAAGGAATATTAAAAGCGCCTGTAAAAAAGCGAAAGTACCCATGCCGAACATTTACACGGAGTTCGGCAGCTTTACCGTAGGTGAAAGCATGGCGCATATTTACAGTGTGGTAGGACAAAAAGTGCAGAACGATCGTGAAACATGGTATATGATTGATTCGTCTTTCATTACCACTTTACCCGATACCTGGGGCATTGGCGAACGGTTCCTTTTATTACCGATCAACAAATGGGATGAAGAGTATCAGCGGGTGGTATTGGGTGGCATGACCTGCGACAGCCACGATTACTACGATTCCGAAGAGCATATCAACGAAGTATTTCTTCCTAAAATAGCCAACGGAGAGCCGCTTATTCTCGGCTTTTTTCATACCGGCGCTTACCAGGATCAGATCAGCGGGTACGGAGGCATTAAACACTGCCTCATCCCCTCTCCCAAGCACGTAATTGTTGAGTACGACAAAAACGGCAAGCTTATAGACTGGCTGTATGCCAAAGAACAATCGGCACAGAGCATGCTGAAAATACTGGGGTATATAAAATAAGCTGTAGTTTGCCAGCTATGAGCCATAGGCTACCAGCTTTCAGCAGTCGGCTATGAGCTGTGGGCTATGGGTGGCTGTGGTTCTCTTTGCTTCCTCAACTTCGTTAAGCCTTTGTTTTATACCGGTTAAGGTTTTCAATTTATTATTGAGTTTGATATAGCCCCGGGCTTTGTTCACGCACTTTCAGGTATAGTCGCCAGAGGCGACAGGAGGGCTGTGTGCGGCGAAGACGCCACGCACAGCAGGATAGTTTTGTGTGGGAGAAATGGCATGTTGCACAGGCTATAAATACAAAAAACGCCACTATATTTCCTTTGCTAAAACAATAGCCTCAGATTCGCCACTATCCAACATCACGTTAAATTGTTTTACGAGATATTTGTTGGTAACTTCTTTTACGAAAAGCCATTGTACATTTCCTTCGTTCAACCATACTTTTTGTTCTGGAATAACTGCTGAAGCAAATGAATCTGATGATTTGTAAAAGACAGGTAACAGGTGAAGTGTCGGAAACAACTATCATTTCCGGAACAGTTTGTTCATTGTTTCAATGTCCTGCCGCAGACTTTCCTCACTAAAGTTGGAAATATTTCTTTTTGCCATTTCAGCTTCAAACTTCTTAAAGCTAAAACATACAATATCTTTAGAATAGCTACAGGGCTTGTAATTTGTAATTTTTTGCTGGTAGCTGAAGACACCTATCCGTAGGGGAAATTCCCGGCTCTGGCACG
The DNA here is from genome assembly GCA_019638595.1 of Chitinophagaceae bacterium. Classification (GTDB taxonomy): domain Bacteria; phylum Bacteroidota; class Bacteroidia; order Chitinophagales; family Chitinophagaceae; genus Agriterribacter. The sequence continues at coordinate 220,551 of JAHBTJ010000004.1, forward strand.
TGAGACACGTACCAGAGCGGTCGAAACGGGCATTTTCGAAGAACATATATTAAGCCCAAAGTCGCTGACTTCAGACAGTAAGTTAGCAGAAGTTTATCTAAAGAATGGACTGGCGTTTAAAATGTCTTTGTCAGTTTGTTGAAGTATGCAATTAGGATATATGAGATAGCCTGTCCACATTAAAGCCTCTCCATTTTGATTATCAGGATGTGGTAATGATATTATGTTAAACAATGAACGCCTGGCGGCTCAATGGAAATTTTTTGCAAAATCAGACTTATAATATGGTCTATTCTGTGAACAGTATAATTTATATAACTTTGAAAATATATTTTTCATCTCTGAAAATGAGCATTTAATTGGATATAACAGGATGTGCTATATCGAGCCGAAAACAAAAGCTAACAATTCATTGAATATAATCTACATGTTTACAGTAACTTATATGTATAGGTTACTTGGACTTATTATCTGTTTCCTGGGTTTGTTTTTAATCACAAACAAAAGCTATGCCCAGTCCCCCGCTTCTATTGATAGCCTGATAACAGAAACTTACCGGCTGAACTATAAGGAAAATGATGTGCAAACCGCCATGGATGTAGCATTTAGAGTGATAGAATTATCCCGAAAAACGGGCTATGAGCGGGGAATTGTAATCGGCTTATATACTGTTGCCGTATTTTTTCGGGACAGCCACGATTATGAAAAAAGCATTGCCTATGCGGAAAAAGCGAAAGCATACACATCGTATTTAAGCAAAAATCCGTCAGAGGCATTCAATCTGCTGGAATTGCAGGCATCCAACCACTATGAGCTTGGAATTCAGTCCACCGCCGAAAAATACTGGCACCAGGCTGAGGAAGTGCTTTTAAACGTAAAAGATTCCGCCAGGCAGAATTATTACCGGATGATCCTTTATATGAAAGCGTCCCGGGCTTATAAAGACAAGGATTCTCTTTACTTCTTCACGCTTAAAGCGAAGGAACTGAATGAACAGGTCGTAAATATCGTTCCGGAAAACGTAAAAGAGGAGATCCTGATGAAAAAGGCGGAAATATGCGAAAAGCTGGGCAATTACCACGAGGAAAACGGCAATACGGATTCTGCCCGGTATTATTATAACCTGTTACTGGACGTTGCCGGTCAAATGAATAGCGAGCTTGCGGTGGCCTATGCCTTTGGTAACCTGGGAGCGCTTGCCGAATCGGAAGGCGACTACACCAAAGCGCTGGATTACCTGGGCAGGTCGGAAGCGGTTTTTATTAATAACGCTATATTCAGCAACCTGATGCCTGTATATGAAATCAAGCAGCGCATTTACGGCAAGCTGGGAGATAAAGAAAAGGAAAAAGAATACCTGGCTCTTTATACGCAATTGTCGGACAGCCTGGAGCGTGTCAAAGGCAAAGGAAGAGACAAGGCTATTCTGCAGATGGTAAACGAAAAAGAAGCTGAGCTGACACGGCAGTTTCGTACCACAAGCAATAAAATGATTATCTTCTTTTCGGTAAGCGCCTTGCTGGTCATTGCAGGCGGCTACCTGCTGTTCCGTACATACAGACGGCGTAAAACAATCATCTTACAGGAGCAAAAGCAACTTTTGGATAATACCAATGAGGTATTAAGAGAAAAAGAAGAAGCTGTGGAAGAGCTGCACAAAAAAGTGAATGAAGCATTTGATGATCTTATCGAAATGGCGAAAAGCAATGACCCGCAGTTCTGGACCAGGTTCAAGGAAGTGTACCCCGGATTCGCTCCCGGGTTATTAGCTGTTAATCCCAATCTGAAATCGTCAGAGCTGACCCTCTGCGCCTATATTTACCTGGGATTTACCACAAAAGAGATTGCCACTTATACATTTAAGGCATTAAAAACAGTAGAAAGCAACCGCTACAACCTGAGAAAAAGATTGGATCTCAGCCCGGAGCAGGATCTGCTGGTTTACCTGAATGGTATTATTGTTTAATTACCAGAATTCAGCAGTTGGCAACGCATAAAAGGTAGTATCTGTTTTATCCTGCCACGGAGCCTGGTGGAATTTCCAGCATTTCTCAATTTGGTAAAAGTTCTTTTCGAGGTCTCTCGTTCCCCATTGATATCCTGTTTTGTAGGTGTTTCCATTTGAGCTTACCGTTCCGAAAATCCATGGACTGGACGAACCTGATACGCCGTTGGTGTATTGAATGGCTTTTTCCAACTTCAATGCAGTACCTGCCGGAAAGGCAACTATCTCTTCTATATTCCCGGCACTTTTTTCTTCATCCATATATTGCCATCGCGGGTGCAGGCTGTCCATCAGCATATACGGATATTCCCCGTTCGTATTTCCCGGTATTTTTTCTTTAAAAAGAACGGCTTCTTTATTCAGCACAACAGATTTACCCACCCATTCTTTGAAAGGCTCGTACTTGCGGAGACTGGTAGATTTTGTCTTTATCGTAGCATAAAGGATAAAAATAAATCCTGCAATTACTACAAAAACAACTGATACTATAATACCCATAGTTCGTTTTACTGACATATTATTTTTTATTCGTTAAATAGATTTTCATTTTGCCCATACCTGGATAATATTTCTTTCATTTCGTTATATGTAGCATTGGTCTCCGCCAGGGAAATCCTTACGGTTCCTTTTAGAGATTTCAAAAAGGCATCCCGCACAAAAAAGCTTTTCATTCTTGCCGCATATTTTTCCGGTTCCCTGATTTTTAGTTCCAGCAATTGCGTATAAAGCTGTATGCTCCCGACATCTGACCATTCTATCAGCCTGGCTGCTTTTGCTACCGGGGTGGTATCTGCCGTAATGCCCTCGTTGGTAATTGTGATTGCGGTTTCATTTTCTTTTCCCGGAGCAAATATTAATTTTAAAAACACAAATATTCCGAGTAGCGCCATTAGCACACCCCCCACCAGCACCGATAGTAATACAGGGTTTGCCCATAACCACATATAAAGAGCCAGCACGGCTCCCAGTATTCCCAGTCCTAAAAATAAAAATGCAAGTTTCTGCTGATTGCGTTTGTTGTAAATAAATGTTTTTGCCTGCATAGCATAAATATTAAGTCAATTAATCATTAAATTTTTTGTTGAATGTTTCTATGGCTTCTTCAAGCGTGCGATTGGCTTGTTCCAAAACACCGGGCTGTATTTCCGTTACTGAAAGATAATTTTTAAGCAATGCCCGCTGATTGGCAAATTCCAGACAGGCCATAACCTGGTTAGTACCCCAATAAAAATCATAGATACATGCAACGCCGGTATTTTCCGGCTCCTGATAAGGAGCCAAACTTTTAAGTAAGGACAGCATCGGTAATATTTCCGTATAATTCTCGCTAAAGAAAACAGAAATAAACGTCCAGGTTTGATTATTTTCGTCATACTGCTCCATACTGCAAAAATCCTTTCCTTTTAGTAATTGGTTAAAAATGGCGCTATTGTTCTGAAAGTGATAGTGCGGCAAGTGATCAAGTGTTTGTTTACTATACATTTCCCGGCTGCTCCACCATTTTTGCCATTGATCATCAATATTTTGTGGTATGATTTTTTCCTGAAGAAACTCCTGTAGTCTTTCTTCCCTGATTTTTATATTGATATATAACGAATTGTATTCTGCCATTTCAGGTTGTTTTATTTCTCCGATATTTCAAACAATAATTTATGAGAGGCGCCCTGTCCAATTTATCCGACCATCGTTAGGAAGCCGCGACATTTATTGTTTGGCTTTTGGCATATTCAAAATTTCCTGTTTAAATTCTTTAGTCAAAATCGGATACAAGTCCTCGTAACTAAAAAGTATCATGGGTGTTATTTGGATATGTTCTACCGGATACCAATTATTTACAAACCTCATTAACGATTTTTTGGCCTTACCTGATTCCTTTGCCAGGAGATAAAGCCTTGTTGCATGTATGTGCGTGTTGTTGTTGACTATTTTGTCGGCAAATTTTTCATAATAAGCAAGACTTTCGTCCGTATTTCCCTGCTCAAGCATAAAATTCAGGATATATTCAGCGCCTTCAATGCTATTAAATGCCAGCCCCGGCCGGTACTCTTTTAGTTGCGCAATAAATTCACCGGTTGATTTACCGTTCGTAACAATTGGAGGCAGATTATTGTCAATAATCAAATCTTTTTCTCCGTACAGTTTGGCTAAATGGTTTTTAACCTGATGCCTGTACACATTTATTCGATGTTCAGGCAAGTCTGACTTTTCTTTTTCAGCCAGGAAATTCCTGTAAAAATTTTCTGCTCTTGAAATATTTTTACTAATGATTGCCGCATTGGAATATGCGAAAAAATGCTCAAACAAAATATTGCCTGCGTACCATTGTTCATCAAACGGCAAACCGTTTTCGTCGTTTGCCATTGCATTTTCGTAGTCGTTACTAAAATAGCCTGTCTCTGCCTTAACGATGGCTTTTTGCGGTCCGAAGCCTTTTATTTTTTCTAATTGTTCTAAACCAGCCTCAATTTGTCCATTTCTTAAAATGGCGAAAATGTCTCTTAATTTCCTGGGAATTTTTACGATGTTCATAAGTTCTTTTTCAATGTTGGCAGGCAGTCTTGCAAAATTTCAGATAACGTTCACAGTTTGGCGTTTGTGGCAGTAAATCTAACACTCAACGATTTTAATAGCAAATTTAGTTTGTTACACTTAGTCTTATATTGTTACCTGGTTAGTTAACGCTCATAATAAAAGATTTCTCGTATAAATTTCCTTTCGGGATTATTCGATTTGGATTGGGCAACATTTTGCAAATTTAATTTTGAAAAAGTTGGTTTTTGAGTGTTCTCTCACCCAATAACCATAAAAATACTGTTCCCACAAAGCAGCATCAGGGAGGCGCCCTCCCCTTCTACGCCTGTCTGCCGGCAATATTTTGTTATTCCGGCATATTCTTTATTATATAAATTATTGTAATAGTAATATCTATAAAATTGATAATCAAATTATTTATAAAAATACAGGGTTCGTTAAGGGGTGCCGTTTTTACATAAATCTAAAATTTGGTTTTAGTACTACCGTTTATTTTCCCATAATTAAGTGGAAGCATTTATATGAAAAATTGTGTATGAAAGCTAAGATGAAACAAGTAGTATCTAACCTGTTATTAGGTTTTCTGTTGCTGTGCAGTACCATAACCTATGCACAGCTACCCAAGCCCACACTCATCGGCACGGCTCAAACCTATTCCGCTACCGGAGCAGGAACAAGCGGCATACCCACCGTTACCTACACCATACCAAACGGCGCTACCAATAAAAACCGTGTGCTGGTGGTTTCTTACAATATCGAAAGGTTTCATAACCCCGCTAATTCCAACTGGTTTGCAGACGCAGACGGTTATGTTTATAACTCGGGTACTATTACTTTTGTTAACCCCAATGTTGCCGGTTTAGGTAGTTCAACAAACCTGGCGGGGCATTCATTTTATTACTATTCCTCGACTGACAGTACCAGGTTATCAATGATGACACGGGCAAGATATTTTTCTATACCGGATGGCGTTACCGGAAATTTTACCGTTACCTTCCCGGGTCTCAATACGCCGAAGTCCGCTTCGGACGAAATGTCGGTCATCGTTGCGACTTTTGAGAATGTAAAAAGTGGAAACTCTTTAAATACCGGTGGTGGTAACGTAAATTTCAGTGGCACTACGGTAACAGCAGCTTCAGCTACACAACCTGTCATACCATTGGGCAGGACTTCCGAAGACCTCCTGTATCTGGTAACCGGTGCAATGTCCCAGCAATCTGCCTTGACTTTATCAAGCGGGTGGACTTCCATCCAAAGCAATGTAGTAACCAATTCGGCAACGGCAACATACTCCAGCCTGTATCCCAACGAGCCGGACGGCATCTCTCATATCCTGGGAAGACGCTACGGTGCTTCAGGCTATGACCCAGGCATTACGCTTACACGGCCTTCAGGTTCAGCAGTGCAAACCCATTTCGGAGCTGCGAAACTCAGTACATTATACCCCCTGGCTTCGCCTTCCGTTAGCGGAACGGTCTTTAGAGATACTGATGGTTCAACCAATATCAACGGTTCAGGTACCCATGCAGGAGGCTTGTATGTGAACGCAATTGGTGCAGACGGCAATCTGGCCTATTCTGCTGCTGTGGACATTGACGGAATTTTTACCATTCCGAACGGGCACCTGGTGGAAACCTATCATTACAAGTTGGAGCTTTCCAAAAATACCGGAACCATAGGCGATCCCGCACCTGCAAAAGAGCTTCCCGATTACTGGACAACGGTAGGAGAAAGCACCTCGTTGTCAGGAAATGACGGTACTGCGGATGGTACGATTGATTTAACCATCGGAAGCTCCGACAGGACAGGGCTGCGTTTTGGGATTTTAGCCAATTACTGCATCAATGGCTGTAATGGAAATACCTTCCTGAATACAAGCAACCCCAATACGCTGGAATACGACAATATTATATCCGGTTTCCATTCCACCATCATCAAGCAGCAAGACGGCAGTTACCTGATATTCGGGCAGAATACCAGGCCGGATGGTGTGGCTGATGCTACTAACCACGCCAACCTCTATACGCCTACGCTGGTACATCCTGATAATGGTTTCGACTATACCGGTACACCGCTTAAAATGGCAATGGGAACGCAGGGGAATACCGGAAACACCGGACTCGACCAGTATGCTTTGCTTACTACGGACGGACTGTATATTTGGGGAGGAAAAGCCACTACGGGTCTGTTGGTACACAGCTCGGTAAAAAATACCTTCCCTTTTGAAAAAATAACGAATACCCACATTACCAATGCCAATACATACGGATTACCTCCGGGTGTGAATCCTGCGGATGTGAAGATGTTCTTCGGAACGTATTCTGCTTTAGCCATTACCACCTGCACCGGCGAAGCGTGGGTACTTGGATGGAATGGTAAAAAGAACGGCGATGGCACGGCGGACAATGCCGCTAATTATAACATCTGGCACAGGGTAAAAATAAATGCCACTACCACATTAGACGGCGTAGTCGCAATGCGGGGAACACTCAGCGCTATGGTGGCATTGACCGATAGCGGAGATATGTACACCTGGGGGAACGAAACCTATCTTGGAGAAGGCTCTGCCGCTTCTTCTACACGCCTCTATGCTACCAAGATGACCTTACCGGCTTTACCGACAGGCGTAAAACCAAAGATGATAGGAATGGCGAAATCCAGCAACGCTAATCAATACACACAGAGTTCCTATTACCTGCTTACCACAGACGGACAGCTATTCGGTCTGGGAAATAACAGCAAAAAGCAGTTGGGACTTTTTGATAATACAGAACGAAGAGAATGGGAAAATATAAAATCCACCAATGCCTTTACCAATTTGACCAATATCGTATGGATAAGCCCCGATGAGCACGACGGTGCGGGACACACCGCAGTAACCGCCCTTACTGCCGATGGTAAACTGTGGGGCTGGGGAAGCAACAGCAATAATATGCTGGGAGCAAACCCTATCACTTCTGTTGACCCAAGATATATGTTCGGAAGTTTGAACGCTACCGACAAAATACTGGCGGTAGAAACCGGGGGGCATATCGTTTCCATATTCAAGGACTGCGATTATAAGCTGGGCTATATCGGGCATCAGGTTAACGGTTCGTATGGTACAACCTCTATCGATGCGTCCCCTAATTTCAGATTTGACGGTGTAAGATTTGAGAATTTGTGTTCTATTGAACTACCGCCCTATCCGCAGGTAAGAGACCTCGAAATATGCGCCGGACAGACAGTAGACCTGGAAGATGCTTTGCAAAATACCGCGCTGCAAACGGGCGTAACTTATGAGTACTACACAGGCAGCAATGCTTCGGGCACATTACTCACCAATACCGAAGTAACCACAGCAGGCGCTTACTCAATAATTGCCACCACTGCTGCGGGCTGCAAGGATACTGTTAACTTTATGGTAAGGGCAGAACTTTGTACACTCCTGCCTGTAACCTTAACCAGCTTCGATGCTTATAAGAAAGGCAATACGGCTTTACTAAAATGGGTTACCGCTTCCGAACAGAATAGCAAAGGCTTTGAGATAGAAAGAAGCGCAGACGGCAGAAGCTGGACAAATATAGGATTTACAAACAGCAAATCAACAGACGGCAGTGTAAAATCAGATTACAATTTTACAGACAATAATCCTTTATATGGTAAGAATTTCTACCGTTTGAAGCAGGTTGATTTTGGCGGAAAATATGAATACAGCCCGGTAAGAGTTGTTAGTTTTGACAAAGAAAGCAATATCAGTATCTATCCTAATCCTGTAACAGATAAAGTAACCATTACGGGCTTGAAAGGTGGCGAAAGCATTAAATTTTATGATGTAACAGGCAGAATAGTACATCAGTCCAAAGCCGTTAATGCAAGTGTAATTATTACTTTAGAAAAAGTAAGCGAAGGGGTGTATTACATCAGCATTACCGGTAAGGACGGAGCTGTATCATCACATAAGATAGTGAAGGGTAAATAAACCTCCTGGCACAATGTGGATATGTGGCGCAGGGAACTACAGTTGCCCTGCTTCCAGGTATTCTATGGTCAGTTTTAATAATAGGGGACAATCCGGGTCGCAGTCCTGTGCCGAAATAGTGATACCGCCAGATATCATCAGGGCTATGAGAAATACTATTTTCATGGTCATGATTGTTAGTTGAGACTATGCGCTTTCAGTTTTTTAAATTTAATAGCCACAGATACACAGATAACAGCCATATTTTTTAAAGATATTGCAGTTTTTTTACGGAATTACTTTCTTCTAATTTTTACATTTCTCATCTGTGCATCTGCGGCTATCTTATTGGTTTGCCAGTATGCTTGTAAAAAATGAAATATTTTCATCCACCACTTTCCGTATGTTCTGTCCGATAAAGCCATCGGTTCTGCCTACGTTTATCACCATAAACTGCGGCGCCCACTTAGGCAGACTGCGGTTGTAATAAGCAGGATTGGGCATAATAGGTACCGATGTAGAGCCATCAATCGCTTTGGTAAAAGTGTAGCGGCTATACAAGTGCTTTTTCGTTGCAGGGTCGGTTATACTTCCATGGTTTATCACGGCTGTTTCATTGAGCCAGGCACTATCTTTTTTTAAATCCTGCCGGTAAGCTTCCAATGGCTTTTCAAAAAACATGGACAAAAAATCTTTACTATCCCCCGGCTTTCTTTCTTTGCGTTGGGCTTCGAGAAGAACCACCTGCTTTTCCAGAAACTCCTTGCGGCTTACATATCGGAACGGCAGTTTTCCTTCGTAAGTAATCCATACATAATAGTCTTGAGCGCCCTCTACAATATGATACCCGTTTGAAAGGTCGGGTAGTTTTCCGCCTTTACATTCCTTTGATGATAAGGAATGGAAACCACCCCTATTGGTAGCTTCCGAGTTTACTTCGCCTCTATAGTCATAAATCGGTATCTCGCTGAAATTAACCGTTAATGCGCCGCCGGGGTTTATATATACAGACGAACTGACGCCTTCGCTGTTCCTCGACCTTTTGCCGTTTATACACAGAAACCTGAAATTGCTGATGGTATAAATATAGCTGTTGCCATAAGCGCTGCCAATCGGGCTGATATCATACGTTAAGTAGTTATAGACATCCACACCAACGGGTTTGTATTTTTCCTGGAATAATTTACCTACCTGGTTGAATATTTTCTTAGCGCCCCCGGCTTCTTCCGCAGTAGGCCTGCGTGTGTTAGTGTGTACCTCATCACCCGGTTGGGGCAGCCATTTACCCGGCTGGGATTTTAATTCTTCCTTATCGCAATCTGCCTGGCCGGCAGGTTGGTTCTGTGCAGCGGCAGTGATGCCACCAAACACAAGCAGGAATAGGAGTGTTGCTGTTTTCATTATTTTACTAAAAGGGTTTTAAAAAATTCGATATTATCATCTACTACTTTTTGAACATTTTTTCCATGAAAAGTATTTGAACCTCTCACCTCAATCAAAATAAACTGTGGAACCCATTTGGGCTGTTTTTTATCATAATAATCCGCATTGGGCATGATGGGTACAAACATGAAACCATCATCCAATGTGGTAAAAACAAAACGGCTGAATTGCTTGCCACCTTCAAATTTTACCACCGCCATTTCATTGAGCCATGCAGTATCTTTTTTTAAATCTTCCTTATAAGCGGCTAAGGGTTTTTCTATTAAATCCAAAGCTAATTGCTTTCCTTTCAGTATATCCTCTTTGTAAGCTCCCCCTGCTGCATTCATGGCTGCCAGCATTTCAGGTTTTGAATAATCTTTTTCTAATTCTTTTCTTTTAGCATCAGCTATTACAACTTGTTTTTCTAAAAACTCTTTACGGCTTATATAGCGATAGGGAGTTTGATTTTTCTTTGTAATCCAAACAGAATAAGTATTTCCTTCATCAACAATATGATAACCTTTTGAAAGGTCGGGCAGTTTGCCATCCTTACATTCCACAGGTGTAAAACTGTAAAATCCACCGCCGTTGTTCAATTCCCTATTCACTTTACCATGCTCATCATAAATAGGTTTTTCGGCAAATTCATTTGTAAGTGTACCGCCCCTGTTAATATGTATAAAGGAACCTGTTCCTTCAGCACTGGTTTTTTTTATGCCGTTCAGGCAGTAAAAATCAAAATTGCGGATGGTGTAAATTGTCCTGTTTCCATAAGTACCGCTGCCCGGAAAATAATCATCGCTAAAATGAAAATAATGATAGGCGTCTACTCCTATGGGTTTATATTGCTGCTGGAACAAGTCCCGGATTTTAGCCATTACATTTTTCGCACCGGAAATTTCAGTGGCAGACAGCTTTCCTGTGATTGCATCTTTGGGTTGTGGCTTCCATATTCCCGGCAGTGATTTTAATGCTTCTTTATCGCAGTTTTGTGCGAAGGTGTTTAAGCTGCACATCAATAAAGTCAGGAATAGTAATTTTTTCATTTTATTTCTTTTGCCACAAAGGCACGAAGGCACTAAGTTTTTTCTTCTTCGTGGCATATTTTTTATTTCTAATTACCTCTCAAAAAACTGCTGCCCGGCGAGTTTACCGAAGGCCCTGCACCATTAAAGCCGCCTCTTATGGTATATTCGCCACCGGCAAGGTTGCCACCGGCGTTGCCGCCCAGCGGGCCGCTAACACCTGCACCCACAGATCCTTTTACACCTGCATCCACCACATTGCCTCCGGCATCAAAAGTTACAGAGCCGCCTACACTTGCGCCTACTTCGCCTTTTAGTGTTTTGCCTACACCAAATTCTTTTTTAGCGCCTACTTCTACCCCTACGGTATATCCGGTGGGGTTCCAGGTTACAGGGTCAATGGTTTCACCGTACTCAAACTTCACAGCTTTTATTCTGCCATAGGTTTTAAAACCCTGGCAATTCATATAAAAGCCAGTAACCTCTAAGTCAAGTCCCCAATCCAGGTTGCAATGGTCTATTTCCCATTGCTGGAGCTGGCCGGTTATGGTTGGTTCTTGTTCTTCAAGGCCTCTGTTACGGCATTCAAGTATTTTTTGAATATCTGTGTACAGGTTTTTAAAAGAGTTTATTTCGTTGAGGTAGGAAAGATAGCAACCGTAAACCAGCCCGTTGGGGTCGTTGGGCTGGGCATGAATGATTGCCCAGAAAATATTTTCCTGCAATTGTTGGTTCAGCAAGTCTTCCATTTTCCTGATATACTCGTTATTAATTTCTGATATACCACTGTTATACTCCCGTGTATAATTGTTGTCTATCTGGCATAGCTGTATTGATAACCTTTCTAATTGCTCTTCACCTTCTATATCTCCTTCGCCGCCTTCTATGCCTTTCATTTGCTCATGAATTGCCCTGGCTTGCTCTCCATAGTGGCTTAATGATTTTTTCAGGGCGGTTTCCTGCTCCTGCCTGTATCTTTTTTCCCTTTCTATGCGGGCAGTGAATGAAGTGCTTAATGAAGGGTCTGACAAAATAGTCCTTAAAACTTCCACGCCATACCGGAAAGGGTGAGAATACTTAGCAGCATAGTCTGCTCTTTCTTTTGCCGTTTTAAGTCCTGTTACTACTTTCACCTCGTTTTGCATTCTGTCTTGCAGTGCTGCTTCATACTCCCTCATCAGCGCATCGGTAATTCCGGATGTTTCATTCACTGTAACGTCAAGGTCTGCAAAAAACTGCTTTATCTTATTCATTTCAGCATCGTTGTAAGCTGCGGGCACCGCCGGCGGCCTGAACCGTTTGGTAATGGCGTGCACTTTATAAAAAGGCTTGATTTTTTTCCTGATGTGTTCGCCAATAACTTCTGCCGGAACACCGGACTCTTGCAGCATCTCTATTACTTCCTGCGATATGCATCCACCTTCTGCGGCTTTTTGGGCATAACTTGCACATTGTTTGGTGTTGCCCTGCTGTTTGTACATTACGGCAAGCGAAAGAGCGGCTTGTGTATTTTCTTCATCTTTATCTAAAGCGTCTTTCAGCATTTTTTCGGCCTTAGCAATATGCCCGAGGCTTAACCATGCCTGTCCCATGTTGCCGAGCAGGGTCGGGCTTTGCGGAAACTGCTTTTGCACATATTGCAACACAGGCAATGATTTATGGGCATAGCCCGCCATGGTTATCATGGCGCCCAGGTTATTCAGCGATGCATAGTCTTCGGGGTTGGCAATACAGGTATTGAGCAGGAGGTACAGGGCTTTGTCCCATTCTTTTTTCAGCATAAACCCGATAGCTGCCTGTGCGGTTTCGGCGCCTTTGTTCAGGTATTTTTTAGCTTCGGCCTTGCTTTCCGGCTTCATGGCCGCTTCGGTGCTTTGCAGTATGGGTTGCAGGTAGGCTTTGAGTTGCTCTTTTCCCGCAGGGGTTGGAGGAATGGACAAACCGGATGGTTTTTTGGGTATCTGCTTAGCCTGGGCTTCTGCATCTGCCATCGCCATTACCTTTTCCATATCTACTCCCTTAGTCACGTTTTCTACATTTTTCAGCAGGTCAAACATGCCCATTTCTTCCATTATTTTCCTGTCTTCGGGATCCATGGATTCCATTTCCTTTTTCATTTCTTTCATCATTTCTTCCATGGATTGCTCCTTTTTGGCAGGCTGTTTTTTGACAGGAGTTTTTTGCGCCTGTGCAAAGGCGGCAAATGCCAGGAAGCATACAGGCAATATTGCCGTTAATAACCTGAATTGTCTTTTCATCCGTATATTTTTTATTTTGATTATTTTCAACAAACAAATTTTAAGCATTCGATACAGCTTTTCTATCCTGAAAAAAGAGGATTTTTCAGGATAAAAAATCATTAAAAAAGAGGAGGCGGCTTAAGGAGAATTGTATGTTTATTTGTACATTAAGCAGACTATACAAAGAATTATATGCGGAAACTGGCTGTCATCCTGCTGATATGTGCCTGGTATAGAGAAGCCGGAGCACAGACCCCCATGAATAAGGACAGCCTGCTGCTCCTGTTGCCCGGCGCTAAGGAAGATACGGCCAAAGTGCATCTGCTTATTGACATCGGTAACCAATACGAATGGGACGACCCCCAAACAGCCGGTACATACTATCTGCAGGCTGGAGCGTTAAGTGAAAAATTGAATTACAAAGAAGGAATCATAAAATTCAACGCTAACTACACCTACCTGCTTAACCAACGGGGGCAATACGACAGTTCGATGCTGCTGAACAGGCAGTCGGTTAAACTGGCCGTGGAGCTGAACGATCCAAATCAGATAGGCAAATCCAATGCCAACCTGGGCAATGTTTTTCTCAACCTTGATCAGTTTGACAGTGCGGTGCATCATTACCAGGTAGCCCTGAAAAACTTTGAAGCCGTCAACGATAAAGTGCTGGTGGCCCGGCTCTGCGATTTGCTTCAGGTCGCCTATTATGAGCTGCGCCAGCATGATAAAGCATTGGTGTATGGCAGGCAGGCCATAGCAGTGTTGCGCAATGCTAATGACCCTGCGAGCCTGAGCGCCGTCCTCTCCAATGCATCAAGCGTTTATTACCGGCTGCAACACTATGATACGGCGTTGGCTTATTTAAAGGAAGCATTGGTGTTGGCGAGGAGTATTAATTACAAAGCACACGAAAAGACCGTATTGCTGAATATCGGCAACCTTTACCAGCATACGCTCCAGGTTGACAGTATCAGGCCTTATTCGGAGAAAGCCGCAGCGCTTAGCCGTGAATTGGGTTTCCCGGAAGGTGAAGCCATTGCCCACCGGGGCCTGGCGAATTACAATGTATTCAAAAACAATTTGGATGCCGCCTATAAACATATTTCCTACGCGTTGGATATTACCGGAAAAAACGGTTTTCGGAAGGAGCATCTCCACAACCTGAATACCCTGAGCGGTGTTTTAATGGCCATGCGCCGGTATGAGGAATCCTACCGTATAGATTTGAAAGCAGAGGCGCTGTCAGACAGTCTCCTGGGCGAAGAAACACAAAACAAGATTTTAGTTTTAGAAAAACAGTTTGAAACCGGTAAAAAGGAAACACAGATACAGTTGCAACAGGCGCAGCTCAGGCAAAAAAACATACTGAACTATATTCTTATCGGCGGAGCCGCGGCGCTACTTATTATATCATTGCTCGGTTTTCGCAATTATAAACACCGTCAGCGATTACAACAGGCAAGGATAGACGAACTGGAAACCGAAAAACAATTAGCCGCTACCGAAGCCATCCTCAAAGGCGAAGAGCAGGAACGGGCCCGGCTGGCCAAAGACCTGCACGATGGACTGGGTGGTATGCTCAGCGGCATTAAATACTCATTTCAGAATATGAAAGACAATCTCATTCTTACGCCTGAAAATGCCCAGGCTTTTGAACGCAGCCTTGATATGCTCGACAGCTCTATCAGGGAAATGCGCCGGGTGGCACATAACATGATGCCGGAAATATTGGTACGGTATGGGCTGGATGTGGCCTTAAAGGAGTTTTGTAACGAGGTTGACAGCAGTGGCGCTATCCGCACCAGTTACCAGTCAATTGGTATGGAGAATACGGTTATTGAACAAACTACCGCTGTAACCGTGTATCGCATTGTACAGGAACTGGTGAACAATGCCATCAAACATGCTGTAGCCACGCATGTATTGGTGCAGGTACATGCGTCCGAACCAGAAAACCTGCTTACCATTACGGTAGAAGACAACGGAAAAGGATTTGATACCGCGTTGCTGAAACAGCCGGGTGGCATGGGCTGGAGCAATATTCAAAACAGGGTTGATTTTCTGAAAGGGAAGTTGGATGTACGGTCTGCACCGGGGGAAGGCACTTCGGTTCTGATTGAAATAAATAGTTAATGAAAACAAGACTATTCATAGTGGACGACCATTATATGGTGATAGAGGGCATCCGATCGCTGCTGCAGGGCGAGAAGGATATTGAGTGGATGGGACACGCTATGAATGCTTCATCCTGTCTTGCTTTCCTGAAACGCCAGGAGCCTGATGTTATCCTGATGGATATCAACCTCCCCGATAAAAGCGGCATTGATCTCTGCAAAGAAGTAAAGGCGTTGTATCCCGCTGTTGCCATCCTGGGGCTTAGCACATTCAATCAGCAACCCGTTATCCGCAACATGATGGACAACGGCGCATCAGGCTATGTGTTGAAAAACGCTACAAAGGAAGAGCTGCTTACGGCTATTACTATCGTAGCGGCAGGCAAAACATTTCTAAGTTTTGAAGCTGCGCAATCACTCCGTGAAACCGGCGGTGAGGCGCCCGTTATTATTACCCGCAGAGAGAAAGAGGTATTGCGGCTTATCTCCGAAGGCCTCACCAATGCTGAAATCGCTGAAAAACTTTTTATCAGCATCCCTACTGTAAACACCCACCGCAAAAGCCTGATTGAAAAATTTAACGCGACCAACACCGCTATGCTGATAACAAAAGCAATGAAAAGGGGGATTTTATAGGTCGCGGGCATGAGATAAACGAGATAAACGCTGCCGGAATACAATGCCTTGTTTTAAATCCCCTACCCTTCTATAAATTATTTTCAAAATTTCTCACATCACAAAAGGAATAAATTTTAAAGGGCGGCATATTTAATATAATTGCAAGAACATTATAGAACAAAATACGTAAAATTCAATTTTCAATAGCTGTATTTTGTTCAAAGTCGAACAATGTAATGCGGCGTAACATGTAATAAGCCTGCCAGTATTGCTGCAACGTACGTACATAGTCAACCACAGCATTATCCTTTGCTTCCTGGGCTAATCCCAGGTCTGTTATGCCTATTTTCCCGAGCATATACCTGTTCCGGGCTACTTCATATCTTTTTTGCGCAATGGTATCGCTTTTAGCAGATATCTGGATAGCGGTTTGCAACTGCACGAATTGATTCACTACGTTCTCCGTTTCCTGTTCAAAAGATTTTTTTCTGAACGCGATGCCGGCCTGGGTGGCTTCAAGGTTGTATTTACTACTGGCGATAGCGTTCTTATTCTTTCCAAAGCCGAATAACGGTAACGAATAGTTGATGTTCACCATTTGGAAATCAAGCGGACTTTTATACGCTCCCGCCAATGTCATAGCCGTTTGGTTCAACCCGTAGGTAATGCCAATGTTGCCGCTTGCAAAAGCATTCGACTGGCTTTGCCTTACCTGCATTTTCGCAGTATTTTCTTCCAGCTCAAATTCCAGCATCTCGCTGCGGTTTTTCTTGGCTTCTGCCACTGCCTGGTTTACATCAACCGCAAATACCGGCGCCGATGTAACCGGAACCAGGTCGAACTGAACGCTGCCGTCTAAACCCAGCAGGTTGTTCAATGTCTTGGAATACATGATCACGTTTACTTCTCCCTGTGTTACGGCATTACGGGCATTCATCAACTGCAATTCAACCTGCAGTAATTCATTTTCAGCAATTTTTCCTACATTAAATCGTCCGGTAGATATTTTATATAAAGTATCATTTACTTCCATATTCTGCCGGGCATTTTTTAAAATCATTTTAGCCACGTATAAATCAAAGTAAGCCTGTGTTATTTGTACCGACATGTTTTCATACGATTCTATCTGTTGCTTGGTGGCGCGCTTCATCCGCAGTTTTTCCTGCTCATAATTCCACTTTACAGAGTTGAACAGGGTCAATGGCTGGCTGATGCCTAATACAAACGGTGTGGTTTGCCATTGCCGCTGATCAATCATGTTTCCCCGGTTGGTAAACAGGTTCGACCCGGTAGATACAAAAAAATTGCCTCCTGTCCAGAATATGTTCTGATTGAGCGTGAGATTGCTACCCAGGATAGAGCGCCGCACGGCCTGTATCTTATAGGATCCATCCGGTTGAATAACGTTTACCAAAGACCTGTCGTAAGAAGGAACGGTGCCATCTAAAACGAACTGGGGCTTTAACGAAGATTTAAAAGACCTGAAACGGTATACATAGCTTTTATAGTCGGCATCAATTTGTTTGGCAAGCAGGCTTTGCCCCCGGGCCACACTTATGGCCTGTTGCAGAGATAAGCTCATGTTTTGCTGGGCGGTCAGCAGGAAGCTTGCAGCCAGCAGAAAAGCTGTGGTCAAAAGAAACTTTTTCAAATGAAGGGATTTAAGTAGTTCGAAATGTTTTTGCAAATGTCAGTCAGACCTTAATGATACAACCGGATCACTTTTTGCGGCTCTTTTAGCCGGCAGTATGCCGAATACCAGGCCTACTGCAATAGATATGGTAAACGAAACAACGATCGAAAGTGGGGAAATAATGGTTTGAATGCCTGTGAGGTTCCTGATGAGGAAGCTCGCGGCTATGCCCAGTACAATTCCAATTACACCGCCGGTAATGCTGATGCTTACCGCTTCGCCCAGGAACTGCATTACCACATCGCGTTTGGTGGCGCCGAGGGCTAAACGAAGTCCTATTTCCCTGGTTCGTTCCAGTACCGACGCCAGCATTATATTCATAATGCCAATACCTCCTACTATCAGCGAAATGGAAGCAATGATGGCCAACACTACATTGAAAAGGGCTTTGGTTTTTTGCTCCTGCTTCAACAGCAGCTCAGGAACTATTATTTCATAATCGTTTACCTTTTGATGCCTGCGAACCAGCAGCCGGTTCAGGATATCAACCGTTGGCATTACCATATCACTTTGCCCGATATGCACTACAATCCTGTCGAGCTGGTTATAGTCGGCAGGTCCCTGGTTACGATAATAACGCTGCATCCTTATTTTATTGGCAGTAACCAGCGACCGGTTGGTATAACGTATAAGGATGGTATTGATAGGAGCATACACTTCGTTGTTTTGGTTGCGGATAGACAGCCGTTCTGCGTCTTTGGTTACAACATCCTTATTGCCGAGCACACCTACTACCCTTAACCAGGTATTGCCACATTTAAGATATTGTCCCAACGGATTTTTACCGGCAAAAAGCTTCGCTTTTATATTTTTCCCGATAATGCAAACCGGTTCCGCATTGGACAGTTGTACCGGTGAAAAAAAATTCCCTTCAGACAGCTCAATATCAGTGATCTTAAAATAATTATTCTCCACTCCTATCAGCTTTCCCTGCGTATACAACCCATCAAACATGAACTGGCTTTTCATTTCAATTTCCGGGCTAACAAAATCAATGGTGCGGAGGTTGCTTTTCATGTCTGCTACATCTGCCATAGTTAAGCCCGGTGAAAAATTCTTTTGCTCCTGTTTATCTCCCTGTGTTGTTGCCGATCCTTCATCATCTCCTTCTGCATTGTTGCCTGATTTATTTTTATCCGGCTTTACCGACCGTATGATCACGTTGTTGGAACCTACCTGTTTTATTTGTTCCAGTATTTCTTTTTCGGCGCCCTTACCAATGGCCAGCATGGCAATTACCGATGCCACGCCGAATATGATGCCTAAAGAAGTAAGCACCGCGCGAAACCTGTTTTGAAACAGGGCTTCTATGCCAATTTTAAAATTGAATATAATACGCTGCCAGTGCATGCCGATGTTTTAATGGTTACAGTTATCAATTGACTATAATAATTCCTCCGCCACCGGCATCGTTTTGGCTTTTGCCTTCTTTTCCCGCCTGTTCTTTTAGCTTTTTGGCTTCTGTCGAATCAATTGTGATCTGTTGCTGAGGGGTGAGCGCTTTGGTAGAATCGGGTATCAATGCTTTTACGCCGGTTGTGTCAGAAGGAAGGTTATGGTATACCCTGTCGCCTTCAGCAAGCCCGTTTGAAATAAGAGCATTGCTTTCGTTTACCGTGTATACTTTCACATATTGCTTTACAAGCTTTCCATCCAGCCTCTTAAAAAGAAAGCTTCCCTGCACGTCGTTGTAAATCGCATCCAGGGGTACCTGTAATACGGATAAATATTTTTCTGTGGCTATTCTGCAGCTTACAGTCATAGCCGGCTTTAAAATAGGATCGCTGGTCAGCACGTCAATCAGCACTTCAAAGATCTTAGCGTCGCTATTGGGCTTTTCTTCGCCTATGTTGGCAACATTCTTTACAATGCCGTTCAGTTTTTTATCTGCTGCGGCATCCAGGCTGATATCTACTTTTTGCCCAACTTTTATTCTTTGTATATCTACTTCGTTTACGTATGTGAGTACCTCCATTTGTGTAAGATCCGGCAACGTGGCAACCGTTGGATTCCACAGTTCAATTTGTGTTCCTACCCCCTTTTTTTGCCCGTTCCAGTTCTTATCGTATACAAGCATCCCGCTTTTAGGCGCATTAATGGTAAGCTGGCTTAAAATGCTGTTAAGCCCGTCCATTTGATTGGTCAACTGCTGCAGATCGGAGCCGAGTATCTGCATTTTGGTTTTTGTTTGTAATTGTTTGGTTTTGTAGTTCTCTTCTTTTTGTTTAAGAGTGCGTTCTGTTTTTTCATACTCCAGCTCCACTCTTTTTATCTCGGCGGGAGCTTCGTATTTTGATTGTTCCTTCTCCAGTATTTTTTGCTCAAGATCATATTTCATATTAATGATCTCATCCCTTAATACACGCAGCTCCATCATGGTATCAAGCGACGCCTGCTTTATTTCCGCTTCTTTTTTATCTATGTTCAGTTGCTGGTCCTTTATTTTGTTCAGCACATCTGAATTGTCGAGCGATACAACAAATTCCCCTTCCTTTACCAGGGTGCCTTCCGGTACCATATCAGATATCTTGATTTGATATATGCCCAGTTGTTGCAGCTTTGTGGGCGCGGTAATACGTGTCATACTTTTAGATCGTAATTCACCCGTAGTAACAATGTTTACTTCAAAGTCGTTCTTTTTAATATCTATTAAAATTTCGTTGCCTGCAGCGGGATTCCTGAAAAAAACCGAGTAAGCAGCTACTGATAAAATAAGGAGAATGCCTACCAGCAGAAGTATTTTTTTAAGTTTCATAAGAAATGAGCCTTTAAGGAAAGGAGGACATGAAACTATAAAGATAGTTTCATATAATGCTAACTCAATATGTTAAAAGATTCAAAAACAATTGTAGTGGCTATAGCATACACGTTATTAAACGTAGCAGGATACAGGCGGAAAATGCAATATTTTGTTTAGTATTCTCTCCCGGGAAATACATAAAAATCCCCTGCAGATGACCTGCTGCAGGGGATTGAACAAATAAGTAAGATTGATGAACAGGCTATTTAATCTTAAAAGCCCTTTCAACCGATTTCAGGTCTTTCAGGTTTACATCTTTGCGCAATGCCAGCCGGGTAGCATCAATCAAAACAATTTTAGCTCTTACATTCTCACCCGGAGGATCTACCATGTTTCCTGACAGGGCGGTCATATCAATGGTTATATACCCGTTTGAATGCAATGCCCCGAACGTAATGCCATCAAAAACCTGGGGAAGCGCTTCATAATAATTGGTTCCGGAAAAGGAAAGAAATACCAGCACCGCACCATCTTCGTAAATAATATTATCCAGCTCGGGTACTTCCAGTTCGGCAGACTGCATCTTACCACCGTTAGAGGCGACCCAGTCACCGGGTTTGATCGTATATACTGCGGAAAAAGCCTGGTCTACCTGCTGAACTTCGGTTATTTCTTTTTTGCAGGAAGAAAAAAAGAAAAGAGGCAATGCTGACAGTAAAAATATTCTTTTCATAATCTTGTTTTTAAATAAACGAAACAGAAGCTGTTCGTGTTACATAATTGTTATGACAAATACTATTCCAATTGGTTTAAACATATACCACGCTATTTTTAACAACTGTTTTGCCGAAACTTGTCCCTTGCAGCATTTGCATTTAAAAGGGGTAGATACAAATGACCTATTTTTGCAGTTAACGTATGAAAAAAAGCAATCCACATCGGCTGAACATTGAATCAGAAACAGAAAGATTACGCCGCGTTCTTGTGCATACGCCCGACAGCGGTTTAGGAAAAGTAGTGCCTTCCAAAGCGCAGGACTGGTTGTTCGAAGACATCGTACATCTTGATACGATCCGGAAAGATGAATACGATTATTATACAAAGCTACTATTGTATTTTCTTGATCCTTCTAAAATAAAAGGAAAGCTGGCGGTGATAGACAGTCCTGAGAACAACAGGAATTTTTATAAACCCGAACATCCTGATTTTTTCAGGTCGGATAATGTGGTGGAGCTGCAGTACCTGCTGGCGGAGATATTGCAAGAGCAAAGCATCAGGGAAAAGCTTGCCGCATCTGTATGCGCTATTGAAAATTGCTCATACCATACACAAAAAAAACTGGCGGATCTTGAACCCTCCCTGTTAGCGAAGGTTTTTATAACAGGCAGCCTTGCCGATAAAACAATGCTTTTTCCTCCTATTCCCAATTTTATTTTTACACGCGATATAGGTATTGTTATTAAAGATCATATTCTTTTAAACAAGCCTGCCAAAAAAGCACGGATAAGAGAGGCATTGCTTACTAAATACATTTTTTTTAATCATCCCCTGTTCAAAGCATACCATAACAACATCATTGAGCTGGCAGATACACACCGGCATTTTTTAATGCCCAGGGATGGCGAAGAGAAAAAAGTAACGCTTGAGGGCGGAGATGTGATGGTGGTAAGCAAAGATCACTTACTGGTAGGGGTAAGCGAACGCACGAGCATAGAAGCTGCGCAGCAGGTGATCAGCATCCTGTTTGAAAAAGGGCTGATGAAAAAAGTGAGCATAATAAAAATTCCCCGCAAGCGGGACTATATGCATATTGATACTATATTTACCCAGGTAAAAAAAGACGTGTGGGTAATGTTGGGCACTTTCTCAAAAAAAGCCATTCGGCAGGAAAAATCTGATCCCATACAGCGTATACTCGATGCACCCAAAAAAGATGAAACGCTTCGTATTGTACAGTTCCATAAAAGTGATATTACCAGGCCTGTATATATAGACAGCCTGGAAGAATTGCTGAACGATATCAGCGTCAACGACCTGAAATGTAAAAGTAAAGTGCGGTTTATTTATTCAGGCAATAACAACTTCCCGTATGATGCCAGGGAACAATGGACGGACTCCTGCAATTTGCTTGCCTTAAAGGACGGAGTAGTGCTGGGCTACGACAGAAATGATAAAACCACTGAGGCGTTTCGCCAACATGGCTTTTCCGTTGTTCGCGTAAAAGATCTTATTAATGATATTGAGCAAAACAGCGTATCACCGGAATCTATCAACGATACGCTCGTGCTCATGCCTTCTGCCGAGTTATCCCGCGCCCGCGGCGGATTTCACTGTATGAGTATGCCGTTGCTGAGAGATGATGTTTTGGGTTTGTAGTTTATTATTTGTGGTTTCGGGTTGGATAGCTGATTTTATACTTTTGTTTCCCGATAAACTTCTTATACCCTATGCCTTATACCTTTTTATAAGTTAACTAAAAACTGGTTGCTGACGGTCCATTTCAAATCTCAAATCTCAAATTTCAAATCTCAAGATGCAAACCACCTCACAGCTTTTAATGATTAAACCAGTCAATTTCAGCTTTAACGCGGAAACAGCGGTTAATAACTCTTTCCAGGCTAAAGGAAATGTGGAGGAAGCACAACAAAACGCTTTAAAGGAGTTTGAAGATCTTGTTGCGCTGTTAAGGTTAAACGGCATACAGGTGCTGGTTGTGGAGGATACCCCTTTCCCATATACTCCCGATTCAATCTTCCCTAACAACTGGATATCTTTTCATCCTCACCATACCATTTGCCTCTACCCTATGTATGCGCCCAGCCGGAGGCTGGAACGCAAGCCTGCACTGATAAAACAAATTCAGCAGCAATTCGATATTCAGCAGGTCATTGATTTCAGTGATTACGAAAAAGAATCCATTTTTCTTGAAGGAACGGGGAGCATGGTGCTTGACAGGGATAACAGGATCGCCTATGCCTGCTTTTCGGATCGCACCCACATTGAAGTGCTGGATGTGTTTTGCCGGCGTATGAATTATATCCCCGTTGCTTTTAAGGCAACAGACAGGGAGGGCAATCCTGTTTATCATACGAATGTAATGATGAGTGTAGCGGAACATTACGCGGTTATTTGCCTTGAAAGTGTAAAAGCCGCTCCTCACAAACAGCATATCATCCACGCCATCAGCGGCTCAGGAAAAGAGATCATCCGTATCTCGCAGGAACAGATGAGCTGTTTTGCAGGCAATATGCTGCAGGTTAAAAATACAGCGGGCGAAAGGTTCCTTGTCATGTCTACCCGGGCCTATCAATCACTGAGCGTTTATCAAATAAAAAAGCTTAAAAAATACAATGCGATCATTCACGCTCCGCTTAACACTATAGAAACAAACGGCGGCGGAAGCGCCAGGTGTATGATAGCCGAAGTATTTGTGTAAAAATGGTCGTGAAAAAGATGGCTGGTAGCGGGTTGCCTGCTATGGCTTTCCCTCAAACATTCTTTTCATACCCTCTTTAAAGCTTACAGGACTGTATCCCAAAACCGCTTCTGCTTTTTCAATTATAAAGCCTGTTTTCAAAGGGCGTTTAGCGGGTTGTGTAAAAACAGAAGCGTCTACTTTCTCCATCAGGTTTTTGTTTAAATGAAAATAATCGGCTACCTGCAATGCCATTTCGTAAGGCGTAAAAACTTCTTTGCCCGAAATATGGTAAATACCGCTTTCATTTTTTTCGATGATACGCTTTATTCCTTCAGACAGATCTTCAATATAAGTAGGCGTTCGTATCTGGTCGTTCACCACCTTTATGGAATTGCCTTTTTCAAGATTCTCCTTTACCCAGGTTACCATATTGCTGCGGGTGCCTGCCAGTATATTTCCGTATACCAGCACCGTTCTCACAATTGCCCAGTCTTTGAGCATATTTTTCACGGTTTCTTCGGCTTCCAGCTTCGATTGTCCATAATAATTAACAGGGCCTGTAATATCGTCTTCTTTATATGGGCCATTATCCCCGCTAAAAATAAAATCGGTTGATATGTACACCATCTTTGCTCCCAACGCCGATGCTGCCTTGCAAAAATAGCGGGTGGCTTCAACATTTGTTTTATAGCAGGCTTCTTTATCCAGTTCGCACGCATCCGGCTGTGCCATAGCAGCGGCATGCACAATAACATCCGGCGCCGCGCCTGATACCAACTGCCAAACAGCCTGTTCATCTGTAATATCCGCTTCACTATACAAAGCACCCGGGAGTTCCCCGATCTGTAATCTGCATGTACCCCTCCCGGTTGCTACAACAATATGTCCTGCAAGGGCAAGATCACGCACCAGGTATTGACCTAATAAACCATTGCTTCCCGTAACTAATATTTTCATTAAAAACTACTTAAGTAAGGCGCCAATTTACGAAATCATTAAACCTCAATCTAAAATTGGGAAATGATTGTAATTCTGTACTTTTGACGCTTGAAAAAGAGATAATTATATATTTTTTCAACAATTGCTTGATCCCTTTGAATGATTTTTAATCATTTCTCACAAGTTTTAAACGAATGAAAAACAAAGTTTCTAAAATCGGAGTGCTTACCTCGGGCGGGGATGCACCGGGGATGAATGCAGCTATCCGGGCTGTTGTACGAACAGGTATTTATTATGGATTGGATGTTTTTGGAATTGTGCGCGGTTATTCTGGCATGATTGAAAACGATATTTTTAAAATGGAATCGAAAAGTGTTGCCAATATTATCCAGCGTGGCGGCACAATTTTAAAAACCGCCCGTTGCAAAGAGTTTTTTGAACCGGCAGGAAGAAAGAAAGCATACGATAATTTAAAAAAGCTGGGTATAGATGGTTTGGTGGTGATAGGCGGGGATGGTTCATTCAGGGGCGCTCAAAAGTTTTCAACAGAATTCGATATTCCCTGCATTGGTCTGCCCGGAACCATTGATAAAGATATGGCCGGTACCGATTTTACCATTGGTTTTGACACTGCGGTAAATACAGCTATCAGCGCTATTGATAAAATAAGAGATACGGCCGACGCTCACGACAGGCTTTTTATTATTGAAGTAATGGGAAGAGACTCCGGTTACATTGCATTACACAGTGGAATTGGTACAGGTGCGGAAAACATACTGATCCCCGAACATAAAACCGACATTCATGAAGTGATAGCGCGTTTGCAGGAAAAGGAGAAAAGAAAGAAGCTGGTAAACCTGCTGGTGGTAGCCGAAGGTGATGAATTTGGAGGCGCCAACGAAGTGGCAAAAGCCATTAAACAGCAGATGCCGAACGCCGACATTAAAGTGTGTATACTTGGACATATTCAGCGTGGCGGAGCGCCTTCAAGCCTTGACAGGGTAATTGCCAGCCGGTTGGGGTACGCAGCCGTGGAATGCCTTATAAAAGGCGAAAGGAGTAATACAATGATCGGTATTGTAAACAATCACCTTCATTATACGCCGTTGGATCAGGCGGTGAAAGCCACGCAAACAATTGATCCCGAATGGCTGAAGATTGTTAAGATACTGGCATCATAATACAAAGGTTACATAATACCGTTTAACTGCTTATAAAAAATAAATTTCCTGGTTTAAAAAAAGTGTATGTCAAAAAGTATTTCCAAATATCTGCATGAAGAAATGGACAAGCAAGCTGGTCTTGAGCATGCTTTCCACCGTACAAAAATTGTTGCAACTGTTGGTCCTGCCTGCGATACTTACGATAAATTATTAGAGCTTACCAAAGCAGGTGTAAATGTTTTCAGGCTTAACTTTTCTCACGGCTCGCACGAAGACAAGCTGAAGATCATTGACTATATCCGCCAGATCAATTTAACCGAACCTTATAATATCAGTATTTTGGGCGATCTCCAGGGACCCAAACTGAGAGTGGGAGATATAGAAAATGGTTCTATTCCACTGGTGCCCGGCGATGTTCTTACATTCACCAACGAAAAATGTATAGGCTCCAAGGACAAGAAGATATACGTATCTTATCCTGACCTGGCGGGCGATGTAGAAGTTGGGAACAAGATACTGATTGATGATGGAAAGCTTGAGGTGCAGGTAATAGAAATCACCAAAGACAGGGACGTTAAGGTAGAAGTAACAATGCCGGGTATATTATTACCTAAAAAAGGGGTGAACCTGCCTGATACCAAAATATCTTTACCGGCGCTTACGGAAAAAGATCTGGCAGATCTTGATTTTATGATTGAGCAAAAGCTTGACTGGATAGCGCTTTCTTTTGTAAGAAAAGTAGACGATATTAAAATTTTAAAGAAAATACTCCAGGAGCGTAAGAGCAAGAGTAAGGTTATGGCAAAAATTGAAATGCCGGAAGCGCTTACCAATCTTCGCGAAATTATTCTTGAATCGGATGGCGTAATGGTTGCGCGCGGCGACCTGGGAGTAGAGCTGCCGGTAGAGCAGGTACCGCTTATCCAGAAAGATATTGTGAGGAAATGTATACATCGTGGTAAGCCCGTTATTGTGGCTACCCAAATGATGGAAAGCATGATGGACCGTATTAAGCCTAACCGCAGCGAAATTACCGATGTGGCAAATGCCGTGCTGGATGGCGCGGACGCGGTGATGCTGAGTGGTGAAACCGCTATGGGGCAGCACCCGGTACTGGTTGTTCAAACCATGCGCAAAATTATACTGGAAGTAGAAAAAAAGGAATATGGCTACAACCGGGAGGATGACCTGAAGCCTCAGCCACACTCTCCTTCTTTTCATAGCGACGCTATTTGCTACAATGCCTGTAAAATTGCACAGGATGTAAACGCTGATGCCCTGCTGGCTATGACCCAGAGCGGCTATACCGCATGGGTGGTAAGCAGCTATCGCCCCAAATCGCCGCTGTATATTTTTACCAAAGAAAAAACACTGGTGAACCAGCTTAGCCTTAGCTGGGGTGTAAGGGCTTTTTTCTACGATGAAGAGGAAAGCATAGACCAGATAATTTTTGACCAGATACAGATACTAAAAGGCAGGGGCTTTCTTAAATCGGGCGATACCGTGGTAAGCACCGGCAGTATTCCTGTTCATCTTCATCTGCCCACCAACCTTCTTAAGATCACTAAAATTGAATAAGCCTTTATAAAGGATGGTGGGTTATGCAATACATTTGTATTTATTACAAATGATCGTATGCGCACCATCTTTTTATTATTATTCTCCAATATTTTCATGACGTTTGCCTGGTATGGGCATCTTAAACATCAGCATGTTCCTTTATGGAAAGCGATCCTGGTAAGTTGGGGAATCGCTTTTTTTGAATATTGCCTCCAGGTTCCGGCTAACAGGCTGGGCTATACTACCGGGTTTACCGCCTTCCAGCTAAAAATCATACAGGAAGCTATAACCCTTATTGTTTTCGTGGTTTTTTCGATCTGGTACCTGCAGGAGCCGTTCCACTGGAAGTATATTGTAAGCTGTGTGTTTTTAATGGGAGCTGTGTATTTTGCCTTTATTAAGTAGTGGAAGATACTGCAGAATTATAGTTTATTAACATATTGCTTTTGCATTTGCTGCCGAATTTTACAATCTTTGAACTATGGCAAAATCAGGCAACACGATCAACAGGGTATGGCACGAAAAAAACCGGATGCCGGTGAAGGCAAATTTTCAGCAACGTGTTCAATGGCACCTTGAACATCAAAAACACTGCACCTGCCGCCCCATACCGGCAAAGCTTGCCGCAGAAATGAAAAAGAAAGGAATACAATACTGAACTGTAATATTGCCACATGATCAAAAATTTTTTTTTACCTGTTGTTTTGCTGATAATTACCTGCAGTGCCCGGGCGCAGGAAGCTAAGGATATTGCCGGCGGCTATTTTTTAGAAGCTGTTAAGGATGTAAAAAGCGGCTTTCAGTTAAGTCCTAATTATACTTTTAAATTCTTTTTTACTCAAAATGGCATTGACCGTTACGGATCCGGCAGATGGGAACTGGATAAAAATACCATTGTGTTTACCGGCAGGCTCAAACCCGCCAGGAGCTACAAATTGCTTTCGGCCAGGCGGGTAGGCGACAACTTTGTAACAATACAATTTACCGATGATAATCCTGCCATTATAAAGAACATTGAATGTATCCTGTTTACAGCCAGGGGAAGGCAAAAATTATTCACCAACGCGGATGGTGTTGTCAGGTTCAACAAGTTCGAGGTAGATTCTATACAGGTCCGCTCTTCGTTATTCCCCGATCATCCTTTCACGTATATATGCACCAATAAAATACAGAACAGCTTTGAATTTAGCTTCGAGCGGTCGGTATACGAAGTGTTTTTCGACAATTTTGTATTACTGTATGCCAATAATATGCTGGTGGGCCCCCACCCCTTGCTTAAAGGCAATCAGTTCAGGTTTGTAAAATTAGATGAATAATTGATTTTGCGGTAGAAGTTTTCTTTACTAACTTTTGCACCCAAAATCTTTAAACATGTTGAAAAAGATCGTAGTGGGTTCATTAGCAACGATACTCACGTTAAGCACTACCCTAACCAGCTTTGCTGAAATAAGATTACCTGCTGTTTTTTCGGATAATATGGTGCTGCAGCAGCAATCGAATGTAACTTTTTGGGGATGGTCCTCTCCCGGTGAAAAAATTTTCATTACCACTTCCTGGAACAACAATACGGATTCGGTCAAGGCTTCTGCCAGCGCCTCCTGGAAATTGTCTGTTGCCACGCCTGCAGCCGGCGGTCCGTATACGGTTACGTTAAAAGCAAGTAATACCGTTGTGCTGAAGAATGTGCTGATAGGCGAAGTATGGGTATGCTCAGGCCAATCTAATATGCAATGGAGCAGCCTGAACGGATTACCTGAGATGGACAGCGAGCTGCCTGCTAGCGCTAATTCCAATATCCGGCTCTTCCAGATACCTCAAACCACATCGGCGTATCCGCAGGATAATTGCCCCGGTACCTGGCAGGAATGTAATCCGGAAAATTTAAAAAGCTTTAGCGCGGTAGCTTATTTTTTCGGAAAAAAATTACAGGAACAACTGAATGTGCCCATTGGTTTGGTTAACACAAGCTGGGGTGGAACGCCGGCCGAAGTATGGACGCCTAAAGATGCCGTTGAATCGTCGCCGATATTAAAGGCGGAAGCCGATAAGTTCGCTAAAAACGATTGGTGGCCGGTAGAAGCCGGGGCTACCTACAACGCTATGATTGCTCCCATTACAAACTTTAATATTGCAGGCGCTATATGGTACCAGGGTGAAAGTAATACAAACAGTGCATCAACTTACGACCGGCTGATGCGTACGCTCATTAACAGTTGGCGCAAAGCCTGGAATAAAGAAATTCCTTTTTACTATGTGCAGATCGCGCCCTTTACTTATGGCTGGAAAAACATTGGTATGCTATTAAGGGAAGCGCAAACAAAAACACTTGAACATCCTAAAACCGGCATGGTGGTAATTACCGACCTGGTTGAAAACATTAAGGATATTCATCCACGGCAAAAAAAGGGAGTAGGCAACCGGCTGGCTGCATGGGCGCTGGCTGAAACGTACGGCAAAACAGGTTTTGCCTATAAAAGCCCCCTGTATAAAAATATGCAGGTAGATAAAAATAAAATAACGGTTTATTTTGATAATGCTGAGGATGGGCTGACACTTAAAGCCGGCGATAAAAAAGCGACCGAATTTTATATTGCCGGGGAAGACAAAAACTTTTTACCGGCAGATGTAAAGATTGAGAACGACCGTGTAATATTGAGTAATAAAAAAATTAAAAAGCCGGTAGCGGCCCGTTTTGCATTCAGCAATACTGCCATTGGTAATATTTTCAATAAAGCAGGGTTGCCGGTAAATCCATTCAGAACGGACGACTGGACAGTAGATACAGGTAAAGAATAAGTTGCGGCAAAATAAAATACCATCGTAAGGATATTGAGTTGAAAAACTAAATATCCTTGCGATCCATTATGTATAACCTGTTCCGGGGTTATTTATCACCCTTAGCGGTATCAGGGGCTTTTTCAAAAGATGTGGTATCTGTTTGAGGATACACGGTATCGGTTGGCTGATCAAAAAAGCTTTGATTTTCCGGTAAGCTGTCTACTACTGCTTCACCTGAGCTTCCGCCCCCGTTACAGGCATTCAGAAAGATGTACAACGACAAGGCAAGCATTATTTTTTTCATAATATATTTAAGATTAAAACGCTGAACTTAGAATTTTGCTGCAATAACTTTGCCAGCAAATATAGTTTACCAGTTTTAGTGCCTGCATCTGAGCTTTGCCTGTGTTATATCAGCTTTTAAACGTTTTTTTCATAACACGCAGCATGGTAGCGGCGCTCCAATCACCCGGAACGATCATACGCCGGATCGTATAGAGGGGATCTTCATTGTCTATTTTGGTGGACAATTGGAAA
Organism: Chitinophagaceae bacterium; assembly: GCA_019638595.1. Lineage (GTDB taxonomy): Bacteria > Bacteroidota > Bacteroidia > Chitinophagales > Chitinophagaceae > Agriterribacter. The sequence goes on from JAHBTJ010000004.1 coordinate 251,278, forward strand.
GCAGCCGTTATATCCTGTTTTTTCAGCTCCGGAATAGCCGCTTTATTCCACGCTCCGAACGGGTAAGCAAAATAGTGTACAGGCTTACCCGTTATTTCTTCCAGCTTTTTGCAGGATTGCCTGATCTGCTTATCCCAGTCGCCTTCCTTATATTTAGTTACATTTTCATGATTCCAGGTATGGCTGGCTATAACATGCCCTTCATCCGACAGCTCTTTTACATGTTCCGTTTTCATATAAATAGAGCGCCCCAGGGAAACCGTCATAATAAAAAAAACACCCTTAAACCCATACTTTTTCATTTCGGGATAAGCGATATTATACTGATCTACATCACCATCATCAAAAGTAAGCATCACCGGTTTGGGAGGAAGAGGAGTTCCTTTGGTGAGATAATCATATAACTGGTCGGGCAATATTGTCTGGTATCCGCTATCGGCAAGCAGTTTCATCTGGCTCCTGAAAGTAGCCGGGGGTACAACAACATCTTTCGCCAGTCTCGAATCCGTTGCTCTCCATTCTCTTATCTGGTGATAACACAATACCGGTACCTCCGGCCTGGCTATAATAGTAGCGGCATCTGCACCATTTGCTTCGGTAAAAGTACCCGGCTGGTTCGCCGGAGCCGGTGAAACAACAGGATCTGTTGCAGGGCTGCCTGCTTGTTCGGTTGCCGGATGGCAGGCATATGTACCAGCCAGGAGGATAATTGATAAAAATTTCTTCATGTCGGTAATAACGCAACCCTTTTAAAAAAGGTATGTAACCCAGGGTTAAAGCAAAGATATTTTGAACTTGGTAATCAATAAAAATATTCGTTATCTGTATGTAGCTTTGCAAAAAACAGAACCAATGAATGTATCGTTAGAAGGAAGGAACGCGGTTATTTGCGGCAGCACACAGGGAATTGGATTGGCCATTGCAAAAGAGCTTGCTGTTCAGGGAGCATGCTGTACCTTAATTGCGAGGAACATAGCAACCTTACAGGAGGCGGGGCAGATTTTACATACCAGGCCGGGGCAAAAGCCGCATACATACAGGGTTGCCGATTTTTCAAACCCTGCTGAGGTACAGGCTGCGATCAATGATATTACTTCCGGGGAAACGGTTCACATTTTAATCAATAATACAGGAGGCCCCAGGCCGGGGCCTATAGTGGAGGCCAACCCGTCTGTATTTGAAGAAGCGTTCAGGCAACACGTTGTAAACAACCAGCAATTGGTACAGGCTGTATTGCCTGGCATGAAGTTGGCTAAATGGGGGCGGATCATTAATGTTATTTCCACCTCTGTACGTATACCTATCAATAACCTGGGGGTTTCCAATACTATCCGGCTGGCAGTAGCGGCATGGGCTAAAACACTGGCAAATGAAATTGGCAGGTATAATATTACCGTAAACAATATACTTCCCGGCTTTACCAACACCAGGCGGCTTGAAAGTGTAATAGCCATTGCAATGAAGGAAAACAATATGGAGAAAGCGGAAGCTATCGCGTTGCTTCAAAATGAAATTCCAATGAAAAGATTTGGAGAACCGGAGGAGGTTGCCAACCTTGCAGCATTCCTTGCTTCACCAGCCGCTTCTTATATTACCGGTACAAGCATACCGGTAGATGGTGGTAGAACCGGAGCTTTATAAACACTCCTCCTTTTTTACTAAGCCGCGCTTTCTGTTATATACTTTACCAGGCTGCGTTTGGCGATGGGCAATAAAGTTTCTTCGAGCGGAAAGCTCAGGGTTGTTTCTATACTGTATACGGCAGGGTTAGGTAAAGCTGATTTGTTACGAATAAGCTCTGTTTTAATACTCTCGTAGGTATTTACAAAATTCCGCTCCCACTGCGCTACAAACGATGTTTTTATACTGCGGTATTTTTCATCGTGCTTTTCAAAAATACTGAGCCGGTAATAATATACCCGGGTTTCAGTGTAGCTGCCATCGCATAAAAAAAAGTAGCCTTCCCTGTTTTCAAGCGGAATGATCCCCACCGGCAAAATATTAAGCTTTTCTTCTACAAACTCATAAATTTCAGTTCCATCTTTAATGGTAGCTTTCATTTGATTTAAAGCATACTGAATAATATCTTCCAGTTCCTGCATCAGCTCATCATCCTCCACAATTTTTTCATACAATAACTGCAGCCTGTCAAAATTAATATGTGTGAACTTTTTGGGAAACTGCTCCTGCATCAATTGCTTGTTATGCTTAAAATGCACAATGGTGTTATAATGAAATATAATATCCGAAAGCTGGGGGTAAAGCTTATTTTGGTTGAACTCGCTGTGAATTTGTTGGAGATACGCCAGGAGCGTATATTTTTTCAGCTCAAAGTCTATATATCCTTCTGCGAACCAGGTTTGAGATAGCGTTTTCATAATTGAAAGGGTTAAGTTTACCGAATGTAAGAAAAAATCAAAAACGTTCAATCAACTGAATATGCTAAAATGTAACCAAACTTTGGCCCCACAACAGGGGCTGCTACCGCCTTGCTGTTCGTATATCCTGTGTACTGGTATAACGTTACTATCCGCAATGTTATTTTAACAACAGGTGCATCAAATAAAATGTAACCGGGGGCAAAAGAAAAACGGAGCAGGCATGCCTTATGTGTATAAAAGAATAATACCCGGCGGTTTAATTTTCGGGGTATGTGTTACTGTTTTTTCCTGTTATATAGACCTGTTTGCGTCAAAGCTTTCCAGTTCCTTCACCACCGCGCTTAAAAATGTAGAGCCCAATGCCCCGTCTACAATGCGATGATCGTAAGTGAGCGAAAGATACATCATGTGGCGGATAGCGATACTGTCGCCCTGTTCGGTTTCCAGTACAACAGGGCGTTTTTTAATAGCCCCAATTGCAAGTATGGCAACCTGAGGCTGATTGATAATGGGGGTACCCATTAAGCTGCCAAAAGTACCAATGTTGGTTACTGTAAAAGTTCCTCCTTGTGTATCATCGGGCTTTAAATTGCCAGCCCTGGCTGCATTGGCAAGTCCGTTAATTTTTTTAGTGAGACCGGTAAGGTTAAGATAATCGGCATCTTTAATAACAGGTACAATTAAGTTGCCTGTAGGCAAAGCCGTAGCCATTCCTATATTAATATCCTTACGAACAATAATTTTATCCCCGTCTACACTGGCATTTAACCAGGGGTATTTTTTTATACACTTAACAACCGCTTCCATAAACAGGGGGGTAAATGTAATTTTTTCACCTTCCTGCTTTTCGAAAGCGCTTTTTATCTTATCCCGCCAAAGCACCAGGTTGGTTACATCGCATTCTGCAAAGCTGGTAACATGCGCGCTGGTGTGCTTGCTTTCCAGCATGTGCCTGGCTATCATTTTACGCATGCGATCCATTTCTATCACCTCTACATTTCCGCTATATACCACCGGTGTTTCTTCCCTTTCTTCTGTTACGTTCGGAGGATTTTGTTCTGTTGGTGACTGTACCGGAATAAGGGACGGTTTTCCTGCAGCGATCCATTCCAGGAGATCTTTTTTAGTTACCCGTCCTTCATTACCGGTGCCGGGAACCTTTTCGAGCTCTGCCAGGCCAATACCTTCATTGGCTGCTATATTAAGCACCAGGGGAGAATAAAACCTCGCCCCGGACGGTTTAGCGACGGATATGGTGTGAGGAGGCTGGTAAGGAACTTCTTTTGAAAGTTCTTCAGCTTCTTTATTCTCCCAATTGCCTGCGGAAGGAGTTTCTATATTGTTTAACGGCGCTTGTTCAGGTATGTTATTTTCTGACCGGATCTTTGCTATTACAGTTCCGATAGGCACTACATCGTTTTCATTGAACAATAATGATTCAATAACACCTTCGGTAGAGGAAGGTACTTCGCTGTCTACCTTGTCGGTAGCAATTTCCAGCACGGTTTCATCCATACTAACATGATCCCCCGGCTTTTTATGCCATTTCAAAATGGTTGCTTCCATTATGCTTTCTCCCAACTTAGGCATTACCAGGTCTACTATCGCCATAGCTAATATTTAATATGAATGTACCGGTATATAACTTATTTGTAAAGGTAAGTATTGCAGATTAATTAGAAAGAGCGCTACATATATGTGAATATTTTTATGATAACTCCTTTTTGTATTGTTCTCCGTTTACCTCGTTACGGATAACCTTCAGAAGCATATTCAACGCAAAATTGGCTGTCATCTCAATATTCCGCTTCCTGTCGTACCGGAAGCTGAATTTTTCCGTAAATACCTGTTGCCTGCTGCCTGCCGCGATCCAAACGGTTCCTACAGGTTTATCGGCAGTTCCTCCTCCGGGGCCCATAATTCCCGACGTAGCAACCGCGTAATCGGTGTTTAACTGTATCAAAGCACCTGTAAGCATTTGTTGCACGGTTGCTTCGCTTACGGCCCCCACGGCAGCAAGCGTATCGCCACTCACATTCAAAAGCTTTTCTTTTATTTCATTGCCATAACTTACTATACTGCCCTTATACCATGCCGAAGAACCGGCAATAGCAGTAATAAGATGGGCAATATATCCTCCTGTACAGCTTTCGGCTGTAGCCAGTGTTTTGCCCGTTTTGCTGAGCATATTGCCAATGGCCTGTTGCAGGGTAATATCCTCGTCTACTACCATCCACTGTTTTACCAGTTCCTTTAAAGCTGCAAACTGTTTGTTCAGGTCTGCCTGCAATATATTTTGATCAACCCCCTGCCCTGTGATCCGCAACCGCACCATACCGTAATTGGGAAGGTACGCGAGTTTAATATGTACCGGCAAAGCGGTTTCCCAATCCTGGATATACTCTGCTATAAAAGATTCGCCAATGCCGGCGGTTAACAGGGTACGGTGGTTAATGAATGGCAAAGTAAAATGCGTTTGTAACCGGGGCAGAACGTAATCTGTCATCATTCCTTTCATTTCATGTGGCACACCGGGCATACTAATAAAGATCTTTCCGTTTTTCTCAAACCACATTCCGGGTGCAGTACCCCTTTTATTTTGAATAACAGTGCATACATCCGGAACTTCAGCCTGTTTAAAGTTCCGTTCAATCATCGGCCGGTTCAATCTTGCAAAAATGGATTGTACATTCGCCAGGGCCTTTTCATCAATAACGAGCTTCCCGCCAAAATATTCACATAAAACAGGTTTGGTAATATCATCGGCTGTGGGGCCTAAGCCTCCTGTAATAAGAATGACAGAAGCGTTTTTACTTTCTTCATCAAGCGTTGAAATTATTTCAGCTTTATTATCCCCTATTGACACTCTTCGCCGAAGCCATATGCCCGCTTTGTTCAGTTCAGTTGCCATCCAGGCACTGTTGGTATCAACCACCTGTCCTATCAATAATTCATCGCCAATCGTAATAATGGATGCCTGAACGGAAGAGGCTTTACTTTCAGATACCTGTGCCATTGTAAATTTTCTGCAAGGTAAGGCTAAAGCCGATAGTATGAATATGCAGCTCCATACTATCCGAAGCAAGATTTTCGAAAATCCAGGAATGGTCGTGCTGGCGGCGGGCAACAATGATATACCTCTTTATGGAATTGATCATAATATATTCCTGCAGCGAAGGAATTTCCCTGTAAAAAAAGAATTTGCGCCCCTTGTCAACCCCGCTGGTGGATGGAGAAAGAATTTCTATAATAACGGAAGGATTAAGCAGGGTGTCAAACTGGTTATCTTCCAGTTGGGGTTCGCCGCAAACAATCGTTACATCAGGGTACATATAAGCATCCGATGACGGTGTGCTGACACGCATATTGGATGGTAATACCCTGCAATGCCTGCCCTCCAAAAAAGAAAACAAATTTCCTACGAGATTGGCTTCAATCATATTGTGTTTCAGACTTGCGCCCGACATGGCATATATATGCCCGTCGTAATACTCATTTTTATGTTCAGATGATCTTTCTGCTTCAAGATATTCCGATGGCGAAATATAATTGTATTTGGGAGCAGGTTCTTTAACTTCATTTTCCATACTTTAAATTTACATTATTTCCCTGATTGATTAAAATAACTATTACCGATGATTACATTCAGGCATTTCTGCTTACATATATCCTTATTCTTTGTCTATAGCGTTCTATCCATTCAAAAAAGTAATAGCCAAAACGTTGCATTACAATTAAAAAACGCTTTTGCCGCGTTTGAAAAAGACCCTCAGCTTACTTATGCCCTCAGCTCATTATATGTAACAGAGGCCGGCACGGGAAGTGTTGTTTTTGAAAAAAATGCCTTCCTGGGACTGGCGCCCGCCTCTACCCAAAAAATAATTACCAGTGTTAGCGCTTTGGAACTACTGGGAAGATCGTACCGGTATAAAACCAGCTTTATTGTAACGCCGGAATGCAGATCATTGAATATTATACCTTCCGGAGATCCAACTTTTGGGAGCGAGAGATGGGAAGCTACCCGCGCCGCTGCAGTAAAGCAACAACTGGTTTCATTTCTTCGCCCTTTACTCGGAGATTTTGACAGCATCCGGATTAATAATGCCGGATGGGATCCGCAAAATATCCCCGACGGCTGGATGTGGCAGGATATAGCTAACTATTATGGCGCCGGCGCCGGCTCACTGAACTGGCGCGAAAACCAGTTTGATATTATACTTATATCCGGCAAAAAAACAGGCGATCCTGTGAGGATAGCGATAACCTCCCCCGTTCTTTACGAATATGATATACAATCGCTGGCAACTTCGGCGCATGCAGGGAGCGGGGATAATGCCTATGTTTATTTTCCGGTGGATGGAAGCAGGAAAGCTGTTATTACAGGAACCATACCGGTAAATGAAAACAGCTTTGTTATATCCGGGGCTTTACCAAACGCGCTAAGGCAATTTATGGGCGAGTTGAATGACCTGCTCAAAGAAAGCCGGCTTACGGGCAATGATATTCCTTATATAGTATCCGATTCAGCATACAAAACACCCCAACACCCTCATTCGCTGGCGTTCTATTCTCCCCCACTCGATTCCATTATTTACTGGTTCAACAGGAAAAGCATTAACCTGTACGGAGAAGCGCTTGTAAAAACACTTGCCTATCAAAAATATGCGTATGCTTCTACCGATAGTGGCATTTCAGTTATAAAAAGCCTGTGGAAAAATAAGGGATTAGATCCGCTGGAATTGAATATGACGGATGGCTCCGGATTATCGCCGCTTAACAGGGTTACAACCCATGCCCAGGTTCAGATACTGCAATATGCCCGGAAACAGCCCTGGTTTGCTTCTTTTTACCAGTCATTACCGGAATACAATGGAATGAAAATGAAAAGCGGAACTATACGGAATGTAAAAGGGTTTTGCGGCTATCACAAATCAAAAACCGGGAAGGAATATGTGTTTTCGTTCCTGGTGAACAACTACAACGGATCGTCGGCCGCATTGGTAAGAAAAATGTATAAAGTGCTTGATAATTTAAAATAAGCCGGCCGGGTTTATTTTCCCATCAGCCCGTCTACGCTCGCTTTGCCGGGGCCTACCAGTAAAATGGCTAGAAACCCTGCCAGGTATAGCCCGGCTTTTTCGCCCGCGCCAAAAAGCTCGGCATTGTGCGCCTTAAAAAAAGCCATGCTCATGGCAATGATCAGCGGTATTACGGTAAATCGTGTAAACAGTCCTATTATAAGGAACATAGCGCAAAAAAACTCCGCAAAAATTGCCATGGATAGCGAAACTGTGCTGCCAAGCCCCAGGAAATTCATGAAAGTATTTTTTTTCTCACTGAAATGAACCAGCTTATCGTAGCCATGTGGCAGCATCATTAAGCCCAAAGCTACTCTTAATATAAATAAAGCGGTGTTAAAAGCCCAATCTGTATAATTGGTAGAAAGCAGTCTTTTCATTGTTGAAATTTCTGGTGCAAATGTAAGCGATACGAACCTTTTATCCACATGTGTTTTGGAATGGTTATTGCAAAACGGCATAACAGTACCTTAGCGCTTAATTTTACTTTAAGAAAATCGTAACAAAAGACGGTTGATCTTCGTGTAATCTGCCTGAAATGGCAACGTGTACGATTAACCACTACAATTATTTATGCAAATACGATCTGTGTTAATTATCGGCTTTACCTGCATTGTATGCGGCGCGTTTGCGCAGCAAACCAGGATATTTGTTGATCCCCAGGCATCTTACAAGCAAGCCAAAGCTTTTTTTCAAAACGACCAGTTTAGCCTGGCTTACCCGGTTTTCAGGGAGTTGGAACGCTCCATGCGTTCAACCGATAAAACCAATAATGCATTGGTGCACGACGACGTGCACTTTTACACTATAGCCTGCGGGTTACAGCAAAATGAAACTTTTGCGGCTGAAGAAGCAAGAAATTTTGTGGAGGTTAATTCCAATCCCTCATTAAGGGAAAGACTGAGCTTTTACCTGGCAGAATATTATTTCCGCCAGAATAATATGAAGGAAGCGCTCAGCTATTATGAAAGAACAAATTCGGGTAACCTCAGCAACCGGCAGGTGGCAGATATGAAGTTTCACCAGGGCTATGCCTATTTTACTTTACAGCAGTTCGACAAGGCAAAACCGCTTTTAGAAACGATTGCCAAAGCACCTGATGACCCTAACTACAAAGACGCCAACTATTACTACGGTATCATCGCTTATTCGCGAAGCAATTACCGCGACGCGCAGGCTGCTTTTCAGAAAGTAGAGAACGAGCCGGCTTATAAAAGCGTGGTTCCTTTTTATGTAGCCAATATATATTATGTGCAGGGCGAAAAGCAAAAGGCGCTTGAATATGGCGAAGCCGCGCTTAAGAAAAACAGCGGATACTATGATGTGCCTATGAAAGAGCTGGTGGGGCATGCGTTGTTTGAAAAGGGAGAGTATGCTAAAGCGTTGCCTTACCTGGAGGAATATGTAAACAAAACGCCCAAAGTAAGCCGTGAAACATTGTATGAGCTCAGCTATTGTTATTACCAGGCAAACAAGCTGGACAAAGCTGTTGAGGGCTTAAAGCAACTGAGTGGCGGGCAGGACTCTCTGAGTCAGAATGCTATGTATATACTGGGAGACGCTTATTTAAAACTGGGGCAAAAAGCCAATGCGAGGAACGCTTTTTCTTTTTGCGCTGCTAATAATATCAATCCCGGGCAAAAGGAAGTTTCTTCTTTTAACTATGCCAAGCTTTCTTATGAATTGGGGTTCCAGGACATAGCGCTTACAGAATTTAGAAAATTCCTGCAGGATTATCCCAATTCGGTTTACCAAAAGGAAGCGGCAGAAATTTCTGCGGGGTTACTGGCCAATACCAATAATTACCGCGAAGCGCTGGATATACTGGAAAAGCTGCAATCTCCGTCGGAAAATGTTAAGAAGATGCTTCCCAAAGTGCTGTATGGCCGCGCGATGGAATTGATCAACGACCAGGATTTGAACGGGGCAAAGGTTGTGCTCGACCGGGCGTTGAAAGATCCTGATAATGCTTCCGTATTGCCGATGATCAACTTCTGGCAGGGAGAAATAGCTTATCGCCAAAACCGGCTGGATGACGCCATCCGCTTTTACAGCAACTATATAAATAGCCCGGGATATTCAAATGGGGAAGTGAATGTTAGCAATGCAAAATACAATCTTGGTTATTGCTACTACCGTAAAGAAAACTATAAACAGGCATTGCCGTTCTTTGAACAGGTGGTAAAAACTCCTGTTTTAAATTCGAAACTCGTAGACCAGGATGCTTACCTCAGGGCGGCCGATTGCTATTTTATGAATAAGGATTTTTCGAAGGCAAGGTCAATGTATGGTACTGTGATCAGCTATTCGTGGTCTGCAGCAGATTATGCAACTTACCAAACCGCTATGATAGCGGGAGTAAACAGCAGCAACGAAAAAATTAACCTGATGAAAGGGTTTGATAAAAAATTTCCCGGTTCATCGCTAATACCCGACGCCAATCTTGAAATCGCTAAAACATATCTTGCAGATGAACGGTACAGGGAAGCCATTCCTTATTTGAATAATGTTGTTGCAGCCCCGGCTGCCGGTAACCTTAAGCCGGAGGCTCAATTAAAGCTGGGGTTAAGCTATTATAACCTGGATAATAACACGGAAGCGCTCGATCAGTTTAGAAAGCTCGTTTCTCAATACCCCAATTCTGTTGAAGCCAGCGAGGCTATTGACAATATAAAAGCCATTTACAGCGCTGAAGGCAGAACCGGCGAATACGTTGATTTTATGAGAAGTATAGGCAGATCGGTAACCGTGAATGAAGAAGACAACCTTACCTACAAAGCCGCCGAAAATAAATACATTGATAAAGATTACAATGCGGCGCTTACAGGATTTAATAATTATCTTACCAAATTCCCCGACGGGCAAAATGCGCTGGATGCGTGGTTTTTGAAAAGTGAGATCTATAATATTCGCAAAGACTGGAAAAACGCGGCGCCGGGTTACGCGGAAGTAGCGGAAAGAGGACCCAGCAAATATGCGGAAAGAGCTGCATCGCAGGCGGGGAGAATATATTATTTTGAACTGCAGCAGTATGACAAAGCGGAATTGTATTTTTCGAAGCTGAAAGATCTGGCCGCTGGCGGAGAAAACAGGTTGGAGGCGATGAGAGGTTTGCTGCGTAGCCAGTACCAGCAAAAAAAGTGGGAAGACGCAGTATCGAACGCACAGGAACTCCTGAAAGAGAAAAACACCAGCGTTGACGATAAAGTATTGGCGTATATGGTTACCGCACGGACGCAGCAAAATCAAAAAAGCTATAGCGAAGCCATTCAGAATTTCAGGAGCGTGGTAAACATCAATAAGGCTTCGTTTGCTGCCGAAGCGAGATATGAAATAGCCTATTGCTATTTCCTGCTCAACGATCTTAAAAATGCCGACAAAGCAGCTTTTGAAACAATAAACAAATCGGGATCTTACGATTACTGGATTACCAGGGCGTATATATTACTGGGAGATATATTCCTGAAAGAAAAAGATTACTTCAATGCGAAAGCTACCCTGCAAAGTGTAGTAGACAATAGTAAAATAACAGAGCTCAAAAATGAAGCAGCAGAAAAATTAAAGACTGTTACCAACGAAGAAAAAAATGACAGTAAAATAGGCGGTTAGTCCATCAGCCTTCATTTTAACGCACAAAAAGCTATTACAATGCAACGCACATCCATTTCATTGATCATATTTTTCCTGGCTGTAATTACATTTTCTGCTACCAGTTCGCAGGCTCAGGATCCCGGAAAGAAGCAGACTATTGATATTACCTCTTCTTTTAAGCCGGAGTTAAAGCCGGCAGCTAAAATTAATTTTGACGCTGCACCCCCCGTACCGGATTCCAGCAAACCAAAATTTAGTTACAAAATACCCGTTACCAGCCTATCGAGGGTCTATCAGCCATTATCTATCAGCCCGCTTGCGCTCAATATAGATTCTACCCGCAAATGGGCCGCCAGCAATTTTGTAAAACTCGGGTATGGTAATTATCAAACTCCTTTTGCCCAGGCAGGACTTACTTTTACCAATGGCACTCATTCAACATTAAATATACTGGGCAACTTCATTGCTTCCAAAGGTTCCGCCATTGAGCACCAAAGCTATGGAAAGGCAGGCGCCAGCGCCTATGGAAGTACAACCACAGCGGGAAAGCAGGAAATATACGGGAAGCTATCGTTTGATCATGATCTGTACTATTTGTACGGCTACGATCACGGAATGTATAATTATTCAAAAAGTGCATTGCGCCAAAGATTTTTAAGCTTTGATGCAAATGTGGGCTTTCGCAATACCGAGCCAACAGAATTCGGGCTTAAATATCATCCCGATGTAAAGCTTAATTTCTTTAACGATAATCATAACGCCAGGGAGTTTAACGGTGTGGCAAATTTGCCGTTACAAAAATCAATTGGCGATGCACTTACTATCAAGCTCGGGGTGAATGCCGATTATACCCAGCTTTCCAAAAAAGGCGTATCGGCTATCAACAATACAGTGGTAACAATACCACTGGGCCTGCAGTTTAAAAACGAAGCGGTGAATATCCATGGCGGAGTGATCCCATCGTGGGACAACTCAGATTTTAAATTATTGCCTGATTTAATGGCTGATTTTAAGCTGGGGGGAGACGAACTGATCGTTCAATTGGGATGGTTGATGCATTACGACAAAGGATCTTATAAAAGATTTGCTTCTATCAATCCTTATATAAGCCAGCCGAACTTTTTATTCAATACCCGCGTTAACGAAACCTATGGCGGTATAAAAGGTACCTTCCTTGAGCGCTTTTTTTACAACATTAAAGTAGGATTATCGCAGTTCTATAATATGCCATTATTTGTAAACGATACTATTCTTTTCAGCGACGGCAAAAATTTTTCAATTTTGAGGGAGGAAAAACTGAACGCTTTTCAGATGCACGGAGGGGCAGGGGTTGTGCAGGCGGAAGATTTTTCATTGACCGCGAAGTTTGACTGGTTGCTTTTCAACAAACAAAAAACATATGCCGAGCCATGGGGTATTATTCCCCGGGAGCTCACCATGGCTATGCGCTGGAAGCTATTGAAAGACCTATGGGTAAAAAGCGACCTGTTCTTTTTTGAAGGTGCTAAATACAGGCAGGTTAATGGAAATACAGACCATGCCACCAACCCGGTTGATATGAATGCGGGGCTGGAATTCAGGGTAACAAAACAGTTTAATTTATGGGTTCAGGCCAACAATATATTCAACAATAAGTACCAACGCTGGCATCAATACCAGGTGTATGGGTTTAACATCCTGGGAGGTATCGTATTTAATTTTTCCAAGTAAACATCAGAAGTACGGTCGTTGAGAGCTAATTGTATAAAAACAATTACCTTTAACGGCATATAATATCTATACTTACAGGTAATATGTTCAACATTTTATACCAGTACCTCATTCAGCAAAAATCGTTAAGCCTTCCCGGACTTGGCACACTGCAGTTGCAACATATTCCCGCTATTAGTAACTTTTCCGATCATATTATAGAGCCGCCTGCGCAAAAGGTCACTTTTGATGACATGTACGACTCTCCCAATAAGAACCTTTTTCAATATGTAAGCGCTCAGTTAAAGATAGAAGAATGGGAAGCTATTAAAAAGATCAACGATTTTTCCTTCGATCTGAAAAATGAATTGAAGCATGGAAACGAAATAATATGGGATAAGGTAGGAGTGCTAAAGGCAGATTTAAGCGGAGCCGTGCTACTGGATAATAGAACCATTACCTATGATTATATCCAGTCAGTTGCTGCAAAACGCATTATCAGAACCAATACCAGTCATACAATTTTGAGAGGCGACAGGGAAGTTAGTGAAAGCTTTCTGCAATCGCCTGCCACCGGTGTTGTGGCGGATGTAGCAGCCGATTATCGCCAAAGGAAAAAATGGCTGTTGTGGTCGCTGGTGTTTGTTGTTATAGCCTTATCAATACTCGTAATTCACTTTTATACCCGGGGAACCGGCATACACAGCCTGTTCAATATTCAAAAAATATCTCCTAAAGAAGCTCCTGCTATTTATAAATAGGTTATTGTATTAATACTAATACTGGTATCCGGTAGTTAATAATAAATAAATGACTGCCAGTAAAGAGGCTGCTCCTATCGCAAGCACTATCATTTCGAGCTTATTACCAGTATGGGGATGGGCGTGCAGCACCGGCTGATTAAAATAGCTGCTTTTAAAGATTGGTGCTTCATTCAAAACAGAAACGGAAGAAGGATTATCTTCCGGCACCTCCACCTTCATCATATTTCTTACATCTTCGGCAGAAGGTATATTCGTAGTATCTTTCTCTCTTACCTGCACTTTTAAAACATTAGGCTGAGATGCTGATTTAATTGTTTTTATCTCAATATGGTTAATTGTTGGCCGGAGCGCAACAACGTGCGTACCGATGTTTTGCACAGGTATTATTTTCGCGGCGTTTTCTTTGCTTTCTCTTTTTACTACAGGCAACACCCTCGCCAGGTCATCTACATCAACAGTTATATGAGTTAGTTCCCGTCCTATAGGTTCAACGCTGATCTCTTCCAGCGGAGGGGCAAAAGCTGCCAGTTCACTTATTTCCGAAGGATACTTCCAGGAAAAGCTTTTGTTTTCAATCCAAACAAGATCATATGCTCTTAAGCCTATCGCCCGCAACTCATCAAGCGTATAAGGACCAGATTGAGCATTGTTCCGTAATAATAAATATTCTTTCATGAACAAATAATTTGACGAACAGTTCAAACGAATATTTCAAAGGAACGGATACTACATGCTGTTCAAAGGAGAATGGAATTAGAGATTATATTGAGTTGCGACTGGTTGAAACAAAGGTTTGGATCCGGATGAAAAGAGATAAAGTTTACCCTGATAGTAAACTTTCTGTAAGTTAGCATATAAAAGCGCAACTTTTTAAGGTTGCGCTAAGTTTTTCAATTTTTTTACATTTTAAGATGCATAAAGGCTGCGGTTATCACAGTTATCCATCCCGCTATTCCCGCAATATTTTTCTTTTTCCTGGAAAAGCGGGGCGCTTTTTTGCGTTTAGGCATTACCGGTATTTCAATGGTTGAAGTAAACACGCTTGCGTCAGCGGCTACTTCCGGTACATCAATCACCTGGGGAGCGCCCAATATTGTATACTCAAACGATTGATTGAGCAGGTGTTTTACTTCGGTCAATGCCTGTTCTGCAATTGCTTCTTCTGCTTTATCGTGATATTTAATTGAATCGTCGGCTATTTTGTGATCCTGCGCCATTATCAGATACTCATAGCCGGCCGGTACATCTGCCAGCCATGCGTCTGGCTGATTGATAAATGATATATTTTTTGATTTGAAGCCCATTTCTTTAATATACAACTGGAAATAAATCATTTGCTTTTCCTTCCTGCTGTTCACCTTAGTTCCTTCGGTAATTTCAGCCTGTGGCGCAAAGTGTTGAAACTCCCTCATTTCCGATGGATATTTCCAAACGGTACTCTCTCCCTCTATCCAGATCAAGTCAAACTTTTTAAGCGTCATTTTTTTCAAACTTTCTGCGGTGTAAGGCCCCGATTGTTGGTTGTCCCTGAGTAATAAGTAAGCTTTCATAATTTTTAGGTCGGCTTTTTTTTAAAAGATATGGATTGCTCTTTTGAATTATCTGCCGTGAAGATACATACGATTAAAGTCGGCGAAAAGTGGTAATCGCCGAAATCACCGTATAATTCGATAAATGGAAACACTGATTGATCTAAGAGAAACTCTTTTTACGGAAGACGAGGAATTGCAATATAAATCCTAACATAACCACCAGCAGGGCGCCGATCGCGTTCAGCCATAAAAAGCCCAGATCAATGATCTTATGCTCATTGAGTACAAACAGCGATATTACGGATATCTCCCCCAAAACAGCGGCCCAGAAAACCGCGTTGCCTTTAACGGGCTTACAATAGAACGCGAGCAGGAAAACGCCCAGTATTACTCCATAAAACAACGACCCCAGTATATTCACTGCTTCTATTAAACTATCTCCTATATTATAAGCAAACTGGGCAACAACAATGCAAAACACACCCCATAAGAGCGTATACAGCCTCGACATTTTGAAATCGTCGCCGGCAGACATTTTTTTATTTACGAACTGCTTATGGATATCTACTATGGTGCTGGATGCCAGTGAGTTCAATGCCGCTGCAATGCTGCCCCAACTGGAAATAAATATAACGGCAATCAGTAGCCCTATCAATCCTTTAGGCAAATAATCCAGCACAAAACGGAGAAAAATATAATTGGTATCGTTGGAATCTCCTTTTATTTCGGGCTTTTCAACCAGTTTTTTAAACTCAACCCGTAAACTATCTCTTTGTTTGTTGATATTGATCAACTGGATTTTATTTCCCTCGGAAAAATCCACATTTCCAGTTGCTGCGAACGATCTTACAATTTCCTTTTTCTGCAAATCAACCAGGTTATAATGTTCCTGGATATTTTTGAGGGAGTCCGCATACCGCGTCTGGCTTATTTTATCAACCTGCGTCTGGTTAAAAAACAGCGGGGCATTATGAAATTGATAAAAGGCAAATACAAGAATACCCAATAGCAGAATAAAAAACTGCATAGGTACTTTTACCAAACCATTCATGAGCAGACCCAACCGGCTTTCTTTAACAGACTTTGCGGTGAGATACCGGCCAACCTGGCTTTGGTCCGTTCCAAAATAAGAAAGCGCCAGAAAAAAACCACCTATAATACCGCTCCACAAATTATACCTGTCCCTCCAGTCAAAACCATTTTCACTCATACCCGTAGTAATTATATTTACTTTTCCCATGGCGCCCCCTACTTTCAGGGCATCAAAAAAGCCGATATCTTCAGGCAAATATTTCACCACCAGGTAACCGGCAATGAACATGCTGGTAAAAATGATGATCAACTGTAGTTGTTGTGTGTAGGCTACTGCCCTGGCTCCGCCGGCTACTGTATAAATGATCAGCAGTCCTCCCATAAAAATATTTGTCCAGTAAATGTTCCAGCCCAATAATGATGAAAGGATGATTGCCGGAGCGTAGATGCTGATGCCGGTTGACAGGCCACGTTGTAACAGGAAGAGAAAAGAAGTAAGTGTTCTTGTTTTTACATCGAATCTTCTTTCAAGAAATTCATAAGCCGTATATAAACGGTATTTATGAAAAATAGGAACAAACGTAACGCAAAGCACAATCATGGCTAATGGCAGGCCAAAGTAGTATTGCACAAAACGCATTCCATCGGTATAGGCCTGCCCGGGAGCAGATAAAAATGTAATAGCGCTGGCCTGTGTACCCATAATACTGAACAGCACAATATACCAGGGCATTTCGCGGTTGCTCAAAAAATACCCGTCAAGATTTTTAGTAGTACGACTTTTAAATACGCCATATACTATAATAGCAGCAAGCGTTAGTATAAGTACAATCCAATCGGCGTAACTCATGAAAAATATTTGGTAAAATAAATGAACAGTATAATTTGCACAACCAGCACTACTATAACAGTAATATACCAGCCGTTCCAGGTATTAAATACCGGGGGACGTTCATCTGTTTTCTCCATCATTTTATATTTATTTAAATGATCTCCTCAACAGCAATGCAACAATAATTCCCAGCAAAATTCCTAACCCGATTTTTTTAAATATTAATGTAACCAGTACGCCTATCCCCACCCCTATAATTACACCGGTTACCGGGCCTTTATTAATGTCATTTTTGTTTTGCTGTGCCATTTACTTTTTTATAATTTGGATTAGCAACCAAATTAGCAAATAATCTGTAAGCTCCACCTACACCGGCAGGTAATTGTCTAAAAAAAACCAGCCCCGTATAAATAAATCTTCCTTTGCCATGGTTGGCTACTATTAAGCTACCGGTAGCGGGTTCTTCGCCCGGGTCGTTCATGGCAAGAATACTTTTATACTCCGCTCCTGCCTGCGCCGCAAAGTAAATGCCCCGTTCCTGTATCCAGTTGTCAAAGTCTTTGGCGCTGATCTTATTGGGCCAATTCAATACCAGGTCGTCTTTTTGAAGAAAGCTCACCTGCGCGTTTTCATCGGTTACGCGTGTACGCGAAATATCAAACGGATATGGTCCCATCCGTGCCTTTACAGGGCCTATATAGTTGCTTGTATTATATTGAACTACTAAATTGCCCCCGTTGCTTACATATTTCATCAGTGTATCATATACGTTGTTCAGCCAGTCGTGAATATTGTATGCCCTTACGCCCGTTACAATGGCATCGTATTGTGCAAGATTCCCGGTAAGGATATCGGCTTCTGTAAGAAACGTAACATCGTACCCCAGGTCTTTTAAAGCGTCGGGTATCTTATCCCCGGCGCCATTGATGTAACCTATTTTCTTTCCTGCGGTAATAATTTCATCATCAATCACTTTTACCTTATTAAGATACAGGTAAGAAATGGAAGGTATATGCGGGTATTCAATCCTGCGGATGGTATAACTCTGGTAACGTTCTTTATATTTTGCAGTAAGGTTCGAGAAAAACATCAAATGCTTTTCCCTGGTGTTTTTTAAGATCTGCTGCGTGTTAAGTGTATAACTGGTTACGCCTCCTTTAGGCAACGAAAAGTTGTTATCGGTTTCAACCGCCTGTTTAATAAGCTCATCCCCTTTATACTCGTATTGGTAATATTCCGCCCGGGCGTTTTTAATATCACTTAATGCTGTTACGCCCAGCTTTACGGGCGCGGGAGCTTTTTTATTAAGATGAGTAAACACAAACCTGGGTGATTCGCTCAACGACAATGCCGGCACTACTACCAGGGGCTGGTAAATTTCTCCATTTACAGGATCAGTGTGTTTGTAACGCACAGGTTTTGAAAACACAAAAGGTTGCCCGTTGATCTGCATGGATAATGTAATGTTAAAAGGAGCGGGAGTTTCGGGCAAACCTATCAGGTTTTGATCATCAACAATAAAATGCCCTCCATTCAACCCTTTTTCCAACCAGTATGGTTGCGTATAGTTCATATTTACCAGCACGAACAGTTTTTTTGAAAAAGTGATGGCTTCGTTGGTAGGTAACGGGGAGGGTATAGGCTGATGGAAAAGATTAACAGAAGGCGATTGAATATCCAATCCTCCCCTGTTTACAATATTCACATTTATTTTCAGCGAATCGCCTGCCGCTACAAAGGGCACATCGGTAGTAGCCTCAAAAAATACACCTGCGCATATTTCTATTAATTTATGTACCAGCACCGATTTTTGTTTTTTCCAGTAATCATCCATTGAACTTGCCAGGATGCCGGTATACAGTTTTGCCAAACCAGGCACGGATCTTTCAGGATGTTCATAAGAAAAATTACTGATCAGGCTGTCAATGGAGCGTTCCATGTCAGCTTCAGAAAAGCCCGGGGCTTTTACCCGCCTGACCGAAGTTTCTATGCCATCCATTAAATCGGTTTTGGGAGCGCTGCCTGCCGTTGTAATAAAATATTCATATGCGGAGCCGCGCTGGGCTGATACTCCAAATCCCTGGCTTTTATGCTGGGTACGGCTTTCGGCCGCTATTTCACCGTAGCTTTTTCCTAACAGGGCATTATATCCTCCCACATCTACCTTAAACTGATCCTCACTTTGGGTATTGTTTGAACCGAAATTGTAAGTATTCCACAAAATCCGTTCGGTCTTCCATGGCTTTACGCCAAATGTAAACTGCTCGGGGAACTTCGTAGAATCGGCAGCGGCGAAAAAAGCTTCATGCGCCAGTACCGCCGAAGCGGAATGATGCCCGTGCCCTGCCCTGCCATCTTCGGGAAAACGGGTAATGATCACATCGGGGCGAAACTTCCGTATCACCCATACCACATCGCTCAGTATAAGCGGCTTATTCCATTTTTCCAGCGCCTCTTCAGTGTGCTTACAAAAGCCAAAATCGTATGCCCTCGAAAAAAACTGTTCCGCTCCGTCTATTCTGCGGGCTGCCAGCAGTTCCTGTGTTCGTATCAACCCCAGCTCTGTACCCTGTTCGTCGCCAATAAGGTTCTGTCCCCCATCGCCCCTGGTAAGGCTAAGGTAACCGGTACGGTACATTTTTTCATTTGCGAGGTATGCAAGCAGGCGGGTATTTTCATCATCAGGATGTGCGGCTATATACAATACGCTTCCAAAAACTTTTAGCTTTTTTAGCTGCAATAATATCTCAGCACTGTTGTAAGATCGCCAGGATTGAGACTGAGCAAAAGCAGAAATGACCAGAAATAAGAAGAGTGTAAATTTTTTTTTCATGCCGAATTTTAACTACTTTTTCTGCTTAATCCGTGAGTTTGTATATTTCCTGTATATCGTGAAGTATTTTGTCAAAGTCGAGCTTAAGGTCTTTGAGCATACCGGATTTAAGATCGAAAACCCAGCCATGCACACGCGGATATCCATGATGCATATACTCCTGCTGTACGCTGGCCAGCTTAATAACATTTACACATTGCTCCTGCACGTTCAGCTCCACCAGCCGGTTGTATCTTTCCGATTCATCGGTTATCGCGTTCAGTTCTTCTTTGTGCAAGCGGTATACATCCCGTATATTCCTGAGCCAGGGATTTAAAATACCAAGATCCTTAGGCTGCATGGCCGCTTTAACACCGCCACAATTATAATGCCCGCATACAATAACATGCTTTACTTTCAGGAAGCGGACAGCATAATTGATAGAAGACATGACATTCAGATCAATAGAACAAACAAGGTTGGCTACATTGCGGTGTACAAATACTTCGCCCGGCTCCAGTCCCATGATCTCATTGGCAGGAACACGACTATCGCTGCAGCCAATATACAGGTAATCGGGATGTTGCTCTTTTGCCAGCTTTTCAAAAAAAGCAGCGTCGTTTTTTGTTTTTGATTCTATCCAAATCCTGTTGTTTTCAAAAATTTGCTCGTAAGTTGTCATATCAAAACTTGTTTTTGTAGCAGTTAATGCATCAACAGGAATGAGGAACAGCAACCGGGTATCCGGCATCTATTATTGTAAATTATGAAACACTTTTTGAACATCCTCATCCTGCTCAAGCCTGTCTATTAATTTTAACACTTCCTGCGCCTGGTCTTCAGGTAATTCAACAGTGGTAGCGGGTATCCATTCCACTTCTGAGCTGATCGGCGTTCTGTTTTTTTCTTCCAGTGCTTTTTGCATATTGCCAAAATCAGTAAACCCACATCGTATTACCAGCACCTCTTCTCCGTTTTCACCTGTTCCTTCTCCCAATTCTTCCAGCCCAAAATCTATCAGTTCCAACTCCAGGTCATCCGCATTTAATCCTTCGGGCTTTAGTTTAAATACGCCCATTTTCTTAAACTGGAAAGCCACGCTCCCGCTGTTACCCAATGAGCCGCCTCCTTTATTAAAATGGCTTTTTACATTGGCTACTGTCCTTACATGGTTGTCGGTGGCGGTTTCAACCAAAACAGCCACTCCATGCGGAGCATATCCTTCATACAGTATCTCATCGTAATTTTCCATTTCCTTGCCCTGCGCCCTTTTGATAGCGGCCTCTACCCTGTCCTTAGGCATGTTCACGCTCTTGGCATTCTGCATGCAGCGTCTCAATGCAGGGTTAGTATTAGGATCGGGTCCACCGGCTTTTACTGCTATGGCTATTTCCTTGCCTATCCGGCTGAATTGTTTGGCCATTTTATCCCAGCGGGCAAACATGGTTGACTTGCGTACTTCAAATATTCTTCCCATAATTTATTATAAATTCCAGGTAACTGTTGCGGATAAGTTCCGCAGGGATCATTGAATGCATTATCCCGAACGGAGGCTGCAAATGTAAGGCAATGGAATGAAATTGCTAACTTTACACAAAGTCAGGTTATGGTTACAAGGTTGAACCAGTTGGATACTAAAAAGAAATATTCATACGCCGATTATTTGACCTGGTGGTTTGAAGAACGGGTGGAGCTGATCAAAGGAAAGATTTTTAAGATGAGCCCCGCGCCATCATCCAGCCACCAGCGCATTTCTTTTGAACTGGCAAGGAATATTGGTAATTTTTTACAGGGAAAGGAATGTAAAGCGTTCTCCGCGCCGTTTGATGTACGGCTGTCCCACTCAAAAAAATCAACCAGTGATAAAATGATCTTCACTGTTGTTCAGCCGGATATTTGCGTGATATATGATTCGAAAAAAATTGATGAAAAAGGGTGTATAGGCGCTCCCGACTGGATCATAGAAATACTGAGCAATGCCAATACCAAGCATGAACTGCAAACCAAGTTTTCGCTGTACGAAGAGAATAAAATAAAGGAATACTGGATGGTTTCCCCCTTTACAAAATCGGTACAGGTATTTGACTATAACGATAAAAAAGGCAAATACGAATTCAGGAAGAATTATGCCGAAGACGATAAAGTTCCTGTGGGTATTTTTAAAAGCTTTAAGGTAAACCTCGGGAAAGTATTTACGGAATAACAGGCAATATCTTTTACCCGAATAAATCACTGCTCAGGTAACGGTCACCCCTGTCGCAGGCAATGAATACAATAACGCCCGATGTCAGTTCCCTGCTTAACCTGAGTGCCGCCGATGCGGCACCTCCACTGCTCATACCGGCAAATATACCTTCCACCCTCGCCAGCTTTCTTGTCGTATCAACGGCTTCGGCCTGGGATATATCTATAACCCGGTCTACACGCTTAGCATCAAATATTTGGGGCACATATTCTGCAGGCCATCTGCGTATGCCCGGTATCGAAGCATCTTCCGTAGGCTGGCAACCTACAATTTGTATTTGAGGGTTCTTTTCTTTCAGATACATGGAACAGCCCATAATAGTACCGGTTGTGCCCATTGAGCTCACAAAATGAGTAACCTGGCCATTGGTATCTTTCCATATTTCCGGGCCGGTTGTTTTATAGTGCGCAATATAGTTATCCGGATTCGAAAACTGATCCAACTGGTAGTATTGTCCCGTAGCGGCCTTTTCTTCAGCATAGTCGCGGCATTTTTCAATACTTTCCAGCAATGTTACTTTGGCTCCATACGCTTCCATGGTCAGCACTCTTTCACGGGTGGAGCTTGCCGGCATTACCAGTTCAACTTTTAAATTAAAAAGATTGGCTGCCAGGGCCATTGCTATTCCTGTATTACCGCTGGTTGCTTCTATAAGTGTAGTACTACTGTTAATGTCTCCACGTTCCAGCGCGCTTTGGATCATATTAAAAGCCGGGCGGTCTTTTACACTTCCGCCGGGGTTATTGCCTTCGAGCTTGGCATATATTTTAACCAGGGGGTTGCTATTTAAACGCTGTAATGTTACAAGAGGAGTATTGCCAATTAAATCTGCTACGCCTGCCATAATCAGTAGTTTTTTATTTTCCTTTCTTCAATAATTATTTCTGAATTGTGATATACCAGCGATCCCGCAGGAATACTATGTGTCAACCAAACATTTCCCCCGATAATGCTGTTATGTCCTATAACAGTATCGCCCCCCAGCACCGTGGCGTTCGAATAAAGTATTACATTGTCTTCAATGGTAGGATGCCTTTTTACGGAAGCCATGCTTTTGTCTACGCTCAAAGCCCCAAGCGTTACCCCCTGGTATATCTTTACGAAGCTCCCTATAATAGCCGTTTCTCCTATCACTATGCCCGTTCCATGGTCAACATAACAATACTCCCCGATTTCCGCTGCCGGGTGAATATCAATACCGGTTTTAGAATGCGCGTACTCGGTAAGTATACGTGGCAATAGCGGTACTTCCAGTTCATACAGCAGGTGAGCTATCCGGTAAAAGCATAATGCATAAAATCCGGGATAGGCTCTTATTACTTCAAATTCGGTTTTGGCAGCCGGGTCACCATTTAAAATGGCATCCACATCGGTATTCAAAATCCTGTACAGATCGGGTACTGCTTTGAAAAATTTTTGGGAGATCGCTTCTATATCACAGTCGCAACAGGCTTTTGTAGCATGCATCATAGCGGTAAGCTCTTTCTGCAATGCCTCAAAAGCCGTCTCTATATCGTCTGTAGATTGATAATTACATTGTGATAGCTCGGGAAACAATAAGCAAATAAGACCGGAAGCCCATCGGGCAATCTCTTCATTGGGTGGAACATCTTCTAAAAGCTGTTGTTTATCAAAAATTTTTTGAGTCAGGTCTTTGGTCATGTAAAGGCGTTTCGTTTAAGCCGGCAGAACCGGCCAATGGGCAAAATTACTTGAAAAGATGATTTCTAACTGAATTGGCAAGGTTATAATAATATTCACAAATAATAACCGGGGAAACAGTAAAATTTTGTTAGAAATCCGCTTACACCTCATTATTTGCCCTCCGCACCTGCACGAGCTTCATAAAAAAGCCACTGCAGATGCAATGGCTTGTTGATAAGATGAATGAACAGTAACGCTCAAGGAGATAAAGCTATTGGATCACCCCGCAACCTATTCTTGAACCCGCGTTACCAGTTGGCTGAGTAGTATAATCATCTACTCCCCCATGCACGATCACCGCTTTCGCAAGGATGTTTTTGTCTGCTGTTCCGCCAAGTGTCCATAAGTCTGTTTCCAGCGTAATGGTTCCTTTGCCTGATTTATCCAGCTCTACGTTGCCAATATCTCCTGAATGAAAACTGGCGCTGCCCCATTTACCGTGCTGGGCATTGGTTGGATTCCAGTGTCCATGAGAAGCTTTACCATTATCGCCACAGTCTCCATGCTCGTGAAGATGAACAGCAACACTTTTACCTGCTTTGGCAGGCACAGTTATTTCTAATTCCAGCTTTACCTTGCCGTTATCCAGCGCGTCAAATTTTGCTACTCCGGTTACAGAAGTATCGGGGTACGTGCCTGTTAACGTGGCTTCAGCATGTTTTGCAAAAGGTACAGAAGTGGTGGTATCCGGGCCATGCCCTGTATGCATATCAGTAGCAGGCGAGGTAGTAGCAGGATCATTACCAGCCGATTCGCCAGACTGGTTACCGCAGGATGAAAAAAACAGCAAAACAGGTACTGCTATAAAAGCAGCCATTAATTGCTTTGGTGATAAGAACGTCATACTTGATTAATTTTTATTATTCTGAATATATATGCAAGCTACAAAAACCTTACCTATCCTTTTCACTTACAAACAGAAATATCCGGATTGGTAAACCGGGGAATTTTATCTTCATATCGGGGAAAGATATAAAAAACGACTCGGTCGCTGCAATCCATTGACCATCCCGAAGACAGGGATCCGCAGGTAAAATTCGCAGATCAGCTATACAGGCGATACAGCAATTAAAGCGCATTATATTAAAGTGAATATAACAGGTACCAAAACCTGCCCGCACTGGCATTACGGAGTGGGCCATCCCTACTGTTTTTTTACAGGCGAAGTGTGGGTTGAATAACTCATCTTCTCCTTTGGCCCGGAGCCATTCTGATTTTTCTATTCACTCATTCTGCTTTATTTTCGCCAAAATCTTTTATACATGAACCTTCATGAATACCAGGCCAAAGAGTTGCTGAAAAAATTTAATGTTCCTGTTCAGGATGGCATACCCGTTGATACACCTGAAAAAGCTGAGGAAGCATACAAACAGTTAAAAGTACAATATGGGAATAATTTCGCGGTGGTAAAGGCCCAGATACATGCCGGTGGTCGTGGTAAAGGAAAAATACAGGGGTCGGAGCAGCGCGGCGTAGCGGTTGGTAAAAATGCGGAGGAAATAAAAACAATTGCCGGGAATATCATTGGCAGAACCCTGGTAACGATACAAACAGGGCCCGCGGGAAAGCTTGTAAGCAAGGTATTGGTAGCGCAGGATGTTTATTATCCCGGGCCTAACCCCGTAAAGGAATTTTATCTTTCTATACTGCTTGATCGTGCTAAAGGACAAAACGTGATCATGTACAGCACCGAAGGCGGAATGGATATTGAACAGGTGGCCCATGATACTCCCGAAAAAATATTTAAGGAATGGGTTCATCCTGCCGGGGGATTACTTCCTTTCCAGGCGCGTAAAATAGCCTTTAACCTGGGGTTAAGCGGCGAGGCATTTAAGAATTGTGTAAAGTTCGTGACCAATCTTTACAAAGCCTATGTTGATCTTGATTGCAGCATGCTGGAAATAAACCCTTTGTTTAAAACCAGCGATGAGAAAATAATTGCAGTTGATTGTAAAATGAACCTTGATGACAATGCTTTAATGCGCCATAGCGATCTGGAGGCGTTGAGAGATATCAGCGAAGAAGACCCTACCGAAGTGGAAGCGCATAAATACAATCTCAACTTTATTAAACTGGACGGTGATGTAGGTTGCATGGTAAATGGGGCGGGACTGGCAATGGCTAGCATGGATATGATCAAATTAAGCGGTGGTGAACCCGCGAACTTCCTGGATGTAGGTGGCACAGCTAATGCACAAACGGTAGAAGCCGGTTTCAGGATCATTTTAAAAGATCCCAAAGTAAAAGCTATCCTGATTAATATTTTTGGTGGTATTGTGCGTTGCGATCGTGTGGCGCAGGGGGTAATTGATGCGTATAATTCTATAGGCAATATTGAAGTTCCCATTATAGTACGCTTGCAGGGTACCAACGCCGGGGAAGCTAAAAAGCTGATTGAAGAAAGTGGATTGAAAGTACAATCCGCTATTTTGCTTAGTGAAGCCGCGGCGCTTGTAAACAAGGCGGTAAGCGCTTAACAAACCCCTGTAATAAATGGTTACTGCGTTCAGCGATCGGCTATCAGCCATGATTTGTAGTTTATGGTTTTTTGTTTATGGGTTTATGGTTTGAGAGGCTCCAAACAAGAAACTTCAAACTATAAACCTGCAACCTGTAACTCCAATTTCTCCTGCTTAAAATCGTCAATAATCCTTAGCTTTATAAAACATGCTAACAAAACACCTATGGCGGAAAATACAGCACCCCGTAAAAAACACGATACTCTTTTAAAAGCAGCTTTTGAAGAACTTTTCCCTTACCTGCTGCGCTTTTGCTTTGCCGATGCTGATAACATATTTAATTTCCGAAAAAAGCCTGTGTTTCTTGATAAAGAACTGGCCGAGCTGTTTCCTGAGCCTGAAAAACAGGGTGGTAACAGGTTCGTTGATTTGCTGGCAAAAGTTTTTCTCAAAAACGGGAAGGAAGAATGGATACTGGCACATATTGAAATACAGGGCAGGAATACAAAAGATTTTCCCTTACGAATGTTCCAGTACTGGTATCGTATATACGACCGCTATACAGTTGATATAACAGCCCTTGTTATTTTTACCGGTAATCAAAGCCCAAAAGTTGCCAGTACGTTCCATAAAACATTTATGGGAACGGAAATCATCTATCGTTATAATGCTTATCATATCTTCGATCATACGGAAGAAGAGCTGCTGGCGATGAATAATCCTTTTGCCTTAATTGTTCTGGCAGCGCAAAAAGCACTGCTGCTGGGTAAAGTGCCGGAAGAAGAACTGGGAAAACACCGCCTTACCGTAGCAAAAGCGTTGATACAAAGCAAAAAATTCAGCCACAAAAAGATACAGGAGCTGATGCTTTTTCTTAAAAGCTTTCTTTACATTGGAAACAGGGAAATAAACAGTAAATTTGATGAGCAGATATATCAGTTAACCGGAAAAAAAGTTACTATGGGCATTATAGAAACCATCAAGCAAATTGAACGAGAAGAAGTTTTTGAGAAGGGAATCGAAAAGGGTATTGAAAAGGGACGCAAAAAGGGCATTGAAGAAGGCAAACAGCATGTTATTGAAAACCTGATAATCAGGTTAGGACTTTCAGATAAACAGGCAGCCGATATTGCCGAAGTGCCTGTTAGTTTTGTTAAAAAAGTCCGCGCTTCGCTGAAAAAGAAGAAATGATCGTATTGGAACGCAAAAGGCAGTGAGCTATGGGCTATCAGCCATGATTTATAGTTTGTTTATAGTTGGGAAACGGGAAACCTCCAACAAGAAACTTCAAACTAAAAAACTGTAGCCCCCAACCATAAACCCGTAACTTGAAACCGGTCTTTTCAGTCAGCTCCTTTCTTTCTATCTTTAGTTAAAGCTGCCCTTCATGAAAGTGATTCCATATACGCTGTTTTCATCCACACTCAAATTTTGTTTGCTTAGCTTATTGTTTACAGCCTGTAAAAAAGGAGTGCAGGAGCAAACAGATGAATTGTATTCCAGGCATCTGCAACGCCATGTAAAGCTTACCGTTATTCATACACCTGTGCCCGGAGAAAAGGCTGATATCAACTTACTGGTATTGAACGATGGGCAACAATCAGCCAGCATACGGCTGGCAACTGTTATAGACAGCTTATACAAGGCGGGGCAAATACAACCTTTGGTAGTGGTAGCCATTCATGCAGGAAACCGGAAGGAAGAATTTGGTATTGCCGATAAAAAGGGCACCGGCTCAACAGGCGAAAAGGCAGATCATTACGACAGTTTTTTTAACAATGAGCTATATCCCTTTGTTAAGAAAAAAGCCGGAGTACGCAAATTTCATACTGTAACAATTGCAGGTTTCGGAGCGGGGGCATTGTCGGCACTCGACATCGCCTGGACCCATCCTGACAAAATAAGCAAGGTTGGCGTATTTTCCGGCGCCTTCAACAGAAGCGATACTACGGAAAAACCGGTAAGTGATTCGGTATGCAATGGCATGATGTACGAAAAAGTAAGATCATCGCGCAAACGCCCCGGTCTCCAGTTCTGGATATATGCCGGGCAAAATGGCACTACAGCGTTGCCCAACGACGATGCAGACAATATACTTAACAGCACAACCTGCTTTGTGGAACTGCTATCATCCAAAAAATTTATGACGGATGATGGCATTGTATATAACAAAGGGCTCGGCAACGATGCGGCTGCATGGCAACAACAGTTACCCGGCTTTTTGAAATGGGCCGTGGGGAAATAAAAGAAATTGATCAGGACCTCATATTTTCATATTGCAGGGGGATATCCAGGTTCCAGCCCTTTGAAGCCTGTATTACCGCCTGGAGGTCATCAATTTTTTTACCGGTTACTCTTACCAGGTCGTCATTAATGGAAGCCTGCACTTTCAATCCTGCATCTTTAATATGTTTCACTATTTTTTTAGCGTCCTCCTGCTTTAAGCCGTTCCTTACATTTACTTCTTTTTTCCATGCTTTCCCGCTTTGTACACCTTCCTTCGACAGGTCAAACGCCTCCGGCGCAATCCCCTGTTTGTGTGCGCGGCTTATCAAAACATCTAACAATTGCCGCATCTGCATTTCTCCGTCTGTTTCAATATTCAGCCTGAATTCTTTTTTATTAAGATCAATTACCACATGAGTATCCTTAAAATCGAACCGGTTGGTAATTTCCTTGCGGGTTACATTTACGGCATTGTCAAGCGCCTGCGGATCTACCTTGCTTACAATATCAAATGATGGCATACAATAAAATTTTCAGAACAAAAGTAAAGAAAAATAGCAATTGGCTGTGAGCCATGGGCTATCGGCTATGAGCAGTCAGCCATGGGCTATCATCTATTGATAAACTACATCAGGATGATCGCTAATTTCTGCTTATCTTTATACCCTGCCCAAGCCCCCGGAGTGTTTTTCCATTCGTAAAAAAATTTGTTATGAAATACTTGCCACAATTTGCTGTTTTTATTTCGTTACTCCTGGTACTGGTTGTTTTAACATCTTTAAAAAAAGAAAATGCTATTCCGCCATTAAATGGGGCATGGAATACCACTGATGGCAGAGTGGAACAATTGCTGATCGTTGCCGATGGCTATTGCATGTTAACCAGGTTCGACAAAAACAATAAAAAGTTCGGCTATACAACAGGAGGTTCTTTTACTGTAGAAAACAAGCAGATCGTTTTAAAAACGGAATTTAACAGTGCTGATAAATCAGTGGTTGGTAAAACCCAGCGCCTTGATTATAACATTTCCGGCAATACTCTTACTACAAGCATAGGCGGTACTCAATTGAAATATACCCGCACCGACGATGGTAAAAGTGAATTGTCGGGCAACTGGCGGATCGTGCAGCGCAGGCAGGATGATAAAATGGTAGACATTCCCTTAAGAGCCAGGCGAACCTTAAAGCTGTTATCGGGAAACCACTTTCAATGGGCTGCCATTAATGTGGAAACCGGTGAGTTTTCCGGAACTGGTGGGGGAAAATATACATTTGAAAACGGTAAGTATACGGAGTATATCGAATTCTTTTCAAGGGATGACTCCAGGGTAGGCGCCTCACTCAGCTTTGATGGAAAACTTGAAGATGGAAACTGGATCCATTCCGGGCTCAGCTCCAAAGGAGATCCTATTTATGAAATATGGGCGAGGTTTAAATATGGGTTGGGGATTTGAGATTTGAAATTTGATGGCTGTTACAGGTCATAGGTTGCAAGTTTCAGGTTCTGTGCTCAACAATAAACAACAAACCATAAACTATAAATTGCTGACTCACTGCCCATAGCTGATAGCTCCTTGCTCACTTCTTCCTCAACGATGATTCCCTGATCTCCAGCGTGGTTTTGAGCTCAATGGTTTTGTACTGGTGTTGTAGTGTATTATTCCGGATCATTTCTATCAGCAATCTTGCTGCCGACTGGCCAATATCGAATGTTGGCTGATGCACCGCAGTGAGCGCCGGGTCTGTAAACCTGCTTACCGGGTTATCAAAAAAGCCAGCCATCGCTATATCGCCCGGAATGCGTTGTTTCATTTCCTTCAATACTTCAAAACAACTGATCGCCAGCCGCTCGCCCGATGCCAGGATGGCATTAGGTTTGGGATTTGTTTTCAATAACTTTTGCACTGCTTTCTTCATATTGGCATAATCAAAATCGCATTGCGCTATCCATTTTTTTTGAAAAGGGATTTTATGCTTTTGCAATGCTTCCATGTATCCGCGCATCCTGTTTTTGGTAACAGAAAGATGGGGAGCCATTGTAACGTGCGCCACCCTTTTATAGCCTTGCTGTATAAGATGATTGGTTGCATCATAAGCACCGCGGGCATCGTCGGTTACCACTCTCGGCGTATCTACCTCATCGCAAATCCTGTCAAACATCACAACCGGCACACCCCGGTCAATCAGTTCCTTCAGGTGGTCGCCTTTTTTTGTTTCATTCGATACTGAAATGATCAGTCCGTCTATCCGGCGTGAAGTGAGCAGCTTCACATTCATTATTTCCCTTTCATACCTTTCATGACTTTGAAAAATAACAACATGGTATCCCATGTTATACGCTATATCTTCAATACCTGCAATAACAGCCGAACAAAAATAGTTGGCTATTTCAGGTACGATCACGCCAATTACTTTTGTCTTTTTTTCTTTGAGCGATAAGGCGATAGGATTGGGCGTATAATTTAATTCTTTTGCCAGCTCCTGTACCATCTTGCGGGTAGTATCGTTTATTTCCGTGCTGCCGCGCAAAGCCCGCGAAACGGTAGAAGCCGAAATGCCCAGCTTACGGGCAATGTCCTTTATAGTAACATTCTGCATAAAAATTAAAAATTAGTGCCTGTGCCCTGAAATTACTAAATGCGGAGGTAATAAATCGCCGGGAGGCAATAACAAATGCATACGAGGCGAAGACGCCTCGTACAGCATCATAAGGGGTTGATGATTTTACATCTTTACTGCTTTATCGGCATTTGCAATAAATCTTTTCGAAATTATCTGCTGATTATCTAAACGAAATTTAATGCAAACGTTGCCGGGAACGAGTGCAAACGTTGCCTTTATAGCTCTGTGAGTTTGGGTATTGGATACAAATGGGTATATCCTTACTTTTACTTTAACAGATTGCTTAGAAAAATATGAGAATACGACCAGTAACCCCGGCTGCAGCGCTTTTGTTGTTTTGCTATTTGAAAGCCGATGCACAGATCATTGCCAGGCTTACACTTACTGCAGGTAATACCATCCAGGTTCCGGTTGCTGTAAACCTTGATGAATGTACTTCATTACCGGCCGAAAAGCTTTCATTGAGAGAAATAAGCGGAAAAGATAAAGCTGAGACCGCATTCCAGGTTGAAAACGGAATGCACAGGTATTTATGGTGGATGCTTAAGCCGGGCAAAACCGGTAATAGAGTATTTGAGCTTTCATATACAAACAGTCCTGCCGGTACAGCAGGCAATTCACTTAACATTGAAGCCGATGGCAGGAATGTTTTGCTAAGTGCGTATGGCAAAAAAGTGCTTCAGTATACATACGGTACGCATTATCCGCCGGCTGGTGTAGATACCGTTTTTAAGCGAAGTGGCTTTATTCATCCTTTGTGGTCGCCTTCGGGCAATATACTTACGCGAATCAACGCCCCCGACCATTATCACCATATGGGATTATGGAATCCATGGACGCATGTTCAGTTCATGGGCAAAGAAATTGATTGCTGGAATCTCGGCGACAGGAAAGGAACAGTACGGTTCGCGCATTTTATTTCAAAATATAAAGGACCGGTATTTACAGGTTTCAAGGCCCTGCAGGAGCATGTAGCATTCAATATGCCGGCGCAGGGGGAGGAAACCATCGCGTTAAACGAGGTGTGGAATGTAAGGGTATATAATACAGGGAATAAAGTTTGGATATGTGATTTCACCAGTTCACTCAGTTGCGCAACAGACAGTACGGTAATTTTAAAAGAATATCGCTATGGCGGGTTTGGCTTCAGGGCCAGCGAAGCGTGGAATAACAGCAACAGCAAGGTGCTTACGTCTGAAGGAAAAACACGAAAGGATGCCGATGCTTCCGCAGCCCGCTGGTGCATGATTGACGGTGAAATGGAAAACGGCAGATCGGGGATTTTATTTATGAGCTATCCCGCAAATTATAATCATCCCGAGCCTATGCGTGTATGGCCCAACGATGCCAACAAACGGGGAGATGTTTTTTTCAGCTTTAGTCCAACCCGTAATAAAGACTGGATACTGGAACCGCAAAAAGACCATGTGCTCCGGTACAGGATGCTGATTTATGACGGGGAAATAACGGCGGCGCAGGCCGGGGAGGCCTGGAATAATTTTGCCAATCCTCCTCTGATAACCATTCAAAAAATGTAACTTGATTCACGAAACCACAATATGAGCAAATATCCGGTAATAAAAAAGAGCATACTATTCGTAATAGTATTGTTGTATGGCTATACCGCCACAGCGCAAAAGCCCGCATCGGTTAACTATAAGATCAACTGGAAAAAAGTACGCGCGCTGGTATATACTAAAAATGGAAAGGGGTATGTACATGAAAATATTACAGCCGCGTCAACCGCCCTTTTTCAAATGGGCAAACAATATGGCTTTGCCGTAGATACATCTTCCAATCCCGGAATTTTTACAGAAGAAAACCTGAAAAAATATACACTCATTATTTTCAACAATACCAATAACGAGGTTTTTGATACAGATAAGCAAAAAGTAGCTTTTATGCGCTATGTACAGGCCGGGGGCGGCTTTGTGGGGCTTCATTCCGCTACCGGCACCGAAAGGCAGTGGCCCTGGTTCAAAAGGCTGATCGGCGCATCCTTCTTACGTCATGCCAAACATCAGCCGTTCAAAGAAATTATTATTGACGCCATGCATCCCTCCACTTCTTTTCTGACCAAAACATGGGAAAGAGATGATGAATGTTATTTCTTTAAAGAGTATAACCCCGACATTCGCGTGCTGGTAGTGCATGACCTGGAAGCGCTGGATGATAAAGATAAACCTGCATATTATGGCGGCACGTCGTCACCATCCGTATGGTGTCATGAATTTGATGGCGGCAGGCAATGGTATACATCACTCGGACATGACAGTGCAACTTATGCAGAACCTGAATTTCAGCAACATATTATGGGAGGGATCATTTGGGTAGTTGGCCCTCAAAAAGCATTAGACTATTCAAAAGCGAGGGCCCAAAGTCCGGATGATCCCCTGCCCTATTGATTTTTTATAACTGATTAAAAAAATAATTGAATCATCAACCTGCTAAACAAAAAAGGCGATGGCAAAAAATAAAATAAAATCTACACGCAGAAGCTTTATATCAAATACAATTAAAGGCACAGCAGGTGTTGCTATGCTTGCCGGGGTGCCCACTATTGTTCCCGCTACCGTTTTTGGGAAATACGCTCCCAGCAACCGGATTAATGTAGGTGCTATTGGCGCGGGCAGAATTGCGCGCGATTGGGACATTCCCGGGGTAATGAAACAGGAAGCAGCGAGAGTACTGGCCGTGTGCGACCTGGACAGCAACCGGGTTCAGCACGGTAAAAAGCTGGTAGATGATTTTTATATTAAAAAAGGACAGGCAGGATACAGCAGCACCAAAACTTTTGAGCATTACGAAGAATTACTTGCGGATAAAGATATTGATGCCGTAATTATAGCAACGCCCGATCACTGGCATGTATTACCGGCAATACACGCGTTAAGATCAGGAAAGCACATATACATGGAGAAGCCGGCTTCGCTTTGCATTAAGGAAGGCAGGATTTTAAGCGATGAAGTACAGAAGGCCGGACGGGTATTACAGATCGGCAGCCAGCAACGATCCATGCCGCAATTCAAAAAAGCGTGTGAGCTTGTACGTAACGGGCGTATCGGGAAGCTGCATACCATATATGTAGGCTTGCCTATAGACAAGCCGGAAGAAAGCACCGTGGAAAAAGAAATACCTGTACCGGCCAATCTCAATTTTGAAAAATGGCTGGGTGCAACTCCTTATGTACCCTACACTGAAAAGCTGGTACATCCGCAGAAAGATTTTTCACGTCCGGGCTGGTTGCGTTGCGAACAGTTTGGCGCCGGGATGATCACAGGTTGGGGATCGCACCATTTTGATATTGCCAACTGGGGAATGGGAACAGAAAACACCGGTCCGGTAGAGATTTCCGGAACAGCGGATTGGCCGGCTAAAGAAGCGTTGTGGGATGTGCATGGAAATTTTAAAACAGAAACCGTTTTTGCCAACGGGGTAAAAGTGCTGGCAAGCAATGAATATCCCAACGGGGTAAAGTTTGTAGGTTCTGATGGATGGATATTTGTAACCAGGGGTAACTATTCTGTGACCGCAAGCGACCCAATCAAAAAAGGAGAGAATAACAAAGCGCTGGATGCCAGTAACCCGAAAATTCTTACTTCAGTGATCGGCGAAAATGAAATTCATTTAACAGACAGCAAGGATCATCATGCCAACTGGATCAACAGCATATTAACAGGGCAGGAAAACATTGCACCTATAGAAGCCGGGCACAGGGCTTGTTCCATTTGCCTGCTGAACAATATTGCCATGAAGCTCAACAGGAAGCTATACTGGGATCCGGTGCTGGAGAAATTTAAAAACGATGACGAAGCCAATTTTATGTTACGCCGGTCTGAAAGATGGCCTTACCAGATTGAAAAAGGCTTTAATATTAAGACAACGGTATGAGATTTATGATTTGTGATTTTGGAATTGAGATTTGAAATTATTTGAACAGGAAACATTTATGAAACATTTTACAGGGTTATTATTTTTTGCAATGTCATCGGCGATTTTGGGATGTCAGTCCCCCTCTGAAAAAGAAGCTGAAACAGTAAAAACAGACAGTAATATGGTCAGGCTCTTAACACTGGATCCGGGGCACTTTCACGCCGCACTGGTTCAAAAAACGAGCTATCCGGACATAGATACTACCGTACATGTATATGCGCCCGATGGTACGGAAGTGGAATCTTATTTAAATCTTGTTAAACAATACAACGGCAGAACTGATGATCCAACACACTGGAATGAAGTAGTGTATAAGGGAACTGATTTTGCAGAAAAGATGTTTGCAGAAAGAAAAGGAAATGTAGTGGTATTATCGGGAAACAACAGGCTTAAAACAGATTATATCAGCCAGTCGGTTGCCGCCGGTCTGAATGTGCTGGCAGATAAGCCGATGGCGATTGATACTGCTAATTTTGCTAAGCTGGTAACTGCTTTTGATGCTGCTGCTGCAAAAAAGGTACTGCTGTATGATATAATGACTGAACGCTCGGAAATTACAAATATGCTTCAAAAAGAATTAATGCATATGCCGGAATTGTTTGGAGACCAGCAAAAAGGAACAGAAAAAGATCCGGCAGTAATGATAGAAAGCATTCACTATTTTTCAAAAAGCGTTTCGGGCAGGCAACTCATTCGTCCCGACTGGTTTTTTGATCCCCGCCAGCAGGGCGATGCTATTGCTGATGTGGGCACTCACCTTGTGGACATAGTGCAATGGCAATGCTTCCCGGAGGAAGTGCTGGACTATGCAAAAGACATACGGATCAACCGTTCAAGAATATGGCCTACACCGCTTACATTATCGCAGTTTTCCAGTGTAACGGGCAAAATGTCCTACCCCGATTTTTTAAAGCCTTATATCGTTAAGGATTCTATTTTAAACACGCATGCCAATGGCGAAATGAACTATACCCTCCGGGATATACATGTAAAAATAATTGCACGCTGGGACTATAAAGCAGCAGAAGGCGGAGATTCACACTACGCCGTGGTAAAGGGCTCAAAAGCCATACTTGAGATCAGGCAGACAAAAGCGGAAAACTTTAAGCCGGTTTTATACATTAAACCTGCCGGTTCAACCCCGCGGGCAGATTTTGAAGCTTCTGTTCAGCAGGCTATAGTTCAAATAAATAAAACATACCCGGGTGTTTCTGTTGAAAAAAATAACAACGAGTGGAAAGTGATCGTGCCAGCCCGGTATGATGTAGGGCACGAAGCTCATTTTGGACAGGTAATGGAACGCTACCTGGATTATTTAAAGCAGGGGAAACTCCCGGCATGGGAGGTACCAGGCATGATAGCGAAGTATTATACAACAACTCAATCCCTGGCAAAAGCAATAAAGGAATAATTCATAACCGGGAGCATGGCATAGTTCCTGGAGCAGCAGGAATGATAAGTCAGGCAATGAGCGGATCCGCAAAAAGCATGCTGGATAACATGACATTGTTATGCCTGAACAAGATCAATCAACAGCAATATTTTAAACATATATGGCGTCAGGAAAACATTTTGATTTATCGGGGAAAAGAGCCGTTGTAACCGGCGGCAGCAAAGGATTAGGACGGGCAATAACAGCAGGCTTCATTGAATATGGAGCCGAAGTGATCATTACCGGGAGAAACCAGGAAGACATCAGCAATACATGTAAAGAGCTGGGCAGCCAGTGCAAAGGCGTTGTTTTTGATTTAAAGAACATTGATGGCATCCCCGCATTTGTAGATCAAACGGAAGCAGCTTATGGAAAGGTAGATATTCTTGTAAACAATGCCGGGATCCATTTAAAGAAAAATGCTGTGGATGTAAGCGATGAAGAATACAACGAAGTGATACTGGTTAACCAGCGGGCTGTGTTTTCGCTCAGTCGGGAGTGGGCAAAAAAAATGCTTGCCAGGAAAGCCGGCAGCATTCTCATGATCAGTTCAATGGCATCTCAGTACGGTATTCCGAAAGTAATTGCTTATACGGCCGCCAAGTCGGCGATAGAAGGTATGACACGCGCTTTGGCTGTTGAGCTTTCTCCCTATGGCATAAGGGTAAATTGTATAGCTCCCGGCTTTATAGAAACGGAAATGTCATCCAAAGCGCTCAATGGCGATCCTGAAAGAAAACAGAAAATACTATCCAGAACCCCTATGCAAAAACTGGGAGCTCCGGCTGATGTAGCAATGGCTGCATTGTACCTGTGTTCGCCTGCCGCGGCGTATGTAACAGGCATTGTGCTGCCGGTAGACGGCGGAAATTCAATAGGCTTTTAAACAATAAGAATAGAAGGCGCTTAGCAATTACGTCCTTCGCAGCGTTTCTACCCCAGGCCAAACGCGTTGGCAGAACGCTGCGGCAGGTGGAGAAACAAGGAAATCCATTGGTATGGTGCTGCCAATACCCGCCAGGATGGATCATCTTCCGGCGACAAGCCCAAAGTAAAATATTGGATTTTGCTTTGGGCTTTTTTAGTATACTTGCAACTTAACTTTTACGCATCAACTATGTATATTAAACAATTACAGCAAACATGGCGGTGGTTTGGCCCCAATGACCCGGTTAGTTTGCAGGACGTACAGCAGGCCGGCGCACAGGGAATAGTTACAGCATTGCACCATATTCCTCACGGGGAAGTATGGACGAAAGAAGAGATTGATAAAAGAGTACAGGAACTGAAAGCAGGAGGCTTTGAATGGAGCGTGGTAGAAAGCCTGACTGTTCATGAAGACATAAAAACACGCAGTGGCAACTACAAGGGATATATTGAAAAATACAGGGAGTCGCTTAAAAACCTGGCTTCTTTCGGCATAAGGGTGGTTACCTACAATTTTATGCCGGTAAACGACTGGACCCGCACAGATATTAACTATACCGTGAGGGATGGATCGAAAGCCCTGTATTTTAACTGGACGGATATGGCGGTGTTTGATATTCATATCCTGGAAAGACAGCATGCCGAAAAGGATTATACCGGGGCTGTGATCGAAAGGGCCAAAGCAAAATTTATACAGATGTCGGACAGGCAGAAGCAGGAACTGGTAGATACAGTGTTGTTCGGCATACCGGGTGAGGAAAGGCGCACTACCGAAGGCATGCGGAAAGAGCTGGAAAAATATAAAGACATTGACCGGGCGGCTTTGAAATCGAACCTCGCCTACTTTCTGCAGGAAGTTACTCCTGTAGCGAGCGAATATGGCATACGCATGGCCATTCACCCCGATGATCCTCCTTTTGATATACTGGGGCTGCCGAGGATCGTGTGCAACCGCCAGGATCTTCTTGATATTATTTCCTGTTCAAACGAAACATCAAACGGGCTTTGCTTTTGTACCGGTTCGCTGGGCGCTAATCCCGCCAACAACCTTCCCGAGATGATTGACGAAGTAAATACCAGGATACATTTTGCTCATTTGCGCAATACGGTAAGGGATGCGGAAGGGAATTTTTACGAGGGCGATCACCTGGAAGGCAATGTAGACATGTATAAAGTGATGACATCTTTGCTGAATGTGCAGCAGCTTGTAACGCACGAAATTCCTTTCCGGCCGGACCATGGTCACCAGATGCTGGACGACCTGAATAAAACAACCAATCCCGGGTATTCCGCCATCGGGCGTTTAAGAGGACTGGCTGAGTTACGGGGATTAGAGCTGGGAATTGTACGCGGAATGCAGGAAAATAAGTGATAACCCCTATAAATTGTTCACCACCAGGCAGTTTAACTGGAAAAATACCCGGTTTCGGGTATTGACATTCATCAATGCTTTTATTAAATTTAAACAATTAAAATCAGCGCATTTACAGCGCGTTTTTACATGTTTAGCCCATTACTCACACCTGAAGAAAATAGTAAGGTTATGGGTTAGTGTCAATCAACTTCAAGCACAACCTTCCATTAAAACCGGAAGGTTGTGACTTTTTAAGCCCCGCCCGCTGCATTGTTGCTGCAGCCATTTTTAGCTTCTTAATGAAAATGTAAAATAGCAACGCTATAAAATGAAATGCCTAATTTGCTGCATATTTTGATGAAATGATATGAACTATACTGCTCAGTGGATCACATACGAAAGTACCGGCGCTTTTTCACAACTGGCCATAGATTACGTTCAGAAAAATTCCTCATTAAAGTCTTTTTACGCGTATACGCCTGATATAAAAGGAATAGAAGCGGCTTTGCACAACCGTCAGTCATTCACAACCAACCGTGCGCTGCTTACCGCTACGCTGCAAAAACAGTACGAAGGATTGCAACTACCGGAAGCCGTTAACAATAATATACTAAAGCTGGCTTCAGAAAATACTTTTACGGTTTGCACCGCGCATCAACCCAATATTTTTACGGGCTATTTATACTTTGCCTATAAGATACTGCACACCATAAAGCTGGCCGGGGCGTTAAAGCAATCTTTTCCCGGGTATGATTTTGTTCCTGTATATTATATGGGTAGCGAAGACAATGACCTCGAAGAGCTGAACCATGTTTACCTTGACGGTGATACACTGGTGTGGCAAACCGCCCAAACCGGTGCGGTGGGCAGAATGAAGCCGGATGGCATAATGCCGCTCATAGAAAGGATCGGCGGGCAACTGGGCGTTTTTGAATTTGGAGCTGAGCTTACAGCTATGCTTAAAGCCTGCTATGGTAAAAGCGCTACCATACAGGAAGCTACTTTAAAGTTTGTGCATGAGTTGTTTGGCCAATATGGGCTGCTGGTATTAATACCGGATAGCACGGATCTGAAACGGGAGATGATCCGTGTTTTTGAAGATGATATGTTCAATCATACCGCTTCAGCCATTGTTACACAAACCGCCGCCACCCTGGCAGAGAAGCATCATGTACAGGTCAATCCGCGCGAGATCAACCTATTTTATATGAAAGACGGGATCAGGGAAAGGATTATAAAAGAAGCCGACACCTTCATTATTAACAATACCGGTATCACATTTTCAGCGGATGCTATAAAGAAAGAGTTGTACGAACATCCTGAAAGGTTCAGTCCGAATGTTGTATTGCGCGGTCTGTACCAGGAAACCCTGCTGCCCAACCTTGCCTTTATTGGCGGAGGCTCGGAGATAGCCTACTGGCTGGAACTGAAAAAAATGTTTGAGCATTACGGTGTTCCTTACCCTGTTTTGCTGTTACGCAACTCCTTTTTAATGATAGATGAAAAAACGGCACAACTCCGGGATAAGCTGGAAATTTCTGCAGAAGGTCTTTTTAAAGATGAGTCGGCAATATTGAATGAGATCGTTAAAACAAAAAGCAGGCACCAGCTTTCCCTTTCGGGTGAAATAACAAAGATGGACAATCTTTACGCCCAAATAAAATCAGTTGCAGGCGCTGTGGATGTAACACTGGAAAACCATGTAAAAGCATTGCAGGCAAGAGCTTCCGGGGCAATTGCCAAACTGGAGAAGAAAATAATAAAGGCTGAAAAAAAGAAGTTTGAAATACAGAAAAATCAGCTCCACAAATTGAAAGCTTCGCTTTTTCCCAAAGGCAGCTTGCAGGAAAGAATAGAAAATATACTCCCCTATTACGCCAGGTATGGGAAAGACTTTATTAAAATGTTGCATGACCATTCACCTGCCCTGGGAGGGGACTTCGGGGTATTTACAGAAAAATAGAACACTTACCTTGTAGTTATTATTGCATCCGCCGCACCACTCCGGCTGGGGCTGACCAAATCCCGCTGTGTAAAGGGTCTTGGCTTCACACGTAAACAATGTAGCCTGTGGCTACGGCAGTAATCGCCGGAGGTGATAGTACAGTAATGTGAACCGAAAACGCTTCGCAAAGCAAAAGCTGCCGAATTACTTAATAAAAAGAACAGGAACAATTAATTCCAACTATTTGTTTGATTTTAATACTGCTGTTACATGTAAATTGCAGTAAACAACAGTAATGAATAAGCCCTGGAATGAACAAACAGGTATTGTTACCGGAGCCGCATCGGGCATAGGACAAAGAATAGCTGAACAGCTTGCTCAACGGGGCGTTCACCTCGCCTTGTTCGACAGGAATTATGAGCAGCTCCTGTCCGTAGCCGGACAACTGCCTGGTAAGCATGAACTTTTCGCAATAGATATCTGCAATGAAGAAAAAGTATCAGAAGCTGTTATACAGGCCGCAAAGCGTAATGGTTGCATTGATATACTGGTGAACTGCGCCGGCATAACGGGTAAAACCAGTATAAAGAGTCACGAAACAGATACTACCGATGTAAAGGCCGTTTTTGATATTAATTTCATGGGCAGTTATTTTACTTCCAAGCATGTGCTGCCGTGGATGATAAAAAATAATTACGGCCGTATACTTCATATTGCTTCCATTGCGGGTAAGGAAGGCAATGCAGGCATGCTGGCTTATTCCGCATCCAAGGCAGCGGTTATAGGGATGACCAAAGTGCAGGGAAAAGAATATGGAGGCTACAATATTACCGTGAATGCGCTTGCACCGGCAGTGATACGTACCGCGATGGTGGATGCCATGCCCGATGCACAGGTAAAATACATGACCGATAAAATACCGATGCAACGTTGTGGCACACTGCAGGAAGCGGCGGACATGGCTTGTTTTATTATTTCGCCCGAAAACAGCTTCAGTACCGGGTTTACTTTTGATTTGTCGGGAGGGAGAGCAACCTACTGAATATACCCTGTTCAGCATATGTCAAATAAACTATCATGAATAAAAAAATAAAAACTTCAGAAATTAAAACAGGGGTTGTAGGGCTCGGGCTGATGGGTTGCAGCATAACTACCTGCTTCCTGATGGCAGGGCACCCGGTTATAGCGGTGGCTGGCATTCCGGCCGATATGCTGCTCGCTAAAAAGCGTATAACGGCACACCTTAAACGATCTCAGAAAGAAAAGCTCATTCAACACCCTCCGTCTCACTATCTCCGCAACCTTACCCTTACGGAAGATTACGCTGAGCTAAAAGGCTGCAGGCTGGTGGTGGAATGTACGCTTGAGAACATAGAGATAAAAAAACAGGTATACCATAAAATTGAATCGGTGATAGACAGGAAAGCGCTGATGACAAGCAATACTTCGGCTATACCCATCAGCCTTTTGCAGGAGCACGTGCTTTATCCAGAACGTTTTTTAGGATTGCACTGGGCGGAGCCGTCGCACACCACCCGTTTCCTTGAGATCATTTGCGGAAAAAAAACAAATATTAAAAACGGGGAGTTTTTATACGATCTGTCGCACCACTGGGGTAAGGAACCTACCCTTGTGCGCAAGGACATCAGGGGCTTTATTACCAACCGCCTGATGTATGCCATGTACCGGGAGGCGATATACCTTGTAGAGAACGGGTATGCTACGGTGGAGGATGTAGACAGGGCCTGCCGTAATAATGCCGGTTACTGGATGACCCTGGTAGGGGTTTTTCGCTGGATGGATCTTACCGGAGTGCCTGCATATCACACGGTAATGAAAGATCTTTTTCCCACTTTGAACAACAGTACCGCTGTTCCGCAGTTGATTGATGATATTGTAAAAAAAGGAGGCAGAGGTGTAGCCAATGCGCATGGATTTCATTCCTATACGCCAGAAGAAGCCAGGCTATGGGAAGAAACCTTTACGGCTTTCAGTTATGAAATAAGGAAGCTGGCGTTGAAATACCCCGAAGACGTGGTAAAAAGAAAATTAAAAGTGAAACGCAAAAAATAAAAAGCTATGCTGATCATAGATGCGCACCTGGATTTAAGCATGAACGCGCTGGAATGGAACCGGGATTTGAGACTACCTGTAAAGGATATACGAAAACGTGAAGAGGGACTAACGGATAAGCCTGACCGGGCAAAGGGAACGGTATCGCTTCCTGAGCTTCGGAAAGGAAAGATCGGGCTGGTGGTAGCTACCATGATAGCGCGGTATGTAGCTCCCGACAGCACGCTTCCGGGCTGGCATTCGCCGCACCAGGCCTGGGCTCAAACACAAGGACAACGTTCGTGGTATGAGGCTATGGAAGATGTAGGTGAAATGATACAGATCACCAACAGGCAACAGCTCCGGGATCATGTACAACTATGGAATAATGAAAGTATCCCTGATGCAAAGAAACCTGTAGGCTATATCCTGAGTCTGGAAGGGGCAGATTCCCTGGTTAATTTAACGTACCTCGAAAAATCTTATCGCTATGGCCTGCGTGCGCTGGGGCCCGCTCATTACGGCCCGGGCAGGTACGCACCGGGAACAGGGATGGAAGGCCCGTTAACCGCCCCGGGCATAGAGCTAATTAAAGCCATGGATGAACTGAATATGATACTGGATGTAACACACTTAACCGACGAAGGCTTCAGGCAGGCAACAGATATGTATAAAGGTCCTGTATGGGCCAGTCATCACAATTGCCGGGCGCTGGTGGATTACCAACGGCAGTTGACAGATGAGCAGATCAAAATATTAATTGAACGGGGAGCCGTAATAGGCGGCGTGCTGGATGCCTGGATGCTGAAGCCGGGCTGGATACGGGGAAAGAACGATCCGGTAAAAGACAATATAACGCTTGAGCTGCTGATAGACCATTACGATCATATTTGCCAGATTGCCGGTAACTCCAGCCACATCGCTATCGGCAGCGATCTCGACGGGATGTTTGGCAAGGAACAATCACCGTTCGATGTAGAAACGATCGCCGATCTGCAAAAGCTGAAGGAGCTACTGGCAAAACGGGGATACAGTGAAGACGATACCCGGAAAATATTCCACGGCAACTGGCTGGCGTTCCTCGAAAAAGCATGGAGCATGTAATACGATCAGGACTTATCATGCCTGTAAAAAAAGAGTAACCTTGAGGATACGCACTTTTGTTCAGCCGGAACAAAAGTCAATTAGCAATACTGTTGATGTTTTATTCTTCAGCCGGCATAGCAGAAAACCAGCGTTTGGCTGTAGTTCCGGCTTAATCTTTATTTTTATTTGAGGCAAAAATATAACCCAGTATAGCAGTCAATACCGGAAGTAAAAGGTTTAATAATATCATTTGAGAGATTTGAATCGTAAAATCCCGATAATTCTTTTTTTCCTCTTGAATTATCCTGACAAGCTCAATTTTTTTAGTATAAGTGCTATCAGAAATATTAGTATCAGTTGGGATTTGTATGATACTTGTTGCATCAAATTGTTTTATGAATAGGAAAACTACAAGTAGAATTATAAAACCT
Organism: Chitinophagaceae bacterium; assembly: GCA_019638595.1. GTDB lineage: Bacteria > Bacteroidota > Bacteroidia > Chitinophagales > Chitinophagaceae > Agriterribacter. The sequence goes on from JAHBTJ010000004.1 coordinate 295,404, forward strand.
GAAATTATAAAAAGAACAAATTTTGATAAATGGAAACCAATCATCGGAAGGGAGGGTTCTTTTACATCAGGGCTTTCAGGAACTTCGACAACAACTGCCGGAAGACTTTGCGGATTGCTTATAGGATTGCTCATTGCATGACTTATGTTTGGTGAATTAATTTCTATTTGAATTAAAAAATCCGCAGAATTTACAGCAACATAACTCTGTTCATTCTGCGGACTCGTAATTTTAGATATGTATTAATTTAATTCCAGGTTAGACCAACTTTTATCCTTGCGATTTAGCCATTTCTAAAGTTGGCATTACAATTTTTTTTGCATCTTCACCTTTCTCGTCAGTCGAAATAAGAACGCGTCCCTTTTTCACTTCGCCTACAGCCCACTTTAATAAAGTAAGTGCATCACTTGTTAACTGCGATGCTTTGTCTATTCCTGTGTCTTTTTTTAAACCTTCAATGAATTTTTCATCAACGGTAAGTCTGATTTCTGCCATAATTTTAAATTTGCAAATGCAATATAGGATAAAAAATGGATAATTCATCCAAAAAATATCCAATTTTTTTCCACTTTTGAAGATGACTGTTTGTCAAAGAGTTATAGCCAATAATTGGCTTAACCTGTAGTGAATACTAAAATCGGTCATATTACAAAGCCATCGGGCAATATAGCTCCCTTCTTCACTACCACAATGCCATCTTTGATCGTATACAGGGGATGATCGGAATCCGCCAGGTGGCTTCCTCCGTTGATACGTACATCATTACCTATACGGCAGTTTTTGTCTATAATGGCGTTCCGTATATAACAGCGCTCACCAATGCCTATTTTGGGTAGGCCACGTTGCGAGGCATTGTTCATATCTTCCAGCGTTTCATAAAAATCGCAGCCCATTATATAGGTGCTTACAACGGTTGATCCATAGCCTATGCGGGTACGGATGCCCGTTACACTTTTTTCAATACGCGATGCGTTGATAATACAACCTTCGGCAATGATCGTTCTTTCAAGCGTGGTACCGCTTATTTTAGCGGGAGGCAGCATGCGCGCCCTGGTATAAATGGTTTGCGAACTGTCGAAAAGATTGAACGGCGGAATGTCATCTGTTAAAGCAAGGTTGGCTTCAAAAAATGAGTATATATTCCCGATATCGGTCCAGTAACCATCGTATTGATAGCTCACCACTTTGTGCTTGCTGATAGATCCCGGGATAATTTCCTTTCCAAAATCAGTGGCATCCTTATTAACGTCCAGCAGCATATCAAACAAAAGCTTCCTGTTGAATATGTAAATACCCATTGATGCCAGGTATATTCTGCCGGCATTGCGCATTTCATCGCCTGTGTCGCTGGTCCAATCGGGTAACAGCTCTTTTTTAGGCTTTTCTATAAAAGAGGTGATATACTGTTCCTCATCCGCTTTAAGAATGCCAAATTCCGGGGCTTCTCTCGATGCAACCGGTATGGTGGCTATGGATATATCGGCTTCTTTATTGATATGATTGTCCAGCATTTTGCTGAAATCCATCTGGTACAACTGGTCGCCGGAAAGGATCAGCACATAATCAAACTCCTGTTGCTGCAAGTGCCTGAGCGATTGCCTTACGGCATCGGCCGTGCCCTGGAACCAGCCCTGGTTATCGGGAGTTTGTTCAGCCGCAATAATATCTACAAAAGCTTTGCTGAACGTGCTGAAGTGATAGGTGTTTTTTATGTGTTTGTTGAGCGATGCGGAGTTGAACTGGGTGAGCACATACATGCGCCCGATATCTGAATTCAAACAATTGGAAATAGGAATATCAACCAGCCTGTATTTACCGGCAATTGGCACAGCAGGCTTACTACGGGTAGCAGTTAGTGGTGAAAGACGCGTTCCGGCGCCACCCCCTAATATAACAGCAATCACACTTTTTTTCATTGCAAACTTGTTTGGTGAATTAATATTGGGTTTTTGATTATTCCGGTAATGATTCCGTAACCGGTTCCTTATGTCGCATTTCTTCGTATAAGCTGATGTACTGCAGCACGCTGCTTTGCCAGCTAAAGTCGAGCAGCATCATTCTTTCACGGATCTCAGCCATTCTTTCGCTGTCGTTGTATAAATCCACCGCTCTCCATATACCCTGCGTTATATCTCCCACCGCGGCCCAGTTATATACAATACCATATCCGTTCTTTTCTCCATAATCTATAACGGTGTCTCTCAACCCTCCGGTTCGCCTTACCATCGGCACCGTGCCATAACGCATAGCATACATCTGGTTCAATCCGCAAGGCTCTACCCTGCTGGGCATCAGTAAAAAATCAGCGCCCGCGTACATCAGGTGGCTCAGTGCTTCATTGTAGCCAATGTATACACTATAGTCTTTTTGCGCCAGTCTTTGTAAGGAGTTTAACTGGGCTTCTACTTCGGGGAAACCACTTCCCAGTATAAGAAAGTTCATCTTCCTTCCTATATAATAAAAGCTGTCGCTGATGGCAGCGGGTAATATGTCTGCCCCCTTCTCTCCCACCAGTCGCCCTATAAAAACGATCAACGGTTTGTTTACATCCAGGTCAAAAGTATCGCACAGCTTTTTTTTGCTTTTTGCTTTGCCTTCGGCTGCCGTTTTAACCGTAAAATGATCTTCAAAATAGCTGTCTGTTGCCGGATCCCATACATCCACGTCAATGCCGTTCAATATGCCGCTGCATTTGCCACGCTCATATTCTAACAGGTCTTCCAGCCCGTTCGACGACTGTCTCATTTCTTCCAGGTAACTCTTGCTTACAGTAGTAACTTTCCAGGCGCACTTTATGCCAGATGCCAGCGGATTAATGGCTCCCTTCCAGTCCAGCAGCCCCCACTTCCAGCTATCCCAGGGTGGCAGCAGGTAACTTTTATCCCAGCCCATTGTGCCCTGGTATTGCGCGTTGTGAATGGTAAGTACCGTTGGTATGCTATGCAGGTGCTGGTATTTGTAACAATGTTTGATGATGAAGGGGATCAGACCGGTATGATGATCGTGCACATGTATCACATCGGGCTTGTGCACCCATACCGATATCCAGTCTACCACACTTACCTGGAAGGCTGTGAACCTTTCGGTATCGTCATCATATCCATACACTTTTTCGCGGTCCAGCAGTCCGTTTATATCTACCAGGTATAAGTCAAAGCCCAGCTTATTGGTTTGTTCTTTAATGATGGTATAGTCGAACCAGTAATCGCCTATATTGGTTCTGCCTTTGTGCACCACATCCCATGCGTTGTTCATGAGAAATTTGGTTTTGTACATAGGCATTACCACTTTTGCAATATGGCCGAGCTCGTTTTGGTATTTAGGTAAAGCGCCAACCACATCGCCCAGGCCGCCGGCTTTGGCTACCGGGTAACATTCGGCACTTACGTGAATAATCTCCATTCGTTTTTAATTGAGTGAGCAGTTCGTTGCTTGAATATAGGAAGGTTTTTGATTTATACAATCAGAATAAAAAAATATATTACAACCAATAAAAAGATCAGTATAAAAACAGACTCATTACTGACCTTCAAAAATTTTACTTTCCCGGTAAGTGTTGCTATGCATATTTGCCAACTTTAAATCCTTTTATTCCAAAGTACAGTATATACAGGTATCCCGGTATCATGATCCAGTAAGAATGTTGAGCTGCAGAGGCGCGGGCTGTTACTTCAGACACGCCTTGCGCTACCGCTGCATGTGTAGAGCTATCAACCATTGAACCGTAAATTAAGGGCAATATAGCGCCGCCAACAAAAGCCATCACCATAATGCCGGATCCGAGCTTGGTATATTTGCCCAGCCCATGAATAGCCAGCGGAAACAACGCGGGAAATAACAGGGAGTTTGCCAATCCCAGCAGGGCTATGAACAATACTGATGTAAATCCGCTTGTAAGCAATGCCATCGAAGTAAAAACAACTCCCATAACAGAGAATATCTTTAAGCTCATTTCCTGCGATATGAGCTTTGGTATGGCGAATATGCCTATGATATAACCTGCCAGCATACATACCAGTGTTGCAGAAGTAAAGAACTTGGCTTTGGTCATTTCAATACCCAAAGCATGCCCGTAGCTGATAATAGTATCGCCCGACATTACCTCAACTCCTACGTACAAAAACATAGCCAGCGCGCCCAGGAACAAATGAGGGTATTTGAATATGCTATCGCCTGCTTTGCCATCTTCAGCTTTACCGGAATCATCTTTAATATCGGGCAGGGAAGAAAAATATACAGCCACAGCCAGTATTACCAGCACAATTGTAATAATAATATAGGGGTTGATGACCCTGGCAGCCAGTTGATCAAGCTCTACGGCCTTAGCGGCATCATCCAGCGTTTTTAATTTCGCTGTAAACGCGTCTGCATCCTTGAGCGCTATAAAGCCAAATACAACGCTTGCTATAATACCCGCCAGCTTATTGCAGATGCCCATAATGCTGATCCGGGATGCCGCGCTTTCAATGGGGCCAATAATAGATATGTATGGATTAGAAGCGGTTTGAAGAATAGCCAATCCTGTACCTATAATAAAGAGCCCGAATAAAAACAAGTTGTAGTTACGGGTTTGGGCGGCAGGAATAAAGATGAGTGCCCCTATTGCCATAATGAGCAATCCTAATGACATTCCCTTTTTATAACCGGTTTTCTTTAAAACGAACGAAGAAGGTATGGACATTATGAAATAAGCTATGAAAAATGCGGTAGCTACCAAAAACGATTGCGTATCTGATTTCAGCTCGCAGGCTATTTTCAGGTAAGGGATCAAAATGCCATTGATCCAGGTTACAAAACCAAAAATAAAAAACAGGGCTCCGATAATAATGATAGAAGAGAGATAGCTCTTTTGTTGCTGTTGTTTTGGTTCGAGTTGCGTAAGGAGATCAGAATTAGACATACTGGTATAAAATTTCCCGAACTTAATAAACAATTCTGGTAATACCGGTTTGTTTTTTATTTTTTTTGCTGCAAACGATTGTTATGCTTTAATTTCACCGGCACTTTATATTTTTACAATTCACCTAACTAAACTAACGATGTCGCAAACCAAGAAGCCTACTAATACGGGTGCTTTAGGTACCCTGGTAATTGTGTTTTTCTTTTGGGGATTTATTGCTGCAGGTAACGGGATATTCATTCCTTTTTGCAAGCACTACTTTCAGTTAGACCAGTTTCAGAGCCAGTTGATTGACTTTGCTTTTTACGGGGCATATTATGTGGGCGCACTGGGCTTGTTTGTGGCTTCTGCCGTAAAAAACAAAGATATCATGAACCACTGGGGCATGAAAACAGGGATCATATACGGCTTGCTTACCAGCGCGGTTGGTGCGGCACTGATGCTCGTATCTTTTAATTTCAGCGGGTTTGCCGGTATACTGGTTTCCCTGTTCATAATAGGTCTTGGGTTTTCGCTGCAGCAAACTTCCGCCAACCCTTTTGCTATTGCGCTGGGCGATCCTTCAACGGGTTCTCACAGGTTAAACCTTACAGGAGGCGTTAATTCCTTTGGCACAATGATAGGTCCTATCATCGTAGCTATTATTCTTTTTGGACATGCCGCTAAAAGCGATGCGGATATTGCCAACGCCAGTATAACTTCTATGAACTCCCTGTATATTGGCGTGGGCGCATTATTTATTCTTTCGGCGCTTTTATTCAGGGTAAGTAAAAAATTACCGAACGTAAAAGAAGAGGATAGCTTTGAGCCGGCGCCTAAAGCCATGTGGCTGCTGATTTTTATCAGCATTGTAATGGCAGTTGTATTCGGGATCATTTTTGCAAGCTACCGTGGGTTGCAGGTTAACGAAAAGCTGTCGCCCGAAGTAAGCTTAAGGAACATGTGGCTGCTGGTGGCGGGGCTGGTAATTATGATCGCAAGTTTTTTTGGAGCCAACGCCAGCGCTCAAAAAAATGCGGCCGGCTGGGGCGCCATGAAATATCCCCAACTGGTATTAGGCATGCTTGCCATATTCATGTATGTAGGTGTGGAAGTAACGATACAAAGCAACCTGGGGGAACTTTTAAAAACAGAAGCTTTCGGGGGATACAGCGAAAACGACCTGGCTCCTTTTATATCGCTTTACTGGGGAAGCCTGATGATTGGCCGCTGGACGGGCGCCATTACGGTGTTTAACCCTACAAAGTCAATGCGTACCATTTTATGGATACTGGTTCCTTATATAGCTTTTGGGATCACCATAGCGGTGAACCTTATTGCAGGCAATGATTTTACTCCGTTATACGGATACGCGGCTGTAATTGTATTTCAAATAGCCGGTTTTTTCCTGGGTAAGGAAAAACCCACGGAAACGTTAATGATATTTGGAGGATTGGGTATTGCGGCGATGCTGATAGGATTGTTTGCAACGGGTAAGATAGCTACCTACGCTTTTTTGAGCGGCGGGTTGTTTTGTTCCATTATGTGGCCAAGCATTTTCAGTCTTGCCATTGCAGGCTTAGGAAAGTATACGGCCCAGGGATCCGCCTTCCTGGTTATGATGATATTAGGCGGAGCGATCATCCCCCCTTTACAGGGTAAGCTCGCGGATATACCCGCTATAGGAATTCATCATTCTTATTGGATCCCGGTATTATGTTTTGCTTATCTTGCGTTTTATGCCATCAGGGTAAAATCTGTCCTGAAATCGCAGGGCATTGATTTTAACGCGCTGGAAGGCGGTGGCGGACATTGATTGATTCAGGCTCTAAAAAACAAATAAAAGCAACATACAGTATATGAAACAGGAATATGCAGTAGGTATAGATATTGGCGGTACAAATACGGTTTTTGGGATTGTAGACCACCGGGGAGACACTTTGTACAGGGGCGCTATTTCGAGCAGGAAACATAAAAAAATCGAAGATTATATTGAGGAGCTACACCAGGCGCTGCAGCCTGCAATAGACCAGGTAGGCGGAATAGAAAGCATTAAAGGGATTGGTATTGGCGCACCTAATGGGAACTATTACAGCGGTACTATTGAATATGCGCCTAACCTCATTTGGAAGGGTATCATTCCGCTGGCGGAAATGGTGACCCAAAAATTTGGTATACCTGCCGCTTTGACCAATGATGCCAATGCCGCCGCTGTAGGCGAAATGATGTATGGAGCAGCCAAGGGCATGAAAGATTTTATTATGATAACCCTGGGCACCGGTGTGGGCAGCGGTATTGTGGCAAATGGCCATTTAATATACGGGCATGATGGCTTTGCCGGCGAGCTGGGGCACGTTACTATTATTCCAAATGGCAGGCTGCACCCCGGAACCAATATGCACGGATCGCTGGAAAGCTATGCATCCGCTACCGGTGTAGCCAATACGGCCAGGGAGTTCCTGGAGCAACGCCCGGATAATAACAGCCTGCTTAGAAATTATCCGCTCGACGAAATTGATTCGAGGATCGTGTATGATTGCGCTATGCAGGGCGACGCTATAGCGAAAGAAGTATATGAATTTACAGGAATGGTATTGGGGCTGGCGCTTGCTAATTTCGTTATGTTCTCTTCGCCGGAAGCCATTATATTGTTCGGCGGCATGACAAAAGCCGGCGACCTGATCCTGAAGCCTACAAAGGAGCATATGGAGAAAAACCTGTTGCCCATCTTTCAAAACAAAGTAAAGCTTATTTTCAGCGAGCTTAAAGAGGCAGACGCAGCTATACTCGGCGCCAGCGCGCTGGTATGGGAACTGAAGCCATAACCCATAGCCGGTATGGTAACGAAAAGCATGCAGTTCCGTATCCTCAGCTTTCCAATCACTATTGCCAGGTAGAAACAGTAAAGCTTACCGGTTGAGAGTGGTATGCTTTTACTACTTTGCCATTTTGTACCGCAGGGTTCCATTTAGGTCCGTTTTCAACTGCTGCAACAGCCGATTTTGCCAACTGGGTTTCTTTCATTGTTAATGCCTCAACATCCGACACTGTTCCATCGGTATTTACAACAAATCGCACTATGCACGTTCCCTGCTTATTGTCTTCTATTAATTTCAGCATGTCTTTGTTAATTATCCTTGATATATGCTTCGCCCATGCAAGATCGCCGCCGGGAAAGGTCGGTGCCTGTTCCGCCTTAGCAAATATCTTTTTGCCATAAGCAACTACCGATACCTCTGGTAAAAATTTACCTTCTAAATTTTTTGTTCGAATGTCAACAGCTCCATTCCCCGCCTTTAAACCGTATTTTTCAATAGCGTTCAGGCCTTTCCATACACTCATTTCCTCAATGTCGTTTGGATTCAATTGATCCACCTCTGCTTTGGTGGCTTCTTTGCCATCTATAAAATAAATGGGCTCATTCCACTGAGATATACCTCGTAAACGCACACCTGAAGTTATGGGAGGGGATGGTTCGTCATTCAGCAGCTTTCTTTTAACAGCCTCCTGCCTGCTGATCTTTTCTGCCTTATCATTTTCATAAATAATAATCACATGGTCGTCGCCCGTTATATCTACCGATTTTATTTTGGGAGAAACGCTGTCTGTTATTGGAGGGATGGTATCGCTTTTTTCTTTTGCTTCAATTATCAAAGCCCCGCCCCTGGCGGCTTCGCCATACTTTGTCAACGCTGTTGCATTGTTCTCAGGATAAATGGTTCCTTTGAATGTGGCTTTGGGCGAGCTTGCCAGCTGCATACCATCCTGTGGAAGCTGCTTTGTTTCTTTACCATTTACTATCAGTAACGGCGTTTTACCGGTTGACTGATTTTTAATAAAGCTGGAAATATCAATGCCCGGCGCTTCAATCTCCATAACGCGTTCCTGTTGCTCAACAAAAGAACCGGCGTTTTCCTCAACGGCCTTCGCGTATCTTTCAATTGCATTCAAAATATCACCGGCTACCTTTTCCTGGTTTTTCTCATCCAGCAGGAAGCCCAGGTCTTTACTATCCGTAATATACCCGCATTCTATCAGCAAAGCGGGGTAGTTGATCTGGTCGGCATCCAGCACCCATACTCCCTGTGGTACCCGCTGTTTGATAGTAGGTGCGATGGTATATGTCTTTGCAATTTCTTCGGTTATGATACTTGCCAGCAGGCGTGCCTTCTGTGCCTGCAGGGAAACACTGTCCATTTTCCCCGACAGGTAAATTTCAAAGCCCTTCCCGGTATCGGATGCGTGTGGCGCGGCCGCAATATGAATGGAAATAAAAGCGTCGGCTTTTTGCTTTACCGAGAATGCTACTTTTTCTTTAAGCGGTTGAAGAATATCTTCCGACCGGGTAAGAATAATGTTAACGCGGTTGTTGTTGTTAAGCGCCTGTATTTTTTTTGCAAGCGAAAGCGTAAGATCCTTTTCCGAAATTCCGTTCGCGTTTTTAACGCCGGCATCTGTTCCGCCATGGCCGGCGTCAATTACAATATTGACCTTCTTCTCCAGCGTAATCAAAGGAATTTCCGCGGCGGCCAATTGTTTGGTGCGTATGGTAAATGCCACAAATACAATGGCGAACAGGGGTAAAACGAGCACCCTGCTGATGTAGCTTGTACGGGGTGTTTGCATTTTTGTCAACATAAGTAACCGTCTTTTAACAGATGAAGAGAAAAAATTGCTGGTGAGGCCAAAGCTGCGTTGCGGGTAAGCTACCTGCAGGATCATGGCTGCAAATTCGGCGGTATCGTGGTTGTCAACGGCTTCGCTATCGGCAATAAATTCATGGATCATGTTCATTTCGCGCCTTATAAGCCAGAAAAAAGGATTGCTCCAGAAAAATACCAGCACGATGTTCATGAATAACCTGTCGGCGCTGTGTTTTTCCTTTACATGCGCTAATTCATGCAAAAACACTTTACGCCCCGTAGACGAGTCAATATCAATATTCCTGTTCCAGAAAATGTACCGGAAGAACGAAAAGGGCGTTCCCCTGGCATCGGTATCTACAAAATAAATGTCCTCAATTTTCCGGGCGTGATGGCGTTTCACAATATTCCTGAGCCTGATAAGCGTTTGAAGCAACAGCAAAAGGAAAACCAGCGATACTAACATGTAAACGAAAGAGGCTATTTCTTCGCCAGACAACATGAAGGTGCCATGGTCGTCTGCTTCGTGCACAAATGCTTCGCCGGATGTAACCACGTTCAGTAACCGTATTACCTGCCCGTCGTCTTCTGCCGGGGTATGGAATATGCTGATCGTGATTAATGGAAACCCAATACTCATAATAACGGCTCCCAGCAGGTAAAACCTGTTCCACCGGTGAAATATTTTGTTATGCAACGCCAGGCGATAGTAGCCATACAGTATACCTGAGCAGATAATTACTTTCAATAAATAATATGCAACCGGAAGCATGTAAAATAGTTTGTACGTGAATGATAAAGGGTAAAGTGTAGGGTATAAGCTATGAGCTATCGGCTGTCAGGACACCTGTAATTGGCTCAATGTACCTAACCCCCAGCCGTTCACCTGCCTTGTTTTTTTAATTCCTTCAGTAAAAGCTCCAGGTCTTCAACGCTCAGGTTATTTTCCTTAACCATAAAAGAAACCGCGTTGCTGAAGGAGCCTTCAAAATAACTCTTTACAATGTTTTTTATGGTTGATTTTGAATATGCTTCTTTACTGATCAGCGGATAGTACCGGTGCATTCTGCCAAATACTTCTATCCCCACAAACTCTTTTTCAACCAGTATCTTTAAAATGGTAGCTACCGTATTCTGGTGCGGCCTGGGGGCGGGTAAAGCCTCCACCAACTCACGTAAAAAGGCCTTTTCCAGCTTCCATAAGGCCTGCATAATCTGCTCTTCCGCCCTGGTAAGATTTCTTCCTGAACTCATATGAATCGTATTTATTCAACAAATATAAACTAATTATTTAGTTATTCAACTATTTTGTTAGGTCTAACAAAATTTCCTTTTGCCCAATACTAAACTAAACAATGCGTTATTTGAACGGATGTAAACCTTACCTTTGAATATTTGAATCATTAGTGTACACCAATGGCTGAAGTTATTCTTGAATTAGAGCACGCTAATATATACCAGGGCAATTCGCTGATACTGGAAGACGTGAATATTAAGGTAGACAGGGGTGAGTTTGTTTACCTGGTAGGTAAAACTGGCACCGGCAAATCGAGCCTGTTAAAAACATTGTACGGTGAGCTGAAGTTAAAGGAAGGTGAAGGAACGGTAGTTGGTTACAAGCTCAGGGATATGGACTGGAAAAAAATCCCTTTTTTAAGACGTAACCTGGGCATTGTGTTCCAGGATTTTCAACTGCTTACCGACAGGAACGTACACGATAATTTAAAGTTTGTTTTACGCGCTACGGGCTGGAAGGATGAAAAGCTGATCGAAGATAAAATATCTGACGTGCTGGAAAAAGTGGGCTTAAAAACAAAAGGCTTCAAATTTCCTTTTGAACTATCGGGAGGAGAACAGCAACGTGTGGATGTAGCCAGGGCTTTATTGAATTCTCCCAAGCTTATTCTGGCAGACGAGCCTACCGGCAACCTTGATCCTGAAACTTCGGATGAGATTATGCAGTTGCTCTTTCATATATGCAAAAATTTCGGCACCACTATAGTTATGGCTACGCACGATTACCGCGTTATCAGTAAATTTCCTGCCCGAACCATCCGTACAGAACGCGGACAGGTAATTGACAACGCGGCCATCAGCTTATAATACCGGTTAAGTTTTCCGTTAACACTGCTTTCAGCTAACGCAATCCCCCTGTTTGGGAACTTCCTGTATTACTGCAATCGTTTGCTTTACAAAACCACTGAAAAAAGAAGCGTTTACAGGCGTTTGGCTTCTTGTTTAATGAAAAATAAAATTACCTTAGCGTGCACTATAACTAAACTAACTTCAAACAATTACCAAATGAGTATGGTTGATTCTTTTGAAAAAATTACCTGCAATATTTTTCCTGATTTTAAGGAAGGTTCAAAATTCGCAGCGCTTCAAATAGCTAAACTTATCAAACAAAAACAAGCTGCCGGGCAACCTTGTGTGCTGGGACTTGCTACCGGTTCCACTCCTAAAACATTGTATGCCGAGCTGATAAGAATGCATAAAGAAGAAGGATTAAGCTTTAAAAACGTAATTGCTTTTAACCTGGATGAATATTACCCTATAGATAAAAACGCTTTGCAAAGCTACCACCGCTTTATGCGCGTAAACTTATTCGACAAAATTGATATAGATCCTCAAAATTGCCATATACCCAGCGGCGAATGGCCTAAAGACGATGTAAAGCAGCATTGCGCGCAATACGAACAATTGATAGAGGAAGCGGGAGGAATTGACCTGCAGGTATTGGGCATAGGTATAAACGGGCATATAGGCTTTAACGAGCCCGGCTCAAGCGTATATTCAAAAACCAGGCTGGTTACTTTAGAAAATTCAACCCGCCTTGCAAATTCTTACGAGTTCGTAAATATATCGCAGGTGCCGCGCCTTGCCATTACTGCCGGTATCAGCACTATTATGAAGGCGAAGAAAATTATCCTGCTTGCCTGGGGGCAGGCCAAGGCACCGATAGTAAAAGCCTCGGTGGAAGATAATGTTACGGAATCTGTTCCTGCTTCGCTGCTCCAGAATCACGACAACTGCATATTTGTGCTGGACGAGCTTGCTTCGTCTGAGCTTACCCGTAACAAATCGCCCTGGCTTACAGGAGATTGCGAGTGGACACCTAAAATCATCCGTCGCGCCGTGATCAATACGGCATTAAAGTTGAACAAGCCGGTATTAAGCTTAACCAATACCGATTATACCGATAACGGATTGGGAGATCTTCTGGTGGAAAAAGGAGACGCATACGAAATCAACCTGCAGGTATATTATATGCTGCGCGACAGCATTACCGGCTGGCCGGGCGGGAAACCTAATTCCGATCTGCCAACACATCCTGAGCGCTCTACCCCGTTCCCTAAAAAAGTAATTATATTTTCGCCCCACCCTGATGATGATATTATATCAATGGGCGGAACTTTTCAACGCCTGGTTGACCAGGGGCACGAAGTGCATGTTGCCTACCAAACCTCGGGCAATATTGCCGTTACAGACGAATTTGTAACCCGCTTCCTGGACTTTGCCGTAGGGTTTGAAGATATGTTTGGCGTAGATGATTCCATCTCGAAAAAAATATCCAAAGAGGCGCGTGAATACTTTGCTCAGAAAAAATCGCGGCAATCGGATACTGCCGAAATAAGGAGCATTAAAGGTTTGATACGGAGATGTGAAGCGAAAGCCACCTGCCGGTATGTAGGCTTAACCGATGACAGGGCGCATTTCCAGAACCTTCCCTTTTATGAAACCGGTACTATTGAAAAAAAGCCGATGGGAGAAGAAGATGTGCAACTGACCATGAAACTGCTGAGGGAAATAAAGCCCCAGCAGGTATACTGCGCGGGAGACCTTGCGGATCCGCACGGAACCCATAAGGTTTGTCTTGAAATTGTTTTTGAATCATTAAAACGCATAAAAGCCGAAGGCGATGAGTGGGTAAAAGACTGCTGGGTATGGTTATATAAAGGCGCCTGGCAGGAATGGGATATTACGGAAATTGAAATGGCGATACCCATGAGTCCGGAGCAGATGTTGAAAAAACGTTTTGGCATATTTATTCACCAGTCGCAAAAAGATTCCGTTCCTTTCCAGGGTACCGATTCGCGTGAGTTCTGGCAGCGCGCCGAAGAAAGAAATGCCAATACTGCCGATTTGTACGCAAAGCTGGGCTTAACAAAATATGCCGCTATGGAAGCTTTTGTAAGGTGGCACTACTAAGGAGAGAGGAAATTTAAAAATGTGGGAATCCGTTAACCGGTGTGAGCATGAGATATTCTTTTGGCATTTTTAGGTTGCCACCTTATCTTTGCCGCCCTAACTAAATAAGTTTGCGGCCCCGTAGCTCAATTGAATAGAGCATCTGACTACGGATCAGAAGGTTTCAGGTTTGAATCCTGACGGGGTCACAGGAAAAAGGTCTTTCATCTGAAAGACCTTTACTTTTTATGTACTATGTATATATTAATACTCTGCCGGACTGAACAGGTACTATATCGGCTCCACTTCAGCGTCTCTGCAAGAAAGACTGGAAAAGCACCTTTACAATCACAAAGGTCTTACGGCTAAGGCAAAAGATAGGTTGTCAAACAGTTTCAATGTATTAAGCTGTTCTTCAGGTTGTTTATTCCATGATACCTTTTTTAATAATTGGTTAAGCGATTGCATGTTAATTTCAAATTCACGGTTATGTGTGTTTTTATAAATATACGGCTCTGCATTTGCAAAACAATTACTGGTTGAAGTTGAAAAATACTGCACAAGCGGATCTTTGCGCTATAAGGAGAACTATTATAATTAAATCTATAAGCCAAATTCAGGTTGCAATTAATTAAAAAATGCTTTCGGGAGAAATTCTCTGTAGTCATTTCAATCAACTTCAGTTATGCTTTTGCCTATGAATATTCCTTCTGGTATATAAAACCAGCCCCTAAAAGAATAGTCAGCTACCTGAGGATATCTAACTCATAAACGATTCTATAGGCTTGCTGCATCCGCTGAATTTCTTCGTCAGTGAGCTTAGCAAACTGTTCTCTTCTTCTTTTGGGAAATATTCCGTTGTTCTGATGCAGGAAAATGAGCATTAAATTGATGTCTTTGTCGGGCATATCTACAATCCGTTGCAATTCTTTTTTTGCTTCGTCATATCGCTGGAGAAAGACCAATTCATCAGGCATGTCTTCTTCGAGTGTGGCATAAATGGTCTGGATCAGGTAAATACAATGTTCCGTGAGATCGGGATACCTGAAATATCCTTCCACTTCTTCTTCGTTGATAATTGTGACTTCACCATTATCTTTTTTATCATACCTGATTCTCTGCATCAGTGGCTTTGAATATTTTTCAAGTATGTCATTATAGTCCCTGATATTATTGAGCATGTGAGCAGAAACCGGTATGATCAGTCCGGGAGGAACAATGTCGTCATGTACCAAAATATCATGAATCAGGAAGCGGTGTAATCTTCCGTTACCATCTTCAAAAGGATGTATGAAAGCAAAGCCAAAAGCGATCAGCGCCGCTCTTACCTGGGGATATATTCCATTCGTCTTACCGGCAGTTGCTTTTAATCCATTCATTAATGATAATAGTATTGCCGGCGGCGGGCAGATGTAATGAATAAGCTCCTGATAATTGGGGAGGGATTCACCTACAAAATTTTGAAAATCCCTGAAATCGGCAGCCGCAAACCGGGGATCAACGATTGCATTCTGCAATTGTATGAGCCGTTGCTTTTCCAGCATTTTTTCCGTTGCTTCCGATCCGGCTCTTACAAGTAAGGCTATAAATTTTTCCATCCGGTCAGGTGATGGTTTTTCCTTTTCTATTTCATAGGAAGAACGTGTTTCTTTGTTGTAGAGGTAATTGATGGCTCTGTTAAAAATATCTTTTGGATAGCTTTCTTTTAATTGTTCTATTTTCTGATGAATGTCTGTTTCCAGCAATGAAGCAAGCACCTTTGTTTTTCTTACGACAGGGCAAAATTCCTCATTGCCCAACAGGTTGTTATTGATTTTCCATTTTGTATTCTTAACCACAATCCCTGTTATATACTCGTCTTCTTCAAGCAGGTTGAAATAATTAGCTGCTATTGGCCGGGCCAGTTCTATTTTTTTTTTAGTCAGAAACTCATAGAAAAACCCTATTCTTCTCGCATACTTTGAAAAAGGCGTTGCCTGGATAAACTCCTGTATTTCTTCTGCCGGTATTTTCTCAAATACTGCTTTCAGGAAATCAAGGTTTATATCATCATACTTAAAAGCAAACTCCAGGTGCGATAAAGGGGTTTCCCTGGAAGGAGCATACTTTGGCCCATAAACCTGTTCTACATTTCCTTTTGACGTTAGCTCTATGGACTCATTATTTCCTATGTAGGAGTTGTGGGTCAGAGAATGTCCTGATAACTTATAATGATCTTTGAGCCATTGAAAACCAGCTGCTCTTATCGCCATATCTTCTGTTTTACTGTAAAATAGTTATTTTATACTGTAAAATATATAATTTCATTCATTTTTACTGTAAAATGCATATTTTGATAATACTGTAAAACATATTTGAGCTACTGTAAAACAGATTAATTGGCCCAATATTTTGGTAAAAGGATTTCAAAGAATTAATCAATCAAATTGATTAAGATAGATTCAGCTAAATTAAGATTTTGAAGCCCTACGGATCAGAAGGTTTCAGGTTTGAATCCTGACGGAGTCACAGAAAAAGTCTCAACATAAGTTGAGGCTTTTTTCTTGCAAATCATTGAAGTGTAATGTGAATTGGGTGTTTTACCTATTCATTATCAATGATTTAAAGGCCTTTAATTTAAGAATGTTATCAATCCTTTATTTTGAACCTTTGTTTATCTGCTATCCTAATAAACATAGTTGTTGATGAAAACGGTCGGTATTATTCACGTAACAATTGCATTGTATATGCCCTGCCATTAATAACAGCCTGCAGGATATATACACCCGCTGCAAATGGCGGAATATCATCCAGCAGGATCGTTGCATTTCCGGAATGCTGAAGCTTACGATGATAAACAAGCCTGCCATCCCGTGTATATAAAGAAACGCTTTCGGCTTTGTCTGACCTGCTTACATGCTGTATGGTCAATGAAAGCCGGTACCGGAACGGATTAGGGAATGCTTTTATTACAGGAGCTTTTGACCGGATATTGATTTTCTCAACGTTAGAATAGCTGTAGTTTCCGTCGGCATCTATCTGCCTTAAACGATAATAAAGCACGGGAGATTGCAATTGCGTTGCATTCCTGTCTGTGAATGTATAATTCTGCGTTTGAACACTGTTGCCGGCAGCCACTACCGTTCCTGCATCTACAAAGTTGACGCCGTCTGTTGAACGTTCAATTACAAAATATTTTGTATTCTCTTCCGCCACAGTTCCCCATTGCAGCAATACATCTTCACCGGATTGTTTGGCATCGATATATAACCAGGTCAAAGGCAATGCCGTTCCATCGAGGTTCAGTGTTACGGCAAACTCACAGCCATTGATTTTTTCCGGTTCAGTGTTTCCCGTATGATCGGTTGCCAATGTATAAAAGCAATAGGAGTTGCCGGGGATGCCGGGGTATACAATGGAATGATCCGCAATCTTATCCTGGAACAATTCATAGGGCTGATTGTTTTCTGATACATACAGCGCGTATTCTTTTACGCCGCTGCCGCCTGCATCGTCTATACCCGACCAGTTAAGCGTAATGTCCCCGTTTTTGGCTGAAGCGGATTCTATGTTGCTAACCGGCGCCACCGCGTCAATCGTATTTTGCCAGGTATTGGTTTCAATGGGTTCGTTGATATCGAAAACGATACTGGCTTTCGCCGAAACCGTATCGCCTGTTTTGGCTATCGTGCTGTCCGGTACTACATAGAAGCTTACAAACCCCTCACCTGCGCCATAGGCGGCGCTGTCCGCTTTGGCAGTCGTATCATTGATCGCCAGGAAGCCTTTCATGGCTTCTGCCGGGGCAAGTCCTGTTGCGGGATCAATGGAACGGAATATCCAGAATATTTCATTGTTTATAATGTCAATACCCGATGTAAGGTCAACAAATAAACCCAATGAATCCCGCAGATCAAGCCGCCCGGTATAATAAGTGCTATTCTCCGGCACATCAAACCGGTAAGTACCGAAACCAAAATTGCTAAGACGGAGTGAATTGATATTGATCTTGGGATCAACGGGTAAATGCACCGTTACATTTTGTGCAGGAGCTGTCGCAAAGTTGGCGCTGTTCTCAAAACGTACCGTAAACCCCATCTTGTTTTTAACGGATACAAATTGTTTGTCGGCGTAGCCTTTTGGACCCACAATATCATTGGGGTCTATGGAGCGTACGACACGGATGAGTATATCAATATAATTAGCAACTTTTTTTGCAAGGCTGTCTAGACCACCTGAACCGAATAAGCCATCCTGACTCCCACCTTCAGGGCAGTTAGAAGAGTTTTGTGCCATGGTTGAATTCATAACAAAAGAAAGAAGTAATATTTTAATCAGTCTCAATTGCATGATTTATGATTTTGATTTTGGAATCAAAATGTTTATTATTTTTTTTATTTGGTAACATATGTAGGTTTTGCAAGAATTGGCTCAATTCCATCCGATTTGAATATTTTTTTTAATTGATTAATTATACCCAATTTTCTAAGCTCCAATCATTAATTAAACTTTCAATTAGCTGAGTATCATTCCAAATTCCCCACGGAGACAGCTTCTTTTGCTCTGGCGTCAATGTTTTAACTAATTGCCTTTGCCAAGTTTCGGTGTCTACCAAATGCCATCCTAGAAACTTTCCACCAACATTATATTCCGTCCTCATTAACTTAGGCTTATTAAATTTTGAAATAGGAAAATAACTTACATGCTCAACAAGCTTTTTTTTGTCGGCTGCTGAAAGCGGAAATGAAATGATATACCTTTCTTCTAAAGTAACCAACTTGTCAAAATTGTCCGGCCTTTTAACATACAATCCCTGTAAAACTCTTAT
Source organism: Chitinophagaceae bacterium (assembly GCA_019638595.1). Classification (GTDB taxonomy): domain Bacteria; phylum Bacteroidota; class Bacteroidia; order Chitinophagales; family Chitinophagaceae; genus Agriterribacter. Next base: position 313,921 of record JAHBTJ010000004.1, read on the forward strand.
TAATTCTCCCGTCTCACTACTTTTATGAATGAAGTGTAAATAGGCGTTTCCTTTGGGAGTGATAATCTCAAATATGTCCCCGAGTTTAATTTTTGACATTTAGTTATATCCTATTGATTTTAATAATTCGTATCCTTTTTGCAATTGAGCATCATACGCTGGATTTTTAGGCGAAATGCTATTAATCATATTGCGTAATGAACCACCATTTTTTCCTAAACCGTGAATATCTATCAAGGCTTGTTCAACGGCTTTGGCATCGGCTCTCGAAAGTCCTTTCATGAGAGGCTCAATAGTTATGCCTTTACCAGTTAAGTGTTCTCCGGCTCTACGGGCAAGATTATTTGTAATACCAACATATCTTGTGACTCCCGCTTCTACCGAATGATAAACTACTATGCCTCCAGCTTTAGTAGCCTCCTTGCTTCTTATTGCATTTTCAACTAAGCGAGTCGCATCCCTTCTTAAATAACCTATGCCATTTACTAGTCCCCTTTTCGAAATTTTGGACGCAGTCCCAATTCCTTGTATCGAGCCTATAATCTCTCCAACCGTATAATAGCCAGAGCATTTATTTACTGTACTATTAGTTCCTATCCATTCTCTTACTTTATTAGTTAGCCCAAATGTTAGCGCATCACTATAGCCAGCTAGAGTATTATTTATTTCTCTTAACCAAGATAAATCAGCATCACCATAAGCTCTCAATAACGGATTGTCAACATTGGCTTCCAAAAAGTCATCAATCCAGCTTAATCCGAAGGGATCAATTCTTTTAATTGGATTATTTTCCACGTATCCGTACCACCCCAGCCCATCCACATAGCCGAGCGGATCGCGTTGCATAAACCGCCCGTGTTCGGGGTCATAGGTTCTTGCCCGGTAAAAATAGAAACCGGTTTCCCATTCATATTGCCTGCCAGTATAAGTATAATTGTTGCCAATAGCAGAACGCGACAACAGGTTGTAATCTGCATCGTATACTTTTATTTTTCCGTATACGTCATACTCATAACGTTCCGAAACCGTTCCGTTCTGGTTGGTAATAGCCGCAATAGAACCAAGGTGGTTAGCGTGATAAAAATAATCCTCTCCACTTCGCTGCATATTAACGGCGTCATCTATCCAACTGCCCCAAACATAGGTGGCATTCACGGCATCCGCGCTGTTGCGTTCTTCTATTACCTGTTGCCCGTCGTAATAATAAAAAACAGTGTCCGTTGCGGTTCTTCGCTGTATCCGCCTGCCTAATGCATCATACAGATTTGCCAGTATCGAGCCATTATTGACTGCTGTCATCCGGTTTTCGAGGTCGTAGCCATAGGTAAATCGTCCGTCATTGGTTGTATTGCCATTCGCGTCATAGACCGGCTCAACGGAATTAGTGCCGGTAATGCTGCTATAGGCATTCATAGCATTTACCTGATAGCCGTAAGAAGCAGCATTTATTTGCGCAGCACTGCGATTGCCTACAGCGTCGTAAGTATAGCTGCTGTTGTTAGCGCCCTGCTGGTAACCCGTTACCTGGTGCAAAGCATCATACGTATATTGTTCCGTGGAGGAGCGGTGGGCAAATTGTACCTGTAATGGATTGCCTGCTTTATCGTAGCTGTAAGCCAGGTTTACAAAAGCTCCGGGCTGATGTGTTACAGTTGCCAGTGTGCCTGTGCTGTTGTACGTATAACCGGATGAGGTATTATTCGCGTATCGTCTGTTGGTCAGTTTTCCGCCATTGTCGTAGCTGAATTCCGCCAGGAGTTTTTGAGCATCTCTTATATTGCGGATGCGGTTGCGGCCATCCAGCTCTCTTTTAATAACGCGCCCGCCGGGATATACAATGGTTTTGGTATTCTGTTGAATGCTGTATTGATATGCCGTAACCTTCCCGTTCAGCGTTTCGGAAATAATGCGTCCCACTTTATCATACCTGAATGTGACCTCGGCATTGGGGTTTCTTGCAAGGATTATCCTGTCTGCATCATCATAATCGAAATTTTCGGTACTACCGGGATAGCGCCTTGTATTCAGCCGATCCAGCTCATCGTAGATATACTCCGTCGCCTGCCCTTTGGCATCTGTACGCTTAACAAGATTGCTGTTCTTATCATATTCATAACTGCGGGTGCTGTTATCAGCAAAGCGTTCTGCAGTTTTCCGGTTTACCGCATCATAGGTATACTGTGTCGTATTTCCATTGGCATCTTTAACGGATTCAAGATTGCCCGCCCGGTCGTAAGCTGAGTGGGATATATGATTGAGCGCGTCTTTTACCTGGATTTGCCGGTCATCTTCATCGTATATATATTGGGTAACGCGGTTATTGCGGTCGGTTTCCGTGAGCAGGTTATTGTTGGCATCGTATGCATAAAATACCGCGTTGCCGGCGGGGTCGGTAACAGAGAGCAACCTGTTGAGCGCGTCATAGCGATAGGTAATGATATGCCCGTTCCCGTTCCGTTCCGATTTCTTATTGCCGCTGGCATCGTATTCATAAGCGGCTATCAAACCGTACTGATCACTCGTCTGTACAACCCGGTTCAGTACATCGTATTGAATGTTGACCGTATTGCCGTTGGGATAGTTGACCGCGATCCTGTTGCCATTGGCGTCATAGGCATATTGCGTACGTTCTCCCTCCGGGTTCACCTTTGTAATAAGGCGGTTCAGGTTGTCGTAGGTGTACTTTGTTTCAGCGCTGGAGGCATCAATGCTGGAAACAAGGTTGCCAAAGGGATCGTATTGATTAATGGTGCTTTTGCCGAGAGCGTCTCTTACAATAACCGGGTTATCGTTCTCATCGTATACGTATTGTGTAGCATTGCCTTTTGCATCCCGCTCCAGCTTCACATTGCCGTTGCCATCATACTCCAGGCTTGTTTTTGCACCTGTGGCGTCTGTCTCATCTTTCAGCTGGTTCAGCTTTGTGTAGGTATAAGCAGTTTTATTATTCCTGGCATCGGTTTGCTCGCGCAGGTTGCCCCACGCATCATACAGATAGCTGTCGGAAAAGCCCAGGGCATTCGTTATTTTCTGCAGATATCCGTAACTGTCATATCCATAGGTTGTGATGAAGCCGCGCCCGTTTTTTGCTTTTATTTTATTGCCGTACTGATCGTATTCAAAAGTTTCGACGATATTCAACGGATGTGTGATCTTAACCAGGTTACCCCTTTCATCGTACTCATAGGAGGTTCTGTTCCCGGCTTTGTCAATATATTCGGTTACCTGGTTAAAAACAGGCTCATACTGGTATACTGCCGTTTGGTTGAGTGCATTCGTTTCCGAAACGAGATTGCCTGTTTTATCGTAGGTGTATTTCGTTTGTCTTCCGTTGGCATCGGTGATCGAAGCAATATTGTTGTACTCATCATACGTGTAGGCGTTTTTAAAACCGCAACAATTGCCTGCCCGCTGGATCAGCCTGCCCTTCTCATCAAATGAATAGGTAGTGGTTGTATTCTTGCTTTCCCCGCGCTCAATAAGGTATGTCTTCAGGTTGGACCCTTCATACATGATCCTTTGCTCTTTCCGGCACGACACCAGCTTTTCTACCGCTGTGTTTTTGTCATAGGTAATATTGATCAGGAACCTGTTAGGCGTCATCAGGCTCTGCATCATCCGGTTCGCATTGTAAGTATAATTGATCAGCCCATTTTCGGGATCGCGGACGCTTGCCAGGCACCCGTTTGAAGTATAAGTATATTTGACGCTCCTGGTCTCGGCACCCAATGTCGCTTTAAGTTCCTGCAACCTGTTACCATTCCACACCAGTTCAACCGTGCGGCCGGATGCATCGCTTATCGAGCCAAGCGCATTACCATTATAGGATAGTATGATCTCATTACCATTACGGTCGCGGATGCGGGTGAGCTTTTGGTGTGACGGGTTTTCAAAAAAATATTGTGTTCCGCTTTTTGTACGGTAACGGTACTTCCCGGTTTCATATTCCACCAGTTGATCAAATATTCCGACCGGCGGCGTAAATACGGCTCCTTTTTTCTCATACAGGTCTTTTCGTCCGTCTTCCCTGTATAAGCGTATGCTGCCGGTAGCGCTGTCTTTGATATAAAACTGATGATAAGAACATGTCCATCCATAACCAAAACCGGGATCGAAGGCACGATCAGCGCTGTTATAGGAAAAGGAAAGATCAATGGATAATCCCCTTCCGGGTATAAACATATCCGTACGCTGATAAAAAAGACTGCCGGTAAATGTATTGACTTGCAAGCCTGCCGGACCTTCAATATTTGGACGAACAATATTCTGTCCATTTAAAATGGAAGAAGAAAACAAGAAACAAATAACCAACACATACAGCCTTAACATTGTGTTGTTACTTAACTTGCTTTTTATTTGTTTAGTCCATTGCATACTTCCATTTTAAAATTTTCGCAAATCGCTTATTCCAATAATCTGAATCGTAGCAGCTCACCTACATTAAATGCTGCCGAATGAATAATTATCGTTCCCGCAGCGCCGGGACGCAGGATTCCGCCTATGCCATCCGGGTCCTGGAATTCCAGCGACAATTCTGTTAATGCCTGTTCCAGTAATAAGTCACGAATGATTTTCACAATGTCATTAAAGGAGAAGGACACGGGGGATCCTGTCATACTGATCAAGCGTCTTGTCGGAATGGGAATATCGACATTGCCGGAATTGCCATACTTTATCACAATCGGGAAAACACGATTTACTCTTACAGCCGGTGGATAGTCAGGTGTAATTTCCAAACCGCCATCGGCATCGAGGTTCTGGATGGTGCAGTAAAATCCTTCAGGAGCACTATTACTACCTGTTGAGCGACCACCTGATCCTGATACAACTGAAAAACTTCGGTTAAGCGTTGCCGTTTCACTATTTTGTTTCACTATCCTAATGTCATATGTGCCAGTATCTGCACCGCTAAGATTAAAAGTTGCAAAAAGCTCCAGGCTGTTTTTTACAGTTACAGCATGTGCAGTAATTGTTCCCATTATGGCATCTGTAATAGACACCTGCATGTTATTCTCGAATTTTGCACCTGTTATTTTAACGGTTACAGAACCTGTGTTGCCACCTTTATTGCTTGTAACGGTGTGAACCTCAAAATTGATAATCTTAGCCAGCAGGTTTGCAGGTTTTTGCGGCTGGAAAGAGCTGCCTTTTATGAGTACATAATAAGTTCCGGCTTGTAATGATGGAATGACGATATCCTGATTTGCCTTGAATGGGTTGCGGAATACAAAATCCGCATCTGATGCTGAAGGCAATGATCCGTATTTAACAAAAAGCTCATTGCTGTTTTTGTGAGTGCTGTCGGCTGTAAGCAAAACCTGTAATGTTTCAGCAGCCAGACTATCCGGCACCACAATCTTGTAGTAATACTCCTCATCCCGTACAAGCGTTGCATTTACCAACGTGCCAATAGGCAGTTGTGGTATATTCACGCGAATGCTATCCGAACTACTTACATTGTTGGATTCGTCACTTTCCAATATATTATTACTTCCATCAGTACGTACTAAAATATGGTTCCCGCCATCCTGAGGCGCTTTCAGCGTAACATTGGTACTGATTTGCATTTCGTTAAAAGGTGCAAGATTGATACTATTTGAAACCGTTGATAATACAATATCTTTTTCATCCAACACTGTATCGGTGGATGCATAGATGATATGAGTGACATGACCAATAGCGGGATTTTCTCCATTATTTCTTGTTGTCCATTTAACGTTGATGGTAGCTTTGATATCAGCCTCAGCTACCGTCTCTATAGAAGATACTACTAAATCTGCAGGCAGTTGCGGTTGAACAAATAATAAAGAAGTCGCCACATTATTATCTTCACCATTATGCTCATATACGATATTGTTATCATCGGTTTTAATCAGCAGATAATAATTTCCTTCGGCTGATAATGGGATATTTACAACGATGCTGTCTTCGTAAAATTCGCCTGGTTCAAGTTTTCCTTTAAAAACATTTTCGCCGACAATGATATCTCCATAATCAGCCGAGCCATCGAGAGAAATGCGAACACGATCTGTCCAGCCACTTCCGGTTGTTACTGCAACGCCGCTATTAACAACTTTATATCGGATCACAAAAGGCTGTCCGGCATATACGATTGAGGGCGCATTAAATGAAACTGTGAGGTCTGAAGATGGGGGCAATGTTACTTGTATCGGCTTTTTAATTTCCACAGTATCTCCATGATCGTCGGTAACACGCAATGACAAAACCTTATGATTATCCGAAGGATCAATATCATCGTTGCGGTTGTAATAATCTGCTACCATCAACACATAAAACTCACCCTGAATGCCATTGGGAATGGTAACTATTACTTTTTTAGTATAGCTACTATCTGTTTGGAGCGGTCCGTATACAATTGTTCCCGTTAAGGTGCGGTCATTGTTATCGGGTATACTGTCGGAAGACAGGAGTGGCATGTCTTCCCAATACTTTGAATAATAGCCCGTCCTTCCGCCTTTGTTTATAACTGTCCATTCTAATGTGATCTGCTCCCCTGCTTTCACCGAATCTACCGTACCCGAAACGGACTGCATGACCAGGTCAGCTCTTTGGGGACGGGAGACAAAAAATGGCGGCGTTACCGCTGTATTATTATCTTCTTTCCGGTATTCAAAAATATCGCCTCTCGAATCCGATACGATGAACAAGTAGCAGTCAGTGCTGTCAATATTTAACTGGCGCAACAGCAACGAACTTATTTCAACGGAGTCCTGTACATCGTAATAATCATTACGCAGCAGTGTACGGTTTTGCTCAATCGATTTTAGCCTATAGGCATCCCCTGCAGGCCATGTACTGCTTTTAGAGATGTAAATATTATCAATCCAGGATTTTGCTACTATATCCGTGTCTCCTGCATTCTGAACGCGGTAAGAGAAACCCAGCTTGTTGTCTGCTACGAAATTCCCTGCCGCTGCATGAATGCTGATCGCCTTCAGGTCGGGGAAAGAAGACAAAATAATTTGTACGGGAATGGCAGCACTTTTGTTGTTGGCTTCATCTTCCTCATACTGGGCGCGGTTATAATCGGTTTCTACCATCAAATAATGCAATCCGGAAAGTGTATCGGGTATCCTGACAGTTATTTCCTTATTAAGCACACTTCCGGTATCCATCGCTCCGCTAAAGCTCAGGCTCCCTAACTGCACAGCATTATGGTCGAAAGAAGGCGTCGTTGATATCCTGATAACATCCAGCTGATGCCTGTCGAGGCTTTTGCCCGCACCCTTATTTTTTATGCTGTACTCAATATTTACCTGGCTACCGGAATACACTGTTCCAGGCGCTTTTACCCCGGTGATTATAAAATCAGGATTAACGAGGGTGATCTTCCGGCTCATCACGTTGTTGTCTTCCTTATTAAACTCAAACACATTATCCTGGTAATCTGTATAAGCATGCAGATACCAATCGCCGCTTGTTGCTGCCGGAAGTGTGATATCAATTGAATTCGTGTAAGACTGCCCGGTCGTTATCAATGAATTATCCTTAATGAGCGCCTCGGGCTGTATGCTGCTACCTATTAATATAGCTTCTTCACGTTTAAAAACAGCGTTTCTTGATGCATACACCGCATCGTACCAATATTTCTCTGAACGATGGGGCGCCGACGCACCTTCGTTCTTAACCACTATGTCAACTTTCATTCCTGAACCGCTGGTAGCCCTGGCAGGAGCAATAAGATCATTTACAGTAAAATCAGGTGGCGGGGTAAGATATATTGCTATCGCTTCACTCGCGAGAGTGTTGTTCGTCTCAAATGAAAACTCCAACACCTCATTCTTTGCGTCGGTTACTATATGTATGTAGTGCCGGCCAAATATTTTTCTCGGTAAAGTCACGTTACACTGAACATCATAGCTGTCGTCTTTTTGAAGATACCCTTTATGCATCACTTCCCCGAGAAGAATGGCTGCATTAATATCCAACACTTCCTCTGTGCTCAGGTAAATCCTATCCATCCAACTATTAACACGGGTATCTCCGGTCCCTTTGTTAGCAACAGTATAATTCAACTCAATGGTATCTCCCGAAAATGCCTCTTGCTTTGCTACCACCTGTAAGACTTTAAGATCCGGGGGTGGCGTAAGATTGATATTGATCGCTTTCACAAAAACATTATCCGAAAAATCCGCCTCGGGCAGAGACCTGTATTTATTGGTCTCGGCAATCAGATAGTAAGTGTCGCTTACATTTTCGGGAATCGTAATGGGAATCGTAGTTGAGTAGCTTTCACCGGGTTGCAAAGCAGAAACACGCATCTTATCGCCCAGGAATTTATCGTCTATCCTGTCTGTAGTATCGTCGGTTGAAAACCAGACTGTTTCCCGCCAGTCCTTTTCACGGGTAGCCGCCTTCCCGATATTTTTAACAACTACCCCAATTTCGGTAGACTGCCCTGAGAACAAATCGTCCCGCACGGTTACGGATTCGATCACAAGATTAGGCAGGTCGGGCACCCTGAATGTTGAAATACTGCTCTGAACACTTTCACAGGCATTTTTTGCATGTACCTGCCAGTTGTATTTCCTTCCTGCCACAAATCCGGGAATCTGATAGGAATACAGCGCAACTCCTATCCGCTCAAGATTGCTGATCGCTGCTGCAGCCGGTTTAGCTGTTCCATCTTCCCATATGTATACATCATACTGTTGCGCGTTGGCAGAAGGCTGCCACGAGAGCAGGAAAGGAAAGTCCTGTATTAAAGTATCGTTCACAGGGTAGAGTCCTGAAATCTGCCCGGGCACAATGGCGCTGGATACCGCTATTGTAAACGATCTTGAAATTTCAGATCCGGGAGCACATTGAGCACTCGCAGTAACCGTTAGATCAAATGTTCCATACTCCGTCCAGTTTACAGTTATATTATTACCTGATGTATTAGAAACTGTCCCGCCTCCTGATAAAGTCCACTTAAATGTAGCACCGGGAATATCACTTACTGAATAGCGCTGACTTCCCTTACAAACATTTCTCATCCCGTTCAGGTCGCCAGGCATTCCCGGTACAACACAAAATACTTTTTCATCAAAAACCGGCAGGTAGTTGCTATTGCCATTTTGAACCGCCCGTACCTTTACCTCTCCTGCACCAATGAACAAGAGCAGGTTCCCCTCTACTTTAGCAGACCCGCTGACAACATAAAAAGATACCGGCAAGCCACTGCTGGCGCCGGCAGCCAAAGTATAAACAGAGCGTCCGTCAACACTGTCGGGCTGAGCCGTAAAATTGATAACCTGAGAAGCCTTGCTTACATTCAACGTCAGTCTTTCAACAGCCGGGCTGTATGATTCATTGCCGGGCTGTGAAGCTTCTATTGTAATGCTGCCTGCTCCCATAATTGTTACAGTATCGGTTGAAATAGTGGCCGAACCACTGATTATTGTAAACGTAACAGGCAAACCCGAAGAAGCAGCGGCGGACAATCTGAAAGCTGCATCGCCAAATGTTTTGTCAGGCACAGGAGTAAAAGAAATTGTTTGTGGCAATCCCGTACTTCCTCCCACAATAATACTTTCGGAAAAACTTCCTGTTCCACATGGATTGACATACCTTACGGTATAAGCTCCTTCCGTTCCTCCTGTTGCATAGGTACTGCCCGTTGCGTTCGCGATCAGTCCACCATCCCTGAACCATTGATAGTCCGTAACGCCTTGTTCTTTTGAAGCCTGCGTAGCTGACAATAACCCGTTATTGTTGGTTAATGACGGAATAATAGCAGGTGGCGTGTTAAATACAGCTACCTCTATGGAAGCCTGTGAGCCGTTGCCACAATAATTGCCTGACTGCACAGACAGCGTATAGATACCGGCATTTACCCACTGAACAGCGGAACCTGGACCGCTGGTGTCATAATCATTAACTCCCTGCACATACCACCTGTAATCTACACCCGGAGCTGAAGCAACCGAGTACGTTTCCGTTCTGGCGCAGAGTTCTCTCTCTCCTCCTATTGTAAGTACCTGATCGGGAATCCTGTTTATAAGTAAAACATTGCTAATGCTGCTTGTATCGGCCACGTTGGTAGACACAATCCGTATGCGATAGCCGGTGCCGTATGCAGCCGAGGAGGGTATATTAGCTTTAATGGTTCCGGAAGTATCGGATGTTAATGTTCCTATTTCGACAGGAGCACTGAATTGGCCAGTAGATGAAGATAGCTGTGCCTTAAAAATATTCCCGGCACTAAACTTATTAGACACTTTGAAAGGAATATCTACTGAACTACCTGCACAAATCCGAGAAGCAACTGAGTCAATCGAGATTTTTCTCGGTATTGCGCTTTGTACTGTAATTGTATCTACATTAGTAAGACTCCATACATTCTTTTCATCTTTGGCTCTTACATATAATAGATGATTGCCCGCTGGCACACCATCAAGATCAACCTGAAAGATAATATCGCCGGGATTTGCAGCAGGCTGAGATATTTGAACAGGAATGCCATTTCCGAAACCCGGATCGCTATCAATGAAATATTCCAGTGCCGTAAGTTTCGCTGAGTCTTTTGTAGAAAAATTATTTTTAAAGAACGTTTTTACGGCAGTGTGTCCCCAATGGCCATCGGCATTTAAGAAACGCGTATACAGAAGATGAAACCCATCTGACAATGCTGCTATATCAACAGAAAAAAATAAGTCCTGGTTAGTCGAAATGCTGGTGCCAGGTATTGTGGTAGCGGCACCAAAGCCCGGATCTGTATCAAAAAAATATTCTCCCCGAATGATAGAAGACGGAGTGCCGGTGTTTGTAGTCAGCTTATCCTTATAAAATGATTTTACGCCGGTCAGTCCCCACCTGCCATATTCGTCTTGAAAGCGCATATAAAGACTGTGAAAGCCGTTATCCAGGGATTGTATACTCAAAGGGACATGCAAGCTATCCCTAGAACGCGGAGACAATAACACACGCGTCCCTTTTCCAAAGCCCGGATCGGTATCGAAGAAATATTCATAGGCATACAACATTGAGATGGCTGAAACCGGAATTGTTTCCTTGTAAAAACTTTTTGAAGCGGTGAGAGACCATCCTCCTTTAGCATCTATATCACCTAATGGTGAGTTTTCCTGTGTTTGAAAAGTTCTGACATAAAGTTGATGCATACCTGGTGTAAGGCTGCTTATATCTAAAGAAAATGATTGTGTGTTATTCAGAAAACCAGGAGGCAACGGTATGGCATTTCCAAATCCGGGGTCATTGTCAACAAAATACTCTGCCTTAGTAATGGATTGGCCAAAACCAGCGACGGAAATAAAGCAGACTATTACCGACAGAATGAGGTTGTATGTTAATTTAGATGGAAGCAATTGAGCTGATTATAGTTGAGTATTATGCATGGTATTCCCTTATGAACTGATGTTTTATTTAGTTGAGTTTTAGGTGGCTTAATTAACAGATTTTGCTTTGATCGTAACATTGATAGGCTCTGTATTACTTCCGATAGGCGTTGCGTCAAAATAATAGATTGCCGGAACAGAGGGAAGCCCCGCAAGAACATAAGGAAGTTGTCCTCCAAAAATACCCGCATCAATAGGATTTTGAGCTGTACTTCCATAGGCAGCTCCTTTTGCGGGAGAATCTTCTTTTAAAACCCATTGGCGATCTGAATAAGGTGAGGTTCCAAGACCGACAAAGACAGAGGTCATGGTAATGTTGGATTTATTTCCATTCTCCGTTCCGAATTGGGTGCTGTTGCCAATATTATTAGTGAAGATGGTTGGAGAGGCGTTAAAGTTTCCACTCAGCATGATATTATTTTGAAAAGTGGAACCATTGCTTACAGAAACGGAGTTCCTGAATATATTATTCCTGATAATGGCATCGGAATTTGCATTCATTTCCAGGCTAGTCCCTCCGGAAATTATATAGTTGTTCGAAATGAGTATTCCTGAACAAGCATACTGAACGTCAATTCTGACGCCGTAATTTTGCAGGATTAAAATATTATTGACCGGTATATCTGCGCTTACAGTTCTCGGATAAATATAGGCAACAAGGATTATTCCTATATTATATTCTGGATTACCACTATAAACTTCATTAAACCGGTTGCGTTTGACGATTATTCCATCTGAATAAATTTCTAATCCGGATCCGTTAAAGTCTAAACCCATTAATACCGAACCTTTCGATCCTGCGTACATCTTAATAGCACCAACTTTTGAACTTTGAGGTAAATATTGAGAATTGGGATTCTCTGCCAGATAATAACCGGCACCTATGATAACAAGTTTTTTTTGAATGGTGGCAGTTCCGTAACTGGTTGGCGATCCTTCCAGGTGAAGCGTGTCTCCGTCTGCTGCCCCGGCGTGAGCCGCCGCGAGTGTAGTATATTGCGTGGCGATTCCCGGGTTGTTATTTACCCTGATAATCCGGGCAAAACTATTTTCTGCGCGGCACAGCATTGCCAGTAGAAATATGAACGTACATTTCTTCATAATGAATATATTTAATTCAGTGATGCCGCCAGGAATTTGGCCAAGCCTGTTAAAAAAGCTTCAAAAGGTACTATTGACTATAAAAGAAACTGTGGAAAATTGGATTGAAAACTGAATGCAGATGAGACCGTTAATTTTAATCCGATACATAAATATCTTACATTGAAAGTAACGAATCAGCTACATCATACAAATTTTATATTCAGTTTTTATTTAAAAAATAATTCTTGCTATCATTGTCTTTTCATCCTAAGCCATGCCTTCATTTGTCTTCACCCGTTTCCTGTTCTTCCTATTTATACTTTCAGCCTGTCAGGCAATTGTCTTTTTCAATAATTGCCGGTTCATTGGATGACGCGTAGATTTTATTCTGCCTGAACGGGTATTGCTTAAACAGCCTGTCGGACAGATAATCCAAACGCTTAACTTTTGTAGCCCCCTTTCCAGGTCTGCACATAACAGCGCAGTCTTCCGGAAGATGAAGCAGCTCTTTTGCCGGAATCTCTCCTATAATTTCGGCAAGTTCTTTTGCCATCAGGTGTGTACGGATACCATACGCCTGCAATACATCGCAGTTGTTGATCATTGTCGTCCACTCCTTTTCATATAAGAGCTTAAGCTGACCGATATCCTGAAAAATAGTCCATATCCTCAACCCGTAGCCGCGCATCAGGGTAATGGCCGAAATCAACGGGTCAATGCGCCCGAGATTCGCCGCCTCGTCAAGTATCATTAATGTCGGTACCCTGGGCCTCGTTTCTCTTTCTGTAAGTATCGAAAGCAGGCACATGATCCATAAACGCAGAAGCATGGCAAACGACCGAAGCTTATTGGGCGGAATAACAAGATAGATAGTAACAGGATCGCCCCTTATTAATGAATGGATATCAAAGGAAGAAGGCCCCGAAAGGCTTTTCATTACACATGGCTCTCCCAGAACAGAAAAGTACTGTTGAACCGTTGATAGCACGCTTGGCCTTGTTTTCTCACTGGGCATTTGCAGGTAAGCTGCAATCAGTTCATAAGCGTAGCTGCTTTTTATAACTTTGCTGTCCAGTAGCAGTGCAATGTTATAATCTGTATCATTATTAAAAAGCCTCTTTCGCACATTATTCAATTCGCGTTCCGTTTCCAGCTCGTGAATGATCAATCCTGCTATCAGCTCCAGGCTCTTGTGATCCCAAAACGGATCAGATGCAAAGGTGGGCTGTTCACCCATAATTGCATTTGCAAGCATTACCCCTTGCTGCTCCAAAGGATAGCCGGGGAGCGCCATATCCATTGGATTGAACCGGTCCGGCTCTTTTGTTACTACTTTAAACGGGTCAATGATCACTACATTTCCGTAGCGTTTTCTCACCTCAGCAGTAACATTTGCCGCCTCACCTTTCGTATCAATTACAATGAGGCTTCCGGGATAGGTTAGGCAGGTGGGTATGACGTTGCTCCTTCCCTTACCTGACCCTGTTGGGGCGATCGTCATAAGGTGAGCGTCTCCGTCATCCGTGATCAACTGATGGTCGGAAAACAACGCCGTCTCGTTTTGAACGAATCCGATCGCCGAGGTTTTCTTACGATCCGCCACCGTATAACCTAATAATATTGACATAAAAACTGTTTTATATCAGCAATCCCATTCTATACCTTCGATTTCCAGGAATCAATATTGATAGCTGAAATGGCTTCCAAAACGGATGGAAAGCCCGAACTGGAACATGAAAAAGTTAGGTAAGTCGTTCGCAGCTTTCCTGCCGGAATGAAATATGGTTGACGTCCATGATCCGAACAGGTCAACCGGCCCGGCAATTCTATACCTGTAGCCTGCATTTACATACAAAGCCATATCCTTAATATTTCCAACGCTCGTACGTTCAACGATCTTTCCCTTTGTAACCCCATGCTTTGACATAATTCCTGTTATTATTCCCGCATCAAAAAAAAGAGCGTTTGTAGGGAAATTTCCGCCTCTTTTATACTCTTCAAAAGACCAGCCAAGGCCTGCGCTCATCAATTGCCAGGAGTAGGCCTGCGACATACCGCTGAATATGGGATCTTCTGCTGATTTAAACACAGCGCTGCTTTGAATAAAAGACAGTGGTATATAATTCCTGATTCCTGCCTTTCTGTAACCGGAGCGATTGTATGAGTTAAACACATAACTGATTGAAGCTCCATAAGAGGGCTGTGAAAAAAAATCAAGCCGCTGAATTGTTTTCTGATCACCAACGCCCTTAAACATGCGAACCCGGGTACCTGTACATGCGAACCCGGAAACCTGGAAAAAGCTTTTTAACTGGGGTTTTATATAATCGCTCATGTTTATGGACGTAGGTCTTATTCTACCTAATTGCTCCTGCGTTCTTTCTATGCATATATCCATAGCTACTGAAATTTCATTACTACGATCAAAATAAGACTTGATAAGCCCCTTCATCCTAACGAGCTTTATGTCTTGGGTCAGGTCTTTTTTCCAAATCTCAATCATACCATTAATAAAACTGTCAAGGTTCGCTGTTGGCAGACCAAACGCGCCTGCCACAATCCTTAACGATATAATGAAAAGTTCAAATCTCATTCTCTCTGCAAATAGGGCTTCCGCAAGACCAATGAGAACATGTACCCGTTCCATAAGAAACTTTTCCCTTACCGCGTCGTTTACACACAACACACTGTCAAAAGATTGGGCCGCTATATCATATATTGCGGAGACTGTTGTATTTTTAACATTGGAGCGCGATAGAGTAAAATCAACCTGCCTTGATGAATGCGGCCCTAAAATAAAAGGAGCCCTTTTGCCTACAAAAATATCTTTACTTGCGTCAGACAGGTTGGACACAATGATCTTGTCCCTTCCGGATCTTGATACCTGGATTTGAGAATAGGCAAAGGGAAAAGACATCATAAATAACAGGGTTGCAAAAAAGAGTTTCATATACATAAGTTTAGAAGTATTAGAGATCGGCTTTCTATACTTATTATGACAAATTCTTTTTTCTGCTATAGAAATATTAAACCTACTCTTCTGTAGTATTGAAAATATCAGGAAGCTGCTGTTACAGGATTATCATAGTCCCACGGAATATTGTATTCATAAGTAGATTGGTTATAAAAATAGCTGGTTTGATGAAGTACCTCCGCCGAATTAGGCTTTTTTAATCCGGATATTTCAAGATTATGGATCAGAAGGGATAGCTTCTCTCTTTTAGACGAACCTTCTTCATGCATATCTCTTGAAGTTATAAGCTTCTTGAATAAAGCTTTAAATCTGTATTTTACAAAATCTCTTTCCCTGCTTATCGACTCGTTCATCCTGGCAGATTGCTTTTCGCCCAATATTTCCCGAACCACCTCCGATTCTTTTGCATTGTTGAATTTTTCATGAAACCCGGTATCCTGCGCTTCATAAATTTTTAAAAGGCGGATAATTTGTGAAATGGCGGTCCGGCCGTTCTCTATTTTTTTCTTTGCCGCCGAGTGTGTAAGGCAAACAGCCAGGTAGAACATCGGATACAGTCCTTCGTTAAAGGACTTTGTATGATTTGGCACCCCTTCTTCAACTGCATTATCTATATATGGTCTGTTTGATCTATAAAAACTCACAAGACATGCCACCAGTTCGGCATCCTCCTGAAAAGACTGCTCTTTTTTCAATTCAGTCATAACATGGCTGTTTTTTTCTTCCCTGTCCGTCAATTTAACCAGCTCGTGAGCATGAACGGTGAACCTGTATCGCGATTTAGCTGAACCTTTAAGGATATATTCGAGATATAGCAGA
The DNA here is from genome assembly GCA_019638595.1 of Chitinophagaceae bacterium. Taxonomy (GTDB): domain Bacteria; phylum Bacteroidota; class Bacteroidia; order Chitinophagales; family Chitinophagaceae; genus Agriterribacter. Next base: position 330,154 of record JAHBTJ010000004.1, read on the forward strand.
CCCTGAACTATTGGAGAATTGGGATTATAAGGCACCTCGAAAACAGCTTCTCCATCCAGGATAATGCTAACCTTCGCTGTACCGAAAACAATTGTATTGGTTGCCCCTTTATTGAGCTTCTGCAAAACCTGGCGATTATCCCGTATCTTATTCTGAAGCTTCTGCATATTTTCTACCAGGTTGTCAACAAATACAGGGTCAACAGATTTGAGTATCCTTTCGTAGGCATTTTTTTCAGCGCTCACCTGTAGGCTCCAGCCAAAATATATCAGGTCAAACAGCTTGCAAATTAAAGCCGACGACTGCTCAACAGTAGCTCCAAACAGCCCCGACTCATGGAACATCGGACAACTGTCTGTTTCGCTGTGAACAAAATCAGCGAACCGGAACGAAGTAAGCCTGAATTCTATAAGGTATTTTCCATCCAACAGCTTTAAAGTATACACCGGTATATTATCATTATGAGGCCATTGGGGAAAATAACAAACTTCCTGTCCTTTATTAACATTGTATGAAACAGGCAGAAACACACTGCATAATACTTTTACAAATTTCATGACAAGTTCCTCCTCACTTGCCGATGCCGCCTTCCTGTCAACAAAAAGGGTCATTTCCTTTAATATTTTTGTATACAGGTATTTTGATACAATATCACGCGTCCTGAAATATATGGATATCAGCAGGGGATCCCTTTCCGTCTTCAGGATTTCACTGTTAAGCACCACAATTACAAACGGTGTGCTTAACACGGGCAGTGGAATATAAGAGACTTCTGCACAGTTTGACCTGAACATTAATTGATCAAAAGTATTTCTGTTAACTTCTCCCCTATGCAGTGACTGGTAAAAGTCCTGCCAAGTTTTCTTTTCATTGCCATCATACATGATTCCGGCACCATCGTACTGAATAACATTTTCAGATGGTACCCTGGTGAACAAGTGATCAATTTTTTCGTGATCCGCAACAAAACATGAGCTATGCCAGAGTTCTGAATAATACCGCGTATCGCAAAGCTTATTAAAAATATAGTCTTTTTGTTCCCGGGTAAGATCGCTTTCCTCAATGCTCCGGTTTCTGTACAGGGGTACCATCTTTATGCTCATCTCTCCATCTTTTTCATCAGTGCCGGTCAAAAAGATCAAAGCCCCCTGCTCCGCCTTCCTGACTTTAGGAATACTATCTAATATTTGCTTTAGCGTATTAATTACATTGGAGTACATCTGCTGTTCTCCATCCGTTACTTTACCATTGTTCATGACCTAAAGAATTTGGGTTGTTATATACTTATTCAATATACTAAGCTGACCTCCATGATGCAGGAGAATATCTGCAGGCAAAACAGCGCATAGAATATTTTTTTCTGTAACAGGAATTTTCATCCCTGCTCTTACAAAATTTCTATCGCATTACTTCTATAGTGAAAATGCTTTTTATGTTGATCCTCTGATCACTAAGCTGGTGGCTGTAAACATACAGGAATGATAAAAAAACGACATCGCAGGTTGTGATTTCATAATGCAAGATTTACGAGAAAAGAATTACCGGCCTATTTGTAAGCCTGTAGGAATGGAAGAAAATGAGTACCGGACTAACTTGTGATCATGTGCACCTGATCAGCATGGAAGGAAACGCGACTTCAATTATTACTCTTCACAATAAACTGTGAACAGACAAAATTGAATCTTGAATAAATGTACAATAAAGCTGGTTACAAATCAAAGATTTTAGAAAAAAATATAAAAAATTAATGAAAATATATTTAATACCCTATGATATGATAATCAATACTTTTCAAAAAATTAAACACAGTATTTTTACTAAAAAAATCGAGTATAAATGCTTTTTCGTTTCAGAAGATTGCCCCCTTATTTTTGATATAGATTTATCGCTTTGGATACACGTTTTTTTACTTAAACATATGCTGTATAGCCGTACTATTATTTGGTTACTGACTTTTCACCCCGATTGATGGGTAGTACTGCAGCAATACGATACAGCTTTGCCACGGTTCATCCGGGCACGGGTTGGTGTGCCGCCTAACATCCTACATTCACACAGCGATGAAAGAACAGCCACAGGCTTCTATAAATTTGTATCCACGTAATAGTCCATCGCCGCTTTCATAAAAACAGCAAAATCAGGATTTGCCACACCATTAACGGTGGTATACAGAGGCTCATCAACATACAATTGCCCCAGTCCTTTATAGGCTTCACCTATATTTTCCGGGCGTCCCCAAAACTGCTGAATGTATTGGTAGTGTACAGCAATTTCATTTTGTACTTCAGGGCTTTCCGGCGCATAATGCAGCAATGTGGCCAACGCTACAATATTGGCTTTAAAACCTTCCTGCAATTTGCTGAACTGCTCTTTGCTCATTTTCAAAAGTGTTTGCTCACTATGTTTCATCTGAAGGGGCCATTTTTCCCGCGCAAATTTTTGCCAGGCAGTTGCTTTTTCTTTCGGCAAACCGGCATATAGTTCTTCATGTGTCATGTTCATTTTACCTTTTAGATTAAGAATTGTTTTGTCAATGGTTGCCAGCATTTCGGTAATCCTTTCTTTCCTGGATTCAAGCGCTTTTCTATGACCTTCCAATGCTTTCACCAGGTCAAAATCCGGATCTTCCAGTATATCAGTAATTTCAGCAAGGGGTAAACCAAGCTCTTTATAAAAAAGAATTTGTTGCAACCGGAGTAATTCTTTTTCACCATACAAACGATATCTTTTTTCCGTGCGGTACGATGGCTTTAACAGCCCGATCCTGTCGTACAGGTGCAATGTGCGCACTGTTACACCTGCAAGCGCCGAGATCTCTTTTACTGTGTATTTCCTGCTCTGCTTAACATCCATAGGTCAAAACTATGCTATGACCTAAGGTAAGAGTCAAATTTTAAGTACAGTTTTTTTGAAAAATTTTGAGATTGAGTTGAAGAAACCTGCTTCTGCAAATCATCTTGCTGTGTATTTACTATACTTATTGGGGCTGAGTAACCGCTATACGCGGTTTGAGGCCGATACAGGAATGATGCCGGATGAAAGGAAAAACGCCTTCATGTTTTTGGGGATGTTAATGCCTGGATAAAGTCTATCCTGCTGATAAATAATAATTTATGATCCTAAAGAGCTAATGTACCTGTTTGAGGAGCGGTAACTGGCATATTATAAATGATATTATTTTTGCTTCCGCAATTTCTATTGGTGTTCAACTTTTACGAATATATTGCAGATACTCCCGGCAGTTGCCACAGGCTCAGTTGTGGCGACTCTCTTTTTACCGTATACAGTTGCCCTATCAGGGACAGGTTTTCCGATCTCTGGAGTCACAATAATTATATTGTTTATGTAGCGGAAGGAAGAAAAATATGGCATACTTCGCAGGGCACTTATGATTTGCAGCCTGGCAGTTGTGTCTTTGTCCGGCGTGGCGCTGCTATTATTGAACAATTTACAGAAACTGATTTTTGCTTTTATCTTTTTTTTGTTTCTGATGAATTTATATGTGAAGTATTGAAAACAAAATCAACGGCGCTTCCGGCATCAGGAAAAAAATATCATCCTGTAATTACCATTGAAAGCAGTGAGGCGGTGCATTCATTTTTTAAATCTATGCTGCCGTATTTCAATGCCCGCCACATACCAGATCAATCGCTGTTACAGTTGAAGTTCAAAGAGCTGATCCTTATACTTGCCGACAATAAAGACAATAAAGAATTGCTGTCTTATTTCTGCGCTTTGTTGTGTACTCCGCAATGTGTTTCGTTGCAAACAGTAATGGAAGATAATTTTTGCTTTAATTTAAAGCTGGAAGATTTTGCCAGGTTAAGCTATCGCAGCTTATCCGCTTTTAAGAGAGACTTTATGCAGGTGTATAACACCCCACCCGGCAAGTGGCTGATGAAAAAAAGATTATACCATGCCCGCAACCTGCTCACGATAGCTGGTAAATCAGTGAGCGATGCTGCCTTTGAAAGCGGCTTTGAAAGCAGTGCACATTTTAGCAGGGCCTTTAGTAAACAGTTTGGTATAGCTCCGTCTTCCCTGAAAAAACAAACTCCTGCTTTGAGCTGATCAGTCAAATTGTTGGGCTTTACAGTAACAACTCCCTGTAATACGGATATTAGTTTTGCATCATTACTAATCAAAATAAAAAACAGATATGAATGCAAACAAAATGCTCTGGGAGAAAGGGGACTTTACCCAACTTGCTAAAACCATGCGAAAAAGCGGAGAAGCGTTGGTAGCCACATTAGGTATCACTAAAAACCTTTCTGTTCTTGACTTAGGTTGTGGTGACGGTACTACCGCAATACCTGAAGCGAGATCAGGCGCCAGGGTGTTAGGTGTTGATATTGCCCGCAACCTTGTTGCGGCAGGTAACAAACGCGTACAAGAGGAAGGACTAAGCAACATTACGTTCCGCGAGGGCGACGCGATAGCGCTTGTTGACCTGGAAGACAATAGTTTTGATCTGGTAGTTTCCATCTTCGGCGCTATGTTTGCACCCAAACCGTTTGATGTAGCGAAAGAAATGGTACGTGTGGCAAAGCCCGGAGGAAGAATAGTAATGGGTAACTGGATCCCCGGCGATCCTACATTAGTGGCACAAATATTAAAGATCTGTTCTTCCTATACTCCCCCACCACCTGAAGGTTTTGTAAGCCCGATGTTATGGGGTAAAGTAGAAGAAGTTACAGAGCGGTTTACGCAGGCGGGTATAGCAACGGAAAATATATCCTGCGTGAAAGACAGCTTTACGTTTATCGCGCCTTACCCACCATCCGGGTTTGTAACAGTATTCAGAAAATACTACGGCCCAACTATGAATGCATTTGAAGCTGCAGAAAAAAACGGGAAGGCCCAACAGCTTCAGGATGAACTGGAGGTATTATTCAACAGCCAGAATATAAGTGGCGATAATACTACCTCTATTACTGCAACCTTTTTGAAGGTAACGGTAAATGTGGAGAAGTAGCGTGCTTTTCACAAGCATACTGATAGTTCATGAAATGATGTGAAAGAATTTCAAAATAATCGGCAGGCGGCGGCTGGCGGGTGTTTGATTTGAGATTCGATCAGCCTGTAACCTGCTATGGTTTCAACAGGTATTTTGATTCTTGTATCATACTATATTTTTCGCACCATTCTAAAAAAGCGAAGACATAAAAAAATGCTGGAACAGGTAAGCCCTATGATAAGTCCGATCCAGATACCCGCTGGGCCCAGCTTTGCATGAAAGGTGAGCAGGTAACCTACAGGTATGCCTACTACCCAGTAAGCAACAGCAACTAAAACAGTAGGAACATTCACATCCTTGATCCCCCGCATCAGCCCTGCGCCTATTACCTGTGTAGCGTCAGATATCTGAAAGACAGCGGCAAGCACCAGCAACAAAGATGCGGTTTGGATCACTGTAGCATTGCTGTTGAATGCCTGGGGCAATATATTCCTGAAGGCAATAAAAAATACAGCGCAGCATACTCCGTAGATCAATCCCGTAATAAGGGTGCTTTTACCTATGCTGATAATCTTTAGCCTGTTGAGGGTTCCATACGCGTTACTCACCCGTATGGAGCTTCCCTGCGATAATCCTAATGAAACCATAAACGTAAAAGATGCACAGCTTAGCGCAATCTGATGTGCCGCCTGTTCTGTAGCGCCCAGTGTACCGATCATGATCCCTGAAAGAGCGAAGGCGCCTCCTTCCATCCCTACCTGCAAGCCGCTGGGTATGCCAATGTACAGCAGCTCGCGGATGGTGCCTGGTTTTAATTTCCATTGGTTCCTGCGTACTATGATGTACCTGCGGAATAAAGGATGATATAAAATAACCCCGCCCAGTGTGCAGAACATTAGGGAGCGTGTAATGAGTGTACCCCAGCCGGCGCCAGCTAATTCAAGCCGGGGAAAACCGAGGTTCCCGAAAATCAGCAGCCAGTTGATAAAAATATTCACCGGTAATGCCGTTAAGGAAATTATCATGGCGGTCCTGGTTTTTTCAAGCCCGTCGGTAAATTGCTTTAAAGCCATGAAAAGCAGCATAGGTATAATGCTCCAGCTCATTAATGTGAGAAAAGGTACAGCCAGTGTTGCTACTTCGGTATCCTGCCCAAGATGAAAAAGTATATTCCTGCCGGCAACCAGCGCTAAGGCGATCAATACAGCGGTAAACGCACACAGCCAAAATCCGTTATAAAAAAAATGCGAAACCTTTTGACCATCTCTTCTGCCATGAGCCATTGATACCAATTGCGATACGGAAATGGTCATTCCTATGCCTATTACAAAGGGAATGTTCAATACAGAAAGCACCAGCGCGGCGGCTGCAAGCTGCTTGTAGCCCAACGCGCCTACCATGGCAGTGTCTATAAGGTGTAATGCCATTTGCGAAAGCTCACCTAAAATAATAGGCAGTGATAATGATAATGTACTTTTTGCTTCCGCAAACAATGATCGCGACATAAAAAACCAACCACAGCTTTAAAAAATATAAAACGAGCGCAAAGATCACGTATTTTTTGAAATACAGGCAGCCGTACGATAATTGGCGGTGTTTTGAATTTTCGCATAGCTGTATATGCCAATCGGAGCCCTATTGTATTACAATTTGCCTGCTGGTAATATAGCCGGGCGCAATAACTGAAAGATAATATACGCCCGCGCTTACCATCGGCATAAACGATCTGAGCTTACTATCCAGTTGAAAAGCGGTTTTGCTGACTGTTTTTCCTTTGCTGTCCGTTAGTAGTAGCGTCACTAACCGGGGAGCGCCGGCAGATAAGCGGATCCGTATTTCGTTTGCCGATGCGGGATTGGGAATGATCTGCACTTCAAAATCGCGTGAAGCGGGGTGGTCGGGAATAATTACGGGCGAATAGCTGAACCTGCCATCGGCATCGGTTTGTTTAATGCGGTAATAGTATTTTTTCCCGGCCTCAATTTTTTTATCGGTATAGCTATATGTTTGCGCTCCTGCAGGATGATCATCAGGCAGGTCTATCCTGCCAATTACATCAAACCGGGCAGCGTTCAAAGAACGTTCAATAGTAAACTGCCTGTTGTTTTGTTGCGCTAAAACCTCCCACTGTAGCAGGTTTGCGTCCAGGCTCCTGTCGTACCTGCACTTAATATTCCCCCAGGTAACCGGTAACACGGCCGATGCAACAACGCTAAAGGTATCGGTAATGCATTCCTGGTTATCCTTAACTGTATATTGCATACTGCCCGGAACCAGTGGAGTTACAGTAATGGACCGGGTTGTGGCGCCGGTAGACCAGTTATAGGTTCCGGGATAGGAAGCGGTGAGCTCCACATTTTGCCCTACTTCAATATTGTGGGTAGCATTGTTTCCCGTTTCTTTCAGCATTGTAAAACGGTCGCGTATCACGCCGTCGGAGCAAATCCATTTTACATCCATCCGGTTTCCCTGTACTTCCAGCATAAGCGACCCTCCTACATCTTTATTGGAATAGAACATGGCTTCGTGCGGAAATCCTCCTACACTTCCCCCCAACTGTCCGGCCGAGCCTGCCACAACGTATATGGTACCTTCATTCCCGGTGGCTGTTTTCTTTATATAAGGACATGAGCTTTCTGTTCCATTATACATGCCGTTCGACTGGCTGATATTATGTTCCGAGGGATTAAAGCTGGCTTCCAGCTCATAATGTCCTTTCATTAAACGGGAACGTTCGTATACATGACTATGCCCGCATATAATCAAATCAACGCCATAGCGTTCAAGTATGCGGATAAAATTGCTCCGGATATTTACCAATTCCGTTTCTGAATCGGAATTGTGCGAACCCATTGTATAAGGCGGATGATGAAAATACGCTACGATCCAGTCTTTGTTACTATTGTTTTCGAGATCCTGCTTAATCCATGTTACCTGGGGCCCCAAAGTATCAGACAGCCGTGTAAGCCCGATTTCCCGCCCGTACGAGTCAAGCGATAAAAAATGGACATTGCCTATATCGAAAGAATAAAAAGCTTTGTTGCCTGAAGGGGTGCCTCCCGCCTCTCCGTTAATTGGTACACTGAATATTTTATGGTAAGGTACATTTGGCCTGTTTTCAACGCGGGCGGCGGTGCTTGAACTATAATCGTGGTTGCCGGGAGTTGGGAACAATGGATTTTGCTTCAGGAACCTGTCTTTATACATATTAAAGAAGCCGGTGCTGTACTGCCCGTCCGTACCATTTGGATAAGCGTTATCGCCGAGTAATATCCAGGCTGTCATATAATCGCTCCCCAGGTAATTCAATAATGCATCCCTTACATTTACCTGGTTAGGAGAAGCATTGCCACAATCGCCGATAGCAGCTATGCGATACAGACTTTTCGATCCCGGAACAGGAAGAGTATAGAAAAAATTGTCGCCATTTCCCTGCAAAACAGCGCTGCCGGTTTCAACGCTGTACCAGTATTTTGTAGCAGGTGTTAGCCCGATAATTTTTATTTCATGCTCTGTAGTATCAGAAGCCAGATCTTCTGCTGTCATGTTAAGATTGCCCTGCGATAATCCATATCGCACCCTGCTCCCTGTTTTTATATCCGTTCGCCATTTTACATTCATACTGGTGCTGGTTGCCACCTGCAGGTAAGGACCGCGGATAAGCGTTTGTGCTTGTATATAATCTGCACCTAAAAAAAGAAGCAAACAAAGCAGGAACGTTTTCATACAAAAAGTTTATGGAGGATAGCGGAAACGATTCATGCACAGGAATGGAAACCAACACTTGTAAGCGGGGCTTTAACAGGAAGGATGGAGGAATGAACAAATATAAATAATTATTGGCCATAATAGCTATCTGTAAGCGATTCCATGAAACTAACTATGTCGTTTATCTCTGTTTCGGAAAGCTGAAGGGGAATTTCAGAAAGCGTTTGATACGGCATATCCAATCCCAATCCCTTACCACCGCCTTTATTATAAAATTGTAAAACATCCTGTAAAGAGGGGAATCCTCCATTATGCATATAAGGAGCTGTTTTTGCTGCATTTCTTACAGTGGGCGTTTTAAATACGCCCGTGTAAAATTCTATGGGAAAAAAATGAAAGCGGCCACTATCCCGGTCGGGCGCCGGGGCATCAAAATTGCTGTTTTCGGTCAGGCCAAGCGATTCAAGCTCCATAATATTGTACAAAGGAGGTAGCAGCCCGTTGAATAAAGGCAGGAAGTGACAGGTGCCGCAAAGCGCTTTGCCCATAAATAAATTAAATCCTTTTATTTGTTGAGCAGTCAGCGCGGCGCTGTCTCCGGCTATATACCTGTCAAACGCGGAATTCATAACCGGCAGTGATACTTCATAAGCCGCAATGGCTCTTGCAATGTTTTGAGGGGTAAAAAGTGAATCTGCAGGCATGCCTGGAAATGCTCTTTTAAAAAGCCTCCGGTATAATTTTTTCTTTTTTAGTAATTCAGTGCTTCGCGAAAAATCGGCATTCATTTCAGATGGATTGCCAAGCACCATCAATACCTGCTCTTCCAGCGATGGTGCGCGGCCATCTAAAAAAAAGCCATGCTGGTAAGCCGCATATAATATGGATGGGGCATTTCTTTTAACGGTATTATGCCCGTCGAAGGCGATACTTTTTTGTAATTCGTCAGTAAAATATTTGGCGGGCTCATGGCAACTTATACAGCTCCTGGAATTATCGCCTGAAAGTATGGTTTCCGAAAAAAGCTTTTTTCCCAGCACTGCCATTGCTTTCGTGTAGCCGTAGCTGTTTGCATGAAAGCCGGCAACCGAAACAGCATTGCGGCTTAAAATATGCGGAGCATTGTAATCCAGTACCGTTGTTGTATTTACAACAAGATTTAGCTGTTTTATCAACGTGCCCAGCCAGCTTTGTAAAGGAAGCATTCCTTTTACAAGAAAATGTAAACGGTCAAAGCTGTCGAAATGCGTGTTACTGTCAAGCAGGCTGATACATTGCTGCAGGTAGAAAGATACACTGTCGGCGGTATTATCCTTTTTTAACTGCAACCAGGGCTGGATATTATATTGAACAGATTCCAGTGAAGCCAGGGCTTCCTTCACTCCCGTTTTTAGCTGTGGGGCATCAAACCCGCTGATGCCCAGCGTTGTGATCCTTATCAGCTCCAGTCGTATGCTTTCCAGTATTTGAGGCCCGGTTATGGTTTTGCCATATAAATAATGAGGCAGGCCTTCGGCGGTTGTTATTATTATTTCAAGATTAGTGAGGATTTCTTTTTTTGCGGAAACAGGATCATCGTACAATAAAGCTTCCACTTCCTGTAAACCTACCGGCCACTGGTATTCCATAAATGGTTCTTCCACTTCAAAAACGGGAGGCAGGTTAAAGATGTTCATTCTTTGCTCTAAGAAATATTCAGCAAAAAATTCAATGGATTTGTATGCGCTTCGGCAATCGGCCAGCTTTTGCCTGGCTATGGTAATAGTGCTGCTGTCATTGGCATTGATCGCTATAACATGCGTCCTCAGTTCTTTGGCGATATTTGCAAAAACGAGCGAACGGTCTTTAAAGTAGCGGATGGTATGCTCAACAGGGTCATTTTGTTCATCGTTGCGCGCAAAGGTAAAGCCGGCAGCAATAAATGCCAGGATACATATGCCGCAAACCAGCTTTTGCATAATACGCTTATATAGCTTTAAACAATGTCAAATATAAACTTCCATTCCATACCCGCTGCTTAAAATTAAAGAATAATAAAAGGCGGCAAAAAATAAACGGGTTATGCAGGCAGGAAGGACTAAAAATGAAAATCCACCGTGGCAACAATTTGGCCACAGTGGATCCATGTTATGAGGTTGTATGGTTGATGTTTATTTTGATACGCTAACTCACCAGCTCTTCTTTTCCTGTTTTGCTGTAAGCATCAGTAAGCGTACGTTGCAGCTCAAACGGTACCACCGCGTATTCCCGGAAATGCGTTTTAAATTTTGCCCGGCCCTGTGTAAGCGAACGAAGCGTGGATGAATAATCATTCATTTCTGCCAGCGGTACCCTGGCAATTATTTTTGTAAAGTTTCCTTCCGTATCAATTCCTTCTACCAGGGCACGCCGTGCCTGCAGGTCGCCCATTACAGAACCGGTAATATCATCGGGGCACAAAACTTCCACATGCTGAATAGGTTCGAGTAACTGCGGAGCCGCCAGTTGAAAGGCGTTTTTAAATGCCATTAAACCGGCTATTTTAAAAGAAATATCATTGCTGTCCACCGGATGCATGCGCCCGTCGAATACGCATACCCTTATATCCCTTACATACGAACCGGTTAAAGGTCCATTCTGCATTTTTTCCATCACTCCCTTAAGAATAGAGGGTAAAAACCGGAGATCTATAGCGCCGCCTACAATACAATTATAAAATACAAGCTTACCACCCCATGGCAGATCATGCATATCCCTGTTACGTACCGTTAATCCGGCAGGATCGGGCATGTTCTCATACCAGGGTTCAATGCGCATATGCACTTCTCCAAACTGCCCTGCCCCACCCGATTGTTTTTTATGCCGGTATACAGCTTCTGCGGCCGACCTGATGGTTTCGCGATAGGGAATTTTAGGCGATGAAAAAGTTATATCTACCTTGTATTGATGCAGCAGCTTCCATTTTATTACAGCCAAATGCATATCGCCCTGGCAATGCAGCAGGGTTTGCTTCAGTTCCTGCGATACCTCCACAACAATGGTCGGATCTTCTTCGCGCAACTGATGCAGGGCCGCTGCCAGCTTCTCTTCCTCCCCCTTTTTTTGGGTTGCAATGGCAACGCTCATATTAGGTGCGGGAAAAACAACCGGCTTTAACTCATACTCAGCGCTTCTTTCGTGCAAGGTATTATTAACATGCGTGTTTTTTAATTTTAATGTTGCCCCAATATCGCCGGCTGAAAGCTCATTTACGCTGATGCGCTTATTACCTTCCATAACAAATAACTGGTTAATACGTTCCGATATGCCGGTGTTTTCATTTACCAGTTCCATTCCCGTTTTAAGCGACCCTGAAAAAATTTTCATAAAAGAAAGCTCTCCAACATGTGGCTCAGAAACAGCTTTGTATATAAAAGCGCATACAGGCGCTTGGGCATCGCAGGGAAGCTTTTGTCCTTTTACCGATTCCTGCGGTGGCATTTCATTAGCGCTGGGACAAACATTATCAATAAACCCCATCAGCCGCCCTGCTCCCATATTACGTTCGGCAGACAGGCAGAAAAGGGGGAAAAGGTCATGATTGATCATCGCCTTTTTCATGCCTGTTTTTATTTCGTCTTCATCCAGCTCCCCCTTATCAAAATATTTTTCCATTAAAGTTTCATCGTTGCCGGCAACCGCTTCAATCAGCTCCTTGTGCAGCAAATTGGCTTTTTCTTTTTCCGGTTCGGGTATATCCAGCTTTTCAGGCTTTCCGCCGGCATCCTTAAATTTATACATCGTCATGCGAAGCACATCAACAATGCAATGAAATCCTTCACCCTGCTGTAAAGGATACTGCACAACAGTCAGCTTACTTCCAAAATGTTCTTTGGCCTGCTGCACGGTATGATCAAAATCCGATTTTTCATTGTCGAGATGATTTACAACAAATATCATGGGAGTTTTAAACTGTTCCGTATACTGCCATATAATATCCGTACCTACTTCAACACCCATGGCCGCGTTCAGCAGCATAATACCGGTATCGGCTACCCGCAATGCCGATAAAACTTCTCCTACAAAATCATCATAGCCGGGAGTATCAATAATGTTGATCTTATATCCCCGCCATTTGGTATGCATTAAGGTAGAAAAGATGGAGTTACCGCGCTCCTGTTCCAGTTCGTGGTAATCGCTTGTTGTATTTTTTTCCGTAACGGTTCCGCGTCTTGAAATTAATCCTGCTTCGTAAAGCAGGCATTCGGCAAGCGCCGTTTTACCGGAGCCAGCGTGCCCCAGAAGAACAATGTTCTTCACATGGGAAGTATCAAATTCGGCAGCCATGGCAAGAATTTTTAAAGATGAATAAAAGTAGCGTATCGGCAAACAATCAACCCTCACCTGCGAAATTGAACACAGGTGCTGTTGTCAGCTATTATTAATATTCAGAAAATCAGGCGTAACTGGTAAGGAACTGCTGAAAGTCCCGTTTTAACTCGCTCAACCTGCCCCGCAGTTGCCTGTATGCTTCGGCAAGTTTTTCATGGTCTTCTGCTACGTCGGGAGATGGAGGACCATCGGAAGAAAGCATTTGGTAAGCCGTTGTGTTACTGTGCGCCTTGATGTTTTTTTTCAGGTCGTGAATATTCGTTAACTGGATATCGAACTGGTTTTCGTAATGCTCAACATCCATTAACGCGTCTTTACCGGTAATATGAGCCGCAATTTGCTGCAACTCTTTTTTCATACGGGTGAATTCTTCCCGTTGAGAACGTAATGCCTCCCTCCAGGTATTACATTCTTTTGAAAAGTGCGAGATCTCTGTAGTAACCATGGGCATACAATTTAAAGTGAAGAAATATTAGAAATTGTCACAAAGCCATGGGGGCGGACGCTGCATAATTAACAGCTTACTAAAAGTAATAAAAAATATGAAAAAATGAACGAATGTGTATAAAAACCAAAAGTATACAGGTTTCTCTTTATTATAAAAAAATAACCCATCGCATGGCTGAGCCAATGGATGGGTTAATGTCTATCAACGTTCGAAAAACTTACTGTGTAATAACGGGAATAATCACCCGCTTATCGTCTGCTACCAGCTCTACAAAATATTCTCCTTTGGCGAACGGCATCAGGTTCAGATCATTTACGGTGTTTACAATGGTATTAACCAGCACTCTTCTTCCTATCCTGTCGTATACCGTTACCTTAATTGGTTTTGAAGGCAGTTTGGACAGGATGAGCTTAGCCAGCCCATTGCCGGGGTTAGGCGTTACTTTTACCCTGATATCACCGATATAAATATCGCCTGCCGGAACAAAGAAGTAGGAAGCTTCGCCTATACATCCTGAGCTTCCGATAGTTACTCTTACAGTATAGGTGCCATACCCGCGCGGTTTGTATTTTTTATCGGTAGCGCCGGGTATCAGCACTCCTCCTTTATACCATTGGTAAGTATCAGCATTGGTAGATATCAGCTCATTGCCCTGCTGGGTGATGGACGGTGCAGGAGCGGAACCCATTGTTACCACAATTTCATCGTATATATCCACGCCGCAACCGCTTACGGTTACAAAGTAAGTACCGGAAGCAGATGCAGTAATGGTTTGTGTGGTTTCGCCCGTGCTCCATGCATAGCTGGCGCCGGCGTTTCCTGCATCCAGCACTAATGCTGAAGAAAAGCAAACAGTAGTATCGTTGCCCAGGTTTACACTGGTAGGCATATCCATTACCGCTAATTCTATTTCGTCGCTGCCTGTACAACCATTATGATTAACAGTTACGCCGTAAGTGCCTGCAGCCGCCGCATTGATAGTTTGGGAAGCTGCCCCGGTAGTCCAGGTATATGTTGCGCCCGGATAGCCGGCATCAAGCGTCAGGCTGCTGCCTGAGCAAATGGTAGTATCATTACCCAGCGAAACAGGAATAGTTGAAATAACATCTACGTCAATTTCGCCATTACCGCTACAGCTACCCTGGGTTACAGCTACCGTATAAGTTGTTTGACCTTCGGATAAATTGGGCTGTATCGTTTGTGAAGTTTCACCGGTGCTCCACAGGTAGGTAGCTCCCGGATGCCCGGCGTCCAGTACCAAAGTACTACCTGTACATATGGTGGTATCGTTACCCAGGTTAACGGTAAGATCGGGTGAAACCGTTACTACGATATTATCAACAGCGTTACAAATACCGTTAGAAACAGTAACGCTGTAAGTACCCGATGTAGTTACATCTATGGTTTGGAAACTCTCGCCGGTACTCCACGCATAGGTAGCGCCCGGGTGATTGCCGGCATCCAGCGTAAGGGTTGTGCCGGTACAAATAGTAGTATCATTGCCCAGGTTTATGTCAATGCCCGATCCTGTTACAGTTACCGGTATTGTTACGGTATCAGCTTTATTATTGCTGTTGGTAACTATTAATGTAACATTATAGGTACCTGCAGCAGCATAATCGTGTACAGGATTTCTTTGCAGCGCCCCTGCCGCAGGAGGGGATGCGTAGGTAACTACAGTGCCATCGCCAAAATCCCAGGTAAAGTTTCTCCGTGTGCCACAAGCAAAAGTCGTATACCCGTCGGAAGTGAATTTAACCGAATAGGGGGGACAATTAACTGTTTGGGAGTATATAAAATTCGCATCTACCTGCTTTTTAGCAGTAATTACAATAGTATCGCGTGCCGTACAACCGTCTTTTACCACTGTTACCCAATAAGTAGCGGGATCTAATATTGAAATAGAAGATCTGGGAGGGAACGCTGTGTTATAGCCTTCCAGTTCCGGAATAACAGGGTTACTTCCCCATATAATACTGCTGGCTCCCGATACACCTGAATTTATTGTATATACTCCGCAAGCCATCTCAGCGTCTGGTCCCAGGTTTACTACAAGCGGGGTTGTATTAATAGTTACATTAATCGTATCTCTGTCGAAGCAACTACCATTGCTTACTTCTACCCAATAGCTGCCGGTTGAGGATGCAATAATGGTTTGTGAAGTTTCACCGGTGCTCCACAAATAGGTTGCCCCGGCATTGCCCGCGTCCAGGGTAAGCGTTCCCCCCGAACATAAGGTTGTATCGTTACCAAGATTTACATTCAACGTGGATGTATTGACTGTTATATTGATATCATCATCAGCTGAACATGATCCATTGGATACCGTAACAGAATAGGTGCCTGTAGTGGTTACATTGATCGTTTGTGTGGTTTCCCCGGTGCTCCATAAATAACCGGATCCCGCGTTGCCGGCATCAAGTGTAATTGAACCGCCTGCACAAATATTTTGGTCGGCGCCCAGGTTTACTACCGGCGGCACCCCGCTTACTGTAATATTGATGTCATCTCCGCCTGTGCAGGAACCATCGCCTACTATTACAGAATAATTACCCCCCGTATTCACTGAAATAGTCTGGGTAGTTTCCCCGGTGCTCCATAAAAAGGTGGAACCCGCATTGCCTGCATCCAATATAGTGCTGGTACCTGTACAGATATTCCTGTCTGGCCCCAGGCTCACTACTGCCGGCGCCGAGCTAAAGCTTACTGTAATGGTATCCCTGTCGCTGCATGCGCCATTGGTTACCGTAACATAATAAGTATCCGATGTAGTTACATCAATGGTTTGCGTGGTTTCCCCGGTGCTCCACAAATAAGTAGCTCCTGCATTGCCTGCATCCAGGGTTGTGCTGCTTCCTGCACAGAGTGCTCTGTCGGGGCCCAGGTCAACTGATGGCCCGCTGCCTGTTACATTTATCACCACCGAAAAAGTATCTGATTTGCCGTTATTATTCGCTACAATCAATGAAACAGCATAGCTGCCTGTTGCTGCATAATTATGCGTTGGATTTTTTTGAGCAGTGGTGGGCGGAGTGCGTGTTATAACCGTTCCATCACCAAAGTCCCATATATATGTACTCAGGCTTCCGCAATTAATGGCAGACATATCGGTGAATTTTACCGAATAAGGAACGCAGAAGCTGGTTTGCGCATAACTGAATTCAGCATGTACGGAAGGCTTGGAATGCACAACAATTGTATCCCTTGCCTCGCATCCGTCTTTCACTACCGATACCCAATAGGTGCCCGGCAGGTTCGTAGGCGCAGTTGGACTGTTAGTAAACCCATTGCCGAAGCCATCTACAGTGCCGCCCCATACAATGCTGGTAGCCCCGGTTATACCGGTATTAAATGTTATTACACCGCCACAGGTTTCCTGGTCTGGCCCCAGGTTTACGGTGAAGGCAGGATTTACCGTAATATTTATACTTGCCACCTCGTCAACACCACATTTTGATTTAGTAACGGTATAGGTAGTCGTTCCTGCAGGGGTAGCCACGGGGTTGTAAATATTGGGGTTGCTCAGTCCGGCTGCAGGCGACCAGCTATAAGTAACGCCTTCTTCATATCCCGCATCTAACTGAACACTGTTACCGGCGCAAATGGTCTTGTCACCTCCTAAATCAGGCGTAGCAGGCCCGGAAGAAAAGGCTACCGTAAAGGGTATTATAATCCCATCTCCATCCCCCGTATTCGGATCATATACGTTTAATTCAATTTCATAATCGCCTTCTTCCGTAAAAGTATGCACAGGGTTTTCATCCCCGTACCAATCGTAACTCCCCGATGGGCCGTATATACTCCAGGAGTACTCCAGATCATTTGCGCCACATTGTGTAGTCAGGTTATTAAACTGTACCTGCATGCTGCCGCAATTGTCTAATACCGTATAATTAAAATTTGCCGCAAACGAAGCGGTTACCACTACATTTACCGTATCTCTTGCCGTACAGGTGCCATTGCCTACTTCCACCCAATAGGTACCGGTTGAGCTTACGTAGCGCGAAGGGTTTCCGTTACTGGAAGGATCATCCCAGGTATAAGTTAAACCACCGGGAACATTGGTTTGCAGCAAATAACCTACCCCGATAGAGCCTGCGCAAAGCGTTGCATCCGGTCCTAAATTGGGAGTAAATTTTTCAAATGTTTGTATATAACCTGCTTCTGCTTTTGTATTTGTAGAACCTGCCTCTGTATTAATAGTAAGTACCACTGTAAAAGTACCTTGCGAATTATAAGTATGCTGGGGATTGGGATCTGTATTGGTGATAATAGTTCCATCGCCAAAATTCCAGGTATAACTAATAATAGGATCTCCCACATCGCTGGTGGAAGTACTCGTAAACTGTACAGCTAAAGGAGCGCAGCCTGTAGTTACAGACGCGTTAAAGCCTGCTACCGCAGCAAGCGTATTTTTTTCCTTATCGCCCGCAAATGAATTGATAAATATCAACAAACCCGTGGCCAAAAACAGTATAATTCTCTTCATAGGAGTTATTATAGTTATTCGAGGATATAGACAACAGGGTGTATAACGTATAACAGATTTTTAAATTGTTGCAAACCATTCCATTAAAAAAAAATTCATGGATACTTTGATACATATTAACTTGTAGCGCCTAAATAAAACTGTTTCAGATTTGATTTCGCAGCATACGATAGAGCAGATATTATCAAGGATAGATGTAATAGATATTGTTGGCAGCTTTGTAAAATTAAAGAAAAGAGGTACCAACTACCTGGGGCTCTGTCCCTTCCACAACGAAAAAACACCTTCCTTTACCGTTTCTCCCGCAAAAGAAATTTACAAGTGCTTTGGTTGCGGCAAGAGCGGTAACAGCATCAGCTTTTTGATGGAGCATGAAAAGTACAGCTATGTGGAAGCGCTCCGCTGGCTGGCCAACAGGTATAATGTAGAGATAGAAGAAACGGAAACAAGCCCTGCCTATAAAGAAGCACAGCAAAAAGCAGACAGCCTTTACATCATCAACAATTTCGCCCAAAAATTTTTCTCGGATATGCTTCTTAACACCGAGGAAGGGCAGGATATAGCGCTCAGTTACCTGAAAGAACGGGGCTTTAACGATGCTGTAATAGAAAAATTTCAACTGGGCTATTGCAGCCGGCAAAGAGACGCTTTTGCCAAAGCGGCTGCCGAAGCGCAATACAATCCTGAATTTTTATTAAAATCGGGGCTGGTAGTTACCCGCGATGAGCAACTGGTGGATAACTATCGTGACAGGATCATTTTCCCGGTACACAATCAAACCGGTAAAATAATCGGTTTCGGGGCCCGGATCATAGGTAAAAACGATCGTGCGCCTAAATACATCAATACGCCTGAGAACGAAATTTACATTAAAAGCAAAATATTGTATGGCTCCTATTTTGCGCGGCAGGCCATAGACCGGGCGGATGAATGTCTTTTGGTAGAAGGCTATACAGATGTAATATCCCTTCACCAGGCGGGGATAGAAAACGTGGTTGCCAGCGGCGGCACTTCCTTGACTCCCGACCAGTTAAGGCTTGTAAAAAAATATACCAATAATCTTACCATTATCTATGATGGCGATTCTGCCGGTATTAAAGCCGCCTTACGCGGATTGGACCTGGCTTTAGAAGAAGGCTTGAATGTGCAACTGGTATTGATACCGGATAAAGAGGATCCTGACAGCTATGTAAAGAAAGTAGGCAATGAGGCTTTCAGAAATTTCATAGCGCAAAACAAAAAAGATGTTGTACTGTTTCAACTGGAAGTATCCCTGAAAGATGCCGGCAACGATTCAGTCAAAAAATCTGCCGTGGTAAATCGCATAGCAGAAACGATATCCCGGCTCAATAAAGCAGAAGATTTTACCAAGCAACAGGATTATATACGGCAGTGTGCCGGGTTACTTCATATTGATGAAGCCGGTTTAAATGCCCTGGTCAATAAGTTTATACGCGATCGCGTTACAAAGCAGGAAAACAAAGCGCAGGCCGCAGAGTTAAATGCCCGGCCCGAAAACGCGGAGAGTACCCCCGGGATAACTGAGGATGAAACACTCAGCCTGTTGAATAAAGATGAGCTGGTTGAGCGGAATATTACCAGGGCCTTGCTTGAATTTGGTACTTACGACTGGGGTGAAGAACAAAAAGTATACGATTATATTCTTTCGGAGTTTGACAGCAACAGCCTGCATGAATTGTTTGATAACAAACAGATGTTACTGATCATTGAAACGTACAAAACCTGGGTGCAGAATGGAGTGGACCCTTCGCCTAAAAGCTTTTTGTATCACGAAAATATAGAATTGAGCACACTGGTTGTAGGGTTGATGGATACCAGGTATGAGCTCAGCCATAACTGGAAAGAACATTATGACGGCCCGATGCCTACACGGGAAGAACTATACAGGGAAGAAGTTGCTTCCACCTTAAACTATCTCAAGCTCCGGAAAATAAAACGCCTTATAGATGAAAACCAGCGCGACCTGGAAAAGCTGCACTCACCCGAGGAACAACTCACCTTGCTGCAAACACACCAGCATCTTAAGCAACTTGAAATAGAACTTATCCGGAACCAGGGTGCGGTGATATTTAAGTAGTGCTGTGAGGTTGTCAGCCGTCAGTCTATATGAGCCAGCAGCATAGTGGTATAAGGTATAAGGTGTAGGGAAGATACACAACTTGTAACCTTTGCAACTGACGACGGTTGATGATGATTTTCTTTATCCCTTGTTTATTATCCATTATATTTGATCTGTTACAAATACGCCACGCTACAACAATGCTACTATGAACAAAAAAACTATAGCTGGCCATGATAATACCCCGCCCCGCAAAAAAGACGATCCGCTTTTAAAAGCAGCT
>JAHBTJ010000040.1 GCA_019638595.1 Chitinophagaceae bacterium
TGCTTATGGTTTTCCGGCGCTGGTCTTCTGTTCCATGCTCCAGCTCGTGTTGCATGATCACCATATCCCTGTCCTGCTGCTTCAGCTTCAGTTTATTTTCCAGTGCCTTTTGCAGCACATCGGCGGCAGTACATACGCCGTTACCGATCTTCTCATCATCATAAAAACCGAGGTAAGCCAGCATGTTTTTTTCCCTGTTGTCACCAATGGCAACTTCGG
Source organism: Chitinophagaceae bacterium (assembly GCA_019638595.1). GTDB lineage: Bacteria > Bacteroidota > Bacteroidia > Chitinophagales > Chitinophagaceae > Agriterribacter. The sequence continues at coordinate 220 of JAHBTJ010000040.1, forward strand.
TAAGGTCGTGCTGTAGCAGATGGGTCTGAAAGAATTCCCTGTAGGTAAGCTCACGTGTATCGTAGGGATGGATTTCGTCGGTCAGATTCAGCTCAATGACCTTTTTCCAGCCCGTGCAAAAATCGGGATGGCGTAAAGTGGTACGGATAAAAGTAGAGCAGTCCTCCAGCGTATACAAGGAAATATAAGCCAGGGAGTCCCTGTTGGGGTACCATGCAAAATAACCATGCCCGGCTATTGCTGTAGTGCGGCTAGGATCAAAAAGCAGATGGTAGGGGAGTTGCCGTATCTCGTTGTTTGATTTATAAACTGCTCCCGTCTTTCCGGCTATTACCACATTGCGCGGGTTCCAGCTTATCTTATAATGCCAGGGATTATCATCACTTTCAGGGGCTACCAGTCCGCCGCAATGGGAATGAAATGAAGTGATCTTTTCTCCTCCGGCACGAATACGATGAATAAGCTGCATGGCGCTCATATGATCGATGCCAGGGTCGAGTCCCATTTCACAAAGAAATAAAAGGCCTTTCTTCCTGATCTCCGGCTCCATGCTTTTTATCGTCTCATCCACGTAGGAGGCTGTAAGCAAATGACGACCTGCGGCAACGCAGTTTTCGGCCACCAGCGGGTGTAACCCGGGGGGCAGCATGGAAATGACGATATCGGATTGCATGATCAATGCATTCCTGCTCTCATGGTCTTTTACGTCTACCTGCATGGGAAGGGCAAAGGAGGATACGCCCGATTTGACCTGTGCCTGTTCGAGGTTACCATCTACCACAATAACCTGCCAGTTGTGATCTGCAGCCTGTTTGAGCAGGTAATCAATTAAACAGGTGGCCGATTTGCCTGCACCAAAAACAAGGATCTTTTTTTCCGGCAGGCTGTTTTTTTGCAAAGTCATGCTCATGTATTTTGCAGTGCAAACTATCCACACCACGTGGATAAAAAGGGCAGAAAAAGCCTGAAATTAAGGATAAAAAGGCTTAAAAACAGTACCTTTGCACTTATTTTAAAACCACTCATCTTAAAATCAGGTTACAGTAGCATATTAGCATATTATGGAAGATAATTTAGAGCCTTTGGAAACCAGCGACGTTAACCGCATCATCCAGGTCAATATTGAAGAGCAGATGAAAACTGCCTACATCGACTACTCTATGAGTGTAATTGTAGGCAGGGCCCTGCCCGATGTGCGGGATGGCCTGAAGCCGGTGCACCGCCGTATTTTGTATGCCATGAACGACCTTGGGCTTAATTATAACAGGTCCTATAAAAAGTCGGCCCGTGTGGTAGGAGAGGTGCTTGGCAAATATCACCCGCACGGTGATGCTTCCGTATACGATGCCATGGTACGTATGGCGCAGGACTGGAATATGCGCTATACGCTTGTTGACAAACAGGGAAATTTCGGTAACCAGGATGGGGACGACCCGGCGGCAATGCGTTATACGGAAGCCAGGTTGCAGCGCCTTGCCGAACATATGCTGGATGATATTGAAAAAGATACGGTTGATTTCCAGCTCAACTTCGACGACTCGGAAAAAGAGCCTACGATCCTTCCTACACGTATTCCCCAATTGCTGGTAAACGGTTCAAGCGGTATTGCCGTAGGTATGGCAACCAACATGATGCCCCATAACCTGAGCGAGGTAATAGACGGTTGCATAGCCTATGTAGACAACAGGGAAATAACCATTGACGAGCTCATCAAATATGTAAAAGCCCCCGATTTTCCAACAGGCGGTATTATTTATGGTTATGAGGGTATTCGTGCCGCTATGCATACCGGCCGCGGCAGGGTAGTGCTGCGCGGTAAGCTGCATGTAGATACCAAGCCCAGCGGCAGGGAGCAGATCATCATTACATCGGTTCCTTACCAGGTTAGTCGCGATACGCTCACCAACCGCATTGGCGAGCTGGTAAATGAAAAAATAATTGATGGCATTGCCCACGTAAATAACGAGTCTACCGAAAAAGAAGGTACGCGTATTGTTGTAGACCTGAAGAGGGATGCTATTGCGAACGTGGTGATCAACCACCTGTACAAGCATACCGAATTACAAACTTCTTACGGTATCAACAACGTAGCTATTGTAAGAGGCAGACCCAAAACGCTCAACCTCAGAGACCTGATCAGCGAGTTTATTGAATTCAGGCATGAGGTGGTTGTGCGCCGTACAAAATATGAATTAAGAGAAGCGGAAAAGAAAGCCCATATATTACAGGGCTACCTGATAGCACTTGATCATCTGGACGAGGTGATTTCATTGATCCGGAGTTCTTCCACGCCCGAAATAGCCAGGGAAAACCTGATAAACGCAGGCTGGGGTTTGGATGAAGTGCAGGCCAGGGCTATACTTGAGCTAAGGTTGCAACGCCTTACCGGTATGGAGCGCGAAAAGATCAAGGAAGAATATGACGAGATCATGAAACAAATCGCTTATCTCAAAGACCTGCTGGGTGATGAGGGTAAGAGATACGATATAATAAAAGCAGAGCTTACCGAAATTAAAGACAGGTTTGGCGATGAGCGCAGGTCGGAAATACAGTACCTGGCAGACGAAATGCGGATAGAGGACCTGATAGAAGAAGAAGACGTGGTGATTACCATCAGCCACCAGGGCTATATCAAGCGTACTTCTGCCAGCGAATACCGGCAGCAGAACCGCGGAGGAAGGGGAGCCATTGGAGGCCGCACCAAGGAAGAGGACTGGATTGAGCACCTGTTTGTGGCCTCTACCCACCATACTTTGTTGTACTTTACTGAAAAAGGCAGGTGCTACTGGTTAAAAGTATACCAGTTGCCCGAAGGGGACAAGAACAGCAAGGGCAGAGCCATCCAGAATTTGATACAATTACCGCCGGACGACAAGGTAAGGACCATTGTAGATGTAAAAAATTTGGACGACGGAGATTTTGTGAAGAATAATTATATTGTACTTTGTACACGGAAAGGCATTATTAAAAAAACACTTTTAGAAGACTTTAGCAGACCACGTGCAACCGGGGTGAATGCAATTACGATCGTAGAAGGAGACCAGCTACTGGATGCCAGGCTTACAGATGGTAACAGTGAAATTATGATGGCGGTTAAAAGCGGCAGGGCTATCCGCTTCCCGGAAGATAAAGTAAGAGTAACCGGGCGTGGAGCGATAGGAGTATCCGGTATTGAAGTGGATAACGGAAATGATGAAGTGGTTGGCATGATTTGTGTCAAAAAAGACGACAAATCACGGACCGTGCTGGTAGTAAGCGAAAAGGGATTTGGTAAACGTACTCCTATAACAGATGAATCGGGAGAAGATAATTACCGCATCACCAACCGCGGAGGCAAAGGTGTAAAAACCATCCATGTAACCGAAAAAACCGGCTCGCTTGTTGGAATACTGGATGTGAGTGAAAATGAAGATCTGATGATCACCTGCAAGTCGGGAATTACCATTCGTATGGCGGTTAGCCAGGTAAGCGAACAGGGCCGGGCTACCCAGGGAGTAAAGCTTATCAGGCTTGATGAAGATGACGCTATAGCAGCTATTACCCAACTGGCCAGGTATGAAAATGATAATGGAAATGGCGCCGAACCGCAAGACGGAACATTCAATGAAAGTTTAGATTCCCAAATATAATCCACTAAAAACCAGTAGATTAATGTATTTTAAAACAATCAACATGAAGAAAGTAATATTAACGACCCTGATTGCGGGTTTCGCCTTAAGCCTGTCGGCCCAAAACCTTAACAAGGTAAAAGACATGCTTAAGAACAATGAATTGGACAAGGCAAAGGATGGAATAGAACAACTGCTCACTAACCCCAAGCAACAAAAAAACGCGGAAGTATGGTTTACAAAAGCTAAAATATACGGCGCCATTGCTGCCAGCGACCAGTTTAAAACACTGGTGCCCGATGGACGGGCTGACGCGTTTGAGTCCATAAAAAAAGCGGTAGAGATAGATAAGAACCAAACCACTACCTACCTGACGCTGGAAAATTACAAACCCGTTTACGATTTATATGGTGGCTATTTTGACCAGGCGGCCGCTCAATACAATGCCGAAAAGTACGAGGATGCGTTGGCAAACTTTAAAAAATCGGGTGCTATAGGCGATTTTATTTTTGCGCAGGGATGGGGACTTTCCAAGCTTGATACTACATTGCTATATTATTCCGCATTAGCGGCAATGAACGCCAAAAAAGACGAGGATGCGGTAGTTGCTTTTCAAAAGCTCGCAGACGCTAAAATAGGCGGTACCAAGCCGGAGCATGTAACCATTTATCGTTACCTGGCAAAATACTATCTCGACAAAAAGGATATTCCCAATATGCAGAAGTATATCAAGATGGGAACTGAGCTATATCCCAAGGATGATTATCTGCCACTGGTAGAATTTGATTACCTGCGCAACCAGGGCGACAAAAAAGCGATATACGCCAAATACGAAGAGCTGATTAAGAGTAACCCGGAAAATTTTGAGATGATCGTTGATTATGCGAACGAGCTGTTTAATGAAACGCATGTAAGTGATATTAAAGACAGACCTGCAGACTATAATGAACGTGTAACCAAGATAGAAGGCTTGTATAAACAGGCCCTGGCTTTAAAGCCCGACGCGCTGGAAGCCAATCTTAACCTGGCCAAGCACTATTTCAACCAGGCTTTGTTTATTGAAGAAGATGCCAATAAAATTAAAAGTACCAAACCCGAAGATGTAAAGAAGAAAGATGAACTGAAGGCGCAGGTAGTTGCTCTTTGCGATAAAGCCATTCCTCCGTTTGAAGTAGTATTCAATACCCTGGACCAAAAAGACAAGCTGAAATTGTCTGAAAAATCTGAATACAAGTCGGCTTGTAATAACCTGTCATATTGCTACGACAGGAAAAAAGACAAAGCTAAATCCGATTTTTACCAGAAGAAATACGATGAGGCTGATAATAAATAATTCTTTTTTGTAAGAAATTTAAAAGGGAGGTTATTGTATAGCCTCCTTTTTTATTTATGCCTTGCAGGAGGGATATTGTAATAAATTGTATTTATTGCAGGCGGTAAATGTACAGTACAGATGCGTCATCTTCGGGTATAAAATAATATTGCAGCATCCCGTTGGCTTCCTCAATATAAAATGGATTGTTGGTAATTATGATGCCCTTGCCGGTATATTTGTTTACAGGCAACTGCAAGCCTGCTGTATAATCATCCATATCTATCAATTCCAGTCCGCCCAGCCGGATAGGTACGTCTTGGACGTTTTTATAGACTCGTAGCCCCGAGCAGATCATTTTATTATTGCCTGCATAATTGCAATCCTGGAAGTCAACATAAAAATGAGGATTATTAGTACCCTTTTCTTTTTGCAGCTCAGCCCTTGGAGTTCCTTTTGTATACCTGATCTTCCATTTATAAAATACCCTGCTGCCCCAATTCATACCTGTTAACTCGTTGGTTGCACGGTTATATGCAACAGCTCCTATAGCATCTGGCAGCGTGGCAACAAGCACAGCTTCCAGGGTTTCGGGGTGTACCCGGTAGATGAACGACTTTCCAAAAGGGCGGTATTCGCATACGGGTACCCATATATAGGTACCGTCAAAGTCAATACCTCCCGGATGATACAGCCCGTTTTCACCCAGGCAAACGCTGTCGGTCAGCCTGCCGTCCATACCGAACTTAAAAAGGTAACCTGTTCCGTCTCCGGGATCCCGGTCAAAGCCGTCAACAGGAGCGGGATATTTTTTTGGCCAGCGGTTTACCTTTACGGAGCTCAGAAAATAAAAGTTACCGGCCCTGGTAAGTCCCTGTGTATGATAGGTAGTAAAATGCAGGGGAACGCTGTCAACCAGTTGCCAGGATACATCCTGCCGCAGTTGGTTAAAGTACCGGTAGGTAAGGGGTTCTGCGCCCGCTTTTTCCTGCTGGGCGATAGCCGGATGATACAACTGCATTAAAATACACAGTACAATGGCAGAACAGGTTCCATGTAGTTTCATTATATCATATTTACAAAGCTAAAGGCTGTTTTGTGGTAAATGAGTTTTTCCTCTTTCAATTTCTACCAGTTGCGCGTTTTGCATTTCGTTGTTGTTGAATGTACCCTCTTTTATTTTTTTAAGGTCGGCATACGAAAAGCTTAATAGCTGGCTGATATCAAATTCACTTAAAAATACATCGCTTACATTCCAGCCGCTGAGTTTACCCCGATAAAAGAATACCGCGTCTTCCCCAATTTCGGCAACCTTAAAATACCGTACCGAACGGCCACCGCCTAAATCGGTATACCGTATTTTATATACATCGCCGGGTTGAGGTTTGGCGAATAACAGTTGAATGCTGTCACTTCTTTCCTGCTGCACATTTCTTATATAAAAGAAAAGCGCGATGCCCATCGCAATGGTAAGAATGAGTATGTTTTTTCCGTAGCGCATTTTAAATGTATGATTTCTGATTGTTGATTTGTGACGTAATAACCACGCTGTTACAATTTCAGGTTTAAAATGTGAGATCCGCCACGTTCGAAAATAAGCTTGAGATCGGAATGTATAAAAGCTATAGCATAGAGGCGGCGATCAGTTCCGCTATATCCAGCACCTGTACCTGTTCTTCTTTTTCGCGATTTTTTACACCGTCTGTGAGCATGGTATTGCAAAAAGGGCAGGCAGAAGCGATCACTTCCGGCTGTATTTCCAGGGCTTCATTCGTTCTTTCCAGGTTTACCCTTATGTTACCTTTTTCTTCTTCTTTAAACATCTGCGCACCACCCGCACCGCAACACAGTCCCTTGCTTTTGCATCGTTTCATTTCTACCAGTTCGGCATCCAGCGCCTCCAGCACCTTTCGCGGCGCTTCATAAATATTATTGGCCCGCCCCAGGTAGCAACTATCGTGGTAGGTAATGCGCTTTCCTTTAAAACTACCCTCTTCTTTCATTTTTATTTTTCCCTCGTCTATCAACTGCTGCAGGAAAACAGAATGGTGGATCACTTCGTATGTACCTCCTAAAACCGGGTATTCGTTTTTAAGCGTGTTAAAGCAATGCGGGCAGGCAGTTACGATCTTTTGGATATTATAGTTGTTTAGGGTCTGGATATTCTGGTAGGCCATCATCTGGAATAAAAACTCGTTACCGGCCCTGCGCGCAGGATCGCCGGTGCAGGCTTCTTCTTTACCAAGAATGGCATATTTTACCTGCACTTTATTAAGGATGCTGATGAATGCTTTGGTAATTTTTTGAGCCCTTTGATCAAAGCTGCCTGCACAACCTACCCAGAATAATACTTCCGGTGTTTCTCCATTCGCAAAATAATCCGACATCAGGGGAACATGCATGCTAAAAATGATTTTGTTCCAAAACTAAACGAAAAATGCCATTTACCTATTTCATATCTCAGGTATTGCTGCGCACTAAATTTCAAATATTAAGAACTGTATTAACAAATCTGTTAATATCTTTGAAATACCCCGAAAAACCTGCGCCCATGAAGCATTTTTTAGGATTTCTATTTTTAATGGGTTTTACAAATTGGGCCCTTGGCCAGCAGTTTATTCCAAAAGATGAGGATTCGGAAGTAAAATTCAGGATCAAAAATTTTGGTGTGAATGTAACTGGTACACTAAAAGGGCTGGAAGGTAAGATCAGCTTTTACGCAGATAGTCTTGCAGGAGCGCACTTTGATGTTTCTGTTAAAACAGGCACTATTAATACCGGTATTGATCAACGGGACAATCATTTGCAGCAGGAAGAATACTTTGATGCAAAAAAGTACCCCACCATTCATTTTGTATCAACAAAAGTTACCAGCAGCACCAATAAAGAATATCTTTTTGTATTTGGCAATCTTACCATTAAAGATGTAACAAAAGAGATCTCCTTTCCTTTTAAAGCCACGCCCAGGGGCGATGATTACTTGTTTGAAGGAGAATTTACATTGAACCGGCGTGATTATAATGTAGGTGGTGGCAGTATTACCATGTCTGATAACCTCACGGTATTGTTGTCTGTACTGGCAAAGAAGGAGTAGGTTGCAGGTTATTTAAAGAATTTGATATTTGAAATTTGATATTTGAAATTGACTTCGCTTATGGCCGATAGCCGAAAACTCACAGCCCATAGCTCATAGCCGATAGCCCATAGCAGAAAGCTCATCGCTCATCTCAAATCTCAAATTTTCATACTACAGCATCTCGCTTGCCCATTTATCCCTGTCATCGGGACTGAACTTCCACGGGGCAAAATTGTTTTCGATATTAGATGACATTACATTCCATTCCTGGGGCGCATTGCTTTCTTCCATGATCAGGCAGCGGCGCAGCTCCATAATAATTTCCAGCGGGCTGATGCTCACAGGGCATTCTTCCACACAGGCGTTGCAGGTAGTACAGGCTCTTAGCTCTTCTACCGAAATATAGTTATGCAGCAAGCTTTTATTGTCGTCAACGAATGTTCCGTTGGCATGTATATTCCTGCTTACTTCTTCCAGCCTGTCTCTTGTATCCATCATAATTTTACGGGGCGACAATAATTTTCCTGTCATATTAGCCGGGCAGGCGGCGGAGCATCGCCCGCATTCTGTACAGGAATAGGCATCCAGCAGGTTGCGCCAGGTTAAATCAAATACATCTTTGGCGCCAAAACGTGCGGGAGCGGCATTGGTATCCGGGGCAGGAGCCAGCTCGGGCTGCATGGCATACAGTACCTCATTTTGTATGGCCGGCATATTATTTATGATGCCCAATGGCTGAAGACGTGCGTAATAAGCGTTAGGAAATGCAAGTATGATGTGCAGGTGCTTTGAATAAGGCAGGTAGTTCATAAAAGCCAGTATCCCCAGTATATGCAGCCACCAGCAGCTTCTTTCTATTGCTACCAGCATGCCGTTGCTTAAGCCGGCAAATAAAGGCGCTATCCATCCTGAAATCAAAAACGGGCCGGTCGGATGTGCTGCATAATGCCCATATCCTTTTGATTGTAATACCTGGTCTGTACTGTTCATGGTAAGAAAGAGCAGCATCAACACGATTTCGGTGATCAGTATGTAGTTGGCGTCGCTGCGCGGCCAGCCGTCCAGGTCTTTGCTGATGAAACGTTTAAGCTTAATAATGTTTCTTCTTGCCAGGAAAGTGGCGCAGGCGAATATTACCAGTACGGCCAGTATTTCAAAGCTGTTGATAAGAAAGGAATAGAATGCGCCCAGTACCGGGGCAAATAAACGGTGTGTGCCCAGTATACCGTCGAGTATTATTTCCAGCACTTCTATATTGATAATAATAAAGCCGGCATATACAAAAAAATGGAGTATAGCCACCAGCGGGTTCCTGAACATTTTCTTTTGCCCGAACGCCAGCAATAATACATTCTTCCTGCGCGCCGAAGGTTGATCGGTATAGTTGGCATCCCTGCCCAACAAAATATTTTTCCGTATGCCCATTAGCCTGCGAACAAACAATCCGATGCCCGCAATAGCAATAATGGTAAATATCAATTGTAATACTATCTGCATTCTGCCTGTTGTAACGCTAAGATAGGATGTTTAGTACGAATAGTTGTCCCGAAAACGGCGTAGTGATTGTTTCCCGCCTGTAGTACTTTAAAGCCGGCTTGCAAATAAATGCTGCGAAAATTTGAAAAACACCTGATACCGCTTAGTTTTGGAAAGTTTAATTGAATGATGAATGAAAAAGTATATTCTTACTTATGAGCAGATAGAAAAAAAGCTGCAACGGATGGCCTACGAAATTGCGGAGCAGAATGTGGGAGAAGAAAAGCTGCTTTTAGCGGGTATAAAAGATAACGGCGTGGTAATAGCGCACCGGTTAAAATATTTGCTGAAACCTGTTTTTAAAGGTGAGGTAACAGTAACCGAACTGGGAGTGGACGACAAGAGATTTCCGCGTACGATAACGATTGATACTGCCCTTAACTTTGAAAAGCAGGTGGTGATAGTGGTGGATGATGTTGCCAATAGCGGCAAAACCATGTTATACGCCCTTCAGCCTTTTTTGAAAGATCAACCCAAAAAAATACAGACATTGGCCCTGGTAGACAGGACCCACAAAACATTCCCGGTGCATACCGATTATATAGGTTTTGCCATAGCCACTACTTTGCAGGAACATATTTTTGTGGAGGTAGACAATGATAAAGTTACGGGCGCCTGGCTGGAATAGTTGTTGATATTCTTATTTTCTACGATATTCGGATAAATATTTACTGATTGCAAACTCTAATGCATATTTATTATGGACACTAAAATTAACGAACGCGTAGACTCATGGCTGAATGGCGCTTTTGACGAAGCCACCAAAGCCGACATAAAAAAGATACAATCGCAAAATCCTGATGAGCTTGTGGACGCTTTTTACAGGAACCTGGAGTTTGGTACCGGCGGGTTGCGTGGTATTATGGGAGTAGGAACCAACCGCATTAATAAATATACGATCGGTATGGCTACGCAGGGCTATGCCAACTATCTTAATAAAACATATCCCGGGGGGGAAATAAGAGTAGCCATAGCGCACGACAGCCGTAATAACAGCCGGCAGTTTGCCGAAATTACAGCCAATGTAATGGCCGCCAATGGTATTAAAGTATATTTATTTGAATCGTTGCGCCCCACCCCGGAACTATCGTTCGCTATTCGTACGCTGGGCTGCCAGGGAGGAGTAGTGTGTACCGCATCACATAATCCTAAAGAGTATAACGGTTACAAGGCTTACTGGAATGACGGGGGACAACTGGTGCCGCCGCACGATAAAAATGTAATAAAAGAAGTGGATAAAATCGCTTCGGTGGACGAAGTAAAATGGAGTGGGGGAGAAGAACGTATTGTGCTGATAGGGAAAGACATGGACGAAAAGTATTGGGAAATGGCGAAGGGACTGAGCGTGTATCCCGATGTAATTGCCAAACAACACGACCTGAAAATCGTGTATACACCCATACATGGAACAGGCATTGTGCTGGTGCCTGAATTATTAAAGCGTTACGGCTTTACCAATGTAACGATCGTAGAAGAACAGGCAAAGCCCGATGGCAATTTCCCAACGGTAGTGTATCCCAATCCGGAAGAAAGCGAGGCGATGAGCATTGGTTTGAAAAAAGCCAAAGAGCTGAATGCTGATATATTGCTCGGCACGGATCCGGATGCAGACAGGGTGGGTATAGCGGTAAAGGATACCAAAGGCAACTGGTTGCTGGTAAACGGCAATCAAACTGCCGTACTGGCTTTCAGCTATTTGATAGAAGCGCGTAAGTCGAAAGGGATAGCCAAGTCCAACGACATGGTGGTAAAAACCATAGTAACCACTGATATGATAGACCGCTTTGCCGAGCAAAATGGTGTGGCCTGTTATAATGTGCTTACCGGTTTTAAATGGATCGCAGAGCTGATAAAGGAAAAAGAAGGAATAGAAGATTATATTATTGGTGGTGAAGAAAGCTATGGCTTACTGGTTGGTCCCAAGCTGCGCGATAAAGATGCCGTAAGCGCTGTGGCAATATTGTGCGAAATGGCAGCTTACGAAAAAAATAAAGGCAGAAGCCTGTTCGAGAAGCTGATTGATCTGTACGTGCAGTATGGATTTTATAAAGAGCATCTGATATCCATCACTAAAAAAGGCATGCGCGGACAGGAAGAAATTGCTGAAATGATGCAGTCGTACAGGGACAATACTCCTAAATCCATTAACGGGTCGCCTGTGGTGCAACTGCTCGATTATGAATTGCGCAAAGGGAAGAACCCGCAAACAGGAGAGGAGTGGGATATTACATTGCCCAAGTCGAACGTACTGCAGTTTATCCTGGCTGATGGAAGCAAAATCTCCGCGCGTCCTTCGGGAACGGAGCCTAAAATAAAATTTTATTTTAGTGTAAACGACAGGCTAAGCAGCGCAGCAGCGTACGAATCAGTGAACGAGCAGTTGAATGAACGCATCAAGAGCATCATTGCCGACATGAAGCTGTAAAAGCATTAGCAGAATTGATTCATAATAGCCCGGCTTTTGAAAATTGCCGGGCTATTGTGTCAGTATAAGGGCCTGTTTTTATTTTATTGATATTATAAAATGTAATAAATTTCACTAAAACGCCTCTGCAAAATTGATATAAAAGGCTTTGATATTGCCGCGGCCGAAACCCATATCAAAGTGCAGGTTCGTATTGTTCCGGCTATCTACCTTTATCCTTAGCCCACCCCCATATGAAACCCAGAAGTCATTTAATTGAAGCACTCCGTAGCGGGGGGCTACCTGCCCTGCCCCAACAAAAGTGCTTAGCCCAAAAATGCTCCATGCCGGTATCCGCAATTCCATCTGCGCGTCTATAGCTGTTTTATCCCTGAGCGCTCCCATGTAATAACCTCTCATCCTGCTGTCGCCACCAAGCATGCCAAACTCATAGAACGGAACCGTACCTCTTACATAAATAGTTTTTAACCTTTATATCATTCCTGATTCAACAGCTTTTTTAAGAAGAGCGGTTGCGGAATTTACACCCATTTTTTCCATCATATTCCTGCGGTGAGATACGATAGTGTGCTTACTCAGGAATAAGTTCAATGCAGTTTGTTCGATCGTTTTTCCTGACGCAATATATTTTAGTATTTCATATTCCCTCGGAGTAAATAAAGCTCTGCGCGTTCGTTGTACATTATTTGTCATTATTGACCGTACATCGGCACTCATAAAAAACCTTCCATTCTCAATAGCGCACAGGCATTCTTCAATTTCATGCCGCTCCGAAGTTTTTGAGATAAAGGCATTGGCACCCTCTTTCTGTAAATGCGCCATCACATTGGTGTTTGTCAGGCTGCTGACAACAATTATAAAAATGCCCGGATAGCCCGCCCGTATGCCGGCTATTTCAGCCAGGGTGTTCACCTGCGGCATCATATAATCAATAAACAGATGCGTAGATTCTCCTTTAACCAGCAATTGCTTTACTTCATCAATACTTTGAGCACATATGGTATTGTTAAAGCAATTTGTTTCTTTTAACAGGCAAGCCCATGCGAGCGAAAAAAGTTTGTGATCATCAAGCACAACAGCATTCCGATGGTTGTTCATACAGCACTTTTTGGAATAATGAATAAATAAATTGAACAGGCTGCGGAACATTTTTTAACCGGAAAGCGGTAGCGAAACTTTCAGCGCGCATCCGTTTCCAACAGCGCTTTTTATTTCCATAGCTCCATTAAATTTAACGATCCTTGCATATATGTTCGACATTCCGGTACCTGCTGCCGCCCTGGATGTATCAAAGCCCACACCGTCGTCTGAGATCATCAGAACGGCTTTTTTGCTCCGGCATATCAGCCTGATGTCGACATGTTTTGCCTTACTGTGTTTTATAATGTTGTTTAATTGCTCCTGGAAGATGCGGAATAACATTAGCCGGCGTTGTGCACATATTTTTGTCAGATCATTGTTCCTGCTATGCTTAAAACTTATTTTAAAGATACCAAGGGCTTTTATTTTCGCAACCAGGTCGGTTATTAGCTGTAAAAGCGATACATCCTTTTTTTGAGATACCACAAGTTCCGCCGAAATAATCCTGATATTGTCAATTGCAGATGTAAGTATAGAAAGCGCCTGCTCCCGGGCGGCCATTCCTTTTACAGTATCAACTTCAATGCAATCAATATATAATTTAACCACCGCTAACAGGGAGTTCACTCCATCGTGAAGTTCCCGCCCTATTTTTGTTCTTTCCTCCTCCTCGATCATGAGCTGTATATCAAGAAATTCTTTTTCGGAAATACCTTTCCCTTTCAGATTACGGCGATAAAAATCCAGGCTGGAAACATCTGCTTTCTCACCGTTGCAATACAATGGGCTGGTTGGCTCAGGATTGGAATACATTTTTCTTTCAAAAGGCATAGGATAAGATTTACTGTTTTAATTAAAAAAGAAACAGGGCAGGATTGGATAATGGATTAAAAATAGAAGTACGGATCATATTTGGTTTCACAGGAATAAGGTACTTTGTACACTAATGTGCGAAATGATTCAACCGGTTTTCATATTGTTCTCCCCCGTTTCTTTTTTGTTTCTGCCGATCAGCCAGATACTTTCTTCGAAAATTATCATTTGATTGACGATACAAAGTAACTACCTCAGATGCTTGTGTAAAATAGAGAAAGTGTAAAACCACGGTACTATTTTTAAAAAACAGATGTAGAAAATTTACTACATGCATTGCCTGCAACAAACTCTTTGCAGGAGTTGGCACCGGCATGTGGCAGGAAATGTTGTTGTATAAACAATAAAAGTCAATATGCTGCATCGCTACAGGTGATTATACACAAAAGTGTACTATCAGGTAAGTATAGCATTTTATAATTTAGGTTTCAATCATAATGGCTTTAATCCGCTTATTAAAGTAAAATAGGCTTTGTTGATCAATAATCTATTAAAAGGTGAATAGCCCGGACCAGCCTGACTGCTATGTAATTTTCAAAAAAGTTTTATATAAACAACAGGATAGTAAGATGAAATATTTAATAACTGTATTAGTTCAATTGAGCTAAGCTCAGTTTTAACTGACCCGTTAATGAATCGTTGCTGGCTTTTGATCTCTGGAAAGTGAATATATGAATAGAGATAAAAAAGTAAGGAAGATATTATTAATTACAGAGAAAGGAACTCCGGGTTACTCTTTCTCTCATCCGTTTTACCTGCTCATAACATACTGTAGCATTGTATTATTCTTGTCCTGTAAAGAAAATCCATCTCAATACTACCATCCTGAGTATTTTGATAGTATTTATCAGAAAATCCCCCTGCCAGACAGCAATGTAACCGCCGCCGATATTCAGTTCCTGGATGCCTCTTACAACGCTTTTGTTCATCCCGGTATTGGCGATATATACCGCAAATACAATTATAAACGTCATTTTTTTTATGATGCGCACAGGGATTATCAGCGGGGAATGCTTTATTGTGACAGTATTATTGACCTGTTATACAATTATACCTCCAACAAAGAAATTGCATGGTATTACGCAGATGCGATTTTTGTGAAGGGTGATATACTGATGCATACTCAGAAATTTGAAGAAAGCATGAGAATGTACCTGGAGGGTAAGAATATCGTGCTGAATCTGTTAAAAGATTCATGTCTGCTTAATGAATATAACGGACGGGTGGGTAAACTGTTATACGAGCAGGGCGATTTCCTTGAGTCAGCCAAAAGCTATAAAGCGGGTTTTAACGATCAACAGAAGTGTAAATGGGACAATGCGAGAAAGTTTGCTTCCATGCAGGAGTACCTGGATAATATAGGCATTTGCTATAGTCTTGCCGGCATGTACGATAGTGCTGATCTTTATTTTTCTTCAACGCTTGATTTTATTGACCGTAATAAAGGGAATGCCACCGTAACTAAAGGTTTTGTGACGCTTGCCAAAGCAGTTGTATACAGTAACCAGGCAGAGGTAGCTGGTAAAAAAGGGAACTTTCAGATGGCAGAGGAACTTTTTTTAAAAAGTATTGAAGGTACTGCTAACGTGGATCATTCTTTTACTCACGACACGCAATTGAAACTGGTGTCCTTTTATTTCCGGAACAATTATCCCGAAAAAGCAGCTAAAGTGCTGACTGACGTGAAAAGCTCGCTTGGAAACTTTCCTGATGATATTTCGCTACTCCATTGGTACCAGCATATGAAGTATTATGCTCTCAGGCAACATAAACCCGGCGATGCCGTGACGTTCATGAAATTATATCTCCGCCTGAAAGATTCTGTTGAGATGCGAGACATGCAAATAGTTGCCCGGGACATAAGCAATGAGTTTGAAACAATAGAACAAAAGTCTTTGCGACGGTCTTTAGAAAGTGAAAACAAACGTAAGTCGGTTTTTATAGCAATGGTCATAACATTTTGCGTATTGACAGGAGGAATATTGCTCTTGTTGTGGTATAATATACGCCGGTCGCACCGTTTTGCCGGGGTTATGACAGGCTTAAACAAAGAGATCGGCTTAAAGAACCAGGACCTGCAGGAAGCTTTTAATATCCTGGAGCAAACCTATAATGAAAACAGTAAAATTATCCGGGCCGTTTCATTCAATTTAAAAAGCCATATTGCTAATATCATACGAACCACAGCACGGTTGCAAAGCAGGCAGTACAGCAGGGAAATTAAAAACAAACTCGATATTATTGAAAACACCTGTGCCAACTCCTTACAAACAATTTCCGAGATGACACCCGGTGTAAAAACGGGTATGAAATTCAGGATGGAACGCACGGACCTTGCCGTACTGCTTGAACAATGCGTAGAGCTGCTTCGATCCAAAGCAGAAGAAAAAAATCAATCTATCCGGTTAAGGGCTGAAAGCATTATAACGAAAGTAGATACCCAAAGGTTCATGCGGGCCATTAACAACCTTTTGCACAATTCAGTAAAATTCAGCCCGGATCATTCGGTAATTGAGATCAGCCTGGAGAAAGAGGGTGGTGTTGCCCTGGTATCTGTACTGGATAAGGGTATAGGCATACCGGATGAAATTAAAGAAAATATATTTTCGTTAAACACGGCCGGGAGCAGAAGAGGAACAAGCGGCGAAGAATCTTATGGCATGGGGCTTTTTATAACTAAAAAGGTTGTAGATGAACATCACGGGCGTTTGTGGTTTAGTAATCGCAATAAGGGAGGTACCGCATTCTACATAGAAATACCATTATCCTGATCAATTAAAATGTAACAGGCAAAAAAGTATTTTATCAACCCAGGACTGAACATATTATTATTCGTGTTTTTAACATGCCTGGCGGCATGCAGAGAAGAATTTGCCAATGATGAGCATCCGGCATACTTTGACCGGGCCATAAACGCCTTTGACAGTATGGGAACAACAGAGCCATTGCGGAGCGTGGAAATACTTGATTCTTCTTACCATGCTTTTCCCCGCCCGGGTATTATTGACCAGCAAAATGTAATGCTTGCCAAGCTGATTTTTTTCTATGAAATCAAAAGAGATACTCCTCTTACTTATCTGTACCTTGACAGTGCCATAAACTTGATAAAGAACAACGTTAAAGCTAACGAAAAAAGGGCAGTGGCATACGCACTGATGCTCAGGAGCAAGGCTTATTGTTTAAAAACCGTACGGAACTATAACGAAGCTTTGCATTATTACCTGATGGCCAGCCAGGTAGTTGCAGCGTATGTTAAAGATCCCTGTTTTGCAGAAGCAGATAAAAGTTACATAGGCGATATCATGTTCGCGCAGGGCAAGTATATGCTGGCTGCGGAGAACTACCGTGCAGATAATGAAAAAGTTACCCGGTGCGGAGAAAAGGTATTTGTCCGCTTCTTTCTTATTCAGAAAAATCTTTCAAACATAGGTCTTTGTTATTTTAAAATGGGGTTGTACGATAGTGCTTATATATACTATAACCGGTCGCTTGAGTTCATCAACCAAAACTGGCGGGTGTATGGTCTGGATAAGAACCTGCCATTTCTAAATATTGCCCGCGCTACAGCCAGCGGTTTTATGGCAACCGTGCTGGTACAAAAACTGGAATATCAGCAGGCAGAAGAATTATTCGCTCAGTCAATTGAAGGGGTAAAAGTGGCTGATCCGGGTTTTTGCGAGATGCTTATGGCAAGCCAGGCTGCAATGTATGTGCAGTTGAAAGAAACGAACAAGGCATTATTGGCCCTGCGGGTGCTGGACAGCATGCTTAACAAGCACAAAAACACGGAAATACTGTTGGAAAGCTACAGGATAAAATCTGACTTGTATGACGCTCAAAAAAATGATTACCTGTTCCTGCAATATGCGGAACGCTATACGAGCCTTAAAGATTCGGTAAAAAATGCCGCTAAGTTGTTTGACAGGAAGAACCTGGAGTTAGAGTTTGAAAATAATGAAGGAGAAGGTATTAATCAACGCCTGGAGGAACGCAGCCGCGAAAAAAACCGCTTGCTTATGGGAGCAACCGGAAGCGCTGTTTTGCTTTGTTGCATTGTTGCTTTAATATGGCGGAGCCTGAAAAATACGCGTAAATACCTGGAACGTTTACGGCATTTAAATAAAATTGTTGTAACCAAAAAGCAGGCGCTCGAAAACGCGTTGGTATCCGTTGAGCAAAGTAATCATGAAAACAGTCGTATGATGAAAATCGTTGCCCATGATCTCAGAAGCCCGGTAACAGGCATTAGCCATATTGTATTTTCTATACTTGCCGGTTGCCGGGATACTGATATTAAAAAAGACCTTGAGCTTATACAGGAGGAATGTAAAAATTGCGATACGCTTATACAGGCGCTGTTATTAAAAGGCTGAACCTGCTAATCCGACACGCAGGCTTATTACCTTAGGAATAAAACGTGAAGCTTAACCCAACCTTATTACATTATTATATCGCGTTTCAATGATTAGCAGGTACTGACTTTAACCATCCATCATATTCCTTGTTTTTCGGGCGCACATGCCCGGCTAATTTTAAATGATAAATGTAGCCGGCATTTTAAATGATAAAAAAGAATTGTAAATTTAGTGTAGCGGGTTATAATACAATAATAACCAGAATACTGATCTTACAGTATAAATATTAAATCAATGAAAATTATTATTGCTGACGATCATTTGGTGGTACGGTTTGGACTTACAGAAATGTTACGCTCTTCTTTTCCTTCGGCGGAAGTAGAAGAAGCTGACGATGCTGAAGGGCTTTTTAAAAAGATGCTGAGAGGAAAATATGACCTGGTAATTCTTGACCTGTCGATGCCCGGCAGGTCGGGGTTAGAAGCATTGCAGCAAATTAAAACAAGTTATCCCGGCACCCCGGTACTTATTTTCAGCGGGCAGCCCGAAGAGCAATATGCGGTCAGGGTTTTAAAAGCAGGCGCTTCCGGGTACCTCACAAAAAGCTCTGCTCCGGATGAAGTGATAAAAGCTGTAAACGCATTGCTTCTTGGAAAAAAATATATTACTCCTTCAATAGCCGATCAGCTGGTGCTTTCTCTTGATGAAAAAAGAAACAAGCTCCCGCATGAGCTGCTGTCCACGCGTGAGTTTGAGGTAATGAAACTGATCGCCTCAGGAAAAACAGTTTCAGAAATAGCCGAACAAATGATGCTGAGTGTCACCACTATCAGCACTTACCGGGCAAGGATATGCGATAAAATGAACCTGGGCTCTAATGCGCAGATGGTTGTTTATTGTATTGAGAACAAGCTGCTTTAACTTACTGCTTTTGTAGTTGGAATTCTACAAAAAGCCCATTGCAATACTATATTTTTTCCCTGCAGGCGGCTCTATATTTGCGCTAATCTTTCAATGTAAGCATGGGCCTGAAAAAACACAAATTACTGGTCGTTTGTGATTCCTCTTTTATCTGTAACCACCTGAAGCATATATTAAGTACTTTAGATGCTAATGTACATGTAAAAGAGGTTAACTCATTTACAGAAACCGCGCGAATGCTTGATAAAGAGAAACCACATGTTATCATACTTGATATCCCTGTTATTCAATCGTCTGAGCTCGGTTTGCTGTCGGTGATCAAAGATCTGTATCCCGACGTTTCTATTGTAATATTAATGGGAAGCCATAATAAGATATACCTGGAACAAAGCAGGAAAATTGGTTCGGGATATTTCATAAAGAATATACATGAAATTGAAGGGATCAATGAAATAGCCGGGTTGGAAAATAGTTTCAAAAAAAACTAAATCATTTCCGGGTAGCAGCATGCATTCCGGGTAATGATATTCCCGGTGCCTGACCAAATAACAGTAACAACTTATTTCTTCATTAGCTTCTCATGATGTACTACTTTTCCTGACGTATCTGTTATATGGATAAAGTACATGCCTGAAGGAAGCTGCTGAATATCTGCCGGCAAAGTATTGCCGCTTGCCTTTAAAGTGCGTAAGCGCTGACCGGTAATATTCATAATGTGTACGGTTTCATTGCCCTTTAGTCCCGTAATTTTTATGACGTCTTTAGCAGGATTGGGATAGATATGTATGTTTGCTTTACTTATAAAAGTTATAGCTCTAACGGGACTGTAGCTGTATGTGCCGTCAAAATCAATCTGCCTCAGGCGATAATAATTGATGCCGGTTTGCGACTGCTTATCATTAAATGTATAAGACAGTTCAATACTGCTGTTACCATTGGCAGATAATGAGGATACAAAACCTATACTTTTCCATTCTCTGCTGTCGGCACTATGCTCTATGCTAAAGCCGCTGTTGTTTTGCTCTGCAGCAGTGGTCCATTGCAATAATGCTGTATTACCCTGCTTATATACTTCAAAGCGCTTAAGTGTTACAGGCAACGGCGTTCCCCAATGAATCACAAAAGTTCCCGGTTCCTCACTCTTTACACCGGCATCATCTAAAAATGAATAATCAAACTCCACACTAACAGAACCGGTTGTAATATTTTCAAACGATAACAAAGAAGAGTTAAAGCCTGTTATTGTATCGCCGGCATTTACCGGAATAGCATTGTATAGCATGATAGCATTACCAGGCAGGACATCAATAATGATTGCTGCATTGCTTCCGTTAAGCGTGCCTTGCTCCGGGTCCGTTCCTTCCACATCGGAAGTTATAGCACCCGCACCTATAATGGCTCCGGCAGGATAGGCTACAGTTTGTAATATATTGTTGCTGAACGGTTGCTGATCTGCACCGAAGTTGGCCTCTGTAACAGGAACGGTAATGATCCCCAATGATAATATGCCATCAGCAATACCATCGTGTCCTGCACAGGCAGGAGTGATGCCGCAATTGTTTTCTCCCGTCACTTTCCAGCCACCGGGAAAGCTTACCACGGGCAGGGTTTCCTGTCCGATCGTAGCCGGTGTAGCGCTGATATAAATACTGGCGCTGTTGCCGGCAACTGCCTTCAGCGAAAAAGAACCATCGGAGCTTATCTTCACCGTATCGGTTACCTTTTCCTCTGTATTATCATAAAGAATGGCATACAGTGTAGCACTCGCATCCGTACCCGGTCCGTTCACGGTATTATCTGTTAGCCCGTTACTATCATTAAATACATTACCGCAAACAGCGTGTTTTACGGTATCAGTTATACTGCTGATGCAGTCGGTTGCCGATGCATAGCGGGTATAAACAGTGTATATGCCTGCAGTAAGATTTGTAAAGTCAGGAGAGCTTTGCCAGTCTATATCATTAATGCTATATTCATAAGCAGCACCAACAGGATATGTAACGGTAATGTTTCCGGCAGAGGAACCGCAGGCTGTATTTGCAACAGTAGCCGGTGTAGACGGAGGAGATATGGCAAGCGTAATATCGTCAAGAGCAAGATCATTACCAGTACCTCCAATAGTATTGTTCACCAGCAAAAGATCTATACTGCTTGATGTGGGCACAAATGTTAAACCATATTGATTCCATTGCCTGTAGCCTGATATATCTCCGGTTGAAACAGATGCGAGAATACTGTAATCCCCTGGGTTAATTGCCTGAAAAGTGACATTTGGTTTAATACCTGAGTTAAAAATGCTGGCAATCCACGCTGAAAAGTTATAACTCGCGCCCGGTATTAAACCGCTAAAACGCCTTCGAAAGAAATCGTTTTTGTCGTAAGAAGCATTGACAACCATCATTCTTCCATTGCCGGTACCATCCGTGTGATCATACATCTGGGGACTGCCGGGACCGAATCCTATATCCGTTACCCGGCTTATTACTTTATAATAGCCATCCTCCGCTGACCCGCTTACATCCTGGTGATGATAGGAAGTTTGCCCCGTCATCGGAGGTCCATAGGTACCCACAGCGCCTGTTCCGAAATCTTCAATATAAATGTTAGTGCAACTGTTATCCATAGCAAAGGAGTTAACCAGCCCATTCGTAAAAATTACATGTACTGTTTCCCCGGAGCTAACATTCAGTGTAACAGAATTGCTAACAAGATCGGCAGTAGAATTATTGGTAGGGTCGAATATCTCTATCTTCTGGAGGTCCCATCCTCCGGGAACAGTTTCCGTAATGGTATAAGTGCCCTCAATCACTTCAAACATCTGAGCATTTCCTGCTGCCGGGCTTGTTCTTACTCTTTCATCATCTATCCACCAGATATTTCCATTGCCGTCTGTCGAACGGGAAAATACAGGTTGGGTGAACCCGGTGCCCGAACCCTGATGGCGCAGCCATACCTGTCCGCCAATGCCTGCTGTGATGAAAGCTACCCGCCTCGATGTAACCTCTTCAGTACTCCAACCCGTTCCTCCCAAAAATTTATACACATAGGCGGTGGATCCTATTGAATACACTCCGTAAATGGCGCCGGATGCATCTACCGCAATATCTCCTACACTACCGCTGCTTACACCTGCAGGTTTGCCAAGATTGGTTTCTACACCTCCGGAAGTAATACGATAAACATTGCCACCGGTTTTGCCAACAATTGCATTTCCCGTAACAGGGTCGGCATCTAACCTGTTCGTATTGTTAGTACTGGTACCAACCCTGATCCATGAACCGCTGGTATAACGCCATAAAGCGCCCGCGGCGGTAGTAATATAAACCGTACCTCCCCAGGTATTAGCAACATCTGCCGGATTGGATCCTCCAAAAGCAGCGTTATTGACATTGAGGGCAGTACTGGTAGTGCCGTTAAATGTAAATACCTGTTGACCTGAAATATAGGTAACCTGCCCGCCGGAGCCTCCGTCTATCCTGCCATTAGCTGTGGTAACCGCTGTCTGTACCCAATCTGCACTGCCCATATCCCGGTAGTATAAAGTATTATTATTGCTCACAGCCCATAACCTTCCGTTTTGCGAGCTGCCGATATCTCTTATTAATATATTATCCGGCCTGTCATTCAGCATAAAGTCGGGCACCGGTGTTATTCCCCCGGAGACTGAGTAGGTAAAATCCACTGCAGAAGATTCGTCCAGCGTTTTATTATGAATATAAATATAGCCCTGCTGGGCAGTAAGATGATTTACCAGTAAGGTCAAAGCAAAGATCAGTATGGTAAAATTTTTCATAAAATATGTTTTAGGCAGCGGCAATTCGGTCAGTGAGCCGGCTGCTTTCGTATTTTGATCAGTCAAACGGGTGAAAAGAATATTTACATTTATACCTGCCATACATGTGGCTTTTGAGCGAAATGAGATATGATTTTTACAATGGGTTTGTATGTTTATGGGGTTGTTCGTACGCAGTTGTTTTTGTATGCAGGTTGCCTTACATCAAATAAAATGTCAGGCGCTCAGATGCAGGGCCAAATTCCAATACTTTAGTCATTTTCACCAGTACACAAAAGTGTACTTATTCCTCCCCGGCGATCACCCTATATTTAAAAATTATAAGGCAGAGAGATACCAGATCCCCCGTAATTTTTTAAGATGGAAGCCCTTTTTGCAAACGCTGTTTACAACGCCGGTGTTGACCTGTGAAATGTTTCTATAATCACCTCAGCAACGATAGCAATCCCATAAAAGATTACATGGGGAAGCTTTCTGCTGTATTAATATAAATACTATGTGCAATAACAGCGAATGCTTAGGTGCGAGTGCAGGGATTGCTTCGCCGCGCATCAGTCCTGATTTTTAGAATACATGCGGCGGCTCGCAAACGCACGGGTGGTTGAGTTAATGTATGCTTTGCTTTAGTGAAATACAATCCTCATAAGCTGCTATTCCATCTTAACTATTTTTTCCCTTAATATCAATTTGTTTTTTTCCGCTACTACTACATAATACATGCCAGCAGGTATCGACGCCAAAGACAACAATACCTTTGATGGGCTACTTACCTTTATAAACATTATTCTCGTTCCCAGCGTATTAAACAATTGCACTTCGGGATGCATGACAGATGCAGGAAGTGTAATATGTATTACAGATCGCGCAGGATTCGGATAAACATTCCCGCTGCCTGATGTAGCCTGGAATTGCACAACCTCTGTTTTGCTATAAGTAAATTGCCCATCTTTATCAATTATGGCAAGCCTGTAGTAATTGCGTCCGGACTCAGGTGAGATGTGTTTCCATGAATAGCTGCTCTTGTGGTCGTTGTATCCTTTTGCATTAACACTTCCAACAGGAGTAAATTTTAACCCGTCAGTGCTGTGTTCGATCACAAATGAACTGACGTCCCCTTCTTTTGACGTTTGCCAGTTCAGTCTTACCGCATCGTTCAACAGCAGCGCCTGAAAATCCAGCAAACCGACAGGCAATACGGAGAGGGTTTGAGCAGCAATAAACAGCCGATAGGAAGTAAGATTGATATCCTGCAGGTTATAAAAATGGAATATCAGTGATTTTACCGGCACATCGGGTTCGAAATAAGCAAATGCGCCAACACCTTCATACAAGCTGCTGCTTAGTGTGGTTCGCCTTGTGCAGGGCGAAGTAATAGCGCCGGATCCTACTACGGTTGAACTACCCGGAGTCCAACAGGGTTTTGCATTATCGGCGGCCACATCAGCGTCTCCAACAGCCCTGAACCACGAATGAATTGCTGCATTGGAATAAAAATTCCCAAATTCATCTGTAGCCTCAATATCTATTTGCTCAACATCCACATCCAGCAGCATAAATCCCCAGCCATTACCTGCAGCGGGCGAATTAAAAGTGATAGTAGTTGTAATCGGTATCCCCAACGGTGCACCTGCTACACTGGAGTTTCCTCCGTGCCTGGCTATCAGGCAGGAGGTTGCTGTGCTGATATTGCCATACTTACTTTCCCATGCATTGGGATCGGGCATTTCATCTGAGGTAAGTGTAAAAGACAGCTTGTTCAATTTATTTGAAGAAGTGATGACCTGCCAGTTGAAATCTGGAATGACCGCGGGGCTGGAAAAAGTGCCTGTGCCGGAAGCTGCATTAGCAGGAAAGGCCGGAATTGTGCCGGAAAATTGAGCATATTGATAGCTTTGACTGAAACCATATTTTACCGGAACAATAAAAAGCCAGCAAATCATGATTATCACTTTAATATCGGGGTATATTCCCCTTTGGTGTAAAGGTTTGGGCATGTTCATTTTCAAGTGTTGACAACGGAGAATTTACTTCTTGCAAATTTTCCGGTTTAATGAATAAGTGGTTTTATATTTTGCATACAAAATTTGTACTTATTACATACACATACAATCGCAAATTTTTGCTATATA
This sequence comes from Chitinophagaceae bacterium, assembly GCA_019638595.1. Lineage (GTDB taxonomy): Bacteria > Bacteroidota > Bacteroidia > Chitinophagales > Chitinophagaceae > Agriterribacter. The sequence goes on from JAHBTJ010000040.1 coordinate 25,328, forward strand.
GAAGCATGCCTGTTGAAATAAAGAAAGTTAGATTGATAAATATGCCTGTTATTGAAAGTAATATTACATTCTATCGCAGTACTACTACACTTTTGTGTACTACTATGTTACATTTTCATTATCTGCTGTTTTATTTGCTATCAGCTTTTCTATCGCCAGCCCGTTATTCATTTGCTTGATTACAAAACAGGGAAAGAATGTTTCATCTTTTTCATAAAATGATAATAATGACCAGTAACGCCAGTGAGCAGGCAACAGGAAAATAATACCTGCAATAAACGTATCACGCAGTTGATATAACTTTTTTTTGAACATAGCGCTAAAGCATCTTCACGGCTATATTCTGCTGCTTCAGCTCCCTTTCCGGTGGTTAATTCGACATGTATTTCTTTATCACTTCGCTGCGGTTGCGTACCTGTAGCTTTTCATAAATGTTGTGCGCATGTTTTTTAATGGCGTCAATGCCAACATTAAGCTTTGCCGCAATCTCTTTATACAGAAAGCCCTCTACGATCAAAGCAAGCACTGATTTTTCTTTTTCGGTAAGGGCATTAAAGCGCAGCTTCTCGTCATCGCGTTGAAAATAGGCGATCACTTTCCTGGCTATTTCCGGCGACATGGGGGCGCCATTATTATACAGTTCTGTTATTTCAGTAATAAGGTGATCGAAAAAAAGCTTTTTCAGCAGGTATCCGCCGGCGCCGGCTTTTAACGCGGTAAAAACTTTTTCATCGTCATTAAAAATGGTTAGCACCAGGAACTTGGCCCGTGGATAGCTGGATTTGATCTTAAAGATCGCTTCGGTGCCAGACATGCCCGGGAGGTCCAGGTCGGTTACGGTAATATCCGGCTGAAGCTCTTCATACTTTTCAATAAACATTTCTGCATTGGAAAATGAACCAATACAGGAAATGCTGTCACTGGCATTCAATATATCCTCTATTGCTTTGCGTACCATGTGCTGATCCTCAACAATACAAACGGTAATCAATTTATTATTCTTTTAATAGATATAAATGCCGGTTATTATGATTGATCATTGGGTGTTATATCAAATATGAGATGAACTTTCACATCAAATGCCTCACTTCTCACAATAACCACAACAAGGTTGCACCGGCAATAATACGTTCCATCCTGGTTTGGAAAAAGTATACTTTTGTGTACTATTCTTACTTTATTGTAAATTTTCGTTGTAGCTGCAACCGGCGTTATTTTATGGTTCCTTCAGCTCCGCAGGTATATCAATGGTGATCTGCAATCCCCCCCGGTTCTCAAATAAAATATTACCGTTTATGCTGCTTATTCTCTTTTTCATGTTATTGATACCGTTCCCTTCTGAGTTTTGGATTTCATGTAAACCTATACCATTGTCCTTTGCTATTATCCTTATCTTCTTTTCGCTGCAGGAAAAACCGATCAAAAACTGATTGGCTTTCGAATGTTTTATTACATTATGGAATATTTCTTTAACTACCAGCAAAAGATTCCTTTGCTGAATGTTGTTGATATGATGATCTTCCTTACAGTTGTTTTTAAAATCAAGGGAAAGATTGATATCTGTTCTCTGGATATACTCGGCCATATATACTCTTAAATGTGCCATCAATCCATTAACGCTCCCTACGGTATCCTTCAGCATCCACACAATTTCGCTCATCTGGTCAATCGCTTCGCCCGATATCTGCGAAATGTTCTTCAGGATTGTTCCTGAACTTTCTCCCGGGTTGGTAGACAACCTGTTGACGACGATCTGCAGGCAGGTGAGACTGCTGCCTAAATCGTCATGCAACTCTCTTGATATTCTTTCTCGTTCGTTTTTTAATGCAAGCTTTCTCTGCAGCCTGGCTGACCGTTTATAGTTATTTCTCATCAAGATGGAAATGACTATAATCATCAGGGCTATGGAAATAGCTGCAAGAAGGTAAGCCTGCTTTAGCTGGATATCTTTCGTGAGCGCTTCATTCACCGCTTTCTGGTACCTCTTCTCCATGTCTGCACTGATATTGACAGACGTAAATTTTTTATTGGCTTCATCCACTGAATCTTTAAACGAAATATATTTTTTGAGTTGTGCAACAGCTTCCCCTGTCTCACTCAACTTTAAATGATGATCGGCCCTGACCTGGTAATATTTAAGGTGGTTATTCGCATCTGGCAGCGTACCCAGCGAATCCCTCACCTTGTCCAGCCATTTTCCGGCTTCATCAAGCCTGCCGGTAAATGTAAGCATATCAGCAAGCTCCAATTGCAGGTTCTGGGCAAAATTATCATTGCGCCTTTCGAACACCGCAAGTGATTTGATGTATAAGGATTCTGCTTCGGTGCGGTTGTTTTTTTGCGCATAATAACCTGCCAGGTTTCCCCATACTACTGCTTTTGCTGTTTGTATATATTGCTGCCGGGTTGGGAACTTCGGCTCCTGCTTCAGGATATATTCCATAGCCGCATTGAAATAATGTACAGCGCTATCCCATTGATGCAGCTTTGCATAACATAAACCCACATTATCCAGATTAGCTTGTGAATAAACAAATGTCAGGAATTCGTTGGTGACGCTACTGCAATTGATCTCTTTTATTGCAAGCTTAAAATATTCAGCAGCAGCGTTGAAGTCTTTTTGTTTATACATGAGGCTGGCAAGGCGTTGCGTGTAACTGTGTGTGCTACAGCTATCCGTAAACGTCTTTTCTGCGATCACACGCGATCTCGTATAGCACACAAAGCTCTCATCATAGTTTTGCACCGCCAGGTATATATCTCCTTTGGAGGCCAGCGTGGAGGCATACCATTTTGCAAATTTGACCTGATTGATCTTGTTTGCCGTCAGGTCAAGCATACTGTCAGCATATTTAAACGCTTCCTCAAAGTTGCGTTGCCGCTGGTAAAAAGCGCATTTAAAGCCATAGAACTCCAGCCAGTCTTCCGTACCGGGATATTTTATATGATGGAAAGCCGAATCAAGAAAATCCATTTGTTCCCGGCTATTTTCAGGCAAAGTATTTACCTGTGCCAATAAAGCTTTTACCTGCTGCCCCGGCGCTTTATCCACCTGGTTACAAGAGGCATTAAGTGCCACAAGAAACGCAAAAAACGGTACCAGGTAATAGGAAATAACAATCTTTTCTTGTCCTCTCATAAGCTAAGATTACAGGTATATGCAATAGAAAACCAGTGAAATTTCAGAGGAAGAAAAATAAGTGCAGGTTCATACTTATTTCTGTTGCAAAAATAGAAGTAGCGTGAGATAAATACAAATATAAACTCGCAGATAAATACTGTTTTTTACAGTTGCGAAGCAATGCGGCTTTCAAGTATAGGTTATGATCAATTTTGTACTGCCAGCCTGTTCGTTTTCAACCGTTGCTTTACTTCTTTGGGAGTAGCTTTTGTCCATACTTTAAAAGCACGCCTGAATGCAGGCAGATCGTTATACCCTAATACTTCTGCAACTTCTGTTATTGTACCGGCGCGGTTCTTCATCAGGTGCAGGGCCAGCTCTTTTTTCACTTCTGCTGCTATTTCCCTGAAATTGGTCTGCTCTTCGGTAAGCTTGCGCTGTAGTGAGCGAACGGTCATATTCAAACCTGCCGCCGCATCTTCAATAGTGGGTATCTGCCCTTTGAACTGCATCAGCAGCAAATGCTTCACCACATCCCTGCAACTGGATTGTATAGCCAGCGATTTCTTTTGCCCCAGGATGGAATTGAACATATCGTACAGGGAAGCGTCACTTGTAAGAATAGGGGTTTGCACATCTTCTGCCCGGAATATCATACGATGCAAAGGAGCATTGAATAATACCTGGCAATGCAATACGTCAGTATACGCTTTAACCGCGTCCTTAGCATATTCCACTTCCACGGCCTGCGGGTAAATGCTCCTGCCGCTCAGCGCTTTTATATGGTTCACAGTAGATGCCAGGATAAAATCTATGGCAATTCTTGCATTACGGGGATAGGTTGTTTTCCAGAGCGTATTCTGATGCAATTCAATAATAGCCTGCCTGCCTTCTGTTTTGTAATTATACACGATCATCGGGCATACCATATGCCCGTATTGGCAATATACCTTTATGGCTTCTTCGAGATTTTTACTGGCCTGCATCATAAAGCCTACCATGCCCGTCATTGATATAGGCACATTGCCTCCCATTAATAAGCCAATCTGTTCGTTATTCGTTATATCGGCGAGCAGGTCATATAGCTTTGCAGCTTTTTGCCATTCCACCATTTTGCCGGAATCGCTGATCTCTTCCTGTGTAAAGCCTGCCATTTCCCTCAATGTATCATAAGCCTCTCCATACGTAGCGGCGGCATAAAGCATATCTCTTATAGCAGTTGCCTGTAATCCCATGGCGTAAAATGACCTGTTTGCGGCACAAAGTACACTTTTTCTCCCTTTGTTATCACCGTTCTTTTGCAATCAAAATAAAAGAATATGATACATACAAGACCAGGAAATGCAAACAATGCCGTTACCCCGATAAGGGGACACGTAAAAAGGAAAATACTATTCGCGAATATCCCGGCCGACGGGCACTTCAGCCCGCTGACCGGGCTGGCGGTACAGCTAAAAAATGCAGGGCATGATGTGAGATGGTACACCGGGCCCAGCTATGCCCACAGGATTAAAAAGCTGGGTATTCCCTACTATCTTTTTAGCAAAGCGAAGGAAGTAACTATTCACAATATTGATGAAGTATTTCCAGAAAGGAAGGCGATCAAAAATCATGTAAAAAAGATCATCTTCGACATCTGCACTTATTTCATTGAGCGGGGAACAGAATTTTATGAAGATATCAGGGATATCAACAAGAGCTTTGATTTTGACATCCTGGTTTGCGACAGCGCTTTTACCGGCATGTCGTTCGTAAAAGAAAAGCTGGGCAAGCACGCGGTGGCTATCGGCATCCTTCCTTTATGCGAATCTTCCAGGCAATTGCCGCCGCCTATTATGGGACTTACCCCGGCAAAGAGCTTTGCAGGCAAAGCCTTTCATGCATTCCTGCGCCTGCTTACCGATAAGGTTTTATTTAAAAAACCTCATGCGCTGATAGAGGAACAATATCATCATGCCGGTATGAACAGAAATGGTAAAAACCTGTTTGATGTGCAGATTGATAAATCCACGTTGTTCTTACAAAGCGGTACACCCGGGTTTGAATACAGGAGGGAGAATATGAGCCCGCACATTCACTTCATCGGCCCTTTGCTGCCTTATAATAACGGTAAGCCGTACACGCTAAGATTTGAGGATAAGCTGTACAGGTACAGCCGGGTGCTGCTGGTTACACAGGGCACCTTTGAAGGAGATGTGAACAAGCTGATCGTGCCAGCTATAGAGGCCTTCAAAAATACGGACAAACTGGTGGTAGTTACCACTGCGGGCTGGCATACGGGTATATTGCGCGAACAGTATAAAGCATTTGACAATATCGTTATTGAAGATTTTATCCCGTTCAACGAGATCATGCCTTTTGCAGATGTATTCGTTTCAAACGGCGGATATGGCGGCGTGATGCAAAGCATTACCAGCAAGCTGCCGATGGTAGTAGCGGGCATACATGAAGGGAAGAATGAGATCTGCGCACGGGTAGGCTATTTTAAATTAGGCATTAACCTGCGCACGGAAAACCCCAAACCGGAAAAAATAAAAAAAGCTGTAAACGCAGTGTTGACTAACCCGCTTTACCAGAGAAATGCAGAAGCGCTCTCCGTTGAATTTGCACGGTACAATCCATACCAATTATGCGAACAATTCATCAACAATTTACCGGTTGGCAGTAACCGTTAGGACAGACTGCAAAACTAAAATGGCAGACACATAAAAACAGAATAAGATGAATAATGAACTGACAACAAAAAACAGTGTTGAAATAAACGCAGACAGAGCAAAAGTCTGGGACGCTTTGATAAATCCTGAAAAAATCAAAATGTATCTTTTCGGGACAAAAACCGTAACCGATTGGAAAAAAGGAAGTGAACATTAGGTATATCAATCCATTCAATCCAAAGCCGGTGCTGATGAACAGCAGGCGGTCGGGATAATCCGCCCTGCCAGGATCAGCCGGGCGGATGGTGCGGCTTTCAAACACCGCTCCATTGATGTTTTGGTGGTAGTGGTTTATCTGTAATGAATAGCCTCATTTATCCGCCTGCCGCAACGTTGCCTGTCAACGCACAAGCTAAGCACGGGCAGACATTGCGGAGAACTCCTAAGACAATGACAGTGGACACTCGTTGGAGAAGAAATTTGCCTGTTATTATTGCGAAACAAGTAATACTCATGCATCCCGCTTGTGCCGCCTGCAGACAACACATTTTTTCACCTGCCAGGTATATTCTATCTTTCCGGCATGAAAGGCGTTATCACCATCCTTATATTTTTATACTCGGCAAATGCACTTGGTCAAAAAAATGCTTCTCCGGATAATGCACGCATTGATTTTTCAAAATTTCGGGTGCATAAAATCACATTACATAAACCGCTTACCACTTTCAGCACCGGGTGTATGCTCTCTGATATTATAGTGGAAGATAACAGGTTTGATACAAGTACTCTTGGATTTATGCACAAAGGAAGTGTGGACATGGAAAGCCTGATAAAATTTAAAAATGGATTCTCAAATGAAATATGCAATTACCTTGTCAATTCAATAGACCGTCCGGATTCAGCTACCTCCACCACTTCATATAAATTGATCTGTTTCATAAAAAAATTATGGCTCACTGATGAAATATATGAGAAAGAAGAGAAAAAGAACTTGCCTGCATCTATTCAAAGCGGTATCATTTTCAGAGCTGAATATTGGGTAGAAAAAGAAAACGTTTATATACCGCTATACCGGTTTGACACTACAATAACAAGGGATAAAAACATTTATCGCTCCGGAAATAATTATATTGAGGAAGCCTTAATGTTCAGCTTATCAAAACTAAGTTCGTTTACAGAAAACAAAATAGAACAAATAAAAAGCAAATATTCAAGGAGTGAAATTGAGCAGAATAATAAGCGGCGGTTTGATCTGCCGATTCTTACAGATACGCTTAGAAGAGGAATTTATATAACATTTGAAGAATTTAAAAATAACCAACCGTCTATAAAAGAATTTACTATTAAGCCGGATAAGAAGGATGATGCCTTATATGTAACAGATGAAAAAGGAAAAGAAGTTCTTTTAAGAGAATTATACGGGTATACTGATGGTAAGGATATCTTCATCAGTTCCGCAGGAAATTTTTTCAGGCTTTATAGAAGTGGAAATTCATTTAATGTTTATGGAATTAAATCTCTTAAAAAAGTTCGAGACCTAAGAGTCGTAGAAAGTGGAGTAGCCGGCATAGGGCTTGGAGCAAGTCAGGTACCCTTTTTCCCTACAGGCACTAAATCCGGGTATATTTACAAACTCCGCCCTGCACCCTTTCAGCTTGATATGGAAACAGGTGAAATATCATTAGTGTCCGGTAAAAAATAACATTAGTTCTTTGAAAGTCTTATTGGATAAAGG
>JAHBTJ010000041.1 GCA_019638595.1 Chitinophagaceae bacterium
TATGAAATATAAATTACTCTTGCTTATAATAGTGCTTTTCTTATTGAAAACCCTGGATATCAAAGCACAGGTAAAAACAAAAGTATTTGAAAAAGATATTCCTGAAAACCTGTTACCTGTCAAAAGATCAACAGGCAGGGAATTAGTCATTTCTCCTCCGCAAAATTTTTTTGATAAAAAGGCTCTTGGTAAGGGGCAGGAGGGAGATAAAACCGGATTATACGAAATAGCACTTCCGAAAACCACGATCATTGATTTTATGAAAGAGGCAGAAGTCTCTGAAAGTAATAACTTGGTTATATATTCCTTGAATATAAAGGCCAAAGACGCACTGGGATTATCTCTTGAGTTTGGTGATTTTGAGTTGTCTGAAAATGCAGTATTAAGTATTTTCTCAGAATTTGAACTGACGGATAGTATAACAAACAATGAAAATAATGATCAGCGTCAATGGGGCACTCGTTTCTATCATGGTGATTTACTTCACATTGTTTTGAAAATACCTGGCGAAGAAGCCAAGAGAATTCGGTTATTTATAAATAAGGTGTTTTTTGCCTATAGAGGTTTTGATAGATTTGGCAACCCTGGTACATCAGCTTCCTGTAATATTAATGTAGCATGTCCTCTTGGTAATGGCTTGCAGGGGGTGCGTAATGCCGTTACTATTATACAAGTTGCTGGGGGATTTGCTACAGGCGTTATGGTTATGAATACTTGCGGTACCAATATTCCCTATTGCTTAACGGGTAAACATGTTGTAGATATCGCTGGTCCTGTCACAAACTGGAAATTTCAATTTTTTTTCTACAGCACCGATTGCGATTCAAACGTTGGCTATCGGGAAGATATCCAGATCACTGGTTCCACATTAAAGGCGAGTTATTCTAATTCTGATTTTGCTTTGGTACAACTGAACCAGATTCCACCGTCCAATTCAAATATTCACTATGCCGGTTGGAACCGTGGAGCAATTCAAATGTGGCCAGGGGTAATTTATTTAAGGGGTATACACCATCCAAAAGGCGATGTTATGAAAGTAAGTGGATCATCTGCACTTTTAATAAGAAACGGTGGAGGCAGTGGGTATAGTCCGGGTGCTCATTGGCAGGTAACCTGGAGTCAAGGGATTACCGAAACCAGCTCGTCAGGTTCACCGCTTCTTGATGACAATAACAGAGTTATTGGACAGCTTCATGGAGGAACATCTTCTTGCGCCACCCCTAATGCTCCGGATTGGTACGGAAGTTTTGATGTTTCCTGGACGGGAGGCGGTACTAATGCCACCCGGCTTAGCAATTGGTTGGACCCCAATAATACAGGCGCAATATTAACCAATACAACCAATATAAGTGGTTTAATTAACCTTAGCGGTATTTCTATTTCTGGCGGTGCTGGCTTTTGTACTTCCGGATCCTATAGTGTTACCGGATTACCGGCAGGGGGGACAGTAAGTTGGAGTGCTACGCCGGCAGGATACGTCAATTTTAGCTGCACTAACTGTGTTACTACCACGGTGTCAAAAGCAGGTTCTAATTCGGGCACAGTTACACTGACTGCTACTGTTAACACTGCATGTGGCGTAGTTGCTACTGTTTCTAAAACTTTAACGGTGGGCACTCCTCCGGCTACTATTACCTCCGTGGTTCAGCCCTCCCCATCCTATGGAACCATACACGTTTACTTTAATGTGCCGCCCAGTGGCTCACCAATCACTTCCCATAAATTCTACATAGACAATGTGATGGTATATAGCTCATCAGGAGTACCCAGCAGCCCCACTATACTGAATGGCGGCAGTTGCGGAATGCATGGTGTGCGCCTGGATCTCACCAGCGCCTGCGGAACCGGCGCTTCCAACTCATTCCCGTATTATAAATCGTGCAGTGGTATGTTTGCGGTATCGCCCAACCCCACCAATGGCCAGTTGAGCATTACTGTAACCGGTAATGACGGGAGCACGCAATCCGTTCAAAGTAAAACACTCTCTGCAGCTTCATCCTCAACAAATGAAACGCCCGGGAAGATTTACAAAATATTATTAACAGACGTTTCCGGTAAAAAAAGAAAACAGTTTGAATATAAAACCGGGGTTACAACAACTGTTATTGATATTGCTGATTTACCGGCAGGCATTTACAATATACACGCATTTGACGGTAAGGAATGGGATAGCAGGAAAATTCAGAAACAATAAATATTGCAGGATTCCAAACCTTCCAAAGGTTTGGAATCCTGCATAAAAAAGCTCAATCTATCAAATGCGTCAGCAGCCCGTCCCTCAGCTTGGGTTCAAACCAGGTGCTTTTAGGAGGCATTACATTGCCGCTGTCTGCAATATCGAACAACTGCTGTATGCTCACGGGATACAGGCTGAATGCTACTTTCATTTCACCGCTGTCTACTCTTTTTTCCAGCTCTTCCAGCCCCCTGATGCCTCCTACAAAATCAATTCTTTTATCGGTACGCGGATCGGCAATGCCTAATATTGTATCCAGCAGGTTATTCTGTAAAATAGTTACATCCAGTATACCGATAGGATCGTTGGTATAAGTACCCGGCTTTGCCGTAAGCTTATACCAACTGCCATCCACGTACATTCCAAATTGATGGAGCTGCTGCGGGGCTACCGCCCTGTCTGCTTTTTCAATTTCAAAGCTTTCGCCTGCTCTTTCCAGGAAATTTTCTTTACTCAATCCATTCAAATCTTTTACCAGCCTGTTGTAATCCATAATGTACAACTGCGATGCGGGAAACAGCGTGGTAAGAAAATACCCGGCGCCTTCCGCATCGCCGGCTGCGGTAAGCCTTACTTTGGCCGCGCTGGCAGCCCGATGATGCCCGTCGGCAATATAAGTGGCTGCTACTTTTTCGGCGAAAAGAGCTGTAATTTTTTCAATGGTTTTATCATCTGTAACAATCCAAACAGTGTGACCGATATCATCGTCGGCTACAAAGTCGTATACGGGAGATTTTTCTTTCTTCCATTTTTCAATCAGCTCATCCAGCTCCTCCACATTTTTATACGCCAGGAATACATTACCTGTTTGCGCGCCGGTAGTGGCTATATGACTGATGCGGTCCTGCTCTTTTTCGGGGCGGGTAAATTCATGTTTTTTGATAATGCCGTTTTCGTAATCATCAACGGCGGAAGCACACACCAGCCCCGTTTGGCTTTTGCCATTCATCACCAACTGGTATATATAATAGCAGGGCTTCGATTCCCTGAACAGCACTTCCCTCTGGGTATATGCATGCAGGGTTTCCTTTGCTTTTTCATATACTTTTTGAGAATGTATATCTGTATCTTCCGGTAAATCAATTTCAGCCTTTGTAATGTGGAGGAACGAATAGGGGTTTCCTCTCACTTCTTCCTTTGCCTCCTTACTGTTAAGTACATCGTAAGGGCGGCTTGCCACCTGTTTTGCATACTGTGCCTGCGGACGCAGAGCCTTGAACGGAACAATAGTTGCCATAAATATTTTTTCGTTAGGATAATTTTAGGTTAAGCATGCTTCAATGCAAAATGTTTCATCAGCGCTGCCAGCACTTCCACGCTGCTCAACGGCAGGGCGTTATACAATGATATCCTGAAACCGCCTACACTTCTATGCCCTTTTACGCCCACCATTCCTTCTTTTTTGCACAGGTCGAGAAACTCTTTTTCCAGTTCGGGGTTTTCCATTACAAATACCGCGTTCATTTTGCTGCGGTCGGCTTTGGCAACGGTAGGTTTAAACACGGGAATGCTGTCGAGCGTATCGTATAATAAAGCGGCTTTCTGGTCATTGATCTTTTCAACAGCCGCTACACCGCCCTGTTCTTTCAGCCAGCGGAGTGTGAGCATGCACACGTATATGGCAAATACCGGGGGAGTATTAAGCATAGATCCATTTTCGATATGCTTGCGGTAGTCCATCATAGAAGGTAAAGCCCTGCTTACTGTACCCAGAATATTCTTGTTTACCACCACCAGGTTTACCCCTGCCGCTCCTATATTTTTTTGAGCCCCGGCATAAATAAGAGAAAACCTGTTGAAGTTCATTACCCGGCTTAATATATCACTGCTCATGTCGGCTACCAACGGCACTTTTGTATCGGGCACAAAATGCATTTGCGTACCTTCAATAGTGTTGTTGGTAGTATAATGGAAATATTTTGAATCGGGTGGAATTACAAAATCCCTGGGTATATATGTATAATTTTTATCTTTTGAAGAAGCTACCACGTTCACGTTCCCGAATAATTTTGCTTCTTTGATAGGCTTGCTGCCCCATGTACCACAGTCGAGGTAAGCTGCCGTTTCATTTTCATTCAACAGGTTCATGGGAACCTGGAAAAATTGCGTAGTAGCTCCCCCGTGAAGGAATAATACTTCGTGGTCGTTATCCAACTGCATTAATTCTTTGGTAAGCGCGATCGCCTCATCAAGTACCGGCTGGAACAGCGTTGTAGTACGGTGACCAATTTCGAGTATAGAAAGGCCCGTGTCATTAAAGTTCAGGATAGCCCTGCTGGCCTGTTCAAACACCTGCTTGGGCAAAATACTGGGGCCGGCGTTAAAATTGTGTATCATTGTGGACCATTGAAAAAATTATAAAATCCTGTTATTATGGACTTTACTGATCGTTGAGGGCGGCAAAGATACATTAATTCCCGCAAGTTCTGTCTGCTGTGTTCCCAGCTTTCCAGCTTTTATCCAATTCGCTGAATATTTTAATATCTTCTTCCGAAAAACGTACAGAACCGGCTGCTTCCAGTGCCGGTTGTCCTGCATTTATCCAGGCAGTATACCACAGGCTGGCTGTTGCAAAAACAGATTGCCGCATTCTCCGCTCCACCATACCCTTCATTGCCGCATTATAGGCGATAGTAAAAGCGCCGGAATACTGGCGCACGAGCAGGCCATTTCTTTCTTCAAAAGCGTATTTAAAGTCGGGTGAAAACCGGAGGGAAACGGCTTTTTCCAGCTCCAGTACAGTATCTGCCGCCGCGGCGCTTTCCAGTACTCTTTGCCAAACAAATGTTGGTGGGTTCGAAATATATTCAGCTTTGCCTAACAGGTAATCAAAATCGGTGGCAGCCAGTAATTCGGGTATACGGCTTTCCCACAAACCATGTATGCCGTGCTGGTTGGTTTGCTGCCCGTTATAATTGCTGTGCGCATGCAGCGGCACATGCGCATCGGCAATATAATGTCCTATCTCTGCCGACAGCTTTACAATAGCAGGATAGTTTTTTTCGCGAAAAGCGTTGGTAAGGCGCTGTAGCATGATATGGATCCACCAGGGAACAATACCATGAGCTTTTAATGAATCTTCACCGAATTTTTCCACGGCATCATTCCAGTTGCGGGGCAGCCCGCTGAACGGATAAGCTCCATACCGGTTAAGATCTATATAATGCCTTGGTCCTTCTTCCCGTACCGTATATCTTCTTTTATCAGGATCAACAGCGTGCTCGGTAATAAAATCAATATTGGGCTTGTAAAAAGCCATCATAGCCGGGGGAAGGAGAAAAACGGCGTGATGATTTATTTGTTTGTGACCATAAAAGCCCCAGCCAAAGGTCAGTTGCAGGCAACCGGCTATAACACACAACAAAAGCAGTATCTTTTTCATAGACCAGCAAAAAATAACATACAGGCGGTTTGCCCGTATGTTAAATTTACAAAATCAGTTACAAAAGCGGCGCTCTTATTTTTTCTTGAACGCTATATACCTGGCCTCGGCTTTTACGATGTTGCTTAAAAAAGCTTTCATTTGCTCGTATTGAGATGCAGGCACATCTTCCTTTTGCAAAGAAGATTTTCTTTGTATCGTCATGCGGTTGGGGCTTTTTACAATATATTCAAGGCTGTATTTATTATTGCCGAATGTAAATTTTTGATTTTGAGGAAGCTCAATAAATTTATATCCGGATGGTATTTCAATATCAATCACTGTTTCGTAGTCATCCACATCTTCATAACGCCAGTATTCAACCGGGAACTTACGCTGACCGGCTGAAAAATTATCAACAGTGGCCACCATATCCTCAAAGGGTATCCTGAACATATTCATGCTTCCTACTTCCGATACTTCGTTTTGCACAACATAGGTGTAGCTATAGAGCAATGAATCTGACGGCTCGCCGATGTTTTTGAAATTGATATCCTTCAGCGTGACTGCGTTTTTATATTTCGAGCTGATCGTTCTCTCCATTTCTTCCATTTGTTTTTCTTTTGAAAGATCGGAGTAAGTATATTTCAGACCGGAGGTTAAAGCGCCTGATTTGTGAACATCACTTGTAATCTCCACATCATCTCCCAGTACCTTCAGGGCCGATTTTCTTTTGATAATATCTTTTACGCGGTTAGGGCTTATAATTTGCTCAGGCTGAAGATTACCTGGCTCATCGCTTTTTAAAGGAATAGTTAGCGCAAGCGCTTTATAAAGGCTGGACGGCAAACTTCCAAAGGGCAGATTGTTGTCGGTAAGCTCCAGGTAATACATTGAACCGTCGAGCCAGGTTTTTACAATGCAATGGTTAAACTCTACGGAAGGAAGATTCATTGCGTTTTTTCCGTAATCGCGCGTGGATACCAGCACCATATTACATTTAATGCCGGCCATTTTCGCCAGTGCTGTAAACAAAGCAGACAGGTCTTTACAATCGCCCAGCCCGGTATTAATGGTTGTACCCGGCTTTTGCGGAAGGTAAGCGCTTTGCCTGAAAGATACCGAGCTGTATCGGATGTTCTGTTGTATATAATTGTAAATGGATAGGGCTGTTTGCTTTTGTTTTAAACCGGATACGCCGTTGGGAAAGAGCGTATTAAAAACCTGCTGTACGTCAAAATCGTCTTCTGTTCTTTTCGCTGAAAGATCACTGTACCAGTTGGCGATCGTATTCCAGTCGGGCACTGTAGATACTGTAACGGATGCACCCACATCTCCTAAAGTAGGCATATAGGGCTCGCTTTTAAGAGCGGGAACATTGTTCAGTTGCCAGGTATACAGGGTGTAATCATCAGGCTGGCTTACCGTGGGTGCAATAGCTGTGTTGAGTGTTGTATGGTTTACTGTAATGTTATTGGCTACCATTAGCCCGAAGCGCGACGTTATTTCAGGCACAAAGCTGTTAAAAATAAATTTATGCCAGTAATGACTGGCTAACCTGCCCTGGAGGTAATGTTGCAGCTTATATCTAAGCACAATTATATCTCCGGCCTCAAGCCCTGTAAATACAATACTGTTATTGTTTTGTTCGGCAGGCATTTTTGTTCCTGTTTTTTTTACAGTTTCTGCCTTTTCAATGATCAGGTAAGATGAGTTTGAATTATACGATATGCTGCTTTCTTTCCAACTGTCTATACCTTTCTGGTTATTGATCTTTATAATGAGCGTATTCAATTCTTCTGAAGCACCTTCGGGGTATATAATACCAAGCTGTTCATTCAATATATAGTGATAGTCGTGATCTTTGATCGTATCCGCTGCATTTTTAACAAGATCGTCTATGTTATATTCAGGGAACGATTTCCACAGAGAAGGTTTATTTTGCAGCTCTCTTATTTTTTCGCGCGAGGTATATTTATTTGCGTTAAAGTAAACCGCTTTCTTAAATGCATCAATAGCTTCATTTTTTTGCTGCATATTCTGGTAATAGAAACCGAGGTTCTCCCAGTATGTAGCTGAATAGGGAGATAGCCCCAGTATCTGCCTGCCGGTTTCTGCAGCTTTCGAATAATTTTGCTGGTTATAATAATACAACGCAATTACATTCAGCCGTTCCGCATCGTAGGGAAAATCTTTTGCCATTGCCTGCAATATTTTAAGCTGCTTTTCAGGCATACCCTGTTGCCGGTAAGCATCTGCAAGATTTTTGCTGATGTTATAATCAAAATTCTTTTTTAAATAGGTTTCATATACTTCAAGCCCGCCTTTCATATCCTGGTAGGCTTTGGTTTTAACATTATACATCAACTCAACGATCCTTGCATTTTCAGCATCTTTTTGATAGGCGGCTTCAATTGTTTTTACCAGCTCATCTATCTTGTTCTGCGCACCCAGTAATTTTATCCTGTATTCGAACACATCCTCATCTTCTCCAAAAGCAGCAACATATTTATTGATCTCTTTTTCTGCTTCATCGTATTTTTCCAGGTTCATCATCTCATCTATGTTGAAGTTGATGGTAAGGGGGCAGTCAGGGTTTTTTATTTTCAGGTTTTCGATCTCCCTGGCTAACATGGTCCGGTTTTTCTCCTTCATATAACACAGCAGCAGGGAAAACCTTACCAGGGGGTTATCGGTATATTTTTTCATTAGTTTTTCCATAATACGGCGCGACGCGGAAGTTTGCTGGTTGCGCAGGTATACTTCATTCAGCAATAAGTAATTTACTATGTTACCGGGGTCGTTCCTGATCTTTTCTTCAAAATAGGATTCTGCAAAATGTTTTATGGTATGTAAGGGAGCGGTATTCGTTTGTTGCCTGGGGTATTGTTGGATAGTCCTGCTATACTTCAAACCTCCTGTTGCTTCGTAATTTTCGTTGGTAAAACGTACAATGAAATTGGGATAATCGCTGTTTGTATAGGCTAGTTTTACCAATAGCCGGTTGTATCCTTTCTTTAAATCAACATAATTTTTGTAGTAGTCGAGCTCCGTAACAGCCTCCTCGGAAGCGCTGATAACGGGCGCGTCGTTTACCCATATTTTAAGTGCACCGCTGCTACCTGCATTTAATAACACTTTCATATCCCTGGGCGCCTCTACAAAACACTGGGCGTAAACAACGGCTGTAGAGCCTTGAAGGTAAGCGTTTAAAGATGTCCATCCGTCTTTATCCATTTCTACAGGAGAGAACCAGGTTATCTGCGCGTTGTCGGCAGATTTAAATACGGCGCCTGCTTCGGGATGTTGTAAGGGACCGAATTCCTTGTCAAAGCCGCTGCCCGATAAATTGTCGAACGGACCTGCCATTTGCCATTCCGGACCAACGGTTCCCATTTTTTCATATTCTGCATAACGTTGGTCCATTCTGTTGGTGGCATATAAATGCCATGACATTACGTATCGCCCCGCCGATTTTAAAGAGCCGTTTATATTTTTATCGGATAGCAGTTTTTCAAGCAAACTAAGCTGCGCCGGGCTTTTTCTGCCGTACGAGCCTACAACCGCCTTATTAAACCAAAGGGCAAACAGGTAAGGGTTGGCATCTTTTACCTTTTGATAAAGTGAAGGAATAAAGTCTGTTTGGCGGCCTTCCCTGCCTTCAAAGGTGGCAATTAAAAGGTAGGTCGCATACGCGTCTGCGGCTACATTGGGGTTGTTCATGGCTTTTTTAAGCAACGCCTTTGCCTGAAGTATATCGTTTTTGTGCAATGCCATCCAGGCGTCTTCATAATCATTACCTCTTACAGTGGTGAAAAAAACCATTAAAAGGCACGCAAAAAAGTTAGCTTTTTTTAACATACTAAGGGTTTAAATGGTTGTTCTATTTAGGGCTTGTATCTTCATCTAACGTTGTTACCCCGCCGGAAATTGCGAATTTCATGGCATCGGACGAACTCAGGTCGGGGATCATCTTTATCCTGTCTTTCTTTACAAAATACAAATGCCCTGCAAAGGCGTACGATTGCGGAACGTATACGGCCACATGCTCATGCAGGCCGAACTCGGCCAGCGACTGCTGGGTAATAAAACCAACCTGCCACACATCCGCGGCATGTACCGATACCAATACCGCTTTATCAAATTTCCGTTTGTTGCCTGCAAAGGCTTCAAAAAAATCCTTAACAGTAGAATATATGATTTTGATACCGGGAGTTTTCTGGAGAATGTTATCGAACAGTTCTACCAGCTTGCTCACAACAAACGAGCTTGAAATATAGCCTACCATGAAGATGATGATGGTAGCCACCGCTAATCCCAGTCCGGGGAAATAGTAGGAGGAGATATCAGGGAAAAACTGTTCGAGGGCATCAGGTAAGATCCGGTCAACAAAATTAAAGAGGGAAGTAAGCGCCCAAATGGTGATGACTATAGGAGCCAGGATAATAAGCCCCTGAAGGAAGTACTGAAAAAGATTGCGGAACCATTTTTTCATGATCGTTGTTTGCCTTTATGTGCCAAAATTAATATAATAGATGACTGTTGATATCATTTTGGATGGATTGCCGGTTAGGCGATAACCTATACACTTGTATGAAGTTCGGGAATGGAATATACTTAAAAAGGATAAAAAGACCTTTTTTTCTGCATTAAAACAAAAAATCATACAACGTGTGTGAGTTTTGATAAGCGGCAAAAAAAAAGGATGGAAACTTTGGTTACGAAAAAAGTTTCCATAGTTTTGCTCCCGATTTTTGAAGTTATGGAGATACAGGAAAGAATTGCATTGAAGGCTCATGATCTTTTTCTAAAGTATGGTATCCGGAGCATCAGCATGGATGAGATCGCTTCTCAACTGGGCATCAGTAAAAAAACAATTTACCAGTTTTATGCCGATAAAGATGCGCTGGTCGGGAATGTGATTGATATGACGTTGAAGGATAATGAAAATGAGTGCTTCACCACGCGGAAAGAGAGCGAAAACCCTGTTCACGAAATATTCATAGCCATGAATATGGTACAGGAATTGCTGAAAGTGATGAACCCGATCATTGTTTATGACCTTCAGAAATACCATCCTGCAGCACATAAAAAGCTGGCAGATCACCAGAATAAGTTTTTATACAGGCTTATAAAGGAGAACCTGGAGGAAGGTATAGCGCTTCAACTATACAGGCCGGAGATCAATATTGAAATGATTGCCCGGTTCAGGCTTGCCACGGTATTTATGATGTTCAATCCCGATTTTTTTCCCACCGGGAAGTACAACCTTGCAACCGTCATGGAAGAAACAACGATTCTTTTCCTGTATGGAATTACTACAGCAAAAGGGCAGAAGCTTATTCAAAAATATCAACAACAACTACAAAACAATCATCATATATGAAATGCCTGTAAAGATGTTTAATAATCAAAGCAGTAACTATTTGGCATTCCATGTGGTAAAAATGCAAAAATTAAAAATAAACACATGAAACGAGCATATGCAGAAATAAAGAAAAGGCAGGATGAGGCATGCGTGTTTTTTACCGGTTATGGTAAAAAAGATACTATCCGGGCGAAGCACATGCATAAGGCGCTGGCATTGATATTAACATTTACTTTTGGAAGTTTTTTGCTGCATGCGCAACAGGATACGGTAACTGTTCATGCCTTTACATTACAGCAGGCGCTGGAATATGCCAAAGCGAATAATGTGCAGGTAAAGAACGCGTTAATTGCAATACAAATACAACGGGAAACGAACCGGGAGGTTACAGGCATGGCTTATCCTCAAATAAACGGATCCGTATCCGCCACATATAACCCCGCTGTTGCCACACAGGTAATTCCCAACTTTATTTCGCCTGCCACTTACCAGGTGCTGGTAAATGAAGGCGTAAAAGATGGTAACGGTAATCCTATACAAATGCCTGCTGATTTTGGTTTTATCGCAGCCCAGTTTGGAACCAAGTTTAATGCTGCTGCAGGGGTATCGTTGAGCCAGATCATTTTCGACGGGCAGGTATTCGTTGGGCTGCAGGCAAGAGAAACCCTGATAAAATTCCAGGAAAAAAACGCGGAGATTACTGAAGAGGCTATAAGGGCAAATGTTTCGAAAATCTATTACCAGTTACTTGTTAGTAAAACACAAATTGAACTTCTTGACGCGAATATTGCCTTATTAGATAAACTGAAGCATGATACAAAGGTGATGTTCGACAATGGCTTTGCAGAAAAGCTGGATGTGGATAAACTGGAGGTACAACTGGCTAACCTGCAAACCGAAAAAACAGGCGCGCTTAACCAGGTTACAAATGGCTACCTGGGCTTAAAGGTGCTGATGGGAATGCCGGTAAAAGATTCGTTGATATTAACAGATAAAATTACAGACGATGATGTAAAAGCCGGTATGCTTGAAGTTCCGTCAGAGTTTGATTATACCCAGCGGAGAGATTTTCAATATGCCGACCTGGGCGTGGCGCTGGGCGAATATGATGTAAGAAGATACAGGTTATCGAAGTTGCCCACCCTGGCGCTCAACGGGTACTATAACAAGAACGCGATGCGTAACAGGTTCGACTTTTTGGGCAAAGGAGAATGGTTCGATATATCAGCCATTACGATGCAGTTAAATATTCCCATATTTACAGGGTTTTCTGCCAATGCCCGCATCGCTAAAGCAAAGCTCTCCCTGCAGCAATCCATTAACCAGCGCGAAGCGCTGAAAATAAATATAGACAACGAAATTCAAGCTGCGCGTAACAACTTTAATACGGCTGTTTCAACACTCGATTACCAGAAAAAAAATATGCAGTTGGCAGAAACCGTATACCAGCAAACAAAGAAAAAGTTTGAAATAGGTACCGGCTCCAATACGGAGATAACACAGGCGCAAACCGATATGAAAACCGCACAAACTAATTACATCAACTCGTTGTATAATGCTATTATAGCCCGCATTGATTATATAAAAGCAACGGGCAAACTATAAACCAACATTCTTAACAGACTTATAAATTCAAAATATATGCAAAACGTAATAAAACTGGCTTACACGGTTACTGCATTGATGGTGCTGAGTGCCTGTGGCAGTAGCAATGTTGCACCGGATGCTAAAGCAAAAGCGGTGGCAGACAAAAAGGCCCAGGTAGAAAAGCTGAAGGTCCAGGAAAAAGGCCTGGCCGACCAGATAGCCAAACTGGAAAAAGAGATACTGGACATTGATCCTTCGCAAAAAAAGGAAAGTCCCAAACTGGTAGCATTGTCGCCGGTAACACCGGGCAGCTTTACGCACTATATTGATCTGCAGGGAAAGGTTGACGCTACCAATGTTGCGTACGTAGCGCCACGCGGGCAGGGCGGCCTGGTAAAGTCCATATATGTTAAGCAGGGAGACAATGTGAAAAAAGGGCAACTGCTGCTGAAACTGGACGACGCGCTGGTACAAAAGCAGCTTGACCAGTTGAACACCCAGTTGGCTTATGCCAAAGACTTATTGCAACGCCAGCAAAATTTATGGAACCAGAGTATTGGTACGGAAGTGCAGTTGCTGAATGCCAAAAACAATGTTGCCAATATTGAAAAGCAGATCGCTGCCGTGCAGGAGCAGTCTTCATTTTCAAATGTATATGCGGAAATATCGGGTGTGGCGGAAACAGTAAATATAAAAGTAGGAGAATTTTTCCAGGGCGGACCCCAGATCAGGATTGTGAATACCAGCGATCTTAAAGTGGTAACACAGGTTCCTGAAAATTATATGGAACGTGTAAATGTAGGTAGCCCGATGGTTATTAGCTTTCCGGAGTCCGGTAAAACTTTTCAGTCCAGGATAAGTGTAGCGGGTAAGCTGATTGACCCCAACAGCCGTTCATTTTATGTGGAGGCGAAATTACCTTCCGACAAAAGCCTGCGCCCCAACCAGATAGTGGTTGTTCAGATACAGGACTATACGGCGAAAAATGTGCTGACCATTCCGGTAAATACGCTGCAGAACGACGACAAAGGGAAATTTGTAATGGTAGCCATCAATGAAGGCGGAAAGCTGGTGGCGCACAAAAAGCCGATTACTACCGGGCAATTGTATGAAGATAAGGTGGAAGTAACACAGGGCTTGCACGATGGGGATCAGTTGATCACGGAAGGGTTCCAGGCTTTATATGAGGGTCAGTTGCTTATAACGAATTAGATGTTGCTTTTTGCTGCTAATATTTTTTGTTACCACTAAGCTAAATTATTTATGAGTGCTTTAGAAAATTTTACAGGTAAGTTTAAGCAGTTCAAGCCAACCACCTGGAGTATAAAGAACAAGACCTCCATTTACCTGCTTATGCTTTTTGTGAGCATTATCGGGATAATGCAGTTTGTTACATTGCCTAAGGAGCAGTTCCCCGATATTGTAATACCTACCGTATACGTGCAAACGATATATGTAGGAAACTCACCCAAGGATATTGAAAACCTGGTTAGTCAGCCCATCGAAAAGCAGATCAAGGCAATTACGGGTGTAAAGATCCAGAAAACGACCAGTACCTCCATCCAGGATTTTTCGGCTATCATAGTAGAGTTCAATACAGATGTAGACATTGACGTGGCGGTGCAGAAGGTTAAAGACGCGGTGGATAAAGCGAAAAAGGACCTGCCTACCGACCTTACGGAAGAACCGACCGTAATGGAAGTGAGCCTGTCGGAAATACCTATCATGTATGTAAACATCAGCGGCGATTACGATAATGTACGGCTTAAGAAATACGCCGATGATATACAGGACAGGCTGGAAGAGCTGCCGCAAATTACAAGGGTGGATATTGTAGGTGCGCCTGAGCGTGAGTTCCAGATAAACGTGGATAATTACCGTATGCGAAGCGCCAACTTAACTTTTGATGATATTGCCAACGCGGTGGCACGTGAGAATATGGATATTACCGGCGGCTTGCTGGAAGTGGGCAACATGAAAAGAACCCTGCAGTTGAAAGGACAGTTCCGGTCGGCAGCCGATATTGAAAAGGTAGTAGTGCGCGGCCCCAACGGAGGTTCTATATATTTAAAAGATATTGCCGTAATTAAGGATACTACCAAAGAGCGCGAAAGCTATGCACGCCTGGACGGGAAAAATGTAATTACGCTTAATATTGTAAAACGCTCGGGCGAGAACCTGATAGAAACAGCCGACCATGTTAAGCAGGTGATGAGCGAAATGCAGGGTAATGAGCTGCCTAAGGACCTGCAGGTAACCATTACGGGCGATCAAAGCAGAAACGCGAGGCATTCGTTTAATGAACTGGTTAACTCTATTGTAATCGGGTTTATACTGGTGCTGGTGATCCTTATGTTCTTTATGGGTGTTACCAATGCCTTTTTTGTGGCCTTGTCGGTACCGTTGAGCATGTTCGTGGCATTCCTGTTTTTACCTGCGGCGGATATTATCATCGGCTCGCATGTAACGCTCAACTTCATGGTATTGTTCGCCCTGCTGTTCGGGCTGGGTATTATAGTAGATGATGCCATTGTGGTAATTGAAAATACGCATCGCATTTTTGTACAGGCCAATGGTAAGCTCAGTTCAGAAAAAAGCGCTATGGTGGCTGCGGGCGAAGTGTTCATACCTGTGCTGGCAGGTACGCTTACAACCCTGGCGCCCTTCTTTCCGCTGCTGTTTTGGCCGGGTATTATCGGTAAGTTCATGATCTACCTGCCGGTAATGCTCATATTCACGCTCACCGCCTCACTCATAGTGGCGTTCATTATGAACCCTGTGTTCGCGGTAGATTTTATGAATCATCC
This sequence comes from Chitinophagaceae bacterium, assembly GCA_019638595.1. GTDB lineage: Bacteria > Bacteroidota > Bacteroidia > Chitinophagales > Chitinophagaceae > Agriterribacter. The sequence continues at coordinate 15,360 of JAHBTJ010000041.1, forward strand.
CGAAGGCGAACACAAGAAAAAGAAGTCGGATATCTTCAGGAAACCTTTCTTTTGGATAGCCATTGCCGTTGGTGTTTTATTAAACGTAATGGGTTATCCATTCCTGGGTAATATTATACTGTTCATGGTAGTAATGGTGCTCCTGAATATTTATGTGTTAGACGGGATCATTCATGGTTTTCAGAACCGGGCGCTTCCATGGATCATGGGGCACTATGAATCGTTGTTGAAATGGGCGTTAAAAGGTTGGCGGCCGGTATACCTGCTGATCGGCACTTTTGTATTGCTGGTGCTGAGCTTTATGATCTTTGGCGCTTCTGTGGGAAGCCAGCGTGTAAAAGTGGTTTTCTTTCCAAAGTCGGACCCCAACTTTATTTATGTATACCTGAAGCTGCCCGTAGGTACCGATGTTGAATATACCGATTCCATTACCCGCAATCTTGAGCAGCGTGTGGTAAAGGTACTGGGCATGGAAAATGGTAACAAGAACCCGATAGTGGAAAGTGTGATCTCCAATGTTGCCGTAGGGGCCAGCGATCCTAACAGCGGCGACAGGAGCACAAGGCCGGAATTGGGAAGGGTGCAGGTATCGTTTGTTGAGTTTGAAAAAAGATATGGCGCTTCCACCGCTGCTTTGCTGGATTCTATACGCGGGGCTATTAAAGGGATACCCGGGGCGGAAATTTCCGTTGACCAGGAAGCAAGTGGCCCGCCAACAGACCCTCCTATCAATATTGAGATAGCCAGCGAAGATTTTGACAAGCTGATCAAAACGGGCGTTGCTTTAAAAAATTATCTCGACTCAATACAGGTACCCGGGGTAGAGGAGTTGAAAATGGATGTAGACCTTACCAATCCTGAAATAAGCTTAACGGTAGACAGGCAGCGGGCTTTGATAGAGGGTGTTTCTTCCGCGCAGATAGGTATGGAAATACGAACCGCCTTGTTTGGAAGGGAAGTATCTAAAATAAAAGATGGCGAAGATGAATATAAGATACAGTTGCGCAATAATGAGCTGCAACGTAAAAGCCTGGGCGACCTGCTGAACATGAATATTACGTTCCGCGATATGGCGAGCGGTGGCGCTATCAAAAATGTGCCTATCAGCTCACTGGTTAAAGTAGATTATACCAATACGCTCGGCAGTGTAAAGCGAAAAGATCAAAAGCGCATGATCACGCTTCGTTCAAACGTGCTGGAGTCGCAGGGGTATACACCTACAGCCGTAAACGCTCAAATTAAAAATTACATTGACGCGTTTACAGGCACGGCAGATGGCGTAACCATTAAGCAAACGGGTGAAGGCGAGCAACAGGCTGAAACAGGGCAGTTTTTGCTGTTTGCGCTTGTCGTAGCCTTTATGATCATTTTATTCATACTGGTACTGCAATTCAACTCGGTAAGCAAGCCTGTTATTATTTTGATGGAAATCATATTCAGCATTATCGGGGTGCTACTGGGCTTCAGCTTAACGGGTATGGACGTATCGGTAGCATTTACAGGTTTGGGAGTGGTAGGGCTTGCCGGCATTGTAGTGAAGAATGGTATTTTGGTAATTGAGTTTGCGGATGAGCTAAGGATGCGGGGGCTGAAAACACGAGAAGCCATTATAGAAGCCGGTAAAACCCGTATCATACCGGTATTGCTTACCGCGCTTGCTGCCATATTCGGGTTAATTCCGCTGGCGGTGGGCTTTAATATTGATTTTGTAGGGCTGTTTTCCAGCTTTGATCCGCATATATTCTTTGGCGGCGATAGTGCCAAATTCTGGAAACCCCTGGCATGGACGATCATATTCGGTTTGATATTCGCGTTCTTTATGACGCTGGTGATCGTTCCTGCCATGTACCTGATAGCAGAGCGGTTAAGGCGGCCTATGCGCAGGCATTATGGCGGCAAATGGATATCAATGCTCGGTATTCCCCCGCTTACATTCATCTTCCTGCTGTTGGTTTTTGTAACCATGTTCAGGCACAGGCTTGAAGTAGCAAGAAGAAGGAGGAAGCTGGCCGGTAAAGCAGGCGAAACCTGGATAAAAAGTTGGTTTTAATAATAAAGCCCTTCCGGGAAAAGTGCGGCCCAAAACCGCACTTTTTGCTTATGCGCTGAAACGCTATACCGTACAGGAACGTCTTTTCGGGTTACCAATTGTATTTAAATTGCTCTTTCGCGAGGGACAGATCAAGGTAAATTAAATAATGGAGAAAGTATTGATTATGCCTTTGGTATCGAAACAGGGAAATATTACGGGTTGAATTGTATCTCTCATACAGGTTTTATTTCAGGGTTTAGAACACGTATGGTTGTCTTCCCTGAGATAAATTACGCTGTAACTTTTATTACAAATATTGCTGAAGACGTTGCAGATGAAGTAAAAGGAATTAAATTTATTCGGCTCAAATAAAAACCAGAGTAACACTGGTTTTCTGCCGGCTGAATAAACCATCAACAGCAAATCACTAATCGGCTTGTGTTTCGCCTCAGGGAACGCTGATGAACAAAAGTGCATATCTTCAACATCGGTAAAATATGGGGCTACAGCTCCGGGCTGGACGAATTACAATACCAGTACAGTAGAAAGCTCTTTAACGTTAGCGTCAAACTTTAAAACTCCTCAATTATGACAAAGTTTAAAAAAATAATTATCAGGACTTGTTTCGTTTTTATTATTCTAATTCCTGTTGCAGCCTTTGCCCATTTCATTGTTTTTCCACAAGAGACGAGAAGCATTTTAATTGACTATTCGAATTTTAAAAAAGAGGGTCGTATCTATTTCAATGCATCAACACCACATAGCAAAATTGACAGTTTAAAATCGTTGATAACCCGGGCATCTATTCGTATTGACAGCTTTTGGGGGGAAGAAATGAACAGCTCAAAGTTCATTTATTGTGACAATGAAGACGATTTTAAAAAATATTGTGTTAACCCTTCCGCACCTGCTGTTACTTATTTAAAATTAGGTTCTGTTATTGTGCTGAGTGCTGAGGTGATGAATACAGATATTATTGCTCATGAACTTTCACATGCTGAATTGTATGAACGAATTGGTTTTTATACGTTCAATTATAAAATTCCAAGTTGGTTTAAGCATGGATTGGCAATGCAAAACGATTACAGGGATTATTATTCTGAGGACACCCTGAAAGTCAAATCAAACAATTTTAAAAATTTGCCAGACATTAAAAGCTTTACATCTGACAAGCAATTTTATGCCGGCTCGCTTCAGCAGATCATGTTGAACTACATGGCGGCAAAACACGAAATTAAAAATTGGTACACAAAAGACAAGCTGGATAATTTCCTTACAAACATCAGTTCAGGCAAGACATTTGAAGAGGCTTTCGGACAATAAGCCTGTCGCGAGCACTGTATTCGCAATATGGCGGCTGACGAATATATGCCCAACGGTAGTGCTGCTATCAACATTAGTGATAAATTTGGGCAGACGGAACGCTATTGCCGCCACAAATGCCAGGCTGCCGAACCGTTATGTGCAACCAAAAGAACGAACAATATAAAGCGATGGCAAGAGCAATAAGACATTTGGCTATAGCGATTTTGATTATGTTACACTCTTGTAATGGACAATCCCTAAACAATACAAACTTGGTTTTGAACAGCGGTATTCCGTTGATCAACAATTCGGATGGTATCGTATACTTTTCTTACGATAATGGATTGAACTGGGAAAATAAAAGTACAGGTTTGCCCTCTACGGCCAATATTGGTTTGAGTGGAATTGCCGTTTCAGAAAACAAACTTGCACTTCTGTCAAAAGATAGCGGGCTCTACTTTTTCAATACACAAGAAGACAGGTGGTTTAATATTCCCACAGACAGGCAATTATAATAAGAACAGGAATGACCACAAATAAATAGGCTGCACCTAACATATTACTACCCCAAAGCCGTGTTGATCCAATATACCGGCTTCGTCAATACTTTCTGATCCGCTCTGCCACATAATCCTGCCGTATCCTTTCCTGTTCCAGCCTTCCGTTGTGGTATTTCAATATATTAAAAGCAGCCTGTTCTTCCCTGGTGAGATGCTCCAATGAAATTGTTTTGTATACAGTATCCTGCTTACCCATTTCACCCGCATGTTGCAATAAGGTTTTTTCATCCATAAACACACTTTGCAGGTTATTGGGATAATAGCCACGCATAGCATTCAGCATTTTATATCCCTCTTCATCAAGATCACCCCAGTAAAACAATCTTGCTTTTGCCAGGAGAGGAACGTCCTTGAGACTATGCGTTGCCTTACCCTTGCTGAAAACAGCTATCGCATTTTTTCTTTCAGGAATTAAATAGAGGTTGGTTTCATTCTCCACCAACCACACTTCTTTAATATCCCAACTAATCTGCTTCAGCCAGTCAACCGTTACACCCGTAACTTCCATGCCATGCATGAACTGCTCTGCTATTGTTCTATCAAGCCAGCGGATCGGGTACAGGTGCGGCTTCTGTTTTAATGACAGCAGCTCATCAAGCGTAGTGGAGCCTACGGCATATTTTTCCGGGGCTATGGTTTTCAAAAGTGAAAACAGGATTGGCCGGTAAGTTTCAATAAACTTGGTATGAACGGGCACCGGGATGCTGCGTATATAATGACCGCTCACATCATGCGCCAGCAAATGATCAACCACTTTTTGCAGGTCGCTCCACACTGTTTTTAAATCCAATACCCGCTCGGGTTTATCCATTAAGAAAGATTGGATAGCCGGCTGCCAGTCCAGCAAAATCTGCAACTGGCTTTTAAAGACGGCCGCTTCCTCCTCTTTTTTTAACAGGTACAGGTAATCTTCTTCCGTATCAACTATGATTTTAGATACCCATTTTTGTTTGCCGAGTTTTTTACTGCTCCAGTCTTCCCATTCTATTGTCCAGCCTTTGCGCTGCGCTGTTTTTTCATTTTGCTGGAACAAAGCAATAGCTCTATGCAGATCAACTGTTGTCGTGGGTTTATTTTTTTCTCCGCGAAGCACTACAACGCTAAAAGGTTTCCTCGAAATAATATCTCTCAGGTATCCCTTATAGTACTTCAAAAGTTGTTGCTGATATGCCTCGATCATAGTATAATATTAGCAATAGTATTTCTTCTTATCACTTTGATCTTTTAATAGGAACGTTTCCGCCTGTAATGCAGTTGTGCCAACCCGGTGTCAAACGATTTTGCACTCACCAGCTCAAGCCATTGTTCGGGTCTGCCATCTTTAAAAAGCCTTGTTCCGTTGCCAAGCAATACAGGAACGACCGAAATGATCATCTCGTCAATAAGATCATCTTTTAAAAGTTCGTTTATTATTTCCGCACCACCGTCACAATAAATATTTTTACCGTTTTTGTTTTTCAGTTGCCGGACTAATTCCGAAGGACTCCCGGTGTAGAAATTTGTTTTGCCAATCTTCGGTCTTTCGGTTCTTGTAATAACATATAGATCCCTTTCCCCATTGTCATAATGAGAGGAACCAATTTCTTTAAGCACCCAATCATAAGTTTTCCTGCCAAGAATGATGGTGTCAATAGTTGATGTAAACGATGCATACCCATAATCCTCGCCTTCTTTTTCTACTGATTTTAAAAAACCAAGATCATCATTCGGCTTTGCTATATAGCCATCCAGGCTTGTTGCTATGTAAATAGATAATATACGCATTGTGATATTGTGTTAAAGCATTGGCAAAGGCAGGAGAGATTGTTCGTCTGCCGATACAAATGCTCATTAAAGATAAATGTTCATTGGTCGTTCTAAAACTGAATAGAAAATGCTCAGCCGATAACTGATGTTGATTAGCGATTTGTTACCGATTGAACTTCCGTCAACCCTGCTTTTTGTCAATGCACTGTTGCTTGTGGTTTGTCCTGCAGACTTTTCCACTCGTGTTCTACTCTTGTCATCAAAAGCGCATTGTCAAACTGTACAGAACCTTTGGGAAATATCTTTTCATCTTCATAGAAACTGGAATGAACATCCGTCACTTCAAGCGGTCGCACCTGCCATGTGTAAGCCTGCAACTTAAGTCCTTCATATTTGTCTTTGTTCGGGGAGTAACCAACTGCTCCTCTCTCAAAAAAGTCAGAAACATTCTCCAATGTTCGAAAAATTGAGTTTTGGTCAAAGTGATTGGTCTCCTTAGCGTCTATGGAAATGCTTGTGCTGTCAGAACTGGTAAAATCAATGTGATAGTTCCCACCGCCTTCCTTTACGTTGAACTTAGCTAAATAATGTTTGCCAGGAAATATTCTGCCGCCTAATATTGTGTTCAGCCGTAAAGAAGTATCACGTCTCGGAATGTAAACCCCTTCTTTGGTATTGCCATCTTCGTCCCACTCTACAGCAATGCGATGTGCTCCGTTTTCAGAGGAAACGCCGACAAAATCAGGAAGTCCTTTTAGTTTGATGTTTTTCAGTCTGATGAGGCAAATACCAACAACAGCTTTGTCTTTATAAACTTTTGGCCTAAATGGCTCGGGAATGACTTTCCGTACAACGCCTGGGTCAGCCGTGAAGTTTATTAAAATGCGTCGATCAATGTAACCATGTATTGTCGGAAGTCTCATGAGTTTGCAGTCTTTTTACCATTGCTAGCAATGTAATTATTTGTTTTGTTAAATCGTGAATAAATATTCACTAAACGCACTTGCCCCAAACCTGTAACCACTCTATTTCTTCATCTTCTTCAACAGTTCCTTGATCGTCATATTATACATCACGCTATTCCGGTTATTCACCCTTTGCACCAAATGCACGTGCGCAATATAATCCTGCACGATCTGTATTTTATCACTCGGCGTTACTACCAGTAACTGCAGGTGCAACTGCTTACACAGTTCCATCAGGTAAGTCGCTTTGTCCTCATCCTGGTTACTGAAGCTTTCATCTACCGCAATAAAACGCAGACTGCGACTGTTCCTTCCCTCGCGGGTTATACCGAATTGATAAGCAATAGCGCTGCACAAAATAGTATAGGTCAACTGCGCCTTTTCACCGCCGGATAATTGTCCCATCTGGCGGTACGTTTTTTTCAGCTCATTGGTATTGCGGTATTTTTCATCCGCCCAAAACTCAAACCAGTTACGCACGTCCATCACCCTTGCACGGTAGGTCTCACTTTCATCTAAGCTGTCAATCAAAGGCTGTACTTTCTGGCGAAAATGCAATGCTTTCTCCTCAAATTTACTTTGCTGCCAGTTCGCCGCCTGCGGCAATGCATCTAATAATGCATTCCGAAATGCTTTGATGGTAGCATCGGGCACAGAACGTTTGCCCAACTGTATATAAGTATCAGGCAGACGATTAAAATTAATAGCGCTCAACGAATAGTTCAGCTTGTTAACGCTGTTGTTGATCTCCCGCTCCCATTTCTCCATTTCTTCATTCAGTCCACCGATTTTATACGTAATGGTATCGTTGATGAAATTCTCAAAATCACGACGATACTTAGGCAGGTTCTCCGTAGTGAGCTTGTCTAACCATTCTTTAAATTCCTCTGCATAGGCCGCCTCATCCGGCAGGAACTGCACATCACTGTACCAGTCAGGAAAACGTTGCAGTATGGCAGGCGACGGATTTTTGATCTGGCTGATGCTGCGGTTCAAATGCGTTTCTTCTTTATACAGTTGTTGCTGCACCTGCTGCGCTTCTGTATCTAATTTTTCTTTGAACAAACGATAGGTTTCATCAATCGTATCTAAGCTAACAGCGCCGAGCGAAACCGCGTGCTGCTGCTGAAACTGCAACAGATCATCCTTGTTTTCTGTAGTAATATGCTGTAGCAATGCCTGCAATGATTCCTTTTGCTGCAACATCGCGTTCACCCGGTTTTGCAATGTCGTTTTTTCACCGGTGGCGGTTTCCCATTTCCGTTCTGCTGCTGTGCGTTGTGTTAATATCTGCTCAAGCTGCGAAGTCAATGCCTTTAGCTGGTTATTGCTTTTGCTTAATGCTTTTATCTGCTCTTCTGTTTTATGGATGATGCGTTGCAGTCCGGATACATCCAGCGTGGCAAATCCTTCATGTTCCTGCAGGCGACTTAATGCATAAAACTGTTTTTGCAATCTTGCGGCACGGTTACGGCATCGTTCTATCATCTCCGCAGCATTTGCCAGGTCGTCTGTCAGCTTATTCCGGCGACTGATCAGCGCTTCTTTTTTCCGCTCATTGTTCCAGCCCATTACATAGCGACCGGCATCATTCACGCCGGGGCGGTCATCCTTTTCATGACGATCCCTGTTTTTTATCAAACCGTTAATGGTGATGGCTTTATCATACCGCTCAATGGTCTTTTCATCTTCCAGGCATACATACGGGAACTGCTGCACGATCTGCTGCTGCACCCATTCTGATAATGTATGATCCGGATGAAAATCTAATTTATAATACACTGTCTGATCTTCTGACAGCGTATATATAGTATCCTTTACATGATAGTACACCAATCTCGTTCGTAAATTGGTCAGGTTGATATAGCGCGTAACTTTTTTATAATGCTTATCCGGCACCAGCAGGCGAAGTGAGAAACCATGCAACAGCTTTTCCAATGCCGGTTGCCAGTGCAGCTCTTCTGTTTTTACCTGCACCAGTTCACCTGCAAAAGGCAGTTCCGTCACATCTATTTTCAGCGCATTGCATAATTCACGACGCACCTGCACCAAATGAGCGGGAATATTACTCTTGCTTTGCAATAATATATTCAACTCCGCTTCCAGTTGCTCTTTTTCCGCACCCGCGCTTCGCTGCAAATTCTTCGCATCAAAATCATCATCTTCATTCAGGCGGTTTTCTCTTTCTAATCGCAAGCCTGCACGACTAACCTCTTTCTGGATACGCTTATAACTTTCTTCGTCTGATGCGGTTTTATCTTCAAAATGCAGCGTGGTGCACCAGTCGGTAAACAAAGTCAGGTTGTTCTCGGCCTCTTTTTTCTTTGCCTGCTGTTCTTTCAATTCCTGCTCTAATTGTTTCAACCGTTGACCGGCTTTGTTCTGGTCAATCTGGTTGCGCGTTACCCGCTCTTCTTCGTGCAACGCTTCTATCTGTTGCTTGAACTCCGCCGATTGCTGCTCCAGCTTTTTCAATTGAACCGCATCATCTTCCAACGCCTGTTGCAGCAAAGCATCCTGCGTATAGCTTTTCCATATAGCAGCCGTTTGTATAGATTGCTGCACAGCCTGCTGCTTTACCTGCAGGGCTTTAAACCCCTCAAAATGCTCCTGCACCGGTTGCAGCAGCCGTATCTGCTCTTCCGCTTTTTCAATATTGCGTTGCGCGTCTAATAAAGTAGCCAGGTGCTTTTTCAGTTCCTGGAACAGCGCTTCCATATCCCTCGGCTCCAGCATGTGCGTGCGGATGAAATCATCCAAGTTGCCCAGCACTTTAATGCCCACGGTTTGATTGAACAACGTGAGCGCCTGTATGCTTTGCATGCCCAGCACATCCACCATGCGGTTGGCATATTTGCTTGCGGCGTCAAACCATTCCACGTTATTTTTACGACTGCCTTTATTGTATTGCTGGTCTATCCGCTTTTTCCAGGCATTGCCCAGGTCAAAAGGCTTGAAATCTGTTTCTATATGCAGGCTTTTATGCGCAATGCCAAACAGCTTTTTCATATCGCCGTTGGCAAAATATCTTACCTGGAAAAGTGTGACTTCCTGCATGGCTTCATTGGTAAAATTCGCCAGCAGAATACTATAAGCTTCTTCTTTATTTTCACGCAGGTACAGTGTTTTGGTAACGCCGCTCTCACTATTGATCGTACCATAACCGCCCATCACATAAGTCTCTTCCGTGCGATCACCTTTTTTTTCACTGCCGCTGCTCTGGTTGTAGAAACGATATCTTTTTTCCGGCACTATCAACGTGAGCAGCGCATCCACAAACGTCGTTTTACCGCTACCGTTAGCGCCGGTCAACAGGCTGGTTTCTCCCTTAGGGTGAATGGCATGTATCTGCTCATCAAAAGTTCCCCAGTTATACACTTCCATGTATTGCAACCGGAAACCGCTTTTTTCATTATCTGTGCTGAATACGCTTAGCTGCATGTGCAATAAGTTGCTGTTTAAAATCCTCTAATGTTTCGCTGTCTACCCTGGCTTTAATGATTTTCTTAATGCGGAATTTTTGCTCATCCGCCACATCATGATTTTCCGATCTTTCCAAAAAGCCGTTTTCTTCCGCACGGTCAATCAGCCTGTCTATATCTTTCAGCATTTTAACCCGGCTGGCATTTTCCTTAAAAAACAATTCAGCATATTCTTTTATCTCTCTGCGTTTCTTGATCAGCTCGCGGTGCGTCGCTTCACCCACTTCAAACTCTGCCATCATATCACGCAGTAGAACCAGCATCACACTTTCATCGTATGTAAGGCTTCGGCGTTGTACCCAGCTTACACCGGCACCATCTTCTTCCTGCACGCTGTGTTTTATATACGCGTATCCATCCTGCTCATCCAGTACCAGCATTAGACCCAACTGCTGCAAAAAAACAGTCAGCTCTGCCTTATACTGCATCAGTTTTTCCCAGGTGTTTTTTTCTAAATATTCCACCGGGCCTTTCAGCAGCTTGATAAACACGGGTGTGAACGAATGTATTTTCTCTGGCATTTACAATACTATTTACTGAATAATAAATAAGGCACTTCCACAAATTTGGTAGCTTCTTTGTTCAACGGTATCAGCTCCACTGCCGATCCGATCACCTGTACCCTTTTGGCTTTCTCTTTCAAAAAGCTGTAATAGCTTATCACTTCCGCCAGTCCGTTATCCAGTGAAGTGGCTTCAATGATCTCTTTTAATGTAGCCGTTTGTTTGTGCTGCAATACCTGCTCTACTTTTTCCCACAATAATTTTTTATCAATGAACGATGTATTCAGCATACGGTTAAACCGTTCCACATCCGCGATACTTTCCACCGCCGCAACAGGCTGTTTCAACACACCTGCCGTCTTTTTTTCTTCCAGCACCAGCTTCCTGTCCATCGTCATTTTTATTTCCGCAGCTTCTTCCACTACCAGTCCGGCATCAATCGTTTCTTCATCCATCAAATCAAACACCAGCTCTTTTATGCTGCTGATCTGCTGCCGCAACCGCCGGTGTCTTGCAATTTCTTTTTCCGTAATAATGCGGCTCAATTTTTCCGCCATCTTATCATTCGCATCGTATACCGACTTACCCTGCTCCAGTAAAAACGATTTAATGTTTTGCAAAAAATTAGTATCGCTTTCCAGCGCACGGTCTTCCACCAATAGCAGCAACTGCTCCGTAAGGTTACGCCAGTCTTCCTGCCCGTTGCGCGAGATCAGGAAATCCCAGAAAGCATAAAAGCTTTTTCCCTGGTTGCTGCTGCGCAGCGCGTCGTACGATTCAAAAGCAAAGCCCACAATAGCGCCTTTGTTTTGTTCCGCCCTGGTATGCTGCTCCACAATATTCCGGTGTATCTGCTTAAAATTATCTTCCACTTCACGAAAATCGCCGATCAGCTCATAGCACAGCTTCACAAACAGGTCGAGCCGCTCCTGCACCTGCGCATTGCTATAGCGTTGCGGCGCCACACCCAGCTCAATCGCTTTAATTTCCTTATCAATTTCAGCGCGGCGATCCTTGAGTATCTGCAATTTTTTCTCGCGGTCGTCTTCGGTATTCTCCACCATATCGCGCAGCGATGCAAACAACATTTTAAACCGGCTCTCCGTGCCCACATGGTGCTGCCCTGCCTGCAGGTTCTGCATCCATTGAAAAACCTTTTCGGTATAAGCGCTCAACTGGTAATTTGTATTCCCGTCAGTATCCGGAAAATCCTGCAGTATCCGCTTCTGCACCCAGTTCAGCAGGTATTTGCGGCTGCGGCTCTCCTCATCCTCGCCAAAATCAATCCGCGCTTCTTCCAGGTCTTCCGTGCCATCCGCATGTGTGCTCAGGGTTTCCGCCAGCAGCGGCACTAATTGCTCCTCTCTGATCACCATCTTACGGTGCTCCTTAAACGCAGTATACAGAAACGGCAATACCCAGCCCGCATTACGCAGCCGCAGCATCTGCAATGCAGGCGATGATTGAATTAAAAATGCTATGTGCTCACTCGTCATGCCCGGTAGATCAATGTTGTAAAGGGGACGCAAAATAACACAATATAGGCAGTTGTGCAGCGGTTGGGGATATCCGGTGATTTACGGGAGCGGAAATATATGATGGATTTTTTTGTGAACCGACTGTATTGCTACTATTGAGCTTCTGTTGCCACGCTCGCTTGTACGGTTGGAACAATTTTGGGCATTGTGTAACAGGGTTTATAAATAGAGGTTGGATTGTATTTTAGAAAGGGATAGCAATGTTTGTAAAAGGATAATTATCAATAGGATATTGAAAAAAATGAAAGTTTCCGATCGTTAAAACTTTCTCATATTTTTGAGTTAGCGGTCATTGTAAAGCAACACCCGACATACTTCAAAATGAACAAAAATATATATCTGTTGTTATTAGCATATCTACTCTTGTCAAGTTGTTTGACAAATAAGAAAACAGCAAATAGCCAGACTTATGACTTTAGGTTGGACACATTGACATTGTTTGACCAATCAAGGAACAGAGAAATTCCAGTTGCTTTTTATAAACCTCACATTGATAACCCCAAAATTGTAATCTTTAGTCACGGATATGGACGTAATGAAGGAGGGCACTATTTATACTATTCTTATTTGACGGCGTATTTGGCTTCTAAGGGATACTTTGTGGTTAGCATTCAGCACGAACTTCCTACTGATAGCTTAATTCCTTCAACTGGAATTCCTCAAATTGTTAGGCGACCTTTCTGGGAGAGAGGAGCAGACAACATCCTATTCGTTATAGAGGAACTAAAAAAATCAAATCCTGAATTGGACTTCAAACATATCGCTCTAATTGGGCACTCGAATGGTGCGGATATGAGTGCATTTTTTCCTCAAAAATATCCAGGCATAGTTGACAAAATAATTACGTTAGACAATAGACGAATGCCTTTGCCGAGAACAATTAACCCTAAAGTTTATTCATTGCGTTCAACTGACCAACCTGCTGACGAAGGAGTTTTGCCGACTGACGAAGAACTGAAAAAGTATGGAATCACCATCATAAAGTTGCCAAATACAATTCACAATGACATGGATGACCGTGCAAACAAAAGACAAAGGAAAGAAATAAGAGGTTTTATTATGACATTTCTAAATGACTGAAAACAACGAACTGCCAACAAGTGCATTTGTGTTATGTCGGCGGACAGAATACGTCGCTTCAGCTTCACCTAATAAAATACTTTTAGGACTCGAAAAAGTTTATGAAAAACTAATTGAATTCAAAAAGCAAAAGAATACTGAGCTTGTTATTATGCAAGACAATAAGATTGTAAAAGTTAAACCAGAATAGAAGCACAATCGCTCAGCATTGAGTTCTATGCAAGTTGGGCTGGGCATTGTAGCGTCAGCTATTTGCAAGCCTCAGCTTCAATCCGGTCAGATGAATAGTCGTCAGCTTTTGTATTTAACTTCATCAACTCCAGAGTCAAACCACAGTTCCTGTAATCAGGCTAAGCGGGCTTTGGCTCGACAGGTTAGGCTTTACTCCCGAACGCAGGGTAATAGTCACTACCATGAACAAATTACTCATTATCCGGCTGGATGAACAGTAAAGCAAAAAAGCCGTCAGTTCATAACGAATTGGCGGCTTTATTTACAATGTCTGCACTTGTACCAGATCCAAGTCCTGCTTGTGCCGTTAACTGCAAAACATCTAATTTATTTCAGAAGCCGGTTAATAATTTTTACATTTAATCATGGGTCGTAAATCCGGTGCCGTACTGGCTTGGATATTGCACGCAAATTGAATTCACCAGATTGATTATTTGTATAAATTTACCTCATGGGAAGCATCAAACTTTTTGAAAGTAAAAAGGTTCGTTCCGAATGGAATGAACAGGAACAGAAATGGTATTTTTCAGTTCAGGATGTAATTGAAGCCCTTACTGACACCGTAGATGTAAAGGATTACATCAAAAAGATGAAAAAGCGTGATGCCCGGTTGAATGCCAACTGGGGGACAATTTGTCCCCTGGTTGAAATGGAGGCTGCTGACGGCAGGAGGCGTAAAATACAAGCTGCTGATGCTAAAGGACTTCTGCGCATCATACAATCTATTCCATCACCTAAAGCGGAACCGTTTAAACTTTGGTTAGCACAAGTGGGTTCGGAAAGATTGGAAGAGATTGAAAACCCCGAACTGGCAACACAACGAACAAGAGAGCTTTACAAACTCAAAGGTTATCCTGATGACTGGATAGAAAAGCGGATGCGAAGTATTGCCATTCGTGAAGAACTGACCGGAGAATGGAAAAACAGAGGTGTAAAAGAACAGATTGAATATTCCATACTAACAGCAGAAATTTCAAAAACCACTTTTGGTTTAACGCCCTCGGAATACAAAAAAGTAAAGGGTTTAAAAAGTCAAAACCTACGGGACCACATGAACGACCTTGAACTTATTTTTTCCATGTTGGGCGAGGCTTCCACCACTGCAATTGTACGAACACAAAATCCGAAAGGGTTTATTGAAAATCAAAAAGTGGCACGACAAGGCGGTGCTGTTGCAGGTAAAGCAAGAAAAGACCTTGAAGCAAAGACAGGACAAAGAGTAGTTTCATCAGAGAATTACTTACCAAATGCACCCAAACGAAAACAAATCTCAAAAGGGAAAAAGAAATAAGGGGAGCACGAACATACAACAATCAGACAACCCGATTTGCGTAGCCTGAAAATTCAACCAGACCTCAAAATTAACCGCTGGAGCCAAACCACAATTCCGGTAATCAAACTAAGCGGGCTTTGCCCCGACAGATCAGGGTTTACTCCCTACCAAAGGGTAATAGCCACTACCATGAACAAATTACTCATTATCCGGCTGGATGAACAGTAAAGCAAAAGCCGTCAATTCAATTCGGGTTGGCGGCTTTATTTATAATGCCTACACTGCATTAGTTTCACCTATCTATCATCTGTAGCTCCGGCCAGAACTACAGATTGAGCTATAGTATTGACAATGAACTTTTATATCTTTATTGGGTATTTGTTCCCAGCGGGACGTTTTCCAAATTCCGCCACAAACACAAATGCTCAACCGTTAGGAGATATGCGATCAGACATTACCCGGCTTGAAAAGACAATAAATTTACAGAAACTAATTCTGTAAATTTGTAGCTATGGCTGACAAAAATCTTTACATAATCGCTGGTTGCAATGGAGCAGGAAAGACTACGGCTTCATTTACAATTTTACCTGAGATTATTGACTGTAAAGAGTTTGTAAATGCTGACGAAATTGCTAAAGGCCTTTCTCCTTTTCAACCAGAAAAAGTAGCTTTTGAAGCAGGACGAATAATGTTAAACAGGATAGCAGAACTATTAGACAGCAGCGAAAATTTTGCTTTTGAGACAACTTTATCAACAAGAAGCTACAAACAGAAGGTTGAAGAAGCGAAGCAAAAGGGATTTACGACAACATTACTTTTCTTTTGGCTTCAAAACGCAGAACTGGCTAAAGAACGTGTTAGAATTAGAGTTTCTGAAGGCGGACACAACATTGAAACAGATGTTATAGAGAGACGATATATAAAAGGGATAAAAAATCTGTTTGAT
>JAHBTJ010000042.1 GCA_019638595.1 Chitinophagaceae bacterium
CGGGGTCTTTATTTAAAGCTATTGCGGGTAGCCATGAGAGACCCTGGTGCTGAGGGGTTCCGCCGCGGTGGACTACCCGTAATGTAAAGTGATCAGTGAAGTACAGGAAACTTGCGGTTGATGCTAATTAAAGTTATCTTAGTATACTACCGTTGAGCTTACGGGAGATCGCTATTTATGAACCGGAAAGATTTTGTAAAAACCATTGTTGCCCTTGGCTGCCTGAATTACCAGGACAGCTTTTCCCAGGCATTCGATCAGCCTCAAAACAGGAGTTACCACGTTAGCATGGCCCCGGATATACTATTAGCCAACCTGGCCTATGTAAAAGCGTTTGAAGATGCCGGTATTGATAAAGTCTGGTTAACCGGTTTTATGTATGGGTACTGGTACAGTAAAGCCGCTGTTTTACGTAAGGCTCGGCGTTTGTTAAACGATGCAGGCATCGCAACAGGAATTATAAACATTCCGTTGGGCCACCCCGGCGATTCGTTGGGGAGCAGTTCGGGAGAAGTGCCATTAACTCCTCCCCATCACTGGGAAATGAAAACCGATATAAACGGCAGGCAGGTCAGTGGCACGCATATTTTTCCCGGGGCGGTCAATGAGAACCTGGATGCGTTGAGACAACTGCGTGATGATGATTTTTCTGATTTTTTCCTCGACGATGATTTCCGTCTCGCTGTCGGTCCCGGGCAGGTGGGAGGCAATTTTGATGATGAAGCAAAAAGAACTTTTCTCAACTCGCATCGTTACAATGAGCGCGACTGGCAAACGATGCTTTCCAATATCAGGCAGGGAAAGCTTGATTATAAGCTGAAGGCTTTCATTGATTACCAGTGTGATTTATTGTCTGATGCATTTAAAAAAATAAGCAAAGTATCGCGCAACCGTACCGGGAATATGGTCATGTACCTGGGCTCGGAAAAAGCAGGTATCCGACTGAAGGATTATTCCGGCTTCCCGTTCAGGGTGGGGGAGGGCGCTTTTAATGATGAGAGCTTTCGTTCCGTAAAATCAAAAACGAATGAACTGTTCAGTGTGTTGTTCCACAGGCAGTTTACAACCCCTGAATTGGCATACAGCGAAACTACCGCCTTCCCGCACGATCAGCTAAGCGTTGAAAATCTCTGCGCCAAGCTCTGCATCTCCACATTAGCCGATGTAAGGAATACCATGTTTATGAGCGGGCTTACGCCTTTTCCCCTGTCTTACTGGCGAACGCTCACTCCCGCCATGCAGGAGCAGCGTCGTATACATGCAACGGTGGCGGGCGTAACGGCAAGGGGTATACTAAAAGGTTTTTTTGGAGAACATTCCCGCTATGTGGGCAAAGACAACCCGTACAGTTTGTTTTTTGCGATTGGTATCCCGTTCGAAATAAGTGCTACTGCCACTATTGAAGAAGATATGGTATTTATGGGCGATGAAGATGCACAGGCGTTTACGGAAGGATTGGTGCCGGGATTGAAATCGGTGCAGGTCATGCATCGCTTAAAGGGCGCCGGCTTTAAAGGAATGTGTGTAGAAGAAAAGCTCGAAGCATTGTTCTGCTGGAAGAACGAGCGGCTTCACTTATGGAAGGATGTTCCGTATGTACAGGAAGATGAGCCGGTAGTATGCCGCTGGTATCCCGCTATTCGCCTTGTGTTGCTGTGGAACCTGGCAGAAGCCAAAAGAACGGTCACGCTGAACTGGAGGGAAAAAAAATATACCGTTGCCATCGAAAAGCTGAAGCTGGCGGAGGTTAGGTTGTAAGAGTTTGTAGTTTGGGGTTTGAGGTTCCGGGTTGCAGGTACAGGAAGATTTCTGATTTATACATTTCAAATCTCAAATTTCAAATCCATCATCTCCTAACTGGCATTATTTTTTATTTCTCTAAATCAAAATTATACATATGCAAAACTGGTTAAGAACCTTACTCGCGGGCTATGGCGCTTATAAATGGGGAGGAGGATGCCTCGGCTCCATTCTTGTTTTTGTTATTATTTACTGGTTGCTGGGTTATTGTTGATTTTATTCCACAATATTTCATGCGCATATTTCAGTTATTTTGCCGGATGTAGGCATTAATTTACATGAAGCTCAGGAAAATTACAGGCATACTGTTACGGCTGCTATGCACTGGCGCGATCATATATATTGGCTGGCTGGCTTACCTGCTGGCCCCTGTTATCAGCGCCTATGGGGCTAAAGCACTGGCTTCCGGCATTTACCTTCAGCAGCGTACAGCATCGGAGTTTGAGCAACACGACCTGTCGGATTTTCCATTTTACCTGGGCCGCTATACCGTTAACGAAAATGATTCTTCAGTAACAGGATCAGTATTGGGATTTGCTGAACGGAAAGCCATCTACAGGAAAAACGCGGGAGTAACGGTTATTAACGACTACGCGGAAAATGAAGTAAGACAACAATCATTTCATAAGCCCCAGCCTCCGGCTGTTCATACAGATTCTATTGAATGGCCTGTTGGCGATAAGCTGGTTGATACAACTATTGCCGGCGTTGATAAAAATGCCCTGCTTAAGACCATGCAACGGGTAATGCCGGAAGAAATTAACGGGCAGCCTTCAGGAACAAGAGCCATTGTTATTGTATATAACGGGCAGCTAATAGCAGAGCAGTATGCTGAAGGCTATGACCGGAACAGCAGGATGCCCGCGTGGTCAATGACGAAAAGTATTACCGCATCCCTGATAGGTATCCTGGTAAAACAAAATAAGCTGGATATAAACGACCCTGCACCCGTTGCCGGATGGCGGGACAATAATAAAAAAGAAATTACCATTAAGCATTTGCTGCAGCAATGTTCAGGGCTTGATTACGAGGAAAACTACAATGGTCCCAGCGAGGCGGTGAATATGCTTTTTAAAAAAGGTGATATGGCATCGTATATAGCCCGCCTGCCGCTGCTGCACAAACCCGGAACGGTATTTAATTATTCAAGCGGGAACTCCAATATATTAAGCCGCATTATACGAAACACCGTAGGCGAAGAAAACTACCAGGCATTCCCTTACCGGGAATTGCTGTATAAAATAAATATGTACTCTGCCCAGTTGGAACCGGATGCTTCGGGTACATATGTAGGATCTTCCTATTGTTATGCTACCGCCCGCGATTTCGCACGCTTTGGATTGTTATGCTGCAATAATGGAAAATGGAACGGCGAACAGTTATTACCGGGAACCTGGATCAAAGCAGCTACGCAGCCTTATGACGCTGATCCGCGGCAGCAGTATGGTTATCACTTTTGGCTGAATGGATTTACCGATGCTACTAAAACCGCCCGTATTTTTCCTTCGGCGCCTGCAGATATGTATTATGCCGCCGGCTATGGCGGCCAATACATTTATATCATTCCTTCCAAAAAGCTTGTTATTGTGCGTCTTGGGTTAAGAAAAATGGATGATGACAGGTTTTTGAAAGAAGTAACGGAAGCGGTGAGTTAGCCGTGAGCTATGGGCTATCGGCTGTGAGCTTTCAGCCATCGGCTGTCAGCTATGAGCAATCAGCTTTCAGCAGTCAGCTATGAGCTATCGGCTGTGGTTAGCTGATAGCCGATAACACACAGCCGGAATGCTCTCCGTGTACCTTCGTGCCTCGGTGCTGGAAAATCTTCCCAAAGGTTTCAAAGAAGAAATGTCGTATGGCATGCTGGGATATGTAGTGCCCCTTGATATATACCCCGATGGGTATCATTGTGATCCTAAGTTGCCTTTGCCTTTTGTGAATATAGCTTCCCAAAAAAAATTTATCGCTTTATATCATATGGGCTTATATGCCAACCCCGACCTGTTGAAATGGTTTAGCGATGCATATTCAAAGCATAGTACCGGCAAGCTTGATATAGGAAAAAGCTGCATCCGGTTCAAAAAGCCTGAACACATACCCTACGAGCTTATAGGAACGCTTATGAAAAAAATGCCGGTAAAGGAGTGGATCAGGCTATATGAAGAAAATATGAAACGGCAGGTTTAATAATCTGAATACGGTGCGGCTTTCATTAATATGATCTCCGACCGGGAAACGTTTTTCTGATACTCCTGTCTTGCGGAAAGCGATTTCCATTCGCTGTCAGCCCGGAAGGTTTCCCAGTGGGCATCCCGGTCCTGCATGTTTTCAAAGCTTGTCATATACATCAGGTTGGGCATGCGGCTTCCCGCTATCACTTCTCCGTAAAATACCGCGTTAAAGTTTAATCTTTTGAACAAAGGCACTTCTCTTCCCTCATTAAACATATGTATTTTGTTTTGGGATATTTTTTCCGTGTGCCCTTCGTAATTCCTTAGCTCGTATATATGTTCTGCCTTTGCCGATTGGAGAAGCGGTAATTGCATTACAGGAGCTGTTTTAAATGCTTTCAGCAGCACAGTTTCTATCCTTGTATAAGGAGGGGCGCTATAAGGAGCATTAATATAATCCTGTCCTGCTTTTATGTAGTCTGCATTTTTTTCTATTTGTGATGATAACTGCATCATCTGGTTTGTGGAAGAAAAAGGAAGTATAATGAACAGGCGTTTATCCGTTACCGTGTCGTTCCCTACCGGCTTAAATGCGCCTATATTTTTGATGCCCGCCCGGTGAGCTGCAGGTATAAAAGCGTTTTCATAATACCGGTCCAGTATATCTTCCTGTTCCCGGCTGCTGAAATGATAGATTTTTATTTCGTAAAACTCTTGCTTTTGCTGCGCGTTCAGCCAAACAGTTGCGGATAAAAGAGTGATGATCAATAACATTGCTTTTTGAAACATAGCCACACATTTTTGCTAAAGCTAATTATTTTATTGCATTGAGCCTGCAGGTAAATATCACAGGGTGCATTTAAAATTGTCGCTGGCGGGTGTTTTACCGCCTACTTTCAGCACAACAATTTTAAATGCACCTATAGCACACTTAATCAACCTCAAATAAAAACTCATGACTTCCTGCTTTGCCATCGGGAGTCATACCTTCAACTACTCCCTTGTATTTTCCTGGCAGGTCGCTGCTATAAAAGGTAATATGGCAACGTCCATCTTTCTCTGTAATTATATCCGGCGACCAGTACAGCAGGTTCCTGTAATCTGCCAGCCTGCTTTTTTGCTGTTCCTCTGTTTCGTATACCGGAGAATAAAATTCCCTTTGTAATTGCAGTCCGTCAAAATCAAGTATAATCGCCCGGGAATCCATGGGGAAATCTTCCAGTGCTCCTTTATAGGTGATCATATTTACTATACCGTCAAACATAAGCGGCCCATAATAATAACGACGTTTAACCAGTTCGATCTTATACACCTTGAGCGGGTCGTAATGCATGATCTTATCAATATCCAGTACAGGAACGGCATCCAGCAACACAAGAGGATTATCCTTAAAGAGCCGGTTGTTGGGCATATCCAGCGAGGTAAGCCTGAACTTTCCGCCCGCCCTGCCTACTAATACTCCCAGCACGTATTCCCTCAGTACTTCTTCCATGGTAGTAAACCGGGTATAATCGTCCAGGAGGTATTTTTCGTCAGGCTTTCCGTAAAAAGCGGAAGTATCAATATCCGGGAGCCTGTACTGCCTGATCTGTTCTGTTGCAAATTTCCGCAGCACCTGCGCGTTGATGCTGTTTTGCAGCAACGATCGCTCCATGCTTTCGCTGATAGTAAAAGGAGACAGCTTATTACCTGAATATTTTTCAGAGAAAGGGGAGGCGATCTCCACCTGGTAAGGAAGACCGTTTAAACCCTCCGCCTGCAGGATCATTTCGCCGGGGCCATAAGCATTGCGTGTATAAAACCTTATATTACCTTCCCTGCCAGATATTGTTGTATAAAATTGCGTATGATTTCCGGGAATGGAAAGATATACTACTGATTCTGCAAATGGTTTGCGCGAGGAGGTATCAAAAATCCTCCCGCTAATAATGTGCCCGTCGTACTCAGGTAAAAAAGTGAAAGCGGGCCGTGTGGATCGTTGAACTTCCTGCCAGTTGAATCTGCGCCAGCCATGTGTGAGCATGAGGTTGTCAATGCCAATAGCGGCGCTGTCGCGGGGAGCAGTAAAATACCAGTTGGGAGATTCTACCCAACCCTTAATATCAGAGCTTAGCCAGAGGTAGCTGTAAATATCCGCAGGTTCTCGAGCTTGTAAAGAATCAACGCGAAAAACAGACAGTGACATGTTAGCGGGTTGTGCTTTATTGCCCGTATTATTGCTGTTTAGTTCAATAGTTATTTTTTTTCGTGCAGCATATTTTTGTTGCAGGGCGCCTCCGCTTATTACCAGTTTGCCGGCAGGTTGTTTAAAGTAAATGCGCTCACAAACAGGCTGCCTGTTGCTGTCGAAAATTGTAAAATGGGTAATTCCTTCACCAGGCACATCCGGGGCAATAGTAAAAACAGCCTTATTGTTTTGCGTTACCTGCATGGTGGATTGTTTTATTACTCCACGGGTATGCGCAAGCAAATAGAGGGTTGAACCTGCAGGCACATTCGCGGCTTCAACCGCTATCGTTATTTGCCCGGCTGTACTTTTTTGCAGGCGCATCACATATCCTGCATCCAACGCGTCTGGTAGTTTTTTTGTAACTGTTTCTCCGGAGGCCGGTTGTATGATAGCGGTATACTTTTCTCCGCGCCTCGCAGTGAAAAAGAAATTACCTGTCCCAAAGGCGTATGGCGAAAAAGTTGCCAGCGTATCTTTTTGCTCGTTTACAACTACGCCTTTGAACGGTTGAATACCCCTGCCATATTTGTCTGTAACGCGAAATGCGATTTTGCTTTCAATATTACTTACCAGGTTACCTCCTTCCGGAAAGAACCGGACATCGTATTCATTTGAATGGGACGTATCCGGAACCGGCTGCCCGGCAGCAGATAATGTATTTACAATGGTTACAGGCTTTTCGAAGTAAAAAGCGGGATCAAAGTTCTTCATCCAGTTGGTATAGGCTCTTATTTTATATTTACCCGAAGGAAAATTGAGCGGCAGGTACAGGCTGCCGTTGCCCGTTCCATCGGTCAATGCGATCTTGGCCTGGAGGAAGGGCTTATTGTTTTCGTTGATAACATCTACATAGGCCACTTTGCTGAAACCGGATAGCTGGTTAGAAGCATCGTTTACAATATATGCTTTTAACCATATGATCTCCCCCGAAACGTAAAAATTCCTGTCGGAGCTCAGGTATATTTTTTCAGTCAGGTTATTTTCAGTGTAGGAAGTAAATTGCTTTTGCAATGTTTCGGTGAAAACAGGTTGCGCATGTCCTTGCTGGTGGATGCAAAATATACAAATGCCGACAATAAGGATCCGTTGCCTGTTTGCCTGCCTGGAAAAGTATTTACAAACGAAATGGGTCAAATGTGTCATCATGGCCAAAAATCCGGTTTTACGTTAGTGCCTCGCAGCCTGCAATCCATACAAGCCCTGGAACCCGCGGCGTAATGTGTTATGGCTCCTCCCATAGGGCTCCTGATCGCCCATATAGGTACCAGTTTAACGGCGCCAAAGAAAAACGCCAGGCTGTCCTTTCTGTTAAGTACAGTATCGGGTTCACAATAGAACCTGTATTTCCAGCCCGGCACCTCGCCTCTGCTGATAAAGATCCTTTGTTCCTGTGTGGAGCTAATGTACATGTATCCAATTACAATTTCATCAGGATCGGTAGTACAATGGATATTACCGGAATTGCTGGATGGCTGCGGGTCGAATATGGTACCCAGTTGCTCCGAATTTTTTTTCATTTTTTCCAGGTATTCAAAAACGCCTTTGCTTAATACACGTTGTTTTACAAGTATACTGTACAACGAACTTATTTTCCAGGAGTCGTCGGGTATAAAAGTGAGCGGCGCCATATACAGAATATCCTGGCTTAATTTGGCGGAAGAGCCGATAAGTATACTGGTTGATCTGTTGGATTGCCAGCAATGATAAATGCTGTTAGGATCAGCCCTGGAAATCATGGATGTATCGGCTTCCACGTATTCGTAAGATGACCATTCGTAAGAATAAAAATCCCAGGTTTCTTCGAACTGCCACGCGTAATATTTTGATTTATTTTCCGGGTCGTGCGTGTTGGCATATATCCGCACCCCGTTTTCCTCTCTTAACCAGCTTATGCTGTCGATAGGAGGAGTATATTTTACCTCCGTAAAGTCCGACTGGTATTCTTTTCCATTGGCAGTGTATATCTTAATTCCATATTTAACGGAAGGGTCAAGAAAGTAAGGTCCTCCCTGGTAGGTGCCGGGAGCGGTTTCGTACAGGTTTTGTGTTTCCCCGTTCTCGCCCACAATGCTTATGGTTGCGTATTGTTCGGGCATAATGTAAGCTGTGTCCTCCGGTTGTACGGTCCTGCTTAGCTTTATTTCAGTCAAATCATTTCCATTGTTAATAAATCCCTCCACTACCAGGTAGTTTTTATCCACCAAAGTTTTGGGTAGCGGGTATTTTTCTTTACATCCGCTCCAAAGTAAAGCAGTGGTAACAATTACCATTGCCGCAATAACCAGTAAACGATGATATAAAAAAGCCTTTTTTTTCATGGTACTAAAATCTGATATTGAAGTTGGCGTAAATAATGGCCGCTCCGAAAATAGAAAGCTTGTATCCGTTGATCACCCCGTTTTCAGAAACAAAATATACAGAATAGGGATTTTTTCTGCCCAGCAGGTTGTATACTCCAAACGTCCAGGAATTGTGTGTTTTTTGTTTCACTTTGTGGTTGCCTTCAATATTCATTGACATGTCTATGCGGAAATAGTCTGGTATACGGTAAGCGTTCCTGTCGGAATAAAGCGCCCGCATGCTCCCTTCATAATAATACCTGCCAATGGGTATGGTAATAGGCCGCCCGGTACTATAGGTGGTATTCATGGAAACACTGAACCTGTGCGAAAAGCGATAGTTACCAACAAAGGTGATATCGTGTGGCTTATCGTAGTTGGCTGGATAGTATTCTCCCCGGTTAATGACCTCTCCCAGGTTGGGATTATCCATTTTAAGAAAAGTACGCGACCACGTATATGCTATCCATCCGTTCAGCTTTCCCGTAAGCTTTTTGATCATCAGCTCTACACCGTATGCTTTGCCGGTAGTATTAAAAACATCTGTTTCAATATGATGGTTCAGCACAAGCACCGCACCACTCTTAAAATCGAGGTAATCTTTGATCCTTTTATAATATACTTCGGCCGAAGTTTCAATGGTATTTGATTTAAAGTTTTTATACAGTCCCAGTGAAACCTGGTTGCCCGTTTGAGGTTTTATATTGGGGTCGCTGAGCTTCCAGATATCCGTTGGTGCGATGGCTGCTGTATTAGACATCATATGGATATACTGGCGTAAAGAATTGTATCCTGCTTTGATAGAAAAATTATCAGTAAAGGCATACCTGAGTGATAGCCTGTATTCGGGGCCCTGGTAGTTGTGAATGAATTTCCCCCTGGCGTAGCTGCTGGTATCGGTAATATTACCTTCGGTTTTGGGTAACCCCTCTGCATAGCCGAACACCGTTTTAGGCCCCAGGTAATTATATAGTGAAAACCGTATTCCGGCCTGTAACGACAGTGCTGACGTGATGTTAAATCTTTCTGTGAGATATACTGCGCTCTCCAGGGCCTGTTCCGCGCTTACTTCGTCTTTTATGATCAGCGATTTATCACCGTGAGGTGTAAATGATCCCGGCTGCAGCTTGTAATAAATGGAGTTGAGCCCAAAGTCTAATGTATGTTTAGAATTAACGAAATAATTAAAATGCAGCTTGAAGTTGGTTTGATTGATATTGAATTGTAAGTTGTAGGCGTTTACCGGGTTCTTTTCGCTGCTGATGTTATAGCCATAATAATCATGCCCCGCTGTTACAAGGCTTTGAAATTTATTGTTGAAAACATGCTTCCATTTCAGCGAAATATTTTTGTTGCCATAGCCGTATACGGTATCGCTGTTAAGGTTAAACCGGTCGTTGCTTATATAGCCCGTAAGATAGAGGTCGTTTTTTTCGTTGATCTTATGGCTGATAAGGAGATTTACATCATAAAAAGAAGCTTTGCTGTTTTTATATTCGCCGGGTAAATGCTTCAGCAGCCAGTTTGCGTAAGTAGTGCGCCCGCCTGCAATAAAGGAAGTGCGGTCTTTGATCAGGGGACCTTCTACATTAATACGGCTGGTAAGCAGGCCTATACCTGCCGATCCGGCAATTTTTTTCTTGTTTCCTTCCCTGCTCACCACATCCAGCACCGACGACAAGCGCCCGCCGTATTTAGCGGGAATGCTGCTCTTATACAGCTCCACGCTGCTTACCACGTCGGGGTTGAATGCAGAAAAGAAACCAAAGAAGTGCGAAGGATTATATACGGTGGCATCGTTAAACAAAATAAGGTTCTGGTCGGCCGAACCTCCTCTTACATTAAAGCCCGTACTTGCTTCGCCCACTGTTTTTACACCTGGTAAGGTTTGCACCACTCTCAATACATCCGCCTCTCCAAATACAACGGGTATTTGTTTAATGGTTCTGATGTCTACTTTTTCAACACCCATTTGAAGACTGTTGATATTAGCCGCTTTTTTAGCTGATATAATTACCGCTTTCAGCGATAATATATGATCGCGCATTTCCACGTTCAGTGTTCCGTCGCCGTACAGCATTATATTGCGCCATGTATCTTTTTTGCCCAGGCTCTGAATGTTCACCAGGTGCCGTCCTTTGGGAAGCGTGATAGAATAATAGCCGAACCGGTCGCTTATTACCGATATTTTTAGCTTGTCAACAAATACGGCGGCTCCCGGAACCGGTTCACCTGTAGTAATGTCTTTAATATAACCGCCCAGCTTTGCCACTCCCTGCAGGGCGCCCGTTGATTTAATACCAATTATATGCAATTTGTTTTCCGCGGTAGCTGTATGTGGTCTTGTGTCTTCTTCAATGTAAGTGTTTACCTCCGTAATGGTATTCTTTGATGGATCTGCCGGCGCTTTTTTAGCAAAAAAATCATCGGGCAACGTGGTTAGCACAGGTGCGCCGCGTACAATAAAAACTGTTTTATTATAAATGGTAAACCGGTATTCTGTGCTGTCAAAGGCCAGTTGCAGCACTTTGTCAAGCGGCTGTTGTTGTATTAACAGATCTACCTTAACGCTGTCAAATGCGGTAGTATCATAGTAAAACCTGAAGCCTGTTGTTTTTTCCAGTTGTTCAATAAAAGCGGATGCTTTTAACCCGCTGAATGTTCCATTCACAACAGGTATATCGCCGGTATCATCCTGCGCAAAAACCAACTGGCTGCACAGGCTGAGCAGTCCTATCGCTGAAAGAATATAGAGTTTCTTCATCTGCAATTAGTTTAGCGCGTCGTATTTTTGAACCATCAGCGTAATAGCGTGTTCCTTTTTTTTCCTGAATTTTATTTTATTGGACCGTACAACCTGCTTCAGCTCACTGGCATGCCCCGGCAAAACTTTCAGCACCGACGACTGGCTGCTCACTTCATGAAAGATATCATCCTTATAAATAAAATACCGGTCCTTTGAGTACACTTTTCTTTCCACCTGCATATAAGGAATGCTTTCCTGTATCTGCTTTACCCGCTTTATATACAGCTTTACTTTCCCGTCATATACCACGTCATAAAATCCATCCTTAACATTTCCCTTCCGGGTGCTGTCTCTCCCCAGGTGCAAAAAATGATGCCCGTATAGCTCAAACCAGTCTATTTTACTTTTAATCATTTGTATCAAAAAAACTTTGTTGAAATGCTGTACGATCAATTCATCGCGGATGATATCGTACAACATCGGAACATCATGATACACTACCTGGTTGTATAATACAGTTCCCTGCCTGAGCAGCGTGGTATCAAAATACGGGTGACCTTCTGCCAGCAGGTGTACATACTGAACATATTCGCTGCCATTGTAAATGCCCGACTGGGTTTTGAGCGATGCGTAATAAACTTCCGCCGCCAGGGCTTCCTGCCGCTTTACGATAGCTGAATCTTTAAAGGACTGGCTGTAGATGGATGAAGACAACAGAAGACTTACGGAAAACAATAATTTCGTAAAAAATTGCGTGTAAATATTCCGCGAGTTGTTGCTAAGGTTTTTATACATGGCGAAATAACGACAAAGAAAATGGATAAAGCGTTGTCTCCCTTTTGTGCAGGAGCCTTTTATTTTGCTGAAAGTAAAGTAAAATGGATTAGCATATCGGTTTGTTCGTTGTGGTTTTAACATTAATTAACATTACCTTGCGTGAGTTTTATCTGCGATGCAGGGCAAACAATTTGATAGGAGGCAGGTGGTTGTTAACGCATTGCGTATTAAAAAGAAAATATTTGGAAATTTTAGGATATATTCTTGCTGCCTGTATAGGTATTTCACTTGGGCTTATTGGCGGCGGAGGCTCAATACTCACTGTTCCGTTATTGGTATATGGTTTTCATTTATCGCCGCTCACTGCCACTTCTTATTCGCTTTTTATTGTAGGTGTAACCAGTTTGATAGGGGCTTATAGTAATTACCGGAGAGGGTATGCCCGCATTACGCTGGCATTGCCTTTGGGTGTTGTTTCTCCGCTTACGGTTTTTGTTGTGCGCCATTATATTGTACCGCATATCCCCGGGCATTTAGGGGTGTTGGCCGGCTTTGAGGTCACAAAGGACGGACTGACCATGATGCTATTCGCCCTGCTTATGATAATGGCATCGGTATCTATGCTAAAAAAACAACCGGTTGCAACACAAACAACGGAGCAACAAACTCAAACCATGAACGATTACCTGGTAATTGCCTTGTTTGGCCTGGGTATAGGTTGCGTTACCGGATTTTTAGGGGCGGGAGGAGGGTTTTTGATGATACCTGCGTTGGTTTTATTGTTGAAGCTGCCTATGAAGGAAGCGGTAGGGACATCGCTTTTTATCATTGCCATCAATTCGCTGGTTGGTTTTTTAGGCGATATAGGGCATTACCATATCCATTGGGGCTTTTTACTAACCATAACCTCTATCGCCATAGTGGGTATTTTAATAGGCGGACAACTTTCAAAAGGAATATCTTCTGAAAAGCTAAAAAAAACATTTGGATGGTTTGTGCTGCTGATGGGAACTTATATTATCGTAAAAGAAGTGTTTTTAAAGTAAAGAGCCCGGATATTACAGGCGCATTGAAAAACATATCGTTTAAATCAATGCTTAACTTTGTAGTATAACCGCAGTATTATGAAAGTTGAGCAGATATATACCGGGTGCCTTGCGCAGGGCGCATACTATATTGAAAGTAATGGAGAAGTAGCTATTATTGATCCGCTGCGCGAAGTAAAGCCTTATATTAAAAAAGCGGCATCGCGCAACGCGAAGATCAAATATATTTTTGAAACACATTTCCATGCGGATTTTGTATCGGGGCATCTGGACCTTGCTGCGGAAACCGGTGCCGTTATTGTATATGGACCCACAGCCAAACCTGGCTTTAAGGCGCATATAGCAAA
This sequence comes from Chitinophagaceae bacterium, assembly GCA_019638595.1. Taxonomy (GTDB): domain Bacteria; phylum Bacteroidota; class Bacteroidia; order Chitinophagales; family Chitinophagaceae; genus Agriterribacter. Next base: position 13,454 of record JAHBTJ010000042.1, read on the forward strand.
AGATGAAGAGCTCTTTACCTTAGGGACTGTTACAATCAAAGCCATTCATACGCCGGGACATACCATGGAAAGCACCTGCTATTTGCTGGCAGACGAAAACGGCAAACCAAAAGCTATATTCAGCGGAGACACTTTGTTTATAGGAGATGTGGGACGACCGGATCTTGCCCAGGAGATAGCGGCAGATCTTACACAGGAAAAGCTGGCCGGGTTTCTGTACGAATCATTGCATCATAAGATCATGCCTCTTCCTGATGATATTATTGTATATCCCGCTCATGGAGCCGGATCGGCATGCGGTAAAAATATGAGCAGGGAAACCAGCGATACGCTGGGCAATCAAAAGAAAACCAACTACGCTTTGCAGCCCATGAGCAAAGAGCAGTTTATAAAAGAGGTAACGGAGGGACTTACTCCGCCACCTGCTTACTTTCCACAGAATGTAAAAATGAATATTGAGGGATACCAAAGTATAGCTACGGTGCTGGAGCACGGAACAAAGGCCCTGGCCCCGGAGGAGTTTGAAGCAGCCGCCAACGAAACAGGCGCCTTAATGCTTGATACACGCGCGCCGGAAGTGTTCGCGGAAGCATTCATTCCCAATTCGGTTAATATTGGCATTGATGGAAATTTTGCACCGTGGGTGGGCGCGTTAATCCCGGATATTAAACAGCCTGTACTGCTTATTACCGACGATGGGAGAGCGGAAGAAGTTGTTACAAGGCTGGCAAGAGTGGGTTATGATAATGCTATAGGGTATTTAAAGGGAGGTATGAAAGCATGGAAGCAGGCGGGAAAGGAAACGGATCATATTGAAAGCATCCCGGTAGAAGAGCTCTCCCGAAGACTACAAAAAGGATCGGGCATGCATTTCCTGGATGTACGAAAGGAAAGTGAATTTGAAGAGGAGCATATTAAAGGTGCGCTGAATGTGGAACTGGATTATATTAACGACCAGGTTAACAAAGTAGATAAGAACGAAACCTATTATGTGCACTGTGCCGGGGGGTACCGAAGCATGATCTTTAATTCAATTCTTCGTTCCAGGGGATACGACAAATTAATTAATGTACAGGGCGGGTATAAAGCGATCCAACAATCGGGCAGGTTTGAAACAACGGCAGCGCCCCGTTAAAAGGGTAAATGGCTTTGCCCCGCATTCAGTAAAGCTGGCGAAAGGGGCTATGAATGACCCGGCAGGTTATTCTGTAGTTTTGTTTTTGCACCTTCCGGTACCGATGCCATTTTTTTAGTGGTATAATCAAAGCAAACCATACCTGTTTTAGCTGAAGCGACCGTAACGGTTTTACCATTGGTTTCAATATCCAGCCTGTAAAAAATATCAAATCGTACCCGCTCAAAACCCGATGCGGTAACATGGATGATCACTGTATCGCCATAAAACAACTCTTTCTTAAACTCAATAACAACATCGCTCATGATCAGGCCTACGCCGGCAAGATCTTTTTCCTCGTATCCATAATGCTTCAGGAACTGTACTCTTGCTTCGTGAATGATAGAAAGTATGCTGTCGTTGCCGGTATGCCCGCCGTAATTAATATCGGTAATACGGATAGGGATATGCGTACTAAATCCAAACTGTTGGGGAAGCTCAAGCTTGATGCGGGGCATTCAGTGTTTTTTTTCAAAGATAACGACAGGGAGAGAAATATACCTTACTTATGATTGGCATTTTGCTGCAGCAATTTCATAAGCTCACTGATATCCATAAAATTCTGGGAAGAGGGAACAAAAGAGGAATTGCCTACTTTTTCCTTCCATTCCCTGAAAATATTTTTCCAGTAATGACTTTCGCGAAGAATAACATCCAGCAGCTCTTCGTTGCCGCTGCCATTCAGGTATTGTATGGTATTCCTGAATTTAGAGGATACACGAACCGCCTGTCCGTTAGGACCTGTCATCAAGAAATAGCTGTTGGGCAGGTCCAGCAGGCTTACATCTTCTTTTATTTCACCCTGCAGGTTGCGTATGCGGCGGTTGGAAGCCGTGTTAATATCCAGTTGATCCGTTTTGGCCGTTTCATCGGTAGGTACTGTAGATAAAGCAGGTAAAACTATGTTTTCACCATCGCTGTAAATCCGCTGTTCAGGGCTGTTACTACGTGCACCCGCAATGTTTTTTGAAGGCAAAAGCCTGGATGCTATAACAGGTGTGCCGGCAGGTTTCGATTCCTGCCTGCTGGGTTCAGCCTGTGTGCCGGGTGTGTTTGCGGCAGGTGTATTTGCAGCCGGCTTTTGGGTAACCGGGGGAGCAACAGTACCGGTGCTTTCCGAAAGAAAATAATTAGCTGTAAAAAAAGCGATCCCTATAATGGCTGCCGCGGCGGCAATACGGGCTATTTTAAAGGTATTTTTTTTAGCAAGAGGAATCACGGTGGCGCCCGGGTACAGCAGTTGCTCTATTTTTTTCCAAAGCCCGGCGGGTGGCTGCTGCCCGTAGTGGAAAAGCTTTTGTTTAAATACAACAAAAGAATCACTGTCCAGGTCTTGGCTGATTTTACCCCACAGGTTTTCAGGTGGTGGCACTTCATGGTCATATAGTTTATCTTTCCATTCCATGGTCAGAATCAACGACTGCTTATTGCGGTTTTGGGTAATTTTTTATTATGTTTTGTAATATTCCTTTTGCTCTTGCCAGTTGCGATTTACTCGTTCCTTCGCTTATGCCAATCATTTCTGAAATTTCCTTATGTGTATAACCTTCAATAACATACAGGTTAAATACAGTTCTATAGCCTGGTGACAACTCCTGGATGATCGCCATCAGATCCTTCATGCTCAGGTTGTCCATCGCCGATGAATCTTTGGCTTCCAGTAAGTTTTCGTGTCCTTCTGTAAGCGTATGAACATTTACCTGCCTGCGGTAATGTTCAATGGCTGTATTTACAAATATCCTTCTTATCCATCCCTCAAACGAGCCTTCGCCCCTGTACATATGGAGGTTCCTGAAAACTTTTACAAAGCCATCCTGTAAAATATCCTGGGCATCTTCATTCTTTCCCGCATACCTGAGACTTACAGCATACATTTTAGGGGAAAATCGTTGGTACAGCAACTCCTGCATTCTTCTGTTCCCTTCCAGGCAGCCTTTTATTAAGTCGCTTTCATTTATAGTATGGTTGCTTTGTACATCCATTAATTCAAATAAAATTGGTGTTTTCTTCTATTTAAAAGGCTGAATTGCCCTTTGTTAACAAAAAAGTGATCAATTGATTCACAGCTTTGCTTCGGTGGCTGTACCGGTTTTTCTCTTCCAATGTCATTTCGGCAAATGTACGGTTATCATTTTCAGGCACGAAAACAGGATCATATCCAAATCCTGCCGTTCCCCTGTGGGTTTCAATAATAGATCCATTGCAAACCCCCTCGAACCGGTATTCCTTTCCACCCAGCATCAGCGAAACCACTGTTCTGAACCTTGCTTTCCGGGTGGATTTACCTTCCAGGTTTTTTAGTAATTTAAGGATATTGTGGCTGAAATCGCGCTGTTCGCCGGCATATCTCGCGCTTTTTACACCTGGCTCACCGTTCAAAGCTTCCACTTCCAGCCCTGTATCTTCGCCAAAGCAGTCCAACCCTGTAAGCTTATATATGGTAACCGATTTTTCCGCGGCATTCTCTTCCAGTGTGTGATGCGGCTCCGGTATATCTATGTTTATTCCCGCGTCTTTAAGGGTAATTATTTTAAAATCCGCCGGAAGCATTGCCCGTATTTCATCTGCTTTGTGGTGGTTATTGGTAGCAAATATTATTGTATGCATACAGCAAGATAATTTATAATTGAAAAAGCGATTTTAAGCTTCCCCACAATTTGGCTTTTATAGCCTTGTCTTCTTCAATCAGTTCCAGTGCCGGGGCAGCAAGGTAAGTAACGTTTGCATACTGTTGTACCTGGAAATGAGGGAATTGAAATGGAAGGTGGATGTCGGACGGCTCCAATCCCAGCAGTAGCATAACGGCAGGGGTAGTAATTTGCTGGATTTGCTGATACTGCCTGCCGGGCAATTGGCTCAGGTTAAGGATCGCCACATCGGCAACGGTTAACCTGCAGGCAGAAAGTATGCCTGTTAAAAAGTTAAAGGACTTATCAGGCAAAAAAGGCGCATCGGCCGTATTTACTAAAATGGTGATCTGTTTTTGGTTAGAGCCAAGAAACTTTACTGAGGAGGTTGTATCATTACCGGCTTGTTCCTTTAATTGTATAAGCGGTGCTGTATACAGGCCGGCAAGCACGGTAAAGGGCAGTTTAATATTTTGTAAACTCATGTAATTTGATCGGCGGTTCGGTAACCCACCGGTATTTTTCGTTTCTTTGCAGCAAAAATAGTGTTTTATGGTTGCCGCTATGGATATTCAGGTTACAAAAATTGAGAGAAGCAAGTTGAACGACCTGTCTCTGGAAAATCTTCCTTTTGGTAAATATTTTACCGATCACATGCTTGAAGCTGATTATGAAGCCGGGAAATGGACCAATGTTGAAATTAAGCCTTACCAGCCTTTGCTGCTGGAGCCGTCGCTGGCGGCAATTCATTACGGGCAGGCAATTTTTGAAGGAATTAAAGCATATAGGGATGATGCGGGATGTGCTTTTGTTTTCCGTCCATATGATAATTTAAAAAGGTTCAACCTTTCTGCCCGGCGTATGAACATGCCGGAAGTGCCTGAAGAAATTTTTATTGAAGGTATGCGCCGTTTGATAGAACTGGATAAAAGCTGGATCCCCGTGCAAAAGGATCATTCCCTGTATATACGCCCGTTCATGTTTTCGAACGATGGGGTTTTAGGGGTACGTCCTTCGGAGAAATATAAATTCCTGATCATCCTCAGCCCGGCCGGTCCTTATTTTCCAAAGCCGATGAAGATACTGGTAGAGGAAAAATATACACGTGCGGCTCCCGGCGGAGTTGGATTTGCTAAAAATGCCGGTAATTATGGCGGCAGCATGCTGGCAGCTACCGAAGCGCAGCAACAGGGGTACGACCAGGTATTATGGACCGACGCTTTTGAGCACAAGTGGCTGCAGGAAGTAGGGATGATGAACGTGTTCTTTATTATTGACGGGGTTGCGATCACCCCCTCTCTGGAGGAAGGCACTATTTTAAACGGTGTTACCCGTAATAGCGTGATCACCATTTTAAAAGAAATGGGTATTAAGGTAGAAGAACGCAGGATCAGCATTGACGAGGTGATTGCCGCCCACAAAGCCGGCAGATTACAGGAAGTTTTTGGTACAGGTACTGCCGCAACCATCGCCATGATACAGGAGTTGAAGTATAAGGACTATGTGATGAAATTCAATGAAAGCAACTGGGCGCTCAGCGGAAAAGTAAAAAAAGTAATGAATGATATCCGCGAAGGAAAAACAGCGGATGTGCACGGATGGATGTTAGCGGTATAAGATCACTGAGGAAAATGAACCCCATAATATAAGTACAGGAGCCTTTGCAAAAGGGCTCTTTTTTTATTTTTATCTTAATAGTTTGTTGATTAACAAATACATAGCTTCAATTAACGGGAACTGGTACAAATTTCTTATTACGGAGGTAAATAATTGATATGATGAAAAGATCACTGACCTTCCGTTCTGTATGGTTTCTTTGCACATTGTTATTTGTTGTTGTCCTGTTTTCGTGTAAAAAGGATAAGGAACCTGAACCAGACCCTGTGGTAGATTTCAGAACGTATAAGCTGTTCAATTACTCAAGCGGGAGCGAAGTAGATGCCGGTACTTTTAAAATTGAGCAATTGCTGAATGGTAATTCCAGGCTTACCATTACTATCGGTGAGCCTTTCAGGCAAAGCGGGGCTACTTTTGAAGCACTCATCAATACCAAAGATGAGGGAGATAATGAGCTGGTTTTTGCTAACCTGGGCATGGTAGATGGCGGAACCGGCACTTTGGTAACAGATCCGGTGGTAGGGAGCGGTTCCAATTTGCCCGTAAAATTTAGCGATCTTATCAATAAAACGGGCTATTATGTTAAGATAATGAACGGAGCCAATGTACAGGCTACGGGAATAATCAAATAAACATGCGGATTTTTATGAATTTACATTTATAAATTTTGGTATTTCCCAACAAGCCGCTTACCTTTGCCGTCCCAAAAATATAAGGTAAGAATGCCTACAATACAACAATTAGTAAGAAAAGGTAGAGAAATCATCAGGGCTAAAAGTAAATCCAGGGCGCTGGACAGTTGTCCCCAGCGTAGAGGTGTTTGCACACGTGTTTATACCACTACTCCCAAAAAGCCCAACTCGGCTTTGCGTAAAGTTGCCAAAGTGCGCTTAACCAATAAGGTAGAGGTGATCGCGTATATTCCTGGTGAAGGGCATAATCTTCAGGAGCACTCTATTGTGCTGATCCGCGGAGGTCGTGTAAAAGACTTGCCGGGTGTTCGTTATCATATAGTAAGGGGCAGCCTTGATACTGCCGGTGTAAAAGACCGCAAGCAAAGCCGTTCCAAATACGGAACCAAAAGGGAAAAGGCTAAAAAATAGTTCAATAAAAGTCATTTAGTTAAGCAAGTAATAATTTAACAATAGTATGCGTAAAGCACAAGCCAAAAAATTACCATTAGCGCCAGATCCGAAATACAATGATAAGCTGGTGACAAGGTTTGTAAATAACCTGATGTGGGCCGGTAAAAAAAGTACGGCATATGATATTTTTTACAACGCTGTAGAAAAAGTATCAAAAATTTCCGGTGAGAATGGTTATGAAATATGGAAAAGGGCTTTAAACAATGTAACTCCTTCTGTGGAGGTGCGTAGCCGCAGGATTGGTGGCGCTACCTTCCAGATCCCTACAGAAGTTCGTGCCGACAGGAAAGTTTCGTTAAGCATTAAATGGCTGATCCGCTATAGCCGTGAAAGGAACGGTAAAACAATGGCAGACAAGCTGGCTAATGAAATAGTGGCAGCAAGCAAAGGTGAAGGAGCCGCTTTCAAAAAGAAAGAGGATACACACCGCATGGCTGATGCAAACAAAGCATTCGCACACTTTAAAGTGTAAAATATATTTTTGTTTTTTTTACCCTGTTGCTGAAAGGTAACAGGGTTTTTTATTTGTGGTTTATGGTTGCAGGTTTATGGTTTGTAGTTTGAAGTTTGTGGTTTGTTGTTGTTTCAAACTATAAACAACAAACCATAAACTATAAATTACTGATCGCTGAAAGCTCATAGCCCACAGCCCACAGCCTGTAGCTCCATCTTACCGTGTTTTCCTTGAAGGACGTATGATCATTCTCAATGCCTGGTCTTTGGTAAAATAGGATATCATCCAGTTGAGCAGGGTAGTTAGTTTGTTGCGATAATTCACCAGCGAAATAAGGTGTATAAATATCCAGATGAACCAGGCTGCAAAACCTTTAAAGTGAAGATTGGGTGGCAGGTCTGCTACTGCCTTGTTCCTTCCGATAATGGCCATAGAGCCTTTGTCTTTATAACGGAATGGAATGAGCTCTTTTTGTTTTGACAAATGAACCAGGTTCTTCCCCAGCCGCTTGCCCTGTTGCAAAGCTACCTGCGCTACCTGCGGGTGTCCTTCGGGAAATGCAGGATCGCTTACCTGTATACAGGTGTCTCCCACGGCATATATATTATTACTGCCCTCCACTTTATTATACGCGTCTGCTTTCAGCCGTCGTCCCCTGCCGTAATACTCCGCTGGTATCCCGTTAAATACCCTGGATGTTACTCCCGCAGCCCATATCAGGTTTTGGGTTTCTATGATCTTGCCATCATTTAAAATTACCTTATCGCCTGTATAGTCTGTAACGCGTGCGTTTAAAATAATTTCTACTCCCAGATCAGACAGCGCGGTGTACGTATTCTCCTGCGATTTTTGACTCATGGGCGAAAGCAATTGAGCCCCGCCGTCAATAAGGTATATATGACTTACATCTCCTGCTCCTCTTAATTCCGGGTAGTCTTTTCTTATCACCGAAGTTTTCATTTCCGCCAGCATACCCGATACTTCCACGCCGGTTGGTCCCCCGCCTGCCACTACAATGGTTAAAAGCCTGCTGAGCTCATTTTTATCGGTAATAATAGTTGCCTTTTCCAGTTGCTGTAAAAGGTAGTTCCTCATTTCAATGGCATCGTTCACTGTTTTCATGGGGATGGCGTATTTGTGTACATTCTCCATTCCAAAATAGTTGCTTTCGGTGCCGGTGGCAATTACCAGGTAGTCGTAAGTTAATTCGCCGGTAGAAAGAATAACCGTGTTTTGCTCCGGAATGATCTTCAGCAGCTCGCCCATCCGGAAGCTGAGATTTTTCTTATCCTGGAACATTTTACGGAAAGGATAGCTGATGTTAGACGCTTCGAGAAAGCCGGTAGCTACCTGGTATAAAAGCGGAGGAAAAAAAGTGTAGTTGTTTTTGTCAACCAGCGTTACCTGGAAGTCGGGGTTTCCACATACCTGTTTGGCTACATTAATGCCTGCAAATCCCCCGCCTATGATCACAATTTTTTTTGCCATACTTTAAAATTTAAACCTCATCACAGTTAAAAGCCTGTATAAAGGTAACGTCTCTGCCAGTGGGATCTGCGAAAATTCGGGTTTATCTTACCGGAGGTAAAAATGGTTGCCGGCAGGGCAGCAGTGTTTATTGGCGGTACCTTATGCATGTAAGTGGAACGTGTATTGGCCAAATTAATTTTTATACTTACTTTTGCGCCGCCAAAAAGGTGGATATTGGGATGTTTTGAGGTGCTCCACTGCTATTTGGCGCAATATGAGAGTATTTCCTTCCATATAAATTTCTACTTATTTCCTTAGCGGGAAATCGTTACAATTTTCATTTTTCGTATATAAAATTTTATTCCAAACAATAATTTATGGCAGATCTAAAATTTCAAAGAAACTTTGGTATTGCAGCGCATATTGATGCTGGTAAAACCACCACTACGGAGCGTATCCTGCGCTACACGGGTATGATTCATAAAACCGGTGAAGTGCATGATGGCGCTGCAACTACTGACTGGATGGAACAGGAAAAGGAAAGAGGTATTACTATTACCTCTGCTGCGGTAAGCTGCCAGTGGAATTTTCCAACAGTTAAAGGAAAAGCTACTCCCGACACCAAGAAGTATTATTTTAATATAATTGATACCCCGGGCCACGTTGACTTTACTGTAGAAGTAGAGCGCTCCATGCGTGTGCTGGATGGTTTGATCGCATTGTTTTCAGCGGTGGATGGCGTGGAGCCTCAGTCGGAAACCGTTTGGCGCCAGGCCAACCGTTACAAAGTTCCCCGTATTGGTTTTGTAAATAAAATGGACCGTGCAGGAGCCGACTTTTTGAACGTGGTAAAACAGGTAAAAGAAATGCTGGGCGCGAAAGCCGTTCCCCTGCAGTTACCCATAGGTGCAGAAGATAATTTCAAAGGCGTGGTTGACCTTATCAAAATGAAGGGTATCATCTGGCATATGGAAACAGAAGGAATGACGTTTGACGAAATTGATGTACCTGCAGATATGCTGGACGAGGTGAATGAATGGAGAGCCAGTCTTATAGAAGCTGTTGCCGAATACGATGATAAGCTGATGGAGAAATTTTTTGATGATCCTAATTCCATCACTGAAGACGAAATGCATGAAGCTATCCGTAAAGCTACCATTGACCTGAGCATTGTGCCCATGATGTGCGGTTCCTCTTTCAAAAATAAAGGAGTACAAACGGCGCTTGACGCGGTATGCCGTTACCTGCCTTCGCCGGTTGATATTGACGCGATCGAGGGAACCGATCCTGATACCGGCGAAACCATTATCCGCAAGCCCGATGCTAAGGAACCTTTTGCGGCATTGGCTTTCAAGATCATGACCGATCCATTCGTAGGACGCCTGGCGTTCTTCCGCGCGTACTCAGGTCACCTGGACGCAGGTTCTTATGTGCTGAACGTAAGAAGCGGAAAGAAAGAACGTATCAGCCGTATCATGAAAATGTTTGCGAACAAACAGAACCCGGTTGACTTTATTGAAGCCGGTGATATTGGCGCGGCTGTGGGCTTTAAGGAAATTAAAACAGGAGATACCCTTTGCGATGAAGCGCATCCGATCGTTCTGGAAAACATGTTCATTCCCGAGCCGGTAATTTCTATTGCAATTGAACCTAAAACACAGGTAGACGTTGATAAAATGGGTATGGCTATCGGCAAACTGGTAGAAGAAGATCCTACCCTGCGTGTAAAAACCGATGAAGATACCGGACAAACCATCCTGCAGGGAATGGGAGAACTTCACCTGGAGATCATTGTAGACCGTATGCGGCGTGAGTTTAAGGTAGAAGTAAACCAGGGCGCTCCGCAGGTTGCGTATAAAGAAGCGTTTACCGCTACTGTTGAGCATCGCGAAGTATTGAAAAAACAAACCGGTGGTCGCGGTAAGTTTGCTGATATTGTATTTGAAATAGGACCTGCCGATGAAGAATGGCTGAAAGAAAATGCCGGAAAATCGTTCCAGTTTGTGAATGATATTTTTGGCGGATCTATTCCACGTGAATTTGTGCCTGCTATTCAGAAAGGTTTTGAATCTTCTATGACTACAGGTGTATTGGCCAATTATCCGCTGGAGCATATGAAGATCCGTGTATTTGACGGTAGCTACCATGATGTGGACTCTGATTCAATGTCGTTTGAGCTTTGTGCCAAGAGTGGCTTCCGTGAAGCGGGCCGTAAAGCCAAGCCCGTATTGCTGGAGCCTATCATGAAAGTGGAAGTGTTAACGCCCGATCAGTACATGGGTGATGTAACGGGCGATATCAACCGCCGTCGTGGTATACTGGAAGGTATGGACTCGCGTAATAACCTGCAGGTTATTAAAGCGAAAGTGCCTTTAAGCGAAATGTTCGGCTATGTAACACAGTTACGTTCATTAACTTCCGGACGCGCTACTTCTACCATGGAGTTCAGCCACTACAACCCCGCGCCTAATAATATCGCTGAAGAAGTGATAGCTAAGGTGAAAGGGAAAGTAACGGCTTAAAAGGTGCTGGTAAGTGGTATGTGATAAGTAGTAGTAAGCTGATCATAATTCAACCCTGTTTTGCAGCAATGCATTACAGGGTTTTTGTTTTTTCCCGGGTTTCTTACTTTCTTCGTAGCCTGTTAATTCATGCAAATTGTATCTAAGCCATACCATCTTCTTTTAATAACCTCTGTAGTGCTGGTGCTTATCTCCTTACTTAGTGGCGGCGGCAGCCTTGATATTCATTTAACAGGATCGCGGCATGTGCTGGATGGTATTTTTATACTCAGGTCGCTGGCTATGCTGCTGCTGCTGAACTGGATATTGTACCGTGTAACACAACAGTTCCTTTTAACCGGCGCCTTAACATGGATGCACATAATCGTTACACTGATTTTGGTAACGGGTATTGTTGTTTTTATTTTTATGAAGGGAACCGTGCATCCTAAAAGATATTTCGATTACAGCTATACGCCGGTGCATGCAATCAGTTGGAGGAGTATAGTGGATTTCATTCCCGCGTTCATCATACTGGTATTGCTTACCCAATTGCTGTTTATAATTAATCTTTTCCTGGGACTGTTAAAACGGGTCAATTAAAATAATAGCTGTTGTCAGCAGTCGGCTATGAGCTATCAGTAATTTATAGTTTATGGTTTTTTGTTTGTAGTTGCGAAGCCTCAAATAGCCTTCAGCGATCAGCTGTGAGTTTTCAGCATAAACCACAAACCTCAAACTATAAACCCGAAACCTGCAACCTAAATCATTATCTTGCAAGATGGTTATCACCTCCGCAACATACCTGGTAAGCAGCCCCGATTATAAGCATTGCCCAAAGCCGGACCGCCCCGAGTATGCGTTCATAGGGCGAAGCAACGTGGGCAAATCTTCACTCATCAACATGTTGTGCAATAATCAAAAGCTGGCTAAAACCTCTGCCACACCGGGAAAAACGCAGATGATCAATCATTTTACAATTGACAGCGCCTCCCGGATTTCGGGCAGAAGCCAATGGTATATTGTTGACCTGCCCGGCTATGGCTTTGCCAAAGTGTCTCAGCAACAGCGAAAGCAGTGGGAGAAAATGATGGAAGATTACTTCAGGAAAAGAGAGAACCTTGTGAACGTGTTTGTGCTGGTTGACAGTCGCCATACCCCCCAAAAAGCAGATATTGAATTTGTGAACCGGCTGGGCGCGTGGGAGGTTCCGTTCTGTATTGTATTTACCAAGGCAGATAAAACCACGCAACAGGAAGTAAGCCGCAATGTAAAAAGCTTTTTAAATGAAATGCGTAAAACATGGCAGTTCCTTCCGCCACATTTTGTTACAAGCGTTATTAAAAAAACAGGGCGCGATAAAATCCTGTCGGCTATAGCGCAATGGAACGAAAGTTTTGACGAGGAAAACGGGAATAAACAGGGGAGATAATGCCCTTAGCGGTGTGCAGTACACCACTTTTACAGCTTTAATAAGAGCCAATGATCAGTTCACCACTTTATTGGCGCAACTGCTGCTGGCAAAGGCTTCAGGCTTGGCTTTAAACGCAAACCCCATTCCCAGTATATACCCCATTGCCTCTCTCAATGCTTCATTGCTCTTAAAGTGAGGGTTGGTGTTGATGTCGGCATGTACTTCCATGTCTACATCATACCGGGTAAACAGATCGCAAAGCTCGTAAGCGATCTCAATGCTTTTTGCTACTTCCACCAGCATTCTTTCTTTAATGGAATACTGCTTTCTTGTTTTTTCGTTGTGGATGAACATAAATCCACCATGACCTTCGCGCAGAAATACAATAACAGTAGCAAATTCTGTTTCCGGGCCTTTTACCTGAGAGTCGGTGCCTATGCAAACTTTCAGGTGAAAGCCCTTTTGGGTTTCGCGGATAATAGCTTGCCTTACTTCTTCCTTAATGGGAAGCTGGATCCGTTCTCCGTTAAATTTTCTCCATAGCATATAATAACAGGTTTTCCGAATATACGTATTTTTTTGACCGTACCGGTACCGGGTGCATTCCAGATTGTCGCGCCTTGTATAATTTTCCGGTCGGTGAGAGACCATAGGCGTCAACTTAAGCCTGATCACTTTATATGAAGGGTAGCCCCTGAAGGGGCAAATAAAGCGTGCGGCATTCTTTTTACAAACAGGTAGCCGCTATGCGGCATATTGCAGGTACGTAACCAGAGGTGAATGAAATACGCTTAGTCAGTTACTCCACTGTATAAAATGCTGTTGGGCATACCGGATTTGCTGTGCCATGGGCACAACCCGTTTGTAGACAAAAAAGATAATTTTCAATAATGCGCCATAGGCGCTACCCTGGTTATATCAAAAAGATACCACACGGGCACATATTGGGAGGTTCATATTTTTTAAGTTGACGCCTATGCGCAAGGCGGGCAGGGATTTCGCTTTTAGAAAAAAATAATGGAAGAAGCCATCTCAACTTTCGGGTATACCCCGTATATACAGGATCCACAAAGAGGGCTTATTGTTTTTGCTATCAGTATTAAAGCAAGGCATACATTTACTCAACCTCTCATGCAATATACCTTTAATTCCATGCGAGCTGTGGGCGGGTTCGCAGCGACGTTCGAGCGTGTTTGCGTTTTACAACCAGTGCTAAAAAACCTTCTTTATATTGCTTAACCAAATGATATTGTCTTTTGAGTATAAAATATTTTCGTTGCCGTGGAGCGTGTCTCACGGGCCACCGTTGAGCTAAGCCATTTACCCGGCACGCCATTAGTTTTACCATATACGGAATTTGCTACTTTGGTCATTGCCGGTATTCAGCCAAATCATTAGCTTTAATATTATAACCTTATTGCTGAAAAATATTATGATCATGAAACGCCCGTCCTTCCTGCTGTTCGCCTGCCTGTTCTGCCTGCTGCTATCTGCCGCCCATTGTAAAAAAGACCATTTTGAACTCCCGCCCGAAACCACTACCGGCGCCAATACCTTTGGCTGCAAAGTGAACGGTAAAGTATTTGTGCCGCGGGATGGAAACGGACAGCCGGGATTGTACTGCCAGTATGTATACCTGGGAGAAGGGGAAGGGGGAGGATGGTTTTTGAATATCCCGGCAATTGATTGGAGGTCTGATGACGGCGTGGGCATCGCAACTGACAGTTTGCAGGTTGAGGAAGGTGTGACTTATGATTTTAAAAACCAAAAGGGATTCCCGCAAGCATTTTATTTTAAATCCGAAAAATATTTAAAAAGAGATACCGCCAGTGGCAAGCTCTATATAACAAAACACGACAAATACAACAGAATATTGTCGGGAACATTTGAGTTTGTCGGCACAAATAATAGCGGCCAAAGTGTGAATGTTACTGAAGGTCGCTTCGATATCATTTATTAAATCTTTTTATGACCTTAAAATTACACTAATGAGAAAATTTCTACCTGCTATCGCAGGATTGTTGCTTTCCTTCAATAGTATGGCTTAACTTATGGCTCCGCTCAGTGGTGGCGATACTACGTTCACCCTGCCATCCTACGCGGATGTAAACAGCAATTACCGCACTTATGCCAATAATGTATTCGGGTTGCTGGAAGCAGGCCGGGTTGATTATAGGGTTCCGAACTTTTTAAAGGCTCGGAACGCTTCTTGTGAATACCTCGCCATTTATATATAGTTGTGATAAAAAATTATTCTTCAAGGAAGAATATTATATTTAACAGACCGGGGAAGGAATAAGATACATTTTATCACACGCAACGTTTTCAACCATTTAATTCTCACCCATATTGAAAACGTCCTGAAAAGCAAAATTTTCAATGTTGCAACAATAGAACAAATGAAGGAGAGGTATACCGATCAAATCTAAAAAATCAGTTTATGAAAACACTTGTACCAGTAGTTAATTTCTTATTACTTGCTTTTTGCGGCTATTCGCAGGCGTATAACAATTCAATTGAAGGGGAGTTTTATTTCAGGCACGATAAATACCCTGCATTTTCTTATGCTCCTAATGCTACGCGGATGCATAAAGTGAATGCAGCAGGAACAAGCTTTGGCGGAGCATTGGCTTACCGTTTGCAAATGCAGCAACGTTTCTTTTTAAAGGCAGGCATTGGCTATTATAAGTATTCCTTTAGTAAAATGAAAGTGTATGATCCGATTTTCGGTGAGTCAGATGGGCGTTTGACTTTATACGAGCCTCCAGACAACACCAGGGTGTATCTCGCTACTCCCAAGTACTGGTACAATTGTATTTCCGTAAATATAGTTCCAGAGTATCATTTCGCTTTGGGTAAAAATTGGCTGATGGCTGCCGGTTTGGGCATTACAAATTACCTGACCTTTTCCCAGGTATATACTTTTCAAAATATTGAAAACCCCAGACTCGGTAAATTCCGCTACCAGGGTACTTCTGTTACAGGGCAATTTTCATTTTTACGCCAATCCGGGAAGCTGATGTTTGGACCAAGAATAATAGTGCCGTTCTTTGACAGCTATAAACAGGATGATTTTTTCCCCAGCGAAAATGTTTCACTAAACAGGAATAAATGGCTTCGTGGTGTAGGATTGGGTATCAGTTGTTCATACGCACTAAAAAAATAATCTATTATATGAAAT
>JAHBTJ010000043.1 GCA_019638595.1 Chitinophagaceae bacterium
TAACACACATTATTTTAAACCTGCGTCTTTTTACTTTTTAAAGAATTACTTAAAGGAAAAACATTTATCAATCAAATGCCGGTATTTGTACCGTTAACTGGTCATACGCCAGTTCTATATTATCGGGTAATTCCTTATTTACATCTGCGTGTTTACCCAACTGGTGACTGATGTGGGTGAAATAAGCCGTGGGTATATTGAGCTCCTTAACGATCGCTACGGATTCGGTAAGCGAGAAATGTGAAATATGTTTTTCTTTACGCAGCGCGTTTACCACCAGTATATCGCTGCCTTTTATCTTTTTTTTGCTCTCTTCATCTATCCTGTTGGCGTCGGTTATATAGGTGAATTTTCCAAAACGAAATGCCAGTACAGGCATATGCAGGTGCCATACCAGTACAGGGGTGATCAGGATATCGCCTATGTTGAAAGATTCGGTTGAAATAATATTCTGCCGGATATTAGGGGCGCCGGGATATTTTTGCTCGGTAAAAGCATACGGAAACTCCCTGATAATAACCTCCAGTGTCATTTCGGTGCCATATATTTCCATGGCTTTTCCCGAAAAATAATTGAATCCTCTCACATCGTCCAGTCCCGCTACGTGGTCTTTGTGCGCATGGGTGTAAATGATCGCATCCAGCTTTTTTACACCGGCCCTCAGCATTTGATAACGGAAGTCGGGTCCCGAATCTACAGCAATAGTTGTTTGCGCTGTTTGCACCAGTATGCTGGAGCGTAAGCGATTGTCTTTTTTATCGGGTGAAGTACAAACCGCACAATCGCATCCTATCATAGGTACACCGCTGCTTGTGCCGGTTCCTAAAAAAGTGATTTTAATAGCAGGATAACTCACGCTTCAAAGCTAAAAGAAAAAGCAGAACACAGAACGAAAATTTATGATAGCTGATGTTGTTGCGGCACTTTATTCATTTGCCGGCTTCGCCATGATCTCTTCAAATAATTTCTGTGATTCGTGGGTAAGTGAATCGAAGCTGATGTTCAACTGCGGCATGAGCTCCGTTATTGTATTGATACGGCCTTCGAGGTTAAGGAATTTATTGAGTACGACCACCTTTTTTTGTTGCAGAATGCAATAACCACTCTGGAAGGTGCCTCTTTCATAACGTACCACGTACCCAGCCTCCTCTAAAATTGATTCTATTCTGTTTAATGTAGATTGGTTATACTTCATTGTAAGCAAAGTTACTATAAGCCTGCCTGCCGGGAGCGTGCGGTTATCCACAAATGTGGATAGTAAAATGTTGCACAGATGTTAAAACAATGATCATGGTACATGTTACTTGCTGAGGATCTTAATTTCAACGCGCCTGTTGGCGAGCTGCTGAGCTTCATTTAATTCTTCCCCGAACAGCTTTCTGCGTGAGCCGAAACCTTTGTACTGCATCCTGTCGGCTCCAATGCCATACCCTTTTAAATAATCGTATACAAATTTCGCTCTTTGTATGGAAAGATCGCGTGTGCCTGCGTCTACGTCTACGGCATCCTCCCCGTTCACTTCACAACAAATATGGCCCTGTATTTCTATTTTTAAAGTAGGGATATTGCGCATTACCTGCAGCAGCTCTTCCAGTATTTTAAATGAAGATGCTATAGGGAAATGCCGTCCTCCTATAAAATTGAGATTCTTGAGCACAATACTATCGCCGGTTTTTGTTTCGGAGTCTTTTACAAAATCGTATATGGTATCAAACTCTTTGGGCCTGGAAGGCGCTTTTTTCGGAGACGCCTTGGTAACTGCGGCTGTTTGCTTTTCTGGCGGAGAAGCAGGTGCTGATGTTGGGCTGGGTCTTACTTTGGGAATACTGCTTATTACAACCTCAACGCGCCGGTTCAGCCACCTGTTTTCCTCTGTACTGTTATCAAATAATGGTTTCCGTTTTCCCCATCCTATTTGTTGTGTAATTAATTTATCTGTTGCTCCTTTAAGGTATAAATAATCTTTAATGGCCAGTACCCGCATCACAGAAAGCGTATCATTATAGCCATTATCGCCAATGCTGTCGCAATGCCCGGTAAGATGGATGTTCTTGATAAAGCTGGTTTGCATCACTTTCGAAAAAAAGCTGTCGATGGAATGCTTTCCTTTATCGGTAAGGATAGATTTGTTAAAGTCAAATTGCACGAACAGCGTGTCAAGATTTTGAGCGTTTGCAGAAGCGCTCAAAAAAATGTACAGGGCAAAGAGTGATCCGGGGTTCAGGAAAAACTTTCTTTTTAAAGTTATAATCATATCCGTGGTAAAAACTACAAAATATTCTTCAGGCGAAAAATGAATTGTCTTTTTTTTATTCTTTCTCAAACCCTCGTCGGGCTGTTCTGCCAGCCATTCATCTGTATAGCTATTTATTCGTCATTCTTACTACAGGCACAATCATTTCCTCAATGCTCACCCCACCATGCTGAAACGTATTTTTATAGTAGTTGGAATAATAGCTGTAATTATTGGGATAACACAGGTAACCGTCTTCCCTGGCAAAAATAAAGGACGAGTTTACATTGGGTACGGGCAGTCCGGCTTCTTTGGGATCGCGGTAGGCCAATACATCTTTCGGGTCGTAGTTAAGATTGCGGCCATGTTTATAGCGCAGGTTGGTAGTGGTTTGCTTATCGCCTACCACCTTGCAGGGGGTTTTAACCCGCACGCTTCCATGATCGGTAGCAACGATCAGCGTAATTTGCTTTTCGGCTATTTTTTTTAATGCCTGGTGCAAGGGCGAATGCTCGAACCAGCTTGTGGTAATGCTCCTGTAGCTCGTTTCATCGCTTGCCAGCTCTTTCAGCACTTCCATTTCCGTACGGGCATGACTGAGCATATCCACAAAATTGTATACAATTATATTCAGGTCGTTCTGCAGCAGGTTGTGTATATTGTCCACCAGTTTCTGTCCATCCTGGTGATTTACCACTTTTGTATAGGAATACCGGATGTCTCCTTTTCCGAGGCGCTTCAATTGCGCTTTCAGAAACTCTTCTTCGTGCAGGTTCTTTCCTCCTTCATCGTCATCGTTTTTCCATTGAGCCGGGAAGCTTTTTTCAATGTCAAGCGGCAGCATACCTGCAAATATTGCATTGCGGCAGTATTGTGTTGCGGTAGGCAGTATGGAGTAAAAAGTTTCTTCTTCATGTATCCTGAAGCTTTCCGTAAAAATAGGCTGAATGCTCTTCCATTGATCGTAACGAAGGTTGTCTATCAGCGCCACAAAAAGCGGCTTGCCCTTTTCCAGGTGCGGCAGCACTTTATACCTGAGCAAGGTGTGGCTCATGATAGGCGCGTCAATATTTTTAGGATTTACCCACGACGCATAGTTTTTACTTACGAACTTAAAGAACTCCGTATTGGCTTCATTTTTTTGGGTTTGAAATACTTCCCGCATTTCGGGGCTGTCACTTTTTTCCATTTCAAGCTCCCAGTATACCAGCTTTTTGTACAGGTCCATCCACTCGTTGTAATTAGGATTGCTGTTCAGCGCCATAAACAGGTTACGGAACTCCTGCTGGTAGGCGCTGGTGGTTTTTTCGGCTACCAGCCTGCGGTTATCTATGATCTTCTTTAAGCTTAGCAATACCTGGTTGGGGTTTACCGGCTTTATCAGGTAATCGCTTATCTGCGACCCGATGGCGTCATCCATCAGGTTTTCCGTTTCGTTTTTGGTGATCAGCACTACCGGCAACTGTTGGTTGATCTCCTTTATTTTCGCCAGCGTTTCCAGCCCGGTAATGCCCGGCATTGTTTCGTCCAGCAGCACCACGTCTACGATGTTTTCCTTTACAAAATCCAGCGCGTCATAACCATTGGTAAGGGTATGCACCTCGTATCCTTTATTTTCAAGAAAAAGCTTCTGCGATTGAAGGCTTTCCATCTCATCATCTACCCAAAGTATTTTTGTAAGAGACATTGATTTTTATTTTTATGTTTAACAAGTCAAATGTAGGTATTCATTCCCCGCTTTTTACCTTTGCACCTGTTCCATTATTTTTTTAACATTTTGTGCATGCCTTTCAGAAAAATCATCAACGACCCGGTATATGGATTCATCACTATCAACGATCCGTTGATATTCGATATCGTTTCGCATCCGTGGTACCAGCGTTTACGCCGCATTAAACAAATGGCGCTGGCTCATCTTGTGTATCCGGGCGCGGTACATACCAGGCTGCATCACTCTTTAGGGGCCTATCATTTAATGTGTAATGCCCTGGGCGAATTAAAAAGCAAGGGCTTTGATATAAGCAGGGAAGAAGACAGGGGGGCAAAGATAGCTATACTGCTCCACGATATCGGGCACGGCCCTTTTTCGCATGCACTGGAAAGTGTGCTGATGGAAAATGTGCATCACGAGGAGCTGTCGCTGCTATTAATGGAAGCCCTGAACCGGCAGTTTAACGGCAGCCTGCAAACGGCTATAGACATTTTTAAAGGTCAATATCCCAAGCAGTTTTTGCATCAGTTGATCAGCGGTCAGTTGGATGTAGACCGGATGGACTATCTTACCCGCGACAGCTTTTTTACAGGGGTTAACGAAGGTGTTATAGGGTACGACCGCATTCTTAAAATGCTGACGGTTCATAACGGCGCGTTAATGGTAGAAGAGAAAGCCATTTATTCCATAGAGAAATTTTTGGTGGCGCGCCGGCTGATGTACTGGCAGGTGTACCTGCATAAAACAGTGCTGGGAGCGGAAATGTCTCTTGTAAAAATACTGGAGCGGGCCCGTGAAGTAGGACTTAAAAACCCGGGAAGCATACAGGAGGGCGTTTTGAAAATGTTTTTGCTGAACCAGTATGAAGGACGTATTGCCGATAACCTGGAAGCGTTTTGCAGGCTGGATGATACCGATATTATAGCGGCGATAAAAAGCTGGTGCCATCACCCCGATAAAGCACTTTCACTTTTATGCAACGGCGTAATGGATCGCCACCTGCTGAAAGTAAGGTTACAGAATGAGCCTATACCGGAGAACGAGCTGCGCTACGCCAGGGAACAGGCGATGGAAAATTTTAATGTGGATGAAAAGGCGGCTGCCTGCCTGGCATTTACCGGAATTGCTGAAAACCGTACGTATAATCCTTTCGATGAAAAGATCAATATTCTTTTTAAAAATGGAACGGTAAAAGATATATCGCAGGTTGATAACGCGCTCATACAACATAACCTGTCGAGCCCTGTAAAAAAATTTTACATTTGTTACTTTAAACAACCTTTATGACGTTCACAGCAGCCCAGATAGCCATGCTCATCAATGCCAGGATTGAAGGCAATCCTGAAGCAGAAGTGGGTTCGTTTAGTAAAATTGAGGAAGCAAAGGAAGGGCAGCTTGCTTTTTTGGCGAACCCCAAATATGAGGAATACCTGTATACTACAGGAGCGTCCGTCATTATTGTAAATAATTCTCTTGAGCTGAGAGAAAAAGTAAAAGGTACATTGCTGCGGGTGCCCGATGCCTATACCGCTTTTGCCAGTTTGCTTGCCAAATACCAGCAAATGATCTCCCAGCAGCTTACCGGTATTCAGCAGCCTTCTTATATCAGCAGTTCGGCTACATTAGGCGAGCATGTTTTTGTGGGAGCTTTTGCATATATAGGCGATCATGTAACCATTGGCAATGGCGTTAAAATATATCCCAATGCATTTATTGGTAACGAAGTTTCCATAGGTGATAATACCATTATTCACCCTGCTGTAAACATATACCACGGCTGTTGGCTGGGTAAAAATGTTATCGTGCACGCGGGGTCGGTTATAGGGGGCGATGGTTTTGGCTTTGCGCCGCAGGCAGATGGCAGCTTTACCAAGGTGCCGCAAATTGGCAATGTTGTAGTAGAAGACAACGTGGAGATCGGCGCCAATGCAACCATAGACCGCGCTACGATAGGTTCTACCATTATACGGGCGGGCGCCAAGCTCGATAATCTTATACAAATAGCTCATAATGTGGAAGTTGGGAGCAATACTGTGATAGCGGCGCAAGCGGGCGTTAGTGGCAGCACCAAGGTAGGTAAAAATGTAATGATAGGGGGGCAGGCCGGTATAGTAGGGCATATATCCATTGCGGATGGAGTAAAAATTAACGCGCAGAGTGGCGTAAGCAAGTCCATCAAGCAGCCTAACGCAGCCGTTACCGGGTCGCCGGCTTACGATTATACCAGCGCTTTGCGCAGCCAGGCTATTTCAAGAAAGCTGCCTGAGCTGGAAAAAAGAATACAGGAACTGGAAGCCTTCATAAAGCAACTGGTATCTGAAAAAGTATAATACAACAATCATTAACAGCTAACTTCTTATTCCGAAAGCATAATCCCTATCTTTGACCATTAATCAATCAACGATGGACGTGAATTTTAATCCAGACAAGCAGCATACATTAAAATCGGCAATAAGTATTTCAGGAACTGGTTTACACACAGGTATTAAAGTAGATATGACACTAAATCCTGCAAATGCTGGTTTTGGTATTCAGTTTCAGCGGGTTGATTTGGCGGGACAGCCTGTTATAAAGGCAGATTGCGACCTGGTTACAGACACTTCCCGTGGTACAACGCTTGAAGACAAGGGCGTTAAAGTAAGCACCATTGAACATATTCTGGCAGCGCTGGCAGGCATGGGGATAGACAACTGCCTGGTTGAAATAAACGGACCCGAAATACCAATTATAGATGGCAGCTCAGCCCCGTTTGTGGAGATCATGGAAGAAGCAGGGGTGGTAGAGCAGGAGGCCGCTAAAATCTGGTATACTATTGATAGCAACATAACGTATTACGATGAAGAAAAGCGGGTGGAAATGGTAGCTGTACCATCCATCGAATACAAAATAACTACCCTTATAGATTTTAACAGCCCGGTATTAGGAACCCAGCATGCAGGATTGAAGCACATGCGGGACTTTAAGGAAGAAATAGCTCCCTGCCGTACTTTTTGCTTTTTGCATGAGCTGGAAATGCTGCTTGATAATAATCTTATTAAAGGCGGCGATATTAATAACGCCATTGTAATAGTTGACAAGCCTGTAACCGAAGGAGAAATGGACAGGCTGGCCAAAGCTTTTGGCAGGAATAAGATAGAGGTAAAAAGCGGCGGGTATCTTAACAACCTGGAGCTGCGTTTTCCTAATGAACCTGCCAGGCATAAGCTGCTGGATATTATAGGCGACCTGTCGCTGATAGGCACTCCCGTAAAAGCGCACATCATTGCAAACCGCCCGGGGCACTCCTCTAACGTTAATTTTGCCAGGAAGATCAAACAATATATTAAGAAAAACAAGCAAATGCTGGATGTTCCGGTATACGATCCCAACCAGGTTCCGGTATATACAACCCAGCAAATTGAAAAAACCCTGCCTCACCGCTACCCGTTTTTACTGGTAGATAAGATCATCGAATTATCCGATACGCATATAGTAGGCATTAAAAATGTAACATTTAACGAACCTTTTTTTGTGGGGCATTTCCCCGGCAATCCTGTTATGCCGGGCGTATTACAGATTGAGGCGCTGGCACAAACAGGCGGTATACTGGCTATTAACGCGCTGCCCCCGGGCGACTATGATACTTATTTTGTAAAGATGGATGATGCCCGTTTCAGGCAAAAAGTAGTGCCGGGCGATACCATGATTTTAAAAATGGAGTTGCTGGCGCCTATACGGCGCGGCATGTGCGAAATGCGCGGAACCGTATACATAGGCAATAAAATTGCCACGGAAGCTACATTAATGGCCCAATTGGTTAAACGGTAATGACAGAGATATTATCTTTTCCTTATTTTTGCGGGCTGTCAGGTAACGTGCCTGACGTTTTTGTATATACTCAATGCTCAATGCCATCATCAGCACTCCTAATAAGTTACAATCAATGATTCATCCTCATACATATATTCATCCCAACGCAAAGCTTGCAACCAATGTAAAAGTAGATCCTTTTACGGTTATACATCACAATGTGGAGGTGGGAGAGGGTACCTGGATCGGGAGCAATGTAACTATTATGGAAGGCGCCAGGATAGGGAAGAACTGCCGTATTTTCCCGGGAGCTGTTATATCGGCCATTCCCCAGGACCTGAAGTTTGACGGCGAGGACTCACTGGTTGAGATCGGCAACAATACCACTATACGCGAATTTGTTACTATTAACAGGGGTACCAAGGAAAGAGGAAAAACCTCCGTAGGCGACAATTGCCTTTTGCAGGCATACAGCCATATAGCCCACGATTGTATTATTGGCAATAACTGCATTATTACAAACAACACCCAAATGGCGGGGCATGTAGTAATGGGTGATTGGGCTATTTTGGGTGGCATGTGCGCAGTACACCAGTTTGTAAAAATAGGTGCGCATGCGTATGTGGGGGGTGGTTCGCTGGTGGGTAAAGATGTACCTCCTTATATTAAAGCGGCAAGGCAGCCGCTGAGCTACGCGGGCGTAAATTCAATAGGACTGAAACGTCGTGGTTTTACGGTTGATAAGATCAATCACCTTCTTGATATCTACAGAACCATCTATAATAAAGGGCTGAACACATCGCAGGCGGTAGAATTGCTGGAAGAAGAATTTCCGGCTACAGATGAACGCGACGAAATAGTGACTTTTATCCGTGAAAGCGGAAGGGGTATCATTAAACGCTACACAAAAAACAGTGTGGATGACGATATCGCTGACTAATACCGGCAAGCGCTTCAACCGCGAATGGATATTCCGGCGCCTGGATTTTCAGTTTGTTACCGGCACACATTATGCTATTACCGGCCCCAACGGTTCCGGTAAATCCACGCTTTTGCAGGTAATTGCCGGAGCGCTTTCGCCCAGTGAGGGAAGTGTGAGCCTTCAGCCTGAACATGCAAAAGCCGTAACCAACCATCACAGCAGCGATCATTTTTTCAGCTTTGTTTCTATTGCCGCCCCGTACCTGGAGCTGATCGAAGAAATGACACTTGCCGAGTTCCTCCGGTTTCACGCGCAGTTCAAACCTTTTCAAGCCGGGCTTACCATAGAATCTATAATTGCGGTAATAGGATTGGAAAAGGCAGCGCACAAACAAATACGTTTTTTCAGCAGCGGTATGAAACAGCGGGTAAAGCTGGCGCAGTCTATCTTATCAAACACACCCGTTTTGCTGCTGGATGAGCCCTGCACGAACCTTGATGCCGAAGGAATCGGGTTGTATCACATGCTGATAGAAACATATACTACCGGTAAGCTTATTATTGTAAGCAGCAATTACGAAGTGGAATACAGTTTTTGCCGGGAAAAGCTTAATATCATGGATTATAAATAGCTTCCGGTTCCGGCCCCGCCGCGTTGACGATGCTGAAATATCTTACCGCCTGCTGGCGATCAGCAAATTAAGATCAGTGTATTTTAAATTGAACCGCTGGCTAAGATAGATATTGGTCAGCGCACCTTTGAACAGGTAAATGCCGCTCCGGATGTTGAACTTGTGCCATACCAGCTTTTCCAGGCCTCCTTCATCTCCAATTTCAAGCAGCAAAGGCATCAGTACATTGCTGATAGCCTGCGATGCGGTTCGTGCAAAACCGGATGGGATATTAGGCACGCAATAATGAATGACCCCGTGTTTAATGAATACCGGGCTTTCGTGAGAGGTGATCTCGGAGGTTTCAAAACATCCGCCCCTGTCTATACACACATCCAGTATTACACTGCCCGGGCGCATGATAGATACCATTTCTTCCGTGGCAACAATAGGGGTTCTGCCCCCGGTAGACGACAATGCCCCCACAGCCACATCACAGGTTTTAAGCTGTTTGGCTAAGATCTTTGGCTCAATAACGGAGGTCCACATACGAACACCGATATTGCCCTGCATTCGTTTTAATTTGTAAATATTATTATCGAACACTTTAACGCTGCTGCCCATTGCCAGGGCAGTTCGCGCCGCGTATTCCCCTACAATGCCCGCCCCTATAATTACTACTTTGGTGGGCGGAATACCGGAAATACCCCCCAGCAGCATTCCTTTTCCATTGTTGGCGTTGCTGAGGTAATTACCGGCTAGCAGCATAACGGCGCTTCCGGCAATTTCGCTCATGCTTCGTACTATCGGGTTGTGACCGGAGTCGTCTTTAAAGTTTTCAAATGACAGAGCCGTAATGCGTTTTTCCATCATGCACTGCAGGATAGAGGTTTTCATTACCGGCAGATGGATAGGCGAAATGATGGTTTGGTCGTGCTTAAGCAGGGGCAGCTCTTCATCGTTCACAGGCGCCGATTTCATGATCATATCGCACTGGAAAACTTCTTTTTTGTTGTAAGCGATCCTGGCTCCCGCATCGCTGTAATCTTTCTCCGAAAAATGAGCGCCTTCGCCGGCCCTGTGCTCTACCACTACCCTGTGCCCGTTGTTTACCAGCACGCTGATAGCGTCCGGAGTTAGCGCAATCCTGTTTTCCTGGAAGGTGTTTTCTTTCGGAATCCCGATAAATAATTGTGCTTCACGTGGTTTAACGTCTAAAGTTTCCTCTAAAGTTTCGTAACTGAATGATGCACCAACAAATGGCTTTTCTGCCGGCATAAGCTCGATAGGTTTGAGCGGACAATTTACTAAAAATTTACCTGCCAACCTCAATTTTGAGGCGACGTATATGGTTGCTTACCGGGTGCACATACACGTGCACTGTGTCTTCCGGTAATAAAGCGGGCACTTTTTCCGGCCATTCCACAAAGCAGATATCCCCGGAGTACAAGCAATCTTCCACACCGGCATTCAATGCTTCTTCCTCATTTGTAAGCCGGTACAGGTCTATGTGAAAAATTGACCGGGTATTTCCTTCTTCCGTATACCGGTATTCGTTGATCAGGGAAAAGGTAGGGCTTCCTATATGACCGGTTACGCCTTTTGCGCGGCAAAGGGCCGAAATAAAAGTGGTTTTGCCTGCACCCATTTGCCCGTGAAAAGCAAACACGTTGCCTTTAACCTGCTGCCAGAACATGGCTGCCGCCTCATCTGTTTTTTCCAGGTACAGGTCAAATTCCATACTGAACAGCCAATTTTAATATTGATACAAAGTTGCAAAGATATTCCGCTTTCAAAGCCTTTACTGTTACCTTGTTGCAAAGATATTCTTCATTCCTTACCGGCAATCCGTAACCCCCGGAGTAATTTTGCGGTATGGAAAATATACACTGGAAAGTAGAAGGAATGGATTGTACCAACTGCGCGCTTACGGTAAGAAGGTTTCTGGAGAAAGAAGGTGTTCAGGATATTAAAGTGAATTTTGTAGACGGCGATGTAGCATTTACGATCAATGGCAAAGGGTCATCCACCCAAATTCAAAAAGGCATAGAAGGGCTGGGTTATAAAGTAGCAGGCACTTTAGAGGAAGTTGCGAAATCTCAGGCCGGGAAACCTATTAATATACATTTAAGGTACACACTTACCTGCCTGCCTTTTACACTGGTATTATTATTACACATGTTCCATGGCGCTTTAGGCTGGCACTGGCTGATGAACCCCTGGCTGCAACTGGCATTATGCACGCCGGTTTACCTGGTAGGTATGAGCTATTTTGGAAAAAGCGCGCTTAAAAGCATACGCAATGGCATTCCCAATATGAATGTGCTGATTGCTCTCGGCGCCACTGCCGCGTATGTGTACAGCCTGATAGGAACCCTGGGAAATATGGGCGAAGATTACCTGTTTTATGAAACGGCGGCAACTATTATTACACTCGTATTTTTTGGCAATTATCTCGAAAGCGCTTCGGTGCAGTCTACGCAAAGGGCGTTGAACAGCCTGGCGAAGTCGCAAAAGGTAATAGCAAATATGATAGCTTTTGATGAGCATCATCAGGAAATAATAATGCCGGTGGATAATGCCGATCTGCGTTCGGGCGATTTGATTTTGATAAAAAGCGGCGAACAGGTACCGGCAGATTGTAAAATATTATGGGGTGAAGCCAGCGTAAGTGAGGCTATTATTACGGGTGAAAGCCTGCCCCTTGAAAAACGTGCGAAAGACACGCTGATTGGTGGCAGCCTGCTGGTAAACGGTACGGTAAAAGCCCAGGTAACAGCCGCGGCCGCCGATTCGGCATTGGCCAATATTGTAAACCTGGTAAAGCAGGCGCAGGGTGAAAAGCCGCCGGTGCAGCAAATGGCAGATAAAATAAGTGGCATATTTGTTCCGGTGGTAATTGGTATAGCGGCGCTCACCTTTATCATTAACTATTTGGTGTTGCACGATTTTACCGCAGCGCTTATGCGAAGCATAGCAGTATTGGTAATTGCCTGCCCCTGTGCGCTGGGATTAGCAACGCCGGCAGCTATAGCAGTTGGATTGGGCAGGGCGGCAAGGAATGGTGTGTTGTTCCGGAATGCCTCCAGTCTTGAGCTGTTCAGGGATATTCAGCAGGTGGTGTTCGATAAAACAGGAACACTTACCACCGGCGAGCTGGAGATCAGCCAGGTACAGGTAGTTTCGCCAGGCTTGCAGGAAGAAGCATTGAAAGCGATCGTTTTTTCACTCGAAAAATATTCCAATCACCCGCTGGCAAAGCCCATTATTGCGGCGTGGAAAACTAAAAACGAAATACGCTGGCAAAAAATAGAAGAAGTAAAAGGGCTGGGTATGCGAGGTGTCAGCAAAGAGGGTGATGAGTATATAGCGGGGTCTTACCGATCGGTAGCTCATCTTACAACAGATAATACACACAATATCTATCTTGTCAAAAACGATCAATTGCTGGGCTGGATAGACCTGAAAGATGAAATAAGACCCGAGGCAAAAAAAGTGGTCGAATACCTTCACTCAAAAAACATACAGACTATTTTGCTGAGCGGCGATGCCGGGTTTAAATGCAGGCAACTGGCAGATACATTGGGCATTGATACTGTAATGGCTGAAAAAAGCCCCGGTCAAAAGCTGGAGATCATCGAAGCCCTGTCTGCCGGAAAGCCAACGGCTATGATAGGTGATGGCATTAACGATGCGCCGGCGCTGGCAAAAGCCACTATCGGCATTTCCATGAGCGATGCATCGCAGATTGCCGTGCAAACAGCCGATGTGGTACTCATGAACAAGGGACTTAAGAACCTCCCTTTATCGCTGGGGCTGGGCAAACATACTTTTCTTACCATCAAACAAAACCTGTTCTGGGCGTTTTGTTATAATATCATTGCCATTCCTATGGCAGCCCTGGGGTTTTTAAGTCCCATATTTGGCGCCCTGGTAATGGGACTGAGTGATGTGGTGCTGGCCATTAATTCGGGAAGGCTGTTTGTGAAGAGGGTGGTATAAGCGGTGTATTTGTAGTAAAGCTATTGCTGCGGGGCAGATAAGCTATATGTCGTTATTATTTCTATTCATGTAGGATGCAGTGCACACATTACCTACCAACAGAGAATTTCAACAAAAATCCTGGTGATATCTATTTCTTTCATGCCAAAGACGATATTCCTGAAGTGCGGAAAATTGTTTTCGATTTTATTTTGAAAAGAAGCTAAGTTTTGAGGCTGTTGTTGCAAGAAAATCTATTGAAAGATTTGCCACACAGCACAAGGATAAGGAGCAGTTTTTTTATGCGGATGTGCTGTCCCACCTTCTAAAAAGCAAAATGCAAAAAGGTCAACGGTTGGTATTAAACATTGCAGAAAAAGGTACTAGTACCAAAAATAACAATCTTGATCTGGCATTAGAAAAAGCGAAGGAACGATTTGCCGGAAAGCTTACGAGGAAAAGCATCAATGAATCTGAAGATTTCGCCAGTGTGAATGTGTACAAGCGGGGAGATATTAAAACGGGCATTGTATTTAATGTTACAAAACCGGTGCAGGAGCCGTTATTGAATATTGCAGATTATTTATGCTGGACGATACAGCGGGTTTTTGAAAAAGGAGAAACCAGATATTATGACTACATGATGGAAAAATTTCGCAGGTGATTGATTTGTATGATAAAGAAAAATATAAAGACTTTAAGAATTATTATTCAGCAAAAAATCCATTGACGACTGAAAATAAAATAAGCCCACCATTGCACTAAGTCCCGGTTTTCCGGAACGACGACATGGAGTCGACCTTCATGCAGAGCAGACTTAACTGCAAAATAACAACAAATAGTTCAAAAAGAAAATACAAAAGATACAGGCACTTTTTTCCTTTGTTTAACCAGCTATTTATAAAAGATAAAGACAACAATATTAAATGATTGAAAATGAATAACTTGTCAGGAGTACACCCAATGATTCAGTAGATTCTTCCTTTTGACCATTGTGATGTAAGTGTTTCAATAGCTTAAGAATTAACCCTGTATCCATGGATATTACTATTTCCAGATTATATACTTCAATATTGCGGATATATTTGTTTATGGCAGGTACTTTGGTTCCGAAAATCGAAGCAAACTGCTTTTGATTAAGCCAAACAGCATCGCTCTCAAACTGTACTTCAATCTGAGCTTTTCCATCTTCCGTTTTCAAAACGATTACCGGATATTTGCCTTTTCAGGATATTTTGACGAACATCCATTCCATATTGCAATCTACCTGGGGGTATACTGGCTTCCGCCCTATGCAGGAAGACATTATCCGTGCTGTGCTGGACGGGCATGATACTCTTGCTATTATGCCTACAGGTGGCGGTAAGTCCATTTGCTTCCAGGTGCCTGCGCTGGCCAGGCCGGGCATATGCCTGGTAATAACACCGCTGATAGCGTTGATGAAAGACCAGGTAGAAAAGCTTAGTGAAAAAAATATACCCGCACTTGCTATCCACTCGGGAATGAGCTTTACCGAAGTGCGAAAAACACTTGGAATGGCTGTGCATGGAAATTACAAATTCCTGTATGTGTCGCCGGAACGCTTAACTACCCGCCTGTTCAGGGAATACCTGCCGGCGCTGCCGCTCAATCTTATAGCGGTAGATGAAGCGCATTGTATTTCACAATGGGGATACGATTTCCGTCCTTCATATCTTACCATTGCTGATATACGGGAAGAAAAGAAAAACGTTCCTGTGCTGGCGCTCACTGCTTCTGCCACAAAGCTTGTGCAGGAAGATATTTGTGATAAACTACAATTTCGCAATACCCGCTTTTTTCAGCAATCGTACGAACGCCCTAACCTGTCGTACAGCGCGCTTGAAGTAGAAGTAAAGATCAATAAGCTGATTGACATTATACAAAAGGTACCAGGATGCGGTATTGTATATTGCCGTAGCCGCAGGCGCACCAAGGAAATGGCCGAGCTGCTGCAACTGCATCATATCAGCGCCGATTATTACCATGCGGGACTTACGCACGATGAACGCAATGAAAAACAGGAGAAATGGCTGAAAAACAACATCCGTATTATGGTTTGCACCAATGCTTTTGGCATGGGCATAGATAAGCCGGATGTAAGGTTGGTGGTACATGTGGATATACCGGAATGTATAGAAAGCTATTACCAGGAAGCGGGGCGTGCGGGGCGGGACGGCAAAAAATCGTATGCGGTTTTATTATATCGTTCACCTGATGTGGAGGATCTGAAAAAAGCGCCGGATATAAAATTTCCCGGCTTACAGGAAATAAAGAATGTATACCAGTCGCTGGTAAATTATTTTCAGTTGCCTGCCGGTTCGGGTGAGGATATGTTTTTTGATTTTGATATAGATGAGTTTACAAAAGCGTTTAAGCTGTCGCCATTGCTCGTAACCTATGCTATCAGGGCTATGGAGCAGGAAAATATACTTGCCTATAACGACCAGTTTTTCCAACCCTCAACTGTTATGTTTGTATGCGGCAAGGAAAAGATTGAACAAACTGAAAGGGAGAATACTGCTCTGGAACCATACATTAAATTTTTATTACGGTCGTATGGTGGAATACTGGATGTGCCTGTGCCTGTAAATGAAAAATACATAGCCAAAAAGCTGCGTAAAGAGGTTAAAGAAGTGCAGGCAATTTTGTTGCGGTTACACAGTATGGGCATTGTACAATACCAGCAGCAAAAAGAAAATCCGCAGATAAGGTTCCTGGGCGCCCGCGTAATAACCGAGCATCTTACTATCAATATGGTAAATTATGCCGGCAGGAAAAAAACCTTGCAAAACCAGGTAGAAGCAATAACACGGTATGTTGAAAATAAACAAGATTGCCGGTCGCAGGTAATAGCCATGTATTTCAACGACCATACTACTCCACAGTGTGGGATATGCGATAATTGTTTGCGGAAGAAAGAAGAAAATATACCGGCGGAGGAATTTAACCGGCTTCAAAATGATATTGTTGCGGCGTTAAATGATCGGCCTCTTACCATGAAGGAGCTTTTTAAAATGCTCCCGAAGTTTAAGCAGCAAAAAATAAGGGTACTGCTGCAGCATATGCTGGAAGAAAAACAAATTGAATTAAGCGGATTACCGGAATCGGGGAAATTGTATGCAAAAAAAAAGGGCCAGGATAAAAATCCAGCCCGTTTTTAAAATCCAATATCCTATGAAAAACCGAGTCAAAGATATGAAGGATAAGTATTCCGCCAATACCCTTTTAGTGGTATTCACTTATTTTTTTCTACGCACAAACAAAAATTCTTTTGCCGATAATGTGCGCCTTTCTTGTTTTTTGTTGCTAAGTTTTTTTTAACTCATTCAAAACCAACCAGTTTTCTTTTTTGATTTGGTGCTCCTGCCACCCAGTCCGAGAGCGCCTAAAAGACTTCGTGTAATAATGCTGGCAGCAGTACGCTGAACCTGTCTTGAAACAGGATTGTCCAGTACTTTTTCAATAACCGAAGGCTCAGGCTTAGACGGTTTTGTTTTCTTTTCTTCAGTCGTTTTTTCCGCAGCTTCCTGCAGTTTAGCGGTTAAAATTTCGTAAGCGCTTTCATTATCAATGGTTTGCTCGTATTTTTTTACCAGCTTCGACCGCTGTACAACAGCCGCTATCTCCATCTCGCTCAAAATATCCATTCTTGAGCGGGGAGAACCCAGCATAACATGAACCAATGGTGTGGGAATGCCTTTTTCATTGAGCAGCGTTATAAACGCTTCGCCAATACCCAGTTGAGTGATCAGTTCATTTACCGCGTAATATTCTGATTCGGGGTAATTTTCTGCCGCTTGTTTAATGGTTTTACGGTCTGCGGCGGTAAAAGCACGTAATGCATGCTGCACCTTTAATCCCAACTGGCTTAATACCGATGCGGGAATATCCTGGGGGTTTTGAGTACAGAAGAAAATGCCCACGCCTTTGGAGCGTATCAGTTTAATAACGGTTTCTATTTGCTGTAATAAGGCGCTGGTGGCTTCCTGGAACACAAGATGCGCTTCATCAATGAACAGCACCAGCCTGGGTTTGTCAAGATCGCCTTCTTCGGGCAGTACCGCGTATAGCTCCGCCAGCAGTTGCAGCATAAAGGTGGAGAACAGCTTTGGCCTGTTCTGCATATCTGTTACCCGCAATACATTTACCACGCCCCGTCCGTCATCGCTTATCCGCATCAGGTCTTCTACCTCAAAGGAGGGTTCTCCAAAAAAAATATCGGCGCCCTGTTGTTGCAGCTCAATTACTTTGCGCAGAATGGTACCGGTGCTGGTGGTTGCGATCTTGCCATATTCTTTTTCTATTTCTGCTTTGCCTTCGTTGCTTATATACTGAAGCATTTTAGTAAAATCTTTCAGATCGAGCAATGGCATTGTATGATCATCGCAGTATTTAAATATCATGGCAACCAATCCCTGTTGGGTATCGTTCAGCCCTAATATTTTTGATATGAGGATGGGGCCAAACTCACTTACTGTTGCACGAAGCCTTACGCCCTTTTCATTGCTAAGGCTTAAAAGCTCCACAGGATAAGAAGCGGGCGTATACGTTAGTCCCATCCTGCCATACCGGTCTTCGATAACAGCATTCGCTTTTCCTTCGGCCGCAATACCGCTCAAATCGCCTTTTATATCCATCAGCAATACAGGCACACTTGCATCACTCAACCCTTCGGCAATTACCTGCAGTGTTTTGGTTTTTCCTGTACCGGTGGCGCCGGCAATCAATCCATGGCGGTTCATTGTTTTAAGAGGCAGCTTTACCAGCGCTTCTTTCAGTACTTCGCCATTCAGCATGGCCGCTCCAAGAGTATAGCATTCGCCTTTGAATGTATACCCGTTTTTTATCAGGTCGGTAAAAGTGTTTTTATCGGGCATTCTTTTATTTTTGGGGGAAGTTAAAGCATATCCGCCACAGAAAATGCGGCTTGTATTCTTTAACCGGTCCATTACAGGTCTTCTTCGCGTTCCAGCATAAGGATAGCACTTTGAGGAACAATGAAATACTTCTCATTTTCATACATTACCTCGGTAGCGCCGCTCAGTAAAAATATTGCCAGGTCGCCCTCCCTGGCCTGCAAGGGAATATATTTTACCTGCTCTTCTTCCGGTTTCCAGCTTTCATTATCAACCGGCATGGGTATGGCATAGCCGGGGCCGTGCTTGATTACATATCCCTGCTGCACTTTTTCTTTTTCCTGCACCCCCGGTGGCAGGTATAAGCCGCTCGCGGTCCTTTCGTTGCCCTGCATGGGTTTGATCAATATTCTGTCGCCTATTACAATCAGTTTCTTAAACCTGTTATCAGGAGTTAGCCTCATAATTCATTTTTGGGTGCAAAAATAAACATTCAGCTATTTTATTTGTAGTGTATGTAAAGCCGGGAATAGCGCATGCTTTAACAAAAATTTATTGATATTCTCTCGTAATCGGGAAATGAATTATATTTATTTGTTTTTAAATGATTTTATATGGAGGCACAAAAACACAAAATATTGCTTTGCGAAGATGATCAGAACCTGGGGCTGGTATTGAAGAACTATCTTGAGCTGAACGATTACGATGTAACACTCGAGAGAGATGGCCGGTTGGGACTGGCGGCATTTCAGCGTGAAAAATTTGAATTGTGCTTGCTGGATGTAATGATGCCCAACATGGACGGATTTAAGCTGGCGGAAGAGATACGGGACATCAACCCTGATATACCTTTATTTTTCCTTTCTGCAAAAACCATGAAGGAAGATATCATCCAGGGGTATAAGCTGGGCGCTGATGACTATATTACCAAACCATTCGACAGCGAAGTGTTATTGATGAAAATAAAAGCCATTCTTAAACGCAATGATGATTTGAGCAAGGATGCTTCGAATGTTGAATTTGATCTGGGAGCATATCATTTCAACCCCAAGCTGAGGGAACTAAGCATTAACGGTAAAACGCAAACGCTTTCTCCCAAAGAGAATGAATTGCTGAAAATGCTTGCCGAGTATAAGAATGATCTATTGCCCAGGGAAATAGCATTAAAGCGCATATGGGGTAGCGATACCTATTTCAACGGAAGGAGCATGGACGTATACATTGCCAAGCTGCGCAAATATCTTAAAGAAGATTCCACCATTGAGATCGTGAACATTCATGGTAATGGCTTCAGGCTGGTAGTGGGTTCGTAACAAAATAATAGTACTGGAATAAAAGAAAATGCGGCTGGCCGGATAAGGCAACCGCATTTTTGTTTTATATGCGATCAATAATTAATCACCTGTTCTTCTATCTGCTCCGGTAAGGTTCTCCATTCATATTGCTGGTTGCGCAATTGAGGTTCAAAGCCTGCTTCATATATAGCGTCCTGCATGGTTTTATAAGTAAACCTGTGCGGGGCGCCGGCGGCGCTCACTACATTTTCTTCGATCATAATGCTTCCAAAATCGTTTGCGCCGGCATTCAGGCATAATTGCGCTGTTTTTTTACCCACGGTAAGCCATGATGCCTGTATGTTTTTAATGTTGGGGAGCATGATCCTGGAAAGCGCTATCATGCGTATATACTCTTCGGCGGTAGTAAGGTTGTGCACTCCGCGTATGCGGGTAAGCAGGGTGTCAACATCCTGGAAGGTCCAGGGAATAAATGCCAGGAAGCCTTTGGCATCTGCAGGTTTGCGGCTCTGCACCTCTCTTATTTTTACAAGATGCTCAAATCTTTCCTGCAGTGTTTCTACATGCCCGAACATCATAGTGGCGCTGGTAGTAATGTGCAGCTTATGCGCTTCGTGCATAATGTCGAGCCATTCCTGGGCGCCACATTTACCCT
The DNA here is from genome assembly GCA_019638595.1 of Chitinophagaceae bacterium. GTDB lineage: Bacteria > Bacteroidota > Bacteroidia > Chitinophagales > Chitinophagaceae > Agriterribacter. The sequence goes on from JAHBTJ010000043.1 coordinate 20,074, forward strand.
TGCTGATCAGGCGGCGCACCCTGTCTATCAATATCTCAGCCCCCGCCCCCGGCAACGAGTCAAGCCCCGCCTCCTTTAACGCTTTTAATACATCGTGGTGGCTCATTTTTTCCAGCTTGCATATATGGGCCACTTCCGGGGGGCCCAGCGCATGAAGTTTTATGTCAGGAAATTCGTCCTTTATCTGCCGGAAGGTAGTGGTATAAAATTCAAGCCCCAATTGGGGGTGATGCCCACCCTGCAGCAGCAACTGGTCGCCGCCGTACTGTATGGTTTCCCTTATTTTTTTCCTATAGGTAGCCATATCCGTTATGTAGGCCTCGGCATGACCGGGTATGCGGTAAAAATTGCAAAACTTGCAGTTGGCAATGCATACATTGGTCGTATTCACATTCCTGTCTATCTGCCAGGTAACCTTTCCGTGGGGTACCTGTATTTTGCGCATTTCATCGGCCACATACATCAACTCCGGTAAAGCCGCTTTCTCAAATAAAAATATTCCTTCCTCCACGGAAAGAAAATCGAACTGAAGCGCTTTGTGTAATATATCAGCTATGTTCATCGCCTGCAAAAGTACAGAGAATCTGGTTTGGGCCGTTGTATTTGAAAAGGTTCGGACTGTATATCAATCATATTATTCAAATTGACAGGCGGGCATTTTTTATATACAAAATGGTTTAAATTTATACAGTACATATGAAAAAGAGTTTTGCCTGTTCATTACTTTGCCTGTTGCTTGTTTCCGCACCCTGCGTTGCGGAACCCGACCCTCCTTCGCGTTTAATTACGGCATTTACATTTCACCAGTTCAGCGGGGGCGTTGTAATTGTAAAGGCACTGCTGAACGATTACCCCGACACATTGAATTTTATAATGGATACCGGCAGCGGAGGCATATCGCTCGATTCGTTAACTGTTGTCGCTTTATCTATTCCTACACAGCCTTCGGAAAGAACAATTCGTGGAATAGCAGGTATTCGCAAGGTTAACTACCTGTACAACGCCAGGTTACACCTGCCGGGGCTTACGGTTGACAGCCTTAACTTTCACATAAATGATTACGACATTCTTTCCAGCGTATATGGCGTTAAAATAGATGGTATAATAGGGCTGAGCTTTTTCAGCAGGTATATTGTGCATTTTGATTATGATAAATACCTGGTATCCGTATATACCAAAGGAGAATTTAAATACAAAAAGGGGGGGCATATCCTGAAGCCTTTATTAACCTCTATTCCTATTTTAACCTCCGATTTCAGGGACAGGAAAAAATTTAATGCCAGGTTTTATTTTGATTCAGGGGCGGGGTTGTGCTTTTTACTGTCGGAAGAATATGCCAGGGATAGCGTGGTGATCAAACCTCATAAAAAAACCTTTCTTACCCAGGCGGAAGGCTTGGGTGGCAAAACATCTATGCGTCTAACTACTGTTAAGGAAGTGAAGATAGGACCCTATCGTTTTCGCAATGTGCCAACCTATCTTTTTGACGATACTTATAATATTACCGCTTACCCTTACCTGGCCGGCCTGATCGGCAATGATTTGTTACGGCGGTTCAATGTAACGCTTAACTACGATAAAAAAGAAATCCATATCATTCCGAATACACATTATTACAGCCCTTTCGACTATGCTTATACGGGATTAAGCATATATGATACCGGGGGTAAAATAATGGTAGAAGATATTATTGACGGATCTCCGGCAGATACCGCCGGATTAAAGGAGGGCGATATTCTTATAAGTGTAGGGGGCAATTTCAGCAATAATATACAAACATACAAAAACCTGCTACAGGCGCCCCGCCAAAAAATAAAGCTGATAGTGAGCAGAGACAATAACCTGCTGATGCTCACCCTGAAGCCCGACAGCATTCTTTAGCAGGGCATTTTCAATTTATTTCTCATATTTGCAAATTGGCTTAGCTTAAAACAGCCCGGAAACATGATACAATTTGAGCAGTTCGAGCTTTCGAATGGATTGAAAGTTATAGTGCATGAAGATCACTCCACTCCTATGGCCGTTGTAAATGTGCTGTACGATGTGGGAGCGCGGGACGAAGATCCTCAAAAAACAGGATTCGCGCATTTGTTTGAACACCTGATGTTTGGAGGATCCGTTAATATACCATCGTATGATGAGCCGCTTCAACTGGCGGGGGGAGAAAACAACGCGTTTACAACCAATGATTTTACCGATTATTACTGCCAGTTGCCTGCCGAAAATATTGAAACGGCCTTTTGGCTGGAAAGCGACAGGATGCTGAGCCTGGCTTTTGATGAAAAAAGCCTGGAAGTACAACGGAAGGTTGTATGCGAAGAATTTAAGGAGCATTATTTGAACAAGCCTTACGGCGATGTGTGGCATAAAATGCGTACCCTGGCTTTTACAACGCATCCTTACCGGTGGATGACCATTGGCGCGGAGCTGGGCCATATTGAAAATGCAACCCTTGATGACGTTAAAAAGTTCTTTTTTAAGCATTATACGCCTGCCAATGCTATTCTTACGGTAGCCGGCCACGTTAGCTTACCGCAGGTAAAAGCGCTCGCCGAAAAATGGTTTGGCAATATACCGGCGGGTGAAAAGTACCGGCGCCAATTGCCTGTAGAAGCGCAGCAGGCAGAAAGCAGGAAGCTGGAAGTAAAAGCGGATGTGCCTTTAGACGCGTTTTACAAATGCTGGCATATTTACCCGCGGCTCGACAGGCGGTATTATATAGCCGATCTTATTACGGAAATATTGAGCGGGGGCGGCTCTTCGCGGTTGTTTCAATCGCTTGTTAAAGAAAAGCAGCTTTTCAGCAATATAGAATGTTACCACTTTGGTTCGCTGGATGCAGGCTTGCTGACCATAGAAGGAAAGCTGGTGAAAGGAGTGAAAATGGAAGCGGCCGAAGCGGCGGTAGAGGAAGAGCTGAACAAAATGAAGCGGACCCTGGTGGAACAGAAAGAGCTGCAAAAAGTAAAAAACAAAACAGAAAGCCTGATCGCCTTTGAAGATATGAGCCTGATGAACAGGGCTAACAGTCTTGCTTTTTATACACTGCTGGGCGATACCGGTATGATCAATAAGGAACTGGAAAAATACCAGTCGGTTACAGACGAAGAGATCAGGGCTGAGGCGGATATTATTTTTGATGCTGCCAATAGCAGCACGATGTATTATTATTCAACAAACATTTAAACGTAAGCACGAATATGCTGGACAGGCGAACGGCTCCCCTCATAAAAGACGCTATTGAATATACGCTCGAACTAAAGCCTTATACAAAGTATATTTTAAACAATGGGATAAACGTATACAGTGTGGATGCCGGTGCGGAAGAAGTATTGCAACTGGAACTGGTTTTTAAAGCCGGCAACTGGTACGAAAACCAGCACTTACTGGCAGCAGCCACCAATCACCTGCTGAAAAACGGCACTACGCATAAAACGGCCTTCGATATTAACGGGCATTTTGAGTACTATGGCGCCTATCTTAACCGTAACTGCTATAACGAAACAGCTACTATCAGCCTGCACAGCTTAACAAAGCATCTTCCCCATTTGCTCCCGGTAATGCGGGAAATTATCTGCGAATCTGTTTTCCCACAGCAGGAGCTGGATATATATAAGCAGAATTCGAAGCAGCGGCTTGAAGTAAACCTGAAGAAATGCGATTTCGTATCAAACAGGCTGATAGATGAATACCTGTTTGGCTTTGATCATCCTTACGGCAGGTACAGTTCGGCCGCGGCCTACGATGCGCTGCAAAGAGAACAGCTCCTGCAGTTTTACGATGCGTACTATGTGAATGGGCATTGTGATCTTTTTATAGCCGGCCGGCTGCCTTCTAACCTGTTTGAGCTGCTGAATGAGCATTTCGGTAACCTGCCGCTTAACAGGAATGATGCTGTTAAAATAACCCATGCTATACAACCCGCCGTCCAAAAAAAATACAGGGTAGCCAACGATAGCAGGGGTGTACAGGGCGCTATACGCATTGCCGGTCATTTCCCTAACCGGCACCACCCTGATTTTATCAGGGCGCAGGTATTGAATGTTTTGTTCGGGGGATATTTTGGATCGAGGCTGATGAGCAATATACGAGAGGAGAAAGGATATACATACGGCATTCATAGCTACATGCAAAACCATATACATGAAAGCGCGTGGATGATCAGCACCGAAGCGGGCGCCGAAGTGTGCGAGGCTGCTATAACCGAAGTATATAAGGAAATGGAAAGGCTGCGCACCGAAGCGGTTTCGGACGAGGAGCTGCTGCTGGTAAAAAACTATCTGATCGGCACTATTTTAGGAGACCTGGACGGTCCGTTCCATATTATTGGCCGCTGGAAAAATATTATACTGAATGAATTGGGTGATAGCTACTTCAACGATTCCGTACAGGGAATAAAAAAGGTGAGCGTAAAGGAAATACAGGAGCTTGCCAATAAATACCTGCTCCCTGAAAAGTTTTATGAACTGGTGGTGGTGTAGCAGGAGGTTGCTGCAGGGGCAGGTTACTAAGAGATACGAAATAAACATACCGCTTACTTTGCTCCGCTAATATTAAAGCAGGTTCCTTTGAACAAAGCAACGGTTTCATTGTGTTGATTGCTCACGGTTATAATATACAGTCCTGTAGCTTTCCCGTCGTGCACCTGTTTTGTTTCAGCGGTCAGTATATCGCCGGCATGAGAAGCCTTGATGAAGCTGATGGAGGCTTCCAGCGCCACAGCGCGCTGTCCTCCTGCATTGCACGCATACCCCAACGCGGTATCGGCCAAAGAAAAGAGAATGCCCCCATGCGTAATGCCCATAGGGTTCAGCATTTCTTCGCGTATGGTCATTTGCAGTTTGCTGTAACCCGGCTTTGTTTCCAGCGAACGGATGCCCAGCCATGAGCCAAAACGATCCAGGGCCTTTAATGCCTCCCAACCGGCGGGAGTATCTGTATGGTTCTTATCAGGAGTAAATGCGCTCAATGGAATCCTTATATTTTTCCATGATCACTTTTCTTTTCAGGCTGAGCTTGGGTGTTACCTCGCCCGACTCCACGTTCCATTCGCGGGGCAGCAGCTCAAACTTCTTCACCTGTTCCACATGGTTGAACAGCGTGTTAAAGCCCTCTACAATTTCTTTATAGTATTCAATTACTTTAGACTCTTTTATCATTGCCTCGTTGGTAGTAACGGGTATGCCGTTCTTTTCGCACCAGTCCTTCAGGTTCACAAAAGAAGGAACTATTAAAGCGCTTACAAATTTTTCTCCCGCGCCAATTACGATCACCTGCTCAATAAAGCGCGACTCCTTGAGCTTGTTTTCAATAGCGGTAGGGGCAACATATTTCCCTCCGCTGGTTTTAAACAATTCTTTTTTACGGTCTGTAATTTTTAAAAAAGTATTGTCTTCAAAAATACCGATATCGCCTGTGTGCAGCCAGCCGTCAATAATGGTTTCGGCGGTCAGGTCGGGCCGTTTGTAATAACCCACCATCATCGAAGGACCTTTCACACATATTTCCCCGTCTTCCATCAGCTTCACTTCCACCCCTTTAATAGGCGGACCCACTGTGCCGATTTTCATCATGCCGGGCGTTTTCCTGTTAACCGATATAACAGGAGAATTTTCAGTGGGGCCGTATCCTTCGTACAACGGTATCTGCGCCGCATTAAAGATCCTGAGCAATCTTTCCTGGCAGGCAGCGCCACCGGTAATAATGTATTTGATATTGCCTCCCAGCGCTTCTCTCCACTTGCTGAAAATAAGCTTATTGGCAAGCGATAGCTGCATATTATAAAAGAAACCTCCATCCTTCAGGTTATCGTAGCGCTTGCCCAGCGCAACTGCCCAAAAGAACAACTGTTTTTTGATGCCTGTGAGCGCGGCGCCTTTAGCAACAATCTTCTCATACACTTTTTCCAGCAGGCGGGGCACGGTAGAGAATACATGCGGCTTTACTTCCTGCAGGTTAGCGCCGATCGTTTCAAGGCTTTCGGCATAATAAATGCTGATGCCGCTGAACATATAGATGTAACTGATCGTTTTTTCAAAAATATGGTTGAGCGGTAAAAAGCTTAGTGCCCTGTATTCGGGCCTGTCTTCAAACGGGAAGCTTTCTTTTGCCAGGAAAGTATTCTGAACAATGTTGTTATGGCTGAGCATTACGCCTTTGGGAGTGCCGGTGGTACCCGAAGTATAAATGATAGTTGCCAGGTCGTGCTTTTGAATTTTATTTTTAACTGCTTCTACTTCTGCTGTAGCGGCTTCGGTTGCCATGTTCAATACTTCGCTCCAGTGTTTGGCTCCTTCCATGCGGTTGAAAGTATAAATATCTTTGAGGCTGGGTATTTTAGCCTGTATGCCTTTTATTTTTTGCAGCAATTCGTCGCTGCTTACAAAAACATATTTTACCGCGGCGTCGTTGAAAATAAATTCTATTTCAAGCGGGTTGGTAGTAGGATATACAGGCACAAGAATAGCGCCGCTTTGCTGCACTGCCAGGTCGGTGATCAGCCACTCGGGCCGGTTGTTGGAAATGATGGCGATCTTATCCCTGTTCTCAGTGGTCATATCGTTACCTGAAACGCCCAATGCCAGTAAACCCGCTGCTAATTGCGTGGAGCTGTTCTTGATTTCCGCGGTACTGTATTTTCTCCATACTCCATTCTCCTTGGCAGCCAGCATATCTTCTTTCGGAAACTGCTGTAACTGATAGTCAATGCAATCAAATAGTCGTTGGGGTTGAGCCATAGCGATCGTTGTTTAGCTTAAGTTTCAAATTAAGTTAAAAAGCCAATAAAGAAAAACGAAAACTTATTTATTTTGATAATATTGACCTTTCGGTAATTTGAAAACGCGCCCCCGCTGAAAATGATTGAATGTATCGTACGCGTCCTTATTGTTCGTGATCCACTCCTGGTAATCTTCCGCTTTGATGCCTGGGCCCAGCAGCCATTGATTATAAGCTTCGAACATATTAGACGAGATTAATTGTTTGTGATAATCAAATAAGCGGAAAGGAAATGTTACGGCATTGGTTTCGTACCAGTTTTTAATGAACCCTGTGCGGATGGCAATGAGCTTTTGCGGGTCAATACCCGTAGCGGCGAGCGAAGACTGGGTGTTCATTGAGGTTAGAAAAGCTTTTTCAAACGCATTCTTCTTTTTGGGATTGTAATTTTTTAAAAGATCAGCTTCTGAAAATAGTTTCCGGTAGCTGTCAAATAATATCGTTTTTATTTCGGCGGTGCGGATGGTATAGCTTTCGAGGTTTGTAAAGATCTCACCATACAGCAGGCTCCATATCCTGTCGGTAGTAAAATAATAGAAGCGGGCGGCGTTGTAGTAGTTACCCGCATAGTTCGGATCTGTTTCTATTCCTTTTTCCCATTGTATGATAGCGTTATAATCTTTTTTCTGCCACAGCAGTTCACCGTATTCGCTGTACAGTACGCCACTGTAAGGAAATTTCTTCAACGCGCGGGTATACACTTTCGTTCCTTCCTTAACGTCTTCAATGGCACGGTGTATAGTGCCGGCAATCTGGAAGCTCTGCACATCCGCGTCTTCGCGTTCTATTACCGGTTTGATGGTTTCCAGGGAGCGGGCAAAATCTTTTTCCAGGTAATAAGTATAGGCAATGTCTTTTAACAGTTCCATATCGCCGGGCTTTTGCTGAAGCGCCCGTTTAAAAACCATTACGGCGTTTCCCCAGTCGCCTTTGCGCATATAGTCGCGGCCTATTTTCTGTAATGTGTCCGCGTTCTCCTGCGAAAAGCCGGTAAAGTAACCTCCAAGCAATAGGAATAATACCCAAAAGTGTTTCATAGCGGTAAAGATATAATTTTGATTGCTGATTGCTGATTTGATGATTTCTGATTTGGATTACTGATTTGTGGTGCCGGCTCCGTATATCATCATATACGTAAAAAAAAGCCGGCTGAGTAGCTCAACCGGCGATTATCATCAAAGGGTTCCGAACCTTTAGAAGTTTCGGAACCCTGCACGAAGAAATCAATCTATCAAATGCGTCAGCAGTCCATCCCTCAGCTTTGGCTCGAACCAGGTGCTTTTGGGAGGCATTACATTGCCGCTGTCGGCAATGTCGAACAACTGCTGAATACTAACGGGAAACAGGCTAAAAGCTACCTTCATCTCGCCGCTGTTCACTCTTTTTTCCAGTTCTTCCAGCCCCCTGATGCCTCCTACAAAATCAATTCTTTTATCGGTGCGCGGATCGGCAATACCCAATATTTTATCCAGCAGGTTGTTCTGCAAAATGGTCACATCCAGTATGCCGATGGGATCTTCTGTATGAGTTCCCGGCTTTGCCGTAAGCTTATACCAGTTACCATCCACATACATGCCAAATTGATGAAGCTGCTGCGGAGCTACTGCCTTGTCCACCTTTTCAATTTCAAAGCTTTCACTGGTTCTTTCCAGGAACTCTTCTTTACTCAATCCATTTAAATCTTTTACCAGCCTGTTGTAATCCATAATGTACAACTGCGAAGCAGGAAACAGCGTTGTAAGAAAATATCCGGCTCCTTCAGAATTTCCTGCTGCCGTAAGCCTCACTTTAGCGGCGCTGGCGGCGCGGTGATGCCCGTCGGCAATATAAGTGGCTGCTACTTTTTCGGCGAAAAGAGCTGTAATTTTTTCAATGGTTTTATCATCCGTAACGATCCAGACAGTGTGGCCGATATTGTCGTCGGCAACGAAGTCATATATGGGAGATTTTTCTTTCTTCCATTTTTCAACCAGCTCATCCAA
>JAHBTJ010000044.1 GCA_019638595.1 Chitinophagaceae bacterium
CGGTATGCCCCACAGCATTTTATACAGTGGAGTAACTGACTACAAGTATTTCATTCACCCCTGGTTACGTATCTGCAATATGCCGCATAGCGGCTACCTGTTTGTAAAAAGAATGCTGGACGTTTTATTTGCCCGCCGCGGCGGGCTACCCTTCATATAAAGTGATCAGGTTTAAGTTGACGCCTATGCGCCTTGCGGGACTGATGAAGCTTTAGTACTACTGTGAATTCAGCAACAGAACCCTGATACGTTTGCTGATAACTTAGCCGACTTAGGATACTTACAAATCGGAAAGCTGTGACAAACAAAAGCAACTTGTCACGGCTCAATGATGGAGTGCTGCCTAATTGGTAACTCGAGATGACGATTGACTATCCGCTTGTTGCAAATATGTCATTGGCACCGAATGGCGGTATGTAAACTCAGAACACACATTAAATGAATATTATTTAAACTCCTTTACCCCGGCAATTTCAATCTCCAGTTGTTCCATCAGGCGGATTACCTGCAGGTTGATCTCCTGTTTCAATGCATTGAATTCTTCAACCGGTACAGGCGCTGTAAAATAGTCGGCTTGTACAAGATATCCCTGTTGCGCTATATCGTTTAAAAACAAAACCCTGTTTTCAATTTGCGGATGCTGCAGTATTGTTTTCATCCCGTTGAGCAACAACTGCAATTGCTGTGAGGTTGTGGCGGGCTTTAGTTCAAGCCTGAGCTCTGCCTTCCGTTGTGTGCGCAAGGTAAGATTGTCAACAATGCTGTCTACCATTTGTTTGTTGGGCACACTGGCGAATGTTTTATCGGTAGTACGAAGCCTTGTGCTGCGCAAGCCAATTTTTTCAACCACGCCGGTTATGTTCTGCACTTTTAAGGTATCGCCTACGGCAAAGGGCTTGTCGAAAACAATAATAAAAGAAGCGATCAGGTTTTCCAGGCTTTCGCGGGCCGATAAAGCAAGCGCTGCCCCTACTATTCCAAGCCCGGTCAGCAGCTCGGTGATCTGGTACCGGAAGGAGAATTTGATAATAGTTAAGATGCCCAGGATAAAAACGATGGCTTTTAAAAAGTCCTTAAAGAAAACCACCAGTTGATGCTCTCCCTGCCCCGATTGCCCGGTGGTATTTTTACTGATCACAAAGGCCAGGTAATCTATCATACGTAACAGCAGGCGAAAAAAAGATATGATCACCAGTGTGATGGCAATTCTGTCAACTATAGTCTGCGTATCGGTTTTATAAAAACCGTATTTAAGCGCTACCGGAAAGTTGAGCGTGGAAAGAACGATGACCGAGGTAAAAATGAAAAGGAATTGCTCAAGCGGTTCCAGGATCAGGTCTATAAACGCTTTCCTGTCTATGCTTCTTCCCATCAGTTGCATCAGCCATATTATGGTGGCGGCCAACGGGCGGCTAAAGAACTTTTTAAGTATATATATGCCCAGTATGATGAGGGCTACCGTTATGTATTCGCTAACGGTATTATCCAACACTATTCTGTCTAAAAAATCGTACATTTTTTACTTGTTTAGCTGCTCAAAAGAGTATAGCTCAATACTATCCTCACGCATAACGTATATACCCTGCGGCATTATACAAATTTTTTCGGCGGCTTGTATGCTCCCGGGCAGCATGGATTCCTGCAGGTCCAGGCTTCCGAGCGTGTATTTTACAAACAGGTTGCCCCTGCGGCCGGCAATGGTTTTACCTATTACCTGCAGATCCGTTAATTGCGTAACAGGAAGCTCGTTTTTCAACGCCCCATAGTAATCAAACACGTATAACCCTTTAGCAGGATCGTATAAATACACAAAACCATCGCGGTCAATGATCTTTTCGGGAGACGGCAGTACGGATAATACCTGGCGAAGGTCTACGGTTTCATTCAACAGCTTTCCGTCGTCGCTAATCTTTTTCAGCCTGGCCGATTGCTCATCGTATATCCACACATTATTATCGTAAGAAAGCCCTACTGCCTTTGACTGGAATATGCCTGCCTTGCGAAAATCTATCGTATTAACACGGTTCAAAAACCTGTCGAGCATAACCACCGTAGAAAAATCTTTGTAATACAAAAGAACTTTTAAGGGGTTGGTTACATCCATCTGGTAAACGGTTCCATACCTGCGTACCTCATTAAAAACGTTCAGCGAGTCGCCCCGGCTGTTCAGCTTTTTCAAAAGCCCGGAGGGTGTTAGCACATACAGGTTTCCTAAATTATCAACAGTAAAGTTGCTGATAGTTCCGGTAGCTGTTTTTGAGGCCGGTACCAGCGTTGTGTTGCCGGGTGTTTGGGCATTCAAAGCGCCCGTACAGCAAAAGCAGTATATAACAAACAGGTATTTCATGCTGCAGTATAGTATTTCAATTCAAGGGTTTGCCCGTCAAATACAGCATAGCTGTTATAACGAATCCAGTCTCCTAAATTGATATACCGGCTACCATCTTTTAATGAAAAATTGATAGGCAGATGCCTGTGTCCAAAAATAAAGTAATCAAAATATTCTTTCTGCAGCAATTCCTTACAGTATATGATCAGCCATTCGTTTTCTTCTCCCAAAAACTTCGCATCATCGTCTCCGGTAACAGCCCTGCTGCCTTTGCTGAGCCGGTTGGCAATGCCCATACCTATATAGGGGGGTAAAATGCCAAACAGGAACCGGCATATTTTACTGCGAAAGATCTTTTTAAGGAATTTATATCCATGATCTCCCGGTCCAAGTCCATCGCCATGACCTATATAAAACTTTTTTCCGCCAAACTCAAAGGTTTTAGGCTCGAAGTATACCGGTACGCCCAGCTCTGTTTCAAAATAACCGCTCATCCACATATCGTGATTTCCTACAAAAAACCAAACGGGAATTCCGTTGTCGGTCAATTCCGCTATCTTTCCTAAAATGCGTACAAAGCCTTTGGGTACTACCTTTTTGTATTCGTACCAAAAATCAAACAGGTCGCCTACAATAAATATTCCTGCCGCGTTGTGCTTTATTTCGTCAAGGAACTTCACGATAAGCTTCTCGCGTTCCAGGCTGGAAGCGTGATCCGGCACGCCAAGATGAAAATCAGACAAAAAGTATATTTTTTTTCCTGCGGGAAGCTCCATTATTACAAGGCTTATGCGTATGTAGAGTAGCTGCAAAGATAAAGGCACTGGTTTAACCAGTGCCTTTATTCAATTAAATTTGTTTGCTGTCAGGGCGCAGGCGTGATCTCCGCCGGAGGAACACCAGCGCTGATGCCGCCTTCGCTGCCGTTGCCGGAAGGGTGAAGATCGTGCACTACATCGGCGGGTTTCTTTTCCTCAAACGGGCGTTTGCCTATCAGTTGCTCAAGGTCGCTCTGGAACAGCACTTCTTTGGTAAGCAATGCTTTTGCCAGGATCTCTACCTGTTGCTTCTTTTCTGTTAATAATGCCTTTGTTCTTTCGTACGCTTTGTCAATAAGCTTGCGCACCTCCTCATCAATCAACTTTCCGGTTTCTTCACTATAAGGTTTTGTAAAATAGTTTTCCTGCTGCGGATCGTAATAGCTGATGTTGCCTATCTTTTCATTCATGCCATACACCGTTACCATAGAGTAGGCTATTTTGGTGATCTGTTGCAGATCGTTGCTGGCGCCGGTAGATATTTTGCCAAAGAAAATTTCTTCGCTCGCTCTTCCGCCAAGCGTCATGCATATCTGGTCGCCCAACTGGTCTGTATTGTACAGGTACTGTTCTTTAGGAGTATACTGGGCATACCCCAATGCGGCTGTGCCACGTGGTACGATCGTTACTTTCAGTAATGGGTACGCATGCTCAAGATACCAGCCGCAAATAGCATGTCCGGCCTCGTGGTATGCAATGATCTCTTTTTCGTCGGGAGAAATGATCTTGTTTTTCTTTTCCAGCCCGCCAATTACACGGTCTATCGCATCCTGGAAATCATCCATTTCAACTTCCGACTTTCCCTTGCGCGCTGCTATCAATGCCGCTTCATTACAAACGTTGGCAATATCGGCACCCGCAAAGCCCGGTGTTTGCTCCGCCAGCTTAAATATATCCAGCTTGGAAGACCTTTTGATAGGCTTGAGGTGAACGTTGAATATTTCTTCCCGTCCTTTTACATCGGGTTTGTCTATAGTGATCTGGCGATCGAATCTTCCCGGGCGCAACAGGGCGCTGTCCAGCACATCGGGCCTGTTGGTTGCCGCCAGTATGATGATCCCGCTATCGGTTCCAAAACCATCCATTTCAACCAGCAACTGGTTCAGGGTATTCTCTCTTTCGTCGTTGCTCATCATCACGTTCTTGCCTCTGGCCCTTCCTATCGCGTCTATTTCATCAATGAATATGATACAGGGCGCTTTTTCTCTTGCCTGCTTAAAAAGGTCTCTTACACGGCTGGCGCCTACACCTACAAACAGCTCTACAAAATCGGATCCGCTCATGCTGAAGAAAGGAACCTGCGCTTCTCCCGCCATCGCCTTGGCCAGCAGCGTTTTGCCGGTACCTGGCGAACCCACCAGCAAAGCTCCCTTGGGTATCTTTCCGCCCAGCGCTGTATATTTTTTGGGGTTTTTCAGGAAGTCCACTATTTCCATTACTTCCTGTTTCGCTTCCTCCAGCCCGGCAACGTCCGCAAATGTGATATTTACTTTGGTTCCTTTTTCAAACAAGGTGGCTTTTGACTTGCCAATGCTGAAAATACCGCCGGGTCCGCCACCGCCGCCGGGTCCGCCTACTTTGCGCATCATCAATATAAACAACAGTGCAAACATCAGCAGCGGAAAAATATAGCTAAGCAAAGAGCCGAACCATTCGGGGTCGCTTACAATATTTACCGGCACCTCTTTTACGTTAGGGTGAGCTTTATAAAACTCGGCGAGCGTGGTTCCCTGGTATGTTTTTGCGTCGGGCACTTCAAACTGAAAGTGTGGCCCGTCTGTTTTTGAAATGATAGACCATTTGTCTCCCAGCAAAGCGCGGTATACCTGTTTGGTAAGACTGTCTTTGTAAATATATACTCTCACAACATCCTTGTTCCTTACCAGCTCCAGCTTCTGAATGTCGTTGTTCACCAGCATTTCATCCCTGAACTTTAGGTCGGTGATCACGTTGGCGGTTGGCGTAACTCCTTTCATTAACTGGTAACCTACCAACAGCAAGGCAACGATCCCGTATACCCAGTAAATATTGAACCTGGGACCGCGTCGCTGGCCTTTGTCGTCCTCGCCGTTGCCGCGCTTGTTCAAACCCGGAAGTTTGCCTTGATTATTATCTTGTGCCATAGAATTTAGTAGCTTAAATATTTAACGATTATTAAAACAATACTGCCCTCTGTTGTTCCGGCAGCTTAATCCAGATGCTCCACGCGTTCAGCATCATTCCACATTTCCTCCAGCTTGTAAAACCTGCGTGTTTCCGGTTGAAAAACATGTACAACAATATTCACGTAATCTATCAAAACCCATTGCAAAGCCTGGCGCCCTTCGTGCCGGTAGGGCGATTCACCCACCTGCTCTTTTACTTCTTCTTCTATAGCATCGGCTATAGCTTTCACCTGAACATGCGTGGACGCTTCACAAACAATAAAAAAATCGGCCACCGCTTCCTGTATCTTACGCAGATCAAGCGATATTATATTTTCACCTTTTTTTTGACGTATAGCGTTGATGATGGTTTTAAATAGCTTACTGTTCCTCGTTAATCTGGCTGCACGTTTGGGGCGTGCAGTTAACACCTGTAATGCTGCCAATAGAAATTAATTTTAGGTTACCCCGGTCTTAATCGTGGGTTGATAGATTTATATTTATTTTATTTAATGCGCTGCTTGCAGCCGCTGAATTGTTTGTCTTATTCCTAACTTGCTCAAAAATAGTAATTAATTCTCTATTCTTACATGTTATCCTTCGGACAGCCATTCAGCATTTTAGCCACCGTAGACAGCACCAACAACTATGCCATGCAAATGGTACATGCCCGAATGGCAAAGCACGGAGCGGCCTGGTTTGCAGAGGAGCAAACAGTTGGAAAAGGGCAGCGTGGTAAGGCCTGGGTAGGCAATAAGGGTGAAAACATTGCGCTCAGCGTGGTGGCGGAGCCTCATTTTTTATCACCCGTTAATTCCTTTTGGCTTACTGCGGCTATTGCTACCGGCGTTTGCGACTTTGTTAAAATGATAGCGGGACAGGAAACCATGATAAAGTGGCCAAATGATATATACTGGCGTGACAGAAAGGCAGGGGGTATCCTTATTGAAACCCTTATCAGGGCAGGAAAATGGCAATTTGCGGTAATTGGTACCGGCATTAATATCAACCAGGTAAGCTTTCCCGAAGGGCTGCGGAATGTGGTTTCCCTGCGGCAGATAACCGGAACGCAGTTTGATGTGGTTGAGCTGGCAAAAAAGCTGTGCGGTTTCCTGGAAAAAAGTTACAGCCTGCTGCAAAACGGGCAACAGGAGCTTGTTTTGCAGCAATACAACGATCATTTGTACAAGAAGGACCAATTGGTTAGGTTTAAAAGCGGCGGGGAATACTTTTCAGCCACCGTAAAAGGGGTAACCGGCAGTGGTTTGCTGGAGATAGAAAAAGACGGCAGCAGGCAAACGCTGGCATGGGGTACAGCAGAATGGATAATTGAATAATTTTAATGCAAACACGGATGACAAATTTTATTCCCATATTTCCTTTAGGAATTGTTGTATACCCGGGAGAGGAGATCAACCTTCATATTTTTGAGCCCCGGTATAAGCAGTTGATCAATGAGTGCTTCCGCGAGGCAAAACCGTTTGGCATACCCACTGTTATCAACCACAAAATAGAAGAGCTGGGAACACTTGTAATGGTAACGGAACTGGTAAAGACATACAATAGCGGAGAAATGGATATTCGTGCAAAGGGGCAGCAAGTGTTCAGGATACTGGAAGTGGTAAAAAGCATACCCGACAAATTATACAGCGGCGCCATTGTTACTTATCCCGATAATGATCATGCCGGCAACAAAGATGTAATGAAGAAGCTTTTGGGAAGCCTGAGGGAAATGCACCGGCTGTTAAAAATATCAAAGTCGTTCAAGCTGGCGGATGAAGATCTTACCGTGTATGATATTGCGCATCATGCAGGGTTATCCGTAGAGGAAGAATATGAGTTGTTAGGGCTTACCCGCGAACTGCAGCGCCAGGAATACTTAAAGCGCCACTTGAATAAAGTGATACCGGTTTTGAATGAAACCGAAGCATTAAAGGAAAAAATAAAGCTGAACGGGCATTTCCGCAACCTCGATTCGCCGGGGATCAACCTGTAAGGAGCATACAGGCTTTGTGCAGGTAAAGGAGGAATGCCCCTGTTCATTCAATTCCGGCTGTTGTTGTCAGCCCTTCCACACAGGATTCTTTACATCGTGATAAAATAAAAAAGTCCATTTTTCTTTTTGCCCCTGTTGCCACCATTGTTGCCGCAGCTCCATACATTTTTTGCCATCGTGATCGTACTTGGCTATGAATTTGTTTTTCATTTGAGAAAGTTGGGGAGCGTCGTCGGCTCCGAAAAAAATGATTTCATTGCCGTCTTGAATGGTATATACCTGGTGAAAGGGGGAATGCGCTCCCGTTAGTTCGTAATGAATATACCCGTCAATGGTTCCGTTGCCTTCCAGGAATACTACGTTTTCAGCTTCTCCCAGAATTTCTATTTCTTCGGGAATGTAGGATGGCAATCCTTTTTCCAGGGCAAACTCCAGCTCTTTCTTTTGCACATAGTAAGTTGCCGAGGGAAAGCTGAGAAAATAGCGGTTCAGTATCTTGTCTTTCATACTTACTCCGCCAGCATGATCTTTATGCAAATGGCTCATCAAAACTTTGGTAATACCAGACGGATCAATGCCGTTATCCATAAGGTTTTGGTGAAGCTGCAGGGTGCCATCGGGGTTGGTAAAGCCCAGTCCCGCATCCAGCAGTAAAATATCCCTGGAAGTAACAATAACAAAGGGTTGAATTTCTACCAGCAGGCTGCCACGGCTGCGTTCCTGCAGGTTATCGCTTTGGGTATCAAAGGGAACAAATTGTTTGGAATGATCTATTGTAAATGTGCCTTCACTCAGCGGAATGATCTTCATGCGGCAAAGGTACATTATTAGCTGTCAGCTCATTAGTTACAGGTTGCAAGTTTCGGGTTTGGGGTTTATAGTTTGTGGTTTATGGCTTGATAGCTGACCGCTCATTTCAAACCTCAAATTTCAAATCAAAAATCATCTCAGCACCATCTGCCTGTCTTTATCAAGGCGGAGGAGAATAAATATCATTATACTGAAAGTTACCAGCGACAAGCCTCCATAGCTTACAAATGGAAGCGGGATACCGATCACAGGCGCCAGCCCCATCGTCATGCAAAGGTTAATAGCTATATGAAAGAACAGTACAGAAGCGACGCCGTATGCATAGCAACGGCTGAATGCACTTCGCTGCCGCTCGGCTATTGTAACGATCCGGAAGAGCAATAAAACATAGATCATTATAAAAATAAAGCTGCCAACAAAACCAAAGCCCTCTCCTATAGTACAAAAAATAAAATCCGTGCGTTGTTCCGGCACAAAGGAATAACGCGTTTGCGTGCCTTTTAATAATCCCTTGCCGTACAGTCCGCCACTACCAATAGCGATCTTACTTTGCTTTACATTATAATCGCCATCCTGTTTTTTAGTGGCAGTATTTTTTTCAATGTCGGCCGCTGCCGCCGCGTCTTTAGGAATGTAATCTTTACCAATAGTATCGTAAATACGTTTTACCTGGTAAGGCTGTAGCACATGGTCGAATATAAGAGGAACGGCAAAGCGCTGAATGCCTACACATATCGCCCAAATGGCAATGATCCAGAATAAAACGGATTTATGCCGTTTGATTTGCCTGCGCATGATATACACTACGAATGCCGCTATACCCGTAAGAATGATTGCCAGTATGTTGGGATCTACCAATAAGGTGGCTACCACCAGTATGGCAAATGAAAATCCTATCACCAGTACAATCGCCGGCAATCCTTCGCGAAACATTACCAGGAAGAATGAAAAGTATACCAGCGCCAGCCCTGTTTCGCTTTGTAAGATGGCCAATATAGCCGGCGCTATAACAATAGATGCGGCTATGAGCTGCGAGCGAAGCCTGGAGAAGTCGGTTTCTACGCGGGATATATATTTTGCCAGTGCCAGGTTGGTAAATACAATACATAGCTGTATTGGCTGCAACTGGAAAGCGTCGCCGAACTTTATGATAGATTCAGTTCCTTTTACATTGGAGTGAAACGGGAACACCAGCAAAAGCAATATGATACCAAATGTATACCACAGGTTTGCCGTGGCAGTAAAAAATTTACTGTCGGTTAAAAGCACAACAACACCCGCAACCAGGGAAGCGCAAAAGAAAAAGGATTGCTTTCCATAATCGGTTTTAAAGGAGAGAAAGGTTTTTACAATATCATCTCCCTCGCGGTAGGTTGCGGCAAATATGCTGGTAATACCTATAACGCATAATATTATGTACAGCCACAGGATCAACCAGTCAATGCCCTTTGATATTTCTGAGCTTCCTCCTCTCATTTTATAAGGCTTTTTATCCGGGTCTTATCGTTCAATACTACCGGGTGGTCCTCTTTTTTATAAAGAGGGATGTTTTTATTATTCTCTTTTTTACCCGTATTTGTTTTTTGCGATTGCGCGATAGTATGGTTGGGTGCTACTTCTTTTTGAGCAGGATGGATTACCTGCTTTTTTGCAGGCTGGTTACCAGGTATACCGGTTCCGGCCTTATAGCCACGTAAGTACTTTTTAATATAGCTGCTGTCTTTACGCAGGTTAAAATAAAAATAGGCCCTTGTTGAGTCGGCAATGAACTGCTTGCGTTTTAAATACGATGGCATCAGGTTGGCGGCTGAAATGCGCTCCACATCCTTCATCCGCTCGGTTCTGATAGAATCGGTAAGATATTTTTCAATCAATATAGATGCGATAGGAGCAGCCCAGGTGGAGCCAAAGCCCGCGTTCTCTACAGCCACGGCTATCGCGATCTGCGGGTTTTCGCGGGGCGCGAAACATACGAACATGGAGTTGTTAGGCAGCTTAATGCGTTTTCCATCTAACACTGTATACTTTTCAGCAGTACCCGTTTTGGCGCAGATGCTAATGCCGGGGATTTTTGCGCTCCTCGCCGTTCCACTTTCCACCACATCCTGCATACCTGCATGAATGGCTTCATAAGCTTCGTCGGGTATGTGGGTCAATGCCTCATGCTTTACCCTGAATTTGTTAAGTAAACTATCTTTAGCCGTTTCGTTGTCTATTTTTTCTACAAAATGGGGCGTATAATAATAGCCTTTGTTGGCAATTACACACATGGAGTTGGCAAGCTGTACAGGGGTTACCTGCATTTTATCCTGGCCAATGCCCAGCGTTACGTTGGTGCATGAATTCCATTGATTGCGGTATACTTTATTGTATAGCGCGGTATCCGGAATACTACCCGGCAGTTCATTGGGTAAATCAACACCCAGTCTTTCTCCCCATCCAAACGAGTTCATATAGTCTTCCCACCGGGCATATCCCTTTTTAGTATTGCGGTCTTTATTATTATCAAGCGTCATCCGGTAAATCTGCGAAAAGTAGGAGTTACAGGAGTTAGCCAGCGCCAGCCGTAAATTGGCGGCATGCCCGGGGTTGTGGTGTTCGCATTTGATCACTTTCGAACATCCGTAATAAGCGCCGGCGCAGCTCATGCCAAAAGAAGGGGTAATTACTCCTAAATCCAAAGCAACAAGTCCGCCTATGGGTTTAAAAGTTGAACCGGGTTCATACAGTCCGCGGGTAGCGCGGTTCATCAGCGGGGCGGAAACATCCAGCGCCAGCCGGGCGTAATTTTTTTGGCGGTTAGTACCGGTAAGATCGTTCGGGTTAATAACAGGACCTGAAACCATGGCAAGAATGCCCCCCGTTTTGGGGTCAATGGCTACCACGCTTCCCACCTTGTTCGACATGAGCTTTTCTGCCAGTTGCTGCAGCTCAATATCCAGGTAAGTACGCAGGTTGCGCCCTGCGATGGCGGAAGTATCGAATTTTCCTTTTTCCCATGAGCCCTGTATACGGTTCCGGTTGTCTTTTATAAGATTTTGAATGCCCCTTTGCCCCATCAGCACACTTTCGTAATACTGCTCCATTCCCGACCGCCCCACATAATCGCCCATCTGGTA
The DNA here is from genome assembly GCA_019638595.1 of Chitinophagaceae bacterium. Lineage (GTDB taxonomy): Bacteria > Bacteroidota > Bacteroidia > Chitinophagales > Chitinophagaceae > Agriterribacter. Next base: position 11,217 of record JAHBTJ010000044.1, read on the forward strand.
AAAATAGTTGCTCCTGCGTATAATAGCCGTGTCTACTTCACCAATATCGCCCAGTAAATGCGCCGCGGCATTGTACGGATAAGTCCTGATAGGCCTTTCAACCAGCGTAAAACCAGGGAAACGCCAGATATTCTCCTCCAGCTTGGCTTGCAGCTCCAGCGACAGCAGCCCTTCAAAAACAGAGGGGCGATATCGTCCGTTTTTGAGAATGGACGTAACGATCCTCGATTTGAATTCGGCAGTGTCAATATTCAACAAAGAGCACAGGTAGAAAGTATCTACTTTTTTTACTTCGTAAGGAGTTACGGTTAAATCGTAGATAATGGTATTATTAAGGATGGCTTTACCGTTACGGTCAAATATAATTCCCCGGTCGGGGTATATTACCTTGCGGTATACCGCATTATCAAATGCCTGCAGCTTGTATTTATCTGAAAATATCTGCAAAATAACCAGCCGCACCACTATAATAAGGAATGTAGCGGCGAAAATGAGCTTTATTACGGTTTGACGCGATTGGTTGAAAACAGGCATACGTAACCCTCCTTAGATATTTGTCCTGAACTTCTGTTTTCTGTAAAAAAGTACTTCAGTTATCATTATCAATAAAAAGCTAACGCCTGTAGTGGCAAGAATCTTGCCCGCGAGGTACCATAAATTATGAAGCTGCAGCCATTCTAAAAAAACCAGCCATGTATTATGTACAAACGACATTACCAGCACATACACCATATAAGGCGACCAGCCCATGCTGGATGGCGCCGGCGACACGTAATTATAGCCCGAATCCTCTTTGGGCGCCAGCATATTGATCATGAACGGGCGCAGGTAGGCCATCAGGGTACAGGCTGCGGCATGTAACCCGGGCGATTTCAGAAAATAATCCAGGCATAGTCCATACACAAAGCCCAGCAGTGTTAATGAAATACGCGGAACTTTAAACGGTAACCAAAGCAGGTATAAAAAATACAGGTAAGGAGTAATAAATTTATGGAGCGGCGGTATTTTATGAAGGATAAATACCTGCACCAATATGAAGATAAAAAACCGGATTATATTTTTTAGTAGCTCACTCATGTATTATTCTTCGCTGAGAGTAATTTTTTCTAAAGCATCCTGCTCTTCTTTCTGCAAATTTTTTACCACGTATACAAACTGAACATTAAAGAAATTAGTAAGAGGCCGTAGCTTGAGCAAATAGAAATTACTGCTCTGCGGATCTTCTATATCGGTAATAATGCCTATAGGCTGACCGGGAGGAAAAGTAGAATACCGGCTGGTAACAACCGTATCGCCTTTTTTAACCTCCGCGCTTTTAGGAATATTTTTAAAGGTGATGACCTGCGGATCTTTTCCGTCCCACTCCACGCTGCCTGTTTCGCCGCTCTTTTGCAGGCTGGCGCTTACCTGGCTTTTTGAATGCAGCAGGCTCATTACCGTTGCCATGTTGGCGCTAACATGCACTACCTTACCCACAATGCCGGTAGGGCTTATTACCGCCATGTCTTTTGCAATTCCCTGGGCGGTACCCCTGCTTAATGTAAGATAGTTGTTTTGCGATGTAACAGAGTTGTTGATCACCTTGGCAGGGAAATATAAGTACCGGCGATGTGGCTCCAGCGAATCTACTTTTATGGAGTCAACCACCAGGCTGGAGCTTGTATCGGGAACCAGGAAATCCTGTTTCAGCAGGTTGCGTAATTTCCTGTTCTCTTCTACCAGCCCTTCATTGGTTTTTTTAAGATTGAAGTAGTATTCTACATTGTTGTATTGCCTGTTGATCCTGCCTGTAACCTCACTGGCTACGCCCATAAACGCGGCTTCGTGATAGCGGTTGTAATGAAAAAGCATGTATAGTGCAGTAAGCTGCAGTATTAGGAAAAAGATAAAGTTGAAATTCCGCCTGATAAATAGAAAGACATTACGCACTGGGTGTATTTTTACTAATTCTACAGGTTAAGAACAATCCATAAACACATTTTACATACAAATGCAGCGCCAGGGTGCAGGCTTATCGCATTACAAACGGGTAACGCTGGTAATTTTTCAGCGCAATACCGGTTCCTCTTACCACGCTTTTTAATGGATCCTCGGCCACATGTACCGGTAATTTTATTTTCTGGCTCAGTCTTTTATCTAATCCCCGTAACAACGCGCCGCCACCTGTTATATAAATTCCTCTGCGATATATGTCAGACGCCAGCTCCGGGGGAGTGGTTTCCAAAGCTTTCAGAATGGCTTCTTCAATTTTAAAGATGCTTTTATCTAATGCCTCGGCTACTTCCTGATAGCTTACCATAATTTGTTTGGGTATGCCCGTTACCAGGTCGCGGCCATTTACAGGAAGGTCATCCGGAGGAGCATCCAGGTCTTTCATGGCGGCTCCTATCTGTATCTTGATCTGTTCCGCGGTTCTTTCGCCAATCAAAAGGCTGTGGTACCTGCGCAACGCTTCCATAATATCTGCGGTAAATTCATCGCCCGCAATGCGGATAGACTGGTCGCACACAATACCCGCCAGCGCAATTACGGTTATACCCGTGGTACCGCCGCCTATATCCACGATCATATTGCCCACCGGTTCCTCCACATCAATGCCTATACCCAGCGCCGCGGCCATAGGCTCGTGCAAAAGGTATACTTCCTTGGCGCCTGCCTGTTCTGAGCTGTCGCGTACGGCTCTTTTCTCTACCTCGGTTATACTGCTGGGTATACATATCATCATCCTCCAGCTTGGAGGAAATAAAGGCTTTTTAGGATATATCATTTTGATCAGCTCCCTGATCATTAATTCCGCCGCGTTAAAATCCGCTATCACGCCATCTTTTAAAGGGCGGATCGTACGAATGCTTTCATGGGTTTTTTCATGCATCATCAATGCCTTTTTGCCCACGGCAAGCACGTTTTTGGGGTTGTTCCTGTCTAAAGCTATGATGGAAGGTTCGTTTACTACAATCTCTTCGTTGTGAATAATAAGCGTGTTAGCCGTTCCAAGATCTATAGCGATTTCCTGCGTAAACCAATTAAAAAGACCCATAACTGATATTGGAAAAAGTTGTTCGAAAAATAATTTTGTAAAGTTGTTGTAAATAATTTGAAATACAACGGAAAACCTTGATTTTTATTGACTTTGGGATAAATAATTTTCTTCTTTTATAATTTTCTTCTTCAGAAGTGTTTTGGAAAGACCGGGCTGCATCAGCTTTCATAAAACTCATAGCCAATATCGGGTCTGTAGTACATGCCGTCGAACTCAATAATTTGTAATACGGATTTTGATTTTTCGGAAGCCCGTTTAATATTTTCTGCGAAAGAGGTTACGGTCAATACTCTGCCGCCACTGGTAACAATAGCTTCTTCCTCCCGTTTGGTGCCGGCGTGAAAAATCAGTACATCGTCTTCATCCAGCAGGTCCAGCCCTTCAATCTTATTTCCCTTTTCATATTCGCCCGGGTAGCCGCCGCTTACGGCCATTACGGTAACCGCTTTACGCGGGTCTGTTTCTAATCGTACGGTATCTAATTGCCGGGTGGCGGTTGCGTTAAAAAGCGCTACCAGGTCGTTTTTCAGCCTCGGAATTACCACTTCTGTTTCCGGATCGCCCATCCGGCAGTTGTATTCAATTACATACGGGTCATCTCCCACCTTGATCAGCCCTATGAAAATGAACCCGGTATATACGATCTTTTCCTTTTTAAGCCCCTGTATGGTGGGCTCTACCACCCTGTCTATCACTTTTTTCATAAATACATCGTCTGCAAAGGCCACCGGGCTTACCGCCCCCATACCCCCCGTATTCAGTCCTTTATCTCCCTCGCCTATCCGTTTATAATCTTTTGCCTCGGGCAACACCACATAACTTTTGCCATCTGTAAGTACAAAAACACTTAGTTCAATGCCCGATAAAAAATCTTCCACCACTACTTTTTTGCTGGCATCGCCAAACTTCGATTGCTGTATCATCAGCTCAAATTCTGCCACAGCTTCTACATGGTTCTGGCAGATAATAACGCCTTTGCCTGCCGCCAGCCCGTCGGCTTTTAATACAATGGGTATTGAATGAGCGTGCAGGTAAGCTATACCTTCTTCATAATTATCCGTATCAAATTCGCGGTAGGCGGCTGTGGGAATATTATGCCGCTGCATGAATGCTTTTGCAAAGGCCTTGCTTCCTTCAAGCTGGGCTCCCTGCCTGGAAGGTCCTATAACAGCTATATGCTTTAGCGCGTCGCTGGCTTTAAAGAAATCGTAAATACCCTTAACCAGTGGTTCTTCAGGACCTACTACCAGCATGTCCACATTGTTGCTGATACAAAACTTTCCCAGGGCATCAAAATCGGTTACAGCTATATGTACGTTGGTGCCACAGGCTTCTGTTCCCGCGTTTCCCGGGGCAATAAACAGTTGCGAACAAAGTTTACTTTGGCTCATCTTCCAGGCCAGCGCATGTTCTCTTCCTCCCGAGCCTAATAATAAAATATTCATATAATGTTATTTGTAATGCGGTGCGAAATTAGGGATAAACATGTTTACCGGCTGCACTTTGTGTTGGCCGGTATTTCAAACGGTGTGCTTTCACACAAATTCTGTTGCCGGGGGCGGAGCGTAACATTTTTGAAAACGGATATCATCAAATAATGTTTATTTTGAGCATCTAATTTTTATTCACCAAAACAAATATATGAGCCAGGAATCACCAGCAAAAGCCCGCCACCCCAAAGGATTAGCCGTTTTGTTTTTTACGGAAATGTGGGAACGTTTTGGCTATTACCTCATGGTAGGCATTTTGTTTTTATACCTTACAGATTCTACTACCGGGGGAAAAGGGTTTAATAACAGGATGGGGGCCGATGTGGTAGGTTCATTTATTGCTTTGGTATACTTAACGCCTTTCATTGGCGGGCTGATAGCCGACCGGTACCTCGGGTATATTAAGTCCGTATTCCTGGGTGGATCGCTGATGGCGGCGGGCTATTTAGGACTGGCTATTCCGGGCGATACGGCCATGTATGTATCGCTGGGGTTGATCATTGTTGGCAACGGCTTTTTCAAGCCTAACATCAGCACATTGCTTGGCAACATTTATAATAAGGAAGAACTGCGTCCTTTAAAAGATTCGGCTTACAATATATTTTATATGGGCATTAATATCGGCGCCCTGGTGTGCAATTTTGTAGCTGCCTATTTAAGAAATAATTACGGCTGGGGGTACGCGTTTTCGGCAGCCGGTGTAGGATTGATCATTGGTCTTATCTGGCTGTCTACCGGGGTAAAACACATACGTCATGCCGATATAAAAAAGCCTGTGCAGCCAGGCGATATGCCCATGTCGAAAATATTCCTCTCGGTATTTTTCCCGATGATCGTGTTTGCGCTCATTGGCTGGGTTTTACCGGGCAATTTATTTGGCTCCGATTCAAACGATGCTTTCATTTTTGCCTGCCTGCCTGTAATATTTTTTTATGTGCAGTTGTGGCGAAAAGGAAACCACGACGACAAAAAAAGCATAGGCTCCCTACTTTTCATTTTTACTATCTCCATTATATTCTGGACGATCTATAATCAAAATTCTACCGGGTTAACTATTTGGGCGGAAACCTATACCGACCGGCAGCTATCGCCCGCTGTTGAAGAAGGCGCGGGCAAGCTGGATATGTTGCAGAAAGTAACTACCTCGCCACGTGAGGTTAATAAAGTGGATGATTTTTTGCGAACCCAATACGATGCGGAAGGTAATGCAATAAAGGTACAGGGCCCCGATCCTTACTTTAACAACCTGCCTAAAGAAAACTGGCCGCCCGAAGGAAAGGAGCTGAAGCTGATGAATGCAGAGCTGTTCCAATCTATTAACCCGTTCTTTATAGTTGTGCTTACGCCACTGCTTGTTATGCTGTTTTCGTACCTGCGCAAGCGTGGCAAAGAACCTTCTACCGCGGGAAAATTTGGGTATGCCCTCATCATTTCAGGATTAAGCGCATTGGTGATGGTTTTTGCGATCATGTCTGTATCAAGTGTTTATACTCATAAAACCTCGCCCGGATGGCTGGTATTGACCTATGGCGTTTTTACGGTAAGTGAGATCTGCCTGAGCCCCATCGGGCTTTCACTGGTATCAAAATTAGCCCCGCAGCGATTAACCGCTTTGATGATGGGAGGCTGGTTTTTGTCTACTTCCCTGGGAGGAAAAGTGGCGGGCGTAATGGCAAGCTTTTGGGATAGCTTTCCTGATAAGAGGCTGTTTTTTGGGATCATTTCCCTGGCGGCGGTTTTGGGTGGCTTGCTGATATTCTCCCGGCTAAAATCACTCAACCAGGTTGTAAAAGAAAAAACGGGCTCAGCTTAATCGTAAATGCATGTGGAAAAAACATCCTAAAGCGCTTCCTTTTTTATTCTTTTCCGAAATGTGGGAACGGTTTGGCTATTATCTCATGATCGGCATTTTTACCCTGTACCTGAAAGATGTAAAAACGGGATATGCCATGACGGAAGCGGAGTCCGCCGACCTCTACGGCACTTTTATAGCGCTTGTTTTTTTAACGCCGTTCGTAGGTGGGCTGATAGCCGACAGGTATTGGGGTTACCGTAGATCTATTATTACCGGCGGGTTAATGATGGGTATTGGTTACTGCCTGATGGCGATACACAATATAGCCATGCTGTATGTTTCCATGACGCTGGTCATTGCAGGCAATGGTTTTTTCAAGCCCAATATTTCCACGCTCCTGGGAAATGTATATTCTACGCCGCAGCACAAAGCGCAGAAAGATGAAGGATACAACATCTTTTACATGGGTATTAACATAGGGGCGTTTATCTGTAATTTTTTTGGAGCCGCACTATATGTAATGCTGGGATGGAGTTACGCGTTTATTGCGGCCGGCATAGGAATGCTGCTGGGCGTATTTATTTTTTTAAGCGGCACCCGGCACTATGCCGCATACGATGTTAAAAAAGGCGTGCAGCAGGGCGATATGTCATTTGCCAAAATTTGCCTGCTGATATTCCTTCCCTCTGTTGTTGCCGGCGCTTTAGGCTGGGTATTGCCGGAACAGCTATGGGGCAGCAGCCTCTTTGGCTCCGCTTCCACCGACGCGTTTATTTTCGCCTGCATTCCTGTAATTTGGTTTTACATTTCTTTATATAAAAAATCCGCCAGGGAAGAAAAGAAGCCGGTGCTGGCATTGCTCTCTATTTTTGCAGTGGTTATTTTATTTTGGGCGGTATTTAAGCAAAACGGTACAGCGCTCAATACCTGGGCCGATCGTTATACAGACAGGCAGGTAACCGGCAGTACCGAAAAAGTATTTGACGCGCTGAAATTTTCACAATCGCTTATTTATAAAAAAGATTCCGTTCCCTTATACGATGAACAGTTCAGGCTTCAGAAAACAGAAGGCGCCATTGTTAAAACCTACGACTATCCTGTATATTTTAAAAATGTAACTGCCGAAAAGCTGCCTGCCGAAAATAGTGCTGTAAGCGTATGGGCAACCAACCTCAGCCAGTCCATTAACCCCGGCTGGGTAATATTTTTTACACCGTTGATCGTAGCTTTTTTTACATGGCTGAGAAGCAAAGGCCGCGAGCCTAGCACCGCCACTAAAATTGCATTGGGCTTATTTATTTCCGGGCTTTCGGCGCTTGTAATGGTGGGAGCCGTATATGCAGGTAACAATGGAGCAGAGAAGTCGAGCGTGTGGTGGCTGATCATGAGCTATGGCGTTATTACCATAGGAGAGCTTTTTTTGAGCCCGATGGGATTGTCTATCGTATCAAAACTGAGTCCTTCGCGTATGACTGCTTTAATGATGGGCGGTTGGTTTGTAGCTACTTCTATCGGGAACAAGTTGTCGGGTGTGCTGGCCACTATGTGGGACAATTACAACCATAAGGCAGGCTACTTCTGGCTCAACTTTTTGTTGCTAATGATAGCGGCGGCGTTGTGTTTTGCCATGTTGCGCTGGCTCAATAAAATATTAAAGGAAAAAGGAGTGAACTAATGCCCGCATAAAAAAGCCGGCGCATATACTGCGCCGGCACATCAAACTATAAACTATGCTTATATGAAAACCTATTTTGCCATGTTGCGCGGATGAGGCCTTCTGCCGTTTTCCAGCTTTTTCATTTGTTCAGGAGTTAATATAGATTTCATGTCCTCATGCTGCTGTTTAAAAGCTGCCATTACCTGTTGTTTCTTTTCCTGGTCTGTTAGCGATGCGTCTTCCTTAATGGCTTTTACCTTTTTACCGGTTGCTTCACGCAAAGTCTTCATTTTTGCAGACTGGTCGTTTGACAATCCCAGGTCGGCTTTCATTTTTTGACGCCCGTTTTTTGCAGCGCTGTCGAACTTTGCTTTTCGTTCTGCCCTCATTTTAGCCAACTGGTCTTTCTGTTCCGGCGTAAAAATATTTTGTACCTGTTCGTGGCGTTTTTTGTTTAATGCCTGCATCTGTGCTTTGTGATCTTTTACAGTAGTGGTCGCTTCTTTTTTGCGCAGCTCCGTTATGCTGTTCCTGTAATCCTGGTTTATTTTTACCAGCGCGTCCTGCTGCTCTTTGGAGAGGTTCAGTTTTGAATAATCCGTATGAGGCCCTTTCCTCATTTTTCCCGGATGATGATCAAAAGCATGTGCTTTTCTCTGCTTAAAGCTGCTGTCTGTTTTTTCCTGGGCGTATATACCGGTAAAAGTGATTGCAATTGCCAGTATGGATAAACTCATTTTTTTCATGTGTTACTTTTTTAATTTTTAGTACGTGATAGATAGACGCATCACTCTTTTCGAAGTTTAATGGGTTGCAGGAAGCCGTTCCTATCCAATTGATTTTAAAGCTGAAAGCGGCTGAACTATTAACCTTGTTTAACAAACTGACGGAGCCGTTACCCTGTTTTTAAACTTTCCTTACCCCGACGGATTGGTTACCTTCGGTTGATCATAACATACGTTTCAATGAATGCTACAACAGGAAAAGTATACCTGGTTCCCTCCTTTATTGATGAAGCCGCGCCGGAAACCATTCCGCCATATATAGTGGATGCTGTAAAGCAATGCCATGTTTTTTTTGTTGAGAATGAAAGAACAGCCCGGAGGTTTTTAAAGAGTATATGGAAAGAAATGGTGATTGACAATTATGATTGGTATACCATTCACAAAGCTGAAACAGAAGTAAAAGCAGCATTTACCCGCCTGCTTTCAAGTGGCAAAAATATAGGCATAATCAGCGAAGCGGGTTGCCCCGGTATAGCGGATCCCGGGCAATTGCTGGTAGAAGCCGCACAACGGGCAGGCGCCGAAGTAAAGCCATTGGTAGGACCCAGCTCTATATTGCTCGCGCTGATGGCGAGCGGTATGAACGGGCAGCATTTCAGGTTCAGCGGGTATTTGCCTATAGACAATGCCCAACGAATAAAAGCCATCAAAGCCCTTGAAGCAGAAGTTATTAAAACCAATTGCACGCAAATTTTTATAGAAACCCCTTACCGTAACAATCAACTGCTGGAAGCTATTCTTAAAACCTGTAATCCTTCATTGCGTTTATGCATAGCCGTATCCATCACATCGCCGGCGGAATATATAAAAACATTATCTGTTGGTGAATGGAAAAAGATAAAAACAGACATCCATAAAAAACCTGCCATCTTCTTGCTGGGCGGAAGCTAGCGGAGCTGCTATTTTACCAGGTTGCCTGTTCCGGGATCCTTTATTGCCACAATACTGTCAACCACGTATTTGCTAAATCCCCGCCAGGGCAGGGCGCCGTTGTATTCTGTATAATGCAGATCGAACGCTTTGCCGGAATTGGCCATCAGTGTTTGCGCTACTTTTTCGTTTGAAACAGAAAATTCAAAATCATAGGATTGGATGGTATTGGGAGCCAAAGACCTGATGCCTGTTTGTATTAACTTGCCCTCGTAAGTTTTAAAGAGGTATCCTTTCTTTACACAATAATTCAGCTCGCCGGATTTTACGCCATATCCTAACGGGAAATAATACCTGAAATAAATAAATCCTGCCAACCCCAGTACTATAACAAGCAAAAAAATACGGAAAAACTTTTTCATAAGTATATTTTGAAAAGCCAAATTAAGAAATACAGACGACTATTAACTAAAAATTACAAGTTTAACTCCGTGTTTTCAACCTGTTTTTAATACATAACTTCGCGGTTTAAAAATTAAATCAGGCCTCGTATGAATATAGGTATAGTTTGTTACCCAACTTTTGGCGGAAGCGGTGTTTTAGCTACAGAGCTGGGAAAAGCCCTGGCAGATAAGGGTCATATTGTGCATTTTATAACCTACCAGCAGCCGGTAAGGCTTACCGGGTTCAGAGCTAATATTTTTTATCATGAAGTGAGAGTGCCGACCTATCCGCTGTTTGATTATCCTCCTTATGAGTCTGCCCTGGCCAGTACCATGGTAGATGTGGTGAAAAACAACGGACTCGACCTGTTGCACGTGCATTACGCTATACCACATGCTTCTTCCGCATACATGGCAAAGCAGATCTTAAAAAAGGAAAATAAATATGTGCCTGTCATCACTACGCTCCATGGAACAGATATAACACTGGTAGGCCGGGATAAAACCTATGCCCCGGTAGTAGCGTTTTCTATTAACCAAAGCGATGCCATTACCGCTGTGTCGGCAAACCTGAAAGAAGAAACCTATCGTACGTTTAATATCGAAAAGGATATACAGGTCATTCACAATTTTGTGGACGTGCGCCGGTTTGGCAAAAAACCTATTGACGCGTTCAGGAAAGTGATCGCGCCCAATAATGAAAAGATCGTGCTGCATGCATCCAACTTCAGGAAAATCAAACGCATTGCGGACGTAGTATATATTTTCAAAAAGCTGAATGAAGTGATTCCTTCTAAATTGTTGTTTGTGGGCGATGGCCCTGAAAGACCTATGGCCGAAGAATTGTGCCGCGAGCTTGACCTGTGCGATGATATCCGTTTCGTGGGCAAGCAGCAGGACATGGAAGAAATATTTGCCATTGCAGATCTTTTTTTATTGCCTTCGGAGTATGAGAGCTTTGGTTTGTCGGCACTGGAAGCTATGGCGGGAGGAGCGCCCGTGGTTGCCACTAACGTGGGAGGCTTACCCGAAATTATTACGCAGGGCGTTAACGGATATATGGCCAAAGTGGGCGATGTAGAACAAATGGGTAATTATGCCATTGACATATTGAAAGACGAAGAAACCTTCCAGCGTTTTAAAACCAATGCCAGGGCGCAGGCAGAAAAATTTGATATTGCCAACATAGTGCCGCAGTATGAAAAATTATATGAAGGTCTGTATGAAGGGTTTTGCAGGAAGACTGCAAAAGTTTGTGATTAAGTGAAATTGTATTAAGAAAGCATTATCGGATATGATGGTTGTAGATACGCATTGTCACCTGTATTCAGATGAGTTTGATAATGACAGAAATGAAATGATAGCGCGGGCGCAGGCCGAGGGCGTTCAAAAATTTTACCTGCCCAATATAGACAGCGGTTCTATAGAGGGGATGCTGCAGCTCGAAAAAGAATATCCGGGTATTTGTGTTCCGATGATGGGCGTACATCCCTGCTATATTAAAGAGAATTACAAAGAGGAATTGAAGCTGGTGGAAGAGTGGTTGCAGAAAAGGAACTTTGCCGCTGTGGGAGAAATAGGGCTGGATTTTTACTGGGACAAAACATATACCCCCCAGCAATATGAAGCGTTTCACCAACAGATAGTATGGGCGAAAGCGTATAAGTTGCCAATTGTAATTCATACGCGGGAAGCTATGCAGCAAACCATTGATGTGGTACAGCAGCATGCAGGCGAAGATTTGCGTGGCATTTTTCATTGTTTTGGAGGCAGCTTTGATGAGGCTGAGCAAATCATTTCAATGGGATTTTTACTGGGCATTGGCGGTGTGGTTACTTATAAAAAATCCGGGTTAAAAGAAGTATTGAAAAATATCAGCCTGGAGCATATTGTGCTGGAAACAGATGCTCCTTATTTAACGCCGGTACCGTTCAGGGGCAAACGCAATGAAAGCGCCTATTTAAAATATGTAGCGGAAGCGTTAGCGGAAGTAAAAAATGTAAGTATAGAAGAAATTGCACGCGTAACTACTACAAATGCTAATTTAGTTTTTGAAAAAAAGAACTAAGCATGCCAACGCCTTCTTCTTCAGCCAGGCTTTTTATCATCTACACGGGAGGCACCATTGGCATGGCGTATAATGATAGTTCCGGCACGCTGGTGCCAATGAGCTTTAAGGAAATAAAATATCATATTCCCGAAATAGCCAGGCTTGGATATGAATTTGACATGTTTGCGTTTACGCCGCCGATAGATTCCTCCAATATGTCCCCGGAAATATGGGTTGAGCTGGCGGAGATCATTCATGAAAAATACGATACGTATGATGGTTTTATTATCCTGCATGGTTCCGACACGATGGCATTTACGGCCTCCGCATTGAGCTTTATGCTGCAAAATCTTGCGAAGCCTGTTATCCTTACAGGCTCACAATTGCCTATAGGTGAAATAAGGACCGATGCCAAAGAAAATATTATTACTGCAATGGAAATTGCCGGCGCCAGGAGAAACGGGTTGGCCATAGTGCCTGAAGTATGTATCTATTTCGATTATTTTTTATTCAGGGGTAACCGAACCAAAAAATTCAATACCGAAACATTTGAGGCATTCCGTTCTATTAATTACCCTCCTTTGGCAGAGGCCGGAATAAATATTAAATACAATGACAAATTTATTTTCCCTGTTCCGGCAGGGGAATTTCATATCAATACAAAATTGTGCACGGATATCGCGGTGTTAAAAATGTTTCCCGGTATTTCGCAGAACACCGTGGAAGCGGTGTTGAATACACCCGGGCTTAAAGCTGTGATTATGGAAACCTTTGGCAATGGTAATACCACTACGGCGCCGTGGTTTATTAAATGCCTGGATCATGCTGTTCAAAATGGAATTATAGTGCTGGACAGAACCCAGTGCGACGGGGGAGCGGTTGAGCTGGGCAGGTACGAAACCAGCGCTTATCTTCAGCAGATAGGAGTTACCAATGGAAAGGATTTAACGTACGAAGCTGCGGTAACCAAATTAATGTTCCTGCTTGGGCAAAATTACCCTGCAACTACGGTAAAAAAGCTGCTGGAAACCTCGCTAAAAGGGGAGCTAACGGAAAAATAAATAGTTTATTCCCACCCAATACCGAATAATCTTATTTTTGCAGTCC
>JAHBTJ010000045.1 GCA_019638595.1 Chitinophagaceae bacterium
CAAAAAAGAAACGGAGAAAGTCTGCAAAAAGATCCTCAAGTATGGCTTTCCATAGCGAATCGTCAAATTTCATTGGTGTATAGTTTAGCTCTTGCAAGTTAAGCTTTGAGGTTGATACCGGCATGAATATCTTAGAGACGGGTGCATTTCAATTTTTCGAATTATTATTTTTAGGTAAAGCGTGTTTGATTTTTGCCCGGTATCGTTGAACATTACACTGGCTGGTATAACGATATCCGCTGATAGTTCATGCGATAACTTTTAGGCTGGCAATCCTTGAACTTTTTAAACTGCCGGTAAAAAAAAGGAATACTTTCAAATCCCGCCGCATAACATATTTCACTGATCTGCTTATCTGTTTCAATAAGCAGCTTACATGCCCTGTTGATCTTATATTCATTTAAAAATTCAAAGAATGGCTTTTTCATCGTTTTGCTGAAATACCTTGAAAAATATTCCTCGCTCATATTTAACCTCGCCGAAATATCTGCAAGAGATATCTGGCGCTGGTAGTTTTTCTGGATATAATCGTACACACTATTGATCCTTGTTTTATCCGTATCATCAAGATCGCAGGAGAATTCCTGTTCGCATAAGAATTTGTGTTCCTGGTTGTGAGAGAGGTATTCAAGCACCTGCAGCAATATCATCAGCTTTTCAAACGGCGACGCGTTCAGCATCTCAAAAAATTTCGGCTTAAGCGCCAGCGCTACTTCTTTGCTCACCTTTATCCCTTTATTCATCAGGATCGAAAGATTCCGGATGCTCTCAAACTCGATGCTCTGCATCCAGTTCTTATCAAAAAAATCTTCTTTAAGGTATATTACGATAGCGGTTACAGGCTGGTTCTGATCTATTGTAGTGTTCCAGGTATGCGGCAGGTTAGAACCCAACAAAACCAGTTCATCTTCGTAAAAATTTTCAATGGAATTACCTACATACCTAACGCCCTGGCCGCTTAGAATGAAAGTCAGCTCAAGCTCGGCATGGTAATGCCAGGGATAATAAAACTCCTGGCTTGTTTTCTGGAATTCTACTTTAAACAGCTTTGATTCCGATGGTATAGGCTTATAGTGCGGTTTCATTTCCTAAATATAAAAAAGTAAATATGTTTATCCTTATTTATATGGGATTTTGCAAAATAGGATAATAATTGTACAAAATAAGGTAGTTGAATACATTAGTCTTGCAAGATAGGGTACTGATTAAGCAAGATTGTGCAAAAAAGCTGGTAGCTGAAAAAATAGTTTTGTGTAGCATGACCAGGAAATGATTGGTCACCTGTACTGAATTAAAATTTAAAAGCAAAACAAAACAATTGCTATGAAGCTAAAACTCTTACAGTCTCCTGCTACAGGAAAAGTATTTTTTTCACTGTTTGTCTTTCTCTTTTTAGCGGGTGCTGTTTTTGCCCAGGCAGATTTTACACTTAACGGTAAGATCACTGATGGTGAAACGGCCCTGTCGAATGTTTCCGTTATTGTGAGAGAAACGCAGCAGGGTACCACTACCAATGAAAGCGGTGAATTTACTTTACGTGTTTCACGCGGGCAAACGCTGGTTGTATCTCATACCGGCTTTGAAACGCAAACCATTAAGGTGGGTAACAGAAACGAGATCACCATTACCCTTACCGCCTCTGCCGGCAATGTATTAAGCGATATCGTGGTGGTTGGTTACGGAACGCAAAAGAAAACCTCGCTCACGGCGGCCGTATCCACTATGAAAGGCAAAGAGATCGCTTCCGTTCCTGTTGCTAATTTAAGCAATGGTTTGGGAGGAAGGGTATCCGGCGTTATATTCAAGCAGGGCTCCGGTGAACCGGGATACGATGGCTCCAATATCTACATCAGGGGTTTATCGTCTACAGGAGCCAACCAGCCACTGCTGATAGTTGATGGTATTCCAAGAACATTCCAGCACCTGGATCCTAATGCAATAGAAACATTTACCGTGTTAAAAGATGCGGCTGCCGTAGCGCCTTACGGTGTGGCGGGAGCCAATGGTGTAATACTGGTTACTACCAAAAGAGGGAAGAGCGGCGCACCATCGCTTACCTATAACGGTTATGTCGGGTTTCAGAACCCGGTAGTATTGCCCGATTTTGTAAACTCGTACCAGTATGCCACATTAAGAAATGCGGCAGCGGTAAACGAGGGATTACCGGAACCTTATTCCGCCGAGGAGCTTCAAAAGTTCCAGGACGGATCAGATCCAGATGCATACCCTACACATAAGGATATATGGGGAACTATCACCAATAAGAACACGTTGATAACACAGCACAATATTGAGATTTCCGGCGGCGCGGAAAGAATAAAGTATTATGCCGCGCTCGGCTATATGCACCAGGATGGTATGTGGAAATCTTCCGGTATAACCAATACACGCCGTTTTAATGTTACGCTGAATGTAGATGCGCAGGTAACGTCTACTACCTCTGTTTCCTTTAACCTCAACGGGCGTAATCAAAACAGCAACTTTCCCGCTGTATCTACCGGTCGTATTTTTGAGCTGGTCGGTTACCTGCATCCTTTATATGGGCCTTTATATTTCAGCAACGGTATGCCGGGAACTTTCCTTACCGGCAGCCTTTTCAACAGCGGGTACGAAAAGTATGGTATCAATTCACTGTATTCACAGTTATCCGTTGAGCAGAAAATACCTTTTGTTCCGGGATTAAAATTAAGAGGAACCATTGCATACGATCCCACCTACACCATGCATAAATTATGGACCCTGCCTGTGCATAAAGCAAGCCTTGATAAATCGCAGACGCCTTATGTTATTAATGATGGCATCTGGGGGCAGACCAAGCCTTCGCTCCGCCAGGATATAGATTTTGCTACACAGCTTACTTACCAGGCCGGGTTTAATTACGATGGTTCTTTTGGAAATCATAATGTTGCGGTACTGGGCTTGTTTGAAGCGAAAGCCAATGACCTTACAAGTCTCATGGCTACAAGAAGGAATTTTAATTTAACGGTAGATGAGATCAACCTGGGTAGCTCCAGCGCTGCCGATATGTCTACCGGTGGCTCTTCCAGCGCGGCACGGCAGGCGGGACTGGTATACAGGGTGGCTTATAACTATGCCCAGAAATATTTAGTGGAAGCAAGTGGTCGTTATGACGGAAGCTATTATTTCGCTCCCGACAAACGCTGGGGCTTCTTTCCCGCATTTTCTGTGGGCTGGCGCTTGTCTGAAGAAAATTTCATGAAGAATAAAATAAGCTGGCTCGATAACCTTAAGCTGAGAGCATCGTATGGTGAAGTGGGTGCGTTAGCAGGAAGTGCATTTCAGTACATGAGCACTTATAATGTACTGGGAACAAATTACGTGTTAGGCGGTAATGCGGTTCAGGGGATCAGCGAAAGAGCTGAGCCTAACCCCAATATCACCTGGGAAAGAGCTAAAAAAACAGATATAGGTTTGGAAGCCAGCTTATGGAAAGGGCTGCTCAATCTTGAAGTGGATTACTTCTATGAAAAAAGATCTAATATGCTCATGAGCCCGGATGTGATCATACCTGCCGAATACGGCGTAGGGTTGAGCCAGGTGAACGCGGGCATCATGTCGAACCAGGGATTTGATTTGACTGTAAGGTCTGCATATGATTTTTCCAAAGACCTGCAGGTATCATTATCAGCCAACATGACCTATGCCAAAAACAAGCTGCTCCAGGTTTTTGAAGGACCTACCACTTACAACAATCCCAACAGGAGGGTAACAGGCAGACCACTTGGAACGCAATTCGGGTTCCATTCTTTAGGTTATTTCCAGGCGGAAGATTTTGAAACAGACGGCTCATTAAAGCCTGGTATTGCAACCCAACCCTGGGGAGCGGTTCAGCCGGGTGATATCAGGTATGAAGATCTGAACAAAGATGGAGAAATAAATAACGATGATCTCACGGTAATAGGTAACCCTACGGCAGTTCCGGGGATCATTTACGGATTTGCGCCTTCCGTTCGTTACAAAGGGTTTGGACTGGAGTTATTGTTCCAGGGCGCGGCGAAAGTGGATTGGTATTATCACGGTTCCACTATCATGCCTTTCTGGGAAACCATGTTGCCTTATACGCAGAACTTTGATTACTGGACTCCGCAAAATACCAATGCAAAGTTCCCGAGGCTTACTTCTTCCCCAACAGTTAATAATGAACAAAGATCTTCTTTCTGGATGGGCGATGCGGACTATTTAAGGCTGAAGAGCGCTACTTTATCTTATACTATACCTGCTTCGGTGATGAACAGGATCAGGCTGCAATCTGCAAGAGTTTATTTGTCGGGTCAGAATATTTTAACATGGACCAAGCTGATCAATTATGATCCCGAGATCGGTCCCAACAATTCATGGATACCGAGTAATGCCTGGGGGTATCCTAATCAAAAGGCGCTTTCTGTAGGCTTGAATGTTACTTTTTAACCGGCAAAATTGAAAATGTATGAAAAAGCAATTATGTAAGATATCACTCAATACGATCATTATTCTTTCTGTCTCGTTCTTTATTACCTCCTGCAAAAAGTTTTTGGAGGTAGTACCCAAGAACCAGGTGTCAGACGTTACTTTGTGGGCAACCCAGGATAACGCGGATCTGTTCCTGAACAATATTTACGCGTCAGTACCCACGCTCGAAACCGGGGATCCCTGGGAGAATTTCTCAGACAATGCGTTGAATGGCCAGGCCGGCCGTGTAAGCACAAATGTTTACGGCCCCGGTATCTACACACCTGCCAATACGCCTAACAGGTGGGGACAATATACCAATATCCGCAAATGCAATTTGTTTATAGAAAGAGTAACGGCTTCGGATCTGCCGGAAGACTGGAAAAAAGTAAGGCTGGCGGAAGCGCGTTTCTTAAGGGCATACTTTTATTCTTTGTTGTGGACTTACCATGGCGGAGTGCCGCTTATTACCGATGTGCTTAATATCAATGAGCAGGGCGATGCGGTGTTCCGCGCAAGAAATACCTCTGAAGAAACCGCAGATTTTATTATTTCCGAATGCGGGGCCATAGAAGCGGACCTGCCGGTGAGCGCTCAATCCGGAAGAGCAACCAAAGGCGCTGCGCTTACGCTTAAGGGTTATGCTGAATTGTTTAATGCCAGCCCGTTGAAAAACCCGTCCAACGACCTGGCGCGCTGGGAGCAGGCAGCCACTACTTATAAAAAAGTAATAGACCTGAACAAGTACAGCTTATTTCCTGATTATACCACGTTGTTTTATGAAGAGAACAATAATAACGTAGAGGTAATATTCAGTCGCCAGCATCTCGGGGGAACTTCCCTTGCAAATTATATCGGGCAGATAGGGCCGCGTTTTGTGAACGGCTCTCTTACCGGCTGGGGACATGTGGATCCTACACAAGACCTGGTGGATGAATACGCAATGGCCAACGGCTTACCTATTACAGATGCAGGATCAGGATATAATGCACAGAACCCATATGTGAATCGTGAAAAAAGATTTTATCAATCCATCATTTATGATGAATCCGTATGGCTGGGTGCTACCATGATCATGAAGCAGGGAGTGGGCAGCCTTAACGCCACTGATTTAAATAACAGCAGCATTTCAACAAGAACAGGATACTATGTGATCAAAGGCGTGAATCCTAAATATGCAGGTGCACAGGATAACGGCAACAGCGCCAACTGGATCATTTTCCGTTATGCGGAAGTATTGCTGAGCTATGCGGAAGCAAGGAATGAAGCAACAGGACCTGATCAGTCGGTATACGATGCCATTAATGCAATAAGGAACAGGTCTGAACTGCCGGATCTTCCTGCCGGTTTGAGCCAGGCTGATATGCGCAAAGCGATAGCCCGTGAAAGAAGAGTGGAGTTGGCATTTGAAGAAAAGAGATTACCTGACCTGTTGAGGCTGAAGCTGGCAGAAACCAGGCTGAACGGTACCGTGCATGCAATCAAGATTGATATTGTAGGCGGAAATACGGTATATACTATAGTACCCGCAGGTGGAGGCGCTAAAGTTTTTGATCCTGCAAAGAATTATGTATTGCCTATTCCGCAATCGGCAATTGATAAAAATCCAAACCTGGAACAAAATCCGAATTATCAATAAGAATAAGGGGTAAATTTTCGCTTCATACGCGGCATTCCGGTTGGTGAGACCTGTCCGACTGGTCATCCGGGCGGGCACCGACCGGTAGCGGGTTCTACAGGTGGGTGTCACCACCCACCTGCAAAAATTTGAAATACACCCGGAACGAGCGTAGATTGGCAGAAAATTCAATAATTTTTATCAGGCTTCGGCGCATAGATCATTATGAACAGGATATTACATTTTCAGTTGGTGTCGATTACTATACTGGGTCTGGCAGGCGGGGTAATTTTATCTCGTCCTGCTGCAGCCCAGGTACAAACAAATGGCACTGAGAATCTACAGGTAAAAATTTCTTTCGGGCATAAAGCACCGGCCCGCAGCGCCCGTTTCGTTCAACTGGCAGGCGGTTCTCCCGGTGTTGTTGTGTCGAACATATCAGGCAGGCAAACGGAAAAGAATGATCGTATAACCGCTGCTTCGTCTATGCTTAACTGTGGTGCAGGTGATGTGGATGAGCTGGCAGCAGATATCAGCTATATAAAGCCTGCCGCTCCCTTAAGAAAGCTGGCAGGGCACAAAGATGCTTATACCCTGAAGGATGATGCGATGTGGGGATACCTGATGGAAAACGGTTCTCCCGGGCAATCTGCGCGGTTGAAAGACGATTCATGGTACAAACCTGATGCACCGCTCCTAACGATACGCCTGAATGAAGATGGTACAAATGGATTTACCATTGCATTGGAGCAACTGCAAAAGCATGGCGCGATGTGGCTGCCGGAGCAGGATGTATATATTACGCTGGCGGATAAGCCTGTTGATTTCAGGCAGCATCTTGCCTCTTTGAGTGGAACGAGAGTGCTGGATGAAGTGGCACGGCAACCCGATGCATCGCTGGAAACATTTCACAAGCTGTGGAAGGATATCGGCAACCCCAATGAGTGGGATCCATCCTGGCAAACCCGCTGGATGGGCACTACCGGGCATCTCACCGTAACGGCTGCCGCGCATGGTTCCGTATATAAGTTCGCGGTGGATCGTTGGGGAAATGTGCGCCCTGATTTTGCCTCCCCGCATAAGTTCAGGCTTGATCTGCAATGGCAGGAAAGCGCCTGGAAACGACAGAAAATTGATAACGGTCTGCCTGTTATCATCACCAGTCTTGAAAAAAACGGGCAGCTTGCCACTATAGAACAATTTGCTTCGCCGTTGGTTGATCTCTCCACCACCATACGCGGGTATATACCCGGCGTACTGTTCAGCAAAGTGAATATATCCGGCAAAGCCGGGGATTTTAGTTTTGGAATAACACTGCACAATGAATTAAAAGACCATGCAATTGAAGCTACTCAGCAACAGGATAAATGGATCATCGCTGATAAGCAGACCGGCAATATTTTTTTAACGGTTGAAGCAGGAAAAGATATTATTGTTAAAACCAGCGATTCCGTACCCAATAAAAACGGACAGCAAATTGCATTAACCATTTCTGGTATGCTTACCGAAGGAGGAAGCCGGGAGTTTGTAGTAAAGCTACCTTCTCCCGCTATCGTCCCTGCTGAATTAACAAGGCTCGGTAACCTGCAATATGCAGTAGAAAGAAAAAAGACAGTGGATTACTGGGAAGGATGGCTTGCCAAAGGCGCATCATTCCATGTGCCGGAGCAGGCAGTAAATGAATTATATCGCGCCAATCTCTGGCATGCGCTTATCCTGCCCCGTCATACATTAGATATTGATGGCAAAGATCACATGGACCTGCCCTATGCCAACACTGCGTATGGACAGAGAAATGCAGATTGGCCCATTAACCAGTCTGTGTATGTAGATTATATGATCTATGGCTTGCGTGGGTATGATAAAACAGCGCAGGATGAGTACGCCGCCATGTTTAAAAGCCAGCAACAAAAGGATGGAAGAATAGGCGGCTTTGCCAACTGGGGGGTGTATTCGCCCGGGCAACTGTATGCCATTGCACAGAACTTTTTGTTATCCGGCAACAGGGAACAGTTTGAGCAACTGCTTCCGAACGCGCTGAAAGCGCTCGACTGGTGCCTGGCGCAGGTAGCGAAATCAAATGAAGGGGCCGATAAAACAGGACTGATCCTGGGGCCGCTCAATGACCTTACCAATGCAGAAAGAGAATGGGCCTTTAACCAGGCATATTATGTAGGTGGACTGGAAATGTTTGCCAAAGCATTATCTGCGGCTGATCATCCCCGTGCGGAAGAAGTACGGGCCATAGCATTAAAGATGAAAGCAGATGTGGTGAAGGAGTTTTCCCGCGCCAGTGTGAAATCACCTGTTGTGCAGTTAGAAGATGGCACGTGGATCAACTATGTTCCGACCGATGCCTTGACGCCCCGGCGCATGATGGAGCAGTGGTATCCAACCGATGTAGATACCGGTCCTTTACACCTCACCCGGCTCGGTGTTATTGATGCGCACAACTGGCTTACCACCGCCATGCTGCACGACCATGAAGATAATTTGTTCCTGAAAAACCAGGGAGCTGCCAATGAGCCGGTATACGTTCAACAGGCTACGCCCTATTTTTTGAGAGACAATGCCAAAGCGGTTATCCGCGCTTTTTACAGCCTGATGGCCTGTGGATTTTCGCATGAGCAATATACATCCCTGGAGCACCGGTGGGCATGGGGGCAGTATTACGGCCCGCCCAGCACCGATGGCGCATGGTTTGAAATTTACAGGAAGATGTTATTGAATGAGATTGGAAATGATACGCTCATGATCGGGCAGGCCATTCCTCAACAATGGCTGGAAGCAGGAAAGAAAATTGACGTAAAAGATGTGCCTACTTATTTCGGGAAAACATCTTTCCATATTAATGGGTTAGATGGCAATAATGAAATCAAAGCAACTGTTGAAGCTCCGGATCGCAATCCGCCGAAACAGTTGATCGTTCGTTTTCGTCATCCTTTGGGAAAGCAGATCAGATCTGTAACGGTAAATGGAAAACACTGGAAAAACTTTAATGTTAAAAAAGAATATATCAGCATTCCTGCACCGTCAGGAAAATATATTATCTCTGCGAAGTATTAATGACCTGATCTTTGCTTTAATCAATATGCCATGTTCAGAACAAAATCATTTCTTTTATGGGCGTATTTAAAATCGTCGCTGGTTGGTGAAGACACCAACCAGGGCGTGCGCCGTGGGCGGTGTCTCACCGCCCACTTTCAGCGCGACAATTTTAAATGCGCCCTTCTTTTATCAATCTTTTTGTTAACCACACTGTATACATATGCGCAGGTTACCAACGTAAAAGTAGATTTTGGCAAGGAGCTGGGCCCCATGAAAATGGAGCAGATGGCATTGGGGCAGGGCGGGCTTTCCGAAGAGCCGATGCTGGCCAGTCGTGTAACTGAAATAAGAGCTTTGCATCCCGGTATCATCAGGCTTTTTGTGAGCGAATATTATGATGTTATCCCGGAGCCGGGTAAATATCATTTTACCACGCTAGACAGCATGGTATCCAATATCCTGCAAACAGGCGCCAAGCCATTTATGAGCTTTTGTTTAAAGCCCAGTCAGTTTTTCCCGGTAGTAGATCATGATATAGTGGAGCCGAATGACTACGCAGGCTGGGAGCAGTTTGTATACGATGTAGTAAAACATTATGTAGATAGAGGAGCAGGCATTACGTATTGGGAAGTAGGCAATGAAGTGGATATTGGTGAAGACGGCGGTACACCTTATCGTTTTAAACCGGAGAGCTATGCAAGATATTACAAGCATACAGTCGCCGCTATACTCCGTGCAGACCCCAATGCGAAAGTAGGCGGGCCGGCGCTGGCATATTATAAATCGCCTATCCTACCCGAATTGCTCCGGGTTTGTTCCGCCGAAAAAATACCACTCGATTTTGTTTCATTTCATCATTATAATAACAGCCCCACTGTTATTCGCGGGCAGATTGAATATGTAAAAAATCTTGTAGCCCAATATCCCGGTATAAAAGCGGAAACGATCATGAATGAGTGGAATGTGGATTTGTTCAATCCCATTCTTGATACACGTTTTCAGCCCTGCTATATTGCCGAAACCATCTGGCAGATGAAGGACGCCGGGTTAGACTGGTCGTGCTACTATCATATCCGTGACTGGTATGTATCGTTTGAAACATTTTCGAGATTTTTCTCTCCGCACGGTACGGCATTTATGACGCGCTGGTGGAACCGCCAGGCACAGTTCAGCGGGTTGATAGATTATCAGAATCAGTTGCGCCCTGCTTACTATACCTTTAAATTATTATCAAGGCTGGCAGGCAACAAGTTGGCTGTTACTTCCAGCAACGATAAAGTGCATGGTTTTGCAGCGCACGACACGAAAATGCTGATGCATAACCTGGTGCTCTGGAATTTTTCTGACAAAGCGGCTACGGTTAAGCTTAGTCTCAACGATATGCCGAAAGATATGCAGATTCGCCATATTGTGCTCGATGCAACAGGGGCGGGGTTGGAAGAAAACCAGCGGCTGCGCCCGGATCCGTTTATCAGGTTAAAAAAGGACACACAAACCATTGATGTAAAGCTCGAACCCTGGGCGGTGCATTACTGGTCGTTTGAGTAAGGGGGATGGTGAATAGTGAATGGGCAATGGTGAATAATGAAGCTGATAGCTGATAGCTGATAGCTCAAAGCCGATAGCCCAAAGCAAAAACAAGAATTATGATCATAGACATACATACACATGTTTTTGATGCCGCGCAGCATTTTGGCCCAAAGCTGAATGCAGACTTAGTGCGGTGCGGCGTTGATCCTGCTGTATGGGGCAATGTGGAAGAAAGGCATTTGGAAACTACCAAAGCTGCTGACGTGGCGGTAGTATTCGGTTTGCAGGCATCCGCCACAGGCTGGAATATTCCCAATGAAGTGGTAGCGGCACATGTAGCAAAAGCGCCTGAAAGGTTATTGTTCTTTGCTTCCATTGATCCGTTGCAACAGGATTATATGGATGAGCTGGAAAAATGTCATCGCCACCTCGGTGCCGTTGGTGTGAAGCTGGCGCCGTTATACCAGAATGCACATCCGCAGGATAAAAGATATTATGACATATACCGTTATTGCCAAAAGAATGGCTTACCCATTCTTTTTCATGCCGGTACATCTTTCGTAAGCGGCACACCGCTGGACTATTCACGTCCTGTTCATTTTGATACCGTGGCAGTTGATTTTCCTGATCTGCACATGGTGCTTGCACATTTGGGGCATCCATGGGAAGGAGAGACCATCGCGGTAATACGCAGGCATGCGAATGTATACGCGGATATATCAGCACTCTATTATCGTCCCTGGCAATTTTATAATTCCATGCGGCTGCTGACAGAGTATAAAGCGCAGCATAAAGTATTGTTCGGTTCTGATTTTCCTTTTACTACAACAGGCGATTCCATAAAAAATATACGGGCGTTGAATGCAGTAACCGGCACAAGCGGCTTGCCGCAAGTACCCGCTGATGTGATAGAAGAGATCATTCACCGCGATGCATTGCGTTTGCTTAACCTTCCTAATCCTTTGCAAAAGTGATCATCATTTCACCATATATGCAGGCGCTGCAGTTGCAGGGAAGAGAACGACTGGTGCAGGTAACGCTGCCTGTGCCTTCGCCTGCTGATGATGAAGTGCTGATACAGACAAAAGCAGCGACCATTTGCACTTCCGATCTTCATGATATCAGCGCAAACCCGTTTGGTATCCGGTATCCGCGTGTAATGGGACATGAAGGTGCAGGCGTAATTGTGCAATGTGGCGCTAAAGTAAAAGACCTTGCTCCCGGAGACAGGGTGGCTGCGCACCCGGTTATTCCCTGCGGTGATTGTGAAGAATGTATGCGCGGCTTGCAACATTTGTGTTCACGCATGGGGCATTCCGGTATTGACCGTGACGGCTGCTTTGCAGAATACTTTGTGCAGCGTGCAGACAGGGTACAGAAAATTCCCGCTGATATTTCCTTTGCTACGGGGGCACTGCTGGAACCTGTAGCGGTTTGCCTGGAAGCGGTGTACCGTGCCGGTGATATTAAAGGAAAAACCGTGCTTGTAGTAGGTGACGGGCCTTTTGGAAATATCATTGCGCGGATTGCCCGAAAGCAGGGCGCCGGTCGTGTAATGGTATACGGGCGGACACCGTTCCGGTTGGGGATGATACCCGGCGCGGAAATATTAGGTACCGTTCCGGAGAGGTCGGTTGATGTAGCTATCCTGGCTGTTGGCAGTGCAGAAGCTGCAGAGAGTTGTATAAAAGCATTACGCCCTCGTGGCAGGATGGTGGTATTCAGTGCGGCGCACCAGCCTGTTTTGGTGGATCTGTTCAGGGTGCATGTGCTGGAGCTGGAAATTGCCGGAGCTTGTAATGATGAAGATAAAATAGAGGAAGCACTGACGTGTCTTAGCGATAGAACACTGGCGCTGGAAAATATAGTTACACACCAGTTGTTTTTTGATAACTGGAAAGAAGCGTTTGATCTTGCCCGTAACGGGCATGATAAGGCGTTGAAAGTGGCATTGGTGTTTGAGTGATGGCATCGCCAGAGGCGATAAGACAAGGGTGCTAAGCGAAGACGCTTAGCACAGCGTAACACACTTACCGTCACTGAGATATCCTTGCCGTGGTTCGTGTCTCACGAACCACGAAAGAGGTGGTTGAGTATTGGGATATTTTGTTTTAGTGCTGCCGGTAAAAGCTAAACCATCTTACCGTCACTGCGATACCGCCCGCATGAAGATCTGAGTTAAAAGAATGTAGCGGCGGGAGCCTGCCCGCCGAGGTGGGAAGCAGCCTTCGTGTTTGGACAAGGCCGTAGATTGCGAGGATTGCTTCGCCGCGAAACAGGTTGAGATTTGATAGTTGATGCGGCGGCTCGCAAAGACGGTAAGCAGTTGATAGAATTTCCTACAGGTAGATGATGACACCCATCTGCATTAAAGTTGATTTTTCGGTGGGTGGAGACACCCACCGATAGAGAACCAGGTTGATAAAATCGCCGGAGGCGATAAGACAAACGTGCTAAGCGAAGACGCTTAGCACAGCAAAAAAATAAACTAAACGCATGAAGATAACCAACGTAGAAGCATTCATCCTTCAGTCGCCGTTTGAAATAACCAACCCGGCGGGAAGCGAAGAAGCGCGGGGGGTAAAACATTGCCTGCTGATAAAGGTAAGTACTGATGAAGGCATTACCGGCTGGTCGGATGTGGAAACCTCACCACATGTAGGTGAAGCCGTTGTGAATGCGCCTGAAAGCGGCGCTGGCATGTTCGAAGGGTTAAGAGAGCTGGCAATAGGCGAAGACCCCTTTGATGTAGAGCGCCTGTGGGATAAGGTATACCGGGGCACCATTTATTTTGGAAGAAGAGGCGCTGCCATGCAGGTACTATCCGGCTTTGATATTGCCTGCCATGATATTATCGGTAAAGCCATCAACCGGCCGGTGCATAAAATATTAGGTGGTGCAAGACGGGATAAAGTGCAGGCATATGCTTCCACGCTTTTCCGTCCCACGACAGAAGCGATCAGGCACGCCTGTGAATTTTATATGCAGCGGGGTTTCAAAGCGGTGAAATTCGGATGGGGTGTGTTCGGACAGGATATTAAACAGGACATTCAATTAGTGGAAACCGCCAGAAAAACATTAGGGCCCGATATCGCCCTGATGGTAGACCCGGGGTGGATGGTGAAACGCAGCGCCTATGATGCGATCGAGCTTTGCCGTTTGCTGGAACCGTATAATATATACTGGCTCGAAGATTTTTTGCATCCTGAATCGTATGCGGGATACCGTAAGGTAAAGGAAGCCGGTGTAAAGACCCGTATTGCCGCCGGCGAGCAGGAAGCAACTGCCTGGGGTTTCCGGCAACTGATCATGGAAGGAGGAGTAGACGTGGTACAGCCAGACCTGTCGAGGTGTGGCGGGTTCACCCAGGCAAGAAAGATCATGTGGGAAGCGGAATATGCGGGTATAGATGTTTGCCCGCATGCCTGGCTTACCGACCTGCTGACGGCTGCAAGCCTTCACCTGAATGCAGTGCTGCCGAGATCTTTATTCCTGGAATACAATGTAAGCGATAACCCCATGTTGCGGGAGATCATCCGTAATCCTGTGCAGTTGGACGCAGATGGATATATCCCGGTTCCGCAAGGTGCGGGTTTGGGAATTGACATTGATGAAAAAGCCGTAAAGCGATTCTGTGTAAACGTATAGAAACAGCAATGAAAGAAATCCTCGGTCATACACTACAACCTTCCGAAGCTGCCTTATGGTGGCTGGGGCAGGCAGGTTATATTATAAAATCATCAGGACAGGTTGTTGTGATTGATCCCTACCTGTCGGATAGCGCCAACGGCGGTGTGGCCGGTTTTTCACGTGCCGTTCCGCTACCGTTGCAACCGGAAGATTTGAAAGCGGACATTTATATAGTCACACACGATCACCTGGATCACCTTGACCCGGTGACGATCGGTGGCTACCGGCATAAAAGCGATACTATGTTTATCGCCCCCCGGCTGGCGGCGAAAAAATTACAAAGCCTGGGCATACCTTCCGGCAATATCCTGGTGGTGAATGCCGGTGATAGCATAACGGTCAATTCGATCACGGTAACGGGTGTTTTTGCTCTGCCTACAGCAAAAGACGTGATAGATACAACGGGATACCTTATCCGGTTTCCAAACGGAAGAACCGTTTATCATACCAGTGATACGCAGTTTCACCCGGTTGTGCTGGATGCAGCGCCATCTAACCCGGATATTATGCTTGTTCCTATAAACGGGAAATGGAAAAATACCAGTGCGGAAGAAGCGGCGCTGTTTGCAAAGACTGTTCAGCCGCGGTATGTAATGCCGAATCATTATGATATGATGCCGCTGAATGCCGAAAACCCGGAAGTGTTTGCGTGGTTCTGTGATCATCATGGTTTGCCGGGTAAATGTATTATTCCCGGGCATTACAGTTCGTTTACCTGGGGAGAAGCGTAAGTAAATTATTTATGAACTATAAAAATTAAAAGACCAAATAAATCAGTTGCTATGGTAACAAATTTTATGTTGACAAATGACAAAGAAAAGTTCAAGTGGATAAAGGAACACCTGTATGTAGCGATCGTGTGTGATGTGCTGGATATACTGGGATACCGGAACCAGGCGATGCACCAGCGCCTGCGCCCGCTGGACGCCGATAACTGTACCATCATCGGCAGGGCCAGGACTTACCGCTGGATGGAAACCGATTATGTGGAAGAGGAAGACCCTTATGGACTGGAAATTGAAGCGGTGGATTCGATCAGGGAAGGTGATGTAGTGGTGCATTCCACCGACTTTGCCGGAACCAATGCTCCCTGGGGTGAGCTGATGAGCACCATTGCCAAACGCAACGGCGCTACAGGTTGCATCTGCGATAGTATGATCAGGGATTGCAAAAGGATCATTGAAATGAAATTCCCCATATTTTACGGAGGCATTCGCCCGCTTGACAGTCTTGGCCGCGGACGTGTGATGGCGTATGATGTGCCGATCCGTTGCGGCGATGTGGTGGTAAAGCCCGGTGAGCTGATCTTTGCCGATTTTGATGGTGTGGTAGTGGTTCCCAGGGAAGTGGAGGATAAGGTATTGGAGATGGCGCATGAAAAAGTGTTTAAAGAAAATGCATCACGCAGGGATCTTTTGAATGGAGATTCCCTTCGTGTGGTATATGATCGTTATGGTGTACTTTAACAGCTATAAGTTTATATGAATATAATTTGTGTGGTCGCTCACCCGGATGATGCGGAGATATTATGTGCAGGTACGCTTACCCGTTATGCCCAATCTGGTCATACCGTTACCATAGCTGTTTTTACCGATGGCAGTATGGGCGATGCTGTTATAAAACCTGCTGAGCTGAGCGTGATAAGGGAAAAAGAGGCACGCGCTGCAGCCGGTATCATCGGTGCGAAAGTGATATGGGGAGGCATAGTGGATGAGCATATCTTTCCCGATGCGGCGCAAAGACTGCGCATGATTGACATTTTGCGGGAAGCAGATCCTGATGTGATATTCACGCATTCTCCTAACGATTATCATCCCGATCACCGGTATGTAAGTCAACTGGTGTTTGATGCTTATTTTCAAAAAGGACTGCCGCATATACCCGGCCAGCAAATGGCTGCATGCAGATTTGGCAAAGCGCAGGTGTATTATATGGATAACCTGGGCGGTATTGGCTTTGCACCCACCGAGTATGTAAATATTACAGAGACATTTGAAATAAAAAAGCAAATGCTGCGCTGTCATAAAAGCCAGTTTGAAGCCATGAAAGAACTGGCGGATACCAACCTGCTGGATATGATAGAAGTGCAGGCGCGTTTCAGGGGAATGGCAGCCGGTTGCCGTTATGCGGAAGGGTTTACCCGGCTCGATGCATTTCAGCGCGGGCTTACAAGCAGGATATTGCCATGAATGTAAGCTTTGAAAAATGGAAGGGCTGGGATGCGGTGAAATGTACGTCAGGTCAGCATACCATGGTGATCGGTACTTCTGCCGGGCCGAGGATATTATCATTGCGTTGCAATGGCGGAGAGAATCTATTGTATGAGGATCATACGGACTTCGGGGTAGGAGCGTGGCGGATGTACGGCGGACACAGGTTTACGATTGCTCCCGAAAACGATGATAGCTATGAGCCCGATAATGAGCCTTGTGAAGTTACAATGGAAGATACAGCCATTCACGTAATCGCAAAGCAACGGTCAAACGGTTTGGCACTTTCCCTGGTGATCAGTGAGTCTCCGCAAGAAGGATTTTATATTGATCATGTTCTTGTAAACAAGGGCTCAACGGATTGGGAAGGTGCTTTATGGGCTATTACCTGTGTTCCGCGTTCTCATGTGTTATCAGGTTTGTGTACAACAAATGCTATCAATTTTTGGCCAGGCACAGACGCTTCAAAGTGGAAACAATCCTATGGCCGGGTAATGGTGGAAGGCGGTGATTTCAGGGGGAAAGCCGGTTGGTATAGCGCTGCTCCCGAGCTCACAGCGGTCAGTACCGAAGGAAAATTTATTATTACCAGCCCGGATAAAACCGTTCCGGAATTATGCGTGGATAATGGTTCTAATGTAGAAATATTTGTTTGCGCCGGTTGGGCCGAGCTGGAAACGCTCAGCGAAAAATATAGCATAGCACCGGGCGGTTCGGTAGCGCACCGGCAGCACTGGCAATTCATTACCCGGGAACACTATTAGTTCTTATTATTATCATTAAGGAATTAAGAAAATTAAGTGAAAAGCTTTAACTTCTTAATGCACGCCTGACGGAAGGGAAGGGCTTGTAAAAACAGATGCTGTCAACGTAAGCCCGAAGGGCTTTAATTTAAATAGCCGTGAGTGAAACTCACGGTAAGAATGTCGAGGTTTTTGTTGAACCCTTACAGGGTTCAATATAAAATTTGCGAATGTACCACCGGTTCCACCGGTGGCTATTCAAATTAAACCCCAGCCGGGGTATTTTGTTGCTCATGTCTTTTATCTTGACGGTTATAGTGTATCCACTAACTGTAAAATTATACATGGGACGAAAAATTGCACCGGAGGTAAATGCACCTGAAATAATTAAACAATTAATTGCAGCAGTATTGTTATGGAAAATTTTCATCTTTCAACACTGGATATACTGATCATCGTAGCGGAAATACTGCTGGTGGTCATCATTGGTTTTTTAGCAGCAAGAAAAGTAAAGAGAACGGCGGAAGGTTATTTTCTTGCATCCGGCAATATGCCCTGGTACCTGATCGGCGCTGCGTTTGTATCCACTTCTATATCCAGCGAACAGATCGTTGGAACTGTAGGCGCTTCCTACAAAGGTGGCCTGGGCATTGCCAACTGGGAATGGTGGGTATTGCCTACTTACTTGTTGACGATGGTATTCTTTATACCATTATACCTGCGCAATAAGATCATGACCGTTCCTGAATTGCTGAACCGCCGTTTCGGCCCTGCCTGCGGCGCTATTTACAGCTTCGTGATATTGCTTGGTTATATTTTTGTTTTTTTGCCACCCATCATATATGGCGGGAGCATTACATTAAGCGAGCTGACCGGATGGGATCAGCGATATGTAATGGCAGGAATAATAATTATTACGGCAAGCTATACACTGGCAGGAGGCCTAAGCTCTGTGATGTGGACAGACGCCATTCAATGCATCATGCTGATCGGCGGTGGCGTGATCTTTTATTTTGTTGCGCTCAACCATATTCCCGGTGGATGGGGAGCTATGGTTGCAGCAGCGCCTGAAAGATTTCACCTTTACCAGCCGGCAGACAACCCGGAGGCTCCCTTTGCAGGGTTGATATTGGCTACCTTCGGCGTGTTTTTATTCTATCAGTCATCCAACCAGGTAATGATACAGCGCATACTCTCGGCCCGCAGCAGGTGGGATGGCGTAATGGGACTGATATTCTCCGGCTTCATTAATCTTGTGCGTCCGTTGGTAACCTGCCTGGTAGGACTGATCCTTTACCATTGGCTGGAAGTGATGCGCCAGGGGCCATCTTTATTACCAGACAACCAGGATAAGGCCTTCCCGTTAGCGCTCCAGTTGTTTGCACCGTCAGGATTAAAAGGCGTTATCCTGGCAGGTTTTTTTGCAGCGGTAATGGCAAGCATAAGCTCTCTGTCCAATTCCATTGCTACCATTTTTTCGCTGGATGTGTACAAGAAATTCATCAATAAGCAGGCAGGCGACAAAAAATTAATTATAGCCGGACAGTTATCCGGCGGCGCGGCATTGGTCATTTCTTCATTGATGGCTCCGTTAGTCGGGAGCGTAGGGTTGTTCAAATATTTCCAGACCGGGGTAACGTATATGGCTACACCGTTTATTTCGGTATTGCTGATGGGCGTATTCTGGAAACGGACCAACTATGCAGGCGCAATAGCCGGGTTGATCGGCGGGGTTATTATCCAGGTAGCATTGGGCGCTTTTTTACTCGCGGCTGATATACAGCTTCACTGGTTGTATGCCGGCGCTATCGCAGAAGTGTTGACTATGCTGCTCATCATCATTGTTTCTTTACGCACCGCCCCACCGGTATTGGCACAAATAGATCGTTTTTTATGGAAATGGTCATGGGTCCAAAACCTCGACGAAAAATCATCGCAGCGTCCCTGGTGGAAGCAAATTAAATTCTGGCTGGCGCTGTACGCGCTGGCATGGTGCTATATTTACTGGAGGTTTTGGTAGGGAGAAGCTGTCAGCGGTCAGCAGTCAGCTTTCAGCCATGAACTATCGGCAAAGAGACATTTATATCTGCAACATTCTAACCACATAGCCGGGAGTATAGCAAAAAAAACAAACGAATGAAACATCTTCTTTTATTACTGATTATCCTTGTTCTGTCGCAGCAATTATACGCACAGGACAAGAATGACAAACTCCGGTCAGGTCCATTAGTGATTGGAGCTGTAGATGAAATCTATTCCGCAGTGCTTTCTGAAAACAGGGCATTAAATATTTATTTACCGGAAGGATATAATGAAAAGGACTCTGTAAAATATCCGGTAATATATGTGCTGGATGGCTCAATTAACGTGAATTTTATTCCTGTTGCGGGAATAGTTCAATATAATACTTTACCCTGGGTAAATCGTATCCCTAAATCTATTGTCGTTGGAATTGCAAATGTTGACAGAAACAGGGATTTCACAGGCCCGACAAATTTCGATATTGATAGAAAATATGCACCAACCTGTGGCGGTTCTGCAAAGTTTATTGCTTTCATTGAAAAAGAATTGCAACCCTATATGAATAAAAAATATAAAACGGGTGCTTCTAAAACAATAGTTGGACAATCTTTTGCGGGCCTATTGGCGACAGAAATACTATTTACGAAGCCAACGCTCTTTAACAAATATATTATTGTAAGTCCAAGTTTATGGTGGAATGACGGTTCACTGTTAAAGTTACAACCCGAAATTTTAAATGAAACTTTTTCGCAGCAAACAGGCATTTACATAGGCGTGGGAAAAGAAGGGCTTGTTCCGGGGCATGATAGTCATGTAATGGAAGTTGATGCCAATCTGTTGGCAGACAGGATAAAGCAAGGCAAATCTAAAACGGTCAGTGTCTTCTTTGATTATTTGCCGGCAGAAGATCATGAAACGGTTACACATCCGGCCGTTTTCAATGCATTCCGGCTTTTATATCCTTGGGGAAATAAGGATTAAGCGATCAGCCGTGAGCTATGGGCTGTGGGTGTCTTGTCCCTGTATAAGGGTTATGAGTTGTGTATTTAGCTGTAGAATCGCTATTACGCTATTGTTGTCGCACTATTGTACTGCAGCAATCCTATTCGGCCGAGGTGCAGCTTGTTTCTATATTTTGCATCTTCCTACTATTGCTTGTATACTGAAAAGTATCGGGCAATATTATCCCTGCTCAAACAAATAACAAATAGAATGCTCTTTATTTAATCCGCTTTTCCCTATACTCATTCGGAGATAATCCCATTACTTTGGTAAACATTCTTGAAAAATAATATTGATCCTCTATGCCCACCTCCTGTGAAATTTCCTTAATCCTTAGCTTGGTAAAAAGCAGGTACTGGCAAGCCTTTTGAACCTTCAGGTGGTTAAAATATTCCATTGGAGAAAAGCCGGTTTTTTTCTTAAATAAATAAGAAAAATGTGAAGGGGATAAGTTTACCTCGCAAGCGATCTCTTCCAGGGATAATATCCTGTGCGTATGCTTACTTAAAAAATCTATTGCAAGGTCAATGGAATCCTTATTGCTTAGCTTACCTGAAATATCGTATTTATCATTAAAAAGAAAAGTAGAAAAGAAATGCCACAGGCACATGTTAACGCACATCAGGCTATCATTGGAATATCCTTTTTCCAGTTGAGTATACATCTCATTAAATAACTCAATACTCCTTTCTTTAAATCTGATAAATCCGTGTAGTCCATTCTTTTTTTCGATGTCAGTAGTAATTTTTCCGGAAACCGCTCCTTTAAAATGGATCCAGTAAATACTCCAGGGATCATCTTCATCAGCTGTATAGGAATGAGGCATTCCATCCGGAATGATAATAAAATCATCAGCCTCCATTTTGTATTCTTTATTGCGAATGAAAACCCGTCCCTTTCCATCGTTGCAATAAATTAATATATGCTGTTCTGCGCCATGAGGACGTTCCATATAATGAAACCGGGCTCTGGGGTAATACCCTATATCTGTAATATACAGGGTGTTGATCATTTTATTTCTTACACATTTGCTGTTAAGTACCTGCTTGGGAATTACAATAAGCTTTTGTCCCTGAAAGCCTTCCTTCTTTTTTATTGTATGTTCCATGTTTGAAGAATAGGTTTTAAAAATAGTAAAAAAATCCATCTAATCAGGACGTTACTCCATTTAACCAACTGCAATAAGAAAATAATTTTGAGCATAAATAAATGTGTTTGCCATGAACCGGGAAGAAGTAAAAGCATGGATAGAAAATGTCAGCATCCCCACTTATCCTACAGGTCTGCCGGAGAAAAATCCCATGTTCCTGGAAAGGAGAGTATACCAGGGCAGCAGCGGCGTAGTATATCCTTATGCTGTGATAGAAAAAATTGAGGATACCAAAACCGATAAAATTTACAAAGCGGTTTTCCTGGAAAACCGTTATTTGAAAATAATGATCCTGCCTGAGCTGGGCGGCAGAATACAGATGGCCTATGATAAAGTAAAACAGCGCCATTTTA
This sequence comes from Chitinophagaceae bacterium, assembly GCA_019638595.1. GTDB lineage: Bacteria > Bacteroidota > Bacteroidia > Chitinophagales > Chitinophagaceae > Agriterribacter. Next base: position 21,816 of record JAHBTJ010000045.1, read on the forward strand.
TTTATTATAACCAGGTACTCAAGCCA
>JAHBTJ010000046.1 GCA_019638595.1 Chitinophagaceae bacterium
TAAAGAAGACCGCACCCGGAGCATCCATTTAGGGGTCTTTAAATCAGCAATCCGGCCTCTAAACCCTGCTAAACATGTATATCCCTTAACTAAATGATATTACCTTTTCGCGGCATTTTACGGCTCCTGTTCCTTAAGTTGACGCCTATACCCCGAGGGATGAATGAGCATACATCAGTTTAGATGCGTTTGCCCTGCGGGCAGCCGGGTCTGCACAGGGATTTTCTTTTAAAGTAATATTATCTCCCAAGGTAAAGTCCTTCGTTCGGGTTCGGAATAAATGGTTGCTTTTCCGTCATTCCGGGTGCCCAACCCGTAGCGTGTAAAATATAGACATGACATTGTATGCAGTTTTGCTGTAAAAACAGCCTTCTTAAGGGCTATATTATTCAGTTGAGCCACACGAACGTTATTTTGTTGTCGTATGCAAGGGTAGCCCCATACGGGGCAAATAAAAACGTTAACATTTTCTACAAACGGGTAACCGCTACGCGGCAGGCAGGTTACAGGTTGCAACATACACTATTCACTATTGCCTGCTCAATCATGCTCCCTGCTTCGTTGCGTTCTTTCCTGTGCCAGAGGCACAACCTGTTTGTAGACAAACCGGTTAATGTTTTGATTATGCGCCATAGGCGCTACCCTGTTATACGAAAGAAAGCTGGTAAAAAACAAAAGCCCGATTTTTGATTCATCCGTAACGATGTCATTATAATTGAGCCAACACGAACATTGTATTTAAATCGCTTTTTCACGAAGGAGAACTCTTGTCACCGAAGGTAAATCTGCCAGGCTTTTGTACTGATGTTCATCTTCTGCACTACTGCCCGGCAGATTCCTCAGGCACGCTGCAACGTTCTAGATCAATGCAGCAAAAGGCACCTTCGGAATGACGGTCGTGGGTTCCGTCATTCCGATTGAGCCAACGAGATCTCTATAGTTAAATCACTCTTTCGCGAGGGAGAAATCTGCCTGGCTTTTGTACTAATGCTCAATATTTGCACTTTGCCCAACAGATTTACCTTCGGTGAGAATAGTTCTCTCCCGCCGTAATACAGCTTTGGTTCAACACACATTCGGGCGGCATCGGAATGACGGCAAGAGTGTTTTATTACTATTACAGCACTCAAAGGTGATACTATCGCCACTGATCTTTTTGCTAAAAGCGAAATCCCTGGCAAAACATGGGATATATATCCACGGACTTTGGCGGGAGAATGGATTATTTGTAAACCTGAATAAGCCTTAAGTCGCACCGGGGACTTCATTTACTCCCATCTCCTGTTATCTTTTTTTTCAAATGCTGTACCTTTATTTATACCATCATTAAAAATATTTCAAAAACTTTTTTGTTTTGATCCACCACACATTGTTATTAATACTGGCTTTGTTTTTTGTAATGGCGCTGCTGTATATATTAAGCCAGCGGTTAAAAATATCTTATCCTATTTTCCTCGTGATCGGGGGGCTGCTGATAAGCTTTATACCCGGCGCTCCCAGGTTAAATATTGATCCTGATCTTGTATTCCTGATATTTTTACCTCCCTTATTATTTGAAGCTGCGTGGTATTCGTCGTGGAATCAGTTGCTGAAATGGCGCCGGCCAATATTAATACTTGGCTTTGGCCTGGTGATAGCTACATCCGCCGCCATAGCCTATTTTTCCATCCATATCATTCCGGGTTTTACGCTGGCACTGGGTTTTTTACTGGGAGGCATTATTTCTCCGCCCGACGCCGTTGCCGCTACTTCTGTGCTCAAAGGCATGCAGGTGCCCAAGCGGGGACTTACCATACTGGAAGGTGAAAGCCTGGCAAACGACGCGGCTTCCTTAACTATTTTCAGGTTTGCCATTGCGGCTATACTTACCGGTACGTTTGTTCTTCAAACAGCCGCTATAGAGTTTATGGTATTGTCGGTAATGGGCGTTTTTGTAGGATTGGTGATCGCCCACATTCTTTACCTTGTTTTGCGGTATTGGGTAAAAGCGTCGAGCATTACCACACCCATGACGCTGATCGCTCCTTACCTCATGTATATAGTGGCAGAACAGTTTCACTGGTCGGGCGTATTATCAGTAGTAAGCGGCGGGTTGTTTTTGTCGTTCCGGTCCAATGACTTCCTGAATTTTAATACCCGGATGCAAACCAAAGAAGTGTGGGCTACGGTAGGTTTTTTGCTGAATGGCTTTGTATTTATATTGATAGGGCTGGAACTGCCCGTGATCATTGAAGGACTTGGCGGCTATTCAATCAAAGAAGCTGTTTACTATGCTTTGCTGATCAGCCTGATGGTGATCGTGATCAGGATCGTGCTGGTATATATTTCCATGTTCGCCCCCCGCCTGCTAAGCAAACGGGTACGCGAAAGTGAAAAAAATCCCGGCATAAAGCTGCCATTCATTATCGGGTGGGCTGGTATGCGGGGAGTGGTATCGCTCGCTTCCGCATTGGCTATACCGCTTGTTTTAGAGAATGGCGAAGAATTCCCTCACCGTAACCTGATACTATTTATCACATTTGTGGTAATACTGGTAACGCTGGTTTTCCAGGGACTTACGCTGCCTTTGTTCATAAAGCTGCTGAAGGTGGAAGATGTGGATGAACATATACCCGAAGAAGAACAAATTGAGTCCATCCGGCTTGAGCTGGGTAAAAAGCAAATCGAATACCTGGATTCAAAGTATATGTATGAAATGGAACAGTATGAAACGATTGCGCATATTAAAGAACTGCTGGTGAGGAATATCAGCGCTGTTGAAGACAGTATGAGCGAACAAGGTAAAAAAGAAACCCTGGTAACCATACGGGGTTTGCAGCGCAAGATCATGCTTGAGCTGGTCGCGTTGAGAAGGGAAGGATTAAACCGGTTCAGGCTGGAGCAGAAGTACGATGATGAGGTATTGCGTATTATGGAAAACAATCTTGACCTGGAAGAAGCGAGGCTGGCTAAATACTAATGCGGGTATCTTCCGGCAATAACCTGGGGTGAGCCGACAAAAAAGATCGTTATTGCAATCTCCCGCCGCGCTTATTTATTGTTATTGATTTTTTATTTTTTCCAGCAGCTCGGCAAGCGCTGTTACCTTTTCCGGATGTTTTGCGGCGAGATTATTTTTTTCACCAGGGTCTTTATCCAGCCTGTACAACTGGGGCTGCTCGTCAATGCCTGATTCTATATCCACTCCTCCTAAAACCTTAGCCCCCTTACCCGGTGCTATATACTTCCAGTTATCTTTTACGATGGTTAAAAGCTGCATTCCCTGCTTAACCAGTACAGATCTTCCTTTTTGGGATTGTCCGCTCAACGCTGCCCACATATCCTCGCTGTCTGGTGCATCGCCTGCGGGGACAGGCTGTTTAAGCAAGTTCGCGAATGACCTGATCATATCTATATGGCATACCATGGCGGAGGAAACGCCCGGCTTAATTTTCCCCGGCCAGCTAATGATCCAGGGAATACGGGTTCCCGCTTCAAACAGGCTGTATTTTCCTCCGCGGAAAGGCCCGCACGGAGTATGCCCGTTCAGTGCTGTTACCGCATCATCCTGGTAGCCATCGTCTAACACCGGTCCATTGTCGCTGGTAAGTATGATGATGGTATTGCCCGCCAGCCCCAGGGCGGCTACCTGCTGCATGATCTGTCCTACGGTCCAGTCCAGTTGCAGGATTGCGTCGCCGCGGAGCCCCAATCGGCTTTTGCCTTTAAAGATGGTTGCCGGCATACGCGGCACATGCGGTTCCGTGAGCGCAAAATATAAAAAGAAAGGTTGCCTGCTGTGCTGTTGAACGAACTCCTCTGCTTTAGCAAGAAAAGTAAGCGAAAGTTCTTCATCTGTCCAGCGGGCAGTGTGCCCGCCGCTCATATATCCTATACGCCCTATACCGTTTACTATTGTTTGATTGTGCCCCTGCCCGGGAGAAGATCTTAATTTTAGCAATTCCGGGTGCTCTTTTCCTGTTGGATCGTCTCCAATCTTTTCTTTATAGCTTACATGGATAGGGTCGGATCTGTCAAGACCTACTACATAATGGTTTTCAAGAAATACCGTGGGTACACGATCTGCAGTTGCAGGAAAAATAAAAGAGTAATCGAAGCCTGTTTCATTGGGGCCGGGCTTTACTTCGGAATTCCAGTTTTTCTCCACCTGTTCTCCCAGCCCAAGATGCCATTTGCCTACAATGCCTGTTTGGTATCCCGCTTTTCTAAACAGGGATGGCAGGGTGGTTTTTCCGGTTGGAATGATCAGCGACGCATCGCCCGGCAATATGCCGGTTCCCTGTTTTCTCCAGGGAAACTGACCGGTCATTAGCGCGTAGCGGCTTGGTGTGCAGGTTGCCGAAGTGGCGTTGCCGTTTGTAAAACGTATGCCTTCCTGCGCGAGCTTATCTATATTAGGCGTATGCAGTTGCGTTGCGCCATAACAGCTCAGATCACCATATCCCAGGTCGTCGGCGTAAATAAAGATCACATTCGGCTTATCCGTTTGGGCATGCGTGTGTACTGTTAATAACAGGAACAGGGCGAAACAAACAATTCTTATTGAGCTCATGAGCGTATCATTACTGGTTTTGCGGAAATATATTTTACAAGTGTTAGCTATAGGGCTAAAGGTACAATGGTTTGCCTAAAGTTAAGCTTACGTCTTTTGATAAGTGGATTTCAAATTATTTGTGCAGTCACCTGCAAAATAAAGGACGATTTCATAATTAAAAGCATCCTACGCTTTTTTAGCGCCGGTTGTAAAATATAAAAGCGCTCAAACGTCCTTGCTTCTCCCAACCACCCCGACATTCGGAGGGGGAGAAGCAATCCTCATGCACAATCCAGTACCGACCAATAAAATCATATTTTTATTTTTCAAACAAATTATTAATTTGTTTGAAAATTTAAAAATTCATATTACCTTCAAACCCTGAACATATATTATACGGAATGGATAAAAAGGCTTTGGTAAAGGAAAAGATAGGTAAGGCGGCCATGAAGTGCTTTATGAAGTTCGGGCTGGATAAAACAACGCTTGACGATATTGCACAGTCTGTGGGGCTTAATAAAGCCTCACTCTACTATTATTATAAGAACAAGGAAGACATTTTTGTAGAAGCCGCTTTAAAAGAAGGGGAAGACTATATTGACGCGCTGCAGCAAAAGGCGCTGCTGAAAAAAGGAGTGGAGAACCAGGTTGCTTACTATATGCAGTCGCGGTTTAATTATTACAAGAATGTGCTGAATATGAACAGGGTTTCCGTGGAAACGCTCAACAAGATACTGCCACGCTTTTTTGAGCTGTATGAGGCATTGATGAAAAGGGAAAAGCAATTCCTGTCGCGGCTTATTAAAAAGGCGATAGAGAACGGCGAGCTGACGAAGACCAATACCGATAAGATCGCCTCTGTGCTGATCAATATCAGCGACGCGTTAAAGCATAGCGTGGAGCAGCAGGCCATCCTGAAAATGGAAAGTGAAGTTGATTATTCTAATAGTCTCCGGGATATGAGGTTCTTAATATCATTAATATTCAACGGGCTTAAGAAGTAATATGAACGGCACTGTTGCCATACATGAATTAACGGAACTGCGCAATTATTTCGCGGGTGGCACAACCAGGCCCTATGCCTTCCGGAAGCAGCAACTGCTGCTGCTGAAAGACGCGGTATTAAAACATGAGCAGGATATCAACAACGCGCTATATACCGATCTTAAAAAAAGCCCCGAAGAAGCCTATGCTACGGAAACAGGCTTATTGCTGGCGGAGATCAACCTGGCATTGAAACAACTACACCGCTGGATGAAGCCAAAGCGCATCCTGCCCGACCTGGTCAACCTTCCTTCTTCCGGAAAAATACTGGCAGACCCGTTGGGGGTTGTACTGATCATCGCGCCCTGGAATTACCCGTTGCAGTTATCGCTTATTCCACTGGTAGGTGCTATAGCTGGTGGCAACTGCGTGGTGATAAAACCCTCGGAATTAGCTCCCGCTACATCAGCCATCATACAAAAAATGATCAGCGAAATATTTTCGCCTGCATATATAAAAGTGGTGGAGGGTGACGGCGCCGCGGTTATTCCCGCTATGATGCAGCAGTTCAGGTTTGATCATATTTTTTATACCGGCAGTATACCTGTAGGTAAAGCCATTTATCAACTGGCAGCTAAAGAGCTCATTCCCGTTACGCTGGAGCTGGGTGGTAAAAGCCCCGCTATAGTTGAAAAAGACGCCGATCTCCCTGTAAGCGCCAGGAGGATAGCGTTGGGAAAATTCGCTAATGCAGGGCAAACCTGCGTAGCCCCAGATTATGTATTGGTGCATGAAGATATCGCGGAGCAATTCACAACAACACTGATCAATACCATACAAAATTTTTTCGGTAATGATGCCGGTAAAAGCGCGGACTATGGTAAAATTATCAACCCCAAAAGATTTGATCAACTGCTTGGTTATTTAAAAGAAGGGGAAGTGGTATATGGCGGAATAACAGATCGTGCTTCACTGTACTTTTCTCCTACGGTAATAAAAAATATAACGCCCGGGGCTGCTATAATGAAGGAAGAAATATTTGGCCCTGTTTTACCTATACTGCATTTCAGCACCAGGGAAGAAGCCCTTGCCGTTGTTAACCAGCATCCAAACCCGTTGGCCTTTTATGTATTCACTTCCAATGCGGTTAAAGAAAAAACGTGGATCGAACAAACGGCCTTCGGCGGTGGGTGTGTAAACAATGCGGTGTGGCATTTCGCCAATCACCGCTTTCCCTTTGGGGGTGTGGGCAACAGCGGCATAGGCGCTTATCACGGTAAATATTCTTTTAAAACATTTACGCATGAAAAAGCAGTGATGAAAACGCCGGTGTGGTTTGATCCTGCTATAAAGTACCCGCCGTTTAAGGGAAAGCTCAAATGGTTTAAACGGTTTATCCATTAAATAAACACTTAAAAAATACAAACAGCTCTAACAAATAATTATTCCCCAATCACTAAATTATGAAAACGATCCACCTAAGCCTTATTGCAGTAATGTTGCTTGCCTCTACACTTTTACATGCACAGCAAATCATAAAAGGCACTGTAAAAAACGCTGTTACCGGCGAGGCGGCTTCAGCCGTATCTGTAACTATTAAACATTCAACAGAAGGAACCTATACCGACGACAGGGGCAGGTTCCGGATCGACACTAAAAAACCATTTCCGCTTGTGCTGGTTATTTCCTCCATTGGCTTTGAAACAAAAGAAGTGGAGCTGCAAAATAGCGCGTCCCGGGTTGATATTACCGTGATACCGGCTTCATCGCTGGGGGAGGAGATAGTAGTATCTGCCAGCCGCACCACGCAACGCAAATTATCATCGCCCGTAACCATTGAGCAAGTCAGCAGCAGGGATGTTGCCAACTCACCGCAGCTTAACTATATGGATATGATACAGGGATTGAAGGGTGTGGACGTAACGGTATCCAGCATCGGGTTTACCAGCATTACAACAAGGGGATTCAACACCAGCGGCAATACCAACTTCACCCAGATAGTAGATGGTATGGACAACCAGGCGCCCGGACTGAATTTTCCGTTAGGCTCGTCTATCAGCCTTACACAATTAGATGTGGATAATATTGAAGTACTTTCCGGCGCTTCATCCGCGTTATATGGTTCGCGCGGACTGAATGGCACTATGGTAATGACCGGCAAAGATCCTTTTAAATACCAGGGACTGAGTGTGCTGGTAACGCAGGGGATAAACCATATCAAAAGCCGTAACAGCAACGACCCGGTAGGCGCTTCTCCTTATTACGACTGGGCGGTACGCTGGGCGAAAAAGATCAATGATAAATTCGCTTTTAAAGTCAATATGCAGTACACGGGCGCTAAAGACTGGGTGGCTACCGATACCGCTAACAAAAACGGCCCGGGATCAAAATATACCGACCCCAATTACAACAGCCCTAACTATTACGGCGGCGCCACATCTGTAGACATCAATCCTTTTTTAGAAGGAGCGTTGGCGATGGATGAATCGCTGGAACCTATTATTAGCCCTTTGCTCTCCAAACCAAACTATGTTGCCCGCACGGGTTATGGAGAATACGGATACCTGGATAATAACGCAAAGCTGCTGAAAGCAAACGCGGAAGTGAGATATAATATCAATTCAAAGCTGCAGGCGATCGCTTCAGGTACATTCGGTACCGGTAATGTGGTGTATACAAACGATACCCGTTACCAGATCAGGAATTTTAAAGTAGGGCAATACCGGCTAGAATTAAAAAGCAACCGGTGGTTTATTCGCGGTTATATGACTTCTGAAAATTCAGGCAAAACGCTGATCGCGGGTCCCACTGCCCAATACATCAACGAAGGCTGGAAGCCCAGCTACGACGGCAATACCGGCGATGGATGGTATCCACAATATACCGTGGGACTGATCACTGCGCTGGCAGGCGGAGCGAATATTACAGACGCGCACCGGACTGCCAGAGGCGTGGCCGACCAGGAACGACCATTGCCGGGAAGTCCGCAGTTTGAACAACTGAAGAATACCATCTCCTCCACACCCATTTCAGAAGAGGGCACCCTGTTTTTAGACAGAAGTAAATTATTCAATACGGAAGCGCAATACAATTTCGCGGATATCATAAAATTCGTAAACGTAATAGCAGGCGTTAACTGGCGCTTGTACAGCCTGAACAGCAAGAACACCCTCTTTCCCGATGAAAGCAAGCCCATTGATGTTAACGAGTACAGCGCTTATGTGCAGCTTTCAAAAAGGGTTATTGACAACCGGTTAAATATAAGCGCTTCGTTTAGGTATGATAAGAACACTTTGTTCAAGTCTCCGAAAGTTACTTCAAGGGCGTCACTGGTATATGAAGCGGCGAAAGAAAACTATATCCGTTTCTCTTACCAGAATGCATACAGCTTCCCTTCCAATATACAGGCGCTGCAACATACATTGAACGGGTATAACAGCTATTCATCCGGAGGCTCCGCATTATTGCTGAATGATCACTACCATTTTGATCAGTACGCGCCTTACACATTGGCAAGCGTGGAGGCCTACCAGCAATCGAATGATCCTTCGGTGCTGAAAAAATTTGTATACAACGATATCAAGCCCCAATCGGTAAACGCGTTTGAGCTGGGCTATGCCACGCTGATAGGAAAAAGGGTTTTGATTGATGTGCTGGGATATTTTTCTACCTGGGAAAATTTTATCGGGTATGCGAATGTAGCCAATACGCCGGGCACAAACGATCCGCAGGCATTTAAAGACCATAGCACTTATGTGCAATACAATATCGCGTTCAACGGCGGACAAACGGTAAATACATATGGTTATGCCGCGAGTGTGAGCGTTGACCTTTCGCACAACTTTCTCGCCAAGGTCAACTATTTTTCCGATTACCTGAAAAACAAGAACAACAGCCAGATCAATAATTTCAATACGCCGCACTATCATTTCAATATGGAATTTGGCAACAGTGGTTTTGGTAAAAAGCAGCAGTGGTCGTTTAACGCGACCATGCGTTACAAGCCCGGGTATTATTATGTGGTAACGGGCGGACTGGCAGACGGGCGGGTGCCTTCATCTGCAGTGATAGACGCGCAGATCAGCTATAAGCTCATTAAAGCGCATTCGGGAATTAGGATCGGCGGCACCAATATCACCAATAAATATTATTCTACCGGTATTGCCAATCCCGGTATAGGCGCCGTATATTATGTAACCTATGCATACAATATTTTTTAATTGAATAAAGATTGTGCAATATATGCGTAACCATTTTTACCTGTCAGCCATTGTAGCTGTTTGTTGCTTTTTCTTTTCCTGCAGCAGCAATAAAAATGCAGGGGAAGCAGAGAAGGGATATATTACTACATTGTCCTTTGGTCCCGGTGAGGAAGCCAAAATAGCCGAAGCTTTTCTTTCCTTAAAAGACAGCAGCAGCATTTTGTTGAAAGCCGGTACTTATTCGTTCGACAACCTGAGCATCGCCCAGGCAGATCATATTTTAATTAAGGGAGAAGGGAAGGATAAGACCATTCTTGATTTTTCAGCGCAAAGTCAGGGTGGGGAAGGCATAAGAGTAACGAACGTAAAAGGATTTACCATAACGGATATGACCATACGCGATTCAAAAGGCGACCTGTTGAAAATAAACAATAGCCGCGATGTGGTGATCACCGACCTTAATGCCGTATGGAAAACAGCAGACTCTACCAGCGGCGGTTATGCTATATATCCCGTAATGTGTAAAAATGTGCTGATAGAAAATTGTTATGCCGAGGGCTCTTCAGACGCCGGTATATATGTGGGGCAAAGCGATAGCGCCATTGTACGGAATTGTAAGGCCGCTAAAAACGTAGCCGGATGCGAGATTGAAAATACGACGAACGCGCTTGTATATAATAATGAGTTCTATGATAATACGGCAGGCTTTCTTATTTTCGACCTGCCCGGACTTTCGCAAAGAGGCGGCTATGTAAAGGCGTACGACAATTATTTTCATGACAACAATCACAGGAACTTTGCCAAGTCCGGCAGCTTCGGCACATCCTGGGGCGTAGGCAACGCGTCGCCGGGAAGCGGTATAATTATCCTGGCTGCTTCTCATATAGAAATTTATAATAACCGCATCATCAACAATAATGCCTCCGCTATCACCATCGCGTCGGGGTTCGCAGTGGATGACAAAGCCGCTGAAAAGATCAATGACCAGTACGCGCCTGTTTCCCAGGATATCAAAATACATGACAACAAAATTGAAATGGGGAACGCGTTCCCGGAGCCTGCCTTTGAGCATCATATCGGTAAAATGCTGGTGGCTATTGAGCAGCAGTTAAATGCGCAGGATGCAGGCCGGAATAACAAACGCATCCCAATGATCATGTATGATGGTATTTCATCCAATATACTTACCAATGGAACAAACGCTAACCCCGATGGTATTTGTATTGAACAGCCGGGCGAAAACATGTTTGTGAACGCGGATCTTTTACATATACAAAACCCGGGTAAGTGGCGCCCGTCTACAGACGTTACGCCCTATACCTGCAAATAATATAATTATAAGCACTGGTCAGCTTTTGATATTGCCATGAAGAAAATATATTTTTTTACGTTGCTGCTTTGTATTGGCGCTTTGTGCACAGTTGTCATACAAAGCTGTGGCAGCGGCGACGATAAAAAAGCGGAATCTACACACAGCGCTTCCACGCTGGAGTTCAGGGAAAAACTTTCGGACTATGGATTTTTTACCGGGAAGCTGAGCGGGCTGCATCCCAATCACAACGTAATACCCTACGAATTAGCTACGCCGTTGTTTTCAGACTATGCGGTGAAAGACCGGTTTATTGTTTTGCCGGAAGGAAAGCACATCAACTATACTACTGAAGGAACGCTTGATTTCCCGGATTCTACTTTTATCATAAAGAACTTCGCTTATACCAACGAGGCGCGTCAAAAAATAATGATCGAAACCAGGCTCCTGGCTAAAGATCCTTTGGATAAAAAATGGAAAGTGATGAATTACCTGTGGAACGCGGAGCAGACAGAAGCCGTGAAGCACATTACCGGTGCAAAGATCCCGGTTACTTTATTGACCGATGCCGGCAACGCGGTATCTACCATATACCAGGTGCCGAATACCAACGATTGCAAACGCTGCCATATTAAAGATGGTTTGTTGATCCCTATCGGTCCCAAGGCGAGGAATGTAAATTTTACACCCATTTCGCAAACGGTCAACCAACTCGCGCAATGGTCGTCTGCCGGTATATTGCAGGGACTGCCCGACCTGCGTGAAGTAGAGCAGTTGCCGGACTGGAAAGACAGTGCCCGCTTTAGCCTGGTGCAACGCGCGCGAGCCTACTTAGATATCAACTGCGCCCATTGTCATACCAAAGGCGGTGATGCCTATAACACGGGTCTGTTTCTTGAATATGAACAGAAGGATCCGCATACGCTCGGTATAATGAAAGAACCGGTATCCGCAGGGGCAGGGGCGGGCGGATTGAATCATGATATTATTCCCGGCAACGCGCAACATTCAATTGTAGCTTACCGGATGAACAGCATTGAGCCTGGTACCGCGATGCCGGAATTGGCAAGAACAATTATTCATGAGGAAGGAGTACGATTGATCACCGACTGGATCAACAAGATGCCGAAAAACAAATAAAATATTCTTCCCGGAATATTCAACGTGCAACAAGCACTATCATTTTTTATTTACATCCGTCGCTATATTACATCACGATGTTAATACTTCAATGGGAACCAATGCCGGTAAACCGGGCAATAATATTTGGTTAACCTGTATAACAACCTGTTCAATATTTATGTCACTCCTGTTTGCAAATATTACTACGAGATAGTTTAATTCCGGTATAGAAAAGCTATAGGTCCTGAACCCGCCATTACCGCCGCTATGGTAAATATAAGCAGGTTGCTGACGGGTGTTGACAAACCAGCCAAGATGAAATCTTTTACGGAAAGGTATTGGGAATTGACGATCTGATCAATTTTGAAGGAGGTTCCGTAAAGGAATTAAAAAAAGCCTTTCATGAAGCAATTGATGATTATATATCCACCTGTAAATCGTTGGGGAAGGTTCCTAACAAAACCTATAAAGGCACCTTCAATGTAAGAATTCCGTCTGAACTTCATAAGGAAGCGGCGGCATTCGCAGCAATAAACCGTTTGTCTTTAAACGACTTCGTAAAATCTGCTATTGATTTTGCATTAGCCAACCAGGAGCAATTGAATAAAAAGCTGTCTTTAAAGTAGCTCCAGGCTTATATTGAATCTATTTTATTCATTTATTATAAATATCCTGTATCCGCGTATACGTTTTGTTGAAAAAGGGAGAGATGAGAAAAATATTTTTCACCTCCCCCTGAAGAATAAGTCCTGTAATTTAAATAATAAATAGCGCTACTCCAGCAGCGGGTTCACCTGTACTTCAGAAAGCGGGATAGGAAATTTCAGGTTTTCCTCCTTAAAGGTAGCGCCACTGGGCAATGTAAAGCCAACTGCATTTACCATATTGCCATTCGCGGCATCAAAAATTTTATGCGTTCGTACAATATCAAACCAAACCTTGTCTTCCGCACAAAGCTCCCAGTACCGCTGTTTCCAAACTTCCTCCCTGAAGTCTGCCTGGCTTAACCCGGATAGATCTGCCAGGCCGGCTCTTGAACGGATGGCATTTAGCGCGTTATAGGCGGTGGCATCAGGGCTTCCACCGGCTTCATTTTGCGCTTCGGCATAGGTGAGCAGCACATCGGCATAACGGATAACGGGAAAATCCTTGGCAGAACGTGGCGCGTTGTCTAAAAGATTTTTATCAAAAAACTTATACATCGCCCAGGAAAAATTATAGGTAGTTCCGTCTACGGTAATGGTATTAAAAAAGAAACCATTGTTATTTCTTCTCAAATCGTTAGGCTCGTAAGAATCAAGAAAGCTTTGCTCCGGTATAAGCAACCCCATATCATTGTCTACATGACCGTTCCGGTTAAATGAAACACCTTTAGGGTACAATTCATTGGGTACAATGGAGTTGATGATGTTCAGTCCGAACTGTATGCTGAAAATATGTTCCTGCGTGTTATCGAAATCGGGATTATTCAGCTTGTCGAACCAGGAAACCCCGCCGGTTGTCTGGAACAACGAAAAGGAGTTGCTGCTGATCACTTCCTGCGCTTTATCGCGTGCCAGCGGCAGTTTATCAGTTTGATTTACGGGAAAGCCGGCCATGCTTAAATAAGCCTTTGCCAGCAATGCCTTTGCTGCCCCGGTTGATGCTCTTCCTGTACCTTCGGGAGTGGCAGGCAATCCACTGCTTTCCGCATCTTTCAGATCGGGTATAATAGCGGTTTCATAAATATCTTTTACGCCCGTTTTGGGAAGCAGCCCGTCTTCTGCATTGGTAGTTGGGGTCAGCTTCAGCGGAACATCGCCAAAGATATTTACCAGCGTATAGTAATAGTAAGCACGCAGGAATTTTACTTCGCCCATCAGCTTGCTGCGTTCAGACTCGTTCATGTCCACATCCGGAATATTGGCAATAGCCAGGTTAGCGGCTTCAATTCCCTGGTAACAGGAGCTGAACCATTGCTGTAATAAAGGGCTTGCAGAATTCTGCCTGAGGTTCACCACATTTACCAGGTCGTTCCCTTCCGACATGGTTCTGTAGCCTCCTGTAACCAGCTCTAACATGGCATAGCCATAATTGCGGCCGCTGCCGGTATAAGGAGGATATAAAAAAGCATAGATGCCATCTACCGCAGCCCGGGCATCTTCTTCAGATTTATAAAACTGCGAGCTTGTAATAACCGAGCGCGGAGCTTCTTCCAGCCATTTCTTACATGAGCTGAGCGTTACTACGAGTAATAAGATCAGGATAATATTTTTCATACAATAATTCAATTAAAAGTTTGCATTTACACCTAAAGAAAATGTACGGGGGCGTGGAGAGCCGTAAAACTCTACGCCTTGTGCAAAAGATCCCCCGAATGTGCTTACCTCGGGATCGTACTCCCGGTAGGAAGAGATGAGGAAAAAGTTTTGCACATTACCATAAATGCTCAGGCCGCTTAGCCTTAGCCGGCTGGTAGTTTTTGCCGGGAAGGTGTAGCTGAGGTTGATACTTTTACCTCTTACAAACGAGCCGTCTTCCGCCCACCTGCTATCCATAAAAAAAGGAAGATCGGTTCCCCATGGATCCACATGCGCGAAACGCAATGAGGGCACAAGCGTATTTTGGTTTGTTGGGCTCCATGCTTCTGCAAGTATGCTGGCATAGCTGTTGGCATAGTACTGCCTGTCTTCAATGGTAAGGCTTGTAACATTCATTACTTTATTACCCTGCCTTAGCTGAACATCTGCACGCAGGTTCCAGTTTTTGTAGCGTACCGAAGTAGTGAAAGTCATTTCATATTTCGGGAACATATTGCCTAATACCATCGCGTCGCTGTTATCGAAAAGATGGTCGCCGTTCACATCAAGGCGTTTAATATCGCCGGGCTCTTTGCCATACAGGGCGGCTTCCGCGGCTTCGTGCTCGCCCCAGGTTCCTGTTCTTGTAAAGCCCCAGAAATTACCGATAGGCTTGCCCACCTGCAAAATATTGGTTTGTCCCAGGAAGTTAGGCCCGGGATATATATCGGCATCGGTAGCCCCCAGTGTAAGTATTTTGTTTTTGTTGGTTGCGAACAGCACTCCCAGGTTCCAGTCAAAATCTTTATTCCTTATAACAGCGCCATTCAGCATCAGCTCAAGTCCTGTATTCTGTAAACTGCCGATATTGGTTGTTACCGTCGCATACCCGGTAACGGTAGATATGGGAACATTTAATAAAAGGTTGGTTGTTTTTTTCTTATAATAATCGGCCGTGAACGATAAACGATTATTGAAAGCAGACAGATCCACCCCGATGTTTACCTGTGCCGTTTGCTCCCATTTTAAATTTGAGTTGGGAATACTTGCCGGTACAGCCCCAATGTACATCTGGTCGTTCAGGCTGATGGTAGAGGTGCCTACATTACCCAGCGAAGAGTAAGGGCTGATTTCGGAGTTACCTGTAATGCCATAGCTTCCCCTGAGCTTTAAAAATGAAATAGTTCTGCCGGATGAGAGAAAATCTTCGTTCGACAGGATCCAGCCCACAGCTCCCGACGGGAAGAACGCATATTTATTGGAGAAGCCAAACTTGGATGAACCATCATAGCGGCCCGTAAAGGTTACCAGGTATTTACCCTGGTAATCGTAGTTTACACGGCCGTAGTAAGAGTTCAGCCGGAAATCATAGTAATTAGATACAGGCGCTCCGCGTACTGCACCGGCACCGAGGTTATTGTACTGGTAATAATCCGTTGAAAAGTTAGTGGCATTGGCGCTGGCGCTTTCCTGGCTCGATTGCATCCAGCTGGCGCCTAATACTGCATTGATGCGGTGGTCTTTACCAATATAATTGTCGTAAGTGAGGTAATTCTCCGATTGCCAGTAAAGATTTCTTGAGCTGACCACTGTGGCAGAGCCGCCTATGGCGCCGATACCCTGCAGCTCTTTACCGATGTACAGGTTATTTCTTTGAGAGAATATTTGGGAAGAATAGGTTGTTTTAAAAGAAAGCCCTTTTGCCAGTTTTACCGAAGCATAAAAGTTAGCCAAAACCTGGTCGTTGATAAACAGGTTCACCATTTCTTCCAGTTGCCGCAGGGGGTTATCGGCAGGGTATATGCTGGCAGTATAATGCGAGCCATCGGCATTAAAGTTGTAACCGAAATCATTCAGCCGCGACCAGTTGCCGTTAGGATATTTTACCGGGAAGATCGGCAACATTTCTATCATCATCCTGGTAGCGTTCATGCCTCCTACTGCCCAGTCGTCTACCCGGTTGGTTTTAACCTGGTTGTAGGCTATATCTCCACCAACGGTTAGCCATGAACGTAAGCTCATTTCAGTATTGTAGCGGGCGCTGAACTTTTTATACCATGTATTTTTAAGTATACCCTGGTCGTCCTGGTAACCAATATACAGTCCATTCCTGGATTTTGCGGTACCGGAAGTGAGCGAAATAAAGTGGCGGTTGGAAAAAGCTTTCCTGAGAACGGCGTCCTGCCAGTCCGTATTATAAATAGGGCTGCCGTTGGCGTTGAACAGGTCGGGATAGTCTGCATGAAGGTCAGGTAAAGCGCCTCTTGACGGATCATATTCCCAGGCTCTTTTAAACCATTCCATATATCCTTCCGAATCCAGCATGTCCATTTTTCTCGCAATGGTATTCAGGCTCACATTGCCATTGTAGGCCAACCCGAAATCTCCGTTCCTGGCTTTTTTGGTAGTAACAATAATAACGCCGTTAGATCCTCTTGCTCCATAAATAGCAGTGGAGGAAGCATCCTTCAGCACATCTATGGATTCTATATCATTAGGGTTGATGGATTGGAAGTCAGCCCCTACAATGCCGTCAATCACGAATAATGGAGCGTTGGATGCAGTGATTGAATTGAAACCGCGCAGGTTTACGCTAATGCCTCCGCCCGGCCTGCCTGAATTATTGTATATGTTCAGTCCCGGCACTTTGCCCGATAATGCCTCTAAAGGATTGGAAACGATCCTGTCTGCCAGATCGGATGATTTAACAGAAGCTACAGCGCCCGTTACATCCGATCTTTTTTGTTTTCCGTAACCTACCACCACCACTTCGTTTAAGCCCGATACCGATTCATGCAGCACAATAACTACATCCCTGTTTTCACGAACCACGTAACGGCTTGGCTCAAATCCTACAAAGCTTACCTCCAGCACTACCGAATCTTTGTCCTGTACATCAAGTGAAAATTCGCCGTTAGCATCGGTAATGGTACCGTTCCGCGTATCTTTTTCCACTACCGACGCCCCTGCAATGGCAACGCCTTCCGCGCTGGCTACTCTTCCCTTTACTTTTTTGAGCTGAAGGGTAGATTTTGCCGGATCGGCAACGATTATAATAACATTATTGTTTACTATTCTGAAATTCAGAGGCGTAGTGCTCAATATCCTGGATAGCAGGTGCGTTACCTCTTCATTATACGCTTCTATCTTCATGATCTTCTGCGAAGGCAGCATATCGTCATTGAATATAAAACGGTAATTGGTTCTTTTTTCAATGGCAAGAAAAGCGTCTGAAAATGAAACATTTTTCAGGCGCATCGTCAGTTTTGTTTGTGAATGGAGTTTAGCAGAAGAATGAAGGCAAAATAACACGGTAAATACAAAAGTCAACTTCATACACTGGAGAATTTTCCGCAGTGTGTTCGAGTCAATAAAAACACACTCCAGTAGTTTTTTTTGCATAACTTGGGTTTGAATATTGTTAGATAAATGATGGTTTCCCGACCGGAAATACCACTTTGTTTAACTTTCTCCGCGGGAAATGTAGCAGCATTTCCCGTTTTTGTAAGATGGTTGTTAAGTACTTCTTGTCATACAGCAGTTGTTTTGATTATGAATTTGATGGGATTTATTTAGTGATGATAAACAGCTTTTTTGCTTTATCGTACGAGAATGAAAAGTTATACGAAGCGGAAAGCTGCGTCAGCGCTTCATGAATGGTTTCTGTTTCAAACGTGGCTGTAAACCTTCTTACCAGCAGGCTTTTATCATGAACTTCAAAATTTACATTGTACCAGCGCGACATTTCCATTACAACTTCTTCAAATGGCTTGTTCCTGAAAACGAGTTTGTTGTTTACCCAGGAGGTTTCAATTACCGAATTATCGCTGGGCAGGTAGGTTACCGACGAAATGGCCGGAGCCTGCACGGTAGTGGCAGATATTACCTGTACCGGATCGGCCGTAATTGTTTTATTGTTCACAGATATCTTTTCCGAGGGTTTTAGTATTACTTTTTGCAGCGATTGATTTGCAAAAGACACTTCGAGGCTACCGCTGATAAGGGCGGCTTCTGTCCGGTTTTCTTCCGGGTAGGCCCTTACATTAAAAGTGGTGCCCAGCACTTTTACATCAATCACGTTAGTATGAATGATGAAAGGTTTTTCCCTGTTATAGGTCACATCAAAAAAAGCTTCTCCTGTTAATGATACATGCCTGAATATTTTTCCAAAATCATTGTCGTATTCCAGGTAACTGCCGGCATTCAGCCATACCGAAGTGCCGTCAGGCAGCTCTATCTTGGAGCGGGATCCTTTTTGAGTGGATACGGTATGCGTGCTGGCGGCTTTTATATCACTATCATCCGTATTTTTCAGGATCAGCCACCGGGTTAACAAAAATACAAGCGTAAACGAAGCTGCCATGCTGATATATTTCCAAACCGGGGCATAGTGAACGCTTTGCCCGGGGCTTTTATCTGTAATCATTTCAGCGGGCTGGCCGGAAAATTCCTGGTGAGTAGCTGCTTGTACGGGGAACAGGTTTTGTAATATCCGGTCCGACATATGTTCCGGCATTTGTTGCGCCGGCTCGTAACTTTCCCATATTTGTTCCAGCGTATTTTTTAGCAGGGCATCTCCCTCACACTCCTGAACAAGCGCTGCCAGTTCCTGCTGTTCAGCGCCTGTAATATTGTTGTTAAAATACTTCTTTGCAAGGTATGTGAGTCTGTTTATATCCATAGCTATTTAGTATATGAAGCGCCATTTTGGGTAAAATGAGCTGTTTCATTCGTATAGATGACAAGCCAAAGCGAAAACAGGCCTAGTTCATTGCCGGTTATTTTTCAAAACAGGCGCCAATTGATTGTATTACCAGCAAAATACCTGCTACATCAGGGCGGGTATAGAAGGCTTGTCTCAATGTACGCAGCGCGGCGATCATATGGTTTTTAACGGTAGAAGGAGAGAGGTTCAGGCGATGAGCGATTTCTTCATATTTAAGTCCTTCCTCCCGGCTGAGCATATATACCAGTTTTTGTTGGGCAGACAGGCGGGAGAGGGCTTCGTGCAAGAGCGCGGAAGTTTCCTTTTCGTTTAAATAGTATTCGGTGGTATTGTGATCCGGAGCGGGCTGTAACCTGGATAATGCCAACGTTTCTGTGGCCATTTTCCGGAAGGCATTGATGGAGTGGTTCTGCGCCATACGGAACAGGTAGCTGCCAAGTTTTTCAATTTGGGGCAGGTGTTCCCTTTGTGTCCATATTTTAGTGAAAATATCCTGGATAATATCTTCGGCCATTTGAGATGAGCCCGTTAGCTTTACTATAAAGCTATAGAGCTTGTGTTTGTACAGGTGAAAGAGTTGAGTAAATGCAGCGGAGTCTCCGGTGGAGGACAAAAGCATCAACGCTTTTTCTGAATTACAGGCAATCGCTTTGGTATGCATCAGATCGCTGGGCGTTTTGGATCATATAAAAGTATGTAAAACTTTTATATAGCACACATCGGTTTTAAAATTTGAATATAAATGAGCAGCAATAAATTTCAGATCGTTTTCTTTGGTGAAAGCCTTTGGTTCTACGCAGCGCTCCGGTGAGATGCCTGGTGGGTAGGAGGAGGGGCACACCTGGCTTGGAGGAGAGGTGCTGTGGAAAACCAGGTATAAGGATAAGTCCAAGTATGATCGTAATGCCTTTATTGGGACTGTACCAAATTTCAATAATAGAACACAATGCCAAAATGATTCCCAGTTCTTTCGTTGAATAGAGTTAAGCGAAATCCCATGTTTGTTGATTTTCCATAGAACGAAAAGTTCTATATCAGTAAGAACTGTTGATTTTATTCCCTGGAAATTTCAGCATTATAAAGCTTGCAATTAAAAAAATGTTCCCATTAAAATTGGAATAAAAAATAAGGCATTGTTCATTGTTTAATTTTAAAGGTTTGTTGAGTAGCCTGATTGCTAACGAACCGGGCTTTGCAGGTGTGGAGTTAGAATTCCCTCTGCCCGGGGCCGTTGCTGATTGAAAACATTTTGTTGAAGATAAGCATAAAAGCCGATAGATATTCGTCAAGTCTGAACCGCTGCTGGTATTTGCATTTAGCTGATGTTACAATGTCCAGCCTCACTTGCATAAAACCCAACTACATGCAGCCATAGTCCCTTCATTAGCTCGGAACCTGCAAATTCCTCTCATCATCTTCCTCTCGATATTCAACAAATAACTTTCCGCTTACCCATATTGTTTGCGAGTACGCACTAAACTCTACTAAAACTGTTCTGTTGTTTAAATTCTCTTCAAGAACAACACCAACTGCTCCACGAGGTAATTTTCCCAAAGATTGTTTTAATGTAACTTTCAAATTACGACAGGGTAGACCTAAACACATAAGTTTTAATTTGATGTATAAAATTTATTCATTACATATATTACGCTCTTTCGAGCACTTACTGTTGCAATAATCTCAAAAACAATAAATAAAGAGACTATAATATAGAAAGAACATGGGATAATTTCGTGATTGAAAATGCCACAGGTGAGAAGCAAAGCAGTTGAAAGTAAAAAATTTGCATTTAATTTATAATACACTTGAGTTTGGTCTGTCAGCATATTAAAAATATCCAAGTTGTCCTTTGTAATTTTGGTTAGATAGTCTTCCATTTTGTCTTTGACACATTCTTCGATAATATAGCCTATTGTTACAGGGCGTAACATTTCAATGATGGCTCCTAAAATGAAAATAGCAAGTATAAAAAGAAGTATAATATCAATTTTGTCATTTGAGTAAGCTTTGTCAATAAAACTCTTTATTGTTTCGTAAGGAACAAATAAAAGGAGTCCAACAAGTGTTACTGTTCCAGGGACGATAAAAACTAAGAGTGTTGATAAACTTAATTCAAATTTCATTGTGGTAAATTTAAAGTCTACAAATCTTGCGACTATTTTGCCAAGGTTGCATGTAACAAAAATTTACGCCATTACACAAAATCA
>JAHBTJ010000047.1 GCA_019638595.1 Chitinophagaceae bacterium
CCCTGTGTGGCGGATGTGCAAGAGAACTCGATAAAGATCCCCTCGATGCCATTTCCAGTGGTTCGTTCTGGAAAACAGACGCGGATATACAAATGGCGCTGGCAGGATGTTATGCAACTTTATATCCGCTGTCGCCTTATGGTTGGGCACGTCCCTATCTCGACGCACTTGCCGACGGCGGTTATTCGCAATGGGGGTCCTACAACTGGAACATCACCACTATTGTTACAGGCGACCTTAATCCTACAACAGGCGGATTGTCTCCAACTGTATTCAGCGTTTCTTACAGAGCCATTGCCACCTACAATTATTTCCTGGCCAATATTGACCAGGTAGAAGCGGTGGAGAGTTCCAAAAGAGAAAGCTATAAAGCAGAGGTACAGTTCCTGAGAGCGCTCGTATATTTCGACCTCGTTAATTTTTATGGTGATGTTATTCTTTATAAAACGGCTCCCGCCACGCCCGATGAAGCGAAAGTAAAACAAAGCCCTAAAGCAGAAGTGCTGGCTTTTATAAAGGAAGACCTTGATTATGCCATTGACAAATTACCCAATACTTCCTATGGGGGTCACGCGGTAAGAGGCAGCGCCCAGGGATTAAAAGTAAGGGTACTACTGTACGAAGAAAAATGGCCCGAAGCAGCTCAACTCGCTAAACAGATTATTGATGGCGGCGTATTTCATTTAGCGGAAGATTATGAAAAGATATTCCTGGCATCCGGGCAAACCAACAATCCGGAGATCATGTTCTCAACCGTATATTTATCTCCTACTCTTTCGCAAGCCACTGCAGAAGGATCGAACGCTAACAGGGGCGGCGACCAGGAGTTTGGCTGGGGTTCTCATATTTGTCCCTATTGGGATCTGGTAGATGCATACGAATGCACCGATGGAAAATCTATTGCTACTTCGCCATTGTACGATGAAGATCAACCCTGGCTCAACCGCGACCCGCGATTGAGATACACCATCAGGATGCCTAACGTTACCTGGCCCGCAGGCGAACCCGCAGGGGCGCTAAGTCTTACCGGGATTAATATGCAGAAATATGTCGATCTTTCCAGAGCGCCTTTCAGCTACAGCAAACAAGATCAGTACGACGAAGATTATGTGCATCTCCGCTATGCCGATATCCTGCTGATGTATGCCGAAGCCAGGAACGAGGCCGATGGCCCTGATGCAAGTGTATATGATGCATTAGATTTGATAAGAGGAAGAACGGGCGTAAATATGCCGCCTGTAGACAGGGTTGCCTACAGCACAAAAGAAACGCTGAGAGATTACATACGGCACGAAAGGAGGATTGAGTTAGCCCTGGAAGGTCAGCGATATTTTGATTTGAAGCGCTGGCATATCGCGCATATCGTATTGCCCCAACTTAAAACACCCGGCGGCGTTTCGTTGGTGTTCGAAGAAAAACATTACCTGTTGCCTTTTCCGCAGGGCGAAATTGATATGAACCCTAACCTGGAACAAAACCCGGGCTACTAAATTTTCAATAAACTCATTTCTCATGAATGTTTGGCATTTTGTAAAAAAGTCGGTTTTGCTGCTGCTACCCGCGATAACCAATATCGTTGCTCAGAATGCCGGCGCCCAAACCAGCATAGCTGCTCCGCCGGCACTCGATTCTGCTTTTATTTCGTTCCGCATAGGACTGGGACAATCCCTGTCTGCCGGGAGATTTAATGAGCTGCTTCGGTATTTCGAAAAACATAAAAGAGCCACCAGCGAAATTACTTTCTTTACGTCCATCACCCATCCGCCACCCCCTTTAAAAGTGCTGGAAGAACGTGTAGCCATTCTCAAAGACCGGATGTCTCTGGCACGGCAACGTGGATTTAAAACCGGCATCAATTTGCTGAATACAGTAGGCCATCTTAACGAAAACCTGGATAATTCGTTGCAGGTAGACTATTATACTCATATGACTGATATAGAGGGCAAGACATATGAAGGATCTTATTGCCCGAACGATGAGCGATACCGCAAAGAATATATAATTCCCATTTATAGAGCCACCGCTCTTGCTTCGCCGGATTACATCTGGATTGATGATGATGTTCGGTTAAGAGGTTACGGTAATATTCAGTTTGCCTGTTTTTGCGATCATTGCCTGGAAATTTTCGCTGGGGAAAACGGAACAAAATACACACGGGCGCAATTAAAAAAAACCTTCGATGAAGGCGCGGTAGACAAAAAACTGGAGGTGCGTAAAGCATGGATACAGCACAACAGGAACACCATGGCCAGCTTGTTTACACTGATTGAAAAAGAAGTACGGCGCGTGAATCCAAAGATAGCGCTTGGATTTATGTCGAGTGATCTTTACTATGCGGGGTACGATTTCAGTAATTGGGCCAAAATACTGGCGGGCGCCAATAATATACCCGTAATGTGGCGACCGGGTGGCGGCGCTTACGACGATCTTACGCCGTCTGCTTTTATTGCCAAGGCTCATTCAATGGGCAGACAGGCTTCCGCTTTACCTCCTGAAGTACGCTCCATTCAATCGGAAATAGAAAACTTTCCATATCCCAGGTTTAAAAAATCTGCTACGATGGTAGCGTTTGAAGCGGCGGCTTACATTGCCGCCGGCTGCACGGGAGCAGCTTATAATGTACTCACGTTTCACGATGAACCCCTGGATGAATATGAACCCCTGGCGGAAAAACTGCAACAGGTGCGTCCTTTCCTGGACCTGATGGCCAAACACTTTGGAAGAACGCCTGTGTCTGGTTTATTTTCTTACTGGAATAAGAACAGTGAAATAGCCGTGAATCCACAAGGCAACTGGCTAACAGGTAAAACACCATTAGCGCCCATGGACCTTTATGAAAATGGTTTACCGGTTAGCTATCAACCAACCAATGCAAGCGTCACCATGATCACTAAGGATATGATATATGCCATGGATAAAACCGAGATCATGCAACTGTTGCAATCGGCGGTATACATGGATGCGGAGGCTTTGCAACAATTTAATGAGTTGGGATATGGGGAATTGACGGGATTTGAAGTGGTACGCTCTGAGAATAAGGATAGAATTGAGCGATTAACCAATCATCCGCTCAACGGAGCTTTCAGCGGGCGATTGAGAGACAACCGGCAATCTTTCTGGATGCAGCCGGCCTACACTTTTAAAAAGAGTGATCCAAAAGCGGAGATACTTTCAGAGCTTACCGATTATACTGACAAAACCGTAGGAGAGTGTGCGATGGGAATTTTTCAGAACCGGTTAGGTGGACGTATTTGTGTAGCCGGATATTATCCCTGGCAGTCAATGGGCAACCTCTCTAAAAATACCCAGATAAAAGCTGTTTTCCGCTGGCTGTCTAACAACCAACTGCCCGCGTATATCGGATCGTTTCATAAAATGAATATCTGGGCGCGTAAACAGGGCGACAAAGCCACTGTAGCCATCAGCAATTCTTCCTTCGACGAAGCGAAAAATGTGCAACTCATGCTGCACACTACAAAAAAAACGATCAGGGTATACGATATGCATTGTAAGGAAACAGTGGTGCGTGCTTCAGGTGCAGATGGCCCCTACCAAAAATTTATCATCCCGTCTATTGATCCCTGGCGCATAAGCCTGGTAGTTACTGAATAAAACACTCCAAAAAATAAAACGATGACCAGGTTTATGTTTACCGCCCTGCTAATGGTACAAAGCGTTTTCTTACAAGCGCAAAAAGTTGTTGGAAATTCCGGCTCAGATGCCATCTGCGCCTATGCAGTTTCATTAAACGGCAACGATTGGAGCATAGCAACGGACAGTAATAACACCGGCATTCAACAGGAATGGTTCAAAAATCCTCCAACGCATGCTTCAAAGACAACTACAGTTCCCTGGGTAATACAGGACATCTTTCACAACTATCATGGGGTTGCCTGGTACTGGCGTTCGTTCGATGCGCCTCCGCAAAAAAAAGAAGGGAAATATATCATCCGGTTCCAAACGGTGGATTACATGGCAGAGGTTTGGGTAAATGGAGTGAAAGTAGGATCGCATGAAGGAGGTGAATTTGCTTTTGAAGTAGATATTACAAAGGCGCTCCATTATCAAAGCCGGAATTTGCTGGTTGTGCGTGTACTCAATCCCGACTACTACCCTATTGATAATATCTTATTAAAAGAAACAGCGTCCAGTTTAAAACATCACCCCTACACCAGCAATGCCGTATACAACTCCGGTGGTATTACCGGTAATGTAGATCTGCTATCGGTTGCAGACCTGCGTGTGCAGGATATTTTTGTACAGGCAGACTGGCTAACAGGGAAAGCAAAAGTGAAAGCCTGGATTTCCAATACACAGGGCTTAACGATCCGGCGGACTGTACGCTTCAAAGTTTCTGAGTTCCGCACCGGCCGCTCACTTACACTTAAAAGTGAACAGCACCAAATTTCCGGTGGCATAACTGAAATTGAAACAGAAATACAGGTGGCCAATCACCAGCTCTGGAGCCCCGAAGAACCTTTTCTTTACCGGGTGGAAGTATCGGTTGCAACACCCGCCTGTAATGAAGAATTATCGGTACGTTTTGGATTTCGTGACTTTCGTTTTGAGAATGGCTTTTTCCGTTTGAATGGCAAAAGAATCTTTTTGATCGGCTGTAATTTCAGTACTCACTATCCCGTAGGTTATACAATACCGTTGTATGAGGAGATGCTCCGGCGGGATATTGTTCACATGAAAGCATTGGGACAGAATTTTGTACGCATCCCCTTTGGTTGTCCCAATCCCCGGATATTTGACATCTATGATGAACTGGGTATTCTCGTTCACCAGGAACACTATGGCTCCTGGCAAATGAATGAATTTGGAGGATACAAGTATGAAAGACCCGAAGCCATGAAAGATACCATGCGGCTGCGTTACGAACGTTCCATCTCTGGCGTAATAAAGCGCGACCGCAATCATCCCAGTATTATTATGTGGGGCGCACTCAACGAAAATCATGAAGGTATTATATTCCGTAAAGCAGTTGAATTGCTACCCAGGCTCCGGCAATTAGATCCTACCCGGATGATTGTATTGAACAGCGGGCGATTTGACAAAGATACCACTATAGGAAGTTTAAGTAATCCGGGCTCAAGTATCTGGGATGTAGCCGAACAAAAATTAAAAGACTGGCATCCCTATGTTCCTATTCCCTATTCCAAAAAAACATTAGACGAACTTTCGGGCAGAATACCAGCAATGCCCGGTCAGAAAATATACATTAGCGAAAGTGGATTGTGTTTCCCAATCGATCTGCCTTCGGAACTGGGCGATTACCAGCAATGGGGAAAAGCCGGATCTGACGATGCCATGTATTTCCACAGGCAGTATGATAAATTCAAAACCGACTGGCAAAAATTTGGTTTGAATGATATATGGGCCACACATGAGGATTATATCCAGGAGGCTTATCGCACAGCCAATGAACTCAGACAAACCGGCGAAGCTGCTATTCGCTCAAACCCCTTTGTTGTTGCCTATACACCTACCAACGGTGTAGCGGATTATAGTATGGGCGAAAGTGTTGCAACCAATTTCCGGCGTTTGAAGCCGGCATTGATCCCATCGGTTTTGCTTGCCAACAGCCCACTTCGCTGGTGCCTGGCCACTGAACCACAAAGTATATATAGCGGAGATTCGCTCCTGATCAGAGCCTCCTTCTCAAACCTGGATGTATTGAAAAAAGGAAATTATCCGGCTACCATTAAAATAATTTCGCCCGACCTGCGCGTTGTTTTCGAAAAAAAGACGACTGTCAACATACAGGGAAACGATGCAGCCCCCTTTGCGCAACAAGTGCTGGAGGAAATCAAAATACTGAAGGGCATTGAAGGTAAGTATAGATTGCTCGCGCAACTCGATAGTGGTGGAACTGCCGTAGGCGGCGAAGCAACATTTTACGTAAGCGAACCAAAAAATCTTGCAGGGCTGCCCTCTTCGGTAGTAGTATTAGGGAATGACCCAATACTAACCGGTTGGTTGGGTGATCAGGGTATCAAACAGATTTCGCTTCAAACGGACAAAAATGCGGAAAGACAACTGATTCTTATAACCGGTAAAGTAGCGCCCGACAGTATACAAATGTTACAGGTAGTACAACACATTGCGCGCGGTAGCTCGGTCATTTTTTTAAATCCTGCCGTACTCAAACGTGGTAACCTGTCTACGGGTTGGTTACCTCTTAAAGAAAAAGGAATTATCCAGCCGGTAGATCATGTAGCAGGTTATTACAGGGCCGATCGCTGGAGCAAACAACACCCGGTATTTGCCGGTCTACCTTCGGGTGGTATGATGGATGTAAAATTTTACAGGAACATCATTGCGGTACAGGCGCTCTGCCAGGAATACAACACCAATGCAAAACCCGTACACACTTTCCAGGAAGTGAGCGCACCGCTCACCTACCCTGATGAAACAATTTGCGGCGCCACGAGGATCAGTCACAATTATTGCTCGGGTGTGCAGTTGGGTGCATGGACATTGGGGGAAGGTCGTTTTTTAGTGAACACCTTACACATCGTAGAAAACCTGGGCGTTGATCCGGCCGCAGATCGCTTGTTGAGTAACATGCTCCGCTTCGCGGCGCCCGATCGTACTAAAAAAATAGCGGCGGTTCCGGCAGACTGGACACAACAATTAAAAAGCATCGGTTATATACAGTAATGCCTGGAACAAAAAGCTGAAAATAGTTTTATTGAATTGTTTAAGTAGTGTGATTAACTAACCAACAGTATGTCTGCAAACAAAAAGAATAAAAATGATTCGTTGCGGCGGCGGAAATTTCTGAAAGCCATCGGATTGTTAACTACTCCGTCCATCATATCCGTTGATACAGCAAAAGCGATAGAGCTGGCCGGATCAGCAGCAATAACTGAGGATTCAAAAAAAAACTCGCCGCCTTATCACAAACCCTGGCGCGCGTTACATCTCAACCAGGTTAAAGTGAGCGGCGCGATCGGTATCTGCATCAATCATACTATTGAACACAACCTGCTTGCATTAGATCCTGAAGTTTTCCTGGAACCCTTCAGGAGCAAAACATTTCGCGGTGAAGGATATTCTGATTACATAGGTCTTGGTAAATTGCTGGATGCTGCCGTGCGTTTTGCTGTATATACCAAAAATGAAAAAGTTATACAATTAAAAAACAAACTGGTCGATCAAACCATTCAAACACAGGAAGCAGACGGGTATATAGGTACAATGGTAAAAGCTTCAAGAATGTGGAAGCTGTGGGATGTTCACGAAATAGGATACATCATTTTAGGGTTAACCACCGACTACCAGTTTTTTAACACAGGTACTTCACTTACGGCGGCTACAAAACTGGCAGACTATGTAATTGCGAACTGGCATTCGAAACCAAAAGACTGGCAAAGCTGGGGACAACTCGGCATAGAAAACAATATCCTCCAACTATACAGAGTAAGCCTTGACAAACGCTACCTCGATTTTGTAGTCAAAGAGCTCAATCTTCCTGCCTGGCGTATCGATCTGGAGCTTAACACGATTGGCAAAACCCATATGTATACAGACATTGACATGTGCCTGGCACAATTTGATCTGTTTGCTATCACATCTCAGCAATCATTGTTACAATCAGGAAAACTCGCATCTCAATTTTTACTAGATCGCAATGGCGCTGTGGTAACCGGCGCCGCGGGGTTGTGGGAAAGCTGGAACACCGACCAGGGAGGACGAAAATACCTGGGCGAAACCTGTGCAACAGCCTACCAGATCCGGCTCATGGATAAGTTAATACAGATGGAAGGAAACGCGCGATATGGCGACATGATAGACAGAATGTTATACAACGCGCTGTTCGCCGCTCAATCGCTCGATGGACGGCAACTGCGTTATTTTATACCCATGGAAGGCGAGCGCGTATATTTTAAACACGATACCTATTGTTGTCCTAATAATTTCAGAAGAATTGTAGCTGACCTGCCGGGTATTATTTTTTACCAAACAGCCAATGGTGTAGTGGTAAATCTTTATAGTACGGCAGAGGCCAACATCCAGCTCTCTTCTAAAATTTCGCTTACACTCCGGCAACAGACTTCTTACCCGGCAACAGGCGATATAAAATTAGATATAGAACCATCAGAGCCGGCCAGTTTTTCGGTAGCCCTGCGTATACCTGCCTGGTGCAACAATGCTGAGGTGAAGATCAACGGTACAACACATCAACAGAAAATAGTTGCCGGAAGTTTTTTACAATTGGAACGGCACTGGCAACCGGGAGACCAGGTTACGCTACAGTTGCCTATGTCTTTCAGGCTTGTTGCCGGCCGTGTGCGGCAGGCAGGCAGAGTGGCTGTACTACGTGGACCACAGGTATTTTGCCTGAACCCTCAACAGCAAAAGCAATTGGCTGATACAGATGCGGCAGATCTTACCAATTTTATTATCGACCCCAATTCGCTGGAATTGATCAACGAGGGAGAATCAATATTGAACAGTGTGAGCTGTAAAGTAAAAATGGGCGATCGGTTGTTAACAATAGGCAAACCAATGGAACTGAAGTTAACCCCGTTTCCCGATCCCGAAGGAAAAGTAGTGTATTTCAGGGTTCCGGACCTTGCTGCAGCGCAACCTGATGAGTTATTAAAAGGCAATATGCATTAAACTGTTTAAATTTTAATTGTGGAGATAACCCGGTCGCAATATAAAAGCAAGCCAAGTATCGTATGCAGCACCAGCCGCATCAGGGCAGAATTCATTCCTGAACCGGGAGGAAAAATGGTTTCCTTTAAAGATCTGGCTAACGGTTACGAATACCTCGTACAACGCCCCGGTAAAGAATACAAAGATCAGCCGGTGGATGGTATATACGTGGAGGGAGAATGCAGCGGCTACGACGATATGTTTCCCACCATAGACGCGTGTGAATGCCGGCAGGAACCCTGGAAAGGGCTGCCTATGGGCGATCACGGTGAAGTATGGAGCCGTCCCTGGAAAACAGTGACCGACAACGATCAATTGATACTAACGGTAAAGAGCAGCCTTTTTCCTTACAGCCTGCAAAAAAGCATTTCATTTCCATCAGAACATTCGCTGCGTATTAGTTATACGCTGGAAAATTTTAGTGAACATGATTTTGAATTTCTCTGGGCAGGCCATTTTATGTTCAATATGCAACCGGGTACGAGCATTGCCGTTCCGGACGATTGTAAGAACGCTATCTCCATCCTTTCGAACGCCAATCGTGCTTATGGAGAAGTAATGGACTGGCCTTTGTTCAAAGACAAAGAAGGTAGTATTTACAGGGCAGATATAAGCCGGCCGCCGCAAAGCAACGGCTTTGAAAAATATTATTTTCAGAACAAACTAAAAGAAGGCTGGTGTAAACTGATCGACCCCGCAGAACAAAAACAATTGACCGTTTCTTTTTCAGTAGAAACAGTGCCGTACCTCGGTATACTGATGAACGAAAATGGATGGGATAATCTTTATAACATATTTATTGAACCCTGTACTATATGTTATGACCGCCCGGATGTTGCCAAAGCCTACGGACAGGTAAGCAGTGTTCGCGCTGGTGAAAAATATCACTGGTACGTTGAATTAACGATTTAAACAATATACTATGCCAGAAAAAATGAAAGGGAAAAAAGTACTGGTTACCGGCGCAGGAACCGGGTTGGGCAGAGAAACCGCATTGGAATTTGCGCGTGAAGGCGCACAGGTTGTGCTGCATTATGCGCACAGTAAAGAAGGAGTAGATTCGGCTGTTCGTGAAATACAGCAGGCTGGCGGAACCGCTACTTCTATTGCAGCCGACCTGCGAAGTGCGCAGGAAGCGATCAGGTTGGCAAAAGAAGCCATTGCTTTTCTTGGCGGGCTGGATGTATTAGTGAACAATGCCGGCATTACGATGACCCTGGAGTTCGGTAAAGTAACACCGGAACAGTTCGATACATTGTATAACGTGAACGTACGGGCGCAGTTTTTCATTATGCAAACGGTTGTTCCCGCTATGGTAGCGGCTGGTGGAGGCGCTATCATTAACCTGTCTTCTGTGCATGGTATACGCGCCTCTAAAGGACACTCCGTGTATGCAGGTACTAAAGGCGCTATTATCGCACACACCAGGGAACTGGCAATTGAGTTGGCCAAACAGGGGATCAGGATCAACGCAGTAGCACCGGGTGCGGTGCCGGTAGAAAATCATTTCAAAGCTGCGGAACCCAATGAACTGGATGGATTGGGCAAACTTATTCCATGTGGTTTCAGCGGCACACCA
Organism: Chitinophagaceae bacterium; assembly: GCA_019638595.1. Taxonomy (GTDB): domain Bacteria; phylum Bacteroidota; class Bacteroidia; order Chitinophagales; family Chitinophagaceae; genus Agriterribacter. The sequence continues at coordinate 10,250 of JAHBTJ010000047.1, forward strand.
CTTGACATTGCTAAAACAATTGTATTCCTGGCTTCAACCGATGCCCGTTACATAGTGGGGCAAACAATAGTGGTAGATGGCGGCACTACTTCGTGGATGTCGTTCAGCGAAGGGTACGACGACATAGGATTACGATTAGGAAAAGGATATGTAGAAGGTCTTTAAAATATTATTTGAAAAGGGAGATAAAACTGAGTAACGATGAGCTTACAAAAGAAAATTGATGAAACGGTGGTGCAGGCAGGCCAACTGGCATTGTTCTACCTGGCGCAGGCTGGCTTCTGCTTTAAAACATCCGGCGGAAAAAGAATTTTTATTGATCCCTATCTTTCTGACGCGTGTGAACGGCTTTTTGGATTTAAAAGAATGATCCCCGCTCCTATAAACGCGGACGAATTATCAGCGGATCTTTATTTGATCACGCATCATCACGCAGACCATCTTGATCCGGACGCGATGCCGCTGATAGTAAAAAAAACAGGTACACATTTTATCATCGCTCCTGACTGTGTATCTTTTTTTGAAGAACACGCGGTCTCCAAAGACCGGTACACAGTCATCAAAGAAGGAGAAACCATCACCTGGAAAGAGTTGAATATCCGGGCCATCTACGCGGATCACGGTGAATTGGCGCCGGAAGCTATCGGTTATCTCATGGAAGTAGATGGCATCCGATTGTATCATGCGGGCGATACCGCATTCCGTCCCAAAGAAATTAAAACATCGCTGGGCGTTCCGATAGACATTATGATCGCCCCCATCAACGGTACTTATGGAAACATGACTGCGGAAGAAGCATTGCGATTGGCAGTTGAACTTACCCCTTCATTGGTTATCCCCTGTCATTTCTGGATGTTCCTGGAACATGTTGTGCCGGGCGGCGTGGGTGATCCGGCCACCTTCCTGCGCGAAGCGCCTAAACTGGCACCCGGCATCCATTGCAGGGTAATGACGCCTGGAGAACACATTACTTATTCTATATAACAAAGATTAATTACCAGCATCAATTATAATTATTATGAATCGGATTCAGTATTCCAGCCTGGTTAAAAATAACACTGGTGACACGGATAAAAAAGCACTACTTTATTTATATGAGCAAATGTTGCTGATCAGAAAATTTGAACTGGCTGTTCAGGAAAATTACCGCAAAGGAGAAGTACCGGGCTTCATCCACCTGTGTGTAGGTGAAGAAGCGGTATGCGTAGGCGTATGTGCTGGCTTAAACCGTGAAGACTGGGTGACCAGCACACACAGAGGCCACGGGCATGCATTGGCAAAAGGTGTAGATGAAAATGAACTGTTGGCAGAATTATACGGAAAGTCCACCGGAACCAATGGTGGTCGCGGTGGATCTATGCATATTTACAGTACTGAAGCCGGGCTGTTTGGCACCAACGGATTGGTAGGCGGTGGCATTCCCCTGGCAGTAGGATTAGGGATGAGTGCACAGGCAAAAGGAACCCACCAGGTTGCTGTTTCCTTTTTTGGCGATGGAGCCATTTGTCATGGCTCTTTCCACGAATCTTTAAGCCTGGCAGCCATCAAAAAAGTACCGGTTGTATTTGTTTGTGAAAACAATTTCTATGCTACGAGCACGCCTGTTTCGCAGGCACAGCTCAATACCGATATTGCCGGCAAAGCCGATGCATATGGCATTCCGGGTATCAGGGTAGATGGAAATGATGTGCTGGCAGTACAACGTGTGGTAGGGGAAGCTATTGCAAGAGCCAGGAATGGCGAAGGTCCTACGCTGATCGAAGCGATTACCTATCGCACGGTAGGTCACCACGAAGGCGATGTGCTGGTAGGAACGTATAGAACAAAAGAAGAACTGGAAGAATGGATTACGAAATGCCCGATTAAACGATACCGGCAACACCTCCTCGAAAACGATCTGGTATCCGTCACCGAACTCAATCACATAGATCAATTGGTGAGTCAACGGATCGACCATGCCGTCGCATTTGCACGTTCCTCACCCCAACCAGATTCTTCCACTGCTACAGAACATGTTTGGAACAATCCTGTAAATCCACAGGTGGCTTTACGTGCTGTTAATGACAAAGGGGAAACAACAATGCAGAGCTGGCTGGCAGCCGTAAGAGACGGTATAGCAGAAGAAATGCATCGCGACAAACAGATACTCTATATAGGAGAAGGAATTGGTGAAAGAGGCGGAACATTTGGGCAAACCAAAAACCTGTGGAGTGAATTTGGCGACCGGTTGATTGATACTCCCATTTGCGAATTGGGCTTTACCGGTGCTGCGGCAGCAGCATCTGCTGCCGGGTGCCGAACAATCGCTGACCTTATGTTCGCGGACTTTATTTTTGACGCGTGTACGCAGATCATCAACCAGGCCAGCAAACTCCGCTATATGAGCAATGGTCAGATAGGCGTACCCGTTATTATACGTGCCGGTGCTGGTCAAATTAAACAGGCCGGTCCTCAGCACAGCGGAACTTTTCATTCGTTGTGGGCCAATGTGCCCGGCGTAGTAGTGGTGGTGCCCTCCACCCCTGCAGATGCCAAAGGATTGATGAAGACTGCTTTGCATTCAAATGATCCCGTCATTTTTCTTGAACCCAAATCCTTGTTTCCCTCCAAAGGCCCCGTGCCTGTTGAAGAGCATTATATTCCTTTCGGCAAAGCCCGCATAGTGCAGGAAGGCAGCGACATTACATTGGTAAGTTTTGGGCAGCCTGTGCATACCTGCATAGAAGCGGCACGCCAATTAGTAAGCCACGGCATAGACTGCGACATCATCGATCTCAGGACCATCGTTCCGCTTGACACTGCCTCCATTGTTGCGAGTGTACAAAAAACAGGGCGCCTCGTAGTAGTAGATGAAGGCTATGGTTTCAGCAGTATAGGATCCGAAATTGCCGCGGTGGTTTCAGAACATTGCTTCTATACACTCAAAGCGCCTGTGGCCAGGATTAATAAAGTATCGGTGCCGCAACCTTTTAGTCCGCTACTGGAAGCGGCTGTAACTATTACAGCCGAAAAAATTGTAGACACTGTGCGCTCAACGCTCAACGGAAATCATTTTGTTTCTGTTTACCTGCCGGTAACGGGTATCACCGATCATACACACAGCAATGAAACAACCACAGGATGGCAAACGATGCCTCCTGCATCCGCTGCCAATGCAGATAGCAATAGCAATGGACATACCGCATCCACAGGTGGTAGTATAGAAATTACAATTCCCAACCTGGGTTTAACCATCACTGAAGTAGCTATTACGCAGTGGCACAAAAAGCAGGGCGACACTGTAAAAAAAGGAGAGACAGTGCTTGAGTTTGAAAGTGAAAAATCAATAGTGGAACTTGAGTCCCCCGCCGATGGACGTTTGGGAACTATTCTGGTGAGTGAAGGTGTTACCATTCCGATTGGAGCTGTAGTAGGCAGCATAGAAATATAAAAAATGATTTTTCGGACCGTTTCAGACCGTTTTAAATTGATAAACCATGAGTAACGTGAAAGCCAGTTATGATTTTACAAACAAAGTTGTATTGGTTACG
>JAHBTJ010000048.1 GCA_019638595.1 Chitinophagaceae bacterium
TCCCGCCCGCATCAAAATCTGAGCTGAAGCAATGGTATGGCGGGAGAAGCAATCCCCGTGCGTCTGCTTCTCCAAACCGCGGGAACAACTTCCCACCCCGGCGAACAAGTACCTGCCGCAATATGGCTTTAAGTTAATAGAACTTTTCTCACCGAAGATAAACCTGTTGGGCAGTAGTGCAAATGTTGAACATCAGTACAAAAGCCGGACAGATTTACCTTCCCCTATATTCTTTACCTTTATGCAATTATGCCGCGTTTTCATTTTCATGACAGTATGAATCTTTTGTCCAAGCTCAGCTTCAGAAGAGCCTGGAATGCGGCTAAAGTATTGAGCAGCTTTTATATCAGCCGGTGGAAACAAACACCCGTACAATGGGGTTATCCTGTTTCTGTTTCTTTTGAGCCTACCACATCCTGTAACCTCCGTTGCCCCGAGTGTCCAAGCGGGTTGAGGAGCTTTTCGCGGCCAACAGGTATGCTGAAAAAAGATTTTTTCAGGCAAACGATTGATGATATACATAAGGAATTGCTGTACCTCATTTTTTATTTCCAGGGTGAGCCTTACCTCAATCCGGACTTTTTGGAAATGGTTAAATATGCTGCCGGTAAAAAAATTTATACCGCCACATCAACCAATGCGCATTATCTCACCGATGCTAATGCAAAAAAAACCATTGAAAGCGGGCTTGACAGGCTGATCATTTCTATTGACGGAACAACGCAGGAAGTGTACCAGCAATACCGCAAAGGCGGCAGGCTTGATAAAGTAATAGAAGGTGCAAAGCATATTGTAAAATGGAAAAAAGAGCTTAACAGCAAAAAGCCCTTTGTTATATTTCAATTCCTGGTAGTTAAACCCAATGAGCACCAGATACAGGAAGTAAAGCAACTGGCGAAGGAGGTGGGTGTGGATGATGTATGGTTTAAAACCGCGCAGGTATATGATTATGAAAATGATCCCAACCATCTTATTCCTTCCCTGAATAAATATAGCAGGTATAAAAAGAGCACTGATGGCGGGTACAGCATAAAAAACAAATTAAACAATCATTGCTGGAAGCTGTGGCATGCCAATGTAATAACCTGGGACGGATTGGTGGTGCCCTGCTGCTTTGATAAAGATGCTATGCACCGGCTCGGCAATCTTAATATGCAGTCTTTTAAAGAGATATGGCATAATGATAATTATAAACAATTCCGCCGTGAGCTGATGAACAGCAGAAAGAATATTGATATTTGCGCCAACTGCAGCGAAGGCACCAAAGTGTGGAGCGATTAACCGGGGGCAATAAGTACGTTGCGTATAAAAGATGGAAATGTGTGATCTTGTATCTCGTCGCCTTCTCTAAAAAAATTACCCATGTTGTTACATGTTCATCCTGTTGATCCGCAACCGAGACAAATAAAAACAATTGTAGAAGCCTTACAAAGCGGCGGCGTCATTATATATCCTACGGATACTATTTACGGGTTGGGCTGCGATATTTCGCAACACAAAGCCATTGAAAAAATTGCCCGTATAAAAAACATTGATCCGGCAAAAGCTAATTTTTCTTTTGTGTGCTACGATCTCAGTCACCTGAGCAACTATACCAAAAGCATTTCCACCTCACTGTATCGCCTGCTAAAAACTTATTTACCCGGACCTTACACCTTTATTTTACCTGCCAGCAAAGAAGTGCCCAAACTGTTAAAGAGCAAAAAAAACACGGTGGGTATTCGTGTGCCCGATAACGAAATTGCAAGAACCATCGTAAAAGAATTAGGTCATCCTATACTCAGTACCACCCTGCCGGGCGAGATGGTAGAAGAATATACCGACCCGGAACTGATGGACGCCAATTTTAGCAAGCTGGTTGATATTGTGGTAGACGGTGGTATAGGCGGCATGAATCATTCCACGGTCATTGATTGTACCGGTGCTGAACCTGTATTGGTAAGAAAGGGATCAGGCGAATGGCCGGATGAAGAATGAAGGTTGATGGGTACGGTATAGTGTATGGCATAACAATAAGTGCTGATAGACTGACGGCTATTTGCTATTCGCCTTAAATACTCTTATAAAATTCCCTCCCAGTATCTTTAGGATGTCTTCCTCGCTGTACCCTCTTTCAAGCAACCCTTTGGTTATTTTAGGATAGTCCTGCACCCCGTTAATGCCTTTAGGCAGGGATTCAATGCCATCCATATCGGCGCCGATGCCTACATGGTCAACTCCCGCTAATTTTACCATATAATCAATATGATCCAGGATCATTGAAAACGGTGGTCGGATCGCTTCAAAGTCTTCCGTGTTTTTCCGGGCAACCCATTCATTTATTTCTTTATCGCTCAGGTTCAGTTGCTTCAGCGAGTCCTTCTCCAGCCTTCTTTGCGTCGTAATTTGTTGCTTTCGTTTGTTATAGTTGGGATCAATAAAGCCTGAATAAAAATTTACCTGTATCACCCCCCCGTTTTTCGCTACCGCTTTTATCTGTTCGTCTTTCAGGTTCCGGAACACCGGGCACAGCGCATACGCGCTGCTGTGAGAAAGCAGCACAGGCCTGGTGGTTATTGCAAGAGCGTCATAAAAAGTCTGTTCACCAGTGTGCGAAAGATCCACCATCATCCCCAGTTCATTCATTTTTTTTACTACCTGCCTGCCGAAATCATTCAGCCCCGCGGCTTTAACGGTTTTTCCTGTTTCATCTTTGGCAGAGCTGGCCCACGAAGTAGAGTTGTTCCAGGTAAGCGTGAGATAGCGTACACCCCGGTTGTACAGGCTGTCTATATAATCCAGCCGGTCTTCTATCATGTGTCCGCCTTCTACCCCTATCATACAACCCAGCTTTTTTTCTTCTACCGCTTTTTCCAGCCCGGCGGGAGATGTTACCATCGTCATTTTAGCAGGATTGCGGCTTACAATGGCATACAATGAATCAATTTCGATATTCGCAAACTTATAAGCAGTGTCTTTCCCAAATTTTTCATCGCAAAAAATGGAAAATACCTGTATATCTATTCCGCCTTTTTTAAACCGGGGTATATCGGAATGCGTTTTTCCGAGCAGGTTTTTTTCAATATTCAGTCCTTCCATGGTGGCAGAGGAGAGTACATCGTTGTGCGTGTCTACAACAACCGCTTTTTCGTGCAGGTGCTTATAATGCTGGGCGCTTAAGCCGGTAACAAAAAAAATACAGCTACCCAGTAGCAGATACCAATGTTTTCTCATTATAAAAGGTTGTTTTTCATTAATACGACGAAGCCTATTCTTCTTTGGCTCCTTTCTCGCCAATAAACCATTGCTCTTTGTTTTTGAACAAAACATTAAAGGTGGTGAGTGAGCCGTAAATACGTGTTATGTATTGCTGAAGATTTACTTTTTCTTCGTCGGTTAATACTTTATGTGCGTTGATCTGCTGCTCCAGCACCCTGAGCCTGTCGCGCAGCATTACTATTTTGTGAAAAAAAGCGTCAATGGGTACTTCTTTGGGTTTTAGCCCCGGATCGGCAGGTTTGAGTATCATGGCGCCCCCGGTCCAGCGATCTCCCAAAGGCACATTTTCCGTGAGCCCTCCCCATAAGCGAAGTATTTTAAGCAACGATTTTTCTGTTTCAGAAACCGTTTCTACTTCAGGAGTAATATTTTCAGGAATGATCTCATCCAGCAGCGGATCTGTTTTATCAACTTCCTTAACACCATGATTGATAAAAGAAATAAGGTATGTGGCATATTTTACCGCTACTATTACTCCCGGACCAAAATGAGTATGCTGCAGGCGTGTGCCCGGCCCTAATGTAAGCTGTTCCATACTTGCGAAAGTAGGAGTATTGTTTTCAAGAGAAAAATTTTCGATGAGCGGTAACGAAAAAGGGCGGATGCGTATATAATATTTCGTTGATTTTATGTAAGTTAGCGCTCGCTTTGCCGAGTACTTCCGATTGTCTTCCGGCCTAAAGTCCAATATTGCCTTTAATTGCGATTCAAAACAAAGGCTATTCTGAAAATAATTTCCCGTCCATTCCTGTGATCCTGATTTTTAACCCTATAAGACAAAAGCTGAATTGTGAGTTTTGTATGTACTAAGACCCTTCTGGCGCGGTGTGTTTGGATATGCCTTTTTTGGGGTATAAGCGTGCCTGTGTTTGCGCAGTTAAAAGCGGATTTCACCATGGATCCGCCGAATGGCGGCTGTACCCCTTTAACAGTGAACTTCAAAAATACCACTACCGGCGCTTCGGCTGCTGCAACCTATGAATGGGAGTTTGGTAATGGCAGCAATAAAGGATATGATAAAGATGTGTTTGCGGTTTACATTACCGAAAAATTGTATACCGTTACACTTACTGTAAAAGATGGCGGACAAACTTCTACCACAAGTAAAACAGTTACAGTATATAAAAAGCCCGTTGTTGAATTTTCCTTTTCTCCGGAAAAAGGATGTGCTCCTTTTCCGGTAGCGTTTACCAGCAGTTCTTCGGCCGGCGACGGTTCAATAGCCAAATATATATGGGATTTTGGGGATGGCATTACCCAGGACGGCGCTAACCTTCAGCAAACCACTCACACCTATAATGCGGCCGCCAATCAAACGGCCATACTCACGGTAGTGAACAGTCATGGCTGTCATGCCACCGGCGAAAAATCCGGGATAACTATTTTACAACCTATAAAGGCAAACTTTACTGTGCCTAAAACAGCGTTATGCGCAGTAAATGAATCGCTTTCATTCACCAATACAAGCACCGGCCCGGGCACATTGAGCTTCAACTGGGATTTTGGTTCCGGTAGCTCTTCAACCGACCAAAACCCCATCCACAGCTTTACAGAAAAGGGTGTTTTTTCTGTAATGCTTATCGCTAACAGTTCAGAAGGCTGCTCCGATACGCTAAAAATGCCCGACCTGGTAAACGTTGCTAATTTTACTACCGATTTTGAAATACCGGCAATAACATGCACCAATGCTCCTACTGTTTTTAATAACACTAGCACGCCGGCACCTGCCAAAACTACCTGGCAAATTACCGGGGTTACAGGAAGCTATAGCGGGCAGTCGTTCACCCACACATTTGCAACGCCGGGTAAGTATACCATCAAAATGACAAACAGCTATGGGAGCTGTAATGAAACTAAGGAAAAAGAAATTGAGGTGAAGGCCGGGCCGAAGCTAGGTGGATTTCTGGCAGATTTGAATGGAGCGTGCGGGGCCCCGGTAGCCGTTACTTTTACAGATACCTCCTCCTCGTCTGTTAAGTGGTTATGGAATTTTGGTAACGGGCAAACGGCGGCTACCAAAGAAGCAGTTTATACTTTTAATAACGATGGCAACTATACCGTAAGCCTGCAGGCTACAGATGCCGGCGGTTGTGTAAATACAGTAAACAAAGTCATTTCTTTGTCGAAGCCCAATGTATATATCCGGACTTCCGGCCCGGTGGATGGCTGCCCGGGATTTGCAACAAAGTTTTCTGTGGACAAGCCCGCATTGATAAAAGAATATTCCTGGAATTTTGGCGATGGAGAAACTTCAACGGAGGCCAATCCCACGCACACTTTTAATAAAGCAGGCAGCTATGCCGTTACACTGAACTATACCACCACTTCCGATTGTAAAGGAACAGAACGGTACAGCAGCATCATTGTATACGAGAAGCCGGAAATAGATTTTTCCGCCTCCTCCATAGTAGTATGTGGCAGAAGCCCCGTCTATTTTATTAATCAAACAACGGGGGCAGCTACTAACTGGCAATGGAATTTTGGCGATGGCAACCCTAACGGTTACTATACCGGCGGCGATGCACCTTCTTACAATTATGAAGCGGCCGGCGACTATACAGTAACACTTATCGGGGGGATAGGCTCCTGTAAGGATACCCTTGTTAAAGAAGACTTTATTAAAGTGCTTCCTCCTTTCCCTAAAATAACGGGAAGATCACAGAACTGTAATAGCGGGGAAGTAACTTTTTCGCAGGCTGCAGCAACCAGTTTTGCGGAAAAAATGTGGTGGGATTTTGGAGACGGGCATATAGAGGAAGTTGACCTCGGGCAACAATCCACTACCTATACCTATTCTAAAACCGGCAGGTATACTGTTTATCTTATTGCGGAAGCGGGGCAGTGTAATGTGAAGGACTCCTTTGACATCAGTGTGCTGTTGCGTCAAAATCCTGTTCTTTCGGCCAATTTAACAGAAGTATGTGGCAGCGGCGACCTGCAGATCACGATTTCGGGGCTTGACGCCAATCCTTATTACTCAGGTAATAACCAGAATCATTACTATATAGCAGGATGGTTGTATGGCGATGGTACGTCTTTTACTCCCACATTTGTAAGGAACGACCAGCCTCTTGTTAATAATTATACCGCTACTATTACCGGGCTTGATAACGGGCAGGAAAACATACGGGTGATACTTAGGCCAACAACCTATCCAACCTGGTGCAACGACACTTCCAATGCCATACCGCTGAACATTAAAGGGCCTAAAGCCGCTTTTTCCTTTGCTCAAAACAATATATGTTATAAATCACCCATTATTTTCAAAGATCGTTCAACCGGTAATGATGGCATACCAATAAAAAGCTGGGAATGGAATTTTAATGACGGCAGCTCTCTTTCGTTTGGAGATATCAGTGCTTTCCCGGGAGGTTTGATAGCGCATTCCTACGAGCAGCCGGGCTTCTATTATCCCACACTGAAAGTAACCGATGCGGATGGCTGTACAGCAACAACAGCGGCGTATTCATCTAACTATGCCAGTGTAAAAGGTCCCAAAGCTGATTTTTCATATTCACCGGACAATGTATTCCCGTATACCCAGGTGTTTTTTTACAATACTTCCCATACATATAACAGCAATGCGCACTTTAACTGGTATTTCAGCAACGGGCCTGATTATACCGACAGGAATACACCTCCCGCTAAAACCTATACCGCGCTGGGAGTTGACACTGTTACCATGGTATCCTGGGATCCTGCAGGTTGCAGGGATACTGTTACAAAAGTGATAAGTATAAAAGATGTTGCCGCTTCTTTTACATACAAAGACACTTATATCAATAATACAAGCTGCCCGCCGGTAATTGTAAACTTCACCAATACTTCTGAAAACGCGCAACGTATTGCCTGGGATCTTGGAGATGGTGTGATCAGCGCCGGGAATAACAATACGCCCACGAGAACGTATTATAAGTCGGGCGTTTATAAAATTGTTTTGTACGCGTATAGTAACAACAATTTTGTAGACTCTTCCGTTCAGTACATTACTGTAAAAGGGCCTTATGCCATTCTTAAGGCCGATACGCTATCGGGTTGTTTACAGCAACAGGTAACCTTGAGCGCCGATGTAAATAATGCATTATCCTATACCTGGGATTTTGGTGATGGCAATCTTAAGCAAACCACCGATACATTTGCCACCCACAGTTATGCCACCGCAGGCGTATATACCCCGGCGCTTATTATGAAGGATGGCGATGGTTGTTCCGGCACATCGGAATTACCTCAAAAAATCATCATTGATTCCCTGGCTATTCTTGATCTGAAAAAAGACCCCCTTCATATATGCGACTCAGCGCTCGTGCAATTCAACCCGGATATAAAAAGCATAGCGGCAGAGGATATGCAGCAAACACTTTTATATTCCTGGAATTTCGGGACCGGCAAGCCGGGAGATGTTTCTTCGGCCGGAGCGCCATCATTTTATTATAAACAGCCCGGTACATTTCCTGTAACCCTTAAGGTTTCTTCACCTTACGGCTGTGTTAAAGAAAGAACAGATATGGTAACCGTTATTCAAACGCCCGAAAGCCGGATCAACGGACCGGCGGCCATTTGCCAGGATCAAATGGCAACATTTACCGGAACAGCGGATATAACGGAGCATATTCAATGGCGCTGGAATTTTGCAAATGGCAGCACTGCCGAAGGACAAACACCGCCGGCACAATTGTATACCAACCCGGGCAATGTGGTAGTATCGCTGATAGCCGAGAACAACGGCTGTAAGGATACAACGGCACACGCGCTTATAATAAACCGCAGGCCTGTGGTAAACCTTACCCCTAAAGATCCTGCTGTTTGCCTCGGGAGCAGCATTCAGCTAAGCGCTGAAGATGGAGTACAGTATCAATGGTATCCTTCGCAATATTTAAGCCGCCCGGATATTGCTAACCCCGTTGCTACGCCAACGGATGATATCCGTTACTCGGTAGAGGTAACCAACGCTTTCGGGTGTAAACGTTCCGACTCTATCGGTATAATAGTAGCAAAGCCATTCAGGATACAGGTAACGCCTGATACTTTCGTGTGTACAGGAAAGTCAGTACAGCTACCTGTTACGGGCGCCGCGTCTTACCAGTGGATCAATACCACCACGGGGCTGAGCAGTACGAACAGCGACCGCCCGTTAGCGGCCCCGGCAGATTCTGTAACCTATACCGTTGTTGGTTATGATGGTTATAATTGTTTTACAGATACCGCGTTTGTAGATGTTGCTGTTGTTGCCCTGCCCTGGGTAAAAGCGCCGGATGATATGGAATTACCTACGGGAAGCGAAATAATTTTACCTACGGATGCCAGCAGCGATGCCGTTCGTTGGCGCTGGAGCCCCATTGATTACCTCAACTGCCCAACCTGCCCTGCGCCGGTGAGCACACCCCGTTCTGATATTGAGTATACGGTAACGGTATACAACCGGTTTGGATGCGAAAGCAGCGACCATGTGGCCATTAAACTGGTTTGCGCCCAGGGATTGGTATATATTCCCAACGCGTTTACGCCTAACCGTGATAATCGCAACGACATTTTTTATGTGAAAGGAAAAGGGATCAGGGCCATTAAATCAATGCGGGTATTTAACCGGTGGGGAGAAGTAGTATTTGAAACGGCGAATGTAAATATTGAAGATCCTGCCAAAGGCTGGGACGGGAGCTATAAAGGACGCGAAGCTGAAAGCGCCGCTTATATTTACTACATTGAACTGATTTGTGATACCGGCGAAATTTTTAGCAGGAAAGGAACAGTTACGTTAATAAGATAATTAACATTTCAGGTGTTTTACATTGGAAATCACCTAACCAGGAAATGCCTTTTCGGCTGAAGGAAAAATCTCCCGGCATCAACAGTACCGCTACAATCCCCCCGCTTTTTTCTGTTACTTTTTTCCGGAAAAAAGTAACCAAAAAGCCCCGCCTGAATGACCAGTCGGGCAAGCGCCCGAAATTGGCTACGGGCGATTTCGT
>JAHBTJ010000049.1 GCA_019638595.1 Chitinophagaceae bacterium
AGTAACTCGTAAGGACGTGCGAGTAGTTGAGTAATTGGATATTTTGCTTTAGTGCTGGTTGTAAAACCAAAACGCTTTTATCACTACGATCCCGCCCGCAGGTTGTCACGCAGGGTTCCGAACCTTTGGAAGGTTCGGAACCCTATAGGCAGGCAGTCCCTGCAGTTTGAAAGATACAAAGCCCAAACCCTTCTTCTGTTACCAAATATCAACTTCCACCATTGCATTTTTGTTACTACCTTTGCAGTGGTGAAAAAGATTATCCTGTCAATAGTATTAATAGCGTATGGCTTTGCCAGCCTGGGCGTAAGCCTCAACTATTTATACTGCTGCGATCAGTTAAAGGAAATTAAAGTTTCTTTAACATCACAGCATGAGGATGACTGCGACATGGAAATGGGCGATAAGAAATGTTGTGACAATAAAACCGTTACGCTCAAAATAGCAACCGACCAGCGCCATAACCTTGTCCAGGATCATCATTTTCAGCAACCCCTGCTTTCAACTGTTCCCCCACTACAATATTTTGATGTACGGGCGATCAGTAGTATCCAGGCGCACCCACAATATTATAATTTACCTCCCCCACTCGTACTAAACAGAACAGTTCTGTTTTCCAGCTTCAGGATTTGATAGTAAGTAGTTTTTAACCACGGTTATTGCGTTAATTAATTACTTCATGTTAATCCTGTTTTATGTATAAATATATATTGTGTGCTATATTATTTTTCCCCCTGTACTTATCTGCCCAAACGGGTCATTTAAAAACCGCAACCTTCCCGGTTTCAGGCAATTGCGCCATGTGCAAGCAAAGAATTGAGAAAGCGGCTAAAAGCGCCAGTGCCGAATCGGCTAACTGGAACAGCAAAACCCGTTCGCTTACCATTAGTTTCGATACCACAAAAACTTCGCAGGAGCATATCCAGCAAAAAATAGCAGAGGCCGGACATGATAACGGCGCCTATATCGCCAGCGATGAAGTATACCAGGCGCTTCCGGATTGTTGCCATTACGACCGGAATGGCCAGGGCGCCGGAACCGGCAATGAGCAACATGTTGTTTCCGGTGTTGTTCTGGAAGAAAGCTTAAAAGGAAAATTTAACCCCATTGCCGGAGCCACTATCAGCAACCTGCACTCGCAGGAACATTATGTAACGGATAGCTCAGGCGTATTCAAAATGAATACCGAAATACCCGCACAGCTTTTAATAAGCTATGTGGGTTTTGAAGCAGATACGATCAATATAAACAGCAGCCATGATCTTACCATTGTTTTAAAAAACGCCGCAACCGGAAAGTTAAAAGAAGTAGTGATCATGTCACGAAATGAGATGACACGGGTATCGCCTTTCAGCACATTAAATACTTTACGACTTGGTGCAAAAGAGCTGAGCAAAGCCGCCTGCTGCAATCTTTCGGAGAGCTTTGAAACCAGTCCTTCGGTAGATGTGAGCTACAGCGATGCCGTTACGGGGGTTAAGCAAATTCAGTTACTCGGACTTTCAGGAAATTATACACAACTGCTAACAGAAAATGTTCCGGAAATAAAGGGGCTTGCAGGAAGCTACGGACTTACATTTATCCCCGGGCCATGGATAGAATCAATAAACCTTACAAAAGGTATCGGTTCGGTAGTGAACGGCTATGAAAGCATTGCCGGGCAAATTAACGTGGAAGAGAAGAAGCCTGATAATTCGGAAAAGTTGTACGTGAATGCTTATGCGAATAATATGGGCAGGCTGGAAGCGAACGTCAATACCGCTCACAGGTTAAACGACCAGTGGAGCACCGCGTTACTGACGCACGTAAACGGCGTGACCATGAAGAATGATTTTAACAAAGACGGTTTCCTGGATATGCCGCTGGGCCGCCAGTTCAATTTTATCAACCGGTGGAAGTATATGAACGAGAACGGATGGGTTGCCCAGCTTGCTGTAAAATATTTAAACGACAGCAGAACCGGCGGTCAGTTAGATTTTGATAAGAAAACAGATAAGCTCACTACCAACTATTATGGTATGGGTTTAGACGTGGAACAGTATGCTGTTACCGGGAAGATGGGTTATGTTTTTCCGCAGCATAAATACAAAAGCCTCGGGTTGCTGTTTTCTGCCGGCCAATACAACAACAACGCTTATTACGGGCTTACGCAATATCATGGAAAACAAAAAAGCCTGTATGCCAGCTTTATCTACCAGTCCATTATCAGTAATACCAATCATAAGTTCAGAACTGGTTTGAGCTTTAGTAATGAAAATTATAACGAAATATATAAGCAGCAGCGCTTTACCAGGAATGAAATTGTGCCGGGCGCTTTTTTTGAATACACCTATACTTATCTTGATAAATTCACTGCTATTGGCGGATTAAGGGTTGACAGGCATAATTTATATGGCTTTGTAACAACGCCGAGGATACATTTAAAATATGATTTTACGCCGCAAACAAACCTAAGAGTAAGTGGAGGATCCGGGTACAGAGTGGCGAATATACTGGCCGAAAATGCAGGCGCTTTTGTAAGCGCACGAACGCTGGAAATACTGAATCCTTCCAATAGCTACGGCTACGGGTTAAAGCCTGAAAAAGCATGGAACTACGGCCTGAACTTTATACACAATTTTACATTGAGCAGCAGGAAGGGCAGTATTGCATTTGATGCATACAGAACGCATTTCACTTCACAAACCGTGGTTGACCTGGATGCCGGTCCGCAAAAAATTCAGTTCTATGATCTTAATGGAAAATCGTATTCCACCAGCCTGCAGGCCGAGCTGAATTACCAGCCCGTAAAAAAGCTGGATGTACGCATGGCATACAGGTGGCTGGATGTGAAAACCACGTATCACGGTACTTTGCTTGAAAAGCCCTTTACCGCTAAACACAGAGCTTTTATTAACCTGGCATATGAAACAACAGACAAATGGAAATTTGATTATACCGTGCAATGGCTGAGCAGGAAAAGAATTCCATCTACCATTACCAATCCTGTGGCATACCAAATGCCGGCTTATTCTCCTTCCTTTTTCCAGATGTCGGCACAGGTTACCAAAGTGTTCGGTTCAAAGTTTGAAGCGTATGTGGGCGGAGAAAACCTGACAAGCTTCATACAACGGTATGCCATTATTGACGCACAAAATCCTTTCAGTAACTATTTTGACGGCGCTATGACCTGGGGGCCTGTTTACGGAAGAATGATATATGTTGGAACGAGGATAAAAATGTGATAGAGCCAGGCTCAGTGAAGAGTAGGGTTTACTCAACTTCTTACCCGTCATTTCGACCGAGCCAATATGAACACTATAATTAAATTACTCTGTCGCGAGGGAGAACTATTCTCACCGGAGGTAAATCTGCCTGGCTTTTGTACAATTGCTCAACATATGCACTATTGCCCAACGGATTTCTCTCCCGCCGTAATATGCATTTAATACAATACATCCACAGGGCGGGATCGAAATGACGAATAAGAGTGTTTTGTTTTTATCGTCAGCGCTAAAATCAAAGATGCATTTATTCAATCTCTTACCCGTCATTATAATTTAACAATTAGGCGGCGCCTCAATCATTGCGGCAATGACGTAAAATTTATTGTATTGATAACTACCCGGTTAGAAAATACGTCATTAGCAGCAGGCTGCGGTGCAATGTTCAGCATTGATATAATAGTTAACCTGTAGTACTATTGCTCAGCATTGCTCCCTCAGTTTGTCATGCTAAGGCACGAAGCATCTACGGCAGCATACGATGAAGGAGGAATAATTATTTATTCAACCTCCTCGATAAGCGGGCCTTTGTGCATAGGTCTCCTCTCCTTTGGAGAGGCCGGGAGAGGCTTTATTTTATCTCAACAGCTCATCAATCCTGACCAAACTATATCCTTTCTTTTTCAGATAGGTTACCAGTTCCGGCAGGAGGTAATACATTTTGTCTGTTCGTTTGGTACCTGTACCTATGTGCAGCAATAATATAAACCCGTTCAACACGGATTTTTTACTTTGCTCATACTTTAATATGGATTGAAAGATCGTGCCGGATGAGCGGTAGTTTTTCATATCAGGCGTAGTATAATCCGCGTTGCTTAATGTGCCCGGCGTAAAGTTGATAAGCCGCTTATGGAGCCGGCTTGTCCATGTTGCTATACTGTCATTATACCATTCATACGGCGGCATGAAATAATTTGCTTCATCTTCCTTAATGCCAAAAGCAGCTATTGCCTTATAATTATTCCGCAGATCATGTTCAAACTCATTTTGTGTAACCAGTAAGCTGTCTCTTTTTGTCCAGTCGCAGTACAGCAAATGTTTATCTGAATGTGGGCCGAGATAATGACCATTGGTTTTTAGCGTGCGGATGATATTTTTAAACGCCGGGTTACGGTAAAAATTCCCGGTAAGAAAAAAAGAAGCCCGGATATTTTCTTTTTTCAATACATCCGCTATATAAAAGCCTCCGTCGGCAAACTCATCGCCGGTAAAAACCAATGCTATTTTCTTTTGTGTGCTGTCGCCTCTTATAACAGCGCCGTGGTCATAGGTAAAGCCATCGGTTATTGCAGCGCTTCTGCTGTTTATTTTTTGATCAGGGACTTTTTTTTTACCGCTTTCCGCTTCTTTAGCCGCAAGCAGGTAGATGAGCGTTGCGGTTCCATCCATGGTCGGCTCATTGGTGCTGAAGTCGCCTGCATCATCGTGGTATACGGCAAGGTCGCTTTGAAACTCCGCATATTCATCAGCGTTATATAAGGTAATGCCGATCAAATTACCGAAGATATTGCCTTTTACGGGGCCATCCACCAGTCCGCCATCTGTAGGGTAATTGGCAATTTTGAGTAATGAGGCATGAGGGTCAACCGGGGTGTCGCCCCATGACGGCAGGCCATATACCATACCGGTGCCCCAGGGGTTACAGCCAAACAGCCAGTCGAAATTGGCCTGCTCCAGCTCTTTGTATGTATCATCGCCGCTCATTTGCCTGTACCAGTAACATTGTATGGCAAAGGCGGTGGTAAAATTATTGCTGCACCATATAAAAGGGATGCCCCGGTAAAACGCATTTTGTTTCGCCCTGTTCCATATTATTTCTATACCCTGCCTGTAAAAGCCGATCAAAGCCTTTTTTTCATTTTCATTCATTCTTTTGGATAACTCATAATGCCCCGCGTTTATGAACGGGTACCATTGATAGTGTGCCGCTGTATCATCAAAGATCCATTGTGTGACAGGTTCTTTTTGAGCCAGCTCAAAAGCATAGCTGAGCTTACTGTTGTCTTTAAGCATTGCGGCGGCGAGCTCCATATCATCCATCCAGTTTTCTTCGCCGTATATATAGGGAGCTTTAACAGAAGCGGTTTGTGTGTAGCCCGGCTTTTTTAAACCATACGCAAAAGCAGACAATGCTTTTTGAGATAAGAGTGAAGCAAATGCCGCATCTTTTTCCCGGTATATTTCAGCGCCGGTCGAAAAGGCGCTGCTGAATTTTCCGGCGGTAGAGGATGTGCCTTTGGTGGTATTCATATACTTTCCCCTGATCTGCGGTTCACCGCTTACAAAATATACCGGTCGCTCATAACCCCGTCCATACAGTTGTTCCTTTTGCGGCAGCCGGAAGCCAACATGATCCCTGTCGTCGCCCACCTGGTTAAACATCCAGTCATCCCGCGGATGCATTTTTAACAGCCAGTCCAAAC
>JAHBTJ010000005.1 GCA_019638595.1 Chitinophagaceae bacterium
GAACCGCGATCTGTCCATGCATCTGGAATACCATGCTGCAGACATGATCATGATAGACTTTGCCGGTAAAAAGCAGTACTATGTAGACGTGGATACAGGAGAGCAGATCGCCTGCGAAGTATTTATAGCCATTCTTCCTTACAGTGGGCTTATATTTTGTAAAGCAGTACGCTCGCAGCAAACAGCAGACTTTACAGACTGCATTAACAGTATGCTGAAGTTTTATGGAGGTGTACCCGCTACCATTATTTGCGATAATCTTAAAACCGCAGTCACCCGTGCAGATCGCTATGAGCCGCAGTTTACTGATGTATGCCACCAGCTCTCAGCACATTATACTACTACCTTCAGCGCCACCCGCCCCTATAGCCCACGTGATAAAGCGATGGTGGAACGGGCGGTGAACATTGTATACACTCACGTATATGCACCGTTACGCCACCAGGTTTTTAACAGCCTGTATGCACTTAACACAGCTATGCAACTTCAACTGGCATTGCTTAATGATAAGCCTTACAAAAACACGCCTTACAGCCGCCGCTGGTTTTTTGACGAGCAGGAACAAGCCTTGCTTAAATTGCTGCCCCCGGAGCCCTTTATCTCAAAAAAGGTAACACAGCTTACCATACAGCGTAACTATCATGTACAGCTAAACGAAGACCACCGCTATTACAGTGTGCCTTACCAGCATGTGGGTAAAAAAGTAAAAGTGCTCTATGACGCCAGGGTGGTAGAAGTATACCTGGATGGAGCGCGCATAGCCTTGCACGTACGTTCCCCGCACAGCAAGGCTTATATTACCCAGTCAGATCATATGCCTCCGCATCACCAGAAAATGCAGCAGATAAAAGGGTTTAACCGCGATGATCTACTGGCACAAGCTACCCGTTTAGGCACAAACGTAGTGCAGGCTGCAACCCTGATGCTGGAGAACAGCATTTATATCGAGCAAAACTATAAAGCCTGCTTTGGCATGCTGATGCTGCATAAAAAATACACTGCCGCAAGGCTGGATGCCGCTTGTGCCAGAGCCCTGCAGGGTACAAGGGTAAACTACACCATGATCAAAAATATATTGGAACGGGGCCTGGATAAACAAACACAATTACCCCTTAGCAACACCCCCATACCCCCTCATGATAATATCCGTGGAAAAGATCAGTATCAATAATCATTTACAAACAAATACAATAGTAATTATGAACACAACACAGACATTGCAACAACTGCAACAACTTCGCCTTCAGGGCATGCATCATGCTTATCGCTCCCAACTGGAACTACCGCTAAACCAGCAACTGGAAACACACGACCTGGTAGCGCATCTCACACAAGCCGAAGAACTGAACCGGGCCAACGAAAAAACAGCCTGGTATCTCAAACTGGCAAAACTTCGTTTGCCTGCCACTGTAGAACAAATAGAATGCAGCCCTGCGCGCAACCTCTCCAAACAACAGCTTGCAGCCCTTACTGAAGGACGCTATCTTCAGCATGGAGAAAATATTCTAATCACCGGTGCCACGGGTTGTGGTAAAAGTTACCTTGCCTGCGCTCTGGGACACCAGGCCTGCCTGCAGGGATATAAAACCACCTATCTCAATATGAACCGCCTTATTGAAAAAGTAACCCTCTCTAAACTTGATGGCTCCTACATTAAGATGCTCAATCACCTCGAAAAGCAAACCCTCATTATCCTGGACGATTTTGGACTGCAACCCCTCACGCAGGAAATCAGGCTTACGCTGCTGCAACTACTTGAAGACCGCTATGGAAAGAAAAGTATTATCATTACCTCGCAGCTACCCGTAGCAAAATGGTATGAATACATCAATGATCCTACACTTGCAGATGCCATCATGGACAGAATGACAGCCAACGCCAGCCGTATTGAATTAAAAGGTGAGTCTCTGCGAAGGAAAAAAACAAAAACAAATCAATAGACATTTGTATTTTTAACCCTCTTTAAGTTCTTACTCATATTGCCCGCAAGCAGGGTGGGTCAACATCCCAGAACCAAGGGGCAACATCACCAGAATTTACAGTCGAGTATGTAAATTCGGCTTTCTTCCATTTTTGAGTTGCAAAATATGTCGCAAAAGTTGCTATTACTGCAGTTGCAGTAAATATCAAAGTTGCAATCTTAATTTTAATATCTATCCTATCTTTTTTCGAAATTGCATCGTCAGATGACGGTTCATTAATTTTTTCACTTAAGGTAGTTTGTTTCTCTTTATTATCATTATTATTATTAGAATTACTCATATATGTAAATGAATTTGTATTTTTTTTGAAATCCCAATAAGCTTTTCAGATTAGATTTGTTATTGTCAAAGGTTGGTGTCAAATAAAAGAATTTCCCTTTGCATCCAGTAACTTCTTGAACATTAAATGTAAAGTAGTAGTACCCATTTTTATATGTTGGCTTTATATAAGTTATAGCTTCGTATTTTTCTTCCATTGGTCTAGTTGAACTTTGTTGTCTTTGCTGTTGCCCTCGACTTTCTATAAAAATAAACCGTTTTTTAAATACAGTTTTTGTACCACAACCTTCTGACTTAAGACTATCAATTAGGAAATCTTTTTGAGGAGAATAAATTCTTAATTCAATTTTATCATTGGGTTTTGATACACTTATTACTTGTGTGTTATTCTGAACTATATCATTCACTCTAATTTCAATTTCATTCTGTCCAAAAAGGCTATAAGCAAGCAGAGTAAGTGAATAAATTAGTATTAAGTGTTTCATCTCTTTGTATTATTTAGTTTTCTATCATGGTTGTTAATGTTCTACGTGTGGGTTTCCGCTAACCCATAAACTTATGCCATTACCCCCAATTTGCCCGTATTGAAAATCATTGATTTAGCGTTATATATTTTATATTGTAGTTGTGCTAATACAAATTTGACATATCCATGTATAATCGCTAATCAATGCTTTAAAACGACTATCCATCCCACAGCTTCGCCACCTCAGTCACATGAGTGCATATTCCGGTAGTTATAGATTATTTAATTGTACAGCACGCATTCATCAACATGCATCTCACTATAAAAAGGAGTGCGTAATAAGCACTTCAGCCGCGCTGTAGACGTTATATAAAAATCAACCATGAATTACTTCTTCAGGCGGGGTAACGGTTCAGGATTATCAGTGGAGAGAGGATTAAGTATGCCAACGCAAATAAATGTAAAACAATTATTTTGCTTTTACAATAAGGCGGAGGAAATTTTTTGGAGCGGCTGAAGGTCTGGAATTTGTAGTTTATAGTTTTTGTTTGTAGTGTATGGTTTGTGCCTCATAGCTGCCCACAGTAGCTTGTGTAAAATGGTTAGTTTATGGAGCAGGTATATATAACCACAACCTTTATTCGATCTTCAGCGAAGCGTTCTTTGACATGAGGTACGATGTCAGTTGTTTGATCTTGCCCTCTTTCCTTATTTTTTGAAATAGCCATTTGCATTTTTTTTAAGATGTTATTTAATGCAATGCTTCTAAACCTGTATCAATTATTTCGAGGCATTCACCTACCTGTTCTTCGGTAATAATTAACGGGGGTGCCAACCTGATCTTATCGCCGTGAGTGGGCTTTGCCAGCAACCCTTTTTCCTTTAGCTCCACGCATAATTTCCATGCGGCATTGGCATCGGCATGTTTAATAACAATGGCATTTAATAATCCTTTTCCCCTTATAAAGGCTATATGCGGAGAACGGATATTTTGTAAGCCATCACGCAAAAGTATCCCCATCTTTTCAGCATTCTCTGCCATTTTCTCCTCCTTTAATATAGTCAGCGCTTCTATCGCTATTTTGCAGGCCAGGGGATTGCCGCCATAGGTGGAACCATGCTCGCCGGGCTTTAATGTAAGCATAATCCCGTTATCAGCCAATACCGCGCTTACCGGCAGCATACCGCCGCTCAAGGCTTTTCCCAGTATCAGTATATCAGGGCGAACATTTTCATGATCGCAACACAACATTTTTCCTGTTCTGCACAGCCCGGTTTGTATTTCATCGGCTATCAGTAAAACATTGTGTTGTGTGCAAAGCTTCCTGGCGGCAAGCAGGTAGCCTTCATCCGGAACCTCCACACCGGCTTCGCCCTGTACAGGTTCCACTAAAAAACCGGCTACGTTTTTATCTTCTAATGCAAGTTCCAGCGCCGCTGCATCGTTGTATGGAATTATGTCGAACCCCGGTGTGTAGGGTCCAAATCCTGATGTTGATACCGGATCGGTACTGAATGAAATAACGGAAAGCGTTCTGCCATGAAAATTGTTGGCACATACAATAATCTTTGCTTTGTTTGCAGGAATGCCTTTTACCTGGTAAGCCCATTTGCGGCATAATTTTAAAGCGGTTTCAACCGCTTCTACGCCTGTATTCATAGGTAACACCTTATCGTAACCGAAGTAACGGGTAATGAACTGTTCATATTCGCCCAGCAGGCTGCTGTGAAAGGCCCTGGAAGTAAGTGTAAGCCGTTGCGCCTGTTCCGTGATTGCCTGTACCAGCCGGGGATGGCAATGCCCCTGGTTGACGGCTGAATATCCGCTCAGGAAATCGTAATACCTGTTTCCCCCCACATCCCATACAAATACTCCTTTGCCCCGATCCAGCACTACCGGGAGCGGGTGATAATTATGTGCGCCATATTTTTCTTCTAATGATAAATAATAAGAGATTTTATCTCCTGCGGGAATAGTTAAAGACATAAGGAACGTTTGTTGATGATAGAAAAATGCAGATCAATGCATATTGATCCGGGAAGGCCGGTACAATATCAGCCGATACTGTTATGATCGAGAAAATCGAGGTTACGATCAAGAAAAGACAATATGTGCGCTTTTATTAAGATGACGCTGAATTTACCACAAGTTACACATCTTTTCTTAGTCTGTTGATATCCATTTATGAAGATAGCCGCCGGGGAAAGAGATAGCAGGCTTTTCATTCTTTTTGAACAAGCCAAATACGGTAGATCCGCTTCCGGTCATAGAAGCATATACAGCCCCGTTTTGATATAATAGCTTTTTTAATTCTTTTACAGGAGGATATTCCCCGAATACCGGCTCTTCAAAATCGTTTACCAGCGTTGTTTTCCAGGTTTCAACAGGGCGTGCTGTAATATCCGTAATCAAAACATCATGTGGAACAGGAGTAAGCTTTGAAAATGCCCACCCTGTATTAATATGTATTCCCGGGTTTACGATCAGCAGTGTATAAGGGGAAAGATCAACGGTTACAGGAGTGAGTATTTCTCCGCGGCCTGTAGCGTAGCAGGGTTTGTTCACAATAAAAAAAGGGCAATCGCTTCCTAATTGAAGGCTGTATTCGATCAGTTGACCGGCAGTAAGCGCAAGATTGAATTTCTTATTCAACAGGGTAAGCATGAACGCGCCATCTGCAGAGCCTCCGCCCAGTCCCGCGCCGGTTGGAATATTTTTATGCAGGTGCATTTGAACGGGAGGCAATTGCGGGAAATCATTTTTAAGCAGTTGCCAGGCTTTATAACATATATTACCGGAAACCTGGCCGGGCACAGGCAGCCCCGAAAAGGAAGCCTCAAGGTTTGTATGATGGGCAGAATTGCCGGGGTGAATGACCTCCAGCGCATCGAACCAGCCGACCGGGAAAAAAACGGTTTCAAGGTTATGAAACCCGTCATTCCTCCGGGAAACAATGTGTAAACCAAGATTGATCTTGCAGTTGGGAAAGACTACCACAGTAACAGGTATTGGTAAGCCTAATATTTCTTTTTCCGATGATTGATCTCATCCCTGATAGCGATGGCGCGCAGGTAATCTTCCTGTTCCAGCACTTCACTCAGTAATTGGTTCAGTTCCTCCAGCGACATTCCTTTCAGGTCATCTTTTGATCCGCCGCTACTTTGTACCGTCGCGGTTTCTTCTTCTCCTTTTTTCTTCTTCCCCGAATCTTCCATTAATATGCCCGCGCTTTCCAGTATATGTTCGTAGGTGTAAATGGGGCAACCAAAACGAACCGCCAGCGCCAGCGCGTCTGAAGTCCTGGAATCTATTTCAACCGTATCGTGCTCGTTACTGCAAAGCAGTTTTGAATAAAATATACCTTCCTGCAAATCGCTGATAATAATTTCATGAAGCTCCACATTAAAGGCCATCATAAAATTTTTCATCAGGTCGTGTGTCAGTGGCCTGCTGGGCTGCATTCTTTCCAATGCAACTGCAATGGCCTGTGCCTCAAACCCTCCAATAACAATGGGTAATCGTCTTAAACCATTCGTTTCCCCCAGAACAACAGCATACGAATGCGTTTGTGTAATGCTATGCGACAATGCTACTATTTCCAGTTCTATTTTCTTCATAATCTGTTGCGAATGTACAAGAATTTTGTAAAAAGCATATCTTCAAAAGCTTAAAATACAAAACCGCTCCGGTTAACCGGAGCGGTTTTGTTTGAAGGGTCTGTTTTCTCATGCTACGCCTTTAAGCTTCTTTACTTCTTCTATTATTCCGGGCACCACTTCAAAAGCATCGCCTACTATGCCATAATCGGCTGCTTTAAAGAATGGAGCTTCCGGATCTTTATTGATTACTACAATTGTTTTACTCCTGTTAACACCCGCCAGGTGTTGTATGGCTCCCGAAATACCGATAGCTATATACAGGTTGGGAGCAATTGCCAGGCCGGTTTGCCCTACATGTTCGTGATGGGGGCGCCAGTGCGTATCTGCTACCGGGCGGCTGCAGGCGGTGGCGGCGCCCAGCAGTTTTGCAAGCTCTTCTATCATGCCCCAGTTTTCAGGCCCTTTTAATCCGCGCCCGCCGCTTACTACTACTTCTGCTTCGCCCAGCGGCACATCTCCTTTTACCTTGTTTACCGCGGTTACTTTTACTTTGGGCGTATTAACAGCAGCGGCAAATGCCGATACCTCAGCATTTCCACCGCCCGCTTCTGTTATTGAAAATGAATTGGGATTAAGTGCTATAATTTTAATATCTGTTTTGATGGCAACATGTGCAAAAGCCTTTCCGGAAAATACGCTTTTCTTTACCGTAAATCCATTGCCTGTATCGGGTAACGCCACCGCGCCCGATACCAGTCCTGCTTTCAGCTTAACTGATAATCCCGGCGCGATCGCTTTGCCATCGGAGTTATTGGAGAGAACAATTATTTTAGCTCCGGCAGCCCTGGCAACCTGCGCTATTACATCGGCAAATACCTGTGCATCCAGGTGGTTGAGCTGTTCATCCGCCACATGATATATTTTTTTTACTCCATATTTACCGAGCGCTGCAATATCATCTGTTAATTTGCCCAGTACCACGGCTTCGGCAGTTGTGCCCAACTGAGACGCAAGTTTTACAGCATAGCTCAACGCTTCGTATGCGCCCTTTTTTACTTGTCCTTCTGATTGATCTATAAACGCTAAAACAGACATGGCTAAATTTAAGATTTGAAGTTTCTTACCGGATATCCGTGCTTTTGTTTCAGATTACTTTAGCTTCTTCGTGCAATACCCTTACCAGTTCTGCCGGGTTGTCGGCAGGTATCAGCTTTACGCCTGCTTTTGCAGGCGGCAGCTCAAAGCTTACAATGCCGGTAAAGCTATCGGCAGCAACAGGCTCCACCACCTTCAATGGCTTTGTTCTGGCAGCCATAATGCCCCGCATATTGGGAATTCTTGCTTCCGCCATTCCCTTTTGGCAACTTACTACAACCGGTGTATTTACTTCGCACGATTCTTCCCCGCCTTCGATCTCCCTTGTAATAAGCACCGTGTTGCCATTCAGCTCCAGCTTTGTTGCAAGCGATACGTAAGGAAGTTCCAGTAGTTCCGCCAGCATTCCGCCGATGGATGCGCTGTTATGATCAATCGTTTCTTTACCGGCTAATACCAGGTCGTAGCTACCCTGCTTTGCTGTTTCAGCGATCTGGCAGGCCACATAATAGCTGTCGGGGGTGTCGGCGTTGATGCGTATGGCTTCGTCGCCACCCAATGCGAGCGCCTTGCGGATGACAGGCTCCACGTCCGCGCCCCCTACAGTTACGAGGTGTATTACGGCAGAGGGGTCTTTTTCTTTTATCTCGATCGCTTTAACCAAAGCGTACCACTCATCGTAAGGGTTGATGATCCATTGTACACCATCGGTAGCGAATTTCGTATTGTTATCGGTGAAGGCTATTTTTGCCGTTGTGTCAGGAGATTTGCTTATGCAGACAAGTATCTTCATGAACGGGTGTTTAAAATAAAAATGGTTGGAACGTTGAATAAAGTTGTTTATGCAACCATTTGTTGTGCAAATATAATCATCCCCGTTTATATTTGACAAAATCAATGTAAAATAATATTGAGATTGTATGACCAGGAAAGAAAAACTGCAAAATATGCTCCGGCAATCGCCGGAAGACAGCTTTCTGCAACATGCGCTTGCCATGGAATTGATCAGCGAAGGGAGTGATACAGAGGCGATTGCTTTGTTGGAGGCGATATTGCGCCGGGAACCTTCTTACACAGGATCCTATTATCAGCTGGGTAAGTTGCTTGAAAAAAAGGAAGAGTATGCAGCAGCCATTGACTGGTATAAAAAGGGAATGGAAGCGGCCACAAAAGATGGCGACAGGAAAGCTTATAATGAATTGCATTCGGCTTACGAAGAACTGTCGGGAGACTAACCTCATCATTTTTAAAGTTTATTATGGATCTGTTATCTGGTTTTAAGGCTTTCATTGAAAAGGAATCTCTTTTTTCCCATAATAGCCATTTATTGCTGGCTGTGAGTGGCGGTGTTGATTCTGTGGTATTGTGTGAGCTTTGCAGCCAGGCTGGTTATTCCTGGTTCATAGCGCATTGCAATTTTAAGCTGAGGGGAGAGGAGAGCGAAAGGGATGAAGCCTTTGTAAGAAAGCTCGGTGAAAAATATAACGTGCAGGTGTTTGTGAAACAGTTTGATACGGTAGCGTATACCCAGGAGCGTAAAGTATCTGTTCAGGCAGCAGCGCGGGAATTGAGGTATGCGTGGTTTGAGGAGCTGGTAAATGCTGAATCTCAGGTTTCAGATTTCAAATCTCAGATTTCAAATCCTGTATTTCAAATCGTTACTGCTCATCATGCCGATGACAATGCGGAAACCGTATGGATGAATTTTTGCAAGGGCACAGGCATTGCCGGTATCAGGGGCATATTGCCTAAAGCCGGTAAGCTGGTGCGTCCCCTGCTTTTCGCTCCCAAAGCCGCCATCCTGCATTTTGCAAAGCAAAATGAGCTGGAGTATGTGGAAGACTCCAGCAACTTAACGGATAAGTATACACGAAATTATTTCAGGCAGCATATTATACCTGCCGTTTTGAAAGTATATCCCGAAGCGGAAGCAGGTGTACAGGAGAATATTGCGAGGTTCAGGGAGGTGGAAGTATTGTATAGCCAGGCTATAGAGCAGCATAAAAAAAAGCTGCTTGAATACAGGAATGGAGAAGTGCATATTCCCGTATTGAAGCTGAAACGATCGCTTCCTTTAAAAACAATTGTATACGAAATTGTGAAAGCATATAATTTTTCATCGAAACAAACCGATGAAATAATTGATTTGCTGCAGCGTGAAAGCGGCAGGTATGTATTATCGTCTACGCACAGGGTTTTAAAAAACAGGGGCTGGCTGATCATTACCGCGCTGGAAAAGGTGGAAGAGAGCGGATCTGCTGTTATAGTAATTAATAGCGGGGAAGAAGCGATTGCTTTTGCTGGAGGCATATTAAAGCTGAAGCAGGAAAATTGTGATAAGCTGATGTTGGAAACCGGGCATCCGGGAGTAGCCTGTATTGACGCGGGTGCTGTTCAATACCCGTTGTTGTTACGCAGGTGGAAGGCCGGAGATTATTTTTACCCGCTTGGAATGAAGAAAAAGAAAAAATTAGCCCGCTTTTTTATTGATCAGAAATTGTCTTTGGCCGAAAAAGAAAAAGTATGGGTGCTGGAAATGAATAAAAAAATAGTATGGGTGATCAATTACCGGATAGACGACCGCTTTAAAATTACAGCTTCCACCCAATCCTGCCTGCGGATAACGTATCTTAAAAAAAATAACTGATCTTTCGAAGTCAAGCAGGATATCCCTGTGTAGAAAGTTTTATCGGCACTGTTAAAAAATCCTTACTATATTGCGCCAATTTTAAGGAAACTGGCTCGCACTATGACTTCTTTTACGAATTTTAAAGTACCTTATGCTCATATTGATGAAAGGTACACCACCAGCGTTGCATATTTTTCAATGGAATTCGCTATCCACCAACCGCTTAAGATTTACAGCGGCGGACTTGGATTTCTCGCAGGCTCACATATGAGAAGCGCCTATGAGTTGAAACAGAATTTGATAGGCGTTGGAATACTTTGGAAATATGGCTATTACGATCAGGCACGCAACCAGGATCAGACACTCCAGGTGCAGTGGAACGAAAAAATTTATAATTTCCTGGAAGATCATAATATCAAGTTCCAGATCAATATACACGATCACCCGGTTTGGGTAAAAGCCTATTACCTGAACCCGGAAACGTTTAAGAGCGCTCCTATATTTTTGCTGAGCACCGACCTCCCGGAAAACGATTACATCTCTCAAACAATTACGCACCGGTTATACGATGCCAATGTAGCTACCAAAGTAGCGCAATTCATCCTGCTGGGCGTTGGGGGGGCGAAATTAATTGATGAGATCGGGTTCAATCCTTCCGTATATCACTTAAACGAAGCGCATGGCTTTTCGGCCGCCTTTTACCTGTATAAAAAATTGGGCAGCAGGGAAGAAGTGAAAAAGAAATTGGTGTTTACCACGCATACTCCTGAAGAGGCAGGAAATGAAAAGCATGATATTTATTTGTGCGAGAAGATGAGCTATTTCTGTGGTCTTCCGCTGGAAGAAGTGAGAAAGCTTACCGGTATATACGATGATCAGTTTAACCATTCGCTGGCCGCGCTGCGTTTCGCCCGGTTATCCAACGCCGTTAGTGAGCTGCATGGGCATGTAAGCCGTGCAATGTGGAATAAATACGAAGGCGTTTGTCCTATTATACACATTACCAACTCGCAGAGCTGGCGGTATTGGGCCGATAAGCAATTGTATTATGCTGCGGACGAAAACAATGAAGAAAACTTTATTGACCGTAAATGGTTTTTAAAGAAAAGAGCTTTTGATACGGTAGCGGACCAAACCGGTAAATTATTCGATCCGAATGTGCTTACAATAGTTTGGGCAAGGCGCTTTGCAGGGTATAAGCGTGCCGAGCTTATTACCAGGGACAAACAACGCTTTGAGGCGCTGCTGTCTAATAAAAAATATCCGGTGCAAATAATATGGGCAGGTAAGCCCTACCCGGTTGATTATCCCGCTATCAGCGATTTTAATTACCTGGTAAACCTGAGCAAGAACTACAGCAATGTGGCAGTTTGTATCGGGTATGAGCTGGCTTTGAGCAAACGGTTGAAGCAGGCGGCGGATATTTGGCTGAACAACCCGAGGGTACCGCGCGAGGCGTCGGGAACAAGTGGTATGACGGCCGCCATGAACGGAGCGGTTAACTTTTCAACCGATGATGGCTGGATACCTGAATTTATACACCCGGGACACAACGGCTTTGTTGTGCCTAAGGCCGATTATGCCAATATGAATGTGCACGAGCAGGATGAGTATGATCTTCGCAAGTTGTATGAGATACTCGAAAAAGATATTCTTCCTATCTATTATGAACGTCCTGACCTGTGGCGGCAGATCATGCGCAACGGGATGAGCGATGTGCGTTTCCGTTTCGATTCGAACAGGATGGCGGATGAGTATTATCGTTTACTATATAACGCTTAAATTAAAAACTACGATCCGCAGACTCAAAAACTGCGGATTTTTCTTGAATAGAAAATGGAGTCGTATAAAAAATACCCGGAAGTAAGGTGGGCAGACCTCGATCCTAATTTCCATATGTTACATTCAAGGTATTATGATCTTGGGGCTTATATACGAATGTGCTTTTTAACCGAACATGGCGTTACGCCGGCGGCTATGCAGGAACTTAATCTGGGTCCTATCCTGTTCAGGGAAGAATGCGTATTTAAGCGCGAGATTAAATTCGGGGATAAAGTAGAAATTGATTTTACAATGCTGAAAGCGAAAAAAGACGGATCGCGCTGGACCATGCAGCATCATATCAGCATTAACAATGAAATGCTTGCTGCGGTAATAACCGTAGACGGCGCATGGATCAATACACAACGCCGTAAGCTGGCTACACCTCCTCCCGCGTTTGCCGAAGCATTTGATAAAATACCTAAAGCAGAAAGTTTTGAATGGATGTAGGGTAGCTGTGAGCTATTGGCTGTGAGCAATGGACTATGAGCTATCGGCAATTCATAGTTTATGGTTTTTTGTTTATAGTTGGACACAGACCATAAACTACAAACAACAAACCCGAAACCTGCAACTTGTAACCTGTACCATAAACTACAAACCTTACACAATCTCCACCAGTTCTATGTCAAATACCAGGTCTTTACCTGCGAGTGAGTGATTGGCATCCAGTATTACAACAGATTCCGACACTTCTGTTACTACCACCGGCACGGGGTATCCTTGTTGATTTTGGAGTGTAAGCTGCATGCCTGGTTCCAGCTTCATTCCGGCGGGTACATTTTCTATCGGGAATTCAATGATAGCTTCTTCATTTCTTGGTCCATACCCTTCTTCGGGCGATATATTGATCACCTTTTTCTCTCCAACGGTCATGCCTTCAACACCGGCGTCGAAACCTTTGATCATTTGACCGCCACCTACAGTAAACTCCAGTGGGCTGCGTCCGGCAGAAGAATCAAATTCACTTCCATCGGTCAGCCTGCCTGTATAGTGTACCCGAACCACATCGCCTTTTTTTGCCTGTTGCATAAAATATTTTGTTTAAAAATAAATAAAGTTCGGAAAGGTATGCGATTTCTCTCTCTTTCTACAAAAACTTTAAGGATATTTGAAATACAGGCGCTATTATATACTATAATAAATACCCGGTTTATGACACTCCTTCATTACGCTTTTAATACATTCATTATCGGATCGCTGGTTGCCTTTTGTGTTTGCACCCCGGCCAATAAAAAACAAGCTGCACCCCAGGTTACCGCAGTTGAGGTCAATAACGACAATCCTGTACCGGGCAGCTATTTGTTTGGTAAGTACCTGGAGTTGTTAAAAGGCAGGTCGGTAGCGGTTTTTGCCAATCATACTTCGGTAGTAGGTAATACGCACCTGGTAGATACTTTGAGAAAGCAGGGGATCAATATAAAAAAAATATTTGCACCGGAGCATGGTTTTAGAGGTACCGCCGATGCGGGTGAAAAAGTAGATAGCTATATGGATAAGCAAACGGGCATTTCGGTTATTTCTTTGTATGGTAAAAAAAGAAAGCCCACTGCTGATGATGTAAAGGATATAGATATAATTGTTTTCGACATACAGGATATAGGCACACGATTCTATACTTATATTTCTTCGTTGCAGGATATGATGGAAGCCTGTGTGCAGTTAAACAAGCAACTGATGGTACTGGATCGCCCTAATCCTAATGGTTTTTATGTAGATGGCCCCGTGCTTGACCTGAAATATAAATCATTTGTGGGTATGCAGCCGGTGCCGGTAGTGTATGGGTTAACCATAGGAGAGTACGCCAATATGTTGCTGAACGAAAAAATGCTTACGGTTAAAGTACCGTACCCGGTAACGAATGTAGATGCTGCAAAAGATCCCAACGCTGCAGAATATGCCAAAAAGTCGAACTTTTCTTTAACCATTATCAAATGCGGAAATTATACGCACAATAGCAAATATGTACTGCCTGTAAAACCTTCGCCCAATATTCCCGATATTCAGGCAATATACCTGTATCCTTCTACCTGCTTTTTTGAAGGCACAGTACTAAGTGAAGGACGAGGCACGGATAAGCCTTTCAAAGTATTCGGGCATCCGTCTTTACCCAAAAACCTGTATTCGTTTACGCCTAATCCTATAGAAGGCGCAAAAAGCTCCAAGCTGTACGGGCAGCTATGTTATGGCTGGAATGTAGACGGAACGCCGGAAGAAGTGCTGAAAGAGACCAATGGAAAGATACAGTTGAAATGGCTGATGGAAGCGTACCGGCTGTTCCCGGTAAAAGACAGTTTTTTTATCATTCCAAAGTCGGGCAAAATGGAAGAGTCTTTTATCAACAAGCTGGCGGGTAATAACGATTTGTGGCAACAGATCAGGGCAGGAATGTCTGAAGATGAGATCAGGAAGAGCTGGGAGCCCAGGCTAAGTGCGTATAAAAAAATGAGGAAGAAGTACCTGTTGTACGAAGATTTTTAAGAATATAGATCAGTGTTTTATTAAAAATAAATTTGAATGAAAGGGATTGTGATCTGCACACTTTTATCTATAGTATTCATGCTTTATTTATTCTTTTCCATTCAATACACAAGATCACTTGTAAAAAGCAAAATATTTTCCGGTAATATCAAGATATTTCATTTTGTGATGATCTGGCTAATTCCTTTTATATGGGGGTGGTTACTTAAAAGTTTACAGAAAACTAGTCCGGGGTCTCATGAAGTAAAAAGGAAAGAAGATTCAGAACCTTTTTTTGATGCTTATAAACTGGACTGATCCATATATTTTCAGGCAGAAAACATTTCCCTGCTTTAATGCTGCTAACAAATACAACACATGCTCACCCGTATTCTGCTACTCCGCCGATGTAGGAATTTAAGTTAGAAGAATGTTACGGCGGGAGCGGAGAAGGAGATTATTCCGTTACTTTTGCCCCGGAACAGAAAATGCAGAATCAATGACTGATTTTCCCCGGATCGTTTTTATGGGAACTCCTGAATTTGCGGTGGCATCGCTGGATGCCCTGGTGAATGCAGGATATAATATTGTGGCTGTAGTAACTGCGCCCGACAAGCCTGCGGGGCGCGGAATGAAAATGAATGAAAGCGCCGTAAAAAAGTACGCAGTTGAAAAAGGACTGAAATTGCTGCAGCCTGAAAAATTAAAGAACCCGGGCTTTGTGGAAGATCTGCGTTCACTGAAAGCGGATTTGCAGGTTGTGGTGGCCTTCCGGATGTTACCTGAAGTAGTATGGAACATGCCGCCGATGGGAACGATCAATGTGCACGGCTCTTTATTGCCGCAGTATCGCGGGGCGGCGCCTATTAACTGGGCGGTGATCAATGGCGAAAAAGAAACAGGGGTTACTACCTTTAAGCTGCAGCACGAAATAGATACCGGCAATATATTGTTGCAACAAAGCTTCCCTGTAGGAACAAATGAAACCGCCGGGGAGGTGCACGACAGGATGAAAGCGATAGGGGCGCAACTGTTGCTGGAAACAATAAAAGGACTGGCGGATGGCTCTTTAACGGAGAAGCCGCAACAATTGCCGGAAAACAATGATATACCCGGTACCGGCTTGAAACATGCCCCTAAAATATTTACCGAAACCTGCCGTATCAACTGGAATAAGCCGGTAAATGAGATCCATGATCTTATCAGGGGATTATCTCCTTTTCCGGGTGCTTTTACAATGCTGAATGGAAAAACTTTTAAGATCTTCAGGGCAGCAAAATATCCAGCTTCGACTAACAGGGCCGCGGGTGAATATGTTACCGATAATAAAACATACATACGTTTTGCCGCTGCCGATGGCTGGATAGAAGCGCTCGAAGTTCAACCGGAAGGTAAGCGCAGAATGGGCATAGAAGATTTTTTAAGGGGAAACAGGCTGTAATTGTATAAAAACCCGGAACAGTTCAGTGTAGCCTTATGTAATTACCCGGTGATCTGCATCCTGTTATAAAATATATATAATATGCCGGTGAAATTTGCTTTAACGGCCGGTTTGGTATTAGCTGTTTGCTTTTCGGCAATATGCCAAACAACTCCGGAGGATAACAACGATAAAATAAAAGAAAAGACCGCGAAGGGCGCTGCGGACTCATTGAATTGGAAGAAAATAGAGGATATATTAAAGAAAAGGAAACCTGCTGATCTTAACTGTGCCAACACATTGAAGCGGCATTTACTGATAGCAGAAAACGATCAATTCAGGATATACCGGTTGCCGCTTGATAATATGCCCTGGGTTGAACCCAAAGTGCCGTTAACAATGCCGAATAAAGTTTTCAACGACTCTGTAACTATCAGGAAGATACCGAATCCGTTCGATAGTATTAACCAATAATGAGCCTAATGCGGGCGTATTTACCTTCGGTGAGAAAAGTTCTCCCTCTCAAAAGTTACATTATACTATACTGATCATGTTGGGTCGTTCGAAATGACAGAATCCGCAGCCGTAATTTCGAACCTGCCTACAGGTTGCATCTATTTAAAGACACGTTGCGGCGGGTGAGAAATCTGTTGGGCAGAGCTAAGAAAATCTATAAGGTTTGCCGGGGTAGCATTGCAGCGCTGCCTATCTTATAGGTGCTGTCTTTACTAATTCCCTCTTTCATCTTTCAGCATTCCTCCGTATATTACCTTTAACTATCATTCTGGTATGCCTTTGCAAAAAATATTTTTCAGCTATTCCAGGCAGGATGGCAGCGGGTTTTCGCTGCGGCTGGCTACTGATTTGAAGAAGCATGGCTTTAATGTATGGATTGACCAGCAGGACATACGTGCCGGCACAGAATGGGACCTGGAAGTGGAAAAGGCGCTGGAAACCTGCGACTGCCTGCTGTTCGTGGAAACAGAGAAATCTGTTGTTTCCAATAATGTGCTGGATGAAGTATACTATGCCCTCGGGCAAAATAAAAAAGTGATTCCGCTGATCGTGGTAGACAGTAAAACACCGTTCCGCATACAAAGAATACAGCATGTGGACTTCACACAGGATTATGACACCGGCTTGAAAAGGCTTATACAGGAACTCCAAAACGCAGGCACCAACACTTTTGTTGAAACGCCTCAGATGATTGCGCCATCCAAAACTTTTTGGCAGCAATATAAAGGCTGGTTGCCTGGTGCTGCGGTGGTATTGGTTGTTATACTATCCGCATTATGGTATTATACCATCAATCGTCAAACGCTGGCCGGCGACATTAAAAACACAACCAGCGATAACGTTATTGCAGAAGAAGACAGCAGCGGTAATGATAATACGGTGGCTGCGCTGGAAACTGAAACAACACGCTCTGCAAAAAAGCAGGATATCGCCGGGAAAAATCAAACGGAAATACAGGCGGATAAAAAACCGGAAAAGAAAATAATACAATCACCAACGATTGATCCGGCTGTTTTGGCAGGGGAATGGCGGTTGAAGGAAGTGGATATTAATAACCAATCGTATGACGGGTATATAAAAATTGAACCTGCTGCAGATAATAAATTTAATATCAGGAGCGCTTTACGTTTCTTTTATATCAAACCGAAAGACACTGCCTACCTGAGCATTTTCAATGCCTTTGCAGGATGCAGGAATTGTACATTGAAAGAAGAAGTTAAGCTTGATGTGGAAGATATTGCCATCGGATCCCAGTGGTATTCTATCCTGAAGCATGACCAGGAAGGTGTTGGTAAGGCCGGCGATACGGTCATGGACAGAGGCGGAAATAAATCTATAAGAGGTACAGCCGTATTGCGATTTACAGATAGCGAAACAGCGGTAATAAAAGTTTCCCGCTCTACGCCTGTTGAATTGGATGGCGGACTGATATTGAAACCCTTTACATACCTGTTTACGTTTAAAAAGCTGGAATAGAGGCGAAAGAAATAGGGTGGAGGGTTTTTGCATTTCACACTTACACCTTACACTCTTAACCTTATAAAAATCCCAGTTCCAGCTTCGCTTCTTCGCTCATCATATCTTTAGTCCATGGCGGATCGAAAGTGAGGTGTACATGTACATCTGTTACTCCTTCTACCGATTCGGCTTTTTGTTGTACTTCAGCGATGATCTCACCCGCAACGGGGCATGCAGGTGCGGTAAGCGTCATGGTGATTTTTGCTTTTCCTGCCGCTTCATCCACATTCAATTCATACACCAGTCCAAGCTCCCATATATTTACAGGAATCTCCGGATCGTATACGGTTTTTAAAACCTCTTCTATTTTATCGCGTAATGATGGTTCCATTGTAAGGTTACAAGTTACAGGTCTCAAGTTACAGGTTGCAGGTGGTTGTCATTTTGGGTTTTTAGTTTATAGTTTGATGTTTGTAGTTTTTCAATAAGATACTCATTGCCCATTGCGATAGCTGACTGCTGATAGTAGAAAGCCATTCAAACTATAAACTACAAATAAGAAACTACAAACAACAAATCATTTCTCTTTCACCTGGAATGCCAGTCCGTACATTTTCATTTGTTTCAGCATGGAAAGCAGTCCGTTGGAACGTGTCATAGATAAATGACTTTTTAGCCCTATGGCGTCAATGAAATATATTTCCGCGCCGGCTATGTTTTCAGGGCTTTGCCCCGATAAAACCCTCACTACCATGCTTACCAGTCCTTTCGTTATCAGGGCATCGCTGTCTGCCGTAAAATAAATTTTTCCGTCTTTGTAATCTGCATGCAGCCAAACCTTCGACTGGCATCCTTTTATCAGGTTCTCGTCTTTCTTATATATATCGTCAATCAGCGGCAAATCCTTTCCAAGCTGGATAATGTATTCATATTTCTCCGCCCATTCCGTAAAAAAGCTGAACTCTTCAATGATCGCGTCCTGTTGTTCTTTGATAGTCATACGAAGAAGCAAAGTTACGGATTTCGGGTTTGAAGTTACTGGTTACAGATTGCAAGTTTCAGGTTGCAGGATGTGACTGCCAGCTACCCGTAATTTATAGTTTATGGTTTGTTGTTTATAGTTGAGGAAAACCACAAACTATAAACCCGAAACTTCAAACCTGCAACCACAAACCCTAAACTTCAAACTATAAACTAAAAACCCGCAACTCATCTCTCACTCCAGTATACGCCTTGCTTTTTCAATGCCTTTTATCAGTTCATCTACTTCAGCTTTGGTATTATAAAAGGAGAAAGAAGCGCGTACAGTTCCCGGAATGTTAAATATTTCCATCAGGGGTTGGGTGCAGTGATGCCCTGTTCTTACGGCAATGGAGTATTTATCAAGGAGTTCACCGAGGTCGAACGGGTGAATGTTGCCTACTAAAAATGAAATAGCGCCTGCACGACGGGCGGCATCGCCGATAAACCTCAGCGAAGGAACAGCCGATAACCGCTCGTAAGCATATGCTATTAATTCTTCTTCTGTATGCTGTATAGCGTGTATACCTGTTTGTTGTATATAATCAACCGCAGCTCCCAGCGCAATAGCGCCGGATATATCGGGAGTGCCTGCTTCAAATTTAAAAGGCAGCTCGTTATAAGTAGTTTTGGCGAATGTTACGTTTTTGATCATGTCGCCACCGCCTTCAAAAGGAGGCATGGCGTTCAGCCATTTTTCTTTTCCGTACAAAATGCCAATGCCGGTGGGGCCGTACATTTTATGCCCGGAAAATGCAATGAAGTCGGCATCCAGTTCCTGCACATTTAAAGGCATGTGCTGTATTGCCTGCGCGGCATCGAGCAATACGGGAATATCAAGAGCATGCGCTTTTGCTATGATCTCTTCAACAGGATTAACAGTACCCAGGCTGTTCGATACATAAGTAACCGCTACTATTTTTACCTTTTCCGTAAGCAGCTTATCAAACTCATCCATTTTTAGTGCTCCCTTTTCGTTGATAGGGATCACTTTCAGGGTGGCGCCTTTTTCTTCGCATATCAATTGCCAGGGTACGATGTTGGAATGATGCTCCATGGCAGAGATCAGCACTTCATCGCCCTTGCCGATAAACTTTCGTCCAAATGAATAAGCAACAAGGTTAATGCTGTTGGTAGTGCCTTTGGTAAATATTATTTCGTGTTCGTGAGCCGCGTGAATAAAACCGGCTATTTTCCGTCGTGCAGCTTCGTATGCTTCGGTAGCCTGCTGGCTGAGGTAATGCACACCGCGGTGCACGTTGCTGTTATATATTGTATAGTATTGTTCAAGTGCTTGCAGTACCGGTAACGGCTTTTGCGTGGTAGCGGCGTTGTCGAAATAAACAAGCGGTTTTCCATATACTTTGGTCTGCAGTATCGGAAAATCTTTCCGTAAACGTTCAACATCAAGGTTCAGTTCCGCTATCGTATCTGTTTTAGTCATACGTTTCTGCCATTTTATGAGCAATCAGTTTTTCAACATATTCTCTCACAGCAGGTATTTGTATTTTATTGGTTACATCAAAAGCGAAGGCATTTACAAGCAGGTTCCTGGCGGCGGTTTCGCCAATACCTCTTGCTTTCAAATAAAACAAAGCTTCGTTATTAAAGCTGCCTACGGTTGACCCGTGGCTGCATTTTACATCGTCGGCAAATATTTCCAGTTGTGGCTTGGAGTCTACCACTGCTTTATCGCTTAACAGCATATTGTTGTTTTGCTGAAACGCGTTCGTTTTCTGGGCATCCTGCTGAACAAATATTTTACCGTTGAATACTGCCCTCGACTGATCCATCAGCACTCCTTTGTACAACTCGTTGCTCAGGCAATGTGGCTTCATATGGTTTACAAGCGTATGATTGTCTACCAACTGGCTGCCGCCTGTAAGGTATAACCCGTATAAATGACTTTCGGTATTAGAGCCGTCCAGGTTAAGATGCAGGTTGTTCCGCACCAGGGTTGCCCCCGGTAATGTATAGATGAAGTTGTTATACAAGCTGTCGGCCTTTTGCTCTACCTGCGTAAAATTTACCAGGTGGGCGTTATCCGGTGTTGTTTGCAGGTGGTATTGATCAACCCTTGCGTTTTCGGCAACATAACATTCTGTAACGGTGTTTACAAAAAGCGGTTGCCCGCCTTTGATGAATATTGATTCGATGATCTCTATCCTGGAGCTACGGTTGGCAATAATTAAAATGCGGGGCTGAACAAAAAAAGGTTCCTGCGCGTTGTATACATGCGTTATGTGGATAGGTTTGTCGGTCGCCGCATTCTGCGCCGCTTCAATTACAATCCCGTTCTCGAACAACGCGGTATTCAAAGCCGCGAAGCCATTTTTTTGTACTTCAATATGTTTGCCC
Source organism: Chitinophagaceae bacterium (assembly GCA_019638595.1). GTDB lineage: Bacteria > Bacteroidota > Bacteroidia > Chitinophagales > Chitinophagaceae > Agriterribacter. The sequence goes on from JAHBTJ010000005.1 coordinate 21,105, forward strand.
AGGTATTGCCGGATCGCAGGTTCTTTTACAGCGGAGCGGAACGGTGTTATCTTTATTCCCGGAATGTTGATATCCTCGTTCAGCAACCCGTTTTTTAATACGATCTCGTACGCGTCGAGGCCCGGTATAGTACCGGCATTTTTATGCTCGTGCAGTGAAGCGGCCGCGGGCGCTAACGAATAATCCTCCTTTAAAAAAGGCGCTACATTGGTAAAACGCCATTCTTCGTGCTTTGTAGTGGGAAATCCCTTTGCCTTAAAGGCTTCAAAAGCCTCCCGGCGCAGGTTTTGGAGCCAGTCGTTCCCGTTCAATCCCTTTCGTTCGTTGTATAATGCGGTAAACTGGTCGTATAGTGATGTTGTAGTTGTCATTATAATAGATAGAAATGTAAGGATGTATCAAACCGATTCGCTGGTAACCGGTTCCTTAATCCAGTCGTAGCCTCTTTCTTCCAGCTCAAGCGCCAATTCCTTGGTACCCGATTTCACGATCCTGCCGTCGTACAATACATGCACAAAATCAGGAACAATATAATCCAGCAGGCGCTGATAGTGCGTAATAACAATAAAGGCGTTTTTGTTGGAACGCAGCTTATTCACACCATTGGAAACAACACGCAGCGCGTCAATGTCCAGTCCGGAGTCTGTTTCATCCAGTATGGCCAGTTTGGGTTCCAGCATTGCCAGTTGAAATATTTCGTTTCTCTTTTTTTCGCCACCCGAAAAACCTTCGTTTAACGAACGGTTGGCAAGCTTGGCGTCGAATTCTACCAGCTTTTGTTTTTCCCTGGTAAGGCGTAAAAACTCTTTAGCTTCCAGCGGCGGTTCATTGCGGTAGGCACGTATTTCATTGAGCGCGGTGCGAAGAAAATTAATATTGGACACTCCCGGTATCTCTATCGGGTATTGAAACGCCAGGAACAATCCTTCTCTTGCCCTGTCTTCGGGTGAAAGTTCCAGCAGGTCTTTGCCATCGAAAGTTACCTGGCCGCCGGTCACTTCATAACTTTCCCTTCCTGCCAGTACAGAAGCCAATGAGCTTTTCCCTGATCCGTTGGGTCCCATGATCGCGTGTATTTCGCCGGCATTTACCTGCAGGTCAATTCCTTTTAAAATCTGCTTATCCTCAACTTTAGCCTGTAGATTTTTAATGCTTAACATATCTTCTTTTCTGTGTTTCTTTTCTTTTATATATAAATCAGCAAACGGAATTTTGTTCCTTTGCATCTTTTACAATTTATCCCACACTTCCTTCCAGCGAAATAGACAAGAGCTTCTGCGCTTCTACCGCAAACTCCATGGGTAACTGGTTCAGCACTTCTTTCGCGTAACCATTCACGATCAGCGCTACTGCTTTTTCCGTGTCAATACCCCGTTGATTCAGGTAAAAGATCTGGTCTTCCCCAATTTTGGAGGTAGTGGCCTCGTGCTCTATAGTAGCGGTTTTATTTTTGGATTCGATGTACGGAAATGTATGCGCTCCACACCTGTCGCCTATCAAAAGCGAATCGCATTGTGTAAAATTCCTTGCCTGTTCAGCCTTGCTTCCCACATGTACCAGTCCGCGATAGCTGTTCTGTCCTTCGCCGGCCGATATACCTTTTGAAATGATCCTGCTTTTGGTTTGTTTGCCAATATGGAACATTTTGGTGCCGGTATCGGCAATTTGTTTGTTTTTGGTAACAGCTACAGAGTAAAACTCTCCGCTGCTGTAATCGCCCTGCAGGATCACGCTGGGATATTTCCAGGTAATAGCGGAACCGGTTTCCACCTGCGTCCACGAAATTTTGGAATGGGCTCCTTTGCAAATACCCCTCTTGGTTACGAAATTGTATATACCGCCGTTACCGTCTTTATCGCCGGGGTACCAGTTTTGCACCGTGCTGTATTTAATTTCAGCGTTTTCAAGAGCTATCAGCTCAACCACTGCCGCATGTAGCTGGTTTTCATCTCTTTTAGGCGCGGTGCAACCTTCCAGGTAGCTCACGTAGCTGCCTTCATCGGCAATGATTAAGGTACGTTCAAACTGCCCGGTATTCTCCGTGTTGATCCTGAAGTAAGTAGACAGCTCCATCGGGCAACGAACGCCTTTGGGAATATATACAAACGACCCGTCGGAAAAAGCGGCGGCATTCAACGCTGCGTATATATTATCGGAATGAGGCACTACAGAACCCAGGTATTTTTGTACCAGTTCGGGATGCTCTTTTACCGCTTCGCTGATGGAACAAAAGATAATTCCCTGCTCTTTCAACGTTTCCTTATAAGTAGTTGCTACGGATACACTATCAAAAACTGCGTCTACCGCTACACCGGCCAATAATTTTTGTTCCGATAGCGGGATCCCCAGCTTTTCAAATGTTGAAATTAGTTCCGGGTCAACTTCGTCCAGGCTTTTATATTTGGCTTTCGATTTGGGAGCGGCATAATACGAAATGTCCTGGAAATCAACTTTCGGCAACTCAAAATTCTGCCAGGCAGGCTCAGGTTGTTTTAAAAAAGAGTGATATCCTTTTAAACGCCATTCCAGCAACCACTGCGGTTCTTCCTTTTTAGCAGATATATAATGTACCGTTTCTTCGCTTAGTCCCTTAGGGGCTACCTCCATTTCAATGTCGGTAACGAAACCAAACTCATATTCCTTATCACTGTACTCCTCTAATATGTCTGCACTCTTATTGTCCATAATATTAATATGTTAAACGCCCGGAACGGTAAAGCTACACCGAAAAACTTTCACCGCAACTGCAGGTTCTTGTGGCGTTGGGGTTATTGAAGGTGAGCCCTTTTCCATTCAGCCCGCCTGAATAGTCCAGCTCAGTTCCATACAGGTATAAAAGGCTTTTCATATCCACTACTATCTTAATGCCTTTATCCTCGTATTCTTCGTCCCCCGCTTTTTTTTCGTTATCAAAGCTTAGCCGGTATTCCAGGCCCGAACAGCCGCCTCCTTTAACACCCACCCTTACAAAAGTGCCTTCTTCCCTGCTTTCCTGCGCCATCAGGTTAGTGATGTATTCTTTTGCTGAAGGAGAAACCGTAATCATGTAGTTTTTATTTACTATCTGCAAAATTACGATTTTAAGCGATAGAAAAATGAGGAAAAACGAAAGCGTAAAGTCCGGTTTTTACAAATTGGTGACAAACTGCGGTTGCCCTCGTGTTCAAAACCGGGGGAATATCTGCGGGAGCTCATGTTTAAATTAGCCAAAAAAACGAGGGCTTGTAAAAATGTATTATTATTGCCATTTTAATTGATGACCATTGAATGCAGCGTACCAGATACAGCGCCCGGAAAATGAAACAGTTGACAGCTCGCAATGCAACCTGTATATGGAGGTAGCGGCGGAATACCTGCTTTTCGGCATACTGGATACAGGCAGGAACGAGTTTTTGGCGCTGGATTATTATCACCTGGACAAATACAATACGTTTAATCATCTTAAAGAAATATTGTTCAATAACGGGCAGCTTTCTCAACCGTATAAAGCAATAAGGGTCGTGTATAACTTCCCCGACTGCCTGGTTATGCCCGCTGAAAAATACAATGCCGGGCTCAATGCCGGTATGCTGAACCTGGTTTTTGGTGATCTGCATAAAGGGGAAGTGCTGGAAGATATGGTGGAGGTTAACGGAATGAATGTTGTATACCGGGTACCTCCGGCATTGCACGATGCCATAGCGGCACGTTTTCCGCAGGCGGTATTTTGCCATACATATACTGCTTTCCTGAAGCGGAAAGCAATGGAAGGGCAGTTGCCGGATGCTGATGCCGCTTTTCTTGTATTCTATGAGCACAAGCTGCTTTTTTCGTTTTTCCGCGATTCAAAGCTTCAGCTCATACGTACTTTTGAATATGAAACAGCAGAAGATGTTACCTACCATCTTTTAAATGCCTGCCGGCAACTGGATGCTGATTGTGAAAAAACGGTATTCCGCATTTCGGGCTTGCTTGATGATCATTCATCGGTATATGCCGAATTGCAAAAATATTTTTTACAAACAGAGCTGGAACAGCGACCTCCCGAATTTGCATATAACAGCGCTTTTGACGAATACCCGGCTCATTTTTTCACTTCTTTATTTAGTATTGCCTTATGCGCATCATAGGTGGAACAGCCGGTGGAAGGAAATTCAATCCCCCGGCAAAGATGCCACATACCCGGCCCACCACCGATATAGCTAAAGAAGGATTGTTCAACATCATTGAAAATAACCTGAACATCGCGGAGCTTACAACACTCGACCTGTTTGGCGGCACGGGCAGCATCAGCTACGAGCTGGCTTCAAGGGGCGCCGGGAATCTTACGATTGTTGAAAAAGACCCTAAAATGTATGCATTTATTGTGCAGAACGCGCGGCTGCTTGGTTTTACGCAAATGCGCGCCATAAAGATGGATGTGTTTACTTACATACGGCAATGCGTGGAGAAGTATGATTTTATTTTTGCGGGACCGCCGTATGCGTTAAAAAATATTGATGATTTACCTGTGGAGATCTTTAAATATGGCTTGCTAAAACCGGGCGGATGGTTTGTGCTGGAGCATACGCCGGGAAATAATTACGAAAATTTCCCTTATTTTAGAACAGCCAGAAATTACGGCACTACTGTTTTTTCCATATTTCTGAACCGGCCAAAAGAAGATACCGGTCAATAAAGCTGTAAAGGATCGTGGAGTATTAAATAACACATGACAAAAAAGGAACTCAGAACACTCTATAAGCAGAAAAGAAACCAGCTCAGTGAAAGCCAGTCTGACAAACTGCAGGACCTGTTGTTGATTCATTTTCAACAGTTACCGCTGCCTTTTATTCAATACCTGCATACTTACCTTCCTATGGATATTGGCAAAGAAGTGGATACCTACCCCGTAATGGAGTTTCTCCGGTTCACTAATCCGGGTATAACTTTTGTGGTGCCCAAAACCGATTTCAGGGAAAACAGCATGATCAATTATATATATGATGAGGATACGGTACTGGTGAAAAACGAATACAATATAATGGAGCCGGAGAGTGGAGTAACGGTGGACAGTAAGCTGATAGACCTGGTGCTGGTGCCTTTACTGGCTTTTGATGAAAAAGGGAACAGGGTGGGTTACGGTAAAGGATACTACGATCGTTTCCTTGCCGGGTGCAGAAACGATGTTATTAAAGTTGGGCTGTCGTTTTTTGAAGCGGAAGCGCATATATCAGATACCGGTGAATTTGATATACCTTTAAATTATTGCGTAACACCATATAAGTTATATGAATTTTAATGCTGTCTGGCTCCGGTTGCTAAGGGTGTTGTTGTTTCCGGTTGCTCTTATATACGGGTGTATTGTTAAGATCCGGAATTATTTATATAACCGTAATATCATTAAGTCGGTTGAGTTCAATTTTCCCGTAATATGCGTGGGCAATCTCTCTGTGGGAGGCACCGGTAAATCTCCCATGGTAGAATATTTATTGAGGCAGCTAACAACCCGTTACCATGTAGCTACCTTAAGCAGGGGCTACAAACGTAAAACAAAAGGATATGCGGTTGCCGGCGAAAAGGCTACAGCTATTGATATTGGCGATGAACCTATGCAGTTTCACATAAAATTCCCGCAGGTGTATGTAGCAGTGGGGGAGGAGCGTGCCATAGCAATTCCGCAGCTATTGTTTGACCGGCCAGATACGGATGTTATAATTTTGGATGACGCGCTGCAGCACAGGGCGGTAAACGCAGGGTTTAATATTTTGCTGACCGATTATAACAACCTTTTTACAAGGGATGTTTTTTTGCCTACCGGGAATTTGCGGGATGAAAGAAGGAGCTACAGGCGCGCTCATATTGTGGTGGTAACAAAATGCAGTGATGACCTAACTGTTCAGGAAAAGCAACGGACCATGCAGGAAATAAAGCCGCTGGAAAAACAGCATGTGTTTTTTACGGGCATACGGTATGGCGAGCCTTATCACATTATCTCCGGGCTTGCGAAAACGATCGCCAAACATGTAAATGTGCTGTTGATATGCGCTATTGCCAACCCTGCTTTGTTAAAGGAATATGTTAAGCGTAAAGCGGGCCATAGCGAGTTCCTGCATTACAGGGATCATTATATTTTTACGATTGATGATCTGAAAGAGATGATAAAACGGTTTAAGGGTATGGAGGGGCAGGATAAAATGATACTGGTAACCGAAAAAGATGCCGTTCGGCTGGTAAAGTTTTCGGAAGAAATACGCAATTTGCCGGTATATGTATTGCCAATGGAAACTTACTTTTTATTTAACGAGGCACAGAAATTTAATGACCAGGTAGAAAAATTTATAAAAGATTTTAAAGGAAACCTTAATCTCAATTATGAGAAAAAAGAATACGAAAAGCACAAAGAAGACGAAGCATAAAGCAGGCGGCGAAACAGGCTCGCTGGTTGGAACGCTGGATGTTACAAGATCGGGTATTGGTTATGTAATTGTAGAAAACCAGCAAAAGGATGTATTTATCCGCCCGCAGGATTTTAACCGCGCATTGCATGGCGACAGGGTACGCGTGAACGTTGTTAAGCACAATCCGCGCTCAGGGCGTATGGAAGGCGTGGTAACAGATGTAGTGGAGCGCAAGCAAACCGAGTTTATAGGAAGAATTGAGTTGAACAAGGATTTCGCTTTCTTCATACCCGACAAAGCGAAAGGAACTCCCGATATGTATATTCCCGCATCCGGTATCAATGGTGCTAAAAACGGCGACAGGGTAGTGGTGCGCATTACAGAATGGCAAAAACGGAACAAGAGCCCCAACGGAGAGGTGATAAGTGTGCTGAACGCGGCCGATGAAAATGACCTGGCAATGAAAGAAATACTGGTAGACGCCGGCTTTTCACTTGAATTTGAAGACGAAGCGCTGGAGGAAGCGGCCAGGATACCGGATGTGATAAGCAGCTCGGATATAAGCAGCCGGAAAGATATGAGGGATGTATTGACTTTTACGATTGATCCGGCAGATGCCAAAGATTTTGATGACGCCATCAGTTTTAAAAAAATAAAGAACGGCTTATATGAAATAGGAGTACATATAGCGGATGTTAGCCATTATGTGGAACAGGGAACCGTGCTGGATCAGAACGCGTACGACAGGGCCACATCGGTGTATTTGCCCGACAGGGTGCTGCCCATGTTGCCGGAACATATATCGAACTTCTTGTGCTCCCTGCGTCCCAACGAGGATAAGCTTACTTTTTCAGCGGTTTTTCAGGTTACGGCAAAAGGAGAAGTGAAAAGCCGGTGGCTCGGAAGAACGGTTATACATTCCGATCACCGGTTTACATACGAATCGGCGCAGGAAGTGATTGAAAATAAAGAAGGAACATACAGGGATGAGATATTGCTGCTGAATGAGCTGGCGCAAAAGTTCAGGAAGCAGCGGTTTAAAAACGGGGCTATCAATTTTTCATCGCAGGAAGTGCGGTTCAGGCTGGATGACAGCGGGAAGCCCGTAGGCATTGTGATCAAAGAAAGCAAGGAAGCTCATCAACTGATCGAAGAATTTATGCTGCTGGCCAACCGCACGGTAGCAGAGCATGTATCTGGAATAAAGATCAATAAGCATCCTTTGCCGTTTCCTTACCGTGTGCACGACACGCCCGATGAAGAAAAGCTGTTGCCTTTTATTGATTTCGCAAAAAAATTCGGGCATAAGTTCGATACAAAAACACCGGAGGGGATCGCCTCCTCCTTTAACTCCATGCTGGAAGAAGTAAAGGGCAAGCCTGAGCAACATGTGCTGGAACAATTGGGCATACGCACTATGGCCAAAGCGGTATATACCCAGGATAATATAGGGCATTATGGATTGGGCTTTGAGCAGTATTGTCATTTTACTTCGCCTATCAGGCGTTATCCCGATATTATGGTACATCGTATTTTGCAGGAAGTGCTGAACGGTGATCCTGTACCGGATAAAAAGATGGAGGAAAAGTGCAGGCATTGCAGCGAGCGGGAGCGAGCGGCTATGGATGCGGAAAGAGCTGCCAATAAGTACAAGCAGGTTGAATTTATGCAGGATTACCTGGGCGAAGAATTTGAAGGGGTAATAAGCGGTGTGGCCGCCTTTGGCTTTTGGGTAGAAACAGTGGCGCATAAATGCGAAGGGTTGGTGAGTTTGCAAAGCCTGCTGGATTATGATGATTTCAGGTTGATAGAGAGCGAGTATTGCCTGGTAGGAAGAAGAAGCGGGCGGGCGTTCAGGATGGGCGACAAGGTTTGGATAAAAGTAATATCCGCCAACCTGGGGAAACGCCAGCTTGATTATGAATGGGTGATAAAGCCGGGAGATGAAAATAACGGCAATGAAAAAAAGAAAGGAAGAAGAGGTAAGAAATGAGTGATTTGAGATTTGATGGCTGTAGCAGTTTCGGGTTTATAGTTTCTCAACCATAAACAAAAAACCATAAACTATAAATTACTGATAGCTGATAGCAATCCAATTTCAAATATCCGATTTCAAATTTTGAACCATACACATGTATTCATTTGAAGCGTTAGCCAAAGAATTTTCCGGGCGGTTTAATACCAAACATTTTCCATCCACTGTTCCGCAGTTGTATGAACCTGCTGAATATTTCCTGTCTATCGGCGGAAAAAGGATCCGGCCGGTAATGTGTTTAATGGCGAATGAGCTGTTTGGTTCCCTTCATCCGGATGCATGGCATGTTGCCAATGCTATAGAGTTGTTTCACAATTTTACATTGATTCATGATGATATTATGGACAAAGCGCCTTTACGGCGGGGTGTTCAAACCGTGCATACCAAATACGGCGAACCAACGGCAGTATTGGCGGGCGATGTGATGATCGTGGTAGCTTACGAGTATCTTAATAAAATAGGTTCGGGTAACCTGCAGAAGATACTTTCCATTTTTAACAGGACCGCCAGGGAAGTGTGTGAAGGTCAGCAACTGGATATGGAGTTCGAAAAGCAGCAGCAGGTTTCGATGAATGAGTATGTGCATATGATAACTTTAAAAACCTCCGTACTGCTGGCGGCAAGCTTGCAAATGGGCGGTATACTGGGCGGCAGCAGCGAGGGTAACCAGGAGCACCTGCATGCTTTTGGGAAAAACCTGGGGATCGCTTTCCAGATACAGGACGATTACCTGGACGCGTTCGGAGATCCTGAGAAATTCGGCAAACAGCCTGGTGGAGATATCAGGATGAACAAAAAAACATTTCTGCTTATCAGGGCGCTGGAAACCGCCACGGATACCCAACGTAAAGAGCTTGTAAGGCTGATGAAAGACAATCCCGAAGACAAGGTGCAGCGAACCCTTGGTTTATTCAGGGAATGCGGGGTAGATGAATGGTCGAAAGACCTGAAAGATAAATATATGGAAAAGGCTTTGCAGCACCTTGACGATATAGCGGTGATCAGCACACGAAAAAAGCCACTCCGCGAGCTGGCAGACTTCCTGGTGCAGAGGGATTATTAGCCGGCCCTTGTGGAATAGAAATAAACTGTTTATTTTGTTTAACCTGTTTATACGTTTAATTTCAGCAACACATAATTTATAATTATGGAAAAGAAACTGCCAACTATTAAGGAGATCGCTAAAAAGCTGAACATTTCCGTGTCAACGGTATCCAGGGCTTTGCACGACCATCCCAGCATTGGATTGCGAACGAAAACGCAGGTGCAAAAGCTGGCTGCAGAAATGAACTATGAACCCAATCAAACGGCCATACAATTCAAGCAGGGTAAAACTTTTACGCTCGGGCTTATTCTTCCCAACCTCCGTGAAGAATATTTTTCTTTGGCGATCAGTGGAATTGAAGACATAGCGTTCAAAAATAACTATAATGTACTGATCGGGCAGTCGCACGATGAACTGGACCGGGAACAAAAGATACTGGAAATAATGCGTAAGCACAGGGTAGACGGAATTGTAGTATCCATATCAAAGCAAACTACCGGCATTGAGCATTTTGAGCAGCTTGAAAAATACAATATACCCGTTGTTTTTTTCGACCGCGTGCCCGATGTGCCTGATATTCATTCGGTATGGTGCAGCCTGTACTATAGTACGGTGGAGGCGGTTGAATTTTTATTCGATAAAGGACATAAGCGCGTAGCGTATATACAAGGTCCCCAGTCGTTGAATATAAAAAATGAACGGCTGGCAGGTTACTATGAGGCGCATAAAAAAAGGAAAATTGCTGTGCAGGAATCACTGGTTGTTACTACCGACCTGTCGCGTGAAAGTACTGAAAAGGCAATGGCGGGTTTATTAGCACAAAAGAACAGGCCTACCGCGATACTGGCGTTCAATGATAATGTAGCGCTGGATGCGATACAATATGCCAAAAATAAAAAGCTCAGGATCAACAGGGATCTGAGTGTAGTGAGTTATGCCAACTGGCCCATTACTGCTTATCTTGATTTTCCACCCCTGGCATCGGTAGAACAATTTCCTTACGAACAGGGAGTAAGAGCCACAGAGCTGTTGTTCAAGGTGTTGAATACAAAGTCCTCACAGGGCGCTTTGCCATACGAAAACGTAGTATTGAAAAGTGAATTGGTAGTTCATTAGCATTCGGATTTGGTACGGGTGCAGATACAACCGTGTTTAAAGAAACCAGCAGGCTCCATGAGCTGCTGCTGGATAGTATTGTGCAACAGGAGCCGAAAAAAGCCTGCTGATAAATTTATATATGAAAGATTCTTTAACTGCCGAAGCCTCTTTAACTGAGCAGCGTACGGTGCCTGTAACATTTTACGCTGTTCTGTATGCTATCAGCCTCAGTCATTTTTTAAATGATATGCTCCAGTCGGCCATTACTTCGGTGTACCCTTTACTGAAGCAAAATTATAAGCTCAATTTTACACAGGTAGGGCTCATTACTTTCGTGTTCCAGGTAACCGCCTCTTTACTGCAACCATTTGTAGGAAATTATACCGATAAAAGACCCATGCCGTACTCCTTTGCTATTGGAATGGTATTTTCATTGGCAGGTGTTGTATGGTTAACTTACGCCCACGGTTTTGGCGCCGTATTGTTTTCGGTGGCGCTGGTGGGCATTGGCTCCGCTGTATTTCACCCCGAAGCTTCCAAAGTTGCCTATTATGCTTCCGGTGGAAAACGTGGGCTTGCACAATCCATTTTTCAATTGGGCGGGAACGGCGGTAGCGCCGTAGGTCCCCTGCTTGCGGCGCTGATAGTAATTCCCTTTGGTCAATACAATATTGTTTGGTTTGCATTGGCGGCGTTATTGGCCATTGGGGTGCTGTGGAAGGTGGGCGATTGGTACAAAGGGCATCTTGACCTGCGTTCCAGGCAAAAAGCAGGCATGCGGGAAAACCGTGTATCCCTTGGCAAAACGAAGATCATTATATCGTTGCTGATATTATTGGTATTGATGTTCTCGAAGTTTTTTTACATGGCCAGCATTACCAGTTATTTTACTTTCTACCTGATAGACAAGTTCAGCATTTCCATTGAGCAGTCGCAGATCTATTTGTTCGTATTTCTGGGAGCAGTGGCAGCCGGTACCTTATTGGGCGGTTCACTGGGCGACAGGTTTGGAAGGAAGATCATTATCTGGATATCCATACTGGGAGCAGCTCCCTTTTCCCTGTTGCTTCCTTATGCCAGTCTTTTTTGGACCGGTATTTTGATCGCTGTTATAGGAGTAATTATTGCTTCGGCTTTTTCGGCTATACTGGTATACGCGCAGGAACTGTTGCCGGGAAAGATAGGGATGGTGTCGGGTTTATTTTTTGGACTGGCTTTTGGTATGGGAGGTTTAGGATCCGCGTTGCTGGGCTATATAGCGGATCATACCAGTGTGCTCTATATATTTAAGGTATGTTCGTTCCTTCCCCTGCTGGGAATCATTACTGCTTTTTTGCCTGATCTGAAAAAGAAGTTATAGCTGCTGCATGATGAGCGCAGGCTTATTTTCCCGGTAACCTGAACGCCGGGTTATAATACACAGCCGTTGTTACTGTAATGATTGCTGCGCTGCTGTTTCTTCTTTTATATATGTATGCTGAGCCGGCGGAGCAGTGTTTTGTATTTCGGCAAAATATTCCTGCTTAACAATATGGGCGGTTTTGTGATTGCCGGTATGGTTCCATCCCGGTGGCATTATTAAATACAACAATTTATTTTTTAGTCCCGGCGCTTTTCTTATGTCCTTCCACAGCGCGCTGAATTCACCAAAATTTACATCTATAAAGCTATTGGCATTCATTTCGCGGGTAATACCGTACTGGATAGGGATATCCTTTCTTTCGTCTACATAAGTTTTAAAAACCTTATCCCATATATTCAGCAGGTTACAAAAGTTAGTATCCATGTACAAAGGATTTTTTGCATGATGCACTCTGTGATGAGAAGGGGTGAGAATGATTTTATGCAGGAAACCCAACCTGCCGTCTTTCATTAAATGCTCACCCACATGTATAAACGCTCCCCAGGTGCCATCAATGAACATAATAAAAAAGAGCAATGCCGGGTTTACGCCAGCTAAAATGCAAATGGTGGTCCTGATGACATCCGCATAAGGGGCTTCGAGGAAAAAATGCGTGTAGGTAACAGAGAGGTTCATGCTTTGGGGAGCATGGTGTGTGGAATGTAAGCACCATAGTATCCTGATCTTATGCGCCAGGTAATGATAAATAAAATGCGAAAATTCCCAAATAATATAACCGTATATCAGCCAGTACCAGGTAAAAGTTGTTTTAAAGATGGCGTATCTTTCAAAAATGCCTATGCAAAAAGCAACTGCGGCCAGGGATATGAATCTTGATATAAAGCGGTTGAAAACATAGATCAGGAAAGGAACTTTATAATCTTCCACTTTAAATTTCTTATACGTTATACTCCTTACGATCTCGATGATCAGCAAAAGAGGGATGATGGGAGACATGGCCCGTAAAATGCCGTCAAAGGTCGTGAGCTTGCTGTAATCGCCGGTTTTAAATAATTCCAGCCAGAATTCTATGCCCAAAAAACTTAAAACTTCATGGTAGAGTGTATGCAGGAATTCCATATGGCTTAATAATAAATAGCAATCTGACAATAATATATTTGCTATGCTAAATTAAATATTAATCAGTAATTAAACGCTTGTGGGCAGTTGGGGAGGTACCGGATAGTGTTTACGTGCTGCGGAAGTATGATCGCTAACTTTTTACTGTAAGTGCTATAGCCGGGTTTTTTACGAATACCTGGTCAATATCGTTTTCATCAAATCCTTCCCGTTTTAGAGCCGGGAGCAGGGTGGTAAATATTTCATTGTAAGAGCGATAGCTTCCACCACCCGGTTTGCCCGGATCGTACCAGCCTGCATCGTGAGAAATGAGCGCCTTATGCAATAGCTGTTCAGCCTTCATATCTTTTAAAAAAGATACATATTGCGCCAGCGCATTCTTATTAAACCCGTCAAAAGATATCCAGCCGCCCTGCCTGGCAATGCTCGTATGCAGGGTTCTGTCGGGTTCGTTTTGGGCATGTACCCAAATCCATGCTGCAGGCTTTGCGCCTGCTGCTTTTATGATGTTGAGCTCTTCCAGTGCCGCCAGCCCGTTGCCGGTATGTATGCCAAATGCTAAACCGGTTGACAGATGTGTCAACGCCGCCGCTTCTACTAATTTTCGTTGCATGTCAGACAATGGGTGCGTATCCACTCCTGATTTAATATACCCCGGACGGATACCGGTATTTCTAATGCCGTTCTTCCATTCTTCAATCCACCGGGCCGCTAATTGTTTTGCCGTTTCAGTATAAGCATGCTCAGGTAAAAATTTTTCCCTGGCAGCGCCATAATACCCCGTATTGGTAACGATCTGCAATCCGCTTGCACCGGAAAGCCTTTGCAGGAGCGAAACATCTCTCCCCAGCCATTCGGGAGTACATTCAACAAGTGTATTACAACCATTTTTTACTGCTTCTTCCAGGTAAGGCAGGGCTGTATTAAAAACCTCATCCGGGTTGTAACGTATTGGGGAAACCTTATCGGCGCCAATAAAGTCAACCAGTATATGTTCATGCAACAATGTAAAGCCTGCCGTTTGCGGAGGTATAGGTCCATTCACGGTCATTATATAGCCATCCCGGCTGAACCAACTGCTCCTTTTCCTGAACCCCAACAGGGAAGGTAAACCTAAGGCTATACCAGAACGGATAAATGTGGCGCGGCTCATCATGTTAAGCCAAACTTACGAACATAATTTTTAGGTTTATATTCAAGTAAATAAATTGCAGATATGAAATCATTTTCAAACCGCATTACCAGGCTATTTAATATTCAATACCCCATTGTACAGGCGGGTATGGTGTGGGCAAGCGGATGGAGGCTGGCTTCGGCCGTTAGTAATGCCGGTGGGCTGGGGTTGATCGGAAGCGGCAGCATGTATCCCGAAGTGCTGCGAGAACATATCCGGAAATGCAAATCCGCAACTTCAAACCCCTTTGGGGTAAATATTCCTTTGCTATACCCCGATATAGATACGCATATGCAAATTGTAATGGAGGAAAAAGTACCGGTTGTATTTACTTCGGCCGGTAATCCTGCCACGTGGACACAGGTGTTGAAAAACGCGGGAACGATAGTAGTGCATGTGGTAAGCAGCAGCCGGTTTGCCATAAAAGCTGAGCAGAGCGGCTGTGATGCTGTTGTAGCCGAAGGATTTGAAGCGGGAGGGCATAACGGAAGGGAGGAAACAACCAGCATGGTGCTTATTCCTGCCGTGTCTGCCGCTGTTACTATACCGGTATTGGCTGCGGGAGGTATTGCTACCGGCAGGCAAATGCTGGCGGCCATGGTATTGGGGGCGGAAGGGGTGCAGATTGGAAGCCGGTTTGTGGCAAGCCGGGAAGCTTCTTCTCACCTTCATTTTAAAAATGCCGTGGCTGCGGCAACGGAAGGCGATACGATGCTGTCGTTAAAAAAAGTGGTGCCGGTACGATTGATGAAAAACCATTTTTATAAGCTGGTGGAGGAAGCGGAGCATAGGGGGGCTTCCAAAGCGGACCTTGTGGAATTGCTTGGAAAGGGAAGGGCAAAAAGAGGAATGTTTGAAGGCGACCTGGAAGAGGGGGAACTGGAAATAGGACAGGTAGCTTCCCTGATCAATGACATTTTACCTGCGGCGCAGATTGTTGAAAATATATGGGAGGAATTTGATGAACGGCTTGCGCATCCTGTGGGAAATATATAACTTACGCGTATGAATATGCGCTTTGTATTTACTTTTTTCTTTTTCCTGGGTTGTTTCACCGCTGTTGCTAAAACTCCTGCCGATCCCTTGCAGAAAGGAGAAGAGGCGCTAAACGGTTTGGTGGTAGATTTTGAAAATAAAAAACCCCTGAAAAATGTAAATGTCACAGCCATCCTTCACTCTAAAAAGGAGAAAACAGTGGTGTCCGATTCGAATGGAGGCTACAGGTTTATTATGCTGAAGCCGGGAACGTATAAGCTGGTGTTTGAAAAAGAAGGCTACAAAAAAGTAGTGAAGGAAAAAGTAGAGGTGAAAGAAAATGCTCCTGTATATCTTAAAGTAGAAATGCCGGGCTTTGCCCCGGTTACAGAACGGGGGCCTTCTGCCTGGCATTTTTTTGATTCGTAAAATGCGCAACCGCGTTATTCCCCTAATCCTGCAACAATGTTGATGGTTAACGCTACAATAACGGTATTGTAAGCGAACGAGATGAGGGAATGCAATAAAGCCCATCGCCTTATTTTTTTAGACGCGATAGATACATCGGAAACCTGGAATGTCATGCCTATCACAAAAGAGAAATAGGCAAAGTCCATGAAATCAGGTTTGTCTTCCCCCGGAAAATCTAACCCGTTTTCATTTTCCGTATCATTGTTATCTCCACCATAAAACAGGTGGGCATAGTTTACCGTAAAAAGCGTGTGCACCAGGCACCACGACAGGATCATGCCTGCCAGCGCGGTTGTAAGCTGCAATCCGTCGGTTGAAGTTTTGCCTGATTTGGCAGTAAGCAGTAATATTACCGCGGCCATGCTCACAAATGTGCAAACGAGTACCAGTATAAAAATCACAATGCGGCTTGGATCTTCCTTATCGGCTTCCTGTTGAATGGTTTGGCGGGAAGTTGTGAAAAAAGCAAACCAGTAAAAGCAAAGCAAAACAACGCAAAAAACATCCCAGCCCAGCAAAATATGCATAAGCGTATTGCCGGGGCGCCCGGAAAAAAGGAATGAAAAAGTAGTACCTGCAGCGGCGCTGAACAACAGCTTGTAAGCCACGTGTAATTGGTTTATCCAGTGGTGCCGGTCTTTCGCCATGCCGTTTGAATGTTGGGTAAAATTGTGCAAACGAAGCGTAGAAAAAAAATATTTGTTTATTTCTGTGCGGCAATCATTTCTCTTTTTCCTGCAGGACCCGGTCTTTTTATAACTGTAAAGCCCGCGGCTGTCATATTCCTCCTTACCGTTCCTTTACTGGAATAAGTAACCAGTATTCCGCCGGGCAGCAATATGTTGTACAGGTTCTCAAAAATATCTTTTGTCCATAGCTCAGGCTGTACATTAGGTGCAAAAGCGTCAAAATAAATTAAATGGGGGCGACGGATATGTTTCAGCAACTGCAGCGGCGTTTTCATTTTGTGCAGCGTTAAAAAATGATGGATCTCAATATCTGCTTCCCATTCGCTATGATGCATTTGCAAAAAGGACGGATATAAGTCTTCTCTTTGTAAAAGCGTGCAGTAGTTCAGCCCGGCAAGCTCCGCTCCTGTAAGCGGAAAAGGTTCGATGGCGGTATAATGTATATGTTTTTGTTGTTGGGCTGTTACTATAAGGGTAAGCAGCGTATGTAAACCGGTTCCCCATCCAATTTCAAGTATAGCGGGTTCTGTTTGGGCGGGAAGGATTTTGTTAAGTCCCTCGCTGATGAATACATGTTTTGATTCCGCTAATGCCCCATACACAGAGTGATAGGTTTGTTGCGTGCGGGTATCTACTATGGTAAGAGAGCCATCACCGGTAAGAAGCGGTATTCTATCCATGGGCCTGTAATTGAGGAATTTGAGCTAAATTTGCCGCCATCCAAGTAAAGATTAATCGTATATAAAAATGATTTTACCTATTGTAGCATATGGCGCCCAGGTTTTACGAACAGTGTGTAAAGATATAACGCCTGATTATCCCCAACTGGATAAATTTATTGAAGATATGTGGGAAACCATGTATGCTTCCAGCGGTGTTGGGCTGGCTGCTCCCCAGGTAAACCGCGATATACGTGTTTTTGTAATTGACAGCAGCCAGGTTTTTGCGGGCATGGACGAGGGTGATAAGGCCAGGTATACAGACGCACCCGGACTGAAACAGGTATTTATCAACGCGCACATAAAAGAGCTGAATGGGCAGGAGTGGTCGTATAACGAAGGTTGCCTGAGCATTCCTAAAATACGGGAAGACATTTACAGGAATGAGCAGGTTACGTTGGAATATGTAGACGAAAAATTTGAGCCTCATGTTCAAACATTCAGCGGTATAACCGCCAGGGTTATTTTGCATGAATATGATCATATAGAAGGCAAGCTCTTTATTGATTACCTGAAGCCCCTCAGGCGCAGGCTCATTAAAGGAAAGCTGGAAGATATCTCTAAAGGAAAAGTATCTGTAGACTATAAAATGTCGTTTGCAAGGTAAACATTCGCATATCATTATCCGGGGAATATGGTTCGCATGTATGCTAACGCCGGCAGCTTCATTGTTTGGCCAGCAAAAAGACTCTGTTGTTGTTGTAGAAAATAAAGTAATTACCCTTTCTGAAGTTATTATAAGAAATAATGTAAATGTTCCCTCGTTTATTGAAAGGGTAAAGAATGATACCACCTTTTATAAGGCTTTCCGGAATTTAAGAGTGTTGCAGTTTACATCGCTTAACGACATCCGGATGTTTGATAAAAAAGACGGGGTGAAGGCTTCTTTATTCAGTAAAACATCGCAATGGGCCGGCAACGGATGCAGGTATACCCGGGTATTGAACGAGGAGGTAACAGGCGATATGTACGATCATAAAAAAAAGTACAATTATTATACGCCCGAATTATACGCGGGTCTTTTTTTTGCAAGAGATACGGTTTGTGGCGAAAGCAATATTGTAAAAGGAACGGAACTGAGTGTAAAAGGCAAATCGGGTACAGCCAGGCATAAGGAACAACTGAAGATGCTTTTTTTCAATCCTGGTAAAGCTATACCGGGGCTGCCATTTATAGGTAATAAAACAGCCATTTTTGACGAGGATATGGCCGCGCTCTATGATTATAGTCTTGACGAGGACGAACACCTGGGCGAGCTGTGTTATATATTTTCAATTAAGGCAAAAGACAGGACGAACGGTGGCAATAAAGATAAAATAGTGATAGATGAGATGGTTACCTGGTTCAGTATAAAAACCTTTGAGGTGGTAGCCAGGAATTATTCGTTAAGCTATAAGGCCGGATTGTACGATTTTAATGTAGACATGCAGGTGGAGATGACCCGTTTTGAAAATTACCTTGTGCCGCGCCTGCTGCGCTACAATGGAAATTGGGATGTGATGTTTAAGAAAAGGGAAAAGGGCGTGTTTACGGCTACTTTGTTCGACTTTCGGAACGAAAATTAAAATACATTTTCATTTTTTAATACGTTACAGGTGTTTGCAGTAACCATTCTAGGCAATAATTCAGCGCTTCCTATGCACGACCGTCATCCCACGGCACAGGTTGTTAATTTGCAGGAGCAGCTTTTTTTAATAGACTGCGGAGAAGGTACTCAAATACAAATGAACCGTTATAAAATACGCCGCAACCGCATCCGTCATATATTTATTTCCCATTTGCACGGAGATCATTATTTCGGGCTACCCGGTTTGCTGACCAGCTACGGATTAAACGGGCGTAAGGAAGACCTTTGGTTGTATGCCCCTGAGCCGTTGAAGGAAATACTTGAGCTCCAGTTCCGGGCGGCCGGTATCATGCTTCCTTATACGCTGCACTTTATTCCTTTAAAGTCGGAGGGTATTTTGCTGGATGATAAAAAGCTAACCATAAGCTGCTTCACGGTAAGTCATCGTATACCCTGCTGGGGCTTTTTATTTAAAGAAAAAGAGAAGTCCTTAAAGCTCAACCCTCAAAAGCTGCAGGAATATGCCATCCCCGCTTCTTTTTATCCCAGACTAAAAGCCGGTGAAGATTATAGTGCCAAAGATGGTAATATAATTAAAAATGAGTGGGTTACGCAACCTGCTGCCGCTCCGTTAAGTTACGCGTATTGTGCGGATACCGCCTATGATGAAGCTATTGCCGCAAAAATAAAAGGGGTAGACCTGGTATATCATGAAGCTACCTACCTGGCAGATCACGAAGAAAAAGCCTTCAGCCGTGCTCATTCCACCACCCGCCAGGCGGCAAACATAGCGCTGCTGGCACAGGCCAAACGCCTGCTGATCGGGCACTTCAGCAGTAAGTATGAAGTGCTGGACGATTTTTTGACCGAAGCAAAGGGCGTATTTGAAAATGCTGACCTCGCGCTTGAGGGTGCCACCTATCTTGTTCACCGGTGATGATGCCTGTTTTAAATTAAAGGCTTTGAACAACCTTCGCACCAAAATGATCGTCTGGCTTAAAATGGTGCGTAAATTGCTTTAGCATTCAGTAGTTTTTATTAATCATCGAAAATCAGAACTTTTATGCAAAAAACATTTTCCCGATCGTTGTATTTTCTCGCGATTGCCGCTTTTGTAAGCCTATCTCTTTTTTCCTGCAAGTCCGGGGTAAAAGATGCCGACATAGAGGCTAAAATTCAGGCCAACGCCGCGTTGTCGCATGTTGCCGCTACGGTAAAGGATGGAGTGGTTACATTGAGCGGAGAGGCTAAAGATGAGGCTGATAAGGCCAACGCGGAGGCCGCCGTTACAGCCATTGAAGGTGTAAAGCAGGTAGTAAACAATCTTACCATAGCGCCGCCACCGCCGCCGCCTCCTGTGATAATTTCAGGCGATGATCAGCTTAACAAAGGCATTGCCGACGCGCTTAAGGATTTCCCCACCGTGCAGGCGACCGCGAAAGACAGCATTATTACTGTTACAGGTGAAACAACGGCGGCTAACTGGAAAAAAATAAAAATAGCGCTGGATGGTTTAAGGCCTAAAAAAGTGGATCCTAAAGGACTGAAAATTAAATAATCTTTAAAAAAAATAGTATGGCATTACAGGATAAATACAGGCAATTGATAGATACTGCCGCCTCTTCGGGTGTATCCAACCTGCAGGTTAGAGAGCAGGATGGTGTATTGTATATTGACGGCGAAGCGCCTGATGGCGCGGTTAAAGACCAGTTGTGGAATATATACGGGCAAATTGACCCTAACTTTCTTTCGGGCGATGTGGTGATGAATATTAATGTAGCTACCGCTGTGCCGGGAGCCAAGGTAAAGGTGGTAACAGAAAAATCGAACCTCAATATTCGCAAAGGCCCGGGTACCGACCAGCCGATCGTAGGCAAGGCGGCGCATCATGAAATCATTACTTTGGTAAGTAAGTCCAGCGACCAATGGTGGCTGGTTCGTACTGATGATGGAGAAGAAGGATATGCCTATGCACAATATCTTGCACCGGTAGAATAACCAAGCGATAATGCTTTTTACCAGGGATGTCCCGCGGGACATCCTTTTTTTATGCCGGGCCGCCCTGGAAAAAGGCCCGGTAACGGCTTCCCGGGGTTACAAAAAGGGCCCCTTCGTAGAAACGAAACGGCCTAAACGATTGCTTGCTCTTATAACTCTCCGTAGTTACGGATGGAATCGAACCATCGTAAAAGGACTTGCCGGCCTTCGCCTTTCCACTCGGCCACGTAACTTGTATAAAAGAAAAATAACGATGATACAGATAACCAGGTGGAGGTTTTTAACATCGCGCGAGGGAGCTGATTGCCGCGTATCTGTAGTAAAGATTCATGGTGCAATATTAGGCAAAAATAATAGTCTACAAAAATAATAGACTATTATTTGTAAAAAATATCCAGGATAGAAGGGGGAGGTGATAAGCAGCCCGGCAAAAGAGAATATTGTAAAATTTGTTGATAATATTTTGCTGATAGCCACGTTTTTAGAAGCAGACAACTTTATTTTGCAATCTTATTGCTTACAACCAACTTAATCAACAATTATGCAGCCTTTCGAAGGTAAACCGGTGAATGAAGGAAAAAAGAATACTACGGCCCGGATTATACAGTTTTTTGGTTTTTTCTTTTTACTTGCGTCAGTTCCAACCCTTATGGGCAGTTGCAGTTCCTCTTATTCCGGGGAGGCGGAACAATCTTACACAGATACGCTTGGCAACCGGGCGGCAAAAGAGGCGGAGGTTCCGGTACAACAGGTACAGGTGCTGGATACAGCAGCTTTCGATCAAAAGAATATATACATTTCCAATGGCGACACTTCGGGCAAGTGGCCTGTAAAAGCTCCTTACCCGCTTCCGGGAGCAATGCTGCCTTTTAAAAGGATCATATCGTACTATGGCAATCTCTACTCCAAAAAAATGGGTATTTTGGGTGAATTGCCCCAGGATGAGATGTTGGCCAAATTAAAAGAAGAAATGAAAAGATGGCAGGAGGCCGATTCGGCAACAGAAGTAATACCCGCCCTTCATTACATTGCTGTAACTGCACAGGGCAGCGCCGGTAAGGATGGCAAATACAGGTTGCGTATGCCTTTTCACCAGATAGACTCTGTTTTAAAGATGTCTGAAAAGATCAATGCTATCACTTTTGTGGATGTTCAGGTAGGGCTGAGCACGCTGCAGCAGGAAATTCCCCTGCTGGAAAAATACCTGAGCCGTCCCGATATGCACCTGGGTATTGATCCGGAATTTTCGATGAAAGGAGGCCAGCGGCCGGGCACCGTAATAGGAACTTTTAATGCGGATGATATCAACTATGTAACCGGTTACCTTGCGGAACTGGTAAGAAAGCACAATTTACCACCCAAAGTGTTGATTGTGCACAGGTTCACGCAGGGTATGCTAACCGGCTACCAGCAAATAAAAACGCGTCCCGAAGTACAGATCGTAATTGATATGGACGGCTGGGGGCACCAGGCGCGGAAAATAAATACCTACAGGCAGTATGTATATAAGGAGCCCATACAGTTCGCCGGCTTCAAGTTATTCTATAAAAATGATTTGCGCGAAACCAACAGCCGCGTTATGACCCCGGAGGAAGTATTGAAGCTGAAACCCCAGCCTGTTTATATTCAATACCAATAGCGCCTGCTTCATTTGTAATATATAATATAAAAGCCGGTTAACTGCCGGCTTTTAACGTTTATAAAGGATCACTGTTAAAATAATAACAATGTTTTACCTGGGTAATTACCGCCATGAAGCTGTTTATGTTTAATTTTGCCGTTCATTAAAATTAAGCGTATGCAAAAACTAATTGTTGTCCTGGCGTTTGTAGTAACAGTTTATTCCTGCAGCAACAATGGTAAATCCGCCGGGGATGGTAAAACCCGTGGAGATTCTTCATTTGTGCTTTCGGGTACGATTGACGGTATGGACAGCGGTTGGATTTACCTGTATAACATTCAAAAAGACCAGGAAATACCCGATTCGGCCAAAATTGTAAAAGGAAATTTTGAATTTAAGGGAACGGCTGCCGAGCCCCAGTTCGCATTCCTGGCTTTTCCTGAAAACGGCATGCGTCAAAAACCCCTGGGATTGTTTTTGGAAAGTGGCAAAATGAATGTAACGGCTTCACACGACTCGCTTTTTAAAGGAAAGGTATCCGGATCTGTTACCAACGATGAATATCAAAAATACTATGGTAAGTATGAGCTTATAGATGAGAAGCAAAAAAAGCTTTACATGCAATACCAGCAGGCTTCTATGGCCGGAGATATGAAACAGATGGAGCAGGTGCAAAACGATTTTGAAGCCCTGGAAAAAGAGAATAAGGACCTGGTGGTGGATTTCGCTAAACAAAATCCGGGATCGTATGTTTCAGCCTTTCTGGTAGCGCAAAGCTTTTCGTACGATGCCGACCCTGCCGAGCTGGAACCGTTGTATAAAGGTTTTGCTGAAAATATTCGTACTTCACATTTTGGTAAGAACATTAAAGCAACCATTGATGCCTCCAATAAAACAGCCATAGGAAGTGTAGCGCCTGATTTTACGCTGAACGATGTAAATGGAAAGCCGGTGTCGCTGGCTTCGTACAAAGGAAAATATATATTGGTTGATTTTTGGGCAAGCTGGTGTGGTCCCTGCCGCCAGGAAAATCCAACGGTTGTAAAAGCGTATAATGCGTATAAGGCAAAAGGCTTTGATATACTGGGCGTGTCGCTTGACGAAAAGAAAGAAAACTGGGAGAAAGCCATTCAACAGGATCAACTCGCCTGGACACATGTATCGGACCTGAAAGGATGGCAAAGCGATGCGGCTTCTTTATATGGCATTAAAGCCATTCCAATGAACTATTTGTTGGACAAGGAAGGAAAAATTATTGCCAAAAGCCTTCGGGGAGAAGAGCTGCTGAAAAAGCTGGGTGAAATACTGAATTGATATTAAAATTATTTTTGTTAAAGCCGGGGCATGGAAAATGTTCCGGCTTTTTTAATGTATTACTCACATAAATGGTAATAGGCGAATAGTTGGTTTTTATTGCCCTTATTATTTTATTAAATGATCGCAAAATGTTCATTTCAATTTCATGATTGTTGTATTTTAATGTAAATTGATGAAAACAAACGGTCATGGCTCTCATCCCTTCTATTAGCAATCTTCATCTCCGGTATCGCCTTTGGATCGCTGAGCTCAATTTCGATATCAACGTATTGCGTATTTTTTCAGATCATTTACACGAAGTATTGCAGCATTCCCGGGAAACGGGTCCGCAGGGATTGATTGCTTCATTTGAAAAGCGGTTTGCCGATTTGCGGGGTGAAATAGATGAGCTGAAGAATGATATGCACCTTACTAAAATGCAATTGGCTTCTTACTCGCGCGAAAAAGAGCAGCCGGAATATTCATCGGTTACCGATGAAATGCATGCGTTGCTCGCACGGCGGTACCAGGCGCTTCGCGAAAAACTGGATGCGCTCAAAAAAGATGTGGACGCGGTTTGATAACGAGCTGCCGCAACGCAGGTTTACTTTTCAATGCATGGTTTTTTATTTGCAGGAACGTTTTTTTTAGCTATTTTCGGGTACGTACACGGAAAGTGCTCCGGGAAGGATTATTTTGAAGATCCTTGTTAACACATTATAGTATGAAAGGGATAGAGCAGCTATACAGGTCATTGCTGGAACCTTCGGAAGCGTTGATCGCAGATATAAAAAAAACAGAAGGAGATATACTGGTGCTGGGAGCAGGCGGCAAAATGGGACCGGCGTTAACCCTGCTGGCAAAAGCCGCCATTGAAAAAGCAGGCATTCAAAAAAAAGTAATGGCAGCTTCGCGTTTTTCAGAACCGGGCTTGCGGCAGCAATTGGAAAAACAGGGAATAGAAACACATGCCGTTGATTTGCTGGAAGATAAAGCGCTGGAAGCATTGCCGCAGGTGGAAAATGTTTTATACCTGGCAGGACAAAAATTTGGCACTACCGGTAAGGAATGGCTTACCTGGGCTATGAATGCTTACCTGCCCGGCCGGGTGGTACAACAGTACCGGAATGCGCGCATTGTGGTTTTTTCTACCGGTAATGTATACCCGCTTTCGCCTGTTTCGCTGGGTGGTGTAAGCGAAGATCAGCCCGTAGGCCCTGTGGGTGAGTATGCGCAATCCTGCCTGGGGCGGGAGCGACTTTTCCAGTATGGAGCATCAAAATACAGTACCCCCCTGTTTATTTACAGGCTTAATTACGCCAACGATGTAAGCTACGGTGTATTGCTTGAAATAGCCAAAGCCGTTTATGCGGGAAAGAGCATTGACCTGAGCATGGGGTATGTAAATGTAATTTGGCAGGGCGACGCGAATGAAATGGCCATACGTTCGTTATTACATTGCAGTACTCCTGCTAAAATTGTAAATATCGCCGGCCCCGAAACCACGCCGGTCCGCTGGATAGCAGAAGAATTTGGAAAGTTGTTTGAAAAGAAGCCGGTTTTTGTCAATGATGAGCAACCTACAGCATTGCTGAGCAATGCTGCTGAGTCGTTCCGGCTTTTTGGCTATCCGCGTGTTACGCTGAAGCAAATGATCGTTTTGCTTGCGGAATGGATAAAGCAGGGCGGAAAAACCATTAACAAGCCTACCCATTTCCAGGAAAGGGAAGGGCAGTTTTAAAATGACAGAAACGGGCAGGCAGCTTTTAATTATTTATGATAGCGGCTTTTGTGAATAAGTGCCCGTAGCAGGCTGATTTAAAAATATATAAAATGAAATTGTTAGATACAACGATCCGTCACCGGCTGCAGGAAGGCACGGTCATCCCTGCCCATCCCCTGGCTTTACATGAGCAATTAAAGTTAGATGAGCACCGGCAAAGATTGCTTACAAGGTATTATATGGCCGGCGGCGCAGGCGGGGTAGCGGTAGGCGTACATACCACGCAGTTCGAGATCAGGAAACCTGAGTTCAACCTGCTGGAACCGGTATTGAAGCTGGCTGCAGAGGAAATTGACAATGCAAAGCTCTCCTATCCTTTCATAAAAGTTGCCGGTATTGTTGGTCCGGTAGATGCGGCGTTAAAGGAAGCGGAGCTGGCTGTTAAATATGGTTATCACCTGGGGTTAGTGAGCATGGGAGGTTTACACTCTTATACGGAAGCAGCGCTGATAAAAAGGGTTGAAAGAATAGCGGAAGTTATTCCGGTATTCGGATTTTATTTACAGCCTGCCGTAGGCGGCCGTATCCTGAGCTATGAGTTCTGGAGAGATTTTGCTGATATATCCAACGTGCATGCCATAAAAATAGCGGCGTTCAACCGTTACCAGACACTGGATGTGGTAAGAGCTGTTTGTAATTCACCCAGGCGAAATGAAATTGCATTGTACACCGGTAACGATGATAATATTGTAGCCGACCTGGTAACGCCTTACAGGTTTATCATAGAGGGAAAGCAGGTGGAAAAAAGATTTGTGGGGGGCTTATTGGGACATTGGGCGGTATGGACAAAAAGATCGGTAGAGCTTTTTCATTCGATCAAAAAAAGTGTGGCCGAAGGAAATAAGGATATTGAACAATTGTTGTCAACCGGTATTGAAGTGACTGATATGAATGCGGTTATTTTTGATGCAAAAAATGCATTTAAAGGCTGCATTGCAGGAATTCACGAAGTGCTGCGCCGTCAGGGATTGATGGAAGGAATATGGTGCCTGGACCCCGGAGAAGTTTTGTCGCCGGGGCAGGCAGCTGAAATTGACCGTGTATACAGCTTATATGCTCACTTAACAGATGACAGGTTTGTAAAAGACTTCCTGCAAAAGGAAAAAGCGCTTGTTTAATTTATTTAAGATATTTATGCTGAAGGAGGAAATACAGCAGCGTGCCGGGGAATTGTTTAATGAAGTGACAGGATGGCGCAGGCACTTACACGCCCATCCTGAATTGTCTTTCCAGGAGTTTGAAACTTCTACCTATGTTAAGTTGGTATTGGATAGTATGGGCGTAAGCTGGCAACCCATTGCGCATACAGGAGTTTTAGCTGTTATAAAAGGAGATCTGCCGTCGGATAAAGTTATAGCGTTGCGTGCTGATATGGATGCCCTGCCTATTACTGAACAAAACAACATCAGCTATACTTCGCAGAACAATGGAGTGATGCATGCCTGCGGGCATGATGCGCATACGTCGTCGCTGCTGGCTGTTATCAAAATATTGCAATCGTTCAAACACGTATTTGGCGGAACAATAAAATGTATGTTCCAGCCCGGCGAAGAGCGGTTGCCGGGTGGAGCTACTCTTATGATCAGTGACGGAGCCTTGAGCTACCCGGTACCTGCCGCGGTGATAGGCCAGCATGTAATGCCAGCTATTGAATGTGGTAAAGTGGCGTTCAGAAAAGGAAAATTTATGGCGTCTATGGATGAGTTGAAAGTAACAGTGATGGGTAAGGGAGGGCATGGTGCTCAGCCGCAGGACAATATTGATCCGGTAGTGATCGCTTCGCATATTGTGGTGGCTTTGCAGCAGGTAGTAAGCAGGATGGCCAATCCGTTTACGCCTACCGTTATTTCTTTTGGCAGGTTTATAGCCGATGGCGCTATTAATGTAATACCCGATGCGGTTCATATAGAAGGTACGTTCAGGACTTTTGATGAAACATGGAGAAACAGGGCGCACACCGAAATGAAGAAAATAGCGGAAGGTACCGCTGAAAGTATGGGAGGCAGATGTGAGTTTACCATCAACCGCGGGTATCCTTATCTTTTTAATAATGAATGGTTATGCGATGAACTTTCCGGATACGCGGTTGAATACCTGGGAAGAGAAAATGTAATAGAGGCGCAGCAATGGATGGCGTCGGAAGATTTTGCCTATTATTCGCATGTAGCCGATTCTTGTTTTTACCTGCTCGGCACCGGGAACGAAGCGAAAAATATCACTTCATCGTTGCATACGTCTACTTTCAATATAGATGAAAACGCGCTTTTGGTCAGCACGGGTTTGATGGCATATATAACACTGCGCAGACTGGGTGCGAAATAAAAAAATAAAAAATTATTCAATGCCCGAAATTAATGGTAAAGCAACCAGGCAAAATACATATGATGCAATTGTAGTGGGCTCGGGAATATCGGGAAGCTTTGCTGCCAAAGAGCTCTGTGAAAAAGGATTAAAAGTTTTGTTGCTTGAAAGAGGAAAAGAACTGGTACATCCCCATTATCCTACTGCCAGTAACAATATATGGGATTTCCCTCACAGGGGTAAGCTTACCACAGAGGATAAAGAAACCCGCTATGTTCAATGCCGGCACTATTCTTACGGGGAAGATAACAAGGAGTATTATATAAATGATAAGGAAAATCCCTATATAGAAGCTAAAAGATATGACTGGATAAGAGCCGATATTGTGGGTGGAAGATCTATTTTGTGGGCAAGGCAATGCTACCGGTGGAGTGATATTGATTTTGAGGCCAATATAAAAGACGGGTATGGGGTTGATTGGCCTATCAGGTATAAAGACATTGCTCCCTGGTACGACTATGTAGAATCTTTTGTAGGGATCAGCGGCTCACGCGAAGGAATTGCTACCATCCCCGACGGCAACTTTTTGCCGCCGTTTGAAATGAATTGCGTTGAAAAAGATTTCAAGCAAAAGCTGGAAGCGCGGTTTAAAAACAGGAAGCTGATAATAGGTAGAACAGCCAATCTTACCGTAAGCAATAAAAAAGGCCGCGGTCAGTGCCAGGCACGGAACCTGTGCCACAGGGGGTGTCCTTACGGAGCTTATTACAGCTCTAACTCAGGTGCGTTACCAGCAGCGCTGGCAACCAATAATCTCAGCATCCGGCCGCATGCCCTGGTGAACCGGGTGATATACGATGAGGATAAACAGCGTGCTACAGGAGTGGAAATTATTGACACCCAAACAAGGCAGACTGAGGTTTTTTACGCCAGGATCATTTTCCTGAATGCTGCTACCCTTGCTACGACCTTTATATTACTGAATTCGGTTTCTTCCCGTTTCTCCAATGGACTGGGAAACGGAAGTGGCCAGGTGGGTAAGAACCTGATGGATCATCATAAAGGTGTTTCCGTTACTGCCGATGTAGACGGGTTCCTGGATAGCTATTACTATGGAAGGAGGCCGACAGGAGTATACATACCAAGGTTCAGGAATATAGACTCCCGGTTGCCGGATTTTTTACGCGGCTATCATTTTGGAGGATCAGCCGTAAGAGTGACCAACGGAGATGATGTGCCGATCGGTGCGGATCTGAAAACCAGTATGACAGAACCGGGAAGCTGGAAAATGAGTATTTACGCTTTTGGAGAAACTTTGCCGTATAACGATAATACAGCAATACTTGATCATAGTAAAAAAGATGATTGGGGAAGGCCGCTGTTGTCTGTAGATTGTGCATTTAAAGAGAACGAGTTAAAAATGGTAGAGGATATAAAAGTTACGGGACAGGAAATGCTGGAAGCTGCGGGGTATAAAAATATTAAAGTAAGCGGCGCTATTTCTTTTCCCGGTAATGCCAACCATGAAATGGGCACTGCACGGATGGGAAGAGATCCTAAAACTTCGGTATTGAACGCCTTTAATCAAATGCATGAAGTGCCCAATGTTTTTATAACAGACGGGTCCTGCATGACATCCGGCTCCTGTGTAAATCCATCCATAACTTATATGGCTTTAACAGCCAGGGCATGCGATTATGCAGTTGCCCAATTGAAAAAGCAACATATATAGTTAGTGTTGGTTACAGGTTTCGGGTTTATAGTTTGTAGTTTCGGGTTTGTGGTTTATGGTACAGGTTGCAGGATTCGGGTCGCAGGGGAATTTGAGATTTGAAATTTGAGATTTGATGGCTGTTGTGGTTTGGGGTTTGTAGTTTCTCAACCATAAACAAAAAACCATAAATTAATGGCTGATTGCTCACCGCCCATTGCTCACCGCCGATAGCTGACAGCTCAAAGCTATAAACCATAAACACAGGGCCTCCATGAAGAAAAGTAAGCAAAATGAACCTGCGGGCGTTAAGGACATTGCCCGGCGTGCAAACGTTTCCATAGGAACGGTAGACAGGGTATTGCACAACAGGGAAGGAGTGTCGGAAAAAACAAGAGCCAGGATCAACAAGATCATCCGGGAGTTAAACTATCAGCCTAATATCCTGGCACGCCGGCTGGCATCGCGCAAAACACTACAGTTTGATATCCTGATCCCTCATATTTCCAACGAATCAGACTACTGGCAGGCGCCCTTACTTGGTATTATCCGGGCAGAAGCGGAGCTGAAGCAGTTCGGGATCAATATCGGTAAATTCTTTTTCGATCAAAATGATAAGGATTCATTTGTAAAACAGGCGGAGCTTATCCTGAAGCGAAAGGCAGATGGCGTTCTGCTCGCTCCTTTTTTCCTGGATGAATCAACACAGTTTACCCATGCCTGCAGCAGGATGCAGATACCTTTTGTATTCATTAATTCCGATATCCCCGATCAGCCCAGCTTGTGTTATATAGGCCCTGACCTGTTCCATAGCGGTTATGCGGGAGGGCAACTAACCAGGTATTGTATACCCGAAAAGTCCAAGATACTGGTTGTAAATGTTTCTAAAGAGATCAAGAACCAGCAACATAACCGCTTGCTGCGAAAAGAAGAAGGCTTCAGGGCGTACTTTAAAGACAATAACAGGAAGAACCCTGTTGTTAAAACAGATATCAGGAAAACAGACCAGTTGTCCATTGAGAAAAACATGAGTGATATTTTTCAACAGCACCCCGATATACGATCCATATTTGTTACCAACTCACGTGTTGGATCGGTAGCTTCATTTCTAGAAAAAAACAACATGAAAAACCTGCTGGTTACAGGATACGATTTCATTGAAGACAATATTTCCTTTTTGAAGAAAGGTTGGATTGATTTCCTGATCTGCCATAAGCCTGTAGAACAGGGTTACAGGGGGATCATGAGCTTATACCAACACCTGGTACTCAAAGCAGAAGTGGAAAAAACATATTTTATGCCGGTTGATATTGTGCTGAAGGAGAATTGTGCTTTTTACAGGAACTGAGTTGTTTATGGTTTGTAGTTTATGGTATAAGGTAGTAGTAGCGATGATCCAATTTCAAATATCTGATTTCAAATTTCCCGATCTGCAACAATAAACTACAAACCCGTGACCTGCAACTTGCCCCCTATTCACTAAAAAAATGATGCATAAAAAGCAACTGGTATTCTATGGCGTTTTTCCAGTAGTTCCAGTTGTGTGCTCCGGGTCGGGTTATATAATCATGGGGCATATTACGTAACAGCAGTTCCTGGTGAAGCGCTTCATTCACTTTAAAGAAAAAATCGTCGGTACCGCAATCAATGATCAGCGCCAGTTTGCCCGGTGTAAGCAGGTATAGCATATTGGTCACGGTATTTTTCTCCCACCGTTCGGGATGTTCCGCATACGTTCCGAGGCGTTTGGCCATATCCCAGTTGTTGGGAAAAGGACGAATGTCCACTCCTCCGCTCATACTGCCGGCAGCGCCAAAAACATCCGGATGTTTGAATGCCAGGTATAGCGCCCCATGTCCACCCATACTTAAACCTGTAATGGCTCTTCCCTTGTTGCTTTTGATGGTTTTGTATTTGCCGTCTATCCAACTGACCAGTTCCCTGCTTATATAAGTTTCATATCTGTAGCTGCTGTCAACCGGGCTGTCCCAATACCAACTGCTGAAGCCTCCGTCGGGACATACGATCATACATTGATACTGATCTGCCGCTTTTTCAAAACCCCTGGCTTTGGTGATCCACCCTGCATAATTATCGCTGTAGCCGTGCAAAAGATATACTACCGGCAGTTCTTTCTCCCGGTCGTAACTATCCGGGCGAATGATGACGGCTTTTACCTGTTTTTTCATAGACGTGCTGTAAGTAATCACTGTATCTACAATGGCAGCCCTGGAGGCAATTGTTAAGATGGTAGCTCCCAATAAAAGGATTAATTGACGAATCCCCGGTTTCATTGTTTCTGAATATGATGGATAAAAGATTGTGCAATAATACAGTTTTAGGTTGAAGTGCCCTTGAACAGGAAATATTTTCAACCGGGTGAATTTTATTATATAAATCGTAATAAGCGCTACATTTTAACAAAGGGCTATGATATAATTTCATTTTTATATTAGGTGTGGTATCATCCGGATACCGGGATAATGTTTTAAAAGAAAAATTTCACAATGCAGTCAGTAGCTAAACAAATCTGTTATACTTTTTTTTACATTTTTATTTTCCTGTTTTCTTCCTGTTTTTTTTCATGTAACCAAAAAGAAATTAAATATGAAAAAGGAGCTGTACCCCCTGATGAGGCGGTAAGCACCTTTGAAACCGAACCTGGATTTAAAGTGGAGCTGGTTGCGGCAGAACCGTTAATAGCCGACCCGGTTGATATGGAAATTGATGAATACGGCAGGATGTATATTGTGGAAATGCATGGCTACCCGCTTGACAAAAGCGGTTCGGGAAAAATAAAATTACTTGCGGATGAGAACGGGGACGGAATGATGGATAAAAGTACCTTGTTTGCCGATAAGCTGGTTTTGCCCAACGGGATCATGCGATGGAAAAAAGGTGTTATTGTTACAGACGCGCCATATGTGCTGTACTTTGAAGATACCGATAATGATGGGCGGGCTGATATCCGCGACACGTTGCTTACGGGTTTTTCATTATCCAATCCTCATATTAATGTAAACAACCCTGTTTACAGTATAGATAACTGGATACATCTTGCCCATCGCGGGGCGCTGCTTACCCGTGCATACCGGGATGTTTTTGGAGATGAAGGCTCGGAGATTTATTTCAATCACAGGCCGGATGGCCCGAGGCTGCCTAAAAATGCCGATAGCAGATCGGTACGTTTCCGTCCTGATACATATCAAATAGAAATGACTGCCACGAAGGCCCAGTTTGGGCATAGCTTTGATGCCTGGGGCAGGCATTTGTTCGGCGACAATCAGAACCACGCGTATATGGAGGCAATCGCCGCGCATTATTTGTCGCGCAATCCCGCGCTCATGGTGTCTCAGGCAACCGAACCCATATCCGATCATGGAGACGCGGCTGAAATTTTCCAGATCACTACCCATCCTGAAAGGCAAATGTTCAGTGGTGCAGGTACCATGACTTCTGCCAGCGGTATCGTAGCCTACACTGGCGGAGCATTTCCACCCCCGTTCGATAAGGATGTAACTTTTATATGCGAATCGGTAAGCAACCTGGTACATGCCGATAAACTGAGAGATACGGGCGCTACTTTTATTGCAGGCAGGGTAGGCAGACCCAAAAAAGAATTTTTTGCTTCAAAAGATGCATGGTCACGCCCGGTTAATTTATATATAGGACCCGATGGTGCATTGTATGTATTGGATTATTACCGGCGCATTATAGAACACCCGGAATGGATGAGCGATGAAGCTGTGAAGGCAGGCGGGTTATACGACGGAATGGATATGGGGCGCGTGTACCGGATAAGCGCTGCCGATGCGGCGCCGGCCACATGGACAAAGGGGCTTCGACTGGGAGATGAAAGCAATGCGGAGCTTGTAAAAGCGCTGAATAACAGGAATAGCTGGTGGCGCATACATGCCCAGCGCCTGTTAGTAGACCGTGGAGATACCTCAATAGCATCCTCCCTGGAAGAATTATTTGATACTAGCTCTTTGGCTGAAGGAAGATTGCACGCTTTGTGGACATTGGAGGGATTGAATATGTTGAAGCCCGAAATCATAAAAAAGGCGTTGGGCGACCCGGAAGCGGGGATAAGGGAAAACGCGATACGGCTGGCAGAATTGCATTTGAAGAAATCGCCTGGCTTAGCAAGTTCTTTATTGCCCCTGCAAAACGATCCGGCTCCTAAAGTACGTTTCCAGCTTTTGTGTACGTTGGGCGAAATGAATTTGCCGGAAGCAGCGCTTGCAGGGGAAAAAATTTTATTCAAAGATATCAACGACAAATGGATACGCGTTGCGGCTTTGTCGTCCGGGTTTTTACAACCGGAAAAATTAATAGCATCCGTATTAAAGAATTACAGGCAGGAAAACCCTTCTTACGGGTCGCTGTTAAAGCAACTTGCGGCTATGATGGGCGCGGGCGATGAGATAAACCTCGATTCCGTGATCAGTAATATAGCGGGCGGCATTCCTACACCGTGGCAGGCTCCCATACTGGAAGGATTGGCGGATGGGCTGAGAAGCAGGAAGCTGAAAACAGGAATAAACAGCCGGTCGCAATCTCTATTGCTTCAAAACTGTTTTAATCATCCCGACGATAAAGTTCGAAAAGCATCGTTTCTTTTGATCAAAACAGCAGGTATAACAGATGATGACCTGTTGCAACAATCGTTGACGAAAGCAGCGATCAATGCAGCCAACAAAAAGCTTCCCGACGAACGGCGCGTTGATGCAGTCAATATCCTGTCGTTAAAGGATCCTTCTTCCTATATGGATCTGCTTAAAAAACTGATTGTACCACAGGAACATCCTTCTTTACAAATTGCTGCGATCAAAACACTGAGTCTTATTCCCGACGAAACAGTTACAGGGTATTTAGTGGAAAACTGGCCGTCTGTTACACCCGGGGTAAGAGAGGAGGCATTAAAAACATTTATGATCTCAGGCAATCGTAAAAAACAGCTTATAAACGCCATTGCATCGGGAAAGATCCAGGCTGCCAGCGTAGGTTGGCTCAGGAGCTCACAATTGATGCAGGATGATGATGACAGCATACGAAATACGGCCCGCGCATTATTTACTATCAAAGACCAGGAAAAAATAATCAGGGATTTTCAAAAGGCGCTTAGCATAAAGGGCAATGCAGATAGTGGGCGACTGGTATTTGAAAAAAACTGCGCATTGTGTCATCAGATACGTGGTGAAGCAGGAACCGCTTTTGGGCCTGATCTGGGGACTGTACAGGGATGGTTGTCGAAAGATATTATGGCAAATATTCTGGAGCCAGGCCTTTCAATTGCTGTTGGGTTTGATGTGAGAGAAGTACAACTGAATAGCGGCGAAACCGTTCAGGGTATTATTGCCAGCGAAACGCCTGGTGCGATAACGATCAAAAGCGCCCCGGGGGTAGAAAGAACCTTAAACAGGCAGGACATTCAATCGTTCTCAATACTTGATATGTCTTTGATGCCTTCTTTTTCTCAACAATTAAATCATCAGCAAATGGCTGACCTGATCGCATTTCTTCAGCAGATGAAATAAAGTAAATTATCTGTCAGGGATCATAAACATACTATACAATAATCAATAAACGGAGTGAAGCGATGAAAATAGCAAAATCTTGCCAGGAAAATTCCAGTACTGTTTTACATGTACTAATAATCGTTGTGTGCGTGTTTGCCGGTAGCGGAGTTAAGGCGCAGAAAAAGGGCTGGACATCACTGTTCAACGGAAAAGATTTAACCGGCTGGGATACCTATCTGCGGGCAACTAATATTATTGGCTATGTAGACGATCCCAATCTGCCGTATGAACCTCCGATTGGATTAAATAATGATCCGCTGAATGTATTTACTATCAGTAACGGCATTTTAAGGATTTCAGGAGAAGCATGGGGTGCAATGACTACGAAAAAATCATATAGCAATTATCATATAAGGTTTGAAACAAAATGGGGAGAACAAAAATATTTTCCAAAGGATACTGCTTTGCGCGATGCCGGGTTACTGTTTCATTGTACAGGACCGTTTGATTTTGCTTCTAAATGCTGGATGAGAAGCCTGGAAATGCAGGTTGAAGAAAGTAATATAGGAGATTATTATGATGTTTATGGAGGGGCGCCGGAATTCCAGGTAAGTGACGGAATTGGTACCCTGCATGAAAAAGTACCGCAATACGATGCTTTTGCACCATTGAAACGGGGATTGTGGAGGGTGCATCGTTCGGGTAATTTTGAAAGCCCGCATGGAGAATGGACGCGAAGCGAACTGGTAGCCCGCCAGGCAGACGTGGTTTTTATTGTAAATGGATTTGTAGTGAACAGGCTATATAATATTTTCAGGCAGGACTTAAACCGCCAGGTAACCAGTGGAAAATTGCAGTTCCAGAGCGAAGGCGCTGAGCATTATTTCCGGATGATAGAAATACGACCCCTGCATTTTTCTTCCGGAACCCCGAAGCTGATGAGCAGGGATTCGGTTGTAAGGATTACTAATGAAGAAACAAATATTGAAATTGTAAATGAGGGAGATGCGGTAGAGATCATAGCGGTGGAAATATTGGGAAAGAATATAGATCATATAAAAGTGAAGCTTCCGGAGTTTCCGCTGGTGCTCAAAAAGGGTAAAAAAACAAATCTGTCAGTTTCTTTAAAACCCGGCGCCGGCGTTAAAGGTCCACTCGCTTTAAGGCTGGAAACAGTTTCCGGGCCTGTGCAGGATTTTGAAATACAACTGATAGTTCCATAAATACAGGCTCCGGATTATTTATTTGTTCAACACAAAGCAGTGCATTGTACTGCTTTTGTAGTTATTACGAATCCTGTTTACAGGTATTTTAGCGGTAACAAGCCCAATTTTTTTAGGTGTACAATTTAAAAAATGTAATTTAGTTGTCCACCTAAAAAAATACCCGGCCCTTTTTTCCATTTTCTTACTTCTTTAATTATAAATAACCGATTGATCAGTCATATCCATACCGATGATGCCTTGTTGAGCCTTTTTGTAAGTGGAGACCAGGAAGCCTTTACGGTGTTGTACGAAAGGTATTACAGGCAGGTATTGTATTTTACCCGGCGATATACCAACGAAACCGATGCCCAGGACATTACAGCAGATTCTTTCATGCAGCTATGGCACAAGAGAGCTCAATTTGTACATATAAAAGCAATTCCAACCTTCCTTTTTATTACAGCCCGCAACCGTTGTTACGATCTGATACGCCACAACAAGGTTAAAAGTAAACATGAAAATGAATTGACCGAAATGATGGATGATCATGAGCACAACGACTTTTTTTTCACAGAAGTCCGTTTGGAGCTGCTTAAGCTGTTGCGCAATGAGATAGACAAGCTGCCTGAAAAAATGAGAGAAATAGTATTGCTTTCTTTTAGCGAAGGCCTGAAACCTGCTCAAATTGCTGCCAGGCTTAACATCAGTGTGAAAACGGTGAGTAATCAAAAGCTTTCGGCGTTGAAAATCCTTAAACTGGCGGTTAATAAAAATCCTTTAGAATTGATGTTATTGGTGCTGATACAGTCCCTGTTTTAAGTATCGGGCTTTCTTGAAGCGTTTGTATAAACTGGCGGTTAAATTTCTTTAAGAAATAGTAAATTTTGCGACATTTTTTTTTGATATCCCTCTTTACTTTTGAAATCAATGATCTTTTATTGATGCATGCCTGCAAAGGATCATTGCCGATTCAGTCAACAATTTCCCGACCGTTATGCGGAGAGTGAGTTTACTTCACAAATTGCCGGCTTTACAATGGGAGCTGGCATAAAACCAGAAAATTACAATTGGCAAAATAGAGCACCAGGAAAATAAATGTATGGGTAAATTATGTTTCACATATTGGTGTATTGGCGTATTGATCGTTTTTATCGTTGCGTCTTGTAGGGATGGGGACAGAAGATCAGCGCCCGGCTTTGAAAGTTTAACAGAAGATCAGAAAAGATTACCCGGGAATGCCCTGAAAGGACTTGTAGCCGCTGAAGGACTGGAAGTAACGCTGATGGCTGCAGAACCGATGTTGAAAAATCCTACTAACATTGATGTGGATGAAAGGGGACGGGTATGGGTAACCGAAGCTTACAATTACCGGCCGTGGCCGGGCAGGCAGATGACGCCTGCCGGAGACAGGATTATCATACTGGAAGATATGAATGGTGATGGAATAATGGATACAACCAAAGTATTCTATCAGGGCCCGGAGATCAATGCCCCTTTGGGCGTGTGTGTGCTGGGCAATCAGGTAATAGTGTCGCAGAGTCCTTATGTATGGCGGTTTTTTGATGAGGATGGAGATGATAAGGCTGATCGTAAGGAGATCATGTTCCAGGGTATTGGTGGAGAGCAGCACGACCATGGTATGCACAGTTTTACATTTGGAGCTGACGGAAAGTTGTATTTTAATTTTGGTAATGAGGGAAGAACATTAAAAGATAAGGATGGTAAGGTAGTGCTTGATCAGGATGGCGATGAAATAGGACCGGATAAATACAGGCAGGGTATGGTTTTTAGATGTAACCCCGATGGGTCGCAGGTTGAATGTCTGGGGCATAACTTCAGGAACAACTTTGAAGTAGCGGTAGATAGTTACGGAACCATGTGGCAGAGTGATAATGATGACGATGGTCGTAAGGCTACCCGCATCAACTATGTGATGGAACATGGAAATTATGGATTTACGGATGAAATGACAGGGGCCGGGTGGCCTGCATATCGTACCAATATGGAAGATTCTATTCCATTCCGTCACTGGCATTTGAATGATCCCGGTGTGGTGCCGAATCTTTTGCAGACGGGAGCCGGATCGCCAACAGGCATGGCCATTTACGAAGGGGCGCTGTTGCCCGAAATTTTCAGGAACCAGGTGATACATTGTGAACCCGGGCATAATGTAGTTCGCTCTTATATTGTCGAAAACTCAGGGGCTGGTTATTCCGCCGGGATAAAGAATATCCTGAATGGTGAAAAAGATCAATGGTTCCGCCCTGCTGATGTTTGCGTGGCCCCCGATGGTTCATTGATTGTTGCGGATTGGTATGATGCGGTAGTAGGCGGACATGATGCGGCAGATCAGGAAAAGGGACGAATTTACCGGATCGCTCCTAAAGGAAAAAAGTATGTAATTCCAAAGTTTGATTATAAGTCGCCGGCGGGTGCTGTTCAGGCGTTGCAAAATCCGAATCTGGCGATAAGAAGAAAAGCCTGGATCAGTTTGTTTGGTATGGGAGAGCAGGCGATACCCGAATTAGAAAAGCTTTGGCATTCCGGGAGTAATCCGCGAATGCGTGCAAGGGCATTGTGGTTGTTGTCGAAGATGAAAGGAGGAAATAAATATATTGAAGAAGCATTGTATGACAACATGCCTGAAATAAGAATAACCGCATTGCGTGCTGCCCGTCAGTTGAACGGTAAAGATGTAAAGGCGGTTGCAAAACTGGTAAATGACAAAGATCCACAGGTAAGAAGAGAATGCGCTATAGCGCTCAGGCATAACCAGGCCCCTGAAGCGGCTGAACTATGGACTGAACTGGCTGTTCAATATAGCGATAGCGACAGATGGTACCTGGAGGCATTGGGTATCGGTGCTGATAAACAATGGGATCGGTTTTTTGAAGCCTATCTGCAAAAAGTAGCCCAACCGACGGGAACATCACAAGGCAGAGATATCATTTGGAGAGCGCGGACGAGTAAAGTTTTACCACTCCTCGCTAAATTGGCAGTGGATGAGACAACCGCATGGCAGGAACGTCAACGTTATTTCAGGGCTTTTGACTTTCATCCGGAAGCTGACAAAACTGATATATTGCTGGGGCTTATAGCTGGCAATACGAAAAATGATACTCAGCTAAATACATTGTTACTCCACCATCTTTCTCCCGGTGCCGTAAAGCGGTCCGCCCCCGCGCAAAAAGCTTTGAGATCTGTTTTAACCTCGGTGTATGGTACAGACACTTATATTGATCTGGTGAAGCGATACCGGGTGAAAACGGAAAGACAGAAGCTGCTGAATCTGGCGCTTAACCGGTCACAGGAGCGTATAGCGGGGGAAGCGGTAAAACTGGTGCTTGCATATGGAGGAGAGAATGATTGTAGAAAAATGCTTACTGTTGGCGGGGATACGACAAAGATGGTAAACCTGTTGAATGTATTGGGTAATGTGGGGTATGAGCAAACATTGAGTTTGATCCAGCAGGTACTGCTAACAAAATCTTATCCCACAAATGTCAGGAAGGCGGCTGCCTTGTCGCTTGGCAGAACATACGGCGGTGAATACAGGGTTTTAGACATTGTGAAAGGCAAAAAATTACCGGCAGAATTTATAGATCCATTGATGCTGGGAATGGAACATGGGCCCCGCAAAACCATGTACCAGAAAGCAAAAATTTTATTAACAGACTCAACAAATAATAACAAACCGGCATTTGATAAGGATGCTGTGCTTGCTATGAAAGGAGATGTTGTCAATGGTAGAAAAGTTTTCTTCGAATACTGCTCTGTTTGTCACCAGGCTGATGGTTTGGGTGTTGATTTTGGTCCAAAGCTTACTGAAATCGGTAGCAAGCTTCCTGTGGAAGGGCTATTAGAAGCTATTATAAACCCTTCAGGAGGTATAAGTTTTGGCTATGAAAGCTGGGAACTGAAGCTGAAAAACGGATCGGTGTTGATGGGGATCATCGCGAGCCGGACAAATGATGAGATTCTGTTGAAATATCCCGGAGGAAATGGAGAAACCGTAAAGATTTCGGATATAAAAACAATGGAAATGAGTCGCAAATCTTTTATGCCTGCTTTGCAGGATGCTATGACGGCTCAGCAATTGTCCGACCTGTTGCTGTATCTCTCATCTCTGACAAAACAATAAATAGTATATGAAAAAATATGTGCATTATTTTTTACTGATCCCTCTTTTAATATTTACCAGCGCGTGTAATGAATTGCCAAAAGCAGGAGTAGAATTGCTTGTTACCAACAAAAAGAAGATAGTGCTTATTCCTGGTAATGACAGTCATGGCCCGGGAGAGCATGAGCACCTGGGAGGTTGTATATTACTGGCAAAGTTGTTAAATGAACAAGTGCCGGGAGCTTATGCGCTGGTGACGGAGCAGGGGTGGCCGAAAGATACTACTGTGCTGGATGATGCGGACGCCATTGTCATGTACAGTGATGGGGGAGATGGACATATGGCAATTCCACATCTTGAGCACCTCGACCGGCTGATGAAGAAAGGAACCGGTCTTCTGAATATACACTATGCGGTTGAGGTTCCGGCGGGAGAAGCGGGGGACTATTTTTTGAAATGGGTTGGCGGCTATTTTGAGATCTATTGGTCAATAAACCCTTTTTGGACTCCAGGGTTCGACAGTTTCCCCAATCATCCTGTAACACATGGTGTTCCTCCCTTTGAAGCGAGAGATGAATGGTATTATCATATGCGCTTTAATGAAGATACAAAGGACCTTGTTCCTATTCTGAAATTACACCCTCCCATGTCTACGCTTGATCGAAATGATGGAGCACATGAAGGTAACCCGCATGTAAGGGCAGCCATGGCAAGAAATGAGCCGCAGGTAATGGCATGGGCCTACGAAAGACCTGATGGCGGAAGAGGTTTTGGCTTTACCGGAGGGCACGTGCATAATAACTGGAAAGTAGACGGTTTCAGAAAGCTGGTGGTCAATGCGATAGCGTGGGTAGCGAAAATAGAAGTTCCCGATACAGGATTTGACACACCAACTCCCACCCGGGAAGAGTTGGATAAGTTATGTAAGAATTCTAAATAAGAAGGAGATTCTGGGTACATTCCAAATTGTCGCATTGCCATACTTCATGTGGGCGGTGGGGACACCATAGCCGTCAACTTAAGCCCGGAGGGCTTGAATTTGAATAGCCCCCAACAAAGTTGGGGGACAAAAATGTCAAGGTTTTGTTGAACCCCGTAGGGGTTCAATGTAAAAATTGTTGCGAATATACCACCGGTTGCACCGATGGCTATTCAAATTAAACCCCATTCGGGGTATTTGAGCGCTTAAGCTCTTTAAGTTGACGGCTATGGTGGGGACACCAACCGGCGACAATTTGGAATGCACCCGAGATTCTTTATAGCTATCACTACGAGTAATGCATAATAAAATGAAAGAAGTAAAAATAGCAATGGTGCAGATGCTGGTAAAAGGGAATGATATAGCCTCCAACCTTGCCAATGCAGAAAGATGTTTGCAGGAGGCAGCGGCAAATGGTGCTGATATTGCCGTGTTACCGGAATGCATGGATATTGGCTGGACTCACCCGGGCAGCCGGGAGTTTGCCGGAACCATACCTGGCGGGGAGGTATTTAGCAGGCTAAGTACCGCTGCTGCCAAATGGAAAATATTGGTGTGTTCGGGTCTTACTGAAAGGGATAACGACAAAGTATATAATACTGCCGTACTGATAGACAGCAATGGTGATTTGCTTTTAAAGCATCGTAAGATCAATGAGCTGGATATCGGTAAGCCATATTATGCTACCGGCGACAGGATCAACACTGCGGATACAACATTTGGCCGCCTGGGGGTGATGATCTGCGCGGATGCGATCGTGGAAGACAGGTCTATTACAACCGCGCTGGCAAGGATGGAACCGGCTATTATCTTATCCCCCTGCGCCTGGGCTGTACCACCGGGCTACGATAATAATATCCAGCCTTACGGCGATCTGTGGAGAGATGCCTATATGCCCATTGCGGAAAAATTTGCTACTTACATTATAGGCGTAAGCAATACCGGTCATATGGAAGCTGGCCCCTGGAAAGGCTGGGACTGTATCGGTGCTTCTATTGCGGTAGACAATACAGGAAAGCAAATGGTACAGTTGCCATTTGGGGTAACTGCCCAGGCAATTGTGTATATACATTGCCAGATAAATTAAGGGATCGGCATAAAGTTACTTTTTGCATGGGAAGTTTTGCAGCCCTGTACGTTTATACCATAACAACTTATACATGGCATATATAGAACGGCAAATCGCGCAGTTGATCTTAAAATATTTTTCGGAGGAATTAAATACACTCGAAGAGGCGGAACTGGAAAGCTGGTTGGCTGCATCTCCCCGTAACCGCCGTTTTTTTGACGGGCTTAGTGAAGAAGATGATTTCATACGTTTACTGGCACAGGAAGAGCTGGACAGGGAGAACAAGATAGAGCAAAAAATACTTCAGAAAATACAGGAGAAAATACGAACCTCCGAAAAGGATGATGAGGATGGATTTATACCGGCTAAAATTTCGCGAATCAGCCGCAGTATATGGATCGCGGCTGCAAGTGTAATAATAGTGCTGGGCATTGGCATATATTTTTGGAGCAGGGCGGATGCGGCAAAACAGGATGGAAAGCCAACGCTGGTGAAAACCACTAACGATGTTTTACCGGGCAGCGATCGTGCAATACTTACTCTTTCTAACGGGCAGGAGATTGAATTAAATACAAAAGGCGGGGAAGTAATAATGGATGGAGAATTGCCTATAGCCAATAATGATGGGGAATTGAAGTATTCCGGATCTGGTAAAACGGTATACAATACCATGACCACTCCTAACGGGGGACAATACAAAATTACCCTGTCGGATGGCAGCAAAGTATGGCTGAATGCCGCATCTTCTGTTACTTATCCTACTCATTTTGAGGGAATGGCAAGAGAAGTAAGCATAACGGGAGAAGCCTATTTTGAAGTAGCGCACGATAAAACAAAACCGTTCATCGTACAAACTCCCGGCGGTTCGCGGGTAGAAGTACTGGGAACTCATTTTAATGTAAATGCTTATGGTGATGAAGCGTACCAAACAACAACCCTGGTAGAAGGAAAAGTAAGAGTGGCAAAGCTATCTGGAACCGTACACCTGAAACCGGGATTCCAGGCAAAAGTAGCGAACGTTCAAGGTACGGATAGCAGTGAAGATATTACTGTTACGGAGGCAGATGTGGAAGAAGCGACGGGGTGGAAAAATAATTTATTTGTATTCAACAAGGCTGATATTCCTTTTATAATGCGGCAGTTGAGCAGGTGGTACGACCTGGATGTTACGTACAAAGGTGAAATTCCCAAAAGAAATTTTTTAGGAAAGATCCCAAGAAACATTCCTTTATCGCAAATGCTGAGCGCGTTAAAATTAGTAGGAGTGAATTTTGAAATTAAGGATAAGACACTTATTGTATCCGGAACTTAAATAAATGAAACAGATATGTACCTGGTATAAGAAAATAGTTTGACCGGCTAAAGTAAACCGCCCCGGTGTGCAGACCGGGGCGGCGGAAATGGTTGATCAACAATAGTAACATTTAGCAAAGCCACTTTATTGTTAAACCAAAACTGAAACAAAAGTATGCAAAAACATGCATTTTTTGTCTGGGTTTTACAACATTGTAAATCCAGAGCAATCACTAAATCTTTGTTAGTGATGAAACTAACTACTGCGATACTGATCAGCTTTATTTTAAATGCCAGCGCCAACGGCATTTCTCAAACAGTTACCTTCAGCGGAAAAAATGTTCCCTTTGAGAAGGTGCTTAACGCGGTTGAGAAGCAAGCGAACGTATTCTTTTTTTATGATGCCGAACTGCTGAAGCTGGCGAAGCCTGTAACCATAAAAGTTTCGCAGGTTGAGGTAAAAGATTTTCTAAATACGC
The DNA here is from genome assembly GCA_019638595.1 of Chitinophagaceae bacterium. Lineage (GTDB taxonomy): Bacteria > Bacteroidota > Bacteroidia > Chitinophagales > Chitinophagaceae > Agriterribacter. The sequence goes on from JAHBTJ010000005.1 coordinate 65,096, forward strand.
TGTTTAAAGAGCAGCCGCTGGAGTATCATATGGATAACCAGTTGGTGGTAGTCACAAAGAAAAAAAATGCCGGCATCGCTATTGCGGAAGAAAAAAGTGTACCCGGCTTACTCCAGGAGCCGCCGCCTGTTTTGATCAGGGGACGTATAACGAACGAAACCGGGGATCCTGTTATGGCATCTGTTGTAGTAAAAGGAACTTCAACAGGTACTACTTCTAACAGCAACGGCTACTTTGAGTTAACCGTTCCTTCTGTTCCGGCTACGCTGGTTATCACCGGGGTTAATATAGAAACCAAAGAAGTAGCAGTAGACGGAAGCGCCGACAAACTGCATACCATTTCGGTAAATACAAAAATTATCGAAGGCCTGGAAACAGTAATAACCGGTTACTCTTCCCAACGGAAAAAAGATATTATCGGGGCTGTTGCAGTGGTAGATGTAAAAGCATTGAAATCCATTCCGGCCGGTTCGGCTTTGCAGGCATTGCAGGGACAGGCTGCCGGTGTTAATATCATTAGCTCAGGCTCTCCCGGTTATGCCAGTAATATAAGGATTCGTGGTATCACCTCCATGGAAAATACGAATCCGCTTGTGCTTATTGACGGTGTACAGGGTAATATCAATGATATTCCCGGTGATGATGTGGAATCTATCCAGGTATTAAAAGATGCCGGCGCGGCCGCTATTTACGGGGTTCGTGGCGCTAATGGAGTCATCGTTGTTACTACCAAAAAAGGAAAATCGGGTAGGATGCAAACTACGTATGACGCTTACTATGGCATACAAACTCCTGCTGCCAGAGATGCTAACATGATGAGTCCCCGGGAGTATGCAGAAACATTCAATAAGCTCAATCCTACCAATAGCCCGTTTTTAAATGGTCTTCCCGAGTACGCGTGGAGAGGCCCTACTCCTTCCGGTATTGGTTATGGTATTGCCAATGCAGGTGATCCTGCTGTAGACCCTTCAAAGTATTACCTTGACATGTCCAACCCTGCTTCTAATTATCTTATTCAGAAATTAAACTGGGATGGCAATGGAACCGACTGGTTTAATGAGATCTTTAGCCCGGCCCCGATGATGAATCATAATCTTTCTGTTAGCGGCGGAAGTGACAGGGCTATTTATATGCTTTCTATGGGGTATATGAATCAACAGGGTACCCTGCTGAATACCTATATGAAGAGATATTCGGTACGTGCCAATACACAATTTAAACTGAGGGATAATATCCGCATAGGTGAGAATATATACCTGATGTACCGTGACAATCCACAGGAAAATCCTAATCACCCTTATTTGGCTATTAATAATGCACGTGCTACCCACAGGTTTCTTCCCGTTTATGATATTATGGGCAATTTTGGAGGTGGTTATGCCGGTGCGCCGTTATTCGGAGGAGCAGGTAACCCTTATGCCATGCGTGCAGGAGCAGCCAATAACAGGAGCCGCGAAATGGCTATAACCGGTAATGTGTTCGCTGAAATTGATTTCTTTAAGGATCTCACTTTTAGAACAAGCTTTGGCGGAAACGTGAATAATTTTTATCGCCAGACTTACACGCCACCGCAATACTGGCATGGTGAGCAATTTCAAAACAGGAATCAGTTGGATGAAAATAGCGGATACAATGCGCTAACCATGTGGACCAACACATTGACCTATAAGAAAACTTTTGGTAATCATAATCTCACTGCACTGGCCGGAACAGAAGCGATCAGGATGACCGGCCGTAATCAAACCGGTAGCAGGCAGGGATTTGCGTTTGAGGACTATAATCTCCTGGTGCTGAACTTCGGACAATTCAATTTTAGCAATGGAAGCGGTGAGCAGGACGACGCTTTCTTTTCTGTGTTCGGACGAGTGGATTATTCTTACGATGACAGGTATTTGTTAGGGTTGACACTGCGCAGAGACGGATCATCAAGATTTGGTCCGCAAACCAGGTATGGTACCTTCCCTTCTGTCACTGCCGGTTGGAGGATCAGCAATGAGAAGTTTATGCAGAATATTTACTGGATCAACGATCTTAAGCTGAGAGCCAGTTATGGAATATTGGGAAATGCTAATAATGTTACCAGCTTTAACTACTCCACGTTTTATACGCAGGATCTTAGCTCCTCTTATTATGACATTGATGGAACCGGTACAAGCGCTGTGTTGGGATACCGTCCTAATAATATCGGAAACCCCGCAGCGCAATGGGAGAAAAATATCGTTACCAATATAGGTCTTGATGCGACTTTATTTAATAGCAGGCTGGATTTCTCTATTGAGTATTTTGATAAAACAATCTCAGGATTGCTATTTCCTCTGCCCCTGCCTTCAAGTATTATAGGAACAGCCGGTTCACCTACTGTGAACCTGGGAAATATTAAAAATACAGGTGTTGAGATAGCTGCTACCTATCATGCCAGGTTTGGTAATGATATGCGCCTGGATATCGGGGCGAACTTCACCACCTACAAAAATCTGATTGACCATATTCCTGGTACTTCAGGATACGTTGATCCCCCCTGGACTCCCGGAAACAGTGTGCGTAACCAGGTGGGGCAGGCTGTTGGTTCGTTCTTCGGATATGATATAGTGGGATTGTTCCAGGATGCCGGTGATGTAAGCAGATCACCTACACAGGATGGCGCTGCTCCGGGCAGGTTCAAATACAGGGATGTAAACAGCGATGGTGTGATCACTCCTGATGATCGTACCTTCATCGGTAATCCTAATCCTGATTTTGTGTATGGAGTGAACCTCGGGTTTTCCTATAAAAAATTCGACCTGTCTGCGGTTTTCTATGGCTCACATGGCAATGATATATGGAACGAATCACGCAGGTGGACTGATTTTCCTTATGGAAACAGTTGGAACTTTAGCAGAAGATTATTGGATGCATGGACTCCTCAGCATACTAACACCAATCAACCCATAGCAGAAACAACCCCGAATTTCAGTGCGGCAAATGTGCCCAATACCTATTTCATTGAAGATGGCTCTTATTTAAAGATGAGATCATTATTGCTTGGGTATAATATTGATGCAAATGTGTTGAAAAAGGCTGGTATTAACAGGCTCCGCGTTTATGTACAGGGCTCTAATTTGTTTACGCTTACCAAATATACCGGATCTGACCCTGAAATTACCAGCTATAGAACATTGACATTTGGTATTGATGAAGGATTCTACCCGAATTCGAGAATAATACTTGTTGGCCTTAATGTTGGATTTTAATATTTATAATATTAAAAAATATTCAAAATGAAACTGACTAAAAATAAATTAATACTTGCAGCGGGCCTGGCGGCATTGTTCATTTTTGCGGGCTCATGTAATAAATCCTATCTTGAAAGAGTGCCTATAGCCGGTATCAGTGAGAATACGCTGCTGACAAAACATGGTGTAGAGGGGTTATTAATAGGAACCTATTCAATTCTTAACGGCACGGCACGGTTCAATGCCAACGACTTTAATAATGGTATATCTAATTCTTTGGTAGCCGGCATTGCATCAGATGATGCGAAAAAAGGATGTATTTATTTTGCCGGCCCTGAATGGGATGCGATAGAAAATTACACTGTGAACCCGACGCTGGTGCATATTGCAGACAGATGGAAATCTATTTATACCGGTGTGCATCGTGCAAATGAAACCATCCGGTTTTTAAATAAACTCCCTGAAGGAGTGTTCACAGCCGAAGAAGCGTTACAGGTATTGGCCGAAGCCCGTTTCCTGCGTGGTGTGTATCATTTTGAAGCCGTAAAACTGTGGAGGAACATACCGTATATTGATGAGTCAGTAGTTTTTGGCGCTGATGATATTTTCAAAAGCAATCAAACGGTGCCGTGGTCGTCTATTGAGTCCGACTTCGAATTTGCAGCAAATAATCTTTCGGCTGTAAAAGCTAATATAGGAAGAGCCAATAAATGGGCAGCCAAATCTTTCCTTGCAAAAACCTATATGTTCCAGAATAAGTGGACCGAAGCAAAACCCGTTCTGGAAGATATAATCGCCAACGGTGTAACCAGCAATGGTACAAAATATAAATTGGTGGATAAATACGGAGATACCTGGAATCCCAGGACTAAAAACAGCTCCGAGTCGGTATTTGCCGTGCAAATGGCCGCGGTGCCTAATGATGGAGGATATAACGGTTTTGCAGGCGAGGCTTTAACAACTCCTGTTCCTTATGGGGGTAACTGGTATCAGCCTTCTTTTAACCTGGTTAATTCCTTTAAAACAGATGCTGTAAAAGGACTACCGTTGCTCACTACCTTTAATGATGTGCCGATGCACAGCGATATGGGACTCGGGCTCACTGATCCTTTCACTCCCTATGGCGGCACTATTGATGCCCGTCTCGACTGGACAGTAGGGAGAAGAGGAATTCCATATCTTGACTGGGGCGTTTTTGACCTTTCTTTTTTACTTTCCCAGGATGGCGGACCTTATTGCCACATAAAAAGCGCCTTCTGGGAAAAAGATAAAGCCACTAGCTTAGGATCTTTTGAAGGATGGGCATTCGTTACTTCAACTAACTATACCATGATCCGTTTTGCGGATGTATTGTTATGGGCAGCAGAATGTGAAGTGGAGATCGGAAGCCTTCCTAAAGCGGAAGAGTATGTGAACATTGTACGTGCGAGGGCAGCCAATCCTGCCGGATTTGTAAAGACTTATATTGATAATAACAATCCACAAGGTGGATTCACTAATATTCCTGCTGCAAATTACTTTGTAGGATTATACAACGGTGAGTTTGCAGCCAGCGGAAAGGAGTTCGCCCGCGAATCTGTACGCTTCGAACGCAAACTCGAATTCGGTATGGAAGGCGTTCGTTTCTTCGATTTACAACGGTATGACCTTCAGCAACCCGGTTATATGGGGAACCTGCTGGATGCTTATAATGCTGATGAAAATCGGTTTTATATGGATTTAACCGGCCAACCTTACCAGATCACTCAGGGAGCCCATTTTACAAAGGGTAAATGTGAAGTGCTTCCCATTCCGCAAAGGGAAATTGACCTGAGCGTGGTGAACGGACAATCTGTGTTGAAACAGAATAACGGCTACTGATAATATCATTTCTGATAAAATGATCATCATCCATTACAACCATAGTAATGGATGATGATTTATAAATCTTTTTAAATAAGCTAAATGAGAGTAGCGTATGTAACCGTACACAAGCTTTATGTAAAACTTTGTGTCGCTGTCATTTTTAGCCTGGGAGCTTGCTTAACAGGTTATGCCCAGGAATTATATGTTGGCACGGCAGAGGTGGATTTTACGCCTGCACTCCCGGTTGCGCTGGCAGGACAGGGCCACCTGAGAATCGCTATGGAGGTAGAAACCCCCTTGAAAGCGAATATTATAGCGATGGAATCGCGCGGTGGAAACACCTTGTTGGAAACTGTTGTTTTTGTTGCATGCGACCTTGTAGACATAGCGCCGGCATACCAGGCAGGGGTGCGAAAAGCAGTTAAGCATTTATTGCCTTCGATTGATACGGCAAAAGTGATACTTACGGCAACGCATACCCACACAGCACCGGTAATGGATACGCTGTTTTCTAAATACCCCATACCACCGGAGATTACCCAGCCTTCAGCATTTGAGAAGTTTTTTATTGAACGTGTAAGTGCCGGGATCGTAAAGGCCTGGAACAGCCGTGTTGAATGTACTGCCAGTTGGGGACTCACGCATGCCGTTGTAGGATACAACAGGAGAAGCTCCTATTTTGACGGAACGGCGTTGATGTATGGCGGTACCTATTTCCCGGGATTTGCAGGCATAGAAGGATACGAAGATCATGATGTGAATACCCTGTTCTTCTGGAATAAAAAACAGGAACTGATCGCAACAGGTGTCAGCGTTGCCTGCCCCGCCCAGAAAACAGAGAATGGAACAGCCGTTAATGCAGACTACTGGCATGAAGTGAGAGGGATGCTCAAAAAGAAATTTGGCGACAAGCTGTGTGTCGTAGGCTGGATCGCAGCAGCGGGAGACCAGTCGCCGCATGTTATGTACCGGCATAAGGCGGATGTGCGGATGCATACATTATCCGGGCGAAAACCGATGGAAGAGATCGGAAGGCGTATATCGAATGCTGTAATAGAAGCCCACGATATTGTAAAAAAGGATCAGCATAAGCAGATCCCGCTGGTGCATACATACGAAAACCTGCAGTTGCCGGTACGCATCATTACACATAAGGAATATCTTGATGCAAAGCATACCCGGGATGAAGTGGCTGCAAAAATCGCTGCTGATAATAAGCTGGCGGAAAAACTAAGAGGCGAACAGTTTTTTAACGACAAAATTGTAAAGCGATATGAAAATCAGCAGCAGGGAAAACAACTGCTGCTTCCCACAGAAATTCATGTGGTTCGGTTAGGCGATATCGTTATTTGCACCAATCCCTTTGAATTGTACACGGAATATGGTATCAGGATACAGGGCAGAAGCAAAGCACTGCAGACATTTGTAGTGCAGCTTGCGGGCGAACAAGGGTATCTGGCAACAGAAAAGGCTGTTAAAGGAGGTGGTTATAGCGCCACAGTATTTAGCTCGCTCGTTGGAGCTGAGGGCGGTCAAATGCTGGTAGACAGGACAATTGATCTGATAGAGGAAATTATGAAAGCGGGAAAATAGCGCTCTGCATTTCTTCTTTTAACGATATGGGCAACTTTTTAAAATTTCCCGATAAGCATGAAGAGAAGTTCGTTTTTATTACTGTTGGCCGCACTATTGGCGTTTTCCGGTATAAAAGCACAACATACCGATAAGATAAGAAAATTAGCCTATGCGGATTCTTCAAGGCTGGTAGCCATCTTTCAGGATTTGCACCAGCACCCCGAACTTGGCTTTATGGAAGTAAGAACAGCGGGCATATTGGCGAAAGAACTGCAATCGCTGGGGTATGAAGTAATAACCGGAATAGGAAAAACAGGGCTGGTGGCAATTCTGAAGAACGGCTCCGGACCGGTAGTGGGCTACAGAGCTGATATGGACTGTAATGCGGTAGAAGAAATAACCGGATTGCCTTATGCCAGTACTAAAACCATGAAAAGAGAGGACGGCACGGAAGTGCCGGTGATGCATGCCTGCGGGCATGATGCGCATATGACCTGGATGCTCGGCATTGCTAAAATAATGATGGAGCTGAAAAAGGAATGGAAAGGAACGCTGGTATTGATTGGACAACCGGCCGAAGAACCGCTGCTGGGGGCCAAAGCCATGGCCGCAGATACTGTATTTAAAACCAGGGTGCCAGAAACCGATTATTTATTTGCGCTGCATACCTTACCCATTGAGGTGGGTAAAGTGATCAATGGTTATGGTGTCAGGAATTCAGGAAGCGACCAGTTGGACGTTACTTTTTACGGCATAGGCGGGCACGGTTCTACACCGGAGTTAACAAAAGACCCGATCGTGATGATGAGCAATGCAATTTTGCAATACCAAACCATCATCAGCAGGAATATCGGGGCGCAGCAGGCTGGTGTTGTAACAGTAGGAGCCATTCATGCAGGGGGAGATAATAACGTGATTCCTGCTACCGGTGTTGTAAAACTGAATCTTCGCTGGTTTAGCAATGATATCAGGAATACGCTGCTGGAAAAAATAAAATCCATTAATACAGGCATTGCGGTGGCAAATGGATTACCCGAATCAGCCTACCCAACCATTACAATGAAGAGCTCAGCCGTTCCTTTAAAGAATGATACGGTGCTGGCTAAACGAATTAATAAATCACTGGCTGCTGTTTTAAAAACAGAGCATATTATATACGACCTGCCTGCATTTATGGGCTCGGAGGATTTCACTTACCTGGCTTCGGAGAAAACTAAAAGTGATTATGTATTTGTTGGCACGGCACACCCCGATCTGGTAGCGCAGGCGAAGAAAGAAGGTAAAGCGTTTCCTTTTAACGGGCATAACGGCAATTACAAGGTAGATCTATCGGCTATCCCCCTGGGAACGGTGATAGGTGCTGTGGGTGTATTTGAAATGTTTAAGGAAAAACCCTGATATAACATTTTTAACTATGAAATATTTATTCTTTTTAGTGTGCGTATTAATACAGCATTCTGTTATGGCTCAGCATGAACATAACAACCATGTGCCTGCCGCAAAAGAGCCTGTAAAAAATGTAAATACAAATGTAAATACGTTTGAACGGGAAATTCCTGTGCAACCGTTCGTGGCGCATGCTGTTCGCTTACAAGAAGCCCTGGGCTATATAGGAAGCCCGCTTTCGGCCGAAGATGAAAAAAAGATAGAAGAAATTCGCAAAGCTCCTTTTACGCAAGCGTCGGTTCAAAAGATACAGGAGGTGCTTGACCCCTACTGCATCGCGTTAGTAGACATCAATCCGGAATCCAGGGTGAAAGTTGAAAAAGGGAAAGCCATACCCCGGTTAATGCAGGGCGGGTGGAAAAGCTTTTTGGTAAAAGTTAAAAATGATGGGATGGTCACCTCCAGGCTGGAAGCGGAAAGTCCCAACGCGTTATTGCCTTATAACCGGCCCGGTTGGGGACGATATACCAGTGACCCGGTATCTGCCGGTGAGGCGGCCAATCGTTTCCTGGATGTTCAGATGTATACAGGTGGCCAGATGAACAAACATCTTTCGGGCATGCCGGTTGAATATGCTATTGTGCAGTTATACAGCAAGGATGCTGGTATGCGTGACGTAGAGCTGGGCTTTAATATTGGCATAAGTTCAAAAGACATCGGGTTCAGGAATACCACCCATTTTATATTTCATATTGATCCGGCTGTAAAATTGTACTTCGATATACGCGATGACGATGGACAGCCTGTAATGGCTGCCGTAACGATCACAGATAGTATAGAGCGGTCGCAGGGAAAGCTGGCATCAGTATACCCGTTGCCTTCGCGCAGAATAGCTACATATGATACCTATCCTGATTTTTTCTTTCAGCAACATGTATACCGTAAAACAGGTGAGTACGTATTGCTTCCCCCCGGCAAATTCACTATAAAGTATACACGGGGCCCGGAGTACCTGCCTCAGTATAAACAAATCACCATACCGGAAAGGGCGGATAGTGTCCGGGTAAGCCTGCATTTGAAAAGATGGATTGATCTGTCCAAATATGGATGGTACAGTGCAGATCATCACGTGCATGCATCTGGCTGCAGTCACTACGATAGTCCCGCCGAAGGCGTAAACCCGGCAGATATGTGGCGCCAGGCAGCGGGGGAAGATCTGAAAGTTTCTTCCGTACTGTCATGGGGCCCCGGATGGTATCATCAGAAAAATAATTTTACCGGTAAGCAAAATGAGCTCTCTACCAAAGAAAATATTATGCAGTATGATGTAGAGGTTTCCGGTTTCCCCTCTTCACATGCCGGGCATGTGGTATTGCTCCGGCTGAAAGAAGATGATTATCCGGGTACTACAAAAATTGAGGAATGGCCAAGCTGGACGGGGCCTGTATTGAAGTGGGCACAGGAACAGGGAGCGGTTACCGGCTATGCGCATTCCGGTGACGGACTGGAGCCATCGGAGACAATCAATCGCCGCCTGTATCCACCTGTAACAAAAGAAGAAAAAGTGCATACCGCTGCCTGGCGCGCTTACGAGGAAGTGACGACTGAAGTGCCTAATTATATAATTCCGAAGATGAATGGGATCGGCGCCAATGAATACATTGTTACTGCACCACTTGGGCTTGTGAACTTTTTTAGTGCAGGAAATACAGGAGTATACAGGGAGTTGAATATGTGGTATCATACACTGAATGCAGGTATACGGGTTTCCATAAGCGGTGAAACAGATTTCCCCTGTTTGTCTGACGAACGGGTGGGCTATGCCAGGAGTTATTTTAAAACAGACGGCAGGATCAATTATAATAATTATGTAGAAGCAATAAAGAATGGAAGGAACTATGTATCGGATGGCTTTTCGCATATCATGAACTTTTCGGTAAATGGCGTTGAGCCAGGCGTGAAAAGTAGTGTGCTTAATCTGAAATCACCACAAAAAGTTACGGTAAAGGCTGATGTAGCTGCCTATTTAACGCCTGAGCAAACAAGAGAAGGGGAAGTAATTGCAAAGAGTTACCCGGATGTGTTCCCACCCTGGAACATTGAACGTGCAAGGATCAGGAAAAGCAGGAAAGTAAAAGTAGAGCTCATCGTGAACGGGTTGAGCATTGATGCAAAAGAAATAGAAGCTGATGGTGCTGTACAACAGGTGCAATTCACTCCTGAGATCACTGAAGGAAGCTGGGTAGCAGTAAGGATATACGCAAGCTCGCATACGAACCCTGTTTACGTTGATATGAACAATAAGCGGGTAAGTGTTGATAAGAGTGTAGAATGGTGTATTAAGACGGTAGATCGTTGCTGGGAAATGAAGCATTCCCAGATAAGAGAAAATGAGAGGGTTGAGGCTGAGAATGCGTATAAGGAAGCAAGGACCTGGTATGAAAAAAAGCTGAGTACAAAAAAATAAATACCTGTGGGTAACGACTATTCATTGCAAAATTGTTTACAGATGAAGTATGTATTGCTGTTGATTACAATAATGATGGTGGGAGGCGTAATGGCGCAGCAGCCTGGCAGGCATCAGGATCCGGAAAAGGCAGTTGCTTCGCTTAAGGGTGAGCCGCAGGCTCAGCCATTTATAGCACATGCTGTGAGGATTAAGGATGCATTGGAATATATCGGCAGTGCATTGTCTCCGGAAGATGCTAAAAAGGTGGAAGATATACGTCATGATGTTTTTACGGGGAAGTCGGTTGCATTGATCCAGGAAATACTGGATCCATATTGCATAGCGCTGCTGCATATTGATTCCGCTGCGCAGGTAAAAGTGGCGAAAGGCCAGGCGGCTCCTAAATTAATGCAGGGAGGCTGGAAGAGCTTTTTGGTAAAAGTAAAAAATGAAGGTCATGTTACCCGTGTGCTGGAAGTGGAAAGCCCCAGTGCACGTTCTCCTTACCATCGTTGGGATTTTGGTATACATGCCAACGATACCATTACAAGGGAGGAAGCTGCGAACCGCTTCCTGGATGCACAAATGTACACGGGCAGTACCATCAGTGAGCACTTGTCAGGCATGGCTATAGAATATGCCATCGTGCAACTGTACAGTAAGGTTGCCGGTACCCTGGATGTGGAGCTGGGCTTTAGTATTGACACCGGCACATCAAAAATCCCGTTCAGGAATACAACAAATATTAAGTTCCAGGTAGCTCCTGCGGTAAAAGTGTATTTTGATATCAGGGATGATGACGGGCAGCCGGTGATGGCGGCCATTACTATTACCGATAGCATGCAGCGGCTTCCGGGAAAGCTGGGGAATATTTATCCGCTTCCTTCCAGGCGGGTGTCTGCCTTTGATGAATATCCTGATTTCTTTTTTCAACAACACATATATCGTAAAACAGGAGAACATGTGGTACTGCCTCCCGGAAAATTTATTATTAAATACACCCGGGGGCCGGAGTACCTGGTTCAGTATAAACAGATAACCATACCTGAGCATACGGATAGTGTAACCCTTGTTTTGCCATTAAAGAGATGGATAGATGTATCTAAGCTGGGCTGGTATAGTGCCGATCACCATGTGCATGCTTCCGGATGCAGCCATTATTATAAACCGGAAGAAGGAGTGAATGCTGCAGATATGTTGCGGCAGGCAGCTGGGGAAGATCTGAAGGTATCTTCAGTTTTATCATGGGGCCCCGGATGGTATTATCAGAAAAATAATTTTACCGGTAAACAATATGAGTTGTCTACAAACAATAACATCATGCAGTATGATGTGGAAGTATCCGGTTTCCCCTCTTCACATGCCGGGCACCTGGTATTGCTCCGGCTGAAGGAAGATGATTATCCGGGTACTACAAGAATTGAAGAATGGCCGAGCTGGACCGGGCCGATATTGAAGTGGGCACAGAAACAGGGAGCTGTTACCGGGTATGCGCATTCCGGCGACGGACTGGAGCCTTCACAAACAATAAACCACCGCCTATATCCTCCGGTAACAGAAGAAGAAAAAGTGCATGCTCCTGCCTGGCGAACGCACGAGGAGCTAACAACCGAAGTGCCTAATTATATTATCCCGAAGATGAATGGGATTGGCGCTAATGAATACATTGTTACTGCCCCACTGGGGCTTGTAAATTTTTTTAGTGCCGGAAATACCGGGATATACCGGGAGCTGAATATGTGGTATCATACATTGAATGCCGGTATAAGGGTTTCTATAAGCGGGGAAACTGATTTCCCCTGTTTGTCTGACGAAAGAGTGGGCTATGCCAGGAGCTATTTTAAAACAGGCGGCAGGATCAGTTATAATAATTATGTAGAAGCGATCAGGTCCGGCAGGAATTATGTGTCTGACGGATTCTCACACATTATGAACTTTTCAGTAAATGGCGTTGAGCCGGGAATAAAGAACAGTCTCGTCAATATAAAATCACCACAAAAAGTTACGGTAAAGGCGGATGTAGCGGCCTATTTAGCGCCTGAGCAAACAAAGGAAGGAGAAGTAATTGCAAAGAGTTACCTGGATATGTTTCCCTGCTGGAATATTGAGCGTGCAAGAATTAAAAAAAGCAGGAAGGTAAAAGTGGAACTTATTGTGAACGGATGGAGCATTGATTCAAAAGAAATAGAAGCCGATGGTGCTGTGCAGCAGGTGCAATTCACTCCTGAAATTACCGAAGGAAGCTGGGTGGCATTAAGAATATATGCCAGTTCGCATACCAATCCTGTTTACATTGATATGAACAATAAGCGCGTAAGTATTGACAGGAGTATAGAATGGTGTATTAAAAGTGTAGATCGTTGCTGGGAAATGAAGCATTCCCAGATAAGGGAAGAAGAGAGAGGGGAGGCAGAGGAGGCTTATAAGGAAGCAAGAGCATGGTATCAGAAGAAGCTATCAGGCAAATAACAATAGCAACGTTTATAATAATTTGAAAGTAACATGCGGATGAGCAGGATATTTTTTTTGTTTGGCTTACTGATATGGGCGGGTGCTGTTACAGCACAATTGCAATCCATTGATCTTACCACGCTCGATGCTTTTCGTAACCCGGGTAAAAACTGGAATATTGTAGCTGATGTACATACCAGCTATGATGGTAAGGTAAAAACACGAAACGTAAGCGGTACAGGTGTGGTAATGAATTACTATTCGCCAAAAAACGAAAGCGACCTCATTACAAAAGAGGAGTGGGGGGATATGGAATTGGAGTTTGAGTTTATGATGTTCAAAAATTCAAACTCAGGCGTTTATTTGCAGGGAAGATATGAAGTACAGTTATATGATAGCTGGAAGAAGTTAAATCCTGCCTGGTACGATGCAGGAGCGATCTATTCCCGGTATAACAATGGATATTCATACGAGGGTACACAACCTATCATGAATGTAGCAAGGGCTCCGGGGTTGTGGCAGAAATTGCAGATCAGGTTCCGGGCGCCTCGGTTTAACCACAAAGGAGACAAAACAGAAAATGCCCGTTTTGAGTCTGTACAGCTAAACGGAGTTACTATAATAAGAGAAGTAGAAGTGAGTGGATGCACCCGTGCTTGTTTGTTTCCGGAAGAAAAACCCACTGGGCCGCTGGTCTTCCAGGGTGATCACGGTCCGGTGGCATTTAGAAATATTCGTTATGGAAAATTGATTGCACCACCACCTCCTCCCGAAAAAAGAGATATATGGGATCGTAATTCCCATTTCTGGAAAACGGCTGTTAATCCATTGGTTGTTATCCCGGCAGCTAAGCCTGAGATCATCAGAACATTTTTAAAGTACAAGGATACAACATTGACACATGTTCTTTCTGTTGGGGCTGCGAATGAATTGAATTATTCCTATGATGTTAAGCAGGGCGCTATTTTCCAGTTCTGGAGAGGGAAATTCCTGGATGTTGCTGCCGCATGGTGGGACAGGGGCTGGATGCAATTGGGTGTTCCCCTGGGGGCGGTTATTACATTGCCAAATGTACCTGCGGTGGCTGTTCTGATAAACGGAAACAGCGCCTGGCCAAATGCTGTGGCATTTGACGATATGCATAACAAAGGATATGTATTGGACAGGAATGGCTTCCCCACGTTCAAATACAGCTACAACAACCTGGATGTGGAAGACAAGATTGATTTCCCGGGGTCAAATGACGGAATATCAAGAACCCTGACTGTTACCGGAAATACTAGCGATGCATTTTGCAGGATAGCCACCGGTAAGAAGATTGAGAAAATAAAAAATGATCTGTTCCTGGTAGATGATAAATCTTACTATCTGCAGGTTGATAAAAAATTAAAACCGGTCATCCGGCAATCAGGATACGGTTATGAGCTTATTGTAAAGTATAATGATACACCGGTTACGTATAGTATTATCTGGTAATGGATAACTGGAACGCCCGGGATTGATAAAAGAGATTCAAATGCAGACGAAACATTTATTGCTATTGACCACCTGTGTTTTGCTTTTTGGTGTTGCTGCCGGCCAGCATCAGCATCATCTGGCACAAAATAATGATACAGATACCGCCCGTATTCAGAAAGAAGAAGATTTTTATACGATCATTACAATTCCTGTTCCCCGGCATGTAGAACTGGAGGTAGGTGGAATGGTATTTATGCCCGGGGATAAGCTGGCAATTTGTACCAGGAGGGGTGAAGTATGGATCATAACGAACCCCTATATGCGAAATGGTGAGCCTCCTCAATACAAGCTATTTGCAAGGGGACTCCATGAAGCCCTGGGCATGAATTTGATAGGCGACTATTTATACGTAGTACAGCGTTCAGAAATTACCCGGCTGAGAGATATAGATGCGGATGGCGAAGCAGATGAATACAAAACGATATTTACAAGACCACTGGCTGCTAACTACCACGAGTATGCGTACAGTACCATTACTGATGCTGATGGCAATATGGTTGTAACGCTTAACCTGGGGTGGACAGGTCGTGCAGAAAGCCTTTCTAAATGGGATGGCTGGATGCTGAAGGTAGATACTGTGGGAAATGTAAAGCCGTTCGCTACGGGTTTTCGTTCTCCGGCCGGCATGGGCTTTAATAAAGAAGGAGATATTTTTTATGCGGAAAACCAGGGCGATTGGGTTGGGTCGGGTTATATAGCGCATGTTGCCAAAGGCGATTTTATGGGAAACCCTGAGGGGCTGAAATGGGCCGCGGAACCGGGATCGCCTGTTAAATTAATAGCAACGGATATACCCGATACCGACGAGCCTAAATACGAGGTCGCCAAAAAAGTGCCCGGCTTGAAAGTTCCTGCGGTGTGGTTGCCACATTCTATCCTGGGCATCTCTACAGCGGATATTTTATTGTATGATGACAAAGGTAAAATGGGGCCTTTTGAACAGCAGTTATTTGTGGGCGACCAGGGACAAAGCAAGATCATGCGTGTAGCGCTTGAAAAAGTGAAAGGTATGTACCAGGGCGTTGTATTTCCTTTCAGGGAAGGCTTTAGCTGCGGCATTTTACGAATGAAATGGGGATCTGATGGAAGCATGTTTGTTGGTATGACCAACCGGGGCTGGGGTTCATGGGGAACTGAACCTTTCGGACTGCAGCAACTGGTTTGGAATGGTAAAACTCCCTTTGAGATGAAAACGATCAAAGCGATGCCCGATGGTTTTGAAATAGAATTTACCAGGCCGGTTGACATAGCAAGGGCAAAGACGGCAGATTATGCTGTTACCAGCTTTACCTATAAATACGGACACAAATATGGCAGTCCTGTAATTAATGAAAGCAACCGGTTGATCAAAGCTGTAAGTGTATCAAAAGACGGTATGAAAATACGGTTGGTGACAGACAGCTTAAAGCAAGGGTATATTCACGAAGTAAAGCTAGAAGGAATACGTTCGTCAGGTAATTATCTCCTGCTTCACAATGTAGGATATTATACGCTCAACGAAATACCCGATGGCGAAAAGCTTGAAATAACAGATGAAAACCGGGTGGTAGCAAAGCAGGCTGTTTCTTTGGAGGATGATGCGGAGCAAAAAACCGCCGGTACTGTAAAGCAGGTAAAGAAATCGGCTGTTCCGGAGGTTGCGCCATCCAAAAGAATGCTGAAGCAACCAGATAGCTGGACTAACGGGGCAGATCAAACGATAGTGCTTACACCGGCAAATAACCTTACATTCAATGTGTCTGACGTAACAGTAAAAGCCGGGTCGAGCATAAAGCTGACTTTCAATAATACGGACGACATGTTGCACAATGTGGTGATAACAGCTCCCGGCGCGGTAGATGAAATAGGTTCTGCGGCGTTAAAAATGGGGCTGTCGGGCGAAAGAATGAATTATGTGCCCCCATCCCCGAAAGTACTTTTTTATACAGCATTGATACAGCCGGGAAAGTCGGAGACGATTTATTTTACGGCTCCTTCCGTTCCGGGTAATTATTCTTTTGTATGTACTTACCCGGGGCATTACCTGGTAATGAGGGGCATACTCAAGGTGGTACCGGGTAAATAATAAACGGGTGGTTTTTTTGTGCAGGTTAATTTTTTATGCCTGCAGGTGCTTATTTGTAAATATTGAATTAAACCAGGCTTATGAAACTTGTAAAAACCCAAATGACGCCTTTGATCAAAAGCTTCCTTCATATCGAAAAGCGGGAGCAGCCGTTCCTGTATTCTCCTTATCATGGTCGTCCTACTTTTCATGCTCATCCCGAGCTGGAGCTTACATACATTTTACAAGGGCATGGAAAAAGGATTGTAGGAAATAATATTGCTCCCTATGTAGAAGGAGATATGGCTTTTATCGGGTCGAACCTGCCTCATATCTGGCTGAGCGATCCTGCTTTTTACCAGGCTGGTTCTTCTGATAGCTCAAAAGTTATTGTAGCCTATATAAATCTTCAGATTTTTGAGCAGATGTTTGAAATGCTGCCGGAATTGGGAGGAATAAAAGAGATGACACGCCTTGCTTCGCGTGGCTTTAAGATCTGTGGAGAAACGAAGCTGCAGATTGCCGGAAAACTTGAAAACCTGCTCAATGCATCAGGATATGCTAAGATAGAAGGGTTCATGAGTATTCTTCATATCATCGCAACTTCCGAACAAAAGGAGTTTATTTCCTGTAACAGGATATCTGCGGCTACTCATTTTAATTCAGACAGGCTGGTGCCCGTCATTCAATATATAAAAAATAATATTTCCAGCACTATATCCCTGAATACACTCGCTGACCTTGCCTATATGGCAGTACCTTCTTTTTGTCGTTTTTTCAAGGGCAGAATGGGGGTTAGTCCCCTGCAATATATTTTAGAAGAAAGAATGGTACTGGCGCAAAGGCTGCTGATTGAGCTTGACAAGCCCGTGTATGAAATAGCCGGTCGTTGCGGTTACAATTCAGATTCTCATTTCTGTAAAATATTTAAAGCACATTTCGGTATAAGCCCGCACCGTTATAAATCAAATGTAATGCGAATATCAAATTTAGCTGGTATATAGCCGGGAAAAGCATTCATATTCTTGCATCAAACTCGTTCATTCTAACAGAAGGATTCATAATAAAGGAGCGCATGCTGTTGTCTTCGAGTAATTCCACTACACGAAAGCCACGGTAACCGGTGCCCCAACTGCCTCCAAAATGCCCGTCGAATAAAAAAGGGATCTTACCGAGCATTTTTACATTGTCCTGGTCATGGTCGTGCCCGTTAAATACCGCTTTTACATTTTTATGCTTTTGTATCAGCTTTTGAAAATCCACTCCGTCAACGGCATTTTCAGTCCATTTTACGGGTGTAATGTGCAGGAAAATAAAAATATTTTGAGCGCGCTTATATTGCGTAAGGCTGCTGTTGAAAAAATCTGCGTCGGGTACCAGGTATTTTCCTTTTTCATTGGAGGTATCGCCCAGCAGGAACACCTGGTCTTTGATAACTACCGAATGATTCAATGGCATGTTCCAGGTTTGCTGCCAAACCTCTGCGCTTACCCTGTCGTGATTTCCCCTGGTAACGTAAAAGGGTACCTGTAGTTGCTGTAATTCTTTTGCTGCTTCCGGCAGGAAAGCCGGCTCGTTGTGAATAATATCTCCATTGATCACACAGGCGTCCAGCGGCATCGTGCTGTGAAATGCGTTAATTGATTTAACCAGCGATTGATAATACTCACTAAACTCGGTTTTTGCCTCTCCGTAATGCCCGTCGGAGGCTATTGCAAAACGCAATACCACTTTCTTTTCGCTGAAGATATTTGCCCTGAGTATGCTGCCATCTGCAAGCAATAATAGCGAACCAGACATAGCACGTATGAAATGACGACGCTGCATGTTGTTTTGTTTAACGGTTGAAGCAGTAAAATACAAAAAATACAGTGTCATGCAATGGGGTTGCGTATTAAATAAAAAAGGAAAGTTGTGTTATGATCTGTGTCCGGGCTTGCATCACATAGTAATATAGAAAGATAGAAGCTTAGAAAGCTGGTGGTGAAAAAAGCATTGTATGAAGGAAATAAATCAACCTGCGTGTAACGGCACAATTAGTTTCACACAGGGTCGGGGATTTCGCTTTTAAAGTAATGTTATACTCCAAAGGTAATGTCGTTCGTTCGGGATCGGAATGACGGAAAGAGTGTTTTATTACTAGTACAGCACTCAAAGGTGATACTATCGTCACTGATCTTTTTGCTAAAAGCGAAATCCCTGAATTTAAGGTTTGTCTTCCTGCTGATTTTTCCATAATTTTCCACCTGTCGTATTCTACGGTTGTTGAAAACCGTTTTCTGTGAGGGGTTCCTTCAATGTATCAACTCAATTAAATAAATATCGTTCAACACAAACACAATATATGGTCAGACATTTCGGCGTTTTTAAATTCAAGCCCGGCATACAGGAATCCCAGATAGAAGATTGTTTCCGCACCATGAAAGATATGGTGGGCAGGATAGATGGACTGCTGGATATGGAGTATGGTCCATACAACGGAGATGAAGGGTTGAACGAAGATTTTACGCATGGCTTTGTGATGACCTTCGATACTCCTGAATCACGCGATACGTATTTACCACATCCCGTTCATGAAGAGGTAAAAGCATTTGTAGTGCCTAAGCTCGAAAGGGTAATTGTTTTTGACATTGTTGTTCCTTCCAAATAAACCCTCATAATAGTTTTCAATATGGAAGACCAGGAAAAATCAGTTTTGATCATTGGTTGCTTTGATACCAAAGGAGAAGATTTTACTTTTTTACGGGAATGTATCCTGGCGTTGGGAGAAAAAGTGATCACGCTCAATACAGGGGTGATGGAAACAAATGTGGATTTTCCCATTGATCATGCTGCGGAACTTACCGCGGCTGAAGGAGGACATACATTGGACAACCTGCGAAAATCAGGCGACAGGGGAAAAGCGATCGAGATAATGAGTGCCGGTGCTGCAAAGCTGGTGAGTAAACTTGTAAGCGAAAACAAGATCAAAGCGGCTATAGGCATGGGTGGGGGAGGAGGAACCTATATAGCGTTGGCTGCCATGCAGTCTATACCGTTTGGTATGGCAAAACTCTGTTTGTCTACCGCTGCAGCCAAAGACCTGTCGAGGCAGGTAGGCAGCAAGGATATTACGTTAATGCCTTCTATTGTAGATGTGGCAGGATTAAACAATATCAGCCGGTTACTTATAAAACAGGCTGCCGTAGCTGTTTGTGCGATGGCGGGCGTTACCAAAGAAACAGAAAAAAATACGTCGGCTGGTACCATTGCCATCAGCATGTTTGGAAATACCTCCGCCTGTGTAGATCAATGCAGCGAACTGCTGCGTAAAAAAGGATACGAGGTTTTAGCCTTTCATGCCAATGGTTTGGGGGGAAAAACAATGGAGTCGCTGATAAAGGAAGGCGTGTTTGATGCGGTGCTGGATATTACTACTACTGAGCTGGCAGATGAATTGTGCGGTGGTATATGCAGCGCGGGGCCGGAAAGGCTGAACGCGGCTGCCAATGCCGGTATCCCGCAGGTGGTTGTGCCCGGTTGCCTGGATATGGTCAATTTCGCGCAGCCCGATACCGTTCCTTCACAATATAAAGAACGTGAACTGTATAGCTGGTCGCCCGATGTAACGCTGATGCGTACCAACCAGGAAGAAAACGAAATACTGGGTGAACAACTGGCAGGCAGAATAAACAGGTCGCCCGCGCCGGTAACGGTGCTGATCCCGTTGAAAGGTATATCGCAGGTGGATGCGGAAGGAGGTGTCTTTTATCGTCCTGAAACAGACAAGGTCTTGTTCAGCGCTATAAAAAAACATGCAAAGCCCGGTATCCCGGTTATTGAAATAAACGCGCATATCAATGATCCTGGTTTCTCAAAACGACTGGTAGATGCATTATTGAATTTGCTGGAGCAGAAAAAATCATAACAGGAAATGATTTGCTTTTATCTTAGCACGGAAGTTATTTTCAAAATATTACAATCAAATTAGTATGCCAAATCCATGGACGGGAAAAGGAAATCCATATACCAAACAGGAGGTAAGAGACAGGCTGCAAAAGACCATTGATCAGAACAAAGCGATCATAGCTGCGGGAGCCGGTACCGGCATCAGCGCCAAATTCATTGAAAAAGGCGGGGCTGATCTGATCATTATCTATAATTCCGGCCGTTTTCGTATGGCCGGGCATGGCTCTACAGCAGGATTAATGGCTTATGGCGACGCCAATGCCGAGGCGATGAGCATTGGTGAGTTTGAAGTGCTGCCGGTAGTGGAAGAGATACCTGTAATATGCGGTGTACATGGATCGGACCCGCGCCGCAGGATGTGGCATCATTTGCTGAAGGTGAAAGAGATGGGGTTTTCCGGCGTGAACAATTTCCCAACGCATTGTATTGTAGACGGTCATTTCCGGCAGGTACTGGAAGAAACAGGTATGGGCTTCGCGAAAGAAGTGGAAATGGTAAGGCTGGCTACTAAAATGGACCTGTTTTCAATCGTATATGTTGCCAAACCGGAAGAAGCCGCGCAAATGGCTGAGGCGGGCGCCGATGCTATCATTTCTCATGTAGGCACCACCGTTGGCGGATCAATAGGGGTAACAGGTGCAACATGCAGCATGGATGAAGCGATACAAACAACGATAGAAATCATGGAGGCAGGCAAACGGGTAAACCCCAACATTTTCTTCCTGGCACACGGCGGACCTGTTAATACGCCCGAAGATGTGCGTATTGTGTTAGACCAGTCTGGCGTGCATGGCTTTGTAGGAGCTTCTTCGCTGGAGCGCATGGGCGTTGAAAGATCGTTGACTGAACTGACGATGAAATTTAAATCACTCACGCTGAAGGCTAAGTGATAAGGTATAAGATCAAAAGCCCGGCACAAGGCCGGGCTATATAATATTTTGCTGGTTGATGAAGCAAATGCTATTGTTTCATCTTCTTCGCGTCTTCCAGGAATTTGGCGAGCCCGATATCTGTCAGCGGGTGTTTTAGCAGGCCTAAGATTGGTTCCAGCGGGCAGGTGCAAACATCAGCGCCTAATTCGGCAGCTCTTACAATGTGCAAAGAGCTACGGATGGAAGCAGCCAGTATCTGGGTTTTGAAGCCCTGTAACGAATAGATCTGGGCTATCTGGCCAATGAGTTCCATGCCATCCCAGTTGCCGTCGTCTATCCTGCCTACGAACGGAGAAACATACGTAGCGCCGGCTTTTGCGGCCAGTATTGCCTGCCCTGCAGAAAATACGAGCGTGCAGTTTGTTTTAATACCGTTGTCGGTAAACCATTTCAATGCTTTTACACCATCTTTGATCATGGGCACTTTTACTACGATATTGGGGTGAATAGCAGCCAGCACTTTGCCTTCGGCAACAATGCCGTCAAAATCGGTGGAAATGACCTCGGCGCTGATGTCTCCATCCACCATTTCACAGATGGTTTTATAATGATTTTTCACAGCTTCTTCCCCTTTTATACCTTCTTTAGCCATTAACGAAGGATTGGTGGTTACACCGTCTAATATACCCAACTCATTGGCTTCCTTTATTTGGGCAAGATTGGCTGTATCAATAAAAAATTTCATGTTTTGCTGTTTAAAACTTGGTTAAATATCTTTTAAGAGAGCGAATATACAAAAATAAAAAGGCAAGTTACTTACATCGCACCGCTACAACCGCTTACCCTTGCTACCTTCCGGTCCTGGGGGAGTTCAGCAGGAGCTGGTCGTATAAGACTTGCCGGCGCAAAGATAATAAAGATCGGCATCCTAAAAAATTAAAACTGTCCGGGCGCGCCGGGGCGGTTTACCATTGAGCTGAGTGTTGTAACGTTCAGCAACTGGTCGTACCTGCCCCCCAGTTCGCGGTAGTATACCAGCACCATATATTCATTTTCGGTTTCCCATATATTGCCTTCGGTCTCATCGGTTACATATTTTATGCGTCCCCCCTGTTTATCTTCCAGCGCATAGGCGTAATCATAATATCCCTGCTTAAGCAACAGCGTGGTTTGGTACACCTGCTGATCTTCATTCCAGGTCATTTTAGCGCCTTCGTTTCTGCCATAGTTGGTCATTTGTCCAATAATATAAAGGTCTTTGTTGTACGGCGTATTACCCGGGGGGGCGTAGGTAAAGTGTACCGTGGCATAATCTCCGCTCCAGAAAGGATTTACATTTTCATTGGTAAGAGCGGCATACAACCCGTTGTAATCTTTATAATATACATATCGCTGGGTATTGCGCGACACATCGGGAATTACAAACAGGTCGTATGCGGTATTGGTGTTTTGCTGCCTGCGCACCCGGTCGCTCAGCAGCCTGAAGCTGGTAAGGTCCAGCCAGCGCCACTCCCGCATTGCCGGCAATACGCAATCAACCTCGGTATTGTATTCATAAGTATTGTTGCGTACTATGCTGGGTTTAATATTTTGTAAGCTGTTATCCCAGCGGTTATTCTGCAGTATCATCACTTTTACCTGTTGCTGGGGATAGCTCACGTTGAGATTGCCTGTATTAACGGTTAGCTGGATTTTTTGATGCGTGCGAAAAAGCTGCTGGTTAAAAGGCTGCTGTATTTGTGCGCCAACGGCAATGGCTGTGCTTACTACCAGGAACCGTTTGGTAAAAGCGAGTTTGGAGGTATCGCCGTTGATAAAAACTTTTAAAACGTAATTGCCCGCCCTGGTAGGCATAATGTTCCTGTCGGGAAAAGTTAACTGGTAATGAGTATAGCGTGTGAGGGTTTGAGAAGAGTTCCTGTAGGTGGAAATACGTTGATTCGGGTACCCTTTTACGTAATCGAAATAGCTCATCTGAACAGCGCTCCAGTCGGCATTGCGCAATTCTATATTATAATAATAGCTTTTTACATCCCCGTCCATATCATCAAATTCCAGTTGCAGTTGATCGTTGCTGTTTAGCTTAACGATGGGATAAGCAAGCTGGTTCCCATACATGGTTAACTGTACGGTTTTAATGTTATCCATGTATATTTTGTCGGGTTCGCGTTGCGCCTGCGTTCGCAGAACAGCAAAAATAAAAAAGCATGCAAACAGTATAGAGGGACTACGATGGTACATCGGCTATTTCATTTATCTTCACAATTTAGTAAAATACACGGTATTGAATACGGCATCGTTCATAGCGCGGAGAATAGCATTTAACAGCAAACGTTCTTTTTCGGGGTTCATCATCCGGCTTGCCATTACTGCAACGGCCATCAGCGTAGCGGTAATGATCCTTACACTGGCATTTGTAAATGGTTTTCAGGATGCGGTGAGCCAGAAAATTTTCAGTTTCTGGGGGCATCTGCGGGTGCAGCATTACGAGCAATATAAGTCGGCTATAGCAGAGGAGTCGCCGATCGAAAAAAATGATACGGTAGTAAACAGTATCATGGCAATTAAAGGAGTAAAGCAGGTACAGCCTTTTGCCACCAAGTATGCCATACTTAAAACCGCAGAATCTATTGAAGGCATATTGTTTAAAGGTGTTAACAGCCAGTACGATTTTGCTTCCATGCAGCAGTTCCTTACACAGGGAAGATGGGCGGGCTTTAATGATAGTACGTACAGCAGGGAGATCGTCCTGTCTGAATACACTGCCAAACAGTTGCAGTTGAAAGTGAATGATAAAGTGCTGATCTATTTTTTTAAAGGCAATGAGCAAAAGCCCCGCCCGGATAAGCTTACCATCGTAGGCTTGTACAAAACCAATATGGAGGAGTACGACAAGCTGTATGCCATTGGTGATCTGAAGCTGGTGCAGCGACTAAACGATTGGGATAAAGGAGAAATAGGCGGTTACGAAATTTTTTTGGATGATTACCATAAAATGGAAGAGCTCAATGATGAAATATTTGCGACGCTTCCGGATAAATGGGGAAGCAAATCTATTAAAGATGTATACCCCAATATATTCGACTGGCTGCAACTGCAGGATATTAACCGTTATGTTGTGCTGGGCGTGATGATCGTAATTGCTATTATTAATCTTGTAACCTGCCTTATTATAATGGTGCTGGAGCGTACGCGCATGATAGGCGTGCTGAAGGCGGTAGGCGCTACCGACTGGACGGTACAGAAAATATTTACCTGGCAGGGAGCTATTATTACATCGGTAGGAATTGCTATTGGCCTGGTAACAGCGCTGGGTATTTGCTACCTGCAGCAGCGTACCGGCTTTATGAAGTTCTGGGATGAAAACGCCTACTATATGCTGGTAGTGCCTGTAAAAGTAATATGGTGGGAAGTTTTGCTGGTAGTGCTGGGTACATTGCTGGTATGTACGCTCACTTTAATGATCCCCTCGCTGGTAAGCAGGAGAATACAGCCGGCAAAGGCAGTGCAGTTCAGGTAACAGCTATATATACACCCTGCCGGGAAATTAAAATATTCATTTAGTTTCGGTTCATATGAGTACTACAGCTTCTTTCAAACCTTCGCTCAGCCTGCTGGATGCTACCATGATAGTGGCAGGCAGCATGATCGGGTCGGGGATTTTTATTGTGAGCGCCGACATTACCCGTAATATGGGCAGCGCCGGCTGGCTGATGCTGGTGTGGATCATTACAGGATTTATGACAATAACTGCAGCTTTGAGCTATGGTGAATTGAGCGGCATGTTTCCCAAAGCCGGCGGGCAATATGTATACCTGAAAGAAGGATGGAACCCGTTGATCGCCTTTTTATATGGCTGGAGCTTTTTTTCGGTAATACAAACAGCTACTATTGCGGCGGTTGGGGTTGCATTTGCAAAGTTTACTGCCTATATTTTTCCTTTTTTTAGCGAAGATAATAAGCTGCTGGATATTGGATTCTTCAGTATATCGGCTGCCCAACTGCTGGCTATAGCGGTCATTGCTTTACTTACGTTGATCAATACCCGGGGTGTAAGAGAGGGAAAGATATTACAGACAACATTTACACTTACCAAAATTATAAGCCTGGCAGGGCTGGTGGTTTTTGGTTTGCTGGCTGCCAAACCCGAAGTATGGCAGGCTAACTGGACCAATGCATGGGATATGCACGGACTGGCTACCGATGGAACAATAACGGATTATACCACTATTATGGCGTTTGCCGCGGTTGCTGCCGCTATGGTAGGCTCCATTTTCAGCAGCGATGCCTGGCATGGTGTGGCTTTTGTTGCGGGAGAAATAAAAAACCCGAAAAGGAACATAGGGCTCAGTCTTTTTTTAGGAACCCTTATTGTTACGGTGGTATATACGTTTACCAATATCATGTACACGGCCGTATTACCGTTGCAGGAAATCGCGTCGGCAGAAAATGACCGGGTAGCCGTTGTTGCTTCGCATGTAATTTTTGGACAGGCGGGAACAACCATCATAGCCATCATGATCATGATCTCTACTTTTGGCTGTAACAACGGGTTGATATTGGCCGGTGCCAGGGTGTATTATACCATGGCCAGAGATGGATTGTTTTTCACAAAAGCGGGTACATTGAATGCTGCTGCGGTACCGTCTTTTGCCTTGTGGATACAATGCCTGCTGGCTTCGGCGTGGTGTTTAAGCGGTAAGTATGGCGATCTGCTGGACATGATATCGTTTGTAGTAGTTGGCTTTTATATGCTTACTATAGTGGGAATATTCAGGCTGCGTAGAACCCGCCCCGATATGGAGAGACCCTATAAAGCTTTTGGTTACCCGGTATTGCCGGCTATTTACATACTAATGGGATGTACATTCTGTATACTGCTCATTATTTTTAAGCCAAAGTTTACCTGGCCCGGTTTGATCATTACTCTAATAGGCATACCTGTGTATTATGCTGTAATGGCAGCGTCGGCAAAGAAGAAAGGTTAGAGCTGTGTAATGTAAAGCAGGTACTATTTTTTGCGGGTAGTTTTACGAGCCGTTTTTTTAGCTCCTTTTTTTGCGGGAGCGCTTTTTTTAGCAGGAACTTTTACTCCGGCTTTCCTTGCTTCTGAAAGACCAATAGCGATGGCCTGTTTTCTGCTGGTTACTTTTTTACCACTGCCGGAACGTAATGTTCCTTTTTTCTTTTCACGCATTACCTTTTCCACTTTTTCCCCGGCTTTTTTAGAATACTTTGCCATAAAAATTTGTTTTATACAACCAGTATTAAAAAATCCATGCCACTTTAATTAACAGGTAGTACCCGGTTAAAAAGCATTACAGTTGGGTAATCAGCTCCACACCCAACCCGGGGGCAGTCGTAGGCGTGATCTTTCCAAAATCGTACCGGAGCCCGGTAGCAAGATCTTCTTCCTGCAGCAGGGGACCATCGGCATCCAGGCAATCAACCTGCGGAGCAAGGTGTACGATTGCGGCGGAGCCAACAGTGCTTTCGTTCATGCAGCCCAGCATTACTTTTAGCCCGAGTTGTTTGGCCTCATTGATCATGCGCAGCGCAGGAGTGATGCCGCTGCATTTGGTGAGCTTGATGTTGATACCATGAAAAAAGCCCTGGCATTTTTTTACATCTGTTTCCGATACACAGCTTTCATCGGCAAATAAAGGCAGCGGAGATTTTTCATGCAGCACTTTCATTCCTTCCCAGTCATCCTTTGCCAGGGGTTGCTCAACCAGCTCCACATTTAATGCCTGCAATACCGGTAGTATTTCCAGCGCTTCCTCCAGCTTCCAGCCGGCATTGGCATCTACCCTGAATACCGCATCAGAATGCTTACGCAACATTTCCATGATGGTTATATCTTCTTTAGTGCCCAGCTTTATTTTATATACCGGCCACGGCTTTTCTTTCATTTTTTCCACCATCCTGTCTACGGAGTCTATAGCGATCGTATAATCTGTTACAGGGGCTGTTGCCATGTTGGTATTCCATAACCGGTACAAGGGCTGCTGTTTCAGCTTGCCGAAAACATCCCAGGCCGCTATATCCAGGGCGGCTACCAGGAAGGGGTTTTGAGGAAACAGATGATGCAGGTAATGCCAGTACCTGTCGGGGTGAGTAAACGAAAATTTTTCAATAAACGCTTTTTTCGCTTCTATATCTTCAATCATTTTTTCCACCGGTATATTGTAATACGCAATAGCCGGGGCCTCTCCATATCCTTTGATGCCGTTGAAGTTCAATTCTACGAGCAGGGAGGGCTGATGGGTTTTGGTGCCTTTTGAAATGGTAAAAGGATACCGGAACTTTATATTATGCTTGCTGTATCGTATTGAGATCGCCATAAGCGAAAATACGTAATCATGCCGCAGATATGCGGATTAAACCTGCGCAATTGCCTGTGGCAGACAAGTTTGCCGCAATTTTTGCATAGAGATAGTATATAAATAATTTTTGCCTGCAGAAATTATACGCGTAAAAAAACTTTTTTGCGATACATGAAATACAGGAACAACCATTTTGTTATTATAAAGCAAACAGCCATTACTACAATATTGAACGGATCGCCTGCTATTTGACCCATCCATCCAAACAGCGCGTTATTGGTATATCCCCAGTTAATAAATCCTTCGCTCATGTAAATAAGAATGGAGTTCATGCCTATTACTTTAAAGAAGAAGGCCCAGTTCTTATAGCCTTTTACATCTATAATGTAGTAGAAGATGGCTAAAAGGATAAGGCTGTACCCCCCTACATTTAATGTAAACGAGCTGGACCACAAATTTTTATTGATCGGGAAATCAAGATCCCATACATGCGCCAGCGCTACAAAAGCAATACCCGTTAACAGCATATACAATGCTTTTTTAGATCCGTCAGGCGTTTTTCTTTTTAAAAAGGTACCTGTTAAAATCCCCAGCAGCCCGGTACCAATGGCGGGAATGGTGCTTGTAAGCCCTTCGGGATCGTGAATGCCCAGGTATAGTTTTCCGGGCATAATCAACCGGTCTAAATAAGATGCAAAATTTCCCTGCATGGTAAGATCACCCATGGGAAATCCGGGAGCGGAATTGAATTTCAGCAACAGCCAGTACCCGATCAGCAATGAGCAAAACCATATTATTTGCCCCCGCTCTTTGCTGTAGAGGTAAATGATATTGGCGAACATATAGGCAAGCCCGATCCGCCCGAGCACACTGCCGAAACGTATTTCGGAAAGGGGTTTAAGCTCAAGCCCGTTGTTGTAAACTATACCCAGCAATACAAGCACAAGTCCGCGTTTAATAACACGCTTCAGCATTTGTTGTCTTGATTTTCCTTTTTCTAATTCGCGCCCCACCGAAAAAGGAGTGGTAACGCCCGATATGAACAGGAATAATGGAAAGATGAGATCATAAAAATGAAAACCATTCCAATCGGGGTGGGTCAATTCTTCGGCTATTGTATGCCAGAATGGAGAATGAGTGGCTTTTGCCAGGGCATGAAATATTTCTTCCGCACCCATGATCCAGAACATATCGAATCCGCGTAATGCATCCAGGGAAAAAAGTCTTACTGAAGTGTTGCTTGTTGTAATTGCCATACATTTTTTTTACAGGCATTCTTGTTGCCTTATATAAAAAGAATAAATATAGGTAAGGAATCGCACAACTGTGAGACAGAGAACAGGGTATAATACTATATGTGCAGAAATTATTTCAAACGGTTAACAAGTGTGCATTTTAACCGCTTCGGGCTACATTACCTGGAATCCGTAAGCATAGGGATCATCATCAGGGTCTATCGAAATAGTATTGTATCCGTAAATGCGTGCCCAGCCTTCAATACCGGGGCGGATGGCAGGCTTTCCGTTCAGCGTCAGCTCTTCCTCTATTCTTCCCGTAAAGCTGGACCCGATAATGCTTTCATGAATGAAATCCTCTCCCTTTTTCAACTTTCCTTTAGCGTACCATTGCGCCATGCGGGCCGAAGTGCCGGTTCCGCAGGGGCTCCGGTCTATAGCCTTATCGCCGTAAAACACGGCATTGCGGGCGGTAGCTTTAGGGTTGATGGTGGCTCCCGTCCACAATACATGCGAGCACCCGTTAATAGTAGGATCTTCAGGATGGATGAACCGGTGATTTTCGTTAACAAGCCTGCGGATATCCCTGGCCCAGGCTATCAGCTTGTCAACGGGATAATGCTCCAGTCCTTTAAAATTCTTTTGTACATCCACTATAGCATAAAAATTTCCGCCGTAAGAAACGTCAATGATCAACTCGCCTAACTCCGGGCATTCAACGGTAAGTCCTTCGGCTGCTAAAAATGCAGGCACATTGGTAAGCTTAACGCTTTTTATTTTTTTACCCTCGCATGTATAGCTTATCATTATCAGTCCTGCAGGCGCTTCCATGCGTACAATGCCCGGAGTTTTAGGCACAAGCAGTCCCTCTTCAAGGGCAATGGTAATAGTGCCGATTGTACCATGTCCACACATGGGTAAGCATCCGCTGGTTTCTATGAACAGAACGGCTATATCATTTGCCGGGTCGTGGGGTGGATACAAAATGCTCCCGCTCATCATATCGTGTCCCCTTGGCTCAAACATCAATCCTTTCCTGATCCAGTCGTACTCTTTCAGAAAATGCTGGCGTTTTTCGCTCATGCTATTGCCTTTCAGTAAAGGACCTCCGCCGGCAACCAGCCTTACAGGATTACCGCAGGTATGCGCATCAATGCAAAAAAATGTTTTTTTCACTGACTGGAGTATATTTCAGGTTTTGTACAGAAAAAGCATCTTGTTCTTTTGAAAGATCAGATCGCATTTTTCGTGTACTCATTATTTACAATTCTCCATATATGCAGCGGATTGCTGTTTTTTAACGCGTCCGGGAGCATACTGTCTCTGAACCCCTGGAAACATACCGGGCGAACCCAGCGTTTAATGGCAGTGGTTCCCACGGATGTAAATCTTCCATCGGTGGTAGAAGGGAAGGGACCGCCATGTACCATGCTGGCGCATACTTCAACGCCGGTAGGTACATCGTTTAAAATGATCCGCCCTGCCAGCGTGGTTTGAAGCTCGATGATATCAGCGTTTGCCGCTATATCCGCGTCGGTAGCCATTATAGTTGTGGTCAACTGTCCTTTGAGCGATTGCAAAACGGCCATCAGCTCTGCTTTGTCGGCACACACTACCGCCAACGAATAGGGTCCAAAAACTTCTTCGCGGAAATGCGGGTTCTGCATAAATACTGCTGCATTTACCCTGGCAACTGTTGGAAAAGCTTCTCCTTCTGCCGGCTGCCGGGCAGACTGTGCTATTTTTTCAATTCCCTTTTGCGATAACGCTTCGTTCAATCCTTTGATATAAGAAGCCTGGATGCCGCCATGCAGCATTTTTTGCGGCACAATTTGTTCTATTTCCCTGCCCAGCAGTGTTAAAAACTGGTCAAGCGCATCACTTTTAACAGCCAGTAACAAACCAGGGTTGGTGCAGAACTGTCCCATGCCCAGGGAAATGGAAGCCGCGTATGTTTTTGCCAGCGAAGTTGTATTTTCCTGCAAAGTATGCTGTAGCAGCACCACAGGATTGATGCTGCTCATTTCTGCAAAAACAGGGATCGGCTGCTCCCTTTGGTTAGCAAGCTCCCACAAGGCCCTGCCGCCGCTGAATGAGCCGGTGAATCCCACCCCTGTAGTATAGGGATGCTGTACCAGCGCTTTGCCCACAGTGCTGCCCGAACCCAGCACATGCTGTATGGTATAAGGATGAACTCCTGCTTTTGTTATCGCTTTTTGCATGGCTTCAAAAACCTGCTGAGAGGTTTTTGCATGTGCCGAATGTCCTTTAATAACCACGCTTGAGCCTGCGGCCAACGCGCTCGCTGTATCGCCTCCTGCCGTTGAAAAAGCAAAAGGAAAATTGCTGGCTCCAAAAACCACTACAGGACCAACAGGCAACAGCATCTTCCTGGTATCAGGCTTGGGAGGAGTCCTGTTTTTATCTGCAGTATCTATCGCCGCCTCTACCCAGCTGCCTTCTTCAATAAGCCTGGCAAATAATGCAAGCTGATTGGTGGTTCTGCTTAATTCACCGTTTAAGCGGGGCAGGGGAAGGTTGGTTTCTTCATGGGCTGTTTGCACCAGTACTTCACGTGCGGCTTCCAGTTGTGCTGCTATAGCCTGTAAGAAAGAAGATCTGTCTGAAGAAGATAAAAGTTTGAAACTGTCAAATGCCTCCCGGGCATTTTGCATTACCATGTCAATATCGTTCATTACTTGCTTGTTTTTGGCCGGGCAAGATACAACACTTTTAAAAGTGAACTGTAAACAGGAAACATACGCTTTAACTTGCGGGCTGCAGATTAAACGGCAGCTAACACATTTGCCGGCAAAGCGGGCCTGGTAAGCAGGGCTGTATTAATTATATGCAGGACATCTTCCCGCTCTTTGCCAACCAATGGCAGCCGGGGCGCTCTTACATATTCGCTGCCCAGGCCTACCTGTGTTTCTGCGAGCTTTATGTATTGTACTAATTTAGGATGAATGTCGAGCTCCAGCAGGGGCATAAACCATCTGTATAGCGGAATGGCTTCGAAAAAACGTCCTGCTTTTATCAGGTTGTACAGCGTTACGGTTTCTGCAGGGAAAGCGCAAACCAGTCCTGCAACCAACCCGTCGGCTCCTAGCGAAAGCTCTTCAAACGTGAGCGTATCAACACCGCAAAGGATTTTAAACCTGTTGCCAAAGCGGTTGATCATGCGCGTTACATTGGTAACATCGCGTGTTGATTCTTTTACTGCTTCAATGTTCTTTATTGCAGACAGCTTTTCAAACATATCAAGTGTTACTTCAATCTTATAGTCAACCGGGTTGTTATACAACATCACAGGCAGGTCGGTAGAGCCGGCTACCTCGGTAAAATAGGTTACAGTTTCCCTTTCATCGCTTTTGTAACGCATGGGAGGCAACAGCATTAAACCGCCGGCGCCCCATGTTTGGGCAAGCTGTGCCTGCCTAATGGCTTCGCGGGTAGCCCCTTCAGCAATATTTACTATAACCGGGATTTTTTCCTGTAGCTTATCTACGGCAAATTTTACCAATTGTTCTTTTTCATTTTCGGTAATGGTACTGGCTTCACCCAGCGATCCGCCTACAATAATTCCACCCACGCCTGCTTCGGTTTGAGCGTCCAGGTTTTTATCAAATAAGTGGAGATCAAGCGTATCGTTCGCCGTAAATTTTGTTGTGAGCGCCGGGAATACACCTTTCCATTGGATAGACATAGATATGATATTTTTATAATGAATGATCGTTTAAGATACGGCATTTATAAGATCGCCGGATATTG
Source organism: Chitinophagaceae bacterium (assembly GCA_019638595.1). Lineage (GTDB taxonomy): Bacteria > Bacteroidota > Bacteroidia > Chitinophagales > Chitinophagaceae > Agriterribacter. Next base: position 97,728 of record JAHBTJ010000005.1, read on the forward strand.
GAACCATCAACCCTGTTGTGCAAACCTATACAGGCTTAACAAAATGCGAAAGTATGATACCTGTTGCTACAGCAGCATTTAACGACTCTGCATTGCCAAACCGTGGTATGGTAACCTGCGATGTACAAAAAGACAGCAGCTCTCTCCTGATGCCCTTTGACTCATTGCCTATTAATAAAATACCGGTAACCGGTAAAGGAAATGTATAGAGCGACTGGCCGCTTAATGTGGCGCCATATATATTAATTCCCGTATGTGCGCTGCAGAATTGCTCCAGGTTATGGCAGGTTATATTTGTTCGCAATATACTGCCCATTGTTGACTGTATTACTTTAGGGTTATACATGTCAACACAATCTTCGCTGCAGATAATTGTTTTAATTCCAAACCAGTCTGCAATACGTATAATGGTACCGAAATTGCCGGGATCCTGGATATTGTCGAGCATCAGCGAAAGCTTGCCATTGGGCGAAAATGCTTCCGGGATATTTTTGGTTACTACGGCAAGCACCTGGTTGGGAGCTGATAAAGACGATATTTTTTGAAGCTCGTGCTCCTCAACAATGGTAGTAATGTCCTGAACTGCTTCGGTAAGTAAATGCCGGTTGTTATTTAGCCATGTTTTAACACCATATATTTCCTGTATATTGCGGGGAGATTCCCGGAGGAATTCTGCTACAACCTTTGGTCCTTCAATAACGTAGGAATTAGCTTCGTCTCTGAATTTTTTATGGTATAAACTTTGAATATATTTGACCCTGGATTTGCTGAGCATCCTGTATACTTAATTATGCCTGTTTTACCAACGAAAATACGTTCTTCTTTTTTTATCCCTTTCTTTTTTGTCCTCAGTATTATTTACCTGATGTCATCGTGTACCGTTGTGCGAAAATACCAGGGCAATAAGCCTTTTGTTTTTGAAAATGAGATTCGGGTTGAAGGGCAGATAAGCGCGGGTGAGAAATCGGGGTTAAAAGCCAAACTGGAGGGGCAGATAGAGGATAGCGTGAAGCCTGCTTTTAAAAATATTCTTTTTTTATTTAAAAGTTTGAACAAACCTGCTGTTTTCGACAGTAATTATGTAAAGCAAACTTTGCAGAATATGAATAACCTGCTTCATAATACAGGTTATTATCGCAGCAATGTTATTGCCGACTGGTCGCATGTGGATACTGTTTTCAAAAAAAACAAGCCTGATCAGTACCAACTGAAAGTAATTTATACCGTATACCCGGGAAAAGTTTTTAAGGTTGATTCTATCAGCTACAGCTTTAAAGATACAACCCTGCAGCAACTGGCATTGCAAAGTTTAAATAAGTCATTGCTTAAAAAATCGGAGCCGTTTAACCGGCAAAAGATAGATGAGGAATTGAACCGGCTGATTGATATTTTCAGGGATAATGGTTATTATAAAATTAACCGCGAAATGATCAAGGCTGAACTGGATACGGTAGATGTGTCGCTGATTGATCCTTTGGCTGATCCTTTTGAACAAATACGCCTGCAACTGGAAGCAAAAGCAAGAAATGAAAATCCTACGATTGATATTTCCATATTGCAGGTACCTGTAAGAGATACCAGCATTGTGCTCCCTTATGTGATCGGGCGGGTGAATGTGTTTCCCGATGAGCCTGCTGATCTGCAAACTGGCAGAAGGGAGAACATGCAGCGGATAGAATACAAGGGATACACTTTCTTCAGCAGGTATAATTTATTTAAGCCGTCTTTTTTAGCAAAGCGTATTTCTTTAAAGCCCGGCGCTATGTACCGGTTGTCTGATTACAATCGTACCCTGTTAAATTTCAACCGTATTGAAGCCTGGCAAAATGTAAATATTAACAGCAGACCGCAGGATTCAGCAGCGGCGGTGGATTTTTTTATCCGGATGGTGCCGGCCAAAAAGTTTTTTTTCAGTGTTGATTTTGAAGGTTCCAGCATTCTTTCCGCGCAAAACCAGATATTTTATGCAGGCAATAAAGGACTGGCGCTTAATTTTCATTTAAAGAACCGGAATGTGGCCAGGCAGGCTTTGCAGCTTGAAAACACGTTGCGTACGGGTATAGAATTTACCGACTTCAGAAAAATCCTTTCCTCGGAGATCGGGTTGGTTAACCGCCTGGTTTTCCCACGGCTGCTCACTCCTTTTTTTAAAGTGAAGAATGAGCAGGATTTTTTAAATGCAAGAACTTATGTAGGTCTTGACGGAGCGTATATAGACCGGTATTTGTATTATAAAATAAATACGCTGAACGCTTACCTTGGGTATGAGTTTCAGAAAAAAGCAAGTGTAACCTGGCAGTTGAAATTTCCCAACATCGAATTTACCAGGATATATGACAGGGATACGGGATTTACCAGGCTGACAGATGATTATCCATTGCTTCGTTATTCGTATAATGATGGATTGATCATTGGGGTAAATGCCACGTACACACGCAGGTTCAACTGGGCTAATCCCCGTGCTTTCAGCCTGGTAAGGGTATATGGCGAAGAGTCAGGGCTATTAATGGGAGCCTTGTTCAAGGCGCAAACCGATACGGGAAAAGCATTAGAACGGTTATACAGGTTCGTTAAGGTGAGCGCTGATTTCAGGCATTATCTTGCTAATCCTAAAACCATGTGGGCGTTCCGCTTTTTTGCGGGATATGGTATTGGCTTTGATACGGAAAGCCGGAAAGATGATGTGTCGCTCCCCTTTTTCAGGCAATTCTTTGCGGGAGGTCCTAACAGCATGAGAGGCTGGCAATTGAGAAAGCTGGGCCCGGGCTCCAGTGTTTTCTATGATACGGTTCGTTTTCGTACATATACTACCGACCCTCCCGGAGTAATAGAAAAAAGATTTGACGACCGGTACGCGGATATTCAGTTAGAAGCGAATGTTGAATACAGGTTCGACATCTTCCCGGTATATGGCTACTGGCTGAAGGGAGCTTTGTTTACAGATATTGGAAATGTTTGGATAAGAAGATCGGATGACCCGGTATTTAAATACGGGGTTTTTGATGTAAGCAGAATATACAGGGACATTGCCGTAGCAGGCGGCACAGGGTTGCGGCTTGATTTTAAATTTTTCCTTTTGCGGTTTGACCTGGGCTGGCGGCTGAAAGATCCGCTTTATGCCTCCGATGGATACCTGTACTCCGAAAAAGATGGCTGGTTCGTTACCCGCAATATGCGCCGCCCTACTTTTCAATTTGGCATAGGATACCCGTTTTGATATTAGAGGTTTATTTGAGATTTGATATTCGAGATTTGATATCCGTCGCTGCGGACAGGTTTTGATATTGAATTTCTGATTACTGGAAGCTGATTATATGCTGCCTCTTAATTTTTGCAGCATAAAATCCTGATCTGACAAAAGTTTCAAGGTATCATATCATTGTAATCATTTATGTTGTTATGAAGGTGGGTATAAGACTATACAGCCATCAGGGATGGTAGAGTATAACAAATCTCAAATCTCAAATGTCGAATCTCCAATACTGTATCTCTCTACTCCTTATTCAACCTTTTCGCTGCTTCTTCACTGAACTGTGTTATGGTCATGGCGTTGTTTACCAGGAAGCTCCCGATCCTGGTGCGTCTCAGGCTGCTGAGATAGGCTCCGCATCCCAGGGCTTTCCCATAATCATTTGCGAGACTTCGTATATACGTTCCCGTTGAGCAAACCACCCGGAAATGAACAACCGGCAGATCCACCTGTGTTATTTCAAATATTTTGATAGTTACCGGCCGTGGCTCCAGCTTTACCTCAATACCCTTGCGTGCCAGTTCATATACAGGTTTACCGGCTTTTTTAATAGCAGAATGGGCAGGCGGTACCTGTTGAATATTGCCAACAAACGTGGCGGTTGCCTGCTGCAACTGTTCAGTTGTAATATCATCGCAGCTTGAAAAATTCCCGGGTTCGCTTTCAAGATCATATGTAGGAGTAGTAGCCCCCAGGGTAAAGCTTCCCGTATATTCTTTTTCCTGGGCCATAAATTCATTGATCCTTTTGGTGAATTTTCCCGTGCATACAATCAGTAAGCCGGTGGCCAGAGGGTCGAGCGTACCTGCATGCCCTATTTTTTTTATGCGTAATATAGAGCGCATTTTTCTTATTACATCGAAAGATGTCCATTCCAGCGGCTTGTCTATTAATAAAACGGCGCCCTGTTCAAACACATTGCGGTTGCTATCAGGTAAAATTGATTCCATTTTTGTGAAATAGAGGTTGAAGGTATAAGGTAAAGGGCATAAAATGTAAAGGACAGGGGGTCAATTCAGTTGTACGGCAGGAAGCCTGTGTAACTGTCCGTCTACCACTACCAGTTCTTCAATTTCGAATTTCCAGTATTTGTATATAGGCGAGCCCGAAAGATATTTCTTTACCTGCTTTTTATTTTCAGCGGAAACGGTGATCCATATTTTCTGCGATTCCATTGTTACCACGTATTGATCTATGGCGTTGCTTTCAATCAATGAATTGATATATTCCCTGTGCTTGGGAATGAGGGCCATAAAGTCATCATCCATATTAAATTTTATTGTTACCTGGTACTTTTTCATTATTATAAATATCCTGTGGAAGAACTTCCTTTATACTGATATGTACGTAGCAATGTTAGTAAAAGTATATTAAGTGTCGCTGTTAAATTTTCCATTCGCGGATGCTGTTTACCCAGCTTTCCGCAAAAGGGGCTGTAACCTTAATGTAATTATCGGTATATCCCTCCATCATACCGTTTTTATTATTGGCTTCAAACAAAACCTTCCTGTGCTGTCCGGTGTGCTGAGCGGTAAAATACTGCATTTTTTTGTAAGAAAGATTACGCAATATTTTATTACGTGCATGACGTGCCGGTATAGGAACAACCGGTTGTATGCTCAACGCGTGCGTGTTGGGCCTTTCAGAGTAAGTAAAAACATGAAGATAGGAAATGTCCAGCTCATGAAGGAACGCCGCAGTAGTGTCAAATTCTTTATCTGTTTCACCGGGAAATCCTACTATTACATCAACACCTATGCAGCAATGGGGCATTAATGTTTTGATGGTATTTACTCTTTCCTGGTATAACTCCCTGCGGTATCTCCTTCTCATCAAACCTAATATATGATTGCTGCCGCTTTGCAGCGGAATGTGGAAATGAGGCATGAATTTTTTGCTCTCCGCTACAAATTGAATGATATCGTTGTTTAAAAGATTGGGTTCAATAGAGGATATCCTGAACCTTTCAATACCATCTACTTTTTCAAGCTCCTGTATAAGCTGGTAAAAATGTTCATTCCGTTTCCAGCCTTTTTGTTCCGGCTGTTCATTAATGCCAAAATCGCCCAGGTTTACGCCGGTCAGTACAATTTCCTTAACCCCCGATTCCGCCAGTTGCCTTGCGTTCCTTACAACATTGCCAACGGTATCGCTCCTGCTTTTGCCTCTTGCCATGGGGATCGTACAAAAAGAACAGCTATAATCGCAACCATCCTGCACTTTTAAAAAGGTACGGGTACGATCGTTTACGGACCATGAGCTGTTAAAGCCCTGCACTTCCTCTATATCGCAACTGGATATTTTGGCGGAATCGCCCTTGGTAAGCTCTTTAAGATGGGAAGTGATATTAAATTTTTCAGCAGCGCCCAATACCAGGTCAACTCCTTGTATTTCAGCTATTTCTTTTGGTTTCAACTGCGCATAACATCCTGTAATTACCACCAGGCTTTCGGGCGAACGCCGTTGTATGCGGCGAACCAGTTGCCGGCATTCCTTATCAGCGTTGTCTGTAACCGAGCAGGTATTGATCACATATACATCGGCCACGTCATCAAACTCTTTTTTTACAAAGCCATCATTTTCAAGCAGCCTTGAAAGGGTGGATGTTTCTGAAAAATTGAGCTTGCATCCTAATGTATGAAATGCCACGGTTTTCGATAACGACATAAGGCTGCAAAGATACTTGAATCGGCTTTATTTTACGTAGCCGCAGATGCGCAGATTTAATCTGTACACCTGCTCCGTTTTCTGCACGGGGGTATATATAATTATATTCATTATTGCATCAGGTGCTTCAGCGTTTCCAGTTTGCCGTTCTCCAGGCGTATTGCTATCAATAATTGTTTGGCGCCCCTGAATTGCAGGTGGTTAAATGGATAGTTGTTAGCTCCTGTGGTTAATTGCACGGACATTTTATATAGTGTATGCCCTTGCATATCCATAAAAACGATATCGGCTTTTTGCCGTGTTGCGCTGCTGATAGACAGCGTAAATTCATTTGTGGAAGGATTGGGATAGCTTTTAATATGGGTGACCGTGGTTTTTCGAAGGATAGCGCGTACCGGTCCGAAATACTGGTATTTACCATCAAAATCGTTTTGCAGCAACCGGTAATAGTTGAGTCCTTCTACTGCATCATGATCGAGCCATTCGTATAATTGCTGGCTATACGAATTACCGGCAGCGGGAATACGTGCAACCGGTGTAAAATTTACCGTATCAGTACTTTTTTCCAATACAAAATCTTTTGTATTGGTTTCCTGCGCGGTAGCCCAGTTTACGCGAACCGCATCGTTACCTACAGGCGTAGCCGTAAGATCCGTTAATACGATCGGTAAAACGCTGAATGTACTGTAGCAGGAGGTGGGAGCGACGTAAGACGTACGGAGCAGGCTGGCTTTATTGTTTACAAACTGCTCCGGAAGCGCAGTGGATAATATGCCATTATCAACAGCCAGGAAGTCCTGCAGGAGATTTGCATAAATTTTCCGGTAATCAAATTGCAGGTCTACACAGCCCCTGTCTACCACTTTTGTGAGGTCAACAGGGTTTCCGGATACACCGGCCTTTACCCCGGTACCAATTACGAACATGGGGTTAACCCCACCGTGGTCCGTGCCACCGCCCGAATTCTGATCAATCGTTCGCCCGAATTCAGAATACGTGCTGGTAATTACCTGGTCATCAATTCCCAGGGATTCCAGGTCGGTCTGGAAAGCCTTGATCGCATCCGATAATTCCTTTAAAAGCCCCGCATGTTCTCCTTTGGAGGAATTTCCGATTTCAGTTTGCCTGGCATGTGTATCGTAACCATCCTGGTGAACAAGAAATACTTTTGTTTTTGATCCTCCTTTAATGAGCCTTGCTACTGTTTTTAGCTGGCTGGCTACCGCAGTATCAGGATACGCTGCCACGTTAGCTCCATTGTTAAATACATTGGATACTCTTTCGGAATAAGCGTTGGCTGATTGTTCTATAGAATTGATATAGTCAATTTCATCTTTGAACTGAGAGGGTGCGTAGGTAGTGGGTAGCGGATTGCCCAACCCTATTACATGTGAATAATATAGGGATGCGTCTACTGTCAGGATAATGTTAGTGAATTTTCCGCTGTCTGCTTTGAATAATAAAGAGGAAGCCGCGGAACCCAGCTCTAACCCGAGCGGATCCTGGAAGCTGCCGGTAGGTCCATCAATATTTTGATGATATACACTGCTTAGGTAGCGACCGATCCAGCCCGATTCAAGGTGGCTGAGGTCCGGAGTTGAATCACCCCCGGTTACCCAGTGATCGTTAGCCTTAAAATGAGACCGGTTATTGTTCAGGTATCCTACGCCGTTAATAACATTGAGCTTACCTTCATCGTACAACGATTTAAGCCCCGTCATAGCCGGGTGAAGCCCTATCTGGCGGGCTTCCGGCAAGGTTGCATCTACGTTCAATAGGCCGGTACTGCCGGTTCGTGGAATAGCAATGGTAGGGCGGTTTTGGGCATACAGGTTGTATCTCGATTCTTCTACGGGAATCACCGTATTGATCCCGTCGTTTCCGCCACCCTGGTTGATAAATACCAGTACCCTGTTTTGAATATCGCTGCAGTTAAATTCATTAAAGCCCAGCAATGAATTATGTGCTTTTAGCAAGGATGAGTTAAGAAAAACAGGGGTAAACCCCAGTCCCATCGTATTTCGGATAAATTTTCTCCTGTTCATGGTTGGTTGTTTGGCCGGATTATTGGAGTTGATATTCCTGTGAAAATAAAATACTTTTAAATAACTGTTTCAATTGCGGAAGGATGGAGGCGCTGTTTCCCGATGTCTTGTAATTATCCCATTCCATCCTCCAGTTGGTTAAACTAAGGTTTCCGAGCAATATGTCATTTAAAAAAAAGTCGAAGCGTTCTGTTTTGGTGGGATTTTCAGGGAATACATAGCGAATGATCTCATCAACCAGCTTAGTTCCGTCTCCGGGATCGGAAATATTTTCAGGATTGTTTATCCAGGCTAACAGGTCAAACGTTACATAGAAATACCCATTTGCCAGAATACGCCTGTTTTCCAGTATCATCCTGGGTAGTGTATAACGGATCACCAGTGTGGAGGTATTTATCCAAAGCCTGTCGTAATCCGGTTCTCTGTAATAAGCCGGATAGCCTGCTACGTTGTCCGGGTGGAACAATTTAAAACCAGCGCCGTCCATAAAAAAGCCCTGTATCGCTTCCCTGTAAAAATCCTGGTAATGATTGAAGGTGTTAGTAACTGCATCCGGTGGCTGGATATTAAAAAAACGCATGGTTCCAAATAACAGGTCTGCGGGTGATTTGATCTGGCTGCCGATGATCTCGTCTTTTTTATTATCATCGTCTTCGTCATAAAAATGTTTGCTTTTCAACAGGCGCTTTATCACCTCTTTCAACTCATAGTTTTCATTTCTTAATTGCGTTGCCAGGGGAGTAATGATCTGCGTTTCTATTTCATCATCAATTTTTCTGTTAACAAAAAAGCGATACAATTTTCTGCAAATATTTTTCGAAACTTCTTCCTGCGCGAACACAAGATCAACGAATTGCTGTACTTCTGTATATATTCCTTCAGAAGTAGTGGCACTGTGGATCGTTGTATTTTGAAAAGCATCGCCAAAAAACTTATCATCGCGGTTATGTTTTGAAATATCTACTGTGCAAACCCTTAAACCGGTTTCACTATCGGCTACTTCGTTATTCTTTGCCCAACGGAACCCGGTAAAGATCTTTGCGGCTTCTTTAATGTCATTTTCTGAATAATTGCGAACTCCTTCACGCGTTGTTTTACCAATAGTGAACATCTCAAGAAATTCACGTGCAAAGTTTTCATTAGGGTCGGTGCGGGTATTATACCCTCCATCCAGGTAAATAAGCATGGAATTATTAAAGCACATCTTATAAGCGAGTGTTTTAAAGTTTCCCAGGCCGTAGTATTCAATTAGTTTCAGGTAGTCGTAGTATAATTCGGAATCTACGTTTTCATAGGTAGTGATCCATGTCTGGTGTAAGAAAAGTATCATCTTGTGTAAAATAGTGTTATCACGCCTGGCATTATCAAGCCACCAGCTTACTACAAAACGTTTTAGCAGGTTTTCGGTAGAGTTGCTGGATGAAGAATAATTATCAACCCAGGTCTTGCCGGTAAGATAATCAATAGGTTTGGTGGTAATGGGTTGTATGTCCAGCAGGGCAGTTACCGCTTCATCAGGTATCATAGCAGCATATGCTTCGATCATAGCCCGCGTTGGGCCAAAAGTAGTTCTGCGTAATAAATGAGCAGCTTTTCGGGTGCCTAATACACCGTTGGATGGATTTAGTGATGCCATTCTTATTGCAATAATGAATTAAAACAGTAGCAAGTAGTGCCCAATTTTTGAGATACTCAAAAGGTCAACAGGATTTTCAGAAGATAAGAGTTGAATTCAATAAATGATCGCTAAGCACGCATTTTTTAACAAAAATCAGACCAATTGGGGGTGCTGACGTTCGCTGTAAAATAAAAAACAGATGCATACTTTATATCTGCATAAAGTTCAATATAAACAGGAATGGTAATAAAAGAAGTAAGCATTCTATTTTTTCATTGCTTCAAATGCTTCCCTGCCAAGATAAATTTTTCCTTCATATACGGCTGTTATTGCCTGGAGTAAATCGTCGGCTACATGGTGCTTTACAACATATCCCTTTGCTCCTGCCTCTATCATTTTTTTTATATAAAAAGCCGAATTGTGCAAAGACACGGCTATTACTTTTACTAAAGGATATTCTGCTGTTATTGTCCTGGTGGTTTCTATGCCCGAAGTTTTTTTCATGTTAATATCCATCAATACAATATCCGGGTGAAACTCGGCTATCGCTTTTATTGTTTCATTGCCATCAGCACATGTGGCTACTACCTGGATGTTTCTTTGTTCGCCCAGGAACATTGCCCAGGCGTTTCTCACTTCGGGATGGTCGTCTGCGATCACAACTCTTATCATCATCGGGTACTCTTTGTGGTATTTACTAGCACAATATTCGTAGAAATACGAGTAAAAACCCTGACGAGAGCAGGAAAAGCAGTGAAATTTTTAATTAATTGATGAATGTTAACAATAGTTGATCTATGTAAGACTTAGATCCAGCACCTGTTGCATTGTTTTTACATAATGAAACCTGATACCTTTGATGAAATCCGAATTAATTTCCTGCACGTCTTTTTCGTTTTGCCAGCAAAGAATCACCTCTTTCATGCCAGCTCTTTTTGCGGCAAGTATCTTTTCTTTTATTCCTCCTACCGGTAATACCTGGCCCCTTAGTGTAATTTCTCCCGTCATTGCAAGATAAGGCTTTACTTTCCGACCCGTTAACGCCGATGCAATAGCTGTCATCATGGTAATGCCGGCGCTGGGACCGTCTTTTGGGGTAGCCCCCTCCGGTACATGCACATGTATATTTTTCTTTTGAAATACTTCCGGGTCAATGCCATATTTTTTAGCGTTGGCCTGTAAATAAGTAAAAGCGGTGGAAGCGCTTTCTTTCATTACGTTCCCCAGGTTGCCTGTTAAGCGCAATTCTCCTTTCCCGTCGCTTTGGGTGGTTTCTATAAATAAAATGTCTCCACCTACATAGGTCCATGCAAGCCCAACGGCTACCCCCGGCATGTTGGCTATTTTGTATAACTCGTTGCTATAGCGGGGTTTGCCTAAAATTTTTTCTACATCTTTAGCCGTAAGCGTTGGCTTTAACTTATTTTTTAATGCATATTCCCTGGCCTGCGAGCGCATGATGGATGCGAGTTGCCTGTCCAGTTCACGCACTCCACTTTCGCGCGTGTATTCTTCAATGATCTTTTCCAGAACAGCATCGCTGATTTTAAAATTTACATTTTTCAATCCATGCATTTCTTTTTGTTTGGGCAAAAGATGGCGCTTGGCGATCTGGATCTTCTCTTCAACGGCGTATCCGTTCAGGTCAATTATTTCAAGCCTGTCCCTGAGGGCCGGTTGTATATGCTGTATATCGTTCGCTGTAGCTATAAATAATACCTTGCTCAGGTCGTACTCCAGTTCCAGGTAGTTATCGTAAAATGTATGGTTTTGCTCCGGGTCCAGTACTTCCAGCAAAGCTGAAGACGGATCGCCCCTGAAGTCGTTGCCCACTTTATCAATCTCATCGAGTATAATTACAGGGTTAGAAGACTTTATTTTCCTGATGGACTGCAGGATCCTTCCGGGCATTGCACCGATATATGTTTTGCGATGTCCCCTTATTTCGCTCTCATCGCGCAGGCCTCCCAGGCTAAGTCTTACATATTTCCTGTTTAAAGCCGAAGCAATACTTCTGCCCAAAGAGGTTTTTCCGATGCCGGGTGGTCCAACAAAACAAAGAATAGGGCTTTTCATATCGCCCTTCAGCTTTAGCACGGCAAGGTATTCAAGCAGGCGCTCTTTTATTTTGTTCATGCCGTAATGATCGCGATCCAGTATTTTTTTTGCTTTTGGCAGATCATAAGAATCTGTAGTGCCTTCATCCCACGGAAGTTCCAGCATCAGTTCCAGGTGATTATATACTACCGAGTAGTCGGGGGTGGACACATGCATCCGCTCCAGTTTCTCTATTCCCTTTAAAAACATTTCTTTGGCGGCATCCGGCCATTTTTTGCTTTCTGATTTTTTGATCATTTCCCTGATCTGCCGCTCATTGGTATCGCCTCCCAGCTCTTCCTTTATACTTTTTAGCTGCTGTTGCAGAAAGTATTCTTTTTGTTGTTTATCGAGCTCGGTTTTGGTTTTGGTAGTGAGCTGGTTTTTCAGTTCGGCAAACTGCAGTTCCCGGTTCAGGATATGCATCAGCTTTTCCGCTCTTATTTTAATATCGTTGATCTCAAGCAGCTCCTGCTTTTCTTTAAGATCGCTGTTTACATTGCTGCTTACAAAATGTATAAGGAAGGATGGGTTTTCAATGTTTTTCAGAATAACAGATGCTTCCGAAGGCATATTGGGAGAAAGCAATATGATCTGCCCTGCCAGGTCTTTAATAGAACTTACCGTTGCCGCAAAGTGCTGATCGTCTTCAATATTGATCTTTTCTTCTTCCAGCAATTGTATGGATGCCCTGAAATAGGGATCTTCGGCAGTAATGGTATTGATGCTGAATCTTTTTTTGCCCTGTATAATGATGGTAGTGCCGCCATCGGGCATTTTTATAAGCTTAATAATCTTTGCCGCCGTACCGGTATTTTCCAGATCATTTATACTAGGGTCTTCTATGGTACTGTCTTTTTGCGCTACTACTCCTACCAATTTGTCAGTTTTATAAGCGTCGTTAACAGCTTTTATGGAACGGTCCCTGCCTACGGTTATAGGTAACACCACTCCGGGAAATAATACCGTATTTCTTAATGGCAGTAAGGGCAGGTCGGTTGGAATGCTACTCTCATCGGGGCTTTCACTGTCTTCTTCATTCAAGGGGATAATGGGCATGAATTCCATTTCATCTTCCGGCTTTAAATACAAATCGGTTCTTTTCATAATCTTTATTCAAGGTCAATATGACATCTTTTGCAGGTTTTCTAACTTCCAAAATACAAACTATCTAATTTGTCAAGTATAGTGCCAGTAAAAAACAAAAACCCGGATGTTTTATACATCCGGGTTTTATTGAGTTTTTTTATCATTTATCACAGTGCAAATCCTACCCCCAGTTGTATTGCCTGGCTTTTCCAGCTATCCTGTTTGTCAATATCGTTCAATTCGGATAGTCCAATCGCGTATCTCCCATAAATTCTCAGCCGGAGGAGGTTGATCTGCGCGCCGCCTACCATGGCAAAATCTCCTTTTTTAAAAGCATCTCCTCCATTTTCCAGCAAGGTTCGTTGTTTGTTCATCAGCACGCTGAACTGTGGTCCGGCCTGCAGGGTAAAGAAAGAAACGGGCCGGAAAGAAAGCATAAGGGGAATGCTCAGGTAATTTAGTTTCACATCTTTTAATTCATGCGAAGAGATTTTATAGATGTCTTCGAATTCCCTGGAGGTAGTAGTATTGCTCTGGCTGAACATTACTTCAGGCTGGATACCCCATTTTTTAGTGAGCATGATCTCGGGGGCAACGCCTAAATGATACCCAAGTTGAAATTCATCATTAAAAGATTTTCCGTCCAGCTTTCCCATATTGGCTCCCGCATGTAAAGCAAGCCTGAAGCCCTGTGCGAAAGAAGAGGATGAAGAAATAATGAAGAACAGGCATACAAATGCCAAAATTGATGAGATACGTTTCATTGTGAGGGGTTTTGATATGCTGAAAATAATCGAATTTGATGCCATGTAACCCCTCGGTTTCAGAGTAATTTGTTAATCAAAACACAGGGAAATGTTATTTTGATTGTCCACGATTGTCCTTCAGTCAATCACGCAAGCTCGATCACGGTGATCTCCGGTAAAATGCCTACCCGCCCCGGGTAACCGATAAACCCGTACCCGCGGTTTACGTATAATTTTTGAGCGCCTTCCTCATACAACCCGGCCCACTGCTTGTAAACATATTGAACAGGGCTCCATTTAAATCCCGGCATTTCAACTCCAAACTGCATGCCGTGTGTGTGCCCGCTCAGCGTAAGATCAATATCTCCGTAAGAAGGTCTTACCTCGGCGTCCCAGTGGCTGGGGTCGTGGCTCATTAGTATTTTAAAAGGATATTTTTCCGTGCCTGCATATGCTTCATTCAGCCTGCCGTATTTAGGAAAGTTAGCTTTGGCTCCCCAGTTCTCAATACCCAGCAATGCAATCTGTTCTCCCTCTTTCTCCAGTATCACATGCTCGTTCATCAGCAGCCGCCATCCCATTTCATTTTGAACCTGCTTTAGCAATTCCAGGTTTTCCGCCTTGGCTTCCGGGCTGGGCCAGGTCCTGTAGTCGCCGTAATCATGGTTGCCGAGGGTGCTGAATACTCCCATGGGAGCACTGAGTTTAGAAAAGATATCGGCGTAATTGGTTATCTCTGCCGTATGATCATTTACCAGGTCGCCCGTAAATAGTATAATGTCCGCCTGCTGATCCATGATCAGTTGAATACCCCGCGCTACCGCGCTTTTATCTGTAAAGCTGCCGGAGTGAATATCGGAAATGTGTACCATTTTCAGTCCCCTGAAGGCTTTAGGCAGGTTGGGAAAACCAAGCCTGATTTTTTTTACCTGGTAACTGTATTTGTTGGTGAAGCCATACAGCATAGCAGTCATCAATCCTCCCCCAATTGCCAGCCCCAGCCAGCTCATAAAGGCAGAGCGGGATATTCCTGCAGCTTTAAAGGGTTCTCCGTGAATGTATTGATAAAACAGTTTACCCCCTGCCCACTGCAATACCCGGCGCAGATCATCTGCCAGCAAAAATATAACGGTAATAGCTTTTGAAAGGAACAGGCCTATCAGTGTGGCGAACAGGTAGGTTCGTATATTTTTGGGCCAGTTGTCGAGGTTGGTATATGGTAAAGCTACCATTGCTATAACTGCCAGCGAACTGATTGCCCAGTATATGCCAAATACTGTAAAACGGACTTTAGGCGAAGCGGATTGAACTGCGATTTTTACCGCCTGGAAAACATACAGGTCAATCAGCAGCATTACAATTATAAGTATCCACGAACCGGTAAAACGACGCATAGTGATTTGAGATTTTATATTTTATAATATCCGCCCCGGTCTACACAGGGTAGCACTGCATCTGCTTAAAACCTAATAAACTCATCCAGTTGTTCATTGATCACCTTAAGGGTGCCGGCATCTATGGTATCGTCTCCATTCAATAATTTGTTCACTACAGATATTGGGAGCTTGTTATGATGAACATGCATTTTTAAATAATGTAATACCCCTGTTAAATGCTCCATTCCCCTTAAATTGCCCGCCCTTCCTGTAGAAATACCGGTAAGCAAAGCTTTTTTACCCCACCATACCTTTTCAATGTCGGTATGATCCATCATAGCTTTCAATACCCCCGGGAAGCTGCCATTGTACTCAGGTGTAACAAATATGATTTTTTTACTGGGGATCAGTACTTCTTTTTCCAGTTGCCGCAGGGCGTCATTCCGGCTATTCACATCCATTCCTTCTAAAGTAACAAAGCGGGCATTCACGCCTTTTTCCTTTAACAGGCGGTAATACAGCCTGGCTACTCTTATAGTATTGCTCCCCGGTCGGTTGGTACCTGAAATAACAGTATATATATCTGAAGACATATCTGGTGCGATGTGCATGAATTGTTCTGCCGAAACTGTATTTTTGTTAACAGGTCCGGGTTGCCGTTTTAATCAACCTGGGCACAAAGATAAATTTGTTTTCCTTCAGGAACAGTAATTTATAAATCAACAGAATTATTTTACATGCATTTTACATATTACGGTCATTCCTGTTTTGCAGTAGAGATAAAAGGAAAGAATATCCTGTTCGATCCCTTTGTTACCTATAATGAGCTTGCCAAAAATGTGGATGTGGATACAATAGAGGCTGATTATATTTTTTTATCGCATGGGCATGAGGATCATATAGCCGATTGCATAAGCATAGCCAAAAGAACCGGGGCCAAAGTGGTTTGCAGTTGGGAAATTCATGTGTGGCTGAATAACCAGGGCATTTCCAATACGCATCCCATGAACACAGGCGGTAAATGGGCGTTCGACTTTGGCACGGTAAAATGCGTGGTGGCTCATCATTCGAGCGGCCTGCCCGATGGCAGCTATGGCGGCAGCCCTATGGGTTTTGTATTTACCAGCGAACAGGGCAATTTTTATTATGCCGGCGATACCGCTTTAACGCTGGATATGCAACTGATACCCCAGTATGCCGCGCTTAATTTTGCCGTACTGCCTATAGGCGATAATTTTACGATGGACGCTAAAGACGCCGTGCAGGCAGCAAGGTTTGTTCAGTGCCATAAAATAATAGGAGTGCATTACGATACTTTTGGATTTATTAAAATTGACCATGAAAAAGCCGTTCATTTGTTTGCCGAACAGGGATTAAAACTTTTTCTGTTACAACCAGGAGAAACTACAGACATTTGAAAAGGGGAGAATAATAGTCTACATTTGCCATTTTGGCAAAAGCGATT
Organism: Chitinophagaceae bacterium; assembly: GCA_019638595.1. GTDB lineage: Bacteria > Bacteroidota > Bacteroidia > Chitinophagales > Chitinophagaceae > Agriterribacter. The sequence goes on from JAHBTJ010000005.1 coordinate 114,081, forward strand.
AAAAGCTTGAATAGGTAAATTTTTACGTTATAACTCATGGCAAGAATTATTGGGATAGCCAATCAGAAAGGTGGAGTAGGGAAAACCACAACAGCTATTAACCTGGCAGCAAGTTTGGCGGTGCTCGAAAAAAAGACTTTGCTGGTAGACGCGGATCCGCAGGCAAACAGCACTACGGGCACAGGATTTGATCTGCACAATGTGCAGAAAAGCCTGTATGATTGTATGGTGAATGATACACCTGCACGGGATGTGATATTGAAAACGGAAATTCCCAACCTGGATGTAGTTCCATCACACATAGACCTGGTGGGGGCCGAAATAGAAATGATCAATTATCCCAACAGGGAGAATGTGCTCAAATATATTCTTGATCCCGTACGCAATGATTACGATTTTATCATTATAGATTGTTCCCCGTCGCTGGGTTTAATAACGGTAAATGCGCTTACCGCCGCCAATAGCGTGGTAGTACCGGTGCAAACAGAGTTTTTTGCGTTGGAAGGACTGGGGAAATTATTAAATACTATAAAGATAGTGCAGAGCCGCCTGAATCCTGAACTGGTAATTGAAGGCATTTTAATGACAATGTACGACGGGCGGCTGCGTTTGTGCAACCAGGTAGTAAATGAAGTAAGGCAGCATTTTGAAGAAATGGTTTTTGATACTATTATACACCGCAATACACGCCTGAGCGAGGCGCCGAGTGTGGGCAAGCCTGCTATTTTATACGATGCGGAAAGCAAAGGCTCGATCAATTACCTTAACCTGGCCAAGGAAATTCTGCAGCGCAATAACATGACAAAAATATCGCAGGAAGAAAGAATATTAACCCTTGACAATGAGCAGCACTCCGAATAATAAAAAAGACGCCCTGGGTAAAGGTATCCGTTCTCTTTTGCAGAGCATTGATGCCGATTTAAAAACAACTTCGGGAGAACACCTGAAAGCAGGCGTGGTAGACAAAGCTACTACAAGCATTCGCGTGCCTGTGGATCAAATAGAGCCTAATCCAAAACAACCCCGTCATGATTTTGACGAGCAGGCCTTAAATGAGCTGGCGAAGTCCATTAAGCTGCACGATATCATTCAGCCGTTAACGGTTGCCAAAATAGCGGGAACAGATAAGTACAGGATCATAGCGGGCGAACGCCGCTGGAGAGCAGCAAAACTTGCAGGCTTAAAGGATGTGCCTGTTTATATAAGACAGGCGAACGATCAGCAATTGCTGGAACTGGCGTTGCTGGAAAATTTACAACGCGAAAATCTTAATTCAATTGAAGTGGCGCTTAGTTACAAGCGCATGATGGAAGAGCTGGATTATACCCAGGAGCAGGTAGCGGAAAGAATGGGAAAGGAGCGTAGCACTGTAACCAATTACATCCGGTTGTTAAAGCTCCCGCCCGATATACAGGTAGCTGTTCGTACCAACGTGCTTAGCATGGGCCATGCAAGGGCTATTATTAACGTGGATACTGTAGACCAGCAATTGTTCATCTTTAATGAAATTAAAAATAAAGGACTTTCTGTTAGGCAAACCGAAGATCTGGTAAGAAACCTGTACAAAGGCGCCGCTGTTAAAAAAACGGTAAAAGCAACACTGCCGGCACCATTCAAAAAAATTGAAGATAATTTAGCTTCCCATTACGGTACCCGCGTAAAGATGCAGCATAGCAAAAAGGGGCACGGAGCCATTACTATTGAATATTTTTCTATTCAGGAGTTAAACGCTATCCTTGAAAAAATGAATGTATCTGCGGGATAATGTACATGATCATGTTCAAGCAATCCCTGGTCATAGCTTTTCTTTTGCTGCTGTTGCCCTGCGCGCTTGTGGCCCAGGCAGACGACAGTTTGAAGCAGGTACCGGCAGATTCGGTGGATACGCGTGCGGAAGCCCCCAAAAAAGATACAACCGTCATTACGGTAAAGGATACCGACACCAGCAGGTGGAGCCCCGGTAAACGGGCTGCCGTTTATTCAGCCATCTTTCCGGGAGCAGGCCAGGTTTATAATAAAAAATACTGGAAGCTGCCGCTGGTATATGGGGCGCTTGCTTTCCCTACCTATACTTTTGTAGATAATCTGAACTGGTTTAATAAAACAAGGTTTGCCTTCAATACTTTAACGAAGATCGTTAACTCGCAATACAGAGATTCTACCGGATACGACCAGATTGACCCTAAATTGATACCTATTGTGGACAGGGGCGATTTAAACGGGTTAAAGAATTACAGGAACGACTTTCGCCGCAATGTTGATTATTCCGTACTTGGTTTTTTGGCCCTTTGGGGCCTGAATGTAATAGACGCTGCTGTGGATGGTCATTTGCGTGATTTTAATATTTCGGATGACCTGAGTTTACAAATAAAACCCGGCTATATGCCCATTGCCAATACTACGGGAGTGGGAGTGGTACTGAATATTGGCAAAAACCACGTTAACCGGGTGAATTCAGGTCGTTAAAATCTTACCTTTGCACATTTACAACAGCTAAAATTATAAACTGATCACATGAAAATAGCTTTGATCGGATATGGTAAAATGGGGCATGCCATCGAAGAGATCGCGGTAAAACGGGGGCATACCATTGAATTGGCAGTATCAATAGAAAATGTAGAGGATAATACAGTAGAAAATATACGTAAGGCGGATGTAGCCATAGAATTTACGGGGCCGGAAAGTGCGTTTGAGAACGTAAACAAATGCCTGGAAGCCAAAGTGCCTGTTGTATGCGGGTCTACCGGCTGGCTCGACCGGTACCAGGAAGCGGTTTGGAACTGTAACGAACAAAACGGGGCCTTGCTTTACGCGAGCAATTTTAGTATAGGCGTAAATATCTTTTTTGAAGTGAATAAACGGCTGGCGCAACTGATGGCTTCTCAAAAAGAATATGATGTTACGATCGAAGAAATTCATCATACCCAAAAAAGAGATGCTCCCAGCGGCACTGCCATTACACTGGCAGAGCAAATACTGGAAGTGAACCCGCTTAAAAAACAGTGGATAAACCAGCCGGGTAATAATAAAGGCGATTTACTGGTGATCAGTAAAAGAGAAGACCCTGCACCGGGCACACATATTATCAGGTACCAATCGGATATAGACGATATTGAAATAAAGCATACAGCCCATAACCGCTACGGTTTTGCATTAGGCGCTGTATTAGCGGCAGAATTCATATACGGACGGAGGGGAATATTTAACATGGGCGATGTGCTGGGTTTATAGTAAATTTTATCAGGTCATATAGGCGAAATATATAAAAGAGCTATATTTAAGCAGGTTAATTTTTATTTGTTCTTACAATTAATATACCTGACTGAATTTACTAAGTTTAATCAACATGCTGTCTAAAAAAACTCAATACGCGTTTAAAGCATTAATGTACATGGCCCAGGTGGAAAAAGAGGGTCCTATACTCATCGCGGAAATCTCCAGGAAGAAAAAAATACCATTGAAATTTTTGGAGAATATTTTGCTGGAGCTGAAAAATGAGGGTGTTCTTGACAGTAAAAAAGGAAAAGGAGGGGGGTATTTTTTTAAGGAAGATCCCGCTAAAATACCTCTTGCAAAGATCATGCGCTTGCTTGACGGACCCATAGCCCTGTTGCCCTGCGTAAGCCTGAATTTTTATGAGCGATGTAAAAACTGCGATGAAAAAAACTGCGGATTACGTGATACCCTTATTTCGGTAAGAGATGCTACCCTCAGAATCCTGGAGAAAAAGACAGTGGCCGACCTGGTATAAAACCTAATTTTTGGTAGATATATAGTTATAATCCTTCAAAAGCGTATCCAGGAAATCAAATGCCGGCATGCTGGATTCGATGGCCAACACGTTTTTTACCCGTTCCGACGCGCTTTCCACCATCTGGTAATGCCCCATTTTCCTGCCTGAGTCTAAGATCCCCTTGATCGTATTAACGTCCCTGTCGCTTAAGCGCATCACCTGTGGAAACACCGGCACATAGCTATCCGCTACTTCCATAAAAATAGTATCCTCCAGGTTGCCTTTGGGATTGGTTTTGATCAGCATGGTACCGGCTGCCAGGTCTCCCAGCCTTTTGGCAGCTTTATGAACCGCCATCAGAATAACATCGGCAATAAACATTAAAGAGGTGATCCAGAGCGCTTTTAGTATCCATACAATCCCCAGTAAAAGCGCTATAACAATAATGGGAATGGAGATATCGGCAGAACGCAAAAGCCACCGTATAATGTATTGCCCCGGAGAGGCCTTGCCGCCGTTATCGTTTACTACTCTTAAGCCCAGCAATCGTTTCCCAATGCTTTGACCGTTCCAGAATAACTCGCAAAGCAAATGATAGCTGACCACCGGGAGCATAATAAGCAGGTCTATAGACCACCTGTCGTACGCGTTGCCGGCGGAAAAGTCATTTTTGTCGGCTACGGCATCGTATATATTGTACGCGATGATCATATAAAATACCAGCAATACAAAATCAATGATCCATGCGAACATTCTTACATGAAAAGGAGCTGTTTCAAACTCAATGTCAATGTTAAACGTGGTAGGTATATTAATTTTACCCATAGCTACACAATAATAATTTTTTTACCCGGTTCTATAACGATGTTATACTAATTATTTATATTGAAACAAATTTAATTTCTATTGCGCGAAGCATTGTTTATCAAGAGGCATAAGGACAGATGGTTAAAAGCCCAGCATATGCCCGCAGAAGATCCCGACGAAACAGCTATGGAATTCACCCAACTGGTTGATGATTTATCCTATGCTAAAACTTTTTATCCGCACAGCCGGGTAACGCGTTTTCTCAACGCCAGGGCTTCTCAAACATATATGAGCATATACCAGAACCGCAAGGAAGACAGGAACCGCATAGCTGAGTTCTGGAAGTATACCGTGCCCTTAACCGTGCGCAGGCATCATGGCGTATTATTGTTTTGCGCGTTGCTTTTCATTACATTTTTTGTAGTAGGCTTCTATTCCTCTGCGCACGATGAAAGCTTTTTGCGTGAAATGATGGGGGATGATTATGTAAATATGACGGAAGAAAATATTGAAAAAGGGCGACCGTTCGGCGTATATGCCGAGGGCGGGCAATTGTTGATGTGGCTGGGAATAATGATCAATAATGTTTTTGTCGCCTTTTCGTACTTCGCCAAAGGGCTTCTTTTTTGTTTCCCGGTATTAATGGCATTGCTGAACGAAGCGGTAAGGCTGGGCGCTTTTGAGCAAATGTTTTTTGCCAGGGGATTAGGGTTACAATCGGTGCTTACCGTATTTATACATGGTACACTCGAAATTTCCGCTATAGTAATTGCGGGAGCAGCGGGCGTGGTTTTGGGCAAAGGATGGATGTTTCCGGGAACAGGTAAAAGACTAACGGCTTTTATGCGTGGGGCAAAGGAGGGAGTGATTATATTGGTGAGCCTTGTGCCGGTATTTATGATAGCTGCATTTTTTGAGGGATTTGTTACCAGGTATTACACTATGCCGCAATGGCTAAGTGGCTTAATTTTGCTTACGTCAGCATCGTATATTATTTGGTATTATATTATTTACCCTGTACAGGTACAAAAGCGTGTCAGGTTAAAAAATGAAACCTTGTCGCGTGTGTAGATCAATAACCAGGTTTTTTTTGAGTGTATTTGTTTTTACAGTTTCTGCTGCCGCTGCCCGGGCACAGCAGGAAGACTCTGTTATTGTAGCGCCCGGCAGCGGGGAAATAGTATTTGACAGCATACCAGAACAGCCATCCTACCCCGATTCGGCTTATGATGCGGATGAAAGTTATGCGGATGAAGAAAATGAAACGCTTTATTTTATAGGAAAGGAAGATACGCTTTCACTCTATGATTCTTCCCTAATTGAATGGCGCGCGGTTCCCGATACTACCGTGCAGGCTTTAAAAAGCGATAAGGACTTTTGGTATGTCAATAAAAACTGGAAACAAAAGAAAGAAAAAGAAGCGGATGATAAGGATAACAGCGGGCAGGGAAATTTTTTGTCGGAACTTTTAGGCAGCAAGGCGGTACGACAGGCTATCTTCATTTTTATTGTGTTGTTATTTGTTGTGGCTATAATATGGTTTTTGGTAAAAAATAAAATGAATTTGTTCGGGAGGGGTAAAACCAGCCTTGCGCCGGAGTTACAGGCTACGGAAGGAGAACCTGAAAATATATTTACAGCCGATCTGCAGTCTGCAATTGAAAAGGCGGAAAAAAACGAAGAATACCGGCTTGCCGTCAGGCTAAGCTATTTGTTGCTGCTGAAAAAGTTTTCGGAGGAAGGATGGATCAAATACAGGGAGGATACAACCAATATGGAATACCTTGGGCAATTATACAGCCGTCCTTTTTACAGGGAGTTTTTTACCGTTATGCGCAATTATGAATATGCCTGGTATGGAGAAATGCCTGTAAGCAGCTCTGTATACAACCGTGTGCGGCAGGATATTACTATTCTTTACGCAAAAGCATCATTGTCGAATTGAAAAAAGCTTTACCATATATAGCCGGACTTGTATTGTTGTTATTGCTGCTGGCATTGGTGCTGGGCGGCAAAAAGGATCAGTTTGACCACCGGGTTACGCTTAACCGGAAGGACAAAATTCCCTATGGAACCTATGTGGCGTATAATAACCTGAAGTATGTCTTTCCCGGGGCTGCATTGAAAATAAACAAAAAAGAACCGGGCTTTTGGGAGGATGATGTAGTGCAATATGATACGGCCAACCAGGCTATGCTTATTATTGCCAAAGAGTTTAATGCCAATAACCAGGAGCTTAGCGAGCTGTTTCATTTTGTAAGCAAAGGAAATGATGTGCTGATCTCCGCATACGATTTCAGTGTGGATGCACGACTCTTTTTTCATATGAGCCTTAGCTATGCCGATGCAGGTTACCAGGTCAGCGATTTCATTCCAAGCCTGGATACTTTAGAGCTGTCATTGCCTTCATCGCCTTTTACCAGGGAGCCTGTTCAATTTAAATACCCTGGCAGGAAGTTTTACTCTTTTTTCGATGACTTTGATACCTCCATGTCGTATGTTATGAGCAGAACGGCCGATAGTGCGGTGGTATGCCTGAAGATGCGCGCCGGCAGCGGCAGCTTTTTTATACATACCGCTCCCCTGGCTTTTAGCAATTATTTCCTTTTGCATAAGCAAAACATCGGTTATTATAATAACTTTCTGTCGGCGCTCAGTCCCGGGGCAACCAGCGTAATATGGGATGAGTATTTTGTGCACAAACCGGCCTATGATAGACCCAAAGATCCTTCTCCGCTGCGCGTTCTGCTTGAGCAGCCTTCGTTTAGGGCAGCGCTGCTCACGGCGCTGGCAGGATTAATTTTATTGATGCTTTTGGGGCTTAAACGCCGCCAGCGTATGATACCTGTGGTAAAGCCTCCGGCCAACGATTCGCTTGATTTTGTTAAAACGATCGGCAGGCTTTATTTTCAAAAGAAAGATAACAGGAACCTTGCTCTTAAAATGGCGGCATATTTTACGGAACACGTGCATAGCCATTATCATTTAGCAACAGATAATATGAGCAGTGATTTTGTAACAAGGCTATCGCAAAAATCGGGCTGCAACGAAAAAACAATACAGTTAATAATTGATTATATAAAGTTTGCACAGGAAAATACGGCTTTACACGATCAGCAGTTATCTGAATTTTATACATCACTCAATAAATTTTATAAAACCAGTTAAGTATGGAAGACAATATTTTTCAACCGCGTACCGATCTCTCGCAACTGCACGACGCTGTAATGCAGATGCGCGGCGAAATCGGGAAGGTGATAGTAGGACAGGATGAAATGATAAAGCTGATCACCGCCGCTTTACTGGCAGACGGGCATGTATTGATTGAAGGAGTGCCGGGTGTTGCCAAAACCCTGAGCGCAAGACTGGTTGCCAAATGTATAGCTTTGAATTTTTCCCGTATTCAGTTTACCCCCGATCTTATGCCCTCCGATGTATTGGGCACTTCCATTTTCAACCCTAACGAAGGCGGGTTCCACTTTAAAAGAGGTCCTATTTTCGGTAATATAGTGTTGGTAGATGAGATCAATCGCGCCCCGGCTAAAACGCAGGCTGCCCTGTTTGAGGTAATGGAAGAAAAGCAGGTGACCGTAGACGGGTATTCGCACCAGATGGAAAAGCCATTCATGGTGCTTGCCACACAAAATCCTGTTGAGCAGGAGGGAACATACAGGCTTCCCGAAGCGCAGCTCGACCGCTTTCTCTTTAAGATCAATGTACCTTATCCAACGGAAGAGCAGGAGGTTGCCATTCTTAACCGCTTCCATCAGTCAACCGGCGAAGAGATCACAGCTAATCTTCAAACCATTTTGTCGGCGGCTCAAATTGCCGAGCTCCGGCGTTTGGTACGGCTGGTTATTATGGAAGAAAGGCTGCTGGAGTTTATCGCCAAGATTGTAACTTCTACCAGAACCCATAAATCCATCTACCTCGGTGCGTCGCCCCGCGCGTCGCTGGCAATAATGATGGCTGCAAAAGCGGTCGCCGCTATGCAGGGGCGTGATTTTGTAACACCGGAAGATATTGTTGAAATGGCTGTACCCGTATTACGCCACCGCATTATACTTACGCCCGAAAAAGAAATGGAAGGCATTACCGAAGATGCGGTGATAAAAGAAATTATCCACTCACTGGAAATACCCCGTTGATTGAAAAAAATTGCCTGGTTATATCATTCGTTGATGATCACCCCGCGGGCCTATATTTCGTTGGGAGGGATTGTTATTTTATTTGTGCTTTCGTTCTTTATTCCATCGTTGTATGAAATAGCTATGATATTGCTGCTGGCGCTTTGCGCGATGCTGCTGGTAGATGGTATAGCGCTGTTTGGTCGTAAAAATCCCGTATCGGCGCAGCGGTTCACTGCAGAACGATTCAGCAATGGCGATATCAACAATATAGAGATATATGTAACCAACGGGTATCCATTTGCTATTCATTGCGTAATTGTAGATGAGCTGCCCTTCCAGTTCCAGCAATTCAACTGGAAACGCAGTACCGTGCTGAAAGGCGGGCAGGACTACAGGAGCCAATACCAGCTTCGCCCGTTGCAAAGAGGAGAATATTCCTTTGGCGATATCAATATTTTTATAACAAGCCCTTTACGGCTGGTGGAGCGGCGCGTGGTAAGTGAACATAAACAGGTAATACCCGTTTATCCGTCCTTTCAGCAATTGAAGCGTTACCAGCTAATGGCAGTAACCAACCGGTTGAACGAAACCGGCAGCAGGCGTTTAAGGAAGCTTGGCAACAGTATGGAGTTCGAACAGATTAAGGAATATGTTCACGGAGATGATCACCGCAATGTGAACTGGAAAGCTACAGCCAGAAGGGGAGATATAATGGTAAATACGTTTACAGATGAAAAGAGCCAGCATATCTATTGCATGATAGACAAAGGAAGGAATATGAAAATGCCTTTTGAAGGCATGACATTGCTGGACTATGCCATTAATGCTTCGCTTGTATTGTGCAATGTGGCATTGCTTAAACACGATAAAGCGGGTTTGGTTACTTTTGCCAGTAAGCCGGAAACATTTGTACCTGCGGATAAAAAAGGAATACAGATGGAGCTGATCCTTGAAAACCTGTACCGGCAGCAAACCCATTTTTCCGAGCCTGATTTTGAAGCGCTGTATGCGCAGGTGCGGGGGCGTATCAAAAACAGGTCGTTGCTGGTGTTGTTTACTAATTTTGAATCCATATACGGCTTTCAACGCCAGTTGCCTTATTTAAAGCAGATAGCCAAACATCATTTGTTACTGGTAGTATTTTTTGAGAATACGGAACTGAAAGCGCTGCGCGAACAATCTGCCCAAACACTTGAAGATATTTATATAAAAACAATAGCCGATAAATTCGCTTTTGAAAAAAGGCTGATTGTAAAAGAATTGCAGCAGCAGGGCATTCTTTCTGTATTATCGCCACCCGGTGAAGTAACCATAAATGCTATCAATAAATACATAGAGCTGAAAGCCCGTCAGGCTATTTAACAGGCACAGGCGATCATAGAACCTTTAAAAGCCTGATGGTTAAAATCGTCATATATCAAATTGATTTTACCCTTAATTCTTTAATTTCGCAATTTTTAGCCAATAGTTGCATAAACTAATGACATTTACGTTGTAACAGGAAGTAACAAAATTTAATAATCACAATAGAAAGTATGAAACCTACATTAGTAATTATGGCCGCCGGCATGGCATCGCGCTATGGCAGTTTAAAACAGGTACAGGGCTTTGGGCCTTCGGGAGAAACTATAATGGATTATTCTATTTACGATGCCATAAAGGTTGGATTTGGTAAAGTGGTATTTATAATAAGGAAAGAATTTGCAGACGATTTTAAAAAGATATTTGAGCCCAGGCTTAAAGGTAAAATTGAAATAGATTACGTATACCAGGACCTGCATTCATTTGTAGAAGGGCATACCATTCCGGCGGAGCGTACAAAGCCCTGGGGAACCGCTCATGCCATCCTCTGTGCTTCTCCCGCGGTGCAGGAGCCTTTTATTGTAATAAACGCGGATGATTTTTACGGGCGTGACGCTTTTCAGAAAGCGTATGATTTTTTAACCACGGAAGCCAGCGACCATACTTTTGGACTGATAGGATATGAACTGGTAAAAACCCTGTCGGATAATGGTTCGGTAAGCAGGGGAGTATGTAAAGTGGATGCTTCCAATAATCTTGTTGAAATAAACGAGCGTACAAAAATTTATCGCGAAGGCGATAAAATTGTATATGAAGAGGATGGAAAGAAAGTGGAAGTGCCGTTCGATTCCAAGGTTTCTATGAACTTTTGGTGCTTTACGCCTTACGCGTTTACGCTTGCCAAAGATCTGTTTGACACCTTCCTTGAAAAAAATATCAACCAGCCCAAAGCCGAAGTATACGTGGTAGATATGGCCGCCAGATTTATTACCCTTCCTGATAATGCCCTGAAAGTAATACCTACCAGTGCGGATTGGTTTGGGGTAACGTATAAGGAAGATGCGCCCATCGTTCAAAAGAATATTAATGAGCTGGTTTCCAGGGGGCAGTATCCGCAACGTTTATGGTAATGCTTTAGCTTAAGATAAATTATCATTTTATTGTGAGTTAGAAGTTGCGGGAAATACGGTGTGGCATTATTTTTAAGTTTATTTTACATTCGCTTAATTTTTTACCCAACCAGTACGTTACATTAACGTATTTATAAAAGAATGCAGGTGAAAAAAATACTCACATTAGGACTTGTTTTGTATGGGTTGAGTGCCGATGCCCAGGGGTTCATCCGAAATATACTTGAGAGATCAAGTATAGAAGCTTTTGGCGGCTTTTCCAACTATCAGGGCGAGTTGCAGGAAAAAGTATATACTTTTTCCCAGTCAAAACCGGCGTTTTCTTTGGGTGGGAGCATTGCCATCACCAATAAATTTTCGGTAAGGGGGTTAGCCAGCCTGGGCAGCCTGCAGGCTGCCGACAAGTATAGTAACAGCGCTGATAAAAGAGCGAGAAATCTTGATTTTTCTTCTAAGCTATATGATGCAAGTGTAACTTTTGTGTATGAGATTTTTGATCTTTCTGAAAAGAAATACACTCCGTATGTTTTTGCCGGCGTTTCACTTTTTCATTTTTCTCCTTATACTTACGACTCTTCCGGTACAAAAAGATGGCTGTACGGATTTAGAACAGAAGGACAGGGGTTACCTCAGTATCCTGACAGGCCAAGGTATAAGCTCGATCAGTTTTCTATTCCCCTTGGAGGCGGTATCAGGTTTGCTGTAAATAGAAATATTTCTTTGGGATGGGAGTTCCGGTTCAATAAAACCTTTACAGATTATATTGATGATGTGAGCACCACTTATGCTGACAGGGACATACTATTAGCCGAAAAAGGAATGAAGTCCGTGGAACTGGCATATAGGGGAGGCGAGGTAAATCACGCCGGCACCTACCCGTTGGCGGGCGCACAGCGTGGAAATCCCAAAACAAAAGACTGGTATTATTTTTCCGGTATTACTGTTTCTTACAGGTTGTTCCAAAGACCGGAAAGCTATAGCTCCGGTGGCAGGGGAAGCAAAAACCTGGGTTGCCCCAGGAATGTTTATTGATTTTATAATACATCATTACAACAATATTTAACCGGTTTCCATAGCGAACCGGTTTTTTATTTCGGCAACTGCTTGACCCTGTTGTTTTATCTTTGCACCCTAAATTAAGAACCGCATGGCTTATAAAAATCAGCAGGAATTTATTGAGGCATTGGAAAAAGCAGGTGAACTGATCAGGATAAAAGAGTATGTAAATCCCAAGCTTGAAATTGCAGAAATAACAGACAGGATCAGTAAAAGCGGTAATGGCGGAAAAGCATTATTGTTCGAAAATACAGGCTACGCTTTTCCGGTATTAATGAATGCTTACGGCAGTGAGAAACGGATGTGTATGGCGTTGGGTGTACAGCACCTGGATGATATATCGAAAGAAATAGAGTCGTTGTTCAAGCTTCTTACAAAACCCAAAGAAAGTATACTCGATAAGCTCAACATGCTTCCTAAGCTAAGCCAGTTTGCTTCGTGGATGCCTAAAGTAAAAAGCGGGAGAGGAGCCTGCCAGGAGATACAAATGATCAACCCTGATCTTTCAAAGCTGCCGGTAATAACCTGTTGGCCAAAAGACGGAGGTCCTTTTATTACACTCCCGGTTATTCATACCAAAGATCTTCATACAGGCATCAGGAATGTGGGTATGTACCGCATGCAGGTATTTGAGCCTACACTTACAGGCATGCATTGGCATAAGCACAAAGTATCTGCCAGGCATTTTAGCGAATACAAAAAAGCAGGAAAACGTATGCCGGTTGCTGTGGCATTGGGCGGAGACCCGGTGTATGCCTATTCGGCAACAGCGCCCCTGCCCGAAAATGTGGATGAATACATGCTGGCCGGCTTTTTACGTAAGAAAAAAGTTGAGCTGGTAAAATGCATTACGCAGCCGGAGCTGGAAGTACCGGCCGATGCTGATTTTATAATAGAAGGATATGTAGATCCGGGGGAAGAAATGATATGGGAAGGACCTTTTGGAGACCATACCGGCTATTATTCTTTGCCCGACTGGTACCCCAGGTTCCATGTTACCTGTATTACCCATAAAAAAAACGCGGTGTATCCAGCCACTATAGTAGGTATTCCCCCGCAGGAAGACGCCTGGCTGGGAAAGGCTACGGAAAGGATTTTTCTGGCGCCCATTAAAATGACTATGGTGCCGGAAATTATAGATATGGAAATGCCGGTGGAAGGGGTGTTTCACAACCTGGTGATCGCTAAGATAAAAAAGGAATTTGCAGGGCAGGGTCAAAAGGTGATGTATGCCATGTGGGGGGCGGGGCAAATGATGTTCAATAAAATATTGGTAATAGCTGACGAATTAGCCGATATACAGGATTACAGGGCATTGGCTCAAGTGGTATTCAGTAACCTGAATGTGGCTACAGATGTTTCCTTTACCAACGGCCCCATGGATGTGCTTGATCATAGCTGCAGTAAGCTGGGGTTTGGTGGTAAAATGTGTATTGATGGTACACGGAAGACAGAAGAGGAAACAGACGACCGGTTTGCAGTACCTGCTGGCAGCGGGTTAATAGCTGTATCGGATTTTAAGCATTTTTTCCCGGAAATAGAACAGGTCAATATATTACCTGCCGCTTATAATATTCCTTGTCTCATTATTGCTGTAAAGAAAAACAGGAAAGATCATATCAGGGAACTGCACAATCGTATTTGCGAGATCATCCCCGGTATAGAAAGTATAAAAATGGTACTTTATATAGAGCACAACATTGATCCCTGTAATCTCCCCGTGGCATTATGGCGTTTTTGCAATAATCTCGATCCAAAAAGAGATCATATTTTATGTAAACAGGAATCCAAAAACGAGCCTGGAAAGATATTTGCCTGCCTGGGGTTGGATGGAACGCGCAAAACAAAAGAATTTGATGGCTTTCAGCGCGATTGGCCCAATATTATTGTGGCCGATGATGAAACCATTGCCGCCGTGGATAAAAAATGGGATCAACTTAATATCGGCGGCTTTATTCCTTCACCCTCTCTTCAGTATAAGCACCAGGTATATGGTAATGAAGCGGTGGTGGAATAGCATATAACTTATATTTTTTGTTTACCGGCTATACGGACTGTTAAAGAGTTCAAAAGAGGATTATTGCTTCAATGGAGCGGATAGGGTATATATAAAAAAATTGAGGCCCATGGAAATGAGCCCCCTTTAGTTTCAACCCTAAACCCTTGAGAAAGATAAACTTATTATAACTAAGATTATGCCAAACTTGCGCAAAGGGTAAAAATTCTTTTAAATAATAAAGTATTGAGGTAACGGCATTAAGTATTTACACTTAATATCTTTCAAGATTGCTAAAGAAAAAGTTCCCTTCTATCGCTGCATTTTCATCGCTGTCGCTTCCGTGGATGGCGTTTTTGCCCAGGCTTTCCGCAAATAACCTCCTGATGGTACCTTCTTCAGCTTTGGCAGGATCGGTAGCGCCGATCAGCTTGCGAAAGCTTTCAACTGCGTTATCCTTTTCGAGAATGGCTGCAATAATAGGACCACTGCTCATAAATTCAACCAGTTCTCCGTAAAAAGGTCTTGCTTTATGCACTGCGTAAAATTCCCCTGCTTTTTCGGGGGTAAGTGAAGTAAGTTTCAGTGATACGATCCTAAACCCGCTTTTGATTATTTTATCCAGGATAGCACCCGAATGACCATTGGCAAAGGCGTCCGGTTTGATCATGGTAAAAGTTCTGTTGCTCATATTTTTTTCTTTAGGGCAGCAAAGTAAGCGCATTCAGCATCAATTTCAAAATTGCCATTCCCCCTTGTTTGTATACATCTGTTAAAAAAGATTTGACTGAATGCCCATTATAATTGATTTTTGCGCCTCGTTATGAAGCCTATTCAGGAAATTTACCCGTTATTGAAAGTTCCCCGTAAAGTAGTAATTACCATGCACCAGAAACCCGATCCGGATGCGATGGGGTCTTCGCTGGCATTAGCGGGTGTTCTCAGGCAAATAGGGCACCAGGTAACTGTTATTTCTCCTACCAATTGGCCCGATTTTCTGAAATGGATGCCGGGAAACAAGGCTGTTATTGATTATGAGGCGAGTGCTGAAAAGGCGAATACTGCCCTGGATGGAGTCGAGTGGTTGTTTTGTCTTGATTTTAACGCGTTGCACCGTACCAAGCATATGGCTGCCAGGCTGGCTTCTCTTAACTGTATTAAAATTTTGATAGACCACCACGCGCAGCCTGAAGTAAATGCTTTTGATTATGGCATCAGCGAGACAATTAAAAGCTCCACTTCCGAAATGGTGTACGATTTTATTGTAGATTCAGGTTATGGAGATCTTATAAACGAGGGTATTGCCTCTTGCCTGTACGCGGGTATTATCGGCGATACCGGGTCGTTCCGCTTTCCTGCTACCTCGGCCAATGTGCACGAAATGGTAGCGGAACTCAAAAAGAAAGGGCTGCAGCATTCCATTGTACACGAGAACCTGTACGATAATTTCCTGGAAGACAGGTTACGTTTTATAGGACATGTGCTGCTGCACAGGATGGAAGTGCTTTATGAATACAATGCCGCTTTAATAGCCATTCCTAAAGCAGACCTGTTAAAGTATAATGTAAAAACAGGAGATACGGAGGGACTTGTTAACTATCCTTTGTCCATCCAGGGAATTAAATTGGCCGGGCTGGTTATAGACAGGGATGAAGAAAGAAAATGGTCGTTCAGGAGCAAAGGGAACTTTGATGTTAATACCTTTGCCCGCAAATATTTTAATGGTGGCGGGCATTTTAATGCTTCTGGTGGCAGAAGCGCTGAATCATTGGCCGCATCGGTTCAACTATTTAAAAAAGCGATAAAAGAAAACGAATCACAATTACAATAATCAGGTATATGAAAAAAACAACAGGATACATTTCTATTATGATTTTTACGCTGGGTATGCTTGCCTGCGGTGGCGGCGGAAGCGGTGTTTACAAAAAGATAAAAGACGGCTCGGAATATAAAATTATAAGCGACGGCAAAGGCGATATGGTAAAATATGGAGAGGTTATGAAGTTCCGTATGGCTTTATTGTATAAGGATTCTGTGCTGGGTGGAGAAACAGGCCCCAGGCCTCCGCAGTATCAGCCAATAGACAGTACCGAATTGCCAAAAGACTTTTTTGAAATTTTCAGTAAGGTCAGGAAAGGGGATAGTATTGTGATACGTATACTTACAGACAGCGCTTTTAAGAGTGGAATGGGAGTAATGCCCAAAGAGTTTAAAAAAGGTGAATACCTGGTAAGAACTATCAAAGTATTAGGTATAGTAAGTAAAGAAAAAGCACAGGAAGATTTTGCCCAGGAAGTGAAAGTGATCCAGGAACAGGATTCAATACGGGCAATTGGGCAAAAGGTGAGAGACGATGAAGCCATACAGGCCTATCTTGCTAAAAATAATATCAAGGCAGAAAGAACAGAAGCCGGTACTTATTACGAGGTTCAGCAAGCCGGCGGCGAATCTGCCAAAGCCGGTCAGAGCATTTCGGTAAAATATACCGGTTCATTGCTGGATGGTACTGTTTTCGACAGCAACGTTGATTCTTCTTTTCATCATACGGAACCTTATACCTTTACCCTTGGTACAGGTGGTTCTATCAAAGGATTTGACGATGGATTGAGGCAATTTGGCAAAGGAGCGAAAGGAAGGATCTTTATTCCTTCGGGATTAGGGTACGGATCGCAGGGGCAGGGAAAGCTGAAGCCCAACAGCAACCTGATATTTGAAGTGGAAGTATTGGATGTAAAAGACGCGCCGGCGCCTCCTCCGCCACCGGTTAAACCGCAGATCACGCCGGTAAAACCAGCGCAAAAAGCCCCGGTAAAGAAAAATTAAACTGAAATATTGGATATAATAAACGGCTCCGGAACCCGGAGCCGTTTTGCATAAGGGAAGTTAAACATTGCTGGCCGCCTGCCGGTAGCTTACAAAAAGTTTCACCGCTTCCACGGCTTCCTTTACGTCATGCACTCTTAGTATATGAGCGCCGTTCATAAGGGCGATAGTATTTAACACCGTAGTGCCGTTCAGCGCTTCGTTAGCCGTTAAGCCAAGTGTTTTATAAATGGTGGATTTGCGGGAAAGTCCTGCCAGTACAGGAACTTCCAGCATTTTAAACAGCTCCAGCGACTTAAGTAAGGTGAAGTTATGTTGTATGGTTTTGCCAAAGCCAAAGCCCGGATCGGCAATTACATCATATATTCCTTTGCTGCGGCATATTTTGATCTTCCCTGCCAGGAAATCCAGTACTTCCAGTGTAACATTGTTGTATTGCGGCGACTGCTGCATGGTATCGGGGGTACCCAGCATATGCATGCATATATAGGGTGTTTTAAGCGAAGCTACCGTGTCCAGCATCTGCTCATCCATTTCTCCTGCGCTGATATCGTTCACCATACAGGCCCCTGCTTCCACAGCCGCCTTTGCAACTGCCGAGTGATAGGTATCTATTGAAATAACCGCTTCGGGAAAATGTTTTAAAATGGTTTGGATTGCCGGGATCACTCTTTCGGCTTCCCGGGCAGCGCCTACCCGCTCACTGCCGGGACGGGTGCTTTGCCCCCCCATGTCCAGTATAGCAGCGCCTTCTTTCAGCATTTTTTCTGCCTGTAGCAAAACCGCGTCTGCCTCATTTTTCCGGCTGTTCCCGTAAAACGAATCGGGGGTAACATTGATGATGCCCATTACCACGGGTGTATCTAATGATAATAATCGTCCTTTACAGTTTAATGTGTGCATTATGGTGTGCCTGTATTTATCGTTTATTGAATTGTATCCGCCTGTTAATAATTCTTTTTGGTATGCCGGATCTATATGGCTCATTTCATCCTATTTTTGAAACCCCGGTAAATCAACAAAACAAAAATAATCATCTCATTAAAAAAGCAGATCAAATAATGAGCACCATTCAGCAGTATAACGAGGCTGTGCAAGCGAGCCAGGATATTTTTTTGAAAAAAACAAAGGATTATGGTACGGCGTGGAGGGTATTACGTACGATATCGGTGGTGGATCAGATCTTTATTAAGGCTAAACGCATAAGAACCATCCAGGAAACAGGAATTCAAAAAGTGGAGGACGATATCAGCTCTGAATTTAAAGGAATACTGAATTATGCTGTAGTGGGGTTGATGCAGCTTGAGCTCGGCGCAGATGTTCCCGAAGACCTGGATGTAAATACTGCGCAGGCATTGTATGCTGCCAAAATTGATAATGCCCGGAGCCTGATGCAAAACAAGAACCACGACTATGGCGAGGCCTGGCGCGACATGAGCCAGGAAAGCTTTACCGACCTTATTCTCTCAAAGCTGCTGCGTATAAAGCAAATACTTGCCAATAAAGGTAAAACCCTTATAAGCGAAGGGGTTGATGCCAACTATTATGATATCATCAATTATGCTGTATTCGCGCTGATCTTAATAAGCGAGGGTAAACACAGGGGATGATTGTTGGATTTGAAATTTGAGATTTGCACCATCCTGGCAATTAGTACACTCTTGCATTTCCACATTCTCAAAGTTTCAAATTCTCCTTCCTCATTATATCATTCAGTATAATGAATGCATGCTCCCGCGAATTTTCAATAAACCAGGTATGCGTATCCATGCCGCCACATACCACGCCGGCCAGGTAAATATTGGGCTGGTTCGACTCCATGGTAGCCGCGTTATATTCCGGCTTTAATTTTTCATCGTTCGATAGCTGAATACCAACTCTCCTCAAAAAATCAAATTGAGGCTGGTAACCTGTAGCGGCAATTACATAATCATTAGGAACAGATACAAGCCCATCAGGAGTTTGTATATCCACCGAATGCTCATGAATGGCAGTCAATGTTGAATTAAAGTATGCTTTAATGCTTCCCTCCGCAATCCGGTTTTCAATATCGGGCTTCACCCAGTATTTTACCCTTTTGCCAATAACGTTATCGCGTATCACCATTGTTACCTCCGCTCCTTTGCGATAGGTTTCCAAAGCCGCATCAACCGCGGAATTATTAGCCCCTACCACCACCACTTTTTGCATGGCATAAAAATGCGGCTCTTTATAGTAATGAGTTACTTTGGGCAAGTCTTCCCCCGGAATGTTCATCAATACGGGAACATCATAAAAGCCGGTAGCAATAATGATATAGCGGGTTTGGTAAGAGGTTTTGGTAGTAGTTACCTGGTAAATGCCATTAACGGGAATAATGGAGGTTACCTTTTCCTGCAAGTGAACCTCAAGGTCGTTAGATAAAGTCGCCCTCCTGTAATACTCCAGGGCTTCATTGCGGGTAGGCTTTACCGATATTGATACAAAAGGGATTCCCCCTATTTCAAGCCTTTCCGACGTGGAAAAAAAGGTCATGTTATAAGGATAATTGTAGAGTGAGTTTACAAGACATCCTTTTTCCAGGATACAATATTTTAACCCGGCTTTTTTAGCTTCCAGCGCGCATGCTAACCCTATGGGCCCTCCTCCCACTATAATAAGATCATATCTCATCTGTTCGTTTTTAAAAAATTAATGGCAGGCAATACGATTTGCAAAGGTATGATCAAAAAAAACGCTACTTTCACATTTAAACCAATTGTTATGGACATTCTTTTTCCATGGGTTTGGATCGTATTGCTTTTGTTCATTGTTCTGTCGGGCCTTGTTACCGTTAACCAGGGAACTATTACAGTGATCACCATGTTCGGGAAATACCGCCGTATACTGCGCCCCGGCTTAAATTTTAAGATCCCCCTTATAGAACAGATATACAAACGTATTTCTATCCAGAACCGCTCGGTAGAAATGGAATTCCAGGCGGTAACTGCCGACCAGGCGAATGTATATTTCAAGAGCATGCTGTTGTATGCTGTTCAGAACGCGGAAGAGGAAACCATCAAAAAGGTAGCATTTAAATTTATCAGCGACCGCGACCTGATGCAGGCGCTTACCCGTACTATTGAAGGTACTATCCGTTCTTTTGTAGCAACCAAAAGGCAGGCGGAGATATTGGGACTGCGCAAAGAAATTGTAGAATATGTAAAGGAGCAGATTGACCATTTGCTGGAAGACTGGGGATATCATTTGCTGGACCTGCAGATCAACGATATTACATTCGATAAAGTGATACTGGATAGTATGAGCAAGGTGGTGGCAAGTAATAACCTGAAAGCCGCCGCGGAAAATGAAGGACAGGCGTTGTTGATCACCAAAACCAAAGGAGCCGAAGCCGAAGGAAATGCCATTAAAATTGCCGCGGAAGCTGAAAGGCAGGCAGCTCAATTGCGTGGTCAGGGGGTTGCTTTATTCCGCGAGGAAGTTGCCAAAGGGATGAGCCAGGCCGCTGAACAGATGAAACAGGCAAACCTTGATACGAATGTGATATTGTTCAGCATGTGGACAGAGGCGATCAAGAATTTTGCAGAGGCAGGCAAGGGTAATATTATTTTCCTGGATGGCAGCAGCGATGGCATGCAAAAAACAATGCGCCAGATCATGGCGCTCATGAAGATGGATGCGACCCAAACGTTGGAATAGCTATGAGCTGTTGGCTATCAGCGATCGGTTATGGGCAAACTACAGGCTAAGCTCTGCCACTCATCTCAAATTTCAAATCCCTTCCCTTTATGGAATATTAAGGTATTTATGCACCTGTAGGCTTAATTGCCATTGGGGATTGGCTTTTATATAGTCAATGATCAACGGGGTAATAGTATTGGCTTTACTCCATTCCGGTTGTAAATACAGCTTGCAGTTTTTGTTCACCTGTTGCGCATATTGCTCGCCCCAGGCAAAATCCGACCTGTTGTAAACGATTATTTTCAGCTCATCTGCCAGCGGCATGTTCTCCGGTAACGGGGCTTTGAACTTTTTGGGAGAAATGCATATCCAGTCCCAACTGCCACTCATATAATTACTCCCGGAGGTTTCAATATGTGTGCGGAAACCTTCTTTTTTTAGCGCGGCGGTAAGTGCTGTAAGGTCGTGCATCAAAGGTTCACCGCCGGTAACAACAGCTATTACATTGCTTGCCTTATCCTGTACGCCTGCTTCTTTTTTGGCATCCGTTAAAATAGCTTCAATACATTTTTGAGGATGTGCGCCTGCATCCCAGCTTTCCTTTACATCGCACCAAACACATCCCACATCGCATCCGCCCAGCCTTATAAAATAAGCGGCTTTCCCCTGGTGGCCCCCTTCTCCCTGTAAGGTATAAAAAGCCTCCATTACCGGGAGGGTAGTCTGTTGTATGTTAATGGTTGCCTGCAAGGAAAATATAAATTAAGTAATCTATAATAGCGATCGCTGCCGAGCAAATATTCCCGATCAAAAAGTAATCGTTCGATACTCTTGAATCCTGTTGTTCCTTCAGTCTTGTTCCCAGCTTGAGCGCGCCGAAGAAAACAATAACTGTAGGAATATTGCAAGCCAATCCTAAAACGAGCAGAAATCTTTCCAGTATGCCTTTCAAAATGGAAATGCTGCTTTGCCCGATACTTCTTTCAAACTTTTTACGAATGAAATAAAACACCACCCAGGCGAACATTTCTCCAGCCGCAAAGGTAATAACAAACCAGAAGATGTTATGTAACAGGATGCTCATTGCCGGTGATTAGGTTTTTAAGAATATTATACTCTTTTATTTTGAGTGTTTTTTTCCGTTTCCACATCTGGCTCCATGTTTTTCCCTGTCTGTCTGCAACCTTCTTGTAATCGTTATACCTGATGAAGTCATGAATTACAGGGTAATCTTTGGGATTCCAGTCATCGGTTATAGACTGATATAGTACAAACAGGTCATTCAAAAGATGGTCATTGGAGCTTCCTGAAACAGAGAACCTGTTCTCCGTTTTTTTAAGCTCATTTAATCTTTCCCTCGTACGGGTTAATCCCGCCCCCAGCATTCCATGTGCAATAGTATGATTTATTGGAGTTTCTATTGGTCCAAAGCCCAGCACATACCGCAGCTTAAATCCGGGTTGTTTTTCTATGATCCATTCTTCAATGCAAAGGATCATTTCCAATCCTGTTTGGGTGGAGCTGAGTACTCCCTGAAACTCATCACCCAGTGTTACGGTGAGTGGCGACAGTATGCCCTGTTTCATTTTAGCGTTCACATACCTCGTTACCGCATTCAATCCTTTTGCCATATTCTTTTGCACGGCTTCACGGCTTTTTATAATGTCTGCCATGAAAACGGTATAATGCTTCATTTTTCAAAAATAATGAAAAATATTTATTTTTTTCAATAAAAATGAAAAAATGATATTTTTTCTTAAAAAATGAAAAACTAACCGCCATATTGCCTGAGTACCGACTGGTAAGTATTCTGCATTAAAGCCGCTATGGTCATAGCGCCTACGCCGCCGGGTACAGGAGTGATATAGCTGCACTTTGGGGCAACCGTTTCGTAGGCTACATCTCCCTTAATGGCATACCCCTTCTTTTTTGTTTTGTCTTCTACACGTGTAATGCCCACATCAATCACTATGGCGCCCTCTTTTACCATATCCGCTGTAAGAAATTCGGGTTTACCCAGTGCGGCCACAATAATATCTGCCTGCAGGCAAAGCTCTTTCAGGTTTTTTGTATACGAGTGGCACAACGTAACGGTGCAGTTACCTGTGCTGCTGTTCTGGCTCAGTAAAATGCTCATGGGGCGCCCCACGATATTGCTGCGCCCTATTACCACGGCGTGTTTGCCTTTGGTCTCTATTTTATAGTGTTCCAGCAATAACAGTATGCCATAGGGAGTAGCGGGAATATAAGCGGGCTGCCCCTGTACCATTTTGCCAATATTGGAAGGGTGAAAGCCATCCACGTCTTTTTCAGCTACGATCGTGTTGATCACTTTTTCTTCCGATATCTGCCCGGGCAACGGGAGTTGTACCAGGATGCCGTCCACCTCCGTATCGTCGTTCAGCTCCTGTATTTTCTTCAGCAAGGTTGCTTCTGCTACCGATTCTTCAAAACGGATCAGGGTGGAAGCATACCCAATTTCTTCGCATGTTTTTACCTTGGACGCTACATAGGTTTCGCTGGCGCCGTTATTGCCTACGAGTATGGCAGCCAGGTGTGGTGTCTTCTTTCCTGCTTGTTTTAACGCAGCCACTTTTTTCTTAAGGTCGTCTTTAACCGCCTGGGCTACGAGCTTACCGTCTAATATTTGCATGCCGCAAAGGTATGTGCCGCGCTGAAATCTGCAAAGGTTGAATTAGGCACATATTAATAACGTGCGGCGGGTGTTATAACCAATGCTTATCTCTTTGTTTTATAAACTGTAAGCGGTTCTATATCTTTGCTATATGCTATCTATCAGTAATCGCGGACAACAGATGCCTGCTTCTCCTATCCGGAAGCTGGTTCCCTACGCCGAATCGGCCAAGAAAAAAGGTGTGCGGGTATATCATCTGAATATTGGACAACCGGATATTGAAACACCCAAGCCTGTTTTGGACGCCGTGAGGCATTCTGATTTTAAAATTCTTGAATACAGTCACAGTGCGGGTAATGAAAGCTACCGGCGCAAGCTGGTAAAGTATTACGAAGGGGTAGGAGTACAGATAGATCATACAGAAATTATTATTACTACAGGCGGATCGGAAGCTATATTGTTCGGGATGCTGGGTTGCCTGGATGCCGGAGATGAAGTGATCATCCCTGAGCCTTTTTATGCCAATTACAACGGTTTCGCGGTAGAAGCGGGTGTTAAAGTTGTTCCTGTAACATCGGGCATCGAAGATGGTTTTTCATTGCCGCCGATAGCGGCTTTCGAAGAAAAGATCACCCCGCGTACAAAGGCAGTCATTATTTGTAATCCCAATAATCCTACCGGTTACTTATACAGCCGGGACGAGCTGGAAACCCTGCGCGATATTGTAAAGCGGCATGATCTCTATTTGTTTTCGGATGAGGCTTACCGTGAGTTTTGTTATACAGGCACGCATTTCAGCGCATTGCAATTAAGCGGAGTAGACGATAACGTAATAATGGTGGATACCATTTCAAAGCGGTATAGCTCCTGCGGGGCAAGAATAGGTGCGTTGCTTACCAGGAACAGGCAGGTACTGGATACTGTTTTGAAATTTGCACAGGCTCGTCTCAGTCCCCCGTCATTCGGACAAATAGCAGGCGAAGCTGCGTTGGATCTGCCCCATGATTATTTTAACGCCACCAGGGAGGAATATCAATTAAGAAGAGATACTTTGGTAAAACGTCTCAATAATATTCCAGGCGTTTTCTGTCCCAACCCCGGTGGCGCTTTCTATGCTATGGCAAAATTACCGGTAACAGATTCGGATGATTTTTGCCAGTGGCTGCTGGAATCGTTTTCGTACAACGATCAAACCGTTATGATGGCGCCCGGGTCGGGATTTTACAGCACGCCGGATCTGGGTAAAAATGAAGTAAGGCTGGCTTATGTGCTGAATGTGGAAGCAATCAACAGCGCTATGGACTGCCTTGAAAAAGGATTAGAAATATATAATAACAAGGTGTAAAGGGGCAGGCTTCAAGCTTCAGGTTACAGGTTTGATGGATTTGAGATTTGAAATCTGATATTGGTAGTGTCTGGCATCTCATCTCAAATTTCAAATCTTCTTAGCCTCCTGTATTATGAATAATGACTTCGCTGCCGGCTGCGCAATTAAGGTCGAGGAAATCTCCTGATTCAGCAACGCTGATCCCCCTGGCAGATACTACTTTCCAGTTGGTGAAAGGAAGCTTCAATTTTGTTTTCCCTCCTTTTTCCGCCACTATTTTTATTTGCGTTATAATACCATTTGTTTTTTTTGCCGATACCAGGTATGCGCCTTCGGCTCTTAACTGGTTGAATGAAACGTTCTGCCATTCCTGCGGGATAGCAGGAAAAACCTCTATAAACCCGGCATAGCTCTGTAACAGCATTTCCTGTAACCCGGCAGCGTAGGCGAAATTTCCTTCGAGTGTAAACGGCCGGTAAGTGAATTTGGATAAGCCGGACCTGGTTTGGTCGCCATTGGCATGAAAGCTGTTGGGCAAACAAAATGCTGTTGCGAATATATTCAGCGCTTTCGCAGCCCCATCTCCGTCTTTTGCTCTTGCCTTGAGATTGGCCAACCACGAATAAGAATAACCGCACCAGTAATCGGGGCCTGTTTTTTCAAGGAGTGAAATCGTATTTTTAATAACAGACTGCGCTTTTTCTCCGTCTTCCCATTTGATCAGTCCCAGCGGATGAATGGCCATGAGGTGGGAAAAATGCCGGTGCGATTCTGCATAAGGCAGATCCGGAGCAAACATCAGCTCATTGTTTTCTGTAACGGCATAGTCGCCAAACTCAGCCAACGTTTGCTGCCATTCGGCTACTTCATCCCGCAACTGCAACGCTTCCGCCATTTCAATAGCCGCGGTAAAAGCAAACTTCATCAGCGCCAGGTCATAATTGGTGTTCTGTAAAAACCAGGCGCTTATGCTATTGTTGTTTATTTCAGGACTGGAGCTTAGCGGCAGCCTGCGTAAGCCGTTTTCTTCTTTTACAGTAATTTCTTCTAAAAAGGTACAAACATCCTTAACGAACGGGTATGCTTTTTCTTTCAGGAACTGTTTGTCCATGCTGTAACGCCATTGCAGGTAATAGTGATGCGCCAGCCACGATGATACAGTAGGAGAGAGGGAATATTGGGTCCAGCCACCCATTTCAGTGCCGTCGAGTGTAGTTACGCCCGGTATGGCTAAGCCTTCTTTAGCAAAAAACAATTTCGTGTAGCGCTTATAGTTAGCTTTATTTTCTTCCAAATGATCAATATACCCGGTGGCTTCTTCCAAATGATTGCCGCTATAGGAAGGCCAGTAGCTGAGCTGGGTATTCAGATCGTGATGAAAATCGCCTTTCCATGGTGGTATCCTGCCATTATCGGCCGTCCACACTGCCTGCAGAGAAACAGGAGGCGCCCCTTTACGGGCGGCGGAGCCGAATTTGTATTGTTCAAGATACCACTGCTTTTCTATAATGCTGTCGGGCACTTGCAAAGATGACTTTGACCAGAAAGTATTCCACCATTTCAGGTGGGTGCTGTAATCGGCGCTATACCCGCGTAGTGTAGCCATTTCCGTTACTTTGGCTGATAATGGATTTATTTTTTTACCGGAGTGTTGCGAAGAAATGCTCCATACTCCTTCAATCGTAGTGGTATTTATTTCCCTCCAGCGAACGTTGATCTCATAGGTGAAGCCGCCCCAGCCTTTTTGAGTATAAGTAATACTGTTATCTTTTTGAGCAATATTGCCTTGTTCGTAGCCCAGGCGTGCCAGGTCGTCGCCTACCAGTGAATTTACTTCACCGCCCGAGGACACACCTGCGTAGGCGGGAGCTATGAGCTGAATGCCCGGATCGTACTTTGTGTTTTCAAATCGAAACCAACCTACAGGCTGTGTGGCATGTACAAAGGTTTGCAGCTTTTCCCCGCCTTCCCAGGTAATAGTTGCCAATGCATTTTTAAGAGACAGTTCAACAGATTTTACAGAAGAGGGAGGCAGGTTGAACTCTATTGCGCCGGCGGGAATTTTAGAAGGCGCCGGTTCCCGGTCGTAAGGAGCATCGAAATATTCCTGCACCGGCTTATAATCTTTTTCCAGTACTTTTTTTTCGATCCACTGGTAAGAAAATTCTTTCCTGTGCAAACCCTTCAGCGGGCGTAAATCCCATATATCGGCCCTGTCAAGCGAAAATCGCAGCTTGTTTTCTTTTTGCCAAACCAACGCTCCTACGGTGCCGTTTCCCAGGGGAAGGGCTTCATCCCAAACTTTTGCCAATTGGCGGAAATGCAGGTTGTGTTTGGTGGCGGGTTGCGCCCATAGCAGTGGCGGGAAGCAAATAACGATGGTAAGTATAATGATCTTTTTCATGGAAAGAATAAAAACTTTAGTTGTAATACCGGTTGAATGGAAAATTTTAAATGAACCTGAAAATTAATCTTTTTAGGGTTATGGAGGATAATAGTTTTATTCCGGTTCCTAAACTTAATTACCTGGAGCATGATGCAATCCTCTATATTAAAAAGTACTTTTTTTACCGGGAAGAATGATGTAGCCGGTAGCAGCAGGAACAGAGAGCCGGATCATACCATTGCGGGCGGGAATACTGTATAGAAATCTCCTTCCTTCGGCAGTGATGCGGTATACATCCAGCTTTTTGTACCCTGAAAAATTTTCAGGAAGGCGCCATTCCCGGTTTTCATATCCATGTTTGCTATAAGCTATCATCGCTGTTTCCGGCATCCACAATGCAGGTATCAATATGTCTTCTCCGTCTGACAGCAGTTTCCCATCCTGTTTCAAACTATATTGTTTACCGGATATAGCTGATTCTATATTATTTGAAAAAACGGCTTTTGTAATGTTATCCGAACGAACAATATACAATCGTTTGAACCGGTTAAGATAATACCAGGGAACCGTATGCAGGCAGAAGTTTTCTAATATCCCGGACAGGTTGACCGGGTCATTTTTTATTTCCCGTTCGCCATGTATACTGCTGCCGAATAATTTTCCCCATTCCCCGTTGTCAACACCTCCTGTATAAAATCCTGCCGGGTAACGAAGATAGTCTTCCGCACTTCTCGTAAACCACCAGGCCATGGGCTGTAATCCTGCAAAATCGGTATCCCTTAAAAAGTCTACTCCTTCGCTGGTTACATCAATTCCTTTGGAAGCCCAGTATTCAAAAATCTTTTGTTGGGCTGTTGTTTCATCCTGCTCATTGAACTGCAGGTAAGGGCTGGTTATCTTTTTTTTAAGGTCTACATACGCATTACCGTTAGTATCTGTGGAAGGCATAGGTGGCCATGTGTGAAACGCGTCTATATGTATGGTGCCGGCTTCACCTACCGGTAGCAGCTTGCATAAGCTGTCAATACGCTTTTGGGCAAACCCTGTTTTCCATTCCTGCGCGTAACTGATCGGGTAACCCCATTCCCCTGCCAGCAGGGTTCCGTCCGCTTTTTTGGCTATGATATCATGCTTCACATATTCGTTCCATAAAGGACTGTCTTCATAGGCGTCAAACATATTAATGTGCAGGCTAACGGTAGTATGGTAATTTTTGGCTTCCCGCATCAGCCAGCGTATGCTCTCCAGGGCGTTTTTATCCTGTGGTCTTTTCAGGTTTTCATTGCCTTCGAAAAAAGCGGGATATTTCGAGTCGTGTCCATTATACTGCCATCCTACCAGGTATATGATCTTAGGAATACCCGATGTGAGCCGGTCTAATTTTTTTATCACTTTAAAAGCACCGTCTATAGTGAGGTAAACCGTGCTTTTGCCATTATCTTTTCGTTTGTATGGTTCATCAAATCCGGCCTGCGATAAAAATAATTTAAGCGTAAGCGTTTGATGATAGGGGTGACGCCATTTGATAAGGGGTGTTGGGGCAGCTTCAGGCGCCCATAATGTATCATACTGGGCAACGCCTGTATGGCAGCATACGAGCGTACATATCAAAAGCAGGATAAGCGGTTTGGGCAGGTTTCTTATCATTGACCGGATTTTTAGGGATGTAAGATCGCCAGAAAGTTTGAATTTTGAGTGAACCGGCGGGGCGTATTTAAAATCAGCCATCGGCTGTGGACTATCAGCTATGGGCTTTGGGCTATGAGTGAAAAAACAAACAATAAACGAATTAACTCATACCTGCTTGGTATTTCAAGCAAAAAGAACGATATTAATTCCCTGTATAACAAATGCAGGACGTTAATATGCCGGATACGATTGCGAAACAACGGTGGCTACGTTTGATACCCGTAGCCTTTATTACATACAGTCTTGCTTACCTCGACAGGGCGAATTTCGGTTTTGCAGCCGCCGGCGGCATGGCCGATGATCTGAAGATCACTCCTGCCGTATCCTCATTGCTGAGTTCATTGTTTTTCCTGGGCTATTTTTTCTTCCAGATACCAGGCGCTTTGTATGCTGCCAATAAAAGCGCCAAAAAATTGATCTTCTGGTCGCTCGTATTATGGGGAAGCCTGGCGGCGGCAACAGGTATAGTAAGCAATGTAAACCTGCTCATTGCCATTCGTTTTGCTTTGGGAGTGGTAGAAAGCGCTGTTATGCCCGCCATGATCATCTTTCTCAGCCGTTGGTTCACCAAAGCGGAGAGATCGAGAGCTAATACTTTTTTAATACTAGGTAATCCTGTTACTATTTTGTGGATGTCTATCGTGTCGGGCTATTTGATCAAGTCGGTAGGCTGGCGCTGGATGTTTATCATAGAGGGTATACCGGCGGTGATATGGGCTTTTTTCTGGTGGAGATTGGTGCAGGATAAGCCCGGAGATGCCCAATGGCTGACAACAAAAGAAAAAGATGCGCTGGAAGCTCAGTTGCGCCTGGAACAGCAGGGCATTAAGCCTGTAAGAAATTATGCGGAAGCTTTCAAATCAAAAACGGTGATACTGCTTTGCCTGCAATACGCGTTATGGAGCATTGGTGTATATGGCTTTGTAATGTGGCTGCCTTCCATTATCAATGCCGCACCTAACAGCGATATTGTCAGCACCGGCTGGCTTTCTTCTGTACCTTTCCTGCTGGCAGCCATATCCATGCTTACGGTTTCTTACTTTTCCGATAAAAAGCTTACCCGCTCAATCTTCGTATGGCCATTCCTGTTAGCAGGCGCTGTGGCCTTTTACGGCTCTTATCTTGCAGGGGAAGATCATTTCTGGCTATCGTTTGCGCTGCTTGTAATAGCCGGTGGAGCCATGTATGCGCCTTATGGACCGTTCTTCGCTGCCATTACGGAGATCCTGCCTAAAAATGTAGCGGCAGGGGCCATTGCTCTCATCAACAGCTTTGGGGCGCTGGGTTCGTTTGCGGGCTCTTACCTGGTGGGGTATCTCAACGGTTCAACCGGCAGCTTCAGCGCTTCCTATATTTTTATGGCAGGGGCATTATTGCTATCGGCATTTATTACCATAGTGGCGCTGCACAGCGGGAAAAGAACATAAGATCATTATGCAATCCGGAACGCTAAAAATTAGTAATGTAGGCGCTGATATCCTGCCAGAACTCAAGCGCGAAATTTTTTTGAATGAATGCAAATCCCGCTACTACCAGGAATGCGATACCGTACAGCGCCCCCCAGATATGAGCCGAATGGTTGATATTGCCTCCGCCTCTTTTATCGAGTATGGAAGATATTACCAGGTATAAAGCGCCGAATATAAAGCCCGGAATGCTGATGCCGGGAAGTATGATAAGCCCGAGGTTTTCCAGGGGCGCCAGGAAGATAAAAGCGAATATTACAGCCGACACTGCTCCCGACGCTCCAAGGCTCCGGTAATACTGGTTGTTTTTGTTTTTGAGGTAGGTAGGCAGCAGGCAAAAAAACAAAGCAGACAGGTACATCAGCAGGTATAACCATTTGCCCGTGGTACCGAATTTGGCCATAAATAAAACTTCAACATATCGCCCAAAGATCCAGAACGAATACATATTAAACAGCAGGTGGGCTGTATTGGCATGAATAAACCCGCAGGTAAAAAAACGATAATACTGTTTGTTATCGGTGATGGCAGGCGGATAAAAGATAAGATCATCGAAGACCTTTTCATTCCTGAATGCGGTAAAGGAAATGATACAGGTCATTATAATAATAACAAGCGTTATAGACATGCGTTGTTTTTATCGAAGATAACGGAAAGCCGATGAAAATGAGCAGCAGCAGAATGAAAAGTGAGAGATGTCAAAAATCTCTCTTACTTTTTATTGACTGTTTGCGGGATATCTTATTTATTTCCAAATACGTTTTTCAATAACTCCGTAGTGCGGGCTAAAGGATCTTTGCGTATTTTCTGCTCTTCCTGTGCAACCTGGTAAAAAATGCCGCTTAACGCTTTTTCCGTTACATAGGCGGAAAGATCGGGATTGATCTTGTTAAGCGTAAATTTATTATAGGCGGTGAACAGGGTATTCCAGTATTTGGTGGCGTCCACTTTTTCAAGCGATTTTTCTATTACCGGTCTGAACGATTCCGTAAGCGCGGAAGTGGTTTTTCCTTTCAGGTATTCGGTGGCGGCAAAATCCCCGCCTTTTAAGATGCCGGCGGCATCCTGTATGCTCATTTGTTTGATGGCGTTCACAAAAATAGGTGCGGCGGATTTAGCAGCGTCTTCGGCAGCCCTGTTCATGGATAAGATCGCTTCATCCACCTGTTTCCCCATTCCAACGGCACGCAGTTTTTCTTCTACTTTTTTCGCTTCTTCCGGCATCAGTATCTTTAATGCGGCATTCGCAAAGTAGCCATCAACAGCCGATAAGGTTTTGCCGGCGTTCTGCGCGCCAACAGACAAGGCTTCTTTCAACCCCGCTGCTATATCATCCTTGCTTAAATTGCCATCTTTACCTGTTATATTACCAAGTATGCCTGAAGAACTTTTTGTCGAATCGTTTTTATCTCCCAATACTTTTTTTAATAATTGCGCTTCCGAAGAAATACTGAATAAGAACAAGGCAGCGGTTAAGCAAAGGATTATTTTTTTCATCTGTAAATTTTTTTGAGATCATTTTATAATACAACGCCAAATATAATACCAATCATCAGACGGCTTTCATAACGAAAGTTTAATGGGCCGTAGTGTATTATTTCTTAACGAATTTAAGAGTGGTGATTGTATCTTCCGCTTCTATAGAAATAAGATAAATACCGGGAATAAGACCAGTAATTTGTGTACCGGAACTGTTATTACCCCTCATTACGGGTTTCCCGGTGTTGTTGTATATTATAAATGATTTAACAATAACCGGCTTGTTATCACCTGTTGCAAAGGTTATTCCGGATGCAGCCGGGTTAGGAAAAATATGTATGGATGCCCCGGATGTTTGGCTATAAGGCGATGGAGTATTGTTCCAGGGCTGGCCCAATGCCGGGGATTGCAGGATGGAAGCTCTTGCGCCTCCTTCCTTAAACAGGTTGCGCATTCTTTGCTTTTGTCCATAAGTGAACATTAAAATGCAGGCATCGTCGGAAAAGTCCATAAAATTCATGAACATATCACCATCCGCACTGGGATTACAGCCTTCAGGGTCAATTTGCGGAAAAGACGAACAGCCGCTGTTATACGTTCTCTGGGGTGGCGTGTCGTCTACCCCGTCATCACCGCAATAGCTGTCGCCCCATAAATGTTTAAGATTTAACCAGTGCCCCACTTCATGTGTGGTGGTTCGTCCCTTATTATATACCGGGCTGCTTATATTGATGTTGCCGAAAATGTCGGTTCGTATTACAACACCGTCTTTAGCGGCAACCGCGCCGGGAAAGGTGGAATATCCCAACAGGCTCCGGTTAAGATTGCATACCCATATATTCAGGTAATAACGGCTATCCCACGCGTCATCCCCTCCGCTGGCACTGAATTTCATCATGTCGTCCTGCTTCCATGAGGCTTGTGTTGTTTTTTTGCGGATGATGCCATTGGTAGCCCGTCCTTCGGGATCAACTTTTGCCAGCTCAAATTGAATACGGGTATCGGCAGCAAAAGGAGCAAATGCCGCTGGCACCTGGCCGAAATCCTTGTTCTGTTTGCCGAAATCCCTGTTCAATACCTCTATTTGCGATCGTATCTGCTCGTCGCTGATGTTTTCTGCCGGGGTATTGTATAAAATATGTATAACAACCGGAATGGTAATTACAGACAGATCGGTAACGTCTTTTTCCTGCTCTTTTTTGGAAGGCGGGTAGTGCTGCAACTTCTCATGCCGTGCTTTCAGCTGCTGGTCGCTGCTCAGTTGCTCCTGCCAGTAATGGGTGGTACCACAGTTTCTCTGTGCAATGGACTGACCTGCAAAAAGGCCCAGTAGAATACAAAGGAATAATTTCATAAGCTGACTTTTTAAGATCAGCTTTTCAGTACGATATCAAATTCACTTACGAATAAAATGACCGGTAAGGTTCTTTTTATTCAGCAGCTTTACCAGGAAATGTGGATACATGTAAAATGAAGAATACCGGGATTTAAAACAGCCTGAAGGAAATGTAAAGTAAAGGATTTAATTTTTCACGAACAATCTTAACACGAATATTTCGATGACCGTTTTGAAAAACAGAGGTTAAAAAATACATATGTTGTACACGCATTACGTTCAAAACTTATTTTTGCAGCCATGAATTGTTATATGTTAAAAAAATCAGTCTTTTGGATAGCATGTGTTCTTTTCCTGTGGTCTTGTAATGGAAATGGGGGTGATCAGGAAAGCCAACCCGGCGAACCCGTAAATAATATTCCGCCGCCGGCGCTTGTAAGCTATTCTGTTTTGAATATTTACCCGCACGATACGTCGGCATTTACACAGGGACTTGTTTATTATAACAACCAGATGTATGAAGGCACGGGACAAAAAAATGAATCTACCTTGCGTAAGGTTGACTATAAAACAGGCAGAGTTGAAAAAAGGGTTGACCTGGAGTCTACATTGTTCGGGGAAGGCATAACCATATTGAACGACACTTTGTACCAATTAACATGGCAGGATCATATAGTGCTGGTATACAGCCTGAAGGACTTAAAACCCGTACGTAAAATATATTGGGCTAACGAAGGCTGGGGAATAACGCACGATGGAACGAACCTTATTATCAGTGATGGAACAGATAAGCTGTATTTTGTGCGCCCGGGCGATTTTAAACTTTTAAAGATCGTTTCTGTTTCCAATAGCAATGGGCCTGTATATAAGCTGAATGAGCTGGAATATATAGACGGGTATGTATATGCCAACCAGTGGGAAACAGATAACATACTGAAGATTGATCCTCATTCCGGTTTTGTAACAGGTGTGCTTGATTTTAAAGACGCCCTGAAAAAGCTGGCGAATATTAACTATGATAAGCAGGCGGTGGAAGAAGGAGCTGTGCTGAACGGCATTGCCTGGGATGCCGCTACCGGCCACATATTTGTTACCGGCAAACGCTGGCCAAAGCTCCTGGAAATAAAATTGAACTGATACTGTGGCAACTCCGGGTTAACGGTTACATAACAAACAATAGCAAAGCAGAATGGATGGGTGCCGGTTTTGCCGGCATCTTTTTTATTGCCCTGCGGCAACCCGTAATTTATTTTTCAGCGATCATCGGATTTTGTATATTTGATATCATTTTGATATCAATTTAAATACTTGTTTATGGAAAAACTGACTCGTCCCGTTTCCGGATACCTGGTTTTGTTATCTGCTATTTTGCTGCTTGTGGTAGCTGCCTTCCTGTTTTTTTACGGGGCCGCTAAAAAAGGGCCTGTTTTTATTATCCTGGGATTGGTGTCTTTTCTGATCGCTATGTTTTTGTTCAAGGGTATTATAGTGGTAAGTCCCAATCATTCCAACGTGCTTACTTTTTTTGGTAAATATGTGGGCACCGTAAAAGAAAACGGGCTGCTGTTTGTCAACCCCCTGTATAAAAAACAAAAAATTTCGCTGCGGGCAGAAAACCTGGAAAGCTCCAAGCTGAAAGTGAATGATAAGCTTGGTAACCCTATTGAAATTGCCGCGGTAATAGTATGGCAGGTAGATAATACCTACCGGGCGGCATTTGACGTAGAAGATTATAACCACTATGTAAAAGTCCAGAGCGAAGCGGCTGTAAGGCATCTTGCCACAACTTTTGCATACGATCATTTTGAGGATGAGAACGCCTCTATCACGCTGCGCGACGGTGGCGTTAAAGTAAATGAACTGCTGGAACTTGAGCTGAACGACAGGCTGGCGCCGGCGGGCATTGTTGTAAAAGAAGCAAGGATAAGCCACCTGGCTTATGCGGCGGAAATAGCGGGAGCTATGTTGCAGCGGCAGCAGGCAACAGCCATTGTTGCGGCCAGGGCAAAAATTGTTGAAGGTGCTGTAGGTATGGTGGAAATGGCGCTGGAGCTGCTTTCAAAAAAGGATATTGTGAGCCTGGATGAAGAAAAAAAGGCTGCTATGGTGAGTAATCTTATGGTGGTATTGTGCGGTGAAAAAGGCGCTACTCCTATTTTGAATACGGGAACCCTGTATCAATAATATGCCTGTATAATAACTGCCGGGAAGGTTTCCCGGTATGCGAAGATCAACACGCTTATGAACGTACCTGAAAAAATAATTCTACCTGTATTTGAATACCGCATATTAAATTCCATTCCGTGAAGGATAAGAAAAATTTTGTTTTAAGGATTGATGAAGAAATGTATCGTGCGCTCGAAAAATGGGCCGCAGATGAATTCAGGAGTGTGAATGGCCAGATAGAATGGATTGTTGATAAAGCCCTGAAAGATGCGGGCAGAAAAAAGATGGTTTCCAAAGCCCCGGGAAAAGAAAAATAAATAATAGCTGTTAGACGCGGGAACTTTTATTGATCATTATACAGGTGGGATCGGAGAGGTGCAGGGGTGTTCCGCTCATCCCGGAGGGATGGAAGGTTTAAGGTATATAGCAAAAACCTGTATGCGTGCCATAGGAACGCCAGTTGATCACCGGGAAATGCAAGATGAATGTATAGTTGCTATAAGGAAGGTTTTGAAAAGGGAACCTCTTTTTAAAACACCATTGTTGCTGCTATCATCTCTGCAAACTCAGCAACAGCCCGGTACATTTATCCCGACTTTTTCATCCTGTATTTTTTATTCACTTTCGGGTTGTTGAAGTATTTATCAAGATCTTCGGGTGAGTCGCCGATTTCAACAGTAGGTACTTCTATCAACTGTACCTGTATTGCTTTCAATTCATCCCTCAGCTTTTGTGTTTTAGCCACTATTTCAGGGTCCTTGTCGCCCACCAGCGTATTGTTTTGCATCATGTAATCCAATCGCTTAATGGCATTACGCACCAGTGTAGCAGAGTTCTGCTCCGCTGTTTTGATGGGTGCCGTACTTTCTTTTACGGGCATTATAGCCACGCCGGCGCTGGGCAAAATCTTGCCGGCCGTTTTTTGCCCATCGGTAGGAAGCGATGAAAACACGGTACCGCCCAGTGAAGCCGCCGCGGAAGTAAGGTCAAACGTAGTTCTTGTACCTTTTGTTCTTTTTACCTTTTTATCCAGCTCCATAAAGGTTGCTTTCAACTGGTTGGAATAATGGTTGATCGTTTTTCTCAGATCTTCATACTCCAGTACCTTTTGTGGGTAATTGATGTTTTCCTTTACTATGATCTGTATCATGGAGGTATCGCGCACATTAAACTTATTACTTCCCACAAAATATACGATCACTTTCCGCTCCTTGTTAGGGTCGGTAGATTTTACAAATCCAAAAGGAGGAGACCATTTAAAATCGTCGCCGCATTTGGTAACTACTCCTGCGGTTTTAATAGGATAGTTGCTGGTCATACTGATCCGGTCAATAGGAAAGCTGCCATCCTCGCATAATATCTTAAAGCTTACACTATCGCCTTCGTCAACATATAAAATACTGTTTACCGTAGGTTTTATTTTTGAAGGAATGATTTCCGTGTTGTAAAACATTAAGGTAAACGAAGTGTCGATTTTGTCGGCCGGGTTATCCAGGTTCTGCACGCCAAGCATTACTTTATATTCAATGTCGTACTTCAGCCTGCCGGAAAGAAAAAGTCCTTTTTCAGCTTTAAAAATAAGTGTACCGTTTGTTCTGTCAATACGCAGCCCTACCGGGGAGTTTTTTAGGAACCAATAATATTGCGACTCGTCTTTATTGATTTCAAGCTTGTATTGCAATGTTGAATCCACATGCAATGTAATATAAGGATTAAGGTTCCTGATCCTTAAAACAGAATCTTCCTGGGTAATAGGTTTAAATATGGCTGTATCGTTCCTGAGCGTATCCGGTTTCAGGGTGTCCTGTTTTAAGGTATCCTGTTTTAGGGTGTCTGTAACCTGGGAAAGTGCCGGCAAAGAAAAGCCTGAAATGAATACCAGGAGGATATAGGTGAACTTGCGATTAATCAATTGTCCGGTCTTTAAAGGGTTATTAAATTAATGAGCGAAGGTAGCATATTATGGAATATGAATAATAACGAAGAGATTGAATTTGTAATATAATAACACCTGGGTGTTATAAATATTTAAAAAAAAGCATGTTGTTCTAATGAAAGACAACATGCTTACCAAAACCTCAATGATCAACGCCACACATCACACACTAACTTTGCTTACTGCACGGCTATTTGTTTGCTTGCAGGCTGTGCTTCTGTTTTTTTAGGTACCAGTACTTTTAATACACCATCTTCGTATTTTGCCTGGATATCATCGGCATTTACTTTATCGCTAAGAGTGAAGCTGCGTTTGAATCCGTGGTAGCTGAACTCCCTGCGTATGGTTTTGAGATCTTCGTTTTTAGCTTCTTCTTTCTTTTCGTAAGAAATGGTAAGCAAACCATTTTCAACGGTCAGTTGAATGTCTTCTTTTTTCAATCCGGGGGTGCTTAGCTCAAGATGAAAAGCGTCGTTGGTTTCATGAATGTTTACCGGAACGCGGCTCCATGAAGCAGTTCCGCCATCATTTCCCCAGCCTGTAAATTCGTTGAACCAGTCATCAAAAAAAGAACCGAATTGTTTTTTAGCAGGTGCGCCGTTAACTTTTAAGAGTGTCATAGTTTGTATTTTTTAAGTTTACATTTTTTGTTACATGCGTGAATGATCAAACAGTATTCCATAGAATATTGCAGGCTTGTTTAAAGTCATGATGGCAATAGTTTAAAAAATAAAAAGACAAAATGTCGCTACTTGTTAAATGTGAATGACATTTTGTCTTTTATGTTACTAACAGGCATTTTACCTTAATTTTGCAGAATCAAAAACTTTAGAAATGTATCCAGCAGAAATTGTAATACCAATGAAAGAAGAGTTAACAGATCATGGTTTTGAAGAACTGTTAACCCCGGAGCAGGTAGTGAATGCTCTGGAACAAAAAGGCACCACCCTTGTAATGATCAATTCCGTTTGTGGTTGTTCGGCAGGAAGCGCACGTCCCGGAGTATTGATGGCTGTTGCCAATACCACTAAAAAGCCTGATCATCTTACTACCAGCTTTGCAGGATTTGATATTGATGCTGTAAAAAAATTAAGAGAGCACCTGCTTCCTTATCCGCCTTCCTCTCCTGCAATCGCTCTTTTTAAAGATGGACAACTGGTTCATTTTATAGAAAGGCACCAGATAGAAGGAAGACCCGCGCAGTTGATCGCCAAAAGCCTGATAGCGGCTTTTGATGAACATTGCAATTAAAGGTATTGTGTTGTAGTTATTTTCGCTCCGGTTTACCGGAGCGTTTTTTTTCCTATGCCTTGAGTTCAAAAGTTTCGGGCCTGCGGTCGCTTAATTCAGTTACTCATTTTTACTTCAATCCATATTTTTAAACTATCATTGCGGATTATATTAATTGAACTGCATGTATCCCAACCTTTATTTCTTTTTAAAAGATACGTTTGAAATTGAGCCATGGGCGTGGACCAGGTTTATAAACAGTTTTGGCGTTTTTGTAGCGCTTGGCTTTATTGCCGGTGTAATTGTACTTACTAAAGAATTAAAGCGAAAAGAAAGGAAAGAGCTGCTCTTCCCCGTAGAGGAGTCTATTACTGTAGGCAAGCCGGCAACAACGTCTGAATTGATCATTAATGCGCTTGTGGGCTTTTTGGTAGGGTATAAGGCATTGGGTATTTTTTTTAGTGATGAACAACTTTCGCCCCAGGACTATATCTTTTCAACAAAAGGGAGCGTGCTGGGCGGCATTGTGATAGGCGCTTTGTTTGTTTGGATGAAGTTCAGCGAAAAAAACAAGCAAAAGTTAGCAAAGCCCGAAGAGCGTAAAATACGGATATGGCCACACGAACGGGTAGGGGATATTGCTATACTGGCTGCCATATTCGGTTTTATAGGCGCTAAGGTTTTCGATAACCTGGAAAACTGGGATCGCTTTATTCAGAATCCCATTGAAAATTTACTGTCGCCCAGCGGACTTACTTTTTATGGAGGATTGATATGCGCCACCATCGCTATTTTATGGTTTGCACGTAAAAAGAAAATTTCGATAAGGCATCTGGTAGACGCGGCCGCACCGGCTTTAATGCTGGCTTACGCGGTAGGGCGTTTAGGATGCCAGGTAAGCGGCGATGGCGACTGGGGAATACTGAACAGCGTTTATGTAACAAGCGCAACCGGCAAGGCAGTTGAAGCCCGGCCGGGCGATGTTGAAAAAGCGTTGCAGGCACATAAAGCCGTTTATTTAAGTGAGTTTGGAAATGACAGTATACCCCGTAAAGCGGTAAAAGCTCCCGGGTTCCTTCCCATATGGACGGTAGCTTACCCTTATCCGAATAATGTAAATGAACAGGGTTTTAAGCTGGAAGGGTGTACGGGCGATCACTGTAATGCTTTGCCGGTTCCGGTGTTTCCTACTCCCTTATACGAAATACTTGCCTGTATTTTATTATTTGCTGTGCTGATGCTGATCCGGAAGCGTGTGGTGATTGCGGGCCAGTTATTTTCTATATACCTGATAATGAATGGGCTGGAAAGATTTTTCATCGAAAAGATCAGGGTTAATACCAAGTATAATATAATGGGGTTCCATCCTACCCAGGCGGAAATCATTTCTTCGCTTCTTATAATAGCCGGCATTATTTTATTTTTCTGGGCAAAAAAAATGCCGCCACCCGCCAAAAAGCCGGTTTAGTTTAACAGTTATTTTCTGAAATGCCTTTTTTAATAGTACTGGGCATTACCAGTTATCCCTTATTATTACCGTTTATGGTAAAGGCATGTTCTATGCATTGCAAAGTACTTACTTTTGTAAGGTAATATTTACAACAAAATATACTGCAATGAAAAAAATAGCAATACTCCTGGTTGTTTGGGTGATGGGAATGGGCTTAAAGGCACAATCACAAACCGGGGGAACCATTACAGGAACTGTTACTCATGAAGAAAAAGGGGTGGAAGCGATCACCGTAGCGCTTTTGCAAGCCAAAGATTCGGCTGTAGTTAAAATAGAGTTGAGTAACCACCGGGGAAACTTTGAATTTCTCAATATCAAAGCCGGCAAATACCTTTTATCATTCAGTGGGGTAGGGTACCAGGAAAAACATACCGCAGTTTTCGACCTGAACGAAGGAGAAGCCAGGCACATGGGCACGATGGCATTAACGGTAGCAGGAAAGGAACTGAAAGCAGTAACAGTTACGGCTAAGCGCCCTGTGATTGAGCAGAAAATTGATAAACTGGTAGTAAATGTGGACGCATCTCCAACCAACGCCGGCGCCACAGCCATGGAGGTGTTGGAAAAGTCGCCGGGTATTATTGTAAACAACGATGGCGGGATCAGCCTGAAAGGAAAGCCGGGGGTGATTGTAATGATGGATGGCAAACCTACCTATCTTTCTGCTGCTGATTTAGCCAACCTGTTAAAGAATACACCTGCTTCGGCTATTGAGCAAATTGAGATCATGACCAATCCTTCGTCTAAATACGATGCGTCGGGCAACTCGGGCATCATCAACATAAAAACAAAAAAAAGTTTGAAAATGGGCTGGAACGGCAGTATTACCGTAGGAGCCAGCGCAGGCTTTTTCCCGCAAAACAGTAATGTGTATGTAATGCCGCGTTCACAAAACAGTATCAATTTCAACTATCGCAAAAACAAGATCAATTTCTTCGGCAATTACAATCCTAACTTTAATAAAGGAAGAAATCAATTGCACCTGGTGCGCAAATTTTATAATGAAGACGGAAGCCTCAATTCCTACGCAGACCAGTATACAACTTTCAAGGGAAGGAACAATAATCACAATGTAAAGCTGGGACTGGATTATTATATAAGCAGTAAAGACGTTGTTGGGGTTGTGGTAACCGGCTTTGGCTTTTTTGGACGCCCTGAACCACTCACCGTTTCAGATATTTACAATGCCGATGGCAGCTACCAGTCGGGATTGTATTCTACCGCTGGCAATACATTAAAATTCAGGAATTATACTGCAAATATTAACTATAAGCACAGTTTTGACAGTACCGGTAAGGAATTGTCTGTTGACCTTGACTATGTGCAATACGATAATGTTTCAGATATGTTATTGAACACAGATACCAAAGATAAATCCGGCTCCGTGGGGAATACCCCGGTTCAGCTAAAGGGACATCTGCCTTCCAATATTCATATTTATTCTTTTAAATCGGACTATGTGCACCCGTTCAAAAATAATATGAAAATGGAGACCGGCATTAAAACCAACTATATTAAAAACGACAACCTGGTAGACTATACCCGTTTGGGTAACGAAGGCTGGGTAAAAGATGCCCGTTCCAATCATTTTATTTACGAGGAAAATATCAACGCAGCATATTTCAATATCAATAAAAAATTCAGCGATAAATGGAGCGCCCAGGCCGGATTGAGAGTAGAAAATACCAATACAAAGGGAAAACAACTTACCAACGACTCATCGTTTACAAGGCATTATACCAATCTGTTTCCTACAGCGTTTGTGAGTTATGCGGCTGATAAGAACAACCAGTTAACGGTATCGTATAGTCGCAGGTTAAACCGCCCTAATTATGAAGATCTCAATCCTTTCACCTATTTTCTCGATTCGTTAACCTATCGCAAGGGTAACCCATACCTGCTGCCCCAGTTTTCACATAACATAGAGCTGGGACATACCTTTAAAAGTAAATTCATCACCAGCATTAATTATAGTAAAACAACCGATGTAATATCTGAATTGTTGCGGCAGAATACCCTGGAAAAAACAACCTTTGCCACCCGCGAGAACATAGCCGGTTTCCGGAACATCGGACTCTCGGTAAATGCTCCGTTCAAATGGACGCCATGGTGGAGCACCAATGTATTTGCCAATGTATTTAATAACCGGTATAAAGGAGAATATAACCAGCAACCTATTGATCTTTCCAACACGGCATTCATGATGAATGTGAGCAATACTTTTACCATCAGCGAAGGCTTTACCGCAGAATTGAGTGGTTTTTACAGGTCGAAAGTAGTGGACCAGATGTTACTGATGAATGAAATGTACCAGATGAATATCGGTTTCCAGAAAAATATCCTGAAAGGTAAATCAACGGTGCGCCTGAATTTCCGGGACCCGTTCGGCTGGCAACGCTTTAGCGCGCGCTCACGATACGCGGATGTGGATGTTAGCATACAAAACCGGTGGGATACCCGCCAGGTTTCAGCAAGCTTTACATACAGGTTTGGTAAGAGTACCATAGCTCCGTCGCGCAAAAGATCAACCGGCGTATCTGACGAACTAAACCGGGCCGGGCAATCGAATTAAGTATGGTCAACGTATTGCGGGCAATTAAAAAACATCAAAATGAAAAATAAATCATTGATATTGATATGTTCCTTTTTAACATGTACCCTGATTGGAGCCGGCCAGGTAATTTCTTATTCATTTGATCCTGATAAAGTAAATAAGGGTTTGGCAGCCCAAATGGACACTCTCTACCAGGAAGACCAAAGAACCAGGATGGAATTAATAGGATTAATAAAAGGCGG
The DNA here is from genome assembly GCA_019638595.1 of Chitinophagaceae bacterium. Classification (GTDB taxonomy): domain Bacteria; phylum Bacteroidota; class Bacteroidia; order Chitinophagales; family Chitinophagaceae; genus Agriterribacter. The sequence goes on from JAHBTJ010000005.1 coordinate 156,674, forward strand.
TGCATCACAAAAAGCTTTGGACAGTTTTAGGGCGATCATAAAACTGAAGGACAGCGCTAACCTGGTATTTGCAGAACAAATAATAAGCAAATATGGCTGGCCTGGTGCTCAGGAAATCGGAATGCAGGGCGCGCAGGCATTATTTTTAGTTATACAACATGCAGATTTAAAAACACAAAAAAAGTATTATCCGTTAATTAAACAATCAGAAAAAGAGGGTAAGGTGTTGTCTGCTAACGTGGCTATACTTGAAGACAGAATAGCTGTAAGAGAGGGGCAACCACAACTGTACGGAAGCCAGGGGTATTTTGATAAAGAAAAGAACAAGACATTTATTTACCCTTTAAAGGATGTAGAGAACCTGGACAGCTTAAGGAAATCCATGGGGCTTCAACCGATGAATAAATATATACAAGATTGGGATGTAGAAGCTTATAAATCTTATTTGCCTTATGCAGAGCAGCTTTTAAAGAAATCCCGGCAGGAAAATAGCAATTAACTGCCCGCATAATGCATTTGCGTTATTCTGCCGGTGGGCGCCCGGCTGATCGCCAATAAATGGAGCAATGACATTAACAATGAACTTTTATAAATGCTTAACTGTTTAGTTTCTCATGTTTTGATTTTGATCCCGCTGTTCTCAGCGGGATTTTTGCTGAGGCTAAACGAATTTATAGTTTATGGTTTACAGTTTTTAGTAACCTGAAACCCGAAACCTGTAACCTGCAATTGATTATTCCACCGCTTTTTTGGCTTTGTCTTTCAGCTTTTGTGTCTCTTCTTTAATAGCTTTGCCTGCGTCTTTAGCTTCTTCTTTCACTGCATTCGCCGCGTCTGTTACTCCTTCCTTTACGGCATTGGCGCCATCTTTCACTCCTTCTTTGGCAGCATCCCACGCGTTAGAAATAGCATCCCCGGCTTTGTCAAAAAATTCGCCGGTTTTCTTTACCGATTCGCCTTCTTTAATAGTGATCGTTTTTCCTTCTTTTGTAACATCTCCTTTTAATGAAATGGTGGTGCCGTCATTCAGGGTAATATCTTTTTCTGCTACACTCCAGTTTCCGTCTTTATAAACCAGCAGTTTGCCATCTTTCCACATTACATCACCATCTTCTGCAACGTAGGTTACCTTGTCTGCAACATTCTCTTTACCGGTTTCTGCAGGAGTTAATGTTACGTCTGTGCCGGTCGTTTCCTCAGACCCATTGCTGTCGCAGGCGGCCAATACAACTGCCGTGGCAGCGATGAAAAACATTTTTTTCATATTATAGTTATTTTATTTGATGGCTTATACAAATTCAAAAGGAGTGCCAGATTTTAAACCGTTTATCCGGGTTAGTCATTGTTCCTGCCTTTTTCCCCGGGATATAAATGCATTACAGGGTCGCTTTGCCAGTATACTTTGGTACGGATATCCATCGCCGTTAATTTCCCGTTAAATGCCGCACCGGTATCTACATTCCATACATTGCTTCCCTGCATGGGAACGGTAGTATTGTAATACAGGGTAGGGGTGTGGCCAATGTATATTTCGTTGAACAGTTTCAACCTTTTGGGAAACAGCGCTGAATCGGGGGAAATGTCCTTTACGCTGCAGGCGGTTTCCCACAGGGTTCTGTCCCAGCTAAAATTAGAAGGATATTTTTCGTGCTGCGGGCCATGCATGGATGTAAAGCCTGCATGCACAAAAAGCCTGTTATCGTCGTCAATGTGATACAGCTTCATTTGTTCAAAAAAATGCAGGTGCTGTTTGCGTTCTTTCGGGGACAAAGCGCTGTAGCTTTTTACGGTGGCTGCTCCTCCATGAAATAACCACGGGTCGTTGGTTTTGCCGGTACGCAGCCATTCTTCGCACCATTCATCATGGTTACCTTTCAAAAAAATGCAATGTTGTCGTAACGATAGCTCGGTCAGCAGCTCAATCACCTCTGCCGACTCACTCCATCCATCCACATAGTCACCCAAAAAAATAAGCGTGTCATCTGTTGTTACGCCCGCCCGTTCTACTACCTGCATCAGCGCTCTCAGTCCGCCGTGTATATCGCCTATCACCAATGTACGTTTCATCTGTTAAATATGTTGATCTTCCGGTTAACGTTGTATATGTATGTTTTATTCCCTGCAAATGTATTCAACAGGTACCTGTTCTGTAAGCCATACTTGATTGGCTGATAAAAAGAAAAGGTATCCCTTTGCAGACATTTCTTTTGCCCGTATAGTAAGGATCACCGGCTTACCATGCCGGCTACCTACCGCCTTGGCTGTTTCTTCGGTCGCACTCAGGTGTACATGCTGCCTGCTTTGTTTCTGTAGCCCGTTCTTCAAAATACTATCAAGGAAGTGAACAGCAGTGCCATGATACAAAATATCAGGAGGTGTTACAGGTTCAAGGTTTAATTCAATGTCAAGACTATGCCCCTGGTTGGCACGGATTTTTGTTTTGTCATCGTTAAATGAAAATCGTTTTTTGTCATTGGTAGTAACTACTTCTTCTAGAAGTGATATGTCAACTCCGTAATTGTAGTTACTGTTCATTTTTTCAATGAGCTTCATCGTATCGGCCCATCCATTTTCATCCAGCTTCAAACCTATTGTTTCAGGTTTATGACGAAGTACCAGGCTCATGAGTTTGCTGATATGTTTCAAATTGTCTTTCATATTTCTTTGAGTATGTCTCTTACTTCCATCAGGGCAAAGCCCAATAAATTGGTTCCCTGCCATTTGAATGGATCGGTTTCATAATCTTTTATTCCAATTCCCCATATATTATCAAAGGGGCTTGCTTCTACAATGATTGCATCTTTTGTATTTACCAGGAACTGTTTTAAAGCTGAATGCTGAGAAAATTTAAGCCTGTTGCCTTCAACCACATATTGGTATGCATTCTTTTGCCATTGTTCAGGATTAAAATTTCTAACAGCTCTGCCTGCTTTTTTTGCATTGGCCGGGCTATCGTCGGATAGTATGTTTTTGAGTTGAAGATCATCACTGAACAGTATTGCTTTTTTAGCCATCATCCAATGTTCTGTCGTAGCATAAGTTATGCCATCGGCTACAAACGCGGCGGGATACCATTGACTAAAACATGATTTGTCAACTATCTGGCCGCTCTTTGGCGTATGCCCCCAAAAGAAAATATATTCGTTGTTTTTATTGATGGCATACTGCTGCTGTAGCCATGGTAAAGTATATTTCATGTGTCTTCATTAAATAGTATTTGAGCTGATTCCAATTCTTTTTTCAATTGCAGGGTCGTTTAAATGCAGGATCGTTTCGTAAGGTACATCCAATTGTTTTACATTGCCTTGCTGTATTTTCCTGTATTCATTCTTTACAAACTCAGTGATGTCTTCAATTTTAATGCTCCATTCGGAGCAAAACTGTTTAAGTATGTCTCCTTTCATTCCAATCTGGATCGCTTTTCTGGCTTCTTTATTTCCGAAAGGATCATGATCAGGATCCCATTGAAGCCTTACTTCGGTTTTGGCCAGCTCAAGCTTCCATGCCGCTTCCGAAGGATATACGCTATCGTCGAAAGAAGAAATGGTTGCCTGCTGTAAAATTGTTTTAAAATGAACAACAGGCAGCGTGATCGCCAATATCTTTTCCTGGTTTTCTTTGGTTCCCCATCCTGACCGATGCATCATCCACAAAAAGCCGGGTTTAATCCATGACATCCGGTTGAAGCTATAATCACTTCCTCCCAATCTTTGATGTCCGACTGCATATTCTGCAATTTTATGATTGTATGCCTGGTAAACAATAATATTGTCGTTTTCTACGCTACCCATTATTTGCTTACCTGTTTTGGGTAATCTCTGCTTCTGTACTGTATATTGCTCTGTCTTCATACATTGAAATTTTTTCTATCAATCTTTCTCTTATATCTGCCAGCGTGTACTCCTTTACCAGCTTCCCGTTTTTATATACTGTTTTAAGCTCGCTTTGCGCTTCTTCCTTCCAGCTCACCTTATCATACAATACATAACGTCCGCCTTCCTGTTTTACCTGTAACAATCCGGTAGCCGATTTTTTGGTGCCATCGTCGGTAACAGGATTTTTAAAAATATTCCTGCTTTCACCGCCTATTTCCACGTAGGTAGCCTTCATGGCAAGCCCGAATGTATCGCGGGTATTGTATTGATAGGTGTAGCTGCCTACCCCCAGTACTACCTGGCTGGCAAATCCTTTTTGCTGTAAGCCCCTGCATATCGCATCGGCTCTTTCCAGGTTAATGCTGTCGCCATAAATGGCTCCTATATGCGGGTCGAGCAATTTATATCCTTTATTGGTAAGGGTTCCTCCAAAAACATCCCATAACAGCTCTGTTACTCCTTTTTGCTCAGCGATTGTTTTACCATCGGGGTTGCCGCAAATAATTTTTACAGGATCGCCACTGTCGGGACGGATCACTACCTTGCCGTTACGTTGTAGTATAATGTCTTTCAGTGCAGGTAAATATTCTGTGCATACTTTCCACAGATCCCAGGTATCGCTTACGATGCTTACAATGCCTGTTGGATATACCTCCGTTATCAGCCGCCTGAAAGTTTCCAGCTCACCATCTTTGTTGCCGCTGCACATCACACTGTGTTCCGTAGCCGCTACGCTGCCGCCTATCAGTTCCTTTTCCGCATCGGCGTTGTAATATTGTTCCAGTGCGTCAATGGCGGGGATGCTGTCGGTGCCGCTAAATGAGGTAAGATGTCCCATACCACTGATGATAGCGCTTTCAAAGCTGCTCATGCCCCGGAAGCTGAAATCATGCGCCTGCCATTGTATAAGATCTGCAGACATACCTGTTTTTTGAGCGTAATGAGTAAGCAGCTTTTTATACTGGTAAGCTATAGTGGCGCTGGTGCAGGCCTGCCAGGTAACAGCCGATAAAATGGTTTCAAGAAAATTGGTCAGCCAGTAAAATTCAGGGAGTGTATTCACTACCGTGAGACAGGGCACCCGCATTGGCACCAGGCTGCCCTCCGGAAGCGCTTTTATTTCAACAGGCAAATAGCCAAGGTCGTACAGCTTTTCAAGGTGCGAATAATCCGGTAATTCCCCTATGGAAGTGCGCATTCTTCTTTTATAATCATTCATCACTTTTTCTTTCGGCTGCTCAAAAAAATTTTCCGAAAAATATTTTACCAGGTACTCTTTGATAAAATACTGTAATCCAAAAAATACCATTTCATCCACTTCCTTTAAACGGCTTTTGCGGGGAGTAAGGTTGCTGTACACTAAAGTAGTGTGTGGCGGATATTGAAATATATGTCCAACCTTATAGTAATCGGTTAATAAAAACGGATTTGTTTTCATGAGTTTTAATTTATTTATTGCTTGTGTATAGTATAGGATACATGCAGGTTGTATTATGCGGTCAGGGCTCCGGTATGGCAGCTATTGTTTTCACAATGCCCGATTTGTACGATTTGTTGAAACTGTCGCTTACGATGACCTGGTTGAATTTTTGCTCCAGCGCGGCAAAGCCTTTGGAGAAGATACCATGACTTACGATTAGTGTAAGATGCGCCGGCTTTATTTTTTCCGCTATCGCGAGAAAGGTCGCTCCTCCGTCGCATATATCATCTATGATCACACAATTCCTGTTTTCACATTCCCCGGGCTCCAGCACTTCCAGGGTAAGCCTGCCGGTAGCAAGATCCCTGTTTTTGCTGCAATACACAATGTCTTTCAGGTTTTTGTTCCACTCAAAATATTTCCCCACTTTTTTAGCCGCACCGGCATCGGGGCAGATCAGCACAGCGTTTTCAAGCTGGTATTGCTCTACCATTTGCCTGTTGGAAATATTGACTGCGTTTTTTATCAGTAAGGAGGATACTTCCGAGTGTACATCAAACAGCCATACTTTGGCAAAGCCGCAACTATTGATAAGATCTGCTATCACTTTTATATCAATGCTGTCGCCGTGCTGCATCAGCCTGTCGTAGCGTGCTGCCATCAGGTAGGGTATGACCAGTAATTTTTTTACCGCAAACAGGTTGTCGAGCGCGTTGGCTGTTTGCAGCAACTGTATTACTTTGGCGCTGTCGGTAAGCGAGCAAATCACTTTCACCTCATCACCTTCTTCAATGCCCTGTATATTCACATGGGGCTGGTTATCGGGAAACAGCGTAAACCGGATGCCTTCGGCTGTATTCAGGTTGATCGTTTTCATATATTTTGCTTAATTATGAAGCAAATTTAACCACTCGTTTTGGAATATGCAAATTTTGCTTATAAATAAAGCAAAATAAGCTGTATAACATAATTGAAAATTAAAAGGTGGGAGGGTTATATTTCGAAGTGAAAACCTTCTTTCAGCAGCTCTTTGTAGCGGTGTGCATTGAACCTGAACATTTTACCGGGTCTTCCTTTTCCTTCCGGCCTGGATAATTCGCCCGTTTCTTCTAAAAAGCCGAACGATAATATTTTTTTGCTGAAATTTCGCCGGTTGAGCTCCCGGTCCAGCAGGGCGGTATACAATTTTTCGAGGTCGGAGAATGGGAATTTTTTGTCGAGCAATTCAAAGCCGATGGGCTGGTAGCGCACTTTATTACGCAGGCGTTCTATAGCGGTGGCCAGTATTTTTTTATGATCGAAGGCGAGCGCCGGCAGTTTTTTAATATTGAACCATTTCGCATTTTCCGCGTCGGTGCTTGCTTTCAGTTCCTGGTATTGACTGGTTTTTACCAGGCCGAAATACGATATGGCAATAATGCGTTGCCGGGGATCCCGCCCGGGATCCCCGAAGGTATACAACTGCTCCAGGTAATTTACCTCAATGCCTGTTTCTTCCAGCAATTCCCTGCGCACGGCTTCTTCCAGCGATTCGTCTTCCAGCACAAAGCCCCCGGGTATGGCCCAACTGTTTTTAAAAGGGTCATATTTACGCTGGATCAATAAAACGGAAACGCCGTCGTTTTTAGCATATCCAAAAACGATAGCGTCTACCGCAACTTTTATGTGGGATGCGCTATTTTGCATATAATTAAAGCAAAATTATGTATTTATTAATTCCGGGAAGGCATCCGCTGCTTACAAAATTTCAGCAGCGTTATTTAACACAGCTCATTAATAAGGGCTTGCATTCAGTGAGGGATATATATGGCAATCCTGTTCAGTGTACGGAGCCGGTAGACGCGGTCATTTTCGCGGTTACATCTGCCAATCACTCCAATACGCGACGCAATCCTTTGGCTTTTTACCTGCGCGCCATTACTATAGAAGCCATGTCGGAGCAACTACAGGCGCCCGCATACATTTATGGCATTGACGATGTGGGCAGCCTGCCGGGATTTGCCGAATATACTATTAAGCGGATCAAACATGAAAGCGATGGTTTTTTGAATTGTACGCCTCAAAACACCCTGGTAATATGCTCAACGCCCGTGCTTCGTTTATACGAGGCGCTTGGTTTCACAATTTTGCCTGCTGAGTTGGGTAATATCAATACCTGGGAGCATAAGGAAACGATGCCCTGGGACCTGGTGGAGCATATTGCCGGGAGCAGTAACTGGCTGGAAGATGATTTTGTGAAAAAGGAAATGAATGAAGCGGCGTATAAGGTTTGGAAAAAATACCGCCTGGGCGAGAGGGTACAATTGCTGTTCAGGGATCACATGATCAGCAGCGACGGCGATTTAACGGAAACACGCGATTACAATGTATATGTAAGGCAGATGGATGATATAGCGGGCCTGAAATACAATGAAACGGCGAGGTTTTTAAAACCCGGCAGGATAGGGGATATAGGGTGCGCGGTAGGCAGTTGGATAAAGCTGGCCGCTATGGATGAAAACCTGCGGGAAAGCGATCTGTATGGAATAGAAGTGAGCCGTCATCTGTTTGAAATATGCCGCCAGCGCAAAGAGAACGGGGAGTTCAAAAATCCCTTTGTATTCTTTTCGCAAAAAAACGCTGTTACGGGGCTGGTTTTTGATAAAGATTCCATGAATACCATTCATACTTCTTCGCTTACCCATGAAATTGAGTCGTACGGAAGTCGTGAAGACCTGCTGCAATTTATTAAAAACCGCTACCTGGAACTGGCGCCGGGCGGAGTTTGGGTGAACAGGGATGTGGTGGCGCCTTTTGATAAAGATAAGCAGGTATACATGCAGTTGGCTGAAACAGATGGCGCCAATGACGATCCTTACCTGGTGTTCAACGACCGGGAAGCATTTTCGGATTACCTGCAATCTTTGTCTACATATGCCCGGTTCCTGCGTTTTGCCAAAGACTTCAGGGGCACGGAAGGATATCGTTTTTCATACGAAAAAATAAAAATAGAGGGGCAATGGTACCTGAAGCTGGCATTAAAGGATGCCGCTGAATTTTTAAGCCGTAAAGACTACACAGACAACTGGCAAAGTGAAATGCATGAAACATTCTGTTTCTGGGATTTTAATGACTGGCAGGAGCAGCTTTCGGCTGCAGGGTTTCATATACATCCCGATTCTTCCGCCTTTACCAACCAGTGGATCGTTGATAACCGCTGGAAAGGCAAAGCCGCTCTGTTTGAATGGAAGAATGGAAGGCTGATCCCTATGGATTTTCCTGTAACGCACATGATATTGGTTGGGATGAAAGCGTAGGCTTCTCCTCGTCATTTTTCGGTTATGCTTATGCTTGCCGTGGTCTTTAAGTTAAATGTAGCGGAAGAAAATTCTATATTGCAAAAAGTAGCGGTTGCTTTACCCTGGGTTACCGTAACATATACACCAATTCCTACCCTGGTCCAGAAAACAGAAGAGCGGTCTGAATGGTTCATGGCAAATACGCCGCTTAAAGCAGTGATCGCGCCTGCCCCCGGCTCTGATCCAGCATTGTGTTCTGGCTCTTCTTACCTGTTGGCCAGGCCACTTTTGTATACAAACTCAATACGGGTGTTATTATATACTTTTTTAGGCTTTACCTGCGCTACAGCGCCTGAACAGCATAATATAGCTAACCCGGCATACAGGTATGTACGCATCATACGATAAGGTTTTACGGAAAAAATAACGACAACCCGGCAATCTTATTTTTAACCTTCTTTGTATTCTTTTAAAACCATCTGTTATTTTTGATATAAAATCCCTTTATGAAGCGTTGTGTTTTAACGATTTTTGTTTTTGCGACAGTTGCCGCCGCATATTCTCAAAAATTAATTTCGGAATTTCCCGACCAGGACTGGCGGATCATTCCGGGAGAGTACAGAAGTAAAGTTCCCTCCTGGAACGTATACTCCTATCCTGCGTTTAAAAACTCGGATGGCGATTTTAATTCCAGTATTGTTAAGCTCAACGATACGGAGGCTGTTGTCCTGGTTTCGTTCGATGGTAAACAATATGGGGTTATGAAAGTGAATGATAAGCTTTCAACCATTTGGAAAGCGAATGTGCCGGGAGAGCCAAATTTTCTTGCCAAATTTTACGATAATTTCATTGTGCTGACTACAACGGGTACAATGTTTAAAAGGGAGCCGGAACTTCTTATTATTGATGGGAAAAACGGGAAAATTATCAAACAACAAAAATGGGCTGATATCACTCCTCCTTTTTCTTCAAATGAAGATATACACATTTTGTATCCTTTAAGTAATAATGAGTCGGGCGAATACAAATTAGTTGCCCGGTATATGGAAAAGAAAGATTCCCGTCTTACCCGGGGAGTTAATATTATTTCTTTTGATAAAGACTTTGAAGTGATCTCTAACGACAAAGTTCCTGTGGTTAATTCAGACTTATTTGTGAATTGTGCTCTCAATAAAAATGGCGATTTTTTCTTCTTTTCGGCAAACGAAGCGGGAAATTTTACGGCCCAATCTTTCAAAGCAAAAACATGGATCCCCAGGCAAAAAGTCAGCTTTTCTGTTGATGCCAGGAATAAATCTAAATTTTCAGCGTATTTAATGCCGGGTAAGACTAATCCCGAGCAGGCGTTTGTATCGGTTACCTACACCAATCAAGACAAAGACAAAGTGAATTCCGTTTTTAAATTAGATTTTTCAACAGGAAAGTCACTTCAGCAGGAAGTGGTTTTCAACAAACCTTTTTTAAATACTGCGAAAGAAAGTTTTGTGCAGGTAAATAAAAAGCTGGGCAGGCCCGATTTCGGAGACTGGGATAATATGCATTTTTTAGATGTAATAGAGGTGGGCGATAAAATAGCGCTGGTACATGAAGTGCGGTACAGTTATACATCTACAAGCAGGCAATATTGGGTAACGGGCGATGCGCTCGTTTCTATATTGAATAATGACATGACCTCTGTATCTAACCTTATACTGCCCAAGCGGTTCCGGTTAAATGGGCCTGTTGGAGTATCTTCATCTGTGCATACTAAAGGCAATACAATTTACATGGTTAGCGGTTATGACAAAGGTTCCGGAAGATCCGCGCTCATTTCTACAATTGATGTGCAGCAGGCCCGTTTTGGCCAAGTAGAAGAAATTAAAAAGACCGATATCAGGTCGGGTCATCCTGCCGATCCGCAGGCAACCCTGTGGTTTAAAGATAGTTTTGTGATCAGCTATCTGGATGCTGATGGAGTAATGCTGAGAATAGCCCGTATCCAGGCGGACCTGCAAAAGTTTAGCTATTAAGGTAATTTTAATACAACCCGGTAATTTCCGGCGGAACCGGCAGGGTATGCCCGTTTTGGCAATAACCTATAAATCCCTACTTTGCACCTGTTTATAATACTATACATGGTAACATACAATGAGTATAAAAGATATATTGCCTTTTATTCCGCAGCGGGCGCCATTTATAATGGTAGATGAACTGGTAAGTGCGGAAGAAGCCACCGGGGTTACCAGGTTTGAGGTAAAGGCAGATAACATTTTTATACAGGACGGTTATTTAACAGAGCCGGCCCTGGTTGAAAATATAGCGCAAACTGCGGCGGCAAGGATCGGTTATATTTGCAATGAAAAGCAGGAGCCTGTACCCATGGGATTTATAGGGGCGGTACAAAACCTGGAAATAAAAGAGCTGCCGGCTGTGGGCGACCGCATAGAAACGGAGATCACGATCAAAAACCAGGTGTTTGATGTAACACTGATTGCCGGGAAAATAAGCTGCAATGGAAGGGAACTGGCTGCCTGCGATATGAAGATCTTTATACAGTTAAACAAGCAAAATTAAATATATGGTAAAGACGTTTACTTTCATACGCTTTTTAGCGCTGCTGCTGGTTTTGCTGGTATGCCAGTTCGTTTCGGCACAAACACTCAAAGAGTTTTTCAACTCTTCCGAAGTGCCTCTTACTTACCTGGGCATTGATTTTACCCGGACAAAAGTTTTGAATGAAATGGTACCGGCGCTTGACTGGAAAGAAAAGCATTTTCCTTCAATGAACCAGGTTGTTGTGAATGATACTTCCAAGTTCGACTTTCGGAAAGCGTTCACAAAATCAAATATCATTTATAATACTAAAACCGCTTTGGCAAGAATTGAAAGTATCAATGCCGAAAAAATAACAGGAGAAAGCGGTACGGATGAAGTAAAGCTCAGTAAAGCTGATATTGATGGGATAGCCGGTGCATATAAAGATGCCGGCAAGAAAGGGATTGGTCTTTTATTTATTGTTGAAAATATTGATAAGAAAAAAGTGGAAGAATCTCTTCATGTTGCGCTTATTGATCTATCTACAGGCAAAGTATTGATCACAGAACGGTTTACGGAAAAGCCGGCCGGGTTCGGAATAAGGAATTATTGGGTAAAGCCTGTCAGGAACGTTGTGGAAAATATTCAGAAGTCGAGATATAAAAAGTGGAAAGAGAATGCAGGATAAGGTTCCTGTTTAAAAATAACGAATGCAGAAAACTTTATCGGGAAGCATAGAAATAAATGTACGGTTTAACGAAGCGGATCCATTAGGCATAGTTTGGCATGGCCATTATATCCGGTATTTCGAGGATGGAAGGGAGTCTTTTGGCAATGAGCATGGAATAGGGTATCTTGACTTTTACAGGCAGGGTATTATCATACCCATAGTAAGCATACATTGCGAGTATAAACGTTCGCTGAAATATGGCGAAAGAGTGCGGGTGGAAACAACATATGTACCCTGCGATGCTGCGAAGCTTATGTTCGAATACCGCTTATATAATCCCGTTACCGGGCAACTGGTGGCCAACGGCGATTCTGTGCAGGTATTCCTGGATAAAGAAACTTCATCGCTTCAGCTCACGAACCCGCCTTTTTTTGAAAACTGGAAAAAGGAGCGGGGATTTCTTTAACTTTCCACCTTGATGAAGCCGGTATACATTATTGCAGACAATATAACCTCACCCATAGCTGCCAGTTCGGAAGAGAACTTTGCCCTTCTCCAGGAAAATGCTTCAGGCATCAGGCAACACCGGCACCCGGCTTTTTCCCCTGTGCCTTTTTATGCGTCGTTGTTTGGTAATGATCCGTTTTTGGATGCAATTGGCATGCATAACAAAGAACAATATACAAAATTTGAAAAATTGCTCATTGCTTCGGTTGCTGATGCGTTGCAGCGATCGGAGGTAAGCCCGGCGGAGGATAAGGCGATACTGATCCTATCATCTACCAAAGGAAATATCAGCCTGCTGGAAACGGAGCAGCAGGATGAATCGCTGAAAAAGCGACTGTCGCTTCATCATTCAGCGAAGCTGCTGGCCAACCATTTTCATTTTGTGCAGGCGCCGGTAGTAGTATCTCATGCCTGCATTTCGGGACTGGTGGCTATCATTACCGGCATGCGGCTGCTGCAGTCGGGAAAGTATGATCATGCAATTGTTGCCGGGGCTGATATTATTACAAAGTTCGTGTTGTCGGGTTTTCAATCGTTTCATGCAGTAAGCGATGCTCCCTGCAAACCTTTCGATGCAATGCGGAACGGCATCAACCTCGGCGAGGGCGCTGCAACGGTAGTGCTATCTGTTCAAAAACCGGCCGGCGGGCCCTTTGTGCAATTATTGGGTGGTTCGGTAAGCAATGACGCCAATCATATATCAGGTCCTTCGCGTACGGGCGAGGAACTGTACCAGGCTATTTCAAACGCTATGCGGGAAGCGGGTGTAACCCAAAATGATATAGACTTTATTTCGGCTCATGGAACCGCTACCGTTTACAACGATGAAATGGAAGCAAAAGCCATTAACCTGGCCGGTATGAAGGATGTGCCGGTAAACAGCCTGAAAGGATATTACGGTCATACACTGGGCGCTGCCGGTTTAATTGAAACGGTTGCCTCCCTGCATTCCCTGAAAAAGGATGTATTATTGCCTACGCCGGGTTATTCGGAGCCGGGAACCTCCCAGCCTGTAAATATTATCAGTGAAACAAAAAAAACTGAACTGCAAACCTGTCTAAAAACAGCATCGGGTTTTGGTGGTTGCAATGCAGCCATTATTTTGCAGAAAAATTAAAATACATAATATTAGTGAATGGACTTTTTTAAAACAGATACCAAAACAGCTCTTGAAGCAAAAGGATTAGCCCAGTTTATAGCCTTTGGGCCTGTGGTTTTCCAGGTGGCCAAAGTAATGCGCGATAATGGCATACTGAAAGCAATAGAAGACAGCGCCTCTAAAGGTTTAGCGATTGAAGAAATTATCCGGAAAACCGGGTTGCCCCGCTATGGTGTGCGGGTATTGCTGGAGTCTGCGCTGGGAATAGGACTGGTAATATTAAACGAAGGAAAGTATACCCTTACCAAAACCGGTTATTTCATCCTGCACGATCCCCTTACAAAGGTGAATATGGATTTTATTCATGATGTATGTTATAAAGGCCTTTTTTGGCTGGATGAAAGTATACGGGAAGGCAAGCCCGAAGGATTAAAAGAGCTGGGAGATTGGCCAACGGTATACGAAGGACTATCGCAGTTGCCCAGCCATATTCAAAAAAGCTGGTTTGCGTTTGATCATTATTTTTCTGATCTTGCTTTTCCTGCTGTATTGCAGCATGTATATAAAGATGGTATAAAGAACCTTCTGGAAATTGGCGGTAATACCGGTAAATGGGCCATCGCATCGTCTAAATATTCGCCCGATGTGCACATTACCATCATGGATCTGCCGGGTCAGTTGAAGATGGCTAAAAAGCGGATGGAGGAACTGGGGCTTTCAGACAGGGTATCGTTTCATCCTGTAAATATCCTTGATGAATCGCAGCCGTTTCCTACAGGATTCGACGCGGTTTGGATGAGCCAGTTCCTCGATTGTTTTTCTGAAGAAGAAATTGTATCTATATTAAAACGCTGCGCCGGTGCCATTGATGAGAACGGTTATGTGCTGATACTGGAAGCTTTTTGGGACAAGCAGCGTTTCGAAACTGCCGCATTCTGCCTGCAGCAAACTTCTATTTATTTTACCGCTGTTGCCAATGGTAACAGCCAGATGTACGATTCGAAAGTATTTATACAGTGTATATACGACGCGGGATTTGAAATTGTAGAAGAGGTAAATGGTATAGGGTTGAGCCATACCCTGCTGAAATGCAGGAAGAAGAGATGATTTATAGTTTATAGTTTGTAGTTTGCAGTTTCGGGTTACAGTTTGCAGGTTTCGGGTCGCAGGGGGATTTGAAATTTGAAATTTGAGATTTGATGGCTGTTGTGGTTTCGGGTTTTTCAACGCACAAACTATAAACAAAAAACCATAAACCATAAATTGCTGATAGCTCCTGGCTGACGGCTGATAGCCCACAGCCCATTGCTCATAGCTTCTAATTCACTCATAATATGCAAACAGAAAAAGTTGACGTACTGGTAATAGGCGCCGGACCTTCGGGAACGGTTGCCGCGTCTATAGTTCACCAGGCCGGTTATAAAGTAAAAATTGTTGAAAAGCAGCAATTCCCGCGGTTTGTAATAGGCGAAAGCCTGCTGCCCCGATGTATGGAAGCGTTGGAGGAGGCGAAGTTCCTGGATGCTGTAAAAGCCAGGGGCTACCAGGAAAAGAGCGGAGCCAAGTTTGTTAAAAACGGCAAGGTGTGCGATTACAAGTTTTCCGACCAGTATACAAAAGGCTGGAAGTGGGCCTTTCAGGTACCGCGGGCCGATTTTGATGCTACATTGGCAAACACCGTAGAGAAGATGGGGGTGCCTGTTGAATATGAAACCACGGTTACAGGCATTGTGTTTAACGACGACGGGCGTTCTGTTACAACGGTAGAAGATATTCATGGCAACAAGCGGCATATAGAAGCACGGTTCATTGTTGACGGAAGCGGCTACGGGCGGGTGATCCCAAAACTATTTAATATGGAGAAGCCGTCGAACCTGCCGCCGCGTAAGGCGTTGTTTGCACATACGGTAGATACCAAACGCAGCATGGCAGATGAGCCTAACCGCATTACTATAGTGGTGCACGAAAAAGGAGTATGGATATGGATCATACCCTTTTCAAATGGCATTACTTCCGTAGGTTATGTAGGCGACGCCTCTTTCTTTGACCGTTTTACCGGAACGCCCGAGCAGCAATACAGGGCGATGCTGGCTGCCGAAAAAGATATTGCGGAAAGGTTTAAAGATGTTGAGCTGGTATTTGAACCAAGAACATTACAATCGTGGTCGGCTACAACCGACAGGTTTTATGGCGATGGATTTGTGCTGACAGGAAATGTGACGGAATTCCTGGATCCTGTATTTTCATCCGGCGTTACGCTGGCTACCGTTTCCAGCCAGATAGCGGGTAAACTGGTTGTAAGAAAGCTGAAAGGCGAAACCGTTGACTGGAACAAGGAATACATGGATATTATGATGCAGGGGGTAAATACCTTCAGGAGCTATGTAATGGCATGGTATGAAGGAACGCTGGATACTATTTTCTTTGCCGATAACCAGGATCCTACCATCAAAAGCCAGATATGTTCGGTATTGGCAGGGTACGTTTGGGATACCAGCAATCCGTATGTAAGAGATCATACAACGGCGTTGAACAAGCTGGCCAGGATCATTACTGTGCGCGACAGCTTTAAATGATTTGAAATTAGAATACTATAACCACTTACTGCCATTTTGCTACTTTCCATCACTTCATATTGTGTTATAGCAGACCATTCGGTGATACTGAACGGAGAAAAATGGCATAGCGCTGAGAGTACCCTCAGTGCGCCGGATTTTCTAACGGCGCTTTATAAGCGCAGCGGGGCGGAGTATCCCAAATTTTATAAAATGGATCAGCTTGCCCAATTGGGTTTCATGGCGGCAGAACTGGTATTACAGGGGCGTAATGTGTCAGAAGAATATGGAGCTTCGGCGGCTGGCATCGTATTTTGCAATTCCAATGCCAGCCTCGACGCCGATCTGCGTTATTTCGAATCGGTCAAAAACATACCCAGTCCTGCCCAGTTTGTATATACTTTACCTAATATTGTAATAGGCGAGATCAGCATCCGGCATCGTTTAAAAGGCGAAAACGCTTTTTTTGTGCAGGAAAGCTTCGACCCTTCATTCCTGGAGTTTTATGTTGCCGATCTTTTTAAAAGAGAACGTTTAAAGGTTTGTGTATGCGGGTGGGTTGAATACCTGGAGGGAAAATATAAGGCGGTAATATATTTAGTGGAAAGTAAGCCGGGTAACCGATATTTGCAGTTTGATATTAAGAATATTCATCAAATTTACGAGACAGCAAATGGAGAAATTAATGGCTGATCTGAAAAAGCAGATCATAGAGCAACTGAACCTGAAAGACGTAAAGCCGGAGGATATTGGTGATGACCAACCATTATTTGTAGAAGGATTGGGCCTTGATTCCATAGACGCGCTTGAACTGATCGTATTATTGCAGCAGGAATATAAAATTAAACTCGCCAATGCCGAAGAAGGGCAGAGCGTATTTCGTTCTGTAAGAACCATGGCGCAGTATATAACCGAACATCAGCCAAAAACGGTTTAAGATAGTTGATTTGAGATTCCAGATCTCAAATTTTAAATCTCAAATTTCAAATCGTACATGAATTTTCCGGTTTTCATTGCGGGCACAGGAGTCATTTCTGCCATTGGCAACAATGTGCAGCAACACCTGCATGCATTGGAAAACGGAACTGCCGGCATGGACAACATGACTTATCTTGACTCGGTGCACAAGCATCGTTTACCCGTGGCCGAAGTAAAAATGAGCAATGAAGAACTGGCAGGGCTCGCAGGACTTCCCGCTTATATCAGCCGGACTGCTTTGTTATCTTCCATTGCCGCAAAAGAAGCTTTAGAACAAAGTGGCATCAATGATATACGGCAGTGGCGTACGGGTTTTATTTCTGCCAATACTGTAGGCGGAATGGACAAAACAGAAAATTTTTTTATTGATTTTTTGAAAGATAGCCGCAAAGGCAGGCTCAGGAATGTGGTACATCATGAGTGCGGCGCCGCTACGGAAATAACAGCCGACCACCTGGGCATCAAACATTATGTATCTACTATCAGCACAGCCTGCTCTTCATCTGCTAACGCCATCTTTTTGGGTGCAAGACTGATAAAGCAGGATATACTGGATGTGGTAGTGGCGGGTGGAACAGATGCGCTCACGAAGTTTACTCTCAATGGCTTTAATACTTTAATGATACTTGATCAGCAATACTGCCAGCCTTTTGACGAAAACAGGAGAGGACTGAACCTGGGCGAAGGAGCCGGTTATATTGTAATGGTTTCCGAAAAAATAGCATTGTCGCTAAAGCAGGGCCCGGTATGTACGCTCAGCGGGTATTGCAATGCCAATGATGCCTATCATCAAACAGCATCCTCACCCGATGGTACAGGTTCTTTCCTGGCTATGAAAGGAGCCCTGGAAAAAAGCGGTTTGCAGCCCGGCGATATTGATTATATCAACCTGCACGGAACAGGTACGCAAAACAACGATATAGCCGAAGGAACCGCTATTAAGCTCTTGTTCAAAGACCGGTATCCTAAAATGAGCTCTACCAAATCATTCACAGGGCATACGCTCGGCGCCAGCGGCGGTATTGAAGCGGTATTTTCTGTATTATCCATTCAGCACGGGCTGGTATACCCCAACCTCCGTTTTGAAACGCCCATGAAGGAGCTGCCTTTTACACCCGAAACGGTCTTCAGCAAAGGACAGCCGATCAATCATGTATTGTCTAACTCGTTTGGTTTTGGCGGTAATTGCTCTTCACTACTATTTTCAAAGACGTAATGTACATACAGGCGGCAGCAGGCATATCACCCCAACGGTCATTCGAAGCTATATTGATGCAACCGGAATGCTATACCGGTAACAGGCTTACTTGTTGTGAGCCCGATTATGCGCAGTTGATTGATCCGCGTATGATCCGCCGGATGAGCCGTATCATTAAAATGGGAGTGGCAGCAGCAAAGGAATGTTTACAGAAAGCAGGCTGGGAAATGCCGGATGCCATTATAACGGGTACGGCATACGGTTGTTTGGCAGATACGGAATTGTTCCTGTCTAAAATGGTAGAGAACAAAGAGGAATTGCTTACCCCTACCGCGTTCATACAATCCACGCACAATACTGTTGGGGCACAGATTGCCTTACTGCTCAAATGCCATAACTACAACAACACATTTGTGCACCGGGGCTTTTCGTTCGAAAGCGCTTTACTGGATGCGGTTACTTTAATAAAGGAAGAAGAAATTTCTACGGCCCTGGTAGGCGGCGTAGATGAAATTACCCCTGTCAGTCATGCCATACTCAGCCGGTTTGGATTGTACAGGAAAGATGATACCGGCAGCGCTGCCTTGCTGGATGTTCCCGGCAAAGGTACGATGGCGGGTGAAGGCGCACTGTTTTTTGCGTTATCTGACCATCCTTCCGGTAATGATTATGCGAAGCTTGACAATGTATATACTTTTTACAAGCCTGCGGATATTGCAGAAGTAAAAGATCATATTGTTTCTTTCCTGCAACGCAATGAGCTGCAGGCGCAGGATATAGATCTTGTTATTTCCGGGGAGAACGGGGATGTTTCCAACGATGCCGTATATACGGCATTAAAGATCGGTGTATGGAACACCGTACCTGCCGTTTCCTTTAAACAACTTTGCGGCGAATACCCTACCGCCGCCGGTTTTGCATTGTGGCTGGCAGTGCATATTTTGCATACCGGAAAAGTTCCGGGGCTAACTCCCGCAACAAGGCCGCGCCGGGTATTGATCTACAATCATTACCAGCATATTCATCATTCAATATACCTGTTAACGGCATGCTGAATTTTAACACCATTACTGCCATATTTGTTGTTTTGCTGATTGCCCTTATTGGCATTCATATATTTTATGGATTTTCTTATTACATATTTGGGATCCTGATCGCGGTTTATGCCGTTGCGCTGGCATATGGCAGTTATAATGTACGGTCTAACTTTTATATAAAAACGATCTCATCCGCTAAAACCAATCGAAAACAGATCGCTATCAGCTTTGATGACGGACCCGCGACCGCTTATACGCCCGAGATCTTAAAAGTATTGAAGGAGCACAATGTGCAGGCAGCTTTTTTCTGTATCGGCAAAAAAATCAGGGAAAATGAAGTGTTGCTGAAGCAGGTGCATGAAGAAGGGCATATAATAGGCAATCACAGCTATTCCCACGACCTCTGGTTCGATCTTTTCTCTTCCCGTAAAATGACGGAAGATATCCGGATGATGAGCGATGCCATGCAAAAGGTAATTGGTCTTAAGCCCAAACTCTTTCGTCCGCCGTATGGCGTAACGAACCCCAACCTGAAAAAAGCCATTCAAAAAGAAAACTATATATCGGTTGGCTGGAACATCCGCTCCATGGATACCGTGATAAAAGATACCCGGAAATTACTGGCAAAAGTTACCGGATCGTTAAAACCGGGCGCCGTTGTTTTGTTTCACGATACCAGCAAATCCACGCTGGACATACTTTCCGGCTTTATACAGCATGCCCGCGAAAAGGGGTATGAAATTGTACGTTTAGACAAATTGCTTAATTTGGAGCCTTATGCGTAGCGTGCTTTTTGTTTGTATGATGATGACTGTATTTGCCGTAAAGGCCCAGCATGCGGGATACAGGCCTGTAAGTGAAACCAGTGATTTCAAAAGCCGGTTTTCAACCGCTTCTCAAAAAACAAATACCATTAAAAGCGATTTTGTACAGGAAAAGAACCTGTCTTTATTGGCTGAAAAAATTACTTCAAAAGGAAAATTCTGGTTCAAGAAAGAGAACCTGGTACGAATGGAATATACGCAACCTTTCCGGTACCTGATGGTCATTAACGGAACGGATGTATACATCAAAGACAGCCAGAAGGAAAATAAAATATCCGCCAAATCCAACAAGCTCTTTCAGCAGATCAATAAAGTAGTAGTAGATTGTGTAAATGGGAACGCCCTGGACAGCCGGGATTTTACCACGAAAATATTTGAAGGCGCCAACGCTTTCCTGGCGGAGCTTACTCCTGTAAACCGGCAGATGAAATCGTTGTTCAGGAACATTGATATTTATATTGATAAAAAAGAATTTGCCGTATCGAAAATAGAGATGCATGAACCATCCGGAGACAATACGGTAATAACTTTTACGAACCGCGAACTGAATACCAATCTTGCCGATGCGTTATTTGCCATTCGTTAGTTGTTGCTGGCTGCTGGTATGTACCGCCGCCTGCTCGTCGCCGTATAAAAAAATGCAGCAATTTACCGGCAATGCGGGTTGTGTTCAATCTTTCACTCCCGTATTTACTACAGCGCTTTATAATACACAGGTAAATGTTGCGGGTAAACATCTCAGTGGTATCCTTATTATCAAAACCATGCCCGACAGTAGTACAAGAATGGTTTTTTCAAACGAAGCCGGCTTTAAATTTTTCGATTTTGGTTTTGATGATAAAGGGTTTACGGTATATTATATTGTAAGCCAGATGGATAAAAGACCTGTGATCAAAACATTACGAAAAGATTTTGAGCTGTTGCTGATGAAACATGTAAATGCCGCTTCGTACTATACAATAAAACAGGCGGGCGAATACTATTATGTGTTTCCCGATGGGAGGGATCATTACTATTATGTAACAGATAGTGTTTGCTCCCGTTTGATACGCATGGAACGGGGCAGCAAAAAAAAGAAAGTGATGGAAGCGGTGATGCAAAACGGCAAAGATGGTACGCCCGACACTATTGGCATACGGCATAATAATTTTAGCTTTGATATCGGTTTAAAAAGACTGGAACATGATCCTCAAAGATGACTTCTATACTATAACATCATTGCAGCAGGATGCCGGGAACATCCATGCGTTGCTTGAGCTGAACCGGCAACATGCTATTTTCGGAGGACACTTTCCGGGGCAGCCCGTGGTACCGGGTGTTTGCATGGTACAAATAGTAAAGGAAATACTTGAAACAGGAACAGGATTTTCCCTGCAATTAAAAGCCGCCGATCATATCAAATTCCTCTCAATGGTAGATCCACGCGAAACAGGCAGCTTACAGGCTGCTGTGATATATAGTATGGAAGAAGGGGAAATAAAAGCGACGGCAACACTTACCAAAAACGAAACTGTTTGTTTGAAGATGAAAGCGGTATTTGTTATGGGCAGTGAGCGGTGAGCTGTCGGCTATCAGCGGTCAGCTATCAGTAATTTATAGTTTATGGTTTTTTGTTTAAAAGTTAACCCGAAACTTCAAACTATAAACCCGAATCAAATAGCTTTCAGCCATCAGTAGGCCACTCATTTCAAATCTCAAATCTCGAATTTCAAATCTCGTTGTAACTTGCCAAAGTATGCATGATGTTATCCCTCACGATAAATTAGTGATGTTTGAAAACAGGTTGACCAAAGTTTTCAAACATATTCAGAAACAGGCGAAACGGCAGAACGTCCGTTGTTACCGGATATATGATCATGATCTCCCGGAATTTCCTTTAAGCATTGATGTATACGAAGACAAATTATATGTTGCGGAGTACCGGCGCAGGCATGGCATGGATGAGGAAGCGCATGAACAATGGCTGGACAGCACCTTGCTGGTGATTGAAAAGATATTGCATATTCCGCAGGACAATATCTATGTAAAGCAACGCCAGCGCAAGCAGGGCAGGCTGGGACAATACCAGAAGGTAAACGAAGAAAAATCATTTTTTACAGTAGTAGAATCGGGTTTGAAGTTCCTGGTAAATCTTTCCGATTATCTTGATACGGGCCTGTTCCTCGACCATCGTATTACGAGGGGAATGGTAAAAGAGGAATCTGCCGGAAAACGGGTGCTGAACCTGTTTGCCTATACCGGTTCATTCAGTGTATACGCGGCAGCGGGTGGGGCTTTAACAGTAGATACCGTAGATCTTTCCAAAACCTACCTGCAATGGGCGGAGAATAATTTTGAGCTGAACGGGTTTGCAGGAGAGCAGTACAGGTTTATAAACGCTGATGTAAAGCAGTACCTGCAGGAGCTCAGGCCCAACAGCTTCGACCTCGTGATCATGGATCCTCCCACTTTCAGCAACAGCAAAAAAATGAAAGATGATTTCCTGGACATTCAGCGTGACCATGCGGAACTGATCAATAATGTGTTGTATGCGATGGCAGAAGGCGGTGTGTTGTATTTCAGTACCAACTTTACCCAATTTGTGCTGGACGAACCTGCAATTTCCTGCTCAACTATTAAAAATATTACACAGGCAACCACAGCTTTTGATTTTGCAGGAAAATTGAAAAGGTATTGCTGGAAGATGGTTAAATAATAAAATGAATTTGTATGGAACCTATCACTTTGTGGACGCCATCAGCATCATTCAGGAACAGCAGCAACCTGGCGCATTATGCCAACTGGCTGCGGGAGAATGCCGGGCTTTCTTTTGTTGATTACCCCTCATTATGGAAATGGTCGGTAGCGCATCCGGCTGATTTCTGGAAAAGTATTTCAGACTATTTCGCCATCATTCACCATTCGCCTTACAAAAGTGTGGTGAGTGATGATTCCATGCCGCATACAAAATGGTTTGAAGGCAGCACGCTCAATTACGCAGAGCATGTATTCAGGAACGCCAATAAAGAAAGCCTGGCCATCCTTTTTCAATCAGAACGCCAAATACTCACAAGCATTACCTGGCAGGAACTGGAGCAAAAAACAGCCGCGTTACAGCAGTTTTTCCTCCGGCAGGGTATACGCCCCGGCGACCGGATCGCAGGCTACCTGCCATGCATACCCGAAGCTACCATTTGCCTGCTGGCAGCCTTATCGCTTGGCGCTGTATGGACAAGCTGTTCTCCTGATTTTGGCTCCGGCAGCGTTATGGACAGGTTTCAGCAGGTAGAGCCGTCTGTACTGATAGCGGTGGATGGATATACCTACAACGGGAAGCCATTTGACAGGAGAGAAGAGGTGAAGAAAATAGCCGCGGCTATTCCGTCGCTGAAAAAAACAATCATGATCTCCTATCTTGATACGGGATCAGGAACTGGTAATTTAGACAATACTGTTTTGTGGGATGATGTGATACAGCCTGTAAAAGAACCATTGCAATTTATACCGGTTGCTTTTGATCATCCTGCCTGGATATTGTATTCTTCAGGAACCACGGGCATACCCAAAGCCATTACGCATGGTCACGGAGGCGTATTGCTGGAGCATTATAAATACCTGGTATTACAAAATGATGTAAAAAAAGGAGAACGTTTTTTCTGGTTTACCACCACCGGCTGGATGATGTGGAACTTTGTAAACGCGGCTTTGTTGGCCGGCGCTACTATCGTTCTGTATGATGGCAGCCCGGGCTACCCCAACCTCGATGTACTATGGAAGCTGGCGGAAGCAGCGCCTGTGCAACATTTTGGCACCAGCGCCCCTTATATTATGGCATGCAAAAAAGCAGGGATCAGTCCCGGGCAGTCTTTTGGTCTTTCTTCCCTGCGTTCCATCAGTTCAACCGGCTCGCCGCTACCGCCCGAAGGATTTGATTATGTATATGAAAATATAAAGCGGGATGTATGGCTTTGCAGCATGAGCGGGGGTACGGATGTATGCACCGCTTTTGTGGGAGGTAATCCCTGGACGCCGGTTTACGAGGGAGAGATACAGGGGAGAGCGTTAGGATGTGAGCTATACGCGTATGATGATAACGGGAAGGAAGTATATGATGAAGTAGGGGAGATGGTGATCGCAGGAGCGATGCCTTCTATGCCCGTCTTTTTCTGGAATGATCCCGGGTTTAAAAAATATACGGAAAGTTATTTCGATACTTACCCGGGCGTATGGCGGCATGGCGACTGGGTGAAAATTACGCCACGCGAAGGAGTGGTGATCCTGGGAAGATCCGATGCTACGCTTAACAGGCAGGGTGTACGCATAGGAACAGCCGAGATATACAGGGCTATAGATACTATTGCCCAGGTAAAAGACAGCCTGGTTCTAAACATAGAACAACCGGGAGGCGGTGATTATATGCCTTTGTTCGTGGTAATGAAAGAAGGGGAGGCGTTGACCGATGAAGTACGGAACTCAATAAAAAATGCATTGCGCACCGCATATTCTCCCCGGCATGTGCCTGATGAAATGATTAAAGTGGATGATATACCCTATACCATCAGCGGGAAAAAAATGGAAATGCCGGTTAAAAAAATATTGATGGGAAAACCGGTAGATAAATCGGTCAACAAAGGATCGGTAAAGAATCCCGGGTCGCTTGCTTTTTTTATTGAGTTTGCTCAAACGATAAAGCGTAAAACTGATCTGCCAGGTTAAATTTTAAAATCCGCCGGTAGTAAAACGTGCCGGTACTGCAGGTCGCTGATAGATGAGATCACGCAGACATCCCGGATAAGTTCTTTTTCATTATTGCCCGGCCGGTATTGAAACATATTTTGGTCATGGCAGAGCTGATGGTATATCACCGTCATTTCTCTTTTTGTATTCGTAAGGCCTCCGGCTAAATCACCCGTTACGGAGGTTACCATCCATAACCTGTTATATTCTTTTTCCATAGATGAATACAGCACTTTTGCTTCTTTGATAAATTCAGGCTGTGAAACAGGCGCCGGGAGAGGCGTATTACCAGAGATATTTCCCATTTTTTTGTTCAGCGACCAAAAAGTCATCAGGGTAAATACAATGAGCAGCAGCAGCAAAAATTCGTTCATGGCAATATATTTTAAAAATGAAGAAATAAGGTACGGCTGCTATTATAACCTGTATGTTTTCTTTTTGTTACCCGATAAAGCTTTTTTATACTTCTGCCATAAAGCTGTAAATTAGCCTTCATTCCTGGTATTTAAATCTATGAAGTTATTTTACCTGGTAGCCATCTGTTCTGTTGGTTTAATTCCACATATATGCTTAAGTCAGCAGGCTTCTGATTTTACACTTGTTGTGAATTGTGAATCTGACACAATTAATCAGTTGTATATTGGAGAATCTTACTTTTTAAAGCAATACAGGTCGGCTACGTTTTTGCATAATAGTGCAAGCTCTGTTAATCATAAGTTTATTTTTAAAGGTGAACTTCTATACCCAACAGCAGTAAGAGTTTTTACACTTGCATCCCCCAAAGTAAACACACTTATCTTCATTGATACAGGGTACCAGGAAATTAGCCTGAAGAGAAATGATTCAATGATTACCATGTTTCCGGGATCTGCAACAAAAGCAGGGCAGGAATATTTGATGTTCATGAAACAGATGAATATTACTGATATGGATAAAAAAATATCTGAACTTAAATTGGAAGAGTATGTTCAAAGATACCCTGGTTCCTATGTAGCTCTATTTGCAGTAATAAATCAAACTTTTAATTATAAATTCTCTCCGGCTATGAGCCGAATTATATCCCGGTTTAACTCAACCATAAAAGCAACAAAAGGGCTTCAGTACTATTTGAGCCAATACGTTGATAAAAAGAAGGTTAAAGTAATGGGATTGGATAACGAAAAAAAAGAAAATATCCGGCTCAATTTTATCCAGCCGGATGGCAAATATACTTTAGTTGAATTTTGGTTTACTGGTTGTGCTGCCTGTATACCTTCTATGTTATATTTAAAAAAACGACACAGGGAGATTTCTGATAAAATTCAAATAATCACTATTTGTACAGATGAAGAAATTACACCGGCAGCATTAAAAGTTTTAAAACGACTTGATCTGCCCTGGAAAAATTATTGGGATTATGATGCCAGGCAATTTGAGCAATATATAACACTCTATTCTTATCCCTCTAATGTTCTTATTAATGATAAAGGCTATACGGTGGCTGTTGATATTGATACATCCGAAATATTGAACTTCATTTCGCAGTAAAAATCATAAATATGAAATGCATGAAAAAGAGTATATACATTGTATGTTTTTTACTTTTTGTACAGGTAATAACGGCATGGGTAGATGCAGATTTCCATGCCATTTCCCCGAATAACGTGCTGGAAAACCGCAGCGTGGTAAGCTGCGCGCCTGTTACAGACCGGGTCATCAGCATCAACAGCAGCGGGAAGTTTATTTCCGTATTACCAGGCTGGGGAGATCATTTCTATAAGATCAGCACAACTAACGACAGCGCGCAGTTGTATTTCAACCAGGGACTGACCATGTATTACAGTTATCATGCAAAGGAAGCGCTGGCATCGTTTAAGGAGGCTGCCAGGTTCGACAGCGCCTGTGCCATACTGTACTGGGCACAGGCCCTGGCAATGGGACCTACTTATAATTACGGGCATGGATACACTATGAGCGGGGAGTTACCTGCGGTGTTGCAGCAGATGAATGAGTATAAAGAACACGCGTCCGTTAAAGAGCGGGACCTGATAGGAGCGATGAACGCGCGTTATGATGCAGGGGATATAGCAGATACACAAAGAAAACAGTTGAATGTTGATTATACCCATGCTATGCAACCGCTTGCAGTAAAGTATGCCAATGATCCCGATATACAGGCTTTGTATATTGACGCCCAGATGCTGGTACATCCCTGGGACTTTTGGAATAATGATGGAACTCCTAAAGAATGGACGCCCGGGCTTGTGCAGCGTTGTGAATCTGTTTTACGGCAAAATGCCCAACATCCTGCCGGTTTGCATTACTATATTCATTTAACGGAAGCTTCGCGTAACCCCGAAGCAGCATTGCCTAATGCAGATTCGCTAAGGAAGCTATTCCCGGGTATTGCCCACATGGTGCATATGTCGAGCCATGAATATGAACGTATAGGATATTTTGAAAAAGGCGTTCTGGTGAACGAGGAAGCAGGTAAAAGCCTGGAGCAATATGCTTCACTGGAAAAAGAGCTGAATTTAATGAAGCACAGCAATCATTACTATGCCGTAGGCGCCTATTGCGCTTTAAGCGGAGCTATGTACAATACCGCTATTCAAAAAGCCATGTTGCTGCGCAGGAATGTTAACCCGTCGGCAGGCAATACGTACGACCAGTACTTATACATGTTCCCCACACTGGCGATGGTAAGAATGGGTCAGTGGCAGGATATACTGCAGGATAGTATAGCTATTAACACGGATTGGAGCTATGCCGGACTTTTGAACGATTTCGCAAAAGGAATGGCTTATGCTAAAAAAGGAAACTATGTGCAAGCCGCAAAGTATCTGGAACGGCTCAGGCAAAAGCAAAAAGATAGCCATTTAAAAGAACGGTTTGTTCCGCACATGAGCAGCCCGTATGAATGTACTGTTATTGCAGCATATATTTTGCTTGCAAATAATGCGTTCTCACAGGGAAAATACAAAGCTGCGCTTAACGCTATCAGGCAGGCGATTGTTGCTGAGGATAAGCTGATCTATACGGAACCTAAGCTGTGGATGCTGCCTGCACGCCAGTACCTGGGAGCTTTTCTCTTACAAATGGGTCAGCCGGTGGAAGCGGAAAAAATTTATCGTGAAGATCTGATGTGGAACCCCGGCAACGGTTGGTCTTTGCTGGGGCTGTATCAGTCGCTCGAAGCACAGCACAAAGTGCAGGAGGCAAAAGAAATCAAAGCCCGTTACCTGTACTCCTTTTCAGCGACCGATGCTCTGCCTGTAGTATCTGCTTATTGATCTTACGTCCTTTCAAAAGATCAGTTATTAAACCTATAAGGTTTGCAGCGTTGCATCCCAGCCCGGCAAACCTTATAGGTTTTATCGCACAGCTATCTTATCGCCTCCGGCGATTATAGTCGTAGCCAAAGGCTACATCATTTATGTGTGAAGCGAGGATGCTTCACACAGCAGGTATACACGTCCTTTCGAAGGAGTAAACAGATGCCGGACTTTTGAACAACTATAGTACGACAGAGAAATCTGCCTGGCTTTTGTACTGATGCTCAATATTTTGAACAGCCTGCCTTATAAGTTTTGTTACAAAGCTATTGTTCACTTACCTCACCTTTCAGCAGTTTGTATTCAACCCTCCTGTTCCTTTCGCGGGCTGCAGGATTATCCCTTCCGTTAATGATTTCAGGCTCAAGCGGGCAGCATTCTCCGTAAGCTTTGCCCACCAGGCGCTGTTTGCTGATACCTTTTTTAACAAGGTATTTTATACAGGCGTCCACACGTTTTTGCGCAAGGATAAGGTTGTACGATTCTTTACCTTTTGAGTCGGTATGCCCGCCGATCTCGATTACAATATCAGGATAACGTTGCATAAGCCTTGCCAGTGAATCCAGCTTTTCGTAGTAGCTGCCGTCTACATTCGATTTATTGTAGGAGAACTTGGCAAGTGTGGAAGATTCGTTTAAAGCTTCCAGGGCGTCATCCAGTTCAGGGTCAGATGGATTAACAACAATAAAAGAAAGGCATAATGCTTCATTCTGAATGGTGTCTCTGCCTGTTACCATTGTAACAACGTAATTACCGGTGGCTTCTTCGTATCCCTCTTTATTGGCTACTATATCAAAACGGGAAGTGTTTTTTAGCTGGAAGCTGTATTTTCCCGCTGCATCGGTTTGCTGCGATAATATTGTTTTACCTTTTTTACTGTCTTTGATGCTGAGCGAAACACCTTGCAACGGCTGCCTGCTTTTGCAATCTATTATGGTACCCGATACATATTGAGCGTTGTCCTGGCGAACAGCAAATATATCCAGGCAGCAATCCGTATCACGATCGGAGCTTAACAAACCTGTGTTCCATACGTTGTCAGGATCAGTAGGAACATAATACAGGTCGTCTTTAGAGGAGTTAATGGGACTGCCTGCATTTAAAACCTTTTCCCAGTTAGACAGTTGAAAATCTCCTTTGGCATAATATATATCAAAGCCGCCCATACCTACACGACCATTGCTTGAATAAAAAAGATGCCTGTACAATGTATGATACGAGGGAGAAAATTCATCTCCCGCCGTATTGATAATGTTCCCCATATTGGTTACAAGCAATGCATTGGCATTACTGTCTAATGTTGCATACCACAAATCGTATTTGCCAACGCCACCGGTCCTGTCGGACGAAAACAGCAGGAAATTCCCATCGGTAGTAACAAAAGGTTGCGTGCTGTTGGAGCCGGGCATATTAATAGGTTCGCCAAGCTTTACAGGTTTCGACCACCCGGTATCTGTTTTTTCTGAGCTGAATATGGCAGATACGGAAGCCCCGTTTTCTACGGCCCACCTGGTGAAAAACATTTTTTTGCCTTTTGGAGCAAATGTTGCCAACCCAATATGCGATCCTTCTTCTCCCGGGATATTTACTTTTTCGGGGTTTGCGGTGATATTGTCGTCATAGCCTGCAGACTTATACAATCTTGCAACAAAATAATCCTTCCCTTGTTTTTCCGCTGTATCATCTTTATAGATAGAAGTAAAATATACACTGTCGCCGCCAATATTAGCCGCATAGGTTGAAGTATTTGCAGCGCCCTGTTGTTTGGTAACAAAGAAGCCGTCTTTTAATTTCGTCTTTTCTTCCTGCAAAAATTGAAGGTTGGCCAGTTCTTTATCTGCGCCAACGAGCAGCTCATCCATTGTATGATAGTTTTCCTGGAAGATGGTAAAAGCTTCGAGCGCTTCTTCGGGTTTGTTATTAGCCCTTAAGCTTACACCATACCAGTATTGGCTTGCAGGATAGGCTTTTGGGGAAAAGCCTGTTGCTTCCTTGTACCATTTCTCCGCCTTGGCAAAATCGTTCATATGCCGGTAACTTTCTGCCAGGTTGTACACAGCTTCGTTATGCATGCTCAGGTTCGATTTGCCTGCTGTTTTTTTTCTTACGGCAAATGGAGTGGATCGTGCCGAGATGCTGTTTTCCGTGCTTAAATATTTTTCATAATGCTGTATGGCTTCGTAGTATTTTTTTTCGCTGAAAAGCTTTTCCGCCTGGATAAAGTATCCGGCTTTTCCTCCCTGTGCCCGGAGGGAAGTGGCAGATACCAAAAGCAAAAACGAAAGCAACACTGAAGCAAGCCTCAGCATATTATATTCCTGTATGTTGTTCCACCGTATATTCTTGCACATAGGTAATTATTTTAAGCCGCTTTTAAAAGCGGGGACAGTAGAATGGTTTGGTTGGTATTGAATTTTTCTTCCACCAGGTATACGATACCGATAGTTCAAGGCTATTGCGGTTAATGGCCATTGAATTTTTGGTAGAAGCCGTAACATCGTAACTGAGCCCGAACGTTAGTCCTTTGTGATAAAATCCCGCGAAAGGAGAGAGCGCATCGTTTAAACGAAGATTGGCTCCCAGCATAATATCTGTTTTTTCACTGGCATTGATCTGCAGGTAGGCACCCACCATCTTTTCATCCACATTTCCCTGTCGCATATACAAAACGTTGGGTACAATATTAAAAAAGTCGTTCACCATAATCCTGGCCCCTGCATGTGCGCTGTAGCGCATGGGTAAAGCAGATTTATTTTCTTTTGAAATAAAAGCCCCGTCAGGTTTGGTAAGATGAAAGGCCGATACGCCTGCAAATACATTTACTTTTTTATCGGGCGTGGCATCGTAATAGGCAAGCCCGGCACTGATGTCTACAGATGATACAGATGGCTTGTAAAATACTTCTGTTGTTTGAGCGGAAGGGTCGTAACCCACACCGGAAACCCATTGATCGCCAAACTGCAGCTTGCTTACATTAAACCTCCGGTTGATCATGCCTGCCTGCATTCCCATTACCAGGTAATGGTCTTTAAACCGTACTCCTGTATACGCCATACTGATATACCCGTTGGTATAGCTGTAGGCGCCGTCGGTAGACGACTGGTTGAAAATGTTCAATCCGAAGTTCATGTTTTTGGTGGTAGGCATTTCCGCCGAAATACCTTTGGTGGAAAATGTATTGGCATACTGTGTGCGCCATACTGCCGATACCCTGTAATCTCCTTCAATAGCGCCGGTAAGGGCGGGGTTCAGCGACATGGGCTGTATGAAATATTGAGAAAAATGCGGATCTACCTGCGCGTACAGGGATTGATCCCAGCCCCCAGCCAGCAGCACCGCAAAAATGATATGTAGAATTTTATTTTTCATTCCGAGTTATTTTTCACTCTTTAAAGAGCAGTGAGACTATTACCTGATCAGGTGAACATTCCCTTTCCTGATAAAACTATCTTCATTGATCAATCGTATTTTTATAACGTACATGTATACCCCCGAAGGTTGCGGCTTGCCGCTATAAGAGCCGTCCCAGCCGGTTGAGTTGTTATTGGTTTCATGAATGGCTCTTCCCCACTGATCAAAAATTTTCATTTCAATATTTTTAATGGACGATCCATACACTTTGAAAATATCATTTTTGCCATCGTTGTTAGGAGTGAACGCGTTGGGAACAAATACATCTGTTGTGTTTACGTCTATGTTCACATTCACGCTCGCGGTATCAAGGCAGCCGTCTTCCGAACGCCCGATCACCGAAAAAGTGCGGGTGGCATCGTTAATGGTAAAGGATTGTGTTGCCGCGGTTTGATCGGGAAACAGGGTTTCAGGCAGCCAGCCATTCACGGTAAAGCTGGTGGCGCTGCCGGGAGTTAATGTTACCGGGTTGCCCGCAATTACGGGTTGCGGGTTAGCGGTCAGGGTCATGGAAAACTCCCTGACATCTACCGTTACAGGTACCACCCGCTGACAACCGGTGCCGCCCATGGTGGCTACTACTGTATAGGTAGTAGTTGCTGAGGGATAAACCATTACCATGGGCCCCGGGCCTATATTTAGCCATTCTGTTGTTGATCCAATATCTGTGGAGAGCGCAGCCAGCGGAACTGTCGAATATTTACAAACAGGACCAACGGGGGCCGAAATAATAGAGACTGTAGGCTGTTTATTAATAACAACACGCACTGGTTTTATAACGGCTGTTTGACAACCGTTGGTCGCTTTTATATAATAGTCTTTATTAAGACTTGTGGCAGTACTGATTGAATTTGGATTTGCTAATACTGCACCACCCGTTGATGTAGTGTGATAAGTAAGCGTTAATCCCGGTGTGCTGCCGGCAGTAATAGCAGGAACGGTGATGTTCACCGGCTGGGGCGCGCAGACAGGATCGGGATTGGTAATAATTAGGTCAATAGCTGATGGCTTCACCGTGATCTGTACTGTGGCAGAAGTATCGCTTTCTGCACCGGAAACAACCACCCTGCGGAACCATGTTGTTGCTGTTAATGCCGGCGGTGCATAATGCTGATTGGTGGCCAGCGATATGTCTGAAAACCCGTTGGTTGCCGAAGTAGTGCTGCTTTGCCATTGATAGCCGAACGTTCCGGTACCGCCTGTGGGTAAACTGCCCGTTAAGCTGCCGGGTATGGCGTTCTCGCAAATGGTTTGATCGCTGATGATAAGATTACTCCCGATTGCCCAACCTGTTGATGCTTCGGGGTTTTCAAAGCCTGCTTCAGGAAATGAAGAGTTATTTTTTGAAAAAGATATGATGTGTGCAATAGAAGCTTCTGGAGATACTATACTAACAGACTCAGATACTGTAGTAAATTGCCGAAAGTCCTGGCCTCTGCTCACTGTAATACCTACCAGCATACAGCACAGCCAACAAATAAAGTGGTAGCGGTTCTTCATGATATCAGGATAGGTAGGGTTTGGTATATTGGTTTATTAAATACGGATTATCAAATGTCAATTGTATTCGCTCCTCTGCTCAATATCACTGTTTTCTGCCGGTATGTACATTAACTTATTATAACCGAATTTATTGTATGGTAAATGCCCTTTTCCGCCATCCCTGCACCATCTCTTACACAAATAATGTTATACCGTTAATTTGGTTGATATATGTTAACGTAACAGGTGCACATTCCCTTTTTTGATAATTGTATCGTTGTTATATAACCGTACTCTTACAACATATAGATACATACCCACAGGTTGTGCTTTACCGTTATGTGTTCCGTTCCAGCCCGCATTATTGTCTTTTGTTTCAAATATCAGGTTGCCCCATTGAGTGTAGATCTGCATTTCCACCGACTGTACCGATGATCCGAATACTTTAAATACATCGTTCCTGCCATCGCCATTAGGGGTAAATGCATTGGGGATAAATACATCGCTGGTGTTGGCTTCTATATTAATTTTCAGGCTGGCGGTATCCACGCAACCCCCGGCAGATCTGCCGGTTACATACAGTGTTTTAGCGGTATCGCTGATGGTGATGGTTTGAGATGTACCTGTTTGAGCATTGAAGAGCTGCTGGGGCATCCAGGCTGTTACTTCAAAACTTTCATTGGCATTTGCCTGCAGGGTTACGTTCGTTCCCGCCAGTACGGAATTTCGGTTAGCCAGCAGCGTTATGGAAAAATCACTGACCTCAATGTTGCTGGTAACTGTGGTGCTGCAACCTTCAGCATTGGTTGCAATAGCAGTATAGGTTGTGTTGCTGTAAGGTTGTACCGTAATAGCGCTACCCCCCTCGCCGTACTGCCACGATACATTATTACCCGGCGAAGAGGCGGTAAGGGTTACAGCAGCGCCTTTACAAACTTTACCGGCCGGCGCAGTAATATCAATAACCGGCTGATCGTGTATTGTCACCTGCACCGGTTGCAGATCACTACTGCATCCATTTGCATAGGCGCCTTTTATATAATAGGTTCCGCTTACGGCAACAGCAGTTGGATTGGATAATACGGACGTTCCTGCAGCGTCATTAAAATAAGCATAGGAAATTCCTGTTCCGTTCCCTGCTGTTATATCGTTGTTCGTTATGTCTATTGTTGAAGGAGCGCATACAGGGTTGGGATAGGTAATGGTAAGTACAGGATCGGCGATCGTAATGATAGTGCTGGTACTGCCGCTGCATGCTCCATTGCTGTATTGATAATGAACCGTATAGTTGCCGGGCGTACTTGCCGCAAGGTTTATAGTACCAGATGCGCCATCAATCGCCAGGCCAGCAGCAGATGTAAAGCTGCCGCCTGTTTGCCCGTTTATAGAAACGGTTGCAGTGCCATACGTACAATAAGTGCTATTGGGATAGGCAATGCCGGTAACAGGCAATTGTTGTATGCTTACGGTAACGGGCGCTGTTGCGCTGCAGGTATTTCCATCTGTCCCCTTAATATAGTACCCGCCTGTTGTTACAACAGATGTTGGATCGTTAAGAACTATTGAGGCTGTTGCATCGGTATAATAACTGAAGGTCAACGCAGCGCTGCTGCCGGCAGTAACAGCAGCTCCGGTAAGGTCTACACCTGCGGGAGCACAAACGGCTGCGGGAGAGTGAACAGATAAAATTGGGTTGGCATATACTCTTATAGTTGCAGTAGCGGTATTATGGCAGTTGCCATCATCGGATGTATACGTAATGGTATAGTCACCTGCTGCACTATTCGCCAGGTCAATTTCACCGGTGTTGTTATTGATAGATAGTCCTGCCCCGGCACTGAACATGCCTCCTGTTTGCCCGGTTATAGTTACTGTAGCAGTACCTGCCTGGCAAAAGGGTGTACCCGGATACAAGATCGTTGCCGATGGAAGCGGGTTCACTGTAATGGTATGTGTAGCGGTAACTGTTCCGTTGCAACCTGTTGCGGAAGCTGTAATTGTTGCTGAGCCGCTGAAAGCCGCATTCCAGGTTATTTCGCCGGTGGCCGTATTGATGGTTCCCGCAGTAGCCGGAGCCAGGCTATAGCTCATGCCCGATGAGTGATCAGCGGTTGCGTTGATGATATCTGCCCCCACTGCCTGGCAACGGACAGTAATGGCGTCATCGGAAAATACGGGTGTTGTGGCAGCCGCTGTTACAGTTACAGTGTGGGTAGCTGCTGAGGGACCGTTCACCCCCTCGGCTCCGGCGGTGATGGTGGCATTGCCGCTGAATGAAGCCGACCATGCTACTTCTCCCGTAGTGCTGTTAATGCTTCCCGCCTCTATGGGCAAAAGCGTGTAGGTAATACCGGTAGTATTGCTCGCTGTTGCGGAATACGTACCTGTTCCTGCTGCCTGGCACCTGGCTGAAGCAGCGCCTGCGGCAAATACGGGTGTACCAACTGCAGGCGTTACTTCCGCAGTATCAATATTATTCGATAAATCCGGATCTGCTGTAGTGCTGCTTACTTCTGCCGTATTTATATAAGAGCCTGTTGGGTTTACGGCAGCAGTAACCGTCAGTATCCTGCCTGCCCCTGTTGACAATGCGCCTATATTCCATATGCCGGTTGTACTGTTGTAGCTGGTACCGGCAGCGGCAGACGAAGATAAATATGTATATCCCGAAGGTAATAGATCGGCTACGGTAACTCCTGCAGCGTTGCTGGGCCCGTTGTTGGTTGCCGTAATAGTAAAGATCACATTCGTTCCGGCGGGCGCTGTATTGTTATCTACGGTTTTGGTTACCTGCAGATCGCCTGAAGCCGCTACAGGCACAGGTGTTATGCTGGCTGTATTATTACCGCCTACAGGGTCAAACAATGTTCCGCTTATGCTGGCAGTATTAGTGTAAACGCCCGTAGCATTCACCAGGGCGGTAATGGTTAAAACCGTGCTTGAGCCATTGTTCAAATTTCCCAGCGTCCATACGCCTGTGGTATTGTTATACGATCCTGCACTGGCGTTAGCGGACACAAAAGTATAACCGTTGGGCAAAGCATCATCTATCCGTACACCAAAGGCGTTGTTAGCTCCATTGTTGGCGGCAGTAATAGTGAATGTTATATAACTTGATAATGGCGGAGCATTGTTGCTTACCGATTGTGTTATACTCAGGTCGGCGTTTCCTACGTTCACTGTAACTTCCGCATCATCGCATTGAGGTGTAGTAGCATTATCGTTGCATATCCTGTAGGTAAAATGATCTGTTCCGCTATAACCTGCTGCAGGAGTGTAGGTAATAATACCGGTTGTGTTGTTAACCACGGTACTGCCATGCGTGGAACCTGAAATTACCTGTAAAGACGATTTATCGAGCGCTGCGGCCGGTTGGTCATTGTTCAGCACAGGTATATGAACCGGTGCGTCTACGGGTGTGTTTATAATATCGTCGTTGGCGCTGGTAACCGTTATTACATTGCTGTTAAATGCAAGAAAGGCGGGATCGCTGCTTCCATTCAGCTTATACCGTAATGTAAGGGCAGGAGAGTAGTTGCTGCCGTTGATCCCAAACGCGCTGATATCGGCAGCCCAAATACGTATGGTTCTTTCCGTTTTGGTATACCCGCCCGATAAAGTGCCATTGGCATTGTAAAAATCAGCAATCCATCTGCCTACTGCAGGTATAGTGGAAGACATATGGTTGATGGCTATTTTATTCCCTACCAGGTTGCCGCTGCCATCGGTAAAATATACGGAGTCGAGCACAGTACTGGGGTCAGCGATCTGGCTTACCAGAATGTCGGGCAGCCCATCCCCGATCTGTGAGGGGTCAATAATTCCTCCAAAGTCAAAAATCAAAGTACCTGTGGGTATATTAGCCACCCCTGTTCCTAGGTCAAGTCCCTGAATACCATCGGTTAAAAAAGTGGAAATATTGGGAGGCTGTGTAAAAGGCGCAGGAACAGAAGATCCGTTGTCAACCCCGTCCTTTAACTGACCTAAAGCCGGTAAAGCGCTCGTGCCGGACAATGTTATGTTACGTACAGGAAATGCCTGGAAGCGCATAGGCGTAAAAGTTACCCCCTGTGCGGTGAGTATAGCGTCGTTTACTCCTGTAGAATAGGTTTGGCCATTCCAGGTGAACCCTAAAACATTGTGACTGTTATCGGGCCGGATGGGGCTGATGGCTGTAGATGAAGATGTCCAGTAGCCGTTAAAGTCTGTGTATATCCGCGTAATACCCGTTTGCTGTGCCGTGGCAATATTTAGTTGTATATGAAAGAGTACAAGTATAAAAGCGGCTTTTGATACCACATTTATGCCTGGTTTTCCGGAGATCCCGCAAAATTCAAAAACCACGGACATCCAATTCTTCATTGGGTTTATTGGGTTGAATGAAACATGAGTTTGCCGGGTTTAAACCCGTATGATGTGTAGTTCAAAGGAGCAACGGCGGCTTGTAAGCATTTACAATTCCACATACAAACAATAAGTGTTTATATGTATAGGTATAATAACTTAATGAAGGACAGGTTATTGCTTTTTCAGTTTATTTTTTAGATGTATTCGTTCTTCCAGCCTTCAGGAAGTCGTTCATCGCTTAAAAGGTTCGTTCGGCGATGTTCATCAGGGAGCTGCTGTTGGCATCGGGGGCAGTGTAAAACTTTTGGAGATATTTTTAGTGATATTGGTTGATTTATCGTAACTTTTAACATGTAAAAAATCCTGATCTGTCATTAATTATTCCACTAAAACTAAGAAAAATGAGAACGGTTGCTCACATCTTTCAACGCAAAGGGCGTCACAACATTACTATTACGCCCGATGTTACAGTGCTGGAAGCGCTGAAGATCATGTCTGAAAAGAATATCGGCTCGGTAATAGTAGTAGATGATGACGGAAAGTACTGCGGGCTGGCGACAGAAAGGGATTACGCCCGTAAGGTGATCCTGCTGGGCAGATCGTCGGGCGCAACCCCGGTAAGTGAAATTATGCTGGAGCATTTGCCCAGGGTTACACCGGAACATACCCTGGAAGAATGCATGACCATTATGACCGCGCATAACATTCGTTACCTCCCCGTTTTTACCGGTAATGATTTTTATGGCGTAATATCAGTGCTGGACATAGTAAAGGAAACCATCCTGGCCCAGCAGGAAACCATTGAGCAGTTGCAAAACTATATACATTCTACCGTGTAAGGCATCAGTATATAATTAATATAGCTTGATACCGATACCGTAGTTTCTGAACTGCGTTCTGCCTGGTTTTGCTACTTCCCTGCCTTCATCAAATACGAGAGCAGATCAGTTACTTCCTTGTCATTTAAGGTACTCAGTAACCCCTGTGGCATCATGGAAGTGGCAGTGGTTTCACGCGATTGTATAGTTGACTTGTTCAGCACCACATCGTTTTGGCCCACCACCCGCAGTGTAATCTGCCGGTCGTTTTCAGACACCAGGTTGCCGGAAAAGGTCCTGCCATCGCGGGTGGTGATCACCACCATCTTATAGGCGTCCTGTATTTCTTCGCTGGGGCTTAAAATATTAAACAGCAGGTAATCAATATTGGAGCGATTGGATCCTGTAAGATCGGGACCAATATTACCACCATTGCCGAATAATTTGTGACAGGCGCCGCAGGTTCTCGCAAAAAGCTTTTCGCCGTTTACCAGGTCGGGCGTCCCGGCGTCTTTTCCTGTTACCAGGTTTTTATAACGGGCGAATTCTTTGCTGTCGGCAGGCTGATCATCTATCGGGCCCCAAATTTCAACAAAGCCACTGCCTACCACCCTGCGCAATTGCCGGGCTACCGTAGCGGGTACCTGGTTTTTAGGCATGGTTTTATTTTTGATCGCATCTGCCAGCAGCCAGCCGTAAACCGGGCGGGAGCTGAGTGTATTCATAGCCTGCAGCTTTTCAGCTTCATTCATGGCCGGATACATTTTCAACAGCAATACTCCCAGCTCCCGGTTGTTGAACGCGGCTATTGATTTAACCGCTTCTAATCTCAAGGGAGCTTCTTCGAGCAACTGCGGCAAAAGCGGTACCAGTTCTTTGCGTTGTTGCGCCGATAAAGCCTGCAATGCTTTTATCCGCTGATCGTGCGGTAATTTTTTATCAGCAACCATTGCAAGAGAACGTTGTGCCGAGGCAGCGTCTCCAAATAACGCGCCGATGTCTTCTGCCAGTTGCGAAGCCTGATCGTTTCTCTTTTTTAATACAACCAGTGTATTGTTCCAGTTGGAAGGCGGTTTCAGATCCACCCTTCCTTCCATTCCTGCCAGCATGCCCGATAAAAGCTGCATCAGGGTTGCAGGTTGCGTTCCTATCACATCTGTTAGTTCAGCTATGGCGCCGCCGTCCACCGCCCGGCGGGCTGTGAAGGAAGAGATCAGCGACAATTTGGAAGATGACGCGATACTTAAAGCCTTTTTAGGATCTTCTTTTACCAGCTTTTCAAACCCGAACCATATCATTTTAGGCAGGTTATGATCATTTTCGTCTTCCGCGTGCCGGCTTAACGCTTCTGCTAGTTGCCAGGCAGTTGCCGTATCAACACGTTGCATGGCCGAAGCCAGGTACAAACGTACTACCGGAGAAGGATCCTGCTGCGCCAGGGTTACCAGCTTTGCTGCTATGTTTCCCGGTGGCGGCGCATCTTCGCAAAGAAGCTGGATCGCCCATGCCCTTATGTATTCATCCTTGTCGTTCAGCGAGGCATCAAGCATATCTTTTGAAAGACTGTTTGTTACATATAAAGCCCACATTGCCTTCAGCCGGTGATCCGCGTTGGCAGATGAACGGAAGAGGCCAGACAGTACCGTATATGCGCCGGGATCTAATTTATTTTTTACCGTGCGTCCCTGCAATATTACCCTGGCCCTGCGTGCATGCCAGTCGCTGCTGCTGGTTTGGAATTCAGCCAGTTGTTGATCGGTCAGCTTATTCAGGTCGCCATATCTTCCGTCAAAATTCACGGCTTCCGATTTTACCGGCATGATCCGGAAAATACGTCCTGTTTCACTATTGCGCACTGTTTGCCCGCATATATCCGCATCGTGCCAGTCAAGCGCGTATAACCCGCCGTCAGGTCCAACTTCCATACTAAAGCCAACCCACTGGCCGTTATTTGCCAGCATAAAATCATCGCCGTGCTGTGCTATAAAACCAGATCCCTTTCTTTGCAAAATATCCGATAACACAGCGTGCTCATGAATATTGCACATAAATATCCTGCCTCTTTCGACTGCCGGGAATGCATCTGACTGGTAAATACGGGCGCCGCCATGTGCAGATCTGTGACTGTGATTAGTGATGGTTTTGATATCATCGTATACATAGGGATTGAAGTGCTGGCCGCCCTGCCGGTGATAAATGCCTCCCGGTATTACATGCCACATGTGCGGTATTACGCAGGCGCTGATAAAAAGTTGTCCTTTGGCATCGTAATCAATACCCCAGGGATTGCTGAATCCATGAGCTACTACTTCAAACTTATCTTTTACAGGATGGTAACGCCACACCCCCCCGTTGATATCCACGCCATCGCCTTCCAGTATGTTTTCAGGAAACGGATCTTTGTGTTTATACAATTTTCCTTTTCCCTTCGGCTTTCTTACTTTAGAGGGAGTAGCGAAGCCCTGGCATCCGTACAGCCATCCATCGGGACCCCAGTGAAAGCTGTTCAGTGTTTCATGCCGGTCGCGTATACCCCATCCCGTTAGCCTTACTTCTATATCTTTTACTTCCGCCACATCATCGTGATCGCGGTCGGGTACAAACAATAAGTTAGGCGGCGCCCCTACAAATACGCCGTCGAAACCTACCGCCAGCGCTGCAGGAAAGGCGATCCCTTCCATAAATACTTTTCGTTTATCCGCAACGCCGTCGTGGTTGGTATCTTCCAGTATCACAATACGGCTGTCGCCCGCGTTGGAAAAACCATGCCCGCGCGATTCATAATCTTTGTTTTCGGCTATCCATAACCGTCCGCGATCGTCCCAGCAAAAAGCCATTGGCTGGGTCATCATAGGTTCCGCGGCCCAAACATTTACCTTATTGCCTTCTTTCAATGTCATGGCGGCAACAGCTTCTCCGGGTGTCAGGAATTTTGCTTCCAGCGCTTCCTGTTGCGCCATGGCCCATAGTTCGGTTGTATTGTATAAGGAGGTTTTGCCGGTATACAATGCCCATTGATCAGACACTTCTTTATCGTTGAACCCGCCGGTATATACCATTAAGCGATGTTTGAACACTTCCGTATCTCCTTTTTTAATGCTCCAGCTTGTATCACGCGCAGGAGCCGGACCAACACCCAGTTGCCCGTCTACCCTCCAATGCTGCGGGTAACCCTTGTTCTCGGGATGATCGAATATAGCGATGTGTGCAAGATCGTCCCTGCCTTCAACCTGCATGCCCACATCCACCCACATGGCACGCTGCCCCTCCGCTTTTTCATTTTTTTGCCGGGCCGCGTTTATTACTTCTCCGTTAATCCCTTCTTTCCACGGCATTCTTAAAAACAATCCGCCATAATCGTATTTGCCAATG
Source organism: Chitinophagaceae bacterium (assembly GCA_019638595.1). Lineage (GTDB taxonomy): Bacteria > Bacteroidota > Bacteroidia > Chitinophagales > Chitinophagaceae > Agriterribacter. The sequence goes on from JAHBTJ010000005.1 coordinate 198,089, forward strand.
GTGATATCCGTTTGCGCTTCGCCCTTCCATTCCAGCGTAATAAAATACCTGCCGCTGTCCTGCGTCATGCTCCATGTTTGTGTTTGGGTCATAACTGCCGCACCTGTGGAATCCAGCAGGTTGTATACGGTTTGCCATTTTACCTGTTCGCCTTCCGCGTCTATTATGCTGGCAGAAACCCGTTTCCAGTAGCCATCACCGGGATGGTGAAAATAATCCCTTCCGTTCACCCTTGTAAAACCCCAGTACAACCCGTTTTGGTGTTTGTGATGGCCGGGACTGTTTTCTGTTAATATGCCCTTGCCATCAGGCGCCGCAACAGGATGAATGAATGGCCGGAAGCCGGGTTGGGCATGCTGGATCAGCACCGGATCTCCGGAGCGGTAGCTGTATACAGCAATCGTTCCTTCTTTTTCGTCCTGTACTAACTTTAAATTTTTTACGCGATGATTGTCGGCAGTATTACATCCAATCAGCACCATCAGGGAAACGAGCGTTATCAACTTCATGTGTGCAAGCTGTTTTTAAAATAAGCAATGAAAATACGAATCCGGCCCGAAGTTTTCCCGCATAAAAATGAATTGAAAGATATTTTTTATTTGTTGAGTGTTTTCACCAACAAAACGAAAGCTTGATTACAAACAGGTTGCATTATAGTACAAAAGGTAAGCTGTTATTATAACTCAAAGAAGTTACCCCTTGTGCACAATAGGTGTTATCCTTTCATGGGAGAACAAAAGGTATGACATCTTCCGAAACCTTAAAAACCTGATATCCTGTTTTTTTCACTGACAGGTAATACTGTTTGCCGGTATTTACAGCAACAGAACTGTATATTCGTATATTCTTCAAAAATAAACTATGCATCTATTCCGGTATTTGTTTTTGCTGATATTAATAGTAAGCTGTTGCCAGGTGGTTGCTCAAACGCCTGCTCCCTTTTACCAGGGCAACAGGGCGCCACTTGTCGTAAATCCCTATACTCCCCTGCCGTTGGGTACTATAGAAGCAAGGGGCTGGCTGCAAGAACAACTGGAGAGAATGAAAGCAGGGTTGACGGGCAACCTTGATACTTATTATCCATTGGTGATGGGACCGCGAAATGCCTGGCTGGGAGGAGATGGCGATGCCTGGGAACGCGGACCTTACTGGATAGACGGGCTGCTGCCGTTAGCATATATATTAAAGGATGAGCAACTGATCGCCAAAGTACAGCCCTGGATAGAATGGACCTTACGGAACCAGCGACAGGATGGATATATGGGGCCGGGAATATTGAAAGAAAGACCTCTGGCGGAGCCCGGTTTGCAGAAAGAACCCAGGGAAGACTGGTGGCCGAGAATGGTAATGTTGAAAGTATTGCAGCAGTACTACCAGGCCACCGGGGATGGAAGAGTCATTTCTTTTCTTACCCGTTATTTTCGCTACCAGTTGCAGCAATTGCCTCAAACGCCGGTTGATCACTGGTCGTTCTGGGGCAACAAAAGAGCCGCCGATAATATGATGGTGGTATACTGGTTGTATAATATTACGGGTGAGTCTTTTTTGCTGGACTTGGGAACACTGCTTTATAAACAGACCTTCCCATTTACGAAAGTGTTTATGAATCCATACCCTGAAAGATCAAACCGGACCGACCATCTGTACCCGGAAAGTGCTGCTAATAAATACCCCTACAAAGAAGAATTGATCAACCGGCTGCATGTGGGATTATGGCAGAGCTTTCATTGCGTAAACCTGGCACAGGGCATCAAAACGCCGGTAATTTATTTTCAGCAGGATCCGAACCCTCTTTACCCGGAAGCGGTAAGGAAGGCTTTGGCAGACATAGAACGTTATCACGGGCAGGCGCAGGGTATGTTTGGAGGAGATGAGCCCATGCATGGCAACGATCCCACGCAGGGTGTAGAGTTGTGCTCGGTGGTAGAAATGATGTTTTCGCTGGAAAGCATGCTACCTGTTACGGCAGATGTTTCTCTGGCCGATCAGTTGGAGAAAATAGCTTATAATGCCCTTCCGGCCCAGGTAACGGATAACTACATGCACCGGCAATATTTTCAGTCGGCAAACCAGGTACTGATCACAAGAGCCACGCGTAATTTTTTTGAGGAAGAATATCATGGCGGTACGGATCTCTGTTTCGGATTATTGACCGGGTATCCCTGTTGCACTTCCAATATGCACCAGGGATGGCCGAAATTTGTGCAGAACCTTTGGTACAGTACGCCTGATAATGGCGTGGCGGCGCTTGTTTACGGGCCGTCGGCAGTTCGTTTAAAAGCAGGGAATGGTGTTGACATCCGTATAACGGAAGACACCGGCTATCCATTCAATGAAAATATACGCTTTACAATTGAAACGCCGCAAAAGACCATATTTCCCTTCCATCTTCGTATCCCGGAATGGGCGGAGCATGCAGCTATCAAAATAAATGGTAAGGTCTGGCAACAGGATGTCAGGCGCAATACGATCGTGCAGATAAAAAGGGAATGGCGTAACGGTGATGTGGTGGAATTGATCTTACCGATGAAAGTGAAGATCAGCCGGTGGGCCGCTACCTCTGCCGCAGTAGAAAGAGGCCCCCTGGTATATGCGTTGAAAATAGGGGAAGAATGGAAAAAAGCAGCAGCAACAGATCATTATGGACCTTACTATGAAGTATACCCTAAGTCTGGCTGGAATTATGGACTTTTAAGGGAACATATCCTGAACCCCGAAGCAGGATTTAAAGTGGTAACGCAACAGCACTGGTTGGGCTATCCCTGGAACCCCGAAAATGTGCCTGTAAAAATAGAAACGACCGGCCGGCAAATACCTTTCTGGCAACTATATAATCATATGCCGGGGCCGCTGCCCAATCCGCAGGTGCCATTGCAGGTAAAAGAAACCACTCGCCTTACACTGATACCGTATGGCAGCACTACGTTGCGTATCACGCAGTTCCCGGTAGTGAAATAGTACCGTTCATCTGCCGGATATCAGGATCGTTTGAGCGCTGTAAAACATGATAATAATCATGAGCACAATTGAGGACAGATATGTCCTTTATTATTATGCTGTCTAATTTTGCATTATAATTAATACGTGTCGGTTATGGACACATTTCCTCTTTTTCGCAATGTATTTACAGTGGTTGCTTTAAGTGTTACTGTTGCCAATGCAACATTTGCGCAAAATAACCCCGATACTTCCAGTCAGCTTACAGTTACAGCCCAGGTACGGCCGCGGTCCGAATTAAGGCATGGCGCTTTTCAGCCGTTGGCTACCGGAGAAAAGCCTGCTTTTTTGATCAGCCAGCGCAGCAGGATCACATTAAATTACCGGCATAAAAATGTACTGTCGTTGCAGCTTTCTCCCCAGATCGTAAATATCTGGGGACAGGAGGCGCTTACACAGGGTGCAGGTACTAATAACGGGCTGGCTTTTTTTGAGGCCTGGGCAAAGCTTCGCATCAGTTCTTCCGCATTGCTGCAAATAGGCCGCCAGGTCATTTCTTTGGATGATGAGCGTTTTTTCGGGGCGTTAGACTGGGCGCAGGGTGGCCGGGCACATGATGCCGTTTCTTTCCAGCTTCAAAAAAACAAGCTGGAGCTGAAAGCGCATGCTGCCTTCAATCAAAATTATGCGGCGTTGTATGGCAATAACGTGAGTAATGTATCCGGGTCGCTGTTTTCATCAAAAGATGCAGCCAATTATAAATGGATGCAAAATACGTGGCTGAAATATAACCTGGATAAGCAAAGCAGCTTTAGTTTTTTAATCAATAACCTCGGCTTTCAGAACGCACAAAGCAATGCTGATAACAGTGCTCCAACTTATTTTACCCAAACTGTTGGCGCTAATTATTTTCATTTGGGCAGTAGGTGGAAGTACAATGTTTCTGCTTATTACCAGGCAGGTAAAAACCAGCAGGGCGTAAAAACCAATGCATACCTGGTGGCAGCAAACGTGGAGCAAATGTTGAATACCCGCTGGAGCCTTACATTGGGCGGCGACCTGTTGAGCGGTAACAACGCGGATGGTGTTTTGCAAAAAAGCAATCATGCATTTGTTCCTTACTTTGGCACCAACCACAAGTTTTACGGCAGTATGGATTATTACTATGCCGGTAACGGTCATAAAAATACCGGGCTTGGCGATGCTTATGTAAAGGCGCGCTATAAGCCGGATGCGAAGTGGACGCTCGCACTGGCAACACACCAGTTTGTTTCGCCGGTTGCATTAAAAGAAGGAACCAACGAATTATCTGCCAACCTGGGGCAGGAATTTGATCTGGATGTTCATTGCAACATTCATCCTTATATCAGCCTGGTGGGTGGTTATTCAGTATATGCAGTTACGCCTTCCGCCCGTTTTATAAAATCGGTGGCATCCTCTAATACTTTACAGCATTGGGTTTGGTGTATGCTGAATGTAAATGCGGAAATCCTGAAGCTAAAATTTTAAACAATATATTTTCAACCAAATACCAAATGTTATGACAAGCAAACTGATGTTATTAATGCTGGCTGCCATGTTTTTCTTAGGGGCCTGTAAAAGCAGTACCGAACAGGCAAATGCTTCCGGGGCAAAGTCATCGGCTGCAGCAATGGAAGAAGCTAAAGGACAGCCCGAAGAGGCCGAAATTACGGCAGCTCCCCGTGTGCCTGCACCAATAGGTAACAGGGGACCTAAAAAACTGATCGTAAAATTGCTCACCACCGAAATAGAAGGCGAGATCGCCGATGGAAAAAAATATACTTTCTGGACCTTTAACAACATTGTGCCGGGCAGCTTTATCCGTGTACGCGAAGGAGACGAAGTAGAAGTGCGCCTGAGAAACGATGCCAACAGCGTATTGCCACATAACATTGACCTGCATGCTGTAAACGGTCCCGGTGGCGGCGCTGAGGCAACTTCTGCCGTAGCCGGAAAGGAAGAGGCATTCACCTTTAAAGCTATGAATCCCGGCTTGTATGTTTACCACTGCGCCGCGCCGCCTGTGCCTATGCACATCGGGAATGGTATGTATGGGTTGATTTTGGTAGAACCTGCAGGTGGTTTGAAACCTGTGGACAGGGAGTACTACATTATGCAGGGAGAATTTTATACCAAAGCCCGTGAAAGCGGCTTGTTGGAGTTTGACAATGATAAGGCTGTTTCCGAAAACCCCGACTATGTATTGTTTAACGGTAAAAAAGGTTCCCTGTTGGGTACCGGGATGATTGAGGCTAAGGTAGGGGAAACAGTTCGTCTTTTTGTTGGAAATGGCGGACCTAACCTGGTTTCTTCTTTCCACGTTATTGGTGAAATTTTTGACAATGTTTACCAGGAAGGTGGTACTGCCGTTACACATAATGTACAAACAACTATCATTCCTGCAGGTGGCTCTGCTATTGTAGAATTTAAGGTGGATGTTCCGGGAGAGTATGTGCTGGTTGATCACTCTCTTTCCAGGGCGTTCAACAAGGGAGCTATTGGCAAGCTGAAAGTGACCGGTGAAAAAAATCCGAAAGTTTTCAAAAAAGGCGGGTTGTAAATCCCGGGTAATAAATGAAAATCCACTTCATTCATATCATTGCATTTTCGGTAGTTGTATGGTGCGCTTCCTGTAACCGTCAGGAGGCGCCACCGGATGCCGGGTCTCATACATTACAGCCGGAACAACTCTCATCACAGGCAGAAATGGTATTGATACCCGGCGGAGCATACAAACCTTTTTATGGCTCCGATACCGCAATGGTAAAAGTAAAGCCATTTTTAATAGATGAAAGACCCGTTACCAACGGCGAATTCCTGGAGTTTGTAAAAGCCAACCCGCAATGGCAACGTTCGCAGGTAAAACGCCTGTATGCCGATACGAATTACCTGCATAACTGGGTGGGAGATACGATTTTGCCCAAAGGCATAAATAAGGATGCCCCTGTTACGCAACTGTCGTGGTATGCAGCCAAAGCTTATGCGATGGCTGTGGGTAAACGCTTACCATTATTGGATGAATGGGAGTTAGTGGCCATGGCGGATGAAACTGTTGCCAATGCACGGCAGAAGAAATCGTATTCAGACAGGATTGTAAATCTTTACCTGGTAAAAAACAGGCAGTATAATGCTGTAAAGCAATCGCCGCCCAACTATTGGGGAGTGTATAACCTTTTTGACCTGGTGTGGGAGTGGACGGATGATTTTAATTCTGTACTGGTAACGGGTGATGCCCGTTCGGGCGACTACAGTGACAACAATCTTTTTTGTGCAGGCAGCGCTACCAGCGCTACGGATGTGCTGAACTATGCGGCCTTTATGCGGTTCAGTATGCGGGCAGGGCTGAAAGCGCATTATACGGTGGGCAATCTTGGATTCCGTTGCGCAAAAGATGCCGATGAGCAGTCTCTCTTAACTGCTCCGAAGAAAAGAGATTTACTTCGTGCGGAAGATTAAAAGATCAGGCCATGGCAAAACAAAAACAACAACAATGAAACAACTTTTTTTTATACTGGCAGCAGGCTTTTTATTCTTTTCCTGTAAAGAGAATACGGCAAAAAAAGAGCTGCCGTCCGACTCCATATTTCATCTTACAACCCAGTGGCAGGATCAGCGCAGCCAGTCGTACCGCTTAGATGCGCTGAGAGGGAAAACGCTGGTAGTGGTGATGATCTATACCTCCTGCAAGGCCACCTGCCCGTTATTGGTAGCCGATATGAAAAAAATAGAAAAGCAGATAAAGCCGGACTATCTTAATAAAACATCTTTGGTACTGGTAACTATTGATCCTGAAACAGACACACCTGAACATCTTGCCGAGTTTGCCAAAACCGGAGGAATGGATGCCTCTCACTGGGTGTTTTTGCGCAGTAATGAAGCTGCCACACAGGAATTCGCCAATGTGCTTTCGATGAAGTATAAAAAAATATCACCTATAGACTTTTCGCATTCCAATATCATCAGTGTTTTTAATCCTGATGGAGAATTGATACTTCAGGAAGAAGGGACCGGCATTAATGCAGAAAAAGTAGCCGGTACAGTAAATGAAACAGTGAAAGACAGTTAAATACTTTTTTGCCGGTTAAAAGTTTCGGGCTTATAGTTACGGGTGGCAAGTTACCACAGGTTTCGGGTTTGTAGTTTAGGGTTTTGGGTTGCTCTCAACTATAAACAAAAAGCATAAACCATAAATTGCTGCTCATTTCAAAACAACAATAATTGAGAAGGCAGCTATATCTTAGTTACCAATCGCTTCTACGGCAGTTATTTTCCATATTATATTACTCACATCATCCGTTAGCAACATAGATCCATCGTGCAGGATTGCCAGGCCTACCGGTCTTCCTCTTACTTCATTTTTTGCCGGATCAACAATGAACCCGGTAAGAAATTCCTGCGGTTGTCCCGACGGTGATCCGTTTTTGAAGGGCACAAACAGTACGCAGTAGCCTGCCAGCGCAGACCGGTTCCATGATCCATGTTGCGCTATAAATGCCCCGCCCCGGTATTTTGCGGGGATTTTTTTTTGCCTGTAAAATACCAGTCCTAAGGAAGCGGTATGAGCGCCTAACGGAACATCCGGTACAATAGCTCTTCTAATCAATATGCTATCCTGTTCTTCTTTTTTTATCCTGGGGTCTATATGCTGTCCGTAATAGCTAAATGGCCATCCATAAAATCCTCCTTCTTTTACGGAGGTTAAGTAATCCGGTACAAGGTCATCACCCAGCTCATCTCTTTCATTAACGGTTACCCAAAGGGATTGGGTGGCGGGTTCCCAATCCATTCCTACAGGATTTCTCAGCCCGGATGCATATATTTTCAAATCGCTGCCGTCTGGATTAATTTCCCATATTCCTGCCCTGTCTTTTTCTTCCTCCAACCCGTTTTCCGCAACATTGCTGCCAGAGCCGATAGCTATGTATATTTTCGTTCCCTTTTTGTTGGCTGTAATATTCCTGGTCCAATGCCTGTTATGCTTACCGGCAGGCAGATCTGTAATTTTTTTTCCTTCTGAAGCAATGCTCGTTTGGCCTTTCTTATACGGATACATCCAAAGCCCGTCGGTATTGGCAACGTACAATTTATCTTTCAGTAAAAGCATCCCAAAAGGCAGGTTGAGGTCTTTTAAAAATGTAGTACGTATATCCGGCTTGCCATCCTTATCCGTATCACGTAACAACGTTACCCTGTTTGCACTCTTGCGCATATCGTTCGATTTGCTGGCGCCTATAATTGCTGCTCCCACTTTTTCAAAAAAGCTGTGTGGGGTATTAGACTCAGCCACTAATACATCCCCATTCGGAAGTACGTACATCCACCGTGGGTTTTGAAAGCTGTCGGCGTATTTAGTTACACTAAATCCCTCCGGTGCTACAGGAGCTTCGCCTTCTTTCCAGCCAATTACATTGCTGAAATTCATAACCGAAGAAGTGGCATAAGGTGGCGGAAGTGTATCTTCTTTAAAATCTATAGGCCCGGGCTTCTTTTGAGCAAAAGAAACCCGGGCTGTCAGCACACTTATTAGTATTATATAAATACACTTATACACTGCTTTTAAATTTAACAGACTAAAGAATAGCATAAAATTTTATGCCTGTTTTACAAGGGGGTGATTTTCCCTTGTAGTGGAATACGCACTATAGGCTCTTTATTTGTAATGAATCGCCAAAGTGTAATTTTTTCCCCATTGAGGTATATAGGCAGCCATATCTCCAGTAAAATTTCCGGCAGGATATTTTCATACACATATTTACAGGTCATTAATGGATTATCTGAACAACATCCTGATAAGAGATATAATTATTTTTGATCACTCAAGCTATAATTTTATGAGTAAAACTGCATTGGATTTACAACAACCCTGGGAAGTTGTAAAAGAGCTGTTGAAAGAAAATGATCACCGGCTTACTGATGAAGATCTTTCCTATGATCCGGGAAATGGGGAAAAGCTATTAGAGTATTTGTCAAAAAAATTAAACAGAACCAAAGATGAAGTGAGGATTTTGATAGAAAGTATCTCTGCAAATACGGGCAAAGCATCATGACCCGCGCTGCGTTGCTTTAGAGGATCAAACAATGCTCAATCTTTGTTATATATTGACAGTATTATAGCAAAGTTTCCGCCATATTTATGCTAACTGTAATGTTCGGAGATAATAAATACAATTATGCCCGGCTGGCGGGCATGCTGTTTGTTCCTTTAAAAGAAAAAAGATTATGAGCAAGTCACAATTAAGAGAAGTAGAAGTGCCTGTAAACAAGTCCGGGGCTCCGGAAAACAAGGATGATATAGATAGCCGTAAGCGGGAAGAATTTGAGATAAAAGGAGATGATGTAACGCACAATAAAAAAGAAGGAAGGCGTGACAGGTCTAAGGTAAAGAACAATATGGCCAAATGACGGTTTGATCATTGGAAAAATTTCCCGGTGTGGTATTATTTCCCGGGGAGCAATGTTCACTATAGTTATGTTCAATTCGATCCCGCTGTTTTTATGAGGGATTATAAAAGTAAATGCACCGTTTTAAAACTGGCATTGTTTTTACAGTATAAGTAATGTAGTTTCATACGTAGGGGTGGTTTTTCAAAAAATCTGAGAATATACTCTCTAACCTGATCTGGATAATACCAGCGTAGGAAACCATGAAACGACAAGAGCTTCGGGTAAAACCGAAGCTTTTTTATATCGTGGGTATTCCTGCTTTTTATGTATGCTGCAGAACTTATACATTATACATGCTCCATTTGCTGACAGGCCCGGGCGCATTGCCTGCATACTTCTGCGCATATACGGCAATGTTCCATGTGATGATGTTTTTCACATTCTTCGGCACATTGATTACAGATCACGGCACAGGCAGGCAGGATAATGTCCAGGCTTTCTGAACTGCGTTCGGCCAGCACGGCCGCGGCTTTACATATTTCCGCACAATCCATATCCAGCTTTATACATTGCAATAGATTGTTTACATTTTTTTCGTTCATGCATGCTGTTGAACAAAAGTTGCATGCACCGGCGCATTTATTAAGCAATTCCGTCAATCGCTGGTTGTTTTCCTGTTTCATATAGTTACTTTCAAAAAAATGATACTAAAACCCTGCCATTTCATCGCTAAAACAGATATCTGTTTTCACTATACCGTTGCTGCATGCCGGGCAGCAACGGGCTTTTAGGATGCTGTGCTTTTGTTCTCCCTTATGTATATGCCACGGGTTTCTACCTATAAAACGGCCCATCTGGATAGCTACCTGCGCAACGTCCGGATGTTCTTACTTCTCCGTCGGTTTTATGAAGGGTATAATCCATGCATTCAGAAGGCTCGTCTGTTACGCCGCTTAATTTTGCCATTCCCTTTTCCAGCGGTGCATCAAATACTATTTGTAACCCTGTGCTCGCCCATTTGCCTGTTTCCTTTCTCTTTTAGTGAGGCTTTTTCTTCCGGGGGGCATTTTGGATACCCGGTAGTAGGCATATACTGCTGCGGCTGCTATCAATAAACCGAATACATTTTTGTTTTGCATAAAGATCTTTTTTAGTGAATAAGCTGTGTTTCTTACAAAGCAAAAGATGAGCTAAGGGCTGTTTTTGGAAAGAAAAGAAATACATAATATAAATATAACATCGCCCTTATCGGTTTAAGTGCCGAATGGCATAATTAATGCGCCTTTGTATAACTGTTATCACAAACCTATATAAACTGTTATTATGACAACATCAAAAAAGCAAAGTCCCCAATTATTTAGTATATGAACAATATGTTAAGTTTTCACGGAAAGGCGGAAGTAAAAGAATTTTATTTGGAAAAAGTAAAAGCGTACCTGGCGGCGGGTGAAATTGCTGAAGAAGCCTGTTGGAGAAATGGAAAAGGCGTCGTTATTGATTACGATACACACAGTGTTGATCATTCAGCTTTTGAGCAGGAAATATGTATTCCTGAAATAATAGTCCAGATAGAGAAAAGGATATTTGAAGGGTTACCTCCTTCGGAAGCCAGGAGGTTTCCCTTGCAGTTTTTGCAGGCAATTCCTGTAGGCAAAAATCTTGACGCGGTTTGGAAATTTTTTTTTGTGTGGTTATTGACTGACGAAAAGGAAGGGATGATCAATTACGCTAAAAAGGATGAAGTGAAACAGGCGATTGTAGATATAGCGGAGGCCTTAAACAATTCCGTAACAGGTCGTGCATCTGCATTGGTTTTCAAAAAATTGAAATCTACTGCTGCTTATGTGTACATGTACGCTGCCGCCAGTGATGATGGTTCTGCCGCTGCTGCTGCATACGTTTACGCCGCTGTAAATGATGCTACGGCAGCAGCGTATGCTGTTGGGGCCTGTGCTTACGCAGCCGGCGACGAAGATGCCAGGGAAAATAAATACTGCGCAATGCGCGACCAGCTATTGCGCCTGCTGGCTGCAGCATGATGAAAAGAAATGGACTTAAACACATGTTTGCCGCTAACGATGAGTATCTCATTCTTCTTTTTCCATTTTTAAAATTTACAGCTTCACTTTCTTGTTTTCACATTCTTCACTTCCACATTCCCGCATTTTAAAATCTTCAAATTCATTCTATATGCTTTTCTTCTAACTCGTCCAGCGAGTGAGAAGTATGCAGGTCATTGTTTTTTAAAGATTTTTCAGACAGCTTTACATAAAATTTTTTGAGCAATAAAAGCTCTTCTTCTGTGAGGTCTTCACTGTCTATCAAACGATTACTTGCCAGCTCCGCACTTGCTATCAGCTCGTTTAACTTCAGGTGTATTGCCGCTGTATCTTTATTTTGCGATTGTTGGATAATAAAAACCATTAAAAACGTAATAATAGTGGTAGATGTATTGATAACCAGTTGCCAGGTATCGGAAAAATGGAAGAAAGGACCGCAGATGCCCCAAATGATCACCAGGCTTGCTGCAATAATAAATGCGGCGGGGCTGCCTGTTTTATGCGTGATCCAGGTAGCGATCCGGTTAAAAAGCGAACCTGTTTTTTTTGACTGGGCAGCCTGATCATTTTTCTTTGTCATAAACAGACAGATTTTAGGAAGCCGGCATTATTGCCGGCTTCCCGGTAAACTTACGCTTCAGTGCCTTCCTGCTCTGCTTCCCAGTTGATTTTGTTTTCAGCAATATCAGTGAGATGGTGATCGGTCTGTTTTTCTTCTTCCAGTGTTTTCGAAAAAATATCGGTGGCAGCATCCAATCCCAATATCTGCGCAAGAGATACCAGGCCTCCGTAGGTAGCAATTTCATAGTGTTCAACCTTTTGAGCTGCCATGATTATGCCTACATCGCGCGTCATGCTGCCATCCTGGGTCTCTTCAACGATCGTTTCCCCTTCTTTGGTAATACCTTCCATTGCCTCACATTTTTTAGCCTGCGCTTTCTTGCCCATCATTTCAAACACTTCTTCGATCCGGGAAACATGTTCCTCAGTTTGCGCAAGGTGTTCTTCAATGGCGGTTTGCAATTCTTCCGTGGTGGCAGCCTTTTTCATTTTGGGAAGCGTCTTGGTGAGATGTTTTTCGGCCCAATAAATGTCTTTCAGCGCGTCCTCAAAGTACTTTTCCAACTGGGTGTTATTTTGCCCCGCACCGGCTTTTTTTGAAACCTGTTTGTTTGTTGTGGATCTTGTAGTGGTCATAAAATTTAATTTATACTATTGGAGATAAAAAACAGTGCCAGCATTAAAATGTCTTGTTAAGAACCTGAGTGTAAAAGTTTTTGCCAGGCAACAGTCTGTTTCTTTAATGCTGGTAATATTCCGGAACAGGATGATCCTTTGCCGGCTTAACAGGATATGTACATTGGGGCAGCACAGCAGGAGAATGGGGTATATAATTTGAAATACATTTTTTTATTTCATTGGTCAGCCTAGGCAGGAAGTGAGTTGAATGAGCTTGTTGCCGGATGGCGCTACATCCGGAAAGTATCTCTGCCTGGTCTGGGAGTTTTCTTTCCCGAAATGAGTAAATATTTTGATAACCGGGCGCAAAAATTTAAAATAATCTTTCCTGCTCCCAATGATCAATATCACAGTTTATTCCTGATCCTGCTGCTATAATAATTGTGCTGCAGTGTGTATTGTAAAACCGGCCGATTATTTGCAACGACTTATTTATATCTATAATCTAAATTAAATTTATCACAACATGAAAACGTATATCATTACCGGAATGATCGCAGGGCTTATAGCTTGTAACAGCAGTAATACATCTGATCCTGTTGAAAAAGCAGACTCAATAAATGATGCCAAACAGGAAATTGTTTCTGATGTTTCAAGAACAAGAGAAAATACAAGCGATTTTCTTGTAAAAGCCGCTGACGGAGGATTGGCCGAAGTAGCAGCAGGGAAAATAGGAGAAGAAAAAGCTGTAAGTAAAGCGGTGAAAGAATTTGCAAGCCAGATGGTAAAAGATCATGATGCTGTTAATAACGAAGTGAAATCACTTGCATCGAAGCTTAATATTACTTTGCCCGAGACTGCTGGAGAAGAGCATCAAAAGAGGATAGCCGATCTGGGAGGTAAGGAAACAAAGAGTTTTGACAAAGACTTTATTGACATGATGATTTCCGATCACAAAAAAACGATTGACCTTTTCAAAGATGCGAGTGATGACGCTTTAGATCCTGATGTTAAAGCCTTTATTATTGCCACTATTCCGTCGCTTGAAGCGCATCTTTCAAAAGCAGAGGCAATTCAAAAAACTTTTAAATAACCTGTTGGATATATATAAAATCCTTACTTAAAGCGGAAACCGTTTATAATAATTATGATTGCTCCTTATTATCTGAACTTTACTTTTCGGGGAATGGATATTTCTGCAAAAGCAAGGATGCTTCATGCTGATGGCACTAAAATTTATGAAATCATTTTTTCCACAGATGAAAAGGTTACGCTTCGCCCTGTAACTGGCAGAGGTGGAAGCCGGGTATGGAAGGACCTTAAAGGAAATGTTAACGAGTTTTATCAATCATTGGGTGAGGCAATAGAGCAACAGGATGAGTTGCCTTAGCAAAACGCTATTACAATTAGAAGCAAAAGTATAATATGTTAAACAGTACAGTTAATGCAGTGCTATGGCATGAATCATCTCATGCGGCTGCGGGAGTAAGAAAGTTGTTACTGTTACCTTATCCGTTTCATTTGCTGGATGTGGAATCTCCGGTTGATGTTAAAGGAGCCGGTAAAGAGGTAAAAGAAATTAATACCAATATATTTTCTGCAGTGAAAGAAATAAAATATTTTCCTTACACGCCTATGCCGCCTGAACCACAAGGGTATATCAAAGCTAATAAGTGCGATCACTACTAATGAAAGCATGAAAAGCATAAAAAATATTTCTTTGGAAAAGGAAAAGATCAAAGTTCTGAAAAAATGAACTGGAGGCCAAAGCCGGTATTAAGCGAAACGGAAGTTGAGAGCGGAATGAAGGTAATGATCGTTGACGGACTTGCATCTGAAACAATGACAACACTTACCGGCGGGACTTTCCTTGTTGCAATGGCATTGCTTGCCGGCGCTAACAACTTTGAAATCGGGTTGCTTGCCGGGCTTCCGACAGCCACGAATATATTGCAACTGACATCCATCTGGCTGTGCAGGAGAATACAAAGTAAAAAGTTGCTTTGTGTAAGCTTATCTGTCTCAGCCCGTATCCCTCTTATCATTATCGGGCTGCTGGCGCTCACGCTGGAGCATTTTTCTTTCAGCATCATGATCTCCATGTTGTTCTTTTATTATGCTTTTGGCTCCATATCCGGGCCTATATGGAATGCATGGGTCAAAGACCTGGTTCCGGCTTCCAGGCTTGGGGCCTATTTTTCCAAACGAAGCAGGTACATGCAGATGCTGAATGTTATACTTGGACTTAGCGTAGCCTTCCTGCTTGATCATGTTAAAGCATACTATACATACTTTGAGCAAAAAACGTATGGATGGATGTTCATTGTTGCCGGCATAGCAGGCATTGCCGGTGCAATATATATGGGCAGGTCGCCTGAGCCTGCAGCAGCGGTTTCAACCGGAAATATGTTTGCATTGCTCCGGAAACCGCTAAAAGATATTAATTTCAGGCGCCTGCTTTCTTTTAATTCTCTCTGGCTTTTTGCTGTGAATATTGCGGCTCCTTTTTTTACGGTTTTTATGTTGAAGTCAGTGGGTTTGTCGCTTTCTTTTATACTTATATTAGCAACTATAAGCCAGGTGTTCAGTATTCTAACCATACGGGTTTGGGGAAAATATGCCGACCGGTTCAGCAATAAAAATATCATCGCCCTGGGCGGCCCGTTATATATGCTTTGCCTTATAGCCTGGTGCTTTGTAGGGCTTAATCAAAATGAGCTTATCAATTATTCACTTCTATTTTTAATTCATGCCTGCATGGGCATGGCAAATGCAGGAATCAATCTTTCCCTTACAAACATCAGCTTAAAACTTTCTCCTTCCAGTGAGGCCGTAATATACCTGTCTGCCCGGAATATTATAACTTCTGTATTTTCTGCGGTTGCTCCTATTGTAGGTGGATTGCTGGTTGATTTTTTTTCAAACCGCTCTTTGAATGTAAGGATACAGTGGGCAGGGCCTGCCACTGAGAAAAACATCTACCTGGTTCATCTCCACCAATGGAATTTTCTTTTCATGATCGGGGCTATCATAGCGCTTATATCGCTGGAAATGCTGATTGGAGTTAAAGAGAAAGGTGAAGTGAAAAAAGACCAGGTGGTGCGCATACTCCGCGGCAATATTAAAAACACTATCAAGGATTATTTCATCATCAGCCAGATATTAAGCTTTCATGAAAGCATTATTGAAAAGATCCGCAAGCGGTGATGGAGGTAAGTTTGAATATTGCTTTAATGCTTTGCTTCAACTCAGATTTTGATGTGGGCGGGATCTCTTACCACTTAGTCCTTTCTTTTTTACAATACTATCTCGCCATTTCTTTCAATATAAATTTTTTCAAATTGAAAAACATGCAACAACCCGGGTGAGGAAAAAATATCTCACAATGTGATGCGCAGCTTTTCTAAATAACAAAAAAATGAGATACCACGGGCTTTTCAGAGCCCTTTCGTGGCGCAGGTACAGGAAAACACTGGTAAATTTAGCTTGTTATAATACGGCATTGTTTTTTCATGGTATTTATGGGCATGCGCACTTTATTGCTATGTCGCTTAACGAAGTATAGTGATGATGGGTAGTGGTATAAGATATGTTTACATAGGATGAGTCAACAATATTGATGAGTTTATCTTTTAGAATATGAATGTAACCATCTTCCAGTTTTTTCACTGGTACTTTCCTGCCGCACAAAATTTATGGAATCATTCAAAAGAAAAAGCGCAGCACCTGGCAGACCTGGGTGTTACGCATGTATGGCTGCCGCCGGCGTATAAGTCTGCAAATGGAACAGAAGAGCCTGGCTATGCCGTGTATGATCTGTATGATCTCGGTGAGTTTGACCAAAAAGGAACCGTAAGAACGAAGTATGGAACAAAGCAGGAGTATATTGATTGCATAAACGTCATACATGAAAAAAAGATGCAGGTGTTGGCCGACATTGTGCTGAACCACAAATTAGGCGCCGACGAGCAAGAAGAGATACCTGTTATACAGGTAAAGGAAGACAACCGTAATGAGAAAACCGGCGATGAGAAAAGAATCGTTGCCTATACACGGTTTACTTTCCCGGGACGAAACAACATGTATTCGGATTATGTGTGGGACTGGCACAGCTTTACAGGCGTTCATGGAAAAGAAGGCATTTATTTAATACTGAACGAACATACCAGTGGGGAGTGGGATAAGGTGATGGAAGAAGAATTTGGGAATTACGATTACCTGATGGGCTGTGATATAGAATTTCGTAACCCCGCGGTGCTGGAAGAGCTGAAGAAATGGGGAGAATGGTATATGGAAACCACGGGTATAGATGGCTTCCGTTTGGATGCCCTTAAGCATATTAATGTTGATTTTTACCCGGGATGGTTGAGTTTTCTCCGGGAAAAATTTCAAAAGGAGATTTTTTGTATGGGGGAGTACTGGAAGTCGGACCTGGATACGTTGCTGCGTTATATGGATGCCACTTCGGGCATGATACAGCTTTTTGATGTGCCGCTTCACTTTAATTTTCATAAAGCGGCCCGCGGGGGCAAGGAATTTGACCTGCGCACCATCTTCGATAACACGTTGGTGAAAGCCCGGCCGGAGCTGGCAATCACTTTTGTTGACAACCATGATACGCAGCCGCTTCAATCGCTGGAGTCCTGGGTGGATCCGTGGTTTAAGCCTCATGCATATGCAATGGTGCTGTTGCGGGAGCAGGGAATTCCCTGTGTTTTTTATACTGCATTATATGGCGCCTCTTATGCAGATGGTAAGGATGGCAATACCCCCCGCATTGATATTCCGCCAACTGCTGAGTTGGAAACACTGATGAAGGTGCGCAGGGATAAAGCATATGGCACACAGGCGGATTATTTTGATGACGCACATATTATAGGATGGACGCGTTCGGGTGCTGATGATCCGTATAGCGGTTGCGCCGTACTGATCTGTAATGGAGAGGGCGGGGAAAAAACAATGAGCATGGGAGAAAAACATTCCGGTAAAACCATGTTCAATGTGCTGGATGATCAGCCAAATGAAATTGTTTTGAATGATAAGGGAGAAGGGGTATTTACCGTTGACGGGGGAAAAGTTTCGGTGTGGTTATTGAAAGAATCCAATGAAAAATAATATGCCTTTAATTTGCTACCATAGTTCGCATGAACAGTTTTCACCTTCACGTTTATTGAAGCTGGTTCAACTGGCGGAGCAAGCCGGGTTCCGGGGCATTCATTCTTCAGATCATTTTCATCCCTGGAGCAGGCGGCAGGGGCAAAGTGGTTTTACATTAAGCTGGATCGCGGCGGCCATGCAAGCAACACAGCTTCCGTTCAGCATGGTATGCGCGCCCGGCCAGCGGTTGCATCCTGCCATTGTTGCCCAGGCAATAGCCACGCTGGCCGAAATGTTCCCCGGACGGTTCAATATAGAGCTCGGGAGCGGTGAAGCCATCAATGAAAGCATTACCGGCCAACCGTGGTTACCTAAGCCGCAACGCAATGAACGGCTGCTGGAGTGCTATCATATCATTAAAAATTTATTGGGCGGAGAGGAAGTAAGCTATAAGGGACATGTGCATGTACAAAACGCGAAGCTTTATACATTGCCACAGCAACAGCCATTACTGCTTTGTGCAGCCATAACCGATGAAACGACCGCATGGTCGGCAGGCTGGGCCGATGGCTTGCTCACTACCGCTGGTGAAACAGATGCTGTGGCTAAAAAAATTGAGCTGTTCCGTTCACACAGTGGTGCAGGTAAACCCGTATATCTGCAATTTGCTTTTTCGTATGCAAGAAATAAAGGAGAGGCGCAGCAGGAGGCGTATGACCAGTGGCGGTCCAATACATTGCCTGCGGAGCAACTGGCCGATTTTGCACGGGTGGAACAATTTGATGAGGCATCAGAGCATGTGTCGCCGGAAGAAGTATTGAAGATGATACCTGTTTATTCAGATATAGGCGCGCTCCTGGAGCGTATTCACCAATATCTTTCGCTGGATATTGACAGGCTGATACTGCATAATGTAAGCCGCCGGCAGGAAATATTTATTGAAGATTATGGAAAACGGCATGATCATTAAAATCTCTTCAGCATAAAATCTTACAGAAGTTTTCGGTTATAGTATATTATTTTAGGATATTTATTGTGAAATAATCTGCCTGGCAGACGACATTATTTTAATTAAATGAAATACTTCCTGTACACGCTGTTGTTGCTGCATTGTTTCGTGCCGGTATGTGTTCAGGCCCGGTCAAACTTTAGCAGCCCGGAACATTGGATAGGCGCACGCCGGATAGGGTATGGCTCTATAGGCCGTACCGATACAGCATCGGTTCCGGCGTTGATACCTATGCCGCAGCAGGTACGCTGGACGAATACTTTTTTTAATATTGCCGGGTGTAAGGCAATCGAGATCGCGTCAGCAAACATACGCGCAGGAGCTGTTCAGTTACAGCAGCGATTGAACGATCTTGGTTTCCGGATGAATATAGTGCAACCGGGTACTACCACTGCTCCCCGGATCATTCTCAATATTGGTAAGGTGAGTGCAGACCGTCACGTGAAAGAAGCGTATCATCTTACTGTTGATAAAGCTGCTATCACAATAACGGCCAATACGCCACACGGAATTTTTAATGCCATACAAACTTTGGCACAAATGGTAATGCCCAACCGGCAGGTAAGAGGTTGCAGCATTACTGACTTTCCGGCCTTTGCCTGGCGTGGCTATATGGTAGATGTTGGGCGTAACTATCAATCGCCCGGGCAATTGAAGGAGCAGATTGATATGATGGCGCGGTATAAGTTGAACATTTTTCATTTCCATTTAACGGAAGACATTGCCTGGCGGCTGCAAATAAAAAAGTTCCCGCAATTAACCGCACCTGAAATTACTCAAAGGAATAAAGGAAGCTTTTATACGGTGGAGCAGATGCAGGATCTCATCCAGTATTGCGCGCAAAGACATATAATACTGGTACCTGAAATTGATGTGCCCGGGCATAGCGGAGCATTTAAAAGAGCAATGGGTGTAGATATGCAAAGCCGGCAGGGAACTCAATGGGTAAAAGAAATTTTTGAGGAAATAGGAGCTACTTACAATATACCTTACCTGCATATTGGTGCAGACGAGGTAAAGATCACCAATCCCACTTTTATTGCAGAAATTTCGGACCTGGTACGAAAGCATAAAAAGGAAGTAATAGCCTGGGCGCCGGGCGCAAAATACGACGATGGAGTAATAAGGCAATTATGGAAAGACGAAGGAGCAGATGATCTTCACAAGCCAACGACCCGTTATATTGATTCACGTGCGCTGTACATAAGCGATTTTGACCCATTGAATAGCGTGGTAACCATTTTTAACCGGCGTATCGGTGGAAAAGCTTACGGAGACAGCGCCTTGCTGGGTGCAGAATTTTGTTTGTGGAACGACCGGAATGTAAAGAATGAAACGGAGCTTTTAAGCAGGAATGCCGTATATCCGTCAATGCTTGCATTTGCAGAACGGAGCTGGCAGGGGAACGGGTATCCCAACATTGCTTTCAGTATTGGCGAGCCGGGATCTGCAAGCGCCGCATCTTTTGCCGAATTTGAACAGCGGTTGCTGGAACATAAAAACAAATATTTCAAAAAACTTCCCTTTACATATGTAGCGCAAATGCATATGCAATGGAAACTGATCGGACCATTTAATAATTACGGAAGTTTTGATTCGGCATATTGGCCCGAGCTTCCGGGCTATAGTCTATTGGATTCGGCTGCCATAACAGCTATAGGTGGTACGGTCTGGTTGTGGCATACACATAGTCCTAAAGTAAAGGCCTGGCTTCCTTCGGCAAGGGAAAACACTACCTGGTATGCCTATACGCAGTTTTGGAGCGATAGCAGCGGAATACTTCCTTTTTGGCTTGGCACCAAGGATCTCTCCAGGTCGGGAGCCGATGCTACTCCACCAAAGGGAGCCTGGGATTACACTGGTAGCAGCATCCGGATCAACGGGAACGTGCTGCCTCCACCTGCATGGCAGCTTGCAGATCAGCCTTCAGGCAGGCTGGATGTTCCTATGACAGACGAAAATTTTTATTATCGTAAACCTGCGCCTGTGCCTGTAAAAAAAGGCTGGAACGAGATATTGGTTAAATTACCTATGGGAAAATTTGATCCGCTGGCGGATTGGCAGGTGCCTCCGAAATGGATGTTTACCGTAATTCCTGTACAGGAAGGGAACGGCATGAACCCGGCATCTGTGCCGCTCCGGTTCCGGGCGGCTTTTGATCCGCATTAAAATTCCTTATAGCAGCATTTTTTATTCATTTTTTAGACCCTGTCCCCTGCTTCACCCTCGCAAATACGTTATTCTTTCTACGAGCAAACAGGACAGTATTTACTATATTGTAGCATTAGTATAAGTTAAAAATGTAAGGATTTATGAAAAGGAATATTCGTTATTGGACGCTATGCTGGTTGTTTTTTTCAACGACAGTATTGGCACAGGATAAGAGTAAGAACATAATCGTTGAACATGCATTCAACAAAACATCGCAGATACGGGTGGAGGCTATATCCGATGCCATCATAAGGATCTCCATTGTGCCGGAAGGAACGGCATTTCAGCACTCCGGACTGAACCGCTATGGATTTATTACGCCAGTCGTTCAGGAAGTATCTAAACCGCAGGTGTCCAAAACCGGCCAGGGCGTGACCATAAAAACCGGTAAGCTGGGATTGAAGATCAATTATTCCACAGGCAGCATTAGGGTTACTGACGGGAATACGGATAAAGTGTTGCTGGACCAGGTGGCCTCCGGTTTTAAAGACGGGGTGACCCAGGCAGTTTTCAATGCAGACAAAAACGAAGACTGGATCGGGTTCGGCGACCAGGCGAGAACGCATTTATATCACCGGGGGCGCATAGCGGACTGCGATATCCGCTACAAAACATCTACCTATATTCCCGTTCCTTTCTTCATGTCAACCAAAGGAGTGGGCGTAGTGGTAAATACCACCTATCGCACCATCTTCGACATGTGCAAAACCAATCCCGATACCTATAACTGGATCAATGAAAGCGGCACTGTTGACTACTACCTGTTTGTGGGGAAAGACTATAAACAACTTTTAGATCTATATACCCAACTGACCGGCAGGCCGCAATTGCCGCCGCACTGGGCCTTTGGTTTGTGGTTCATTTGTCGTGAACAGGCAACTGATTATGAAGTGATAGACTGCGCTGTCAATTTCCGGCGGGAGGAAATACCCTGCGATGTGATTGGCCTGGAGCCGGGATGGATGTCAAAAAATTATGACTATTCTGTCAAAAAGCAGTGGCATCCCGAACGCTTTCCGCACCCCTGGTGGTTTGGAGATGCCCGGCCGCCGTCCTTTGTACCGCCTTTAAAAAATATGGGCTTCAGGCTGAAACTATGGCTTTGCATGAATTATGACCTTAGCTATGAAGCGGAGCGGCAGGTAGGAAATGATCCAACGTTGGCTGCACTGGCACCTGCTGATAACGCCAATGCAACGGCTCCCGTATTTTTCGACCCCAACCTGGGGAGAGTAATGCGTATTGATACTATAACGGTCATTAATGAGCCCTGGTTTAAGCACCTGGAGAAGTTTGTGGACCAGGGGGTGGATATGTTCAAAATGGATGGTTCCACGCAAATGGACTTTCATCCTGACCGGTTATGGGGCAACGGGATGAAGGATAAGGAAATGCATAACCTGTATCCATTGCTGTATTCCCAGCAAATGTATGACGGCTTTAAGAAAAAGACCAACAGGCGGCCTGCTTCGCTCACGCCTGCCGGATGGGTAGGCTACCAGGCTTTTTCTACTGTATGGACGGGAGATACCGGCGGGGAGCTGACCACGTTGGGGGGTGTTATGAATAATTCTGTTGTCGGGCATAGCTGGTCTACCGTAGACATGGAAGTGTATAAAAAAGAAGGCATTCATTACGGGTACCTGTTACCCATCAGCGAGATCTGTAGCTGGGCTTATTTCAAAATGCCCTGGATACAGGGAAAGGAACTAACGGATATGCACCGTTATTATGCGCAATTGCGCTCCAGGCTGTTCCCATACCTTTATTCAACAGCGAATGTTGCCACCAAAACCGGCTGGCCCGTATTACAACCCCTGACGCTGGCCTATCCCGAAGACAAAAAGAACAGGAATATCCTGCACCAGTATTTGCTGGGGCCGGGGCTGATGGTGGGAATCTATAAAGACAGCATCTATTTCCCGGAAGGGCAATGGAAGGATTACTGGACCGGTGAAACCATAGAGGGAGGACAACTAAAAGTGGTTACCTGGCCAAAAGACCGCGGTGGTTCATTGTATGTGAAAGCAGGCGCCATTATTCCTATGGGGCCGCTGATGCAATACAGGGGAGAAAAGCCGATGGATGAAATTACATTGTATGTATTCCCGGATGAAAAAGAAAGTTCCTTTGACTTGTACGAAGACGACGGCGTAAGCTTTGATCATGAAAAAGGAAGATCCATGTCAACACGCATTTCAACAAAGAAAACAGGGAATGTAAACACGGTAGAAATTGGTAAAAGCGTAGGCGACTTTGAGGGAGCTGTTAAGCAAAGAACCTGGAAGGTGGTGATGCACCTGGCGGCGAAACCAACTTCTGTTGCCATGAATGGGGTATCGTTGAATGAAAATGACTACTCTTATGATGTGCAGAGAAAGGAGCTGACCGTTGGCAAGCTATCAGCTTCCGGTACTTTAACGGTGCAGGGAGAGTAAGGTTGTGGCGGGCGAAGCAGTCCCCGCAGTTTGAAAAGTGCAGACACACGAGGATTGCTTCTTCCTCCCGATCTTTGATTTAACTCAGATCTTGATGTGGGCGGGATCGCAAAGACAGGGGAGAGGTTGGGCAAAACTTTTCTTTGCTTCAGTGCCGGTTGCAAAACCAAAACACTTTTACCGTCCCTGCGAGTCCGCCCTCGGATTGTATTGAATTAAAAGCATATTGTGGCGGGCGAAGCAGTCCCCGCAGTTCGAAAGGTGCAGACACACGAGGATTGCTTCTCCCGCCCGATCTTTGATTTAACTCAGATCTTGATGTGGGCGGGATCGCAAAGACGGGGGAGAGGTTGGGCAAAACTTTTCTTTGCTTCAGTGCCGGTTGCAAAACCAAAACACTTTTACCGTCACTGCGAGTCCGCCCTCGGATTGTATTGAATTAAAAGCATATTGTGGCGGGCGAAGCAGTCCCCGCAGTTTGAAAGGTGCAGACACACGAGGATTGCTTCTCCCGCCCGATCTTTGATTTAACTCAGATCTTGATGTGGGCGGGATCGCAAGGACAGGGGAGAGGTTGGGCAAAACTTTTCTTTGCTTCAGTGCCGGTTGCAAAACCAAAACACTTTTACCGCCACTGCGAGTCCGCCCTCGGATTGTATTGAATTAAAAGCATATTGTGGCGGGCGAAGCAGTCCCCGCAGTTCGAAAAGTGCAGACACACGAGGATTGCTTCTTCCACCCGATCTTTGATTTAACTCAGATCTTGATGTGGGCGGGATCGCAAGGACAGGGGAGAGGTTGGGCAAAACTTTTCTTTGCTTCAGTGCCGGTTGCAAAACCAAAACACTTTTACCATCACTGCGAGTCCGCCCTCGGGTTGTATTGAATTAAAGGTATATTGCGGCGGGCGAAGCAGTCCCCGCAGTAGATAGTGTTATTGGGTACGGGGATTTCTTCGGCAGATTGCAATGACGGTAAGGTTGTTCCACTGTTCTTCTTTTGTATGATCAAATTATAAATTTAACCGGTACGATGATACGAATTTCAATATTATTCCTTTTTTCATTACTGGCTTTTTCCGGGATCAAAGCGCAGCAACAGCAACTCCTCACGAATGACGGCGCCTGGTGCTGGTTCAGCGACCCCCGCGCTATTTATACCAACACTAAAAAAGCCATGATCATCACCGGCTGGATTGATAAAAGCGGGAACGTATACGCGGCATCGTTAGATCCCGGCTCCGGGAAAATTGCCACGAAAAAGCTCTACCCGGAACTGGAGATAGACGATCACGATAACCCGGCTTTCCTGGAGCTGGCGGATGGAAATATACTGAGCCAGTACACCTGGCACAACGGCACGGTGAACGGCATGGGTGTTATTCAAAATACCACGGACCAGCCTTTTGATGTAGCGCATTTTGGATCACCGGTAGTATTTAAACCCTATTCTGAAGCGCTCGTAAAAAAATACCAAAAGCAAACCTATAGTTATGCCAATCCGTTCATGCTGAAAGCCGAACAAAATAAGCTGTACAGTTTCGGCAGGTGGATCGGTTTTAAACCAAACCTCATCACTTCAACAGATAATGGAAAAACCTGGTCGGAACCTAAAGTGGTGATCACCTCCCAAGAGCTGGATATTAATAATCGTCCCTACGTTAAATACCATTCCGATGGAAGATCAAAGATACACCTGTTGTTTACCGATGGGCATCCCAACAATGAACCGCTCAACTCCGTGTACTATTGTTATTACGAAAACAATGCTTTCTGGCGGGCAGACGGTACAAAGATCTGTGCCATGGATGAGCTTCCCTTTCACCCGGAAGACGCTTCCGTTGTATATAAGGCCACGCCGGAAACCGGCAAAGCCTGGATATTTGATATAGCGATAGACAAAAAGGGACGACCCGTGGTAGTCTATACGCGGTATCCCACCAACAGGGAGCATTTGTATTACTATGCAGTGTACAATAAAGGAAAGTGGGAGGACAACCAACTTATCAACTCCGGGACCTGGTTCCCGGAAGATGAAGTGGGTAAAAAACAAAGAGAGGAAAATTACTCAGGTGGCATGACCCTCGATCCGCAGGATCCGTCAACCGTATACTTTTCCCACCAGGTGAACGGTGTTTTTGAGCTGTCGAAGGCAACCACCGGCAACTTTGGCAGAAGCTGGAAAATAACTCCTGTAACACGTAATTCAAAGTTGAATAATGTGCGCCCTGTTATACCGCGTTATAAGAAAAAGTCCGATCCAACGGTATTGCTGTGGATGCAATGCAGGAAGTACCTGCATTACACAAACTATGATGCGGATATTGTGTACCGGGTGTTGAAATGAATCTAAAAATAAGTGATAGTGAATCAGAACGCTTTGCATGTTTTTCCTGCCAAATATATCGTCCATGTGTCATTTATCTGTCAGCGAAGGTGGGAGGGATTTTGTGAAAATGAAAATTGATCAGTTACTGGATGGTTTTAGTTTTTATGAATTTGAGCGGGGTTTGATCATTCCTGTTTGTGTTCGTTCAGATATCCTGCGGAAACGGGTCAGCCAGTTTTATCTTTTTATCAAATAAATATTGCTCATTGTCCTGCAACAAACATTGCTCTAAATCAGCAATGATTTTTTCTTTATCCATACCCTGCCCGATAAAAACAAGTTCATTTATACGGTCGCCCCACTGTTTGCTCCAACGGCTTTCAATGTATTCTTTATTATGAACATAGCCCGCATAGCGTATCCTTTGCGCATAAGGCATACTGCACCACCATGCACCTGCTTTCTCTAATCTTGAAGAGCCGCCGGTTTGTGAAAAATTAAAAGCATCATAGGGACGGGATGCGATCCAAAACAAGCCTTTTGCTCTTATGATACTGGTTGGATATTCGTTGTTAAGATATACCCAGAAACGCTCAGGATGAAATGGCTTATGGCTGCGGAATACAAATGAACTGATACCATATTCTTCTGTTTCCGGCGTATGGCTTTCCGCTTCCAGCTCTTTTTGCCAGCCGGCTGAAGTTTGAGCCTCTTCAAAATCGAAAAGCCCCGTATCCAGGATTTCCTTGGGATCAACTTTACCGAATGAAGACTGGATGATTTTTGCACCCGGATTTAGTTTGTGAATAGCGGCTTTTAACAAGCCTGCTGTTTTAGCGTCTGCCAGGTCGGTTTTGTTGAGGATTATTACGTTTGCAAATTCCACCTGGTCGGTCAGTAAGTTTACGATGGTGCGTTCATCGCCCTCCATATCGGTAAGCGTACGATCTTGCAATAACTCATTACTGCCAAAATCTTTAAAAAAATTAAAACAGTCCACTACTGTTACCATGGTATCAATATAGCTGAATTGGGAAAGGTCAATACCCATTTCATTATCAACATAAGAAAAGGTTTGGGCTACCGGAACGGGCTCACTGATACCGGTACTTTCAATAAGCAGGTAATCAAAACGGTTCTCTTTTGCCAGGCGCTCCACTTCTTTCATAAGATCTTCCCGAAGCGTGCAGCAGATGCAGCCATTGCTCATCTCCACAAGTCTTTCTTCTGTTCTGGACAACGTATGTTGCTCTTTCACCAGCCTGGCATCCACATTTACCTCGCTCATATCGTTAACAATAACCGCAACTTTTAAACCTTCCTTATTGTGCAGCACATAATTGAGAAGGGTTGTTTTTCCTGCCCCGAGAAAGCCGCTTAAAACGGTTACTGGTAATCTTTTTCTATATTCTTTTTCCATTGATTATAACTTTGCAGGATCCTATTAATTTGTATTTTTAATGCAATTAAGTTGCAAATGTAGGTAAAACATATTAATGCAACTATATTGCATTTGTAAAATTTTATTGAAAATGAGAAATACTATTGCCAGGACGCAGATACTGGATCTGATAACGAACTCCAAAACAGCTTTATCTCATGCTGAAATAGAGCAATTATTGGATGGCCTTTGTAACCGGGTTACTATTTACCGGGTATTGGACCGGCTTATAGACGACAAATTGGTTCATAAAATCATCAATGTAGATGGAAGTTTAAAATTTGCAGCTTGCCGCAATTGTTCGGACCATCACCATGACAGCCATATACATTTTAGCTGTTTGAATTGCGGATCAGTTACCTGCCTTGAAAGTGTGGAGCCCGTTTTTAAAATACCCAGGAAGTACAAGGTTCAGGAAGTGAACTTTACGGTATCAGGATTGTGTCCGGATTGTACCTGAGTAAGAGGTAATAAATGGCTGGGCAGGGCGTCATACAAAAGATAGCATGAAATGATTTCATTTGTGAATGTCATTTTTTTGACAATTACAGCAGACTCCCTTAACAATAACCTCAATATCCGTTCCTGTAAATCCGTCAGGCAATCGCACAGACGGTACAGGAACAGTTTCAATACACATGGTTGTGCCGCACTTCCTGCATATAAAATATAGGTGCTTTTTGCAGCGCGCGGATGAATACCCGGTATTTTCTTTTGATAAAGCATAATGTAATTGAGGCCTCGTACCCGGCAATGCATGGATAATATTTTTTTGAAGAAACACTTCTACCGTCCTGTAAATAGTTGCCCTGTCAAACGAAACGCCCAAAATAGCTGATACCTGCTTATAGCTCAGTAATCCCTGATGTTCAAAAAAGGCAAGCAGCAACGCACAGCGGGCGGGCGTAACGTACATTTTTTTCTGCCTTAAATAACTAACTGTATCAGGGAACATAGAATTTTATTTTATTAATGCAACTTAGTTGCATTAATTGTATTTTTGCATTTTAATTATCAGCCATGTCAACACGATCAAAAATAAATTATGACCGCCTGGGAATTTTTACATCTATCGCCTGCGCCATTCACTGTACGCTTTTACCACTGTTTATCAGCAGTATTCCTTTTTTAGGAATGGATGTCCTGGAGCATAAGGGCATCGAATGGAGCATGATCCTGCTGGCGCTTCTTTTTGGCGTCTTATCACTTTACCACGGTTATAAACAACATCATCATAAGTTATTACCCCTTTTTTTATTTGGTATAGGCTTTATGTTCCTTCTATTAAACCAGCTTATCGCTGAGCGTTTGGTTTATTTGTTTATACCCGTATCTGTCATCTGCATTATATCGGCGCATTCACTAAACCTGTTTTATAACCGAAAAGCACAAAATAAAATGCAGCACTAGATCCTGTTACATCATACGAAATGTTATTTTATTACCTCCGCATCACGAAATATGTAAATAAAATCATTCACATTGCTGTCGTTCAGCTCCATAGTACCCTTTACAGTCAGGAATTCGTCTGTTTTAAAACGGCGTGGTTTTGTTTTGAACTTAATAGATACAACGGACTCAGGCCCGCTCTGGCCGCAAAAAAAACAAGCTGCGTAGGGATTACGGGATATAGCATATAAGCCTTCCTTAACATCCAGCGGTATCATATACCCTCTTATGGATAATTCTTTATTATTTAACCGTTTTATGCTGTTCCCGAAAACCGGGTAAAGAAAATCCATTTGATAGTCTTTGTTGAATCTTTTAATAAATGTTACATCTTCCAGCATCTGCCATACTATTCTGGTTACTTCGCCCGGTGCTGCCGGCGCATGAGATTCATCTTCGTTTTTGCTCACAGCATACCGGAACAGGATTTCATCTGCCCGGGGTGGTGAAGGAGTATACGCAAAGCCATTTAAGTTGTTGGATCCATGCCGGCATATGGTAGAAAAATCACTGCAGGAAATCACAACAAACAGCAGCCCCCAAAGCATATATCTTCTTACCTTATTCATGCGCCAGTGTTTCTGAAATATTAATGAACCAGGCTTTTACCGCAGGCGCTGCGGCTGCCAGCACACCAAGCAGCAGGGTAAGCCCCAATAATTGCATATCACCGGGAGCTTTCAATGTCCACGGTTGTATTTTTAAATGATAGTTGCTTTCAAAGCTGCCTGATAATGCCCATATCGTCAGCCGGCTTAATAACAGTCCGGCAATAAATCCTGCGACACATAATACGATGCTTTCCAATACCAGCAGCGTCAGCAGATCAGCACGTCTTGCTCCCATTGTCCGCATCAGGGCCAATTCATATTTTCGTTCCTTGAGCGAATTGAAAAGAGATATAAATATGCTTAATGCTGAAAGCGCCATAATTCCCCAACTAACATATTGCAAGGTATCTACACCAATGCCCATCAGCGAAAACAGGCGGTTCATTTCCATAGCCGGCACTGCTGCCATCATATTGGTCTGCGAATTGATCATCTGGGGAAGCTGTACATTGCCCATAGGATTGCGAAGTTTCAACAGTACTGCAGTCAGCTCTTTATCATGATGATCGTCGTCACTATGGTGCGATTCATCATGAGCAGCATTCACAGCTTCTTCATCGTCATGATGATGCTCATGTATCTTCCAGACGCTCTCTATATTGCCTATTAAGAGATTATCTATAACAGTGCCCGAGGGTTGCAATATACCGGTCACTATATACGCTTTGTCATGTTCTTCCCCGTGTTCGTCTGTGCCATGTGTGCTGTAAAAATGGCTGCCTGTCTGAAGTTGTAGCTTTTTTGCCAGTGAATAGCCTGCCACCACCTCAAAATCGTTTTTATATAGTTTTCCTGCCTGTATTTCCGCACCATATTTTTCGAGGTAGCCCTTCGTTGTTCCCACTATACTATACCCTTTATAAGAATCGCCATATGCTAACGGGATCGCCTTTTCCACATAAGGATGCTGCATCCATTTTTTTGCTTTCGCATATTTAATATTCCCGGTAGGAGCATCTATGTGATAAATGGCAGACAGGATCAATTGCAGCGGACTTCCCTTAGCTCCGATCACCATATCTACATCTTTGATATTTCCTGTAAACTGCTTTTCAAATTGTTCCTGCAGTAATAGCAGCATGGAAATAATTCCTACACTCACGGTAAGCAATACCCAGCTTAATAATGTATTAAGCGGTTTCTGCAGCAAATTCCGGATAGCCAGTTGTAAGATCATACCAGTTGAATGCTATGTTGAAAGATATTTTTTAACCGCTGGTCATGTGTTACGATTACCAATGCCGCTTTAGATCTGGCTGATTGTTCCTGTAACAGCCGGGCTACCTGCATGCAATGTTCATCATCAAGACTGGAAGTAGGCTCATCAGCCAGTATCAGCCGTGGCTCATTGATCAATGCCCGGGCAATAGAAACCCGTTGCTGTTGCCCCTGGCTAAGCTTTGTTGTTTTTTTATCAGCCTGACTGGCAATATTTAACTGTTCCAGCATAGCTGTTGCTTTTACGCCGTCTCTTTTATTACCGCTCAACCATTGGGCAAGCAGCAAATTTTCCAGTACATTGAACGACTGCACAAAATGAGACTGCTGAAAAACAATGCCGATATTTTTGCCCCGGAAAGCATCTGATCTTTTCCCGTTCAGTTTTGCAATATTGGTATTGCCAATAACTATTGTTCCCTGCGACGGCGTAAGAATGCCGGCCAGCAAATGCAGGAGCGTTGTCTTGCCTTTACCGGAGGCGCCGGTGATCAGCAGTACCTCACCCGCATTACAATAAATATCCGGGAAGTGAAATGACACAACAGGCGAATAGGCAAAACGAAGTTCCCTGGTTTGTAACATGGCTTATTTTTTTACTTCTACTCCTGCAGCTTCCAGCATGAGATAATGCAGATCCGTATTTTTTACAAAAGGTTTTAACAGTCCGCTGCCCGGCCCAAACATAGCCAGCTCCACATAATCTCCTGAATGATCCATTGACCCCCAACCAACAGCAGTATAGTTTCTCTGTACATCTGCCAGGTATTTAAAAGGAAGTTTCCGGGGATTGTAAATGCCTGTTTCATCAAGTTGGGTATAATGATTCAATAGTTCAGTAGCTTCTTCTTTTTTCAATATCATTCCCTGGGCATATTCTATTCTTTCAATAACCTGCCCTACCGTAAAGCTCCTGTTGATCCCGTTCAGTATCCAGTCGTTGGTATGCCTGAACCGTTGGATGTTATCGAAGTTTTTATCAGCAGTATTTCCATAGAATATTCCCGGGTTGGCATTGCCGTGATCGGTAGTGATGATCACCAGCGTTTCCCTGTCTTTTTTTGCAAAATCAATAGCAACTTTTACAGCATCGTCAAACGCGACCTGGTCGTACAGCAATGCGCCCACGTCATTGGCATGCGCAGCCCAGTCTACCTTCCCGCCTTCTACCTGGAGGACAAATCCCCGTTTATTATCATTCAATACTTCAATCGCTTTTTGAGTCATTTCTGCAAGTGTGGGAACAGCTTCATTCAACGTCTGATCATGCGCCCGGTCGAGGGAATAAGGCAGACCACCATCATAGAACAAGCCCAACAATGGATTACCGGTGTATTGCTTAATTTGGAGCAGCTCATTCCTGGCAGTGACAACCGTATAATTTGCCTGCCTGTATTCGTTTATCAGGTCACGTTTATCCTTTCTTGTAGCGGCCATAAAATTATCAATGCCTCCGCCCATCATTACGTCAAACCGCAGCGGCAGGTATTGCATTGCGATTTCGTCCATATCGCCCCGCTTATTATTGGTGATTGAAAAACCTGCCGGTGTGGCATGAGCGATAGGAACGGTGGTAACACAACCCACTGATTTGCCTTTGTTCTTAAATTTTTGAAGGATAGGAATATTTATACTACCGTCCGCATTCACATTCAGTGAACCATTTTTCACTCTTACACCGCCTCCCCAGGAAGAGCTGCCGGCAGCAGAATCTGTTACCAGCGAACTGGCGGAAGCGGTATCCATCAGTGCCCTGCTGATTGTTTGCTCATCGTACAGGCTCAGCCAATTGCTATGTCTGCCTTCTTTACGTTGCAGGAGCAGGTTGGCCATATTGAGCGTGCCGGTGCTCATTCCATCGCTTACCATAAAGATGATATTGCGGGCGGTTTTTACGTTTTTTTTCGGGCTTTCGAAAGTGGTTGCTGTATTACCGCCCGGTAAACCGGTTCCTAAGAGAGCAAAAGAACTGTTTTTAAAAAAGGATCTGCGTTGCATTGAAGCAGGATTAAATTATTTTATAAAGACTGACATCAACAAGTATGCTGTCATGCAGTTATTTTTCGCTGGGTTCAGTTAACCCGGCAGGCAATAACACTTTTGCAGGGCGCTACCATCTGCCAGGCTAACCAAATGCAGCCTGTTATTTTAGTGGTCATGCTCTTCCTCTGCATGGATTTCGAACTTTAGCTCCAGTTCATTTGTTCCTGCAAAGGCAGTGGCATAATCTGCGCGGTTCCAGTCGGTTCGGGTAATTGTGGATTTAACCCCGGTATTCAGTTTGCGCATAATGAAAGTGACTTCTTTTTCGCCTTCATTGTCATCACCCACTCTGAAGTAAGAGGTAACACCGGTAGTATTGACAGCGCCGGAAACAGCCGTTCCGTCAGCATACTGGGTTTCGCGGGTTTGGAAGATAGCTCCCTTTCCGTTGGTAGAGTGGATGTTTAAAATAAAGCTGCCGCCGGCCAGGAAGGCTTTATAATTAGCCGCAGCGATTGCATCAGCAATATACTGGTTCTGTGTTTCGGTTCCGTTTGCATTGTAGGTTTTAAGTGATATTTTGTAAATGCCATCGGGGTCTAAATGCAGGTGGCCGTTGGATATGGCATTGCCATCCTCATCAAATGTAACAGTAACAGGTGTGCCTTCTACCGCACCTCCCAATCCATCAAAATGATCGTTGTGAGGTTCTATGCCCGAGCCGGTTATGGGGGTAAACACCAACGCAGCCCTGGGGTCTTTTTGTTCTATCTTTAATTCAGCCTCTGCTGTTGTGGTGTTTCCTTTTTGATCTGTAATGATAATATGCACGTGGTAATCTCCAACGGCTGCATTAGCGGGAATATCAATATGCTCGTGGAACTCCGCATTTTTTGCACCGGCATAGCCTTCGGTATAGGTTTTGTCGAACTCCCAGCCCGACCCGCTTTCGGGATGAATGGTTACTTTAATGCTGGCGATAGTGCCGGGCGCTATTATTTCTCCTTCAATATGTATATCCGAGCCCGGATAACCGGTTTTATTGTTGTCCAGCCCTATTTCCAGGTTATTGATGGATGGTTTGGCAACCGTATCCTTATCTTTCTTACAGGCGCTGAAAGCCAAAATGAAAAGAAATAAACCAACACTTAATTTGCTGAAAATTTGTTTTGTGGTCATAACAGTAGATTTTTTAATTGAGTTGTTCGAAAATGTATATGGATGAATAAATTGCCTGGTTCAGTTACTTTATTTTTATACTTAACCCTTTAATGGTTTGCCAGCCTTCTTTATCGGTTGCCCTTATCATAAAATGATAATCGCCCGGATCTGCATTAGCAGGTATTTCTATCTCCTGTGTAACGGTGTAGGTTTTATTTCCGGCGGGTATGGGAATTGTTTTTACCAGCGTTAACGGGTTCTCCGGCGTTTTTACAGCATCCAGGTTGCACTCTTCCACTTCCGTGCTGTGGCTGTGATGGTCAAAATTGTGATGGATGTCAATGCTTACCGACCCCAGTTCCACATTGTCGGCTACCGGTATTGTAGCCGTGAATATTTGCCCCCGTATCAGCTCGCTGCATTGCCGGGGGAAAGCGCTGGAAGCTGTAACATCGGCGGTAGGATATTCCGTAT
The DNA here is from genome assembly GCA_019638595.1 of Chitinophagaceae bacterium. Classification (GTDB taxonomy): domain Bacteria; phylum Bacteroidota; class Bacteroidia; order Chitinophagales; family Chitinophagaceae; genus Agriterribacter. The sequence continues at coordinate 232,090 of JAHBTJ010000005.1, forward strand.
CGGGAGCATCTTTATTTTTAGAACAGCCCGCGATGAATACAGCAACACTTATAACGGCGACGGTGATGAGGTTTTTCACTTGTTGTTTCATATCTCTTGTTTATTTTTTAAAAAATTGAGAAAGATCTTTACGGACAGCACAAGGTTTCTTCCCTGTTCGGGTAAGCCAATGAGGCGATAAAAGCTGGTATGATTCATATACTTCGTATTGAAAGCATTCTGCACCTGCAGGCTTAGCTGCACCTGTTGCTTTTGTATATTGAGCCTGCTGCCCGCCTGTATATTCATTACGGCATAGCCTGCCGTCTTTTTTTCAGGAGGAACGATATGGTGCTGTGCGGCAGTTATCCTGTAGTCAACAGAAAAGTAGGTGCGGTGAAAGGGACCGGTATGCACAGGCTCAAATGTGAGGTTCAGCAGCAGTGATGACGGCGGAGAGAAGGGAAGCGTATAGCCTTTTTTATTTCCCGACAACTGCTCTGCATACAGGTATTCTCCACATACTTCGGCACTTACACTTTCCCATGGCTGGTATTTTACCTGCAGCTCACCCCCATACCTTACAACCCGGCTTTGTGTATATTCAAATACCTGGTTGCCTGCACCATACAGGTAGTCGTGCCCCGCGGTGGGGTTTAAATAGATGTAATTAGGAAAATAATTGAAGAACGGGCTTAGCTGGATACGCCATTTATTTTTATTTAAAACGGCTGTTGCATCCAACTGGTACGATTCTTCCGGCTTCAGCGCGGTATTTCCGCGTTCATAGCTGAAGTAATGATAGTTCACTCCATTCGCGCCTAACTCTTTGGCGACAGGTACCCGGTAACTTTTTCCTGCATTGGCTTTTAGCTCAATATGGTACAGGTTGTAATTAACGCCAACAGACCCGGTAATACTGTTAAAGTTTCTTTGCAGGTTGCCGGCTCTCACAATATGTATTGGTATTGTTTTACCATCCTGTTCAAGCGGAGAGGGGAACCAGTCCGCATAGCTATGAATACGGATATGGCTATAGTCGTACCGGATAGCGCCATGCAAAAGGGTACTGTCATTTACAGCTATTTTGTCATACAGGAAAGCGCCGATGCTTTTTTGATCAAACGAAGGAACAAGGAAGCTCCAGCCGTTGACGGCATTGTTTTGTATTTCGCCGTTAATGCCAAACCGGAGATCGTGCTGGTTGAGTGCCAGGCGATCGTTGATATTTAACGAATAAACATTTTTGTTGAATGCCCGCTCCAGGTCAATGGGTATTGTCATGTTACCGGGGTAGATGGCAGGCATGAAGCCGTGGTTTACGTAGCGGTTGTATTCCTGCCTGAAATTGTTCTGGTAGCCGGCTTCCAGCTCCGCCACATGACGGTTCAGCCTGACGCTGCTGCGGGTGATAAGTTTAAAATGATTCACCCGCTGATAGGGCATCACAATATCACGGCTGCTGCGGTCGTGTATGGCTGTATCAACCCGTCTTGGTTCCAAACCATGTGCGTTGGCAAAAAAACCGCTTTTGCTATACGTATTGCTGATATAAAAAACAGATCTGAATATATTACTTACATAGCCGGTGCTGACATGTAAACCGGCTTCTTTTCCTGCCGTATTGCGCAGGTAGCGGCGATGGAGGTCAACAGGGTAATCGTATATATATAACCGGTCCGTTGGAACGCGATAATCGCTGTAATCCTGCAGGGTTACCCGGGCGGTACCTATCCATTTTTGGGTTCTGCCGTACATGTTCAGCGATGTACCATAAAGGGCGTTATTGGTTTTACCGGTAAGATGAATGTCTCCGCCAAATGTGTGAGCTGCGGGAAGTGCAGGCGGTTTTATACTGATAGCGCCGGCTATGGCATCAGAGCCATAGATAAAAGAGGCAGCGCCTTTTATGATCTCTACTTCTTCTGCGGCGAACTGATCTATTTCCAGCCCGTGATCGGCGCCCCATTGCTGGCCCACGTGCTTAATGCCCCTGTCAATTACTGCCACCCTGTTAAAGCCCAATCCTCTTATTAAGGGTTTTGATTGTCCCGATCCGATGCCGATCGTTTTTATTCCGGGTAATCTTTCGAGGCTCTGCATCAGGCTGCCGCCGAGGTTTCTCTGTATAAAATCACTTTTTATTATTTCCAGGTTTAGCTGTTCTTCTTTTTTTCTATGGGCGGTAGTGTTGCTTTGTATTATTACTTCCTGCAGAACGTGTACAGCCGGGTGCAGGATCACCGGCAACGACATATCATGATCCGTAACAGTAACTTTTTTACTGAAAGGTTTATGACCTGCCAGGGCTACACGCAGGCGATAATCGCCCGGTGCCAGTTCCTTAAAAACATATACACCGTTAGAGCCTGCCGCGGGCGTTATCTCATATTTTTCAAGCCATACACCTGCGCCCGGAACAGGCTTACCGTTATCGTCTGTAACCGTTACGATAAGCTGGTGTAACTGGGCATTTGCCTGCACCAGCGCGCAGGTAAACAGCATTCCCAAAACCACCCTTATTATGATCAATGTCCGGCTCATATATGTTTTTATTATAGCCTTGGTCAGGTTACTTTCAAAATGATAATGCAGCGATAGCCTGATGCTGCGGGCAGACTGCAGATCGTGGTAATGAGGAACGGAGGATTCTTATACCCCGTTGGTAAATAAGGATACCTTTATATTGAAAGCCTTACTAGTGTAGCTTTGCATCAGCACTGCTTCCTAAGCTATACAAGCTGTAACGTAACTACGTTACCGGTTTTGGTAAAAGCGGATAATGATGTCATAGTTGCGCATAACCGGAAACGAAGGCGTTGATTTGCAGCAAATAAACAATTACGCTTTTACCGGTGGGCTTTTATTGGAAAAAAGAAAGCAGGATGGAGAAAGAGGATTTGCTATATAATACCCGTTTTCCGACGGATTGTAAATGATTACCGTTAATAATTCAGGAATAATGATATCGCCATGGTATGCGGAATATTTATGCGCACAAACAGCGCACCCGGCTTCAGAAAATGCGCCGGCGCTTTGAGCAATTTCATCTTTGCCTGAATGATTTGTGTGCTGCTTTTCTTCGCTGATATGGTGATGATGCCAGAGCGATACAGGCATGGCGATGAACGCATATACTGTAAGCAGTATAGCCGCGATTATTTGCCTGTATTTTTGTTGAATAGTCAATTTTGTTTTTGCAGCATTGTTGCAAATATAAAAATTATGATGAAACCAACAAAAAAAGAATGCATTTGCCGTGCTTGTAATAGTTATAATGCGCTTCTCTTTCGGGAAAAAATTACTGAAGGCTGTAATTGCCTCCTGTAATTTTTATTTTCCGCCGCTTTTTTAAACCCTGATAATCTGATACACTAACCATTACCGGATTTGATTTGGAAGTTCCAAAATCCTGTATTCTCTTGATTCTTCTTCTGTCGGAAAAATAAATGTGTAGTAATTTTTATATTCATCACCTCCAATGTCCTTAATCACTTGTTTTCTAACCCAATCTGTAAGATATTGTAAGCTTCCTGCTTTCCCAGAAAAAAAAGTATATTCAATATGAGTTTTTAAATACTCCAAAAAATGTAGTTCGTCTTTTGCAATGTAGGAAAATGTGTTTTGTTCCTCGTCAAGCAAAACTATTTTTCCAGTGGATTTTTCCACTCCTATATAAAGGTTGTAGTTACTATCTTGCCCGAAAAGAATAAATCTATCATCTTCAACTACATCACTTAAAAACTTAAAGTTACTTAACACTTGAATTACCTTTCCTAAATTAGTACAATGTAGCATAAATGAAAACAGAGAAGATTTATCCCGGGGTTTTAGCAAATTTTCATTGAACCGGATTATTGTTTTACCGAAGTCCTCGCCAGGAACAAGTGATCCATAGATGATTCTGACCTGACGGAAAATCGCATATTGATAAATAGAAATAAATTCTTTTGCTGGTAACGTATTCATTTAATCACTTTTATAAGACAATGAACTGTGAGCTTTTTTACAGGTATTTGTTCTGGCCTGCTTCTCCGCAGTCTCCTTGTGCAAAGCTTTGTGTGCAAGCAAGGGACGTTGCGAGGGAATTCATGGTCTCTCCTTAGTCAAATCTACATCTTGCAACAACGTGTAGTTATAAATTTCATAAATTCTTTAGTCACCGGTAATATAATATTTAGCAGAACTAAGTATATAACCTTTCCGTTAAACTAATAGATTCCCCGCCTACCGTAGCGTCGCCTGTCAACACACACATGGATTCCTTCTGATGATACTCTTTCCCCGATATTCATAGCACAATTTTTAAAATGAATAAAATTAGATGGATACATGGTTGTAATCAATACATGAAGCAATTTGAGCAGGGTAAAATGCTTCACGATGCGTCATTTCTCCATGTGTCACGTCTGGATGAGCTGTGTTGATGCGCCTTTGAGGCTGTTGCCAGTTCCGACCTGATTTTACCGGAACTGGTACGATGAAAGAAATTTTCATGTGTCATTTATGTGTCAGCGAAGGCGGGAAAAAGCGGGAAAAACTGACACCAAAACGACTTGCGGGAAAACAAAAAACCCTGTAAGTCAATGACTACAGGGTGTAAATTGTGCCCAGAACAGGAACTTGATTATGTGTGATTATCAGTATCTTATGTTAGCTTCCGCCACATCTCCGCCAATGCGAGATTATTTGTTTTGAACATTAATAGGGTAGGATAGCCTATTCCTACTCCGCCGGCGGTCTTTTTGCTTTCTTCAGATACATTTTGCCTTCAGGGCTTAGCTTGCTGATCATTACCACCTCAAAAGACAGGATCCTGTACTCTGTATATTTTGCCTCTGCTCTCTGTCGGTAAGTCCTATGCACCTGGTCTATGTCTGTGCTGGCTATTTCCCGGATGCCGGAAATGGGTTTCTGCTTGTCGCGAAGTAATATAGTGAACCTGTAGATGGGCATTTAATTATCCGTTTAAAAACGCCGGTCTGGCATTATATAAAATCAACCTTTTTGCCAAAGACGGCCGCAATACAAGAAAGAATGTCCAGGTCAGGAGAATATTTCCCCTTTTCAATTCTATCAATATTAGAAGCCAGCAGTCGGGATTTTTCTGCAAGTTGATTTTGTGTCATGCCTGCGGATTCTCTCAGCTCCCGGATCCGGGCTCCTATTCTGACACGTTCGTCATTCATTGCTTTGTTAATAAAGTTTCTTTTGTATTATTAATTACTGCCGGAAGCTCCGATGTGTTATCCCTGAAAAATGAAAGGCTGATGGATACAAAAGAGAGATAACCACCGCGATCCATGCCGCCTTTATAAAAACCGCCCGACATAACTCCAAAGCCACCATCCAGCACAGCTTCTTCAAACCCTATAAATGCATTTCTCTTGAACAATGCTGTAGCAATGTAGGCGCCACCGACTTTCTTTATATCCTTATCAGCCGGCAGGTACAGGTAAACGTACTGTCCGCCTTCTTTAAAACATATACAACCGTATTGAATTGAGACCGGCAGAGAAGAAAGAAAGTTCCGGAAATGCGAATTCCGGAACGAATCTGAATACTCTATATCGTTGAATCGTTTGTTATTGATCCAATAGTGCGTTGGTTTCTGACCAAAGCTGTTGAGGCTGGCCATAATCCCGAACATTTCCTGATATCCCTGACAGCCCTCCAGGTACTTCCGTGTTTCGATAGAATCAACCTCGAACGGAAGCTCCTCCGGGGCGCTATCTTTATCGTAGGACAGGAAAAGCAGTGATGGGTATGTGTTGTAGGTGATCATTATTTTTCTAAACGTTATTTATGCTCTATTATATTAACATTCCTGTCTACGGTTGCTACCCACGTGGCGCCATCGTATAGGTGGAATTTGTTTACCAGATTTTCGTCCGATATAGCATTATCGTCTAGCCAATCTGGAGTTATAATTATCTCTTTGGATAATGGGGAAATAGCTTTTATCTTTTCAATTTCCAGATCGGAAAATTTCACCTTTTTGTTGTAAATTAAAATCATATCTATACCGCCGAATTTATACAGTTGCCGCCTGTTTTTGTATATAAACAATTAAATTTTATGGTGCCAAGCTCTAATACCTGTCTTCCAAAAGTGATTTATGCCTCCTAATAATAGCGCTTCTTGTTTTGCCAAAATGTGCCGCTAGTTCCTCTTTAGTAATATAATTCCAGTTTTTTAACAGATATGTGTCCTCCTTTGCCGTCCAACCTCTTATCCTTTTTCTCTTTATTGAAAACCTGGTTAAAGCGCCTTTCAAAGCAGATAATGTGCAGCTAAAGTGATAGGCGAGCTCCTTTTGCGTTTTGTTTTCGTAAAGCTTTTTTAGCTCTTTTATCATCGCCGGCGTCCAATCAACACCCTTTCTACCTCTTCTCCATTTTTTCTCTATATTTGCCATGAACGTAATTTTATAAGTGAAAACTTGTGATTTGCTTTCAATTGTTGAAAGGGGTAGCAATACCCCTTTTTTACTTTGTAAAATAATAAGTCCTTCCATATCCTGACCTGGTATACTTGTAACCGGTCAAGGGCAGCTCAATATACGAATCTTCCTTTTTTTCAAAAACAAGATTTTTGAAATCGCTGAGATCGGTCAGTGAAATTATTGCAGAAACAGGCTCACGTGTGCTAATGTCAAAAATAACACTCTTATAGCTTACGCTAAATTTGTTTAGCGAAGATTTTTCAATAGATGTTTTCGGATATGTGTAATAATTTTTATTAGGATTATTCTTTTTGTCGGCAACAGCTTTTCTCACCGCTCTCCACATCGTTGAATCACTTACGTCACTATCAAGATAGATAATGTCAGAATATATTGCAAAACCATGCATTTTATTTTCGGCAATGATCGGTTTCTCATAAGTTAAATAGTTGAATTTGTTTTCATTCCAATACTGCCTAAACTTTCCTTTTAAATATTGTCTTCTTTCCTCATAATGCATGTCAGCCAACGACTGCATTACATCTTCTATATTATAATAATCGGTTCTATTAAAGAACTTAGACGTATGATGCCATTCTGTTGCTGTTGTTACCGCCGCAGGGTCTATTCCGTAGATTTTTCTGAACGCTGTCTTCGGAAATCTTCCTTCATTTTCTGCCTGGGTGGCTCGTATTGATTTCCCATAATGCCAATAGTGTGCGCTTGCCATAATCGTAATTTTTAAAAGTTTGTAATTTTTTTTCAATTGTTACCACAAATATAAAAGAACTAAGCTACATAGCAAAAGAACTAAGCTACTTTTTTTCAATTATTTTTTATCTAAATTTTAAGCGCTTTTTTAGATGATTTCTAAAGGCTTTCTTCTTCGATAACGAAAGCGGTCTTTAGAACAGAAGATAATAACAGCAGATATTCGTAAGAAGGCCACCTTGTTCCAGCCTCTATTCTTTGAAACGACTGAAGGGCAATTCCTGTAAGATCGGCTACCTGTTGCTGAGTGTAGCCGGACACCTTTCGAGCTTGTTTTATTTGTTCTGAAACACTTTTCATAAAGAAATTTCAACGATAAAAACTAAAAGCCCCTGCAAAAAAAACTCTTTCGTGTCAAATGGGAATGATTCCCGTTTTCCGCGCACCCATTCGTTTATTTTTGCGCCAACCCGATCATTTTCGCAAACCTTTTGAACATAAAAATATCTGATGTCTATTATTTTTTTTACCTCTTTTTCTTCTACAACAGACATCCGGGGCAGCTTTTCAATAAAAGAAATTACTTTTTTTGCGGAGATCCTGATCTCCGACAGCGCCTTTTTGATTGACAGGACTTCTCCTTCGTTAAAAGTATCGCCGCGATGGCTGAAATTCTCTATTCGTCCCCGTGAAATCTTAGTAAGCCGGCTCAACGTTTCAATATTCAGCTTGTCGCTACTTAATATAGATCTTAGTTTATCCGCTTCTATGTTACCTCTATTATCTCTGTTGTCATTTTTTTTAAAATAGCTGTCCGGGATTCGCCCCGTAAATCTCCATTTATTTACATACGCTTTTGGGAGATTATTTTTTTCTACTATTTCAGCCGCTAATTTTTCATCAAATTGCATATATTTACCTTTTAATCGAACTAATTTAGAATTGAAAATAACATAAATTATTACATAGTTTACTTGTAAGTGTTCTGTGTAATTGCCCTCCCGGCTGTAACCAGGAGGGCTTGTCTTTTAAAGTTCCTTTAGCATTCTTTGAGTTCCACGCCCAATCAGCTTTGCTTCTATTTCTGCAAAAAAAGATTTGCTTTTTATCGTCTTATAATCTTCTTCTCTCTCATATTTAATAGCAACCAAAGCCGCGTCTTCGTACTGTTTTTTAACAGCAATAAATCCTTTTAATATTTTTTCGGATGGGGTCTTAACTTCGTCTATGTATTCTACAGCATCAGCGCAGGCGCTATACTCTATATCGTATTTGATGAAACCGGGATAATTCTTTTTTAAAAATTCGTCATCTACCTGATTAAGAAAATCAAAATCATTTTCGATCAAATTTATTAGATATTCACTTCCGTGCTCACGCCCCCAGCTTTCTTTTGCTTTCATTATTACTTTTCGTTCTTCTTCCTGCTTCGCGACATATGCTTTGTTGGTAGCTACTTTTTTTTCTTTTTCAGAATCGTGAACATAAACAATGTAATCTATTGTTTCTTTATCGAGATCGTGCTGCGATGTTACCGCGCCTACTGCTGCGGCATAATTCCCTAAAAATTTATCCCGATTTGCTTTAATTTTTTCGCTTAACTCTTTTTCTTTTTTCGCTAACTTTTCCGCACGAGCTACCGCTACATTTGCAGACTCGGCTATATACTTGTTAATTTCTGTTGCTACGTCTACGCTTTCAACATAATAATATTCCCAACCGCCACACTCTTTTTCTAACTTATCTACAATGACCTCCGTAACATCTTTGTTATAATTAACGCTCGCGCAGCTTCGTAATAGCTCCTTGCGCATGTCGGATGTTAAACTAACCTTACCTGTTAACTTTCTTTCAACAGGTGTTCCTCTCTCAATAAACAATCTTTTTCTAAATTCTTCAGAAAGGTTAAATTCAATAATAGCTTCCTGGCTGTAAGTTGTTTGTGTCATTTTGTAAGTGTTTAAAATTTGCTGCTGTAACAGCGTTAATAATTAATTACAACACAATATTACAACCATTTTGGTTGTAAAACAAATATATTTCAATATTTATTTTTGCAGCATTGTTGCAAAAATTGAATTAATTTTTATTCAATAAAACGACATTTTTTTAGATAATTTTCAACGATGCAGTTTCGTATTTTCGCTTTATGACAGACGAGCAGATAGCAGATATTATAGCTTATTTTGAAAACAAAGAACTGCCGGCAACAATGCAGGTGCAGGATGGGTTAATAACTGATTGCAAGGAGTTTGTAAAAACACAAAAGTACAGGATCCGGGAAGGTGTACCGGTGATCGCTCGGGCAAGCTACGACCACCTGGTAGCGTTTAAGGAGGAGTTAGTTAAAGCAGGTTTATAAAGTCTTAAATTGCAAAAACCCATCTAAAAAAGCCCGGCATAGAAATGCCGGGCAAAAACTAACTGCTTGTATGAAAAAAGGTTACCAGGTTGCCAGGGCTGTTCGAACCCATGTATTAGTTGCTGTGCAGACGTACAGATACCCTCCTGCAACCCTCCACGCTCCAAGTGTGCCGGTAGCAGTTGCCGAAGCCGGGGCGGTTCCGGTTAATATAAATCGAACATCCCCGGGCTGAATTTCAAACCCACGATCTTTGCCTACCCTGAAAGCTCCTGTCTGATTCCTCCCTATTTGTTTTGGGTCTGCTAAAAGTTTCTCCAGCGCCTCGAAAGTCACATACGCATGACTGTAATCTATATACCTCCTTACATGTGATGCTATGTAATTAGCAGCTAACGTATACCCTGTTGCATTTAGGTGCAATTGATCGGCACGAAGGCTTGGAGGCGGAACATCGCGACTGAAGGCAATAACATCATCCGGCAGCTCTGGATTATAAGCATTAACTATTACCTTTCGCACGTCAATGTAGTTTTTCCCATATTGCTGCTGTAAAGCGTTATTGATGGACATTATATTGTTGTACCCCGCCCCTCCTATGCTTTCGCTTGAGTGATAATCACCGTTAAATACAGAAATCACAGCAAATCTATTGTGTCCGAGCTGGTTAACCATGCCGGCAATATCGCTCAGTACGGTAGATACGTCATTATAATTATTTCTCCCGACAAAAAAAATGTTAGTAGCAGAAAGTCTTGTTCCTGATGCTACATCAAATCTCGCTTTGATCTGCGTTGACGTTTCACCGCCCACCCCTCCATTATACGGAATCTTTTCCCGACCAAAGGCGGCATCCAGGTAATTATATATTTGAGCTGCAAACGAATCGCCCCAGTCGGAAAGAGTACTGGATTTCATTACGTCAGCAAGCACGGATTCATCACTCATATCGCCCCCGCTGCCGGGGGCATCCTTAAAAAAATTTTCTTTAAACCACTCAAGCGCCTCCTCCGCTGAATTGAACATCTGTGTGTCGGGTGCTGAAAGAAGGTTGCTGTAGTGTGTTGAAAATTCTTCGTTACTACGCGTAATGCAAATGAGCTGAATGTTATCACCAACCTGGTTGACTTTGTAATGCCCGATTGGCAGAACTCTTTTGTATCCCCCGATTATATCCAGCGACAGTGATTTGCCGGGGTCGAGTGTAAGAATATACTTTTGTATCATAAATTTTCGATTTCGTAATTGATTGTAATATTGCCGGCTTGCAGCGTTGTGCTTTCCGTGATTGCCGGGCCTTTTATGTTTATAATAATTTCCGCCTCAACATCGTCTGTATCGCTTTCACCGATCACAACCGGGCTGCTTTTAGGCGGCTCTTTTACGTTTCGTTTCACCTGTGCCAGCATCCATTCGTACAACTCCATTTTCTTATACTGCTCATGCCATCCCGAATGCCCTGCATTGTACCAGGTTACATTAGCACTCTTTACAAACGCCTCAATTTTTTTATTAAAATTCAAAAAAGAGGCATCGTCTTTCGTTCCGCAGAACGCCCACACTGGCGTGCCCAGCTCGTTTATTTTATTAAAGCTGTAAGAATCTGTTCCTTTGTTTTGCGCGCTCATGGGAACAAGGGCTGTTACTTTGCTCAAACAATTATCCGCGTAACTGTCCTCAAAAAAATAACATGTTGCCCGACCGCCCAGGCTCAAGCCGGTGATGAAAATTGCATCTGTATCCACACGATCTTTCAATAGCGGATCGTTCTCCCATATGTATACTATCTGTTCGGGTGACAATACATACCCTGTACTATCCTGCTGCACAGATACAACAATAAACTTTTCAATTTCACTCGTATTTGGATTTCTGATCTGAAATTTATTTCCTTCATTTATAAGTCGTGCAGGGCCCATCGTCAACAGCGCTTCAGCTCCCTTTCCGCTCCCTACTGTTGTTTCACCGCTTCCGCAATGAAAAACAAGTAATGGATACTTTTTATCGCTCGTTTCGTAATCGTCCGGCAAGTGAATTAAAGCGTTGCGCGAAGTACTCTTTGTAATGTTCACGCGCTTGCTGTACTGTTTGCCAATGATGGGTAGGTTAATCATGCTATTTGTTTTCGATTAATATATAGGGTATCCTTCTTTGCCCTTCTCTATCCATTGCCTTATATACATTCGTAATAAAAGCATCCCATTGGCTCGGGTAAACAGTCTGACAGCCTTCGCTGGACGTTGTTGTGTAGCCGCCCTTATGAATATTGATAGCAATGCCTTTAAAAATACCTTCCTGCCCATCACGGGCAACCGGCAATTCTTCTCTTATATTATCCGGTCTCAACGCAGGATAACCTCCCCCCGGTTTAGTAATGCCATGCTTTCCTTTCCTGTAATAATGCAGACCTGGTACCAGCGTTGCAATTCCTTTTCTGTATTTTGAAGGATCTGTATTCGCGTTATAAGTCTGGTACAGATTAGGCGCAACCAGGATTATAGCATCGTCATATATCCCCCGGTCATTTTCGCCTTCTTTTCCCATGCTGTTTAAGTAATAACCACGTATGCCAACCATGTATACGGATTCCGGAAATGAAAACCCCGATATCTTTTCTTTCAGCTCCCGCAATGTTATTTTAGGAGGTGTCATTTCTTAAACAGTTTATTGTAAAACAAATTGAAAGTCAGATTCCATGTTGTGCCGAACAATAAAAGATTTAATGCCACTCCATATATTTTAGTTTCAAATAACCCATTGATCCAAAACCTTATTTCAGTTGAATAATCGGCTGTAGAAATCGCTGTAAGTACAAAAATTATCATAAGGCTTTTGGCTATATGCCAGGCATCAGCCTTCCATCCAAATATTTTCTTTGCATACTTCCAACTCGTGCGCTTATACCAGAATCTTTCATTCCAGTTACGGAAAATGCTTTCATAGAAATTTTCATTTTCGATCCTGTCCATAAAAGCATTGAGCATTGCAGCTGTGGCAATCAACAGTAGGCTTGTCATTCATAAAGTCTTGTAATGATGAATTGAATTATTCCCGTAGCGATATACCAACCCCAAAATGGGTTAAAAACCTTCTTTACTTTATCTTCTTCAACAACTTTGTAATAAAGCGATTTAAAGGCATCCCTGATGCTCCAGTTCACAGCCCAGGTAAACAGGAATGCTGTTATAGGAATATGCAGAAAAGCAACCCACTTTTTTTGCTCTATAATTTCAAAGCCGGCATCAAAAGTTTGAAAGAATAAGAGTGGCACAATGAATGCCAATGCGAATGCTAATATTCTAAATACGATTTTCATTTTTTTTCGGTTTTAAAAAGTTTGGAAAATAAGTTTTGTATAAGTACCAACCTGCGCTGGCTAGTACTACTATTATTATCAGCCAGACGTACCAGGGAAACAATTTCCAGATAGAAAACTGTTCAGTCTTTTTATGTTCATCCACATGTACTATTTCTTCTTTTGTCCAGGAACTGTCAACATTTTTTGTTGCGGCGCTATCGGTAATATTTTTTTGCGTTGTGGTTTTGGAATTATCTGTACGTAGCAATTTGCCTTTTATCTTCGCCGATTTAATTCGCGGATTACTTAGCGCTACTTCCAACCAGCCAAGAATGTCGCCTGAATCAACAATAGCCGGCTTTATTGGTTCCTCATATGCGGTATCAGTTTCCGGAGCAAATTCAAGATCAACCTCAATATATCCCTCATCTACCTTGTCGTTGTTCTGCTCTATTTTTGAAAGATCTTTTCTTACATTAACACTATCGGCAGCAACTACTCTTTCATTATTATACACATGCCGATCCTCCGTCCTGTTTTGTTTACTTGCGCGGCAGGAGAAAAGAAAAATGAGTGATAGTATGTAAAATAGTTTAATCATCACGCTTTTTTATATCGAAAAACGAAAACCTGCTTTTTAATTCTCCAAAAACCTTATCTAACCCAAATGTTAGTGCGGTTCCAACACCCACAGCCCATTCCATACTTAACTCCTTCGCTATAATTGTGCTTGCAAAGCGGTAAAACAAAAACATAAGGATCATCGAGGCTAGTATCCTCAATGAATTGTCTATGATTGCAAATCTGAAACTCCATTTATCTGGAGTTCCTGTAGCGTCTTTGTATTTCAGCCTACTTACAACAATTAGGTTAACTATAATCACAAGGAGGCTGAAAAAAAATGCTGCTGCATAAGTGCCAACAGAAACTTCCCCCAAAACATTCCTTTTAAAGTCAATTATTATTTGTTCCATTAGAATTATTTTTTAAACTTCTTCTTTACCCATGCGTAACAATCCTCCGCAGCTTTTTTCACTATTACCCCCAAAAAGCCGGAAACAAGAATAAAAGGCAGCGCTTTTAATATTTGTGCAGCGGCATCTTTTATAATAGTTAGATATTCGCCAACATTTATGTGCAACAAAGACGGAAGGTTCCAGCTCCATTCCATATGCAGCTTTGAATACCATTCAATAGTGCCGTATATTGCAGCGCCAACGAAAGCCGCTATTGTATCTCCAAAATTTTTATGTTCCATTGCTTTGCGCATAAGGTTTTAATTACTCTTTTACCATATTCACCTTCTGTCCTTTTTTCCGCGTTGTTATTTTTTTTGCCGGTGGCTTATCGCCGGGCGTTGTTTTAATAATCGTTGTTTCCCAATCGAAATAACTGGCACTGCTTCCGTTGCCGTTCCTGCTCCTCAGCCTTATTTTGTACGTGCCGTTAACCAGTCCTGATATTGTTGCTGTCGTATCGCTGTTGGGAGTAACAGTAGCCGAGTTCGGGCCGGAGTTCTGCGCCCACTGTGCTACCGCTACATAGCCGGCTATCTTACCGTGAATTGTTACAGATGTGCCGGTTGTATTTATTGTAGCTTCCGCAAGAGCTTTTGGATATTTATCTCTTGTTCCGGCGCTATCATAAACAGCCGGCTGGAAATACCTGTTATTCCAGCAGCAGTGATCCTCTCCAGGGTACTCAGCCGTATACATCTGCCCCGGATATGCGTTTTTAAGTGAATCCAGCGTTGAGGCTCGAACGTAAGAACCTCCGTCATCCTGGCCTATACCATAGTAATAATACCCTCCTTTATCCAGCCAGAAACGTAGATCGCTTACAGTTGCCCCGCTGGTTGGCCCGGGAGTAGAGAATATTAATGCCGCGCTCCACATTGTATAATGATCATATGTTATAGTCGGGCTCACGCTGTTGGAATGAGACATTAGCACCTGGTTCCATAGCTGCCCGCCCATGCTCAAGCCGGTCACAACCAATCTCATTGTATCTACTGCATAGCGCTTTAATACAGAATCCACATGCCGGGTATAGAGGCGGGAAGTTGTAACTAACCTGGGCTGCATTCCAATAACAATACAGGGCGTATCCACATAGGAACCATCCAACTGCTGGAACTTAATATACCCATCCCAATAGCCTTGTTTTCTTGCCCGCAAAGGTCCGTTACGGTAGATCCTCGTGCTATCGGTAGAGAACGTTCCTGTGCCTATCTCTCCGCTTCCTGGAAAGAACACAAGAGCGGGGTATTTATTAGTACCGTTGTAGCTTGCCGGCAACATCGTCCACGTACCTAGCGTTCCGTTCGTGTTTGTTATCTCCTCGTAGATGGAGGTTGGCGCCTGACCGATAGCGGCAAACGAGATGAGAAAAAGCGATATGGTTATCAGGTGTCTCATTTTACCTCATATTGAATGCTAAATTGAACCTCCTGTGTATCATCATCCGCGGTATAAAAACTTATATTAATTCTGTTATTAGATGTGTCTGCCCAAACGTATCCGGTCATCTGTGCTGACGCTGCACCGTCAACACTTATGGTACCGTGAGCGTCATAGCTTGTTGTAAAATTGCTTGTGTTTCCCGGCGG
Source organism: Chitinophagaceae bacterium (assembly GCA_019638595.1). GTDB lineage: Bacteria > Bacteroidota > Bacteroidia > Chitinophagales > Chitinophagaceae > Agriterribacter. The sequence goes on from JAHBTJ010000005.1 coordinate 247,493, forward strand.
AAGTGTGAAATAAAATTGCGTTGTTGTTCCGATCGTAGGATCAACTGTAATTATTCCACTAACGGAAACAATGTTGTCAATCCGCTGGTACGAGCAATGCCTAACTGTTGCTGATGAATAATTTGAAATGCCGCCAACGGTTGGCGTCCATGTACCGGCTGATGAACTTCCGCTAATTACCGGTGCATATACTGCAAACTCCTGCCCGCTGAAATCAAGCCTTATGCTATCGCCGTCTCTCCAGAATGTAAAGTCTACATCCACATTCGTTTCAAGCGCCGCTATTCTTGCCTTCAGCGCGTTGATCGTATCCTGCACATTACCGGGCAGACCGGATAAGTATCCCAATTGTGTTGATGTGATAGCAGAATGAATGGGAAGTCCGTTCGCATCGCTGATGAGCGCACGGTTAGCTGTAATTGCTCCTAGATCATCAACGGTTGTTCCGTTTGACGGATAATAAGCCAGCCTGTTTGATGTTCCGCTGTTAACCGTTCCGGATCCGCCACCACCGCCACCACCAGAAGCGGTTGAATAATGCATCCATTCTACATTCCAATAAGTGCCATCATTTAGCAAACGCACTGCGTCTGCAGGAGGAATAACAATGCTACTTACTGCTATGCTGTCATGAAAATCATTACCGCCGGAATTGCTGTTGAGCGTTATGTTACCCGTGCCCCTGTTCTTGATGTAGATATAATTCTTTGTGTTACCAGCAATCGCGAGCATTGTCCACGTGGACGCCCCACCGGTGTGAACGTAGTCCCTGTTTGCGCCTGATACCGTAACAGAACTAAAGCTGTTTACGTTTAAGTCTATTAAATTAGAAGGCGTATAAAATTTTTCCCATGCTGTTCCGTTGAATTGGTACATTGTCTTAATGCCGGTTCCGTTGTTGAATCCGAACAATCCCTCAGCCGGATTAGAAATAGCATTCATTTGCGAATTGCTCCACCGGTTGGGCAGCCAGCCTTTATTACTACCATTTGACTGTATAGAAGCTGAAGAATCCCTTACGGAATTGCTGCCAGTTACCAGTCCATCCCTATGATATGCCGATCCGTCAATACGGAAATAATGTATAGTAGTATCTGTGTTTGTTGCGGTGTCTCCGGGCGCCCTCAAGGCCATGGTAAGAAAACTTTGTTCGCCGCTTCCCCAGCTTTCACGGTCAACGCCCATATAGATCATGCGGAAGGTGTTGCTGCCTCCTGCCGAAAGGCTTCCTAGCATCTTAAACATTTCATTCCTTCCAGATGTTGCGCCGAAATAACCACGCCACATTGCCATCCTGCTGTTGGCTGTAGTGTTTTCATCGTAGAACTCAAACCTGTTAAAGTTGCTTTTACGCATAGAAAAGCGTGTGACACCAGGCAGTACTGTTTCAATGCCGCCTGCGGCCGCATCCATCTTAATGCCCGCGGCGCTGTTTGACTTGAATGCGATTGAATCCCTTGTCATGGTACCGTCCAGGTCAACCTCAACTCGTGAAGTAGTGTTAAGCTGTACTTTATTTTCAAAGACACCCGCAATATCGTTTGAGGACACTCTTAAATCACGGCTGGTCGTAGCTCTTATGCCATAGAGGAAGCGGTTATTAATGCTATCTTTTATAATGTTGTCTGTTACGATTGCGTTTTGAACATTCAGAAAAGAAATGCCCACGGCGCTATCTATAGCAGGATTGTATATCTTGTTTCCCGTGAAAGTTATGGATGTGTCTTTGTTGAAATAAATAGGAATAGTACTTGCCAGGTTTGAGAATGTACAGTTTGTTACAGATATGTCATGCACACCGTCATAGCTTGCCGACTGGGCTATAGCTGCGAAACCACCCTCAAACACGCAGTTATCAATGCTTAAACCCTTCCCCAGCCTTAAAGTAATACCTCTGTTCCTGCTGTTTGAAAACTTTAAATTCGATACCTTGATAGCGGCATCAAAATCCCACGTGCCCGGGTAATATACAAGCCCTTCTTCAGAAGCATTTACATAGCCACCGGACACGTTTACGTTTCGGGTACCAGCTAAAAAGTAATAGCCGTTGTCTTTTATTGAATCAATTTTATTGCCGATCAGGTCGCCACCATATACGTTTGTAAGGTTAAACCCTACGCCTACGCTATCAACCTTGTTGTTGTTTGCATTGATATTTCCGCCATTCACAACTTTGAGAAAAGGAGAATGGCTGTTGGCTGTTGTATCGCTGTTAACGATGTTGCGACCGATACTGTTATTGACATACACATTGTATGCGTCCATGAAGTAAAAGCCACCGTGCAGCCCGTTTCCGCGCTTATATTGATTTTCTACAAGGCAGGCATTTACGAAAACGCCATTCACATTGCTGAACCTAAAGCCGTTATCAGCCAGCAGGTTCAGATTGATCTTTAAACCTGTAATACTAATGTTTGAAGAGTTGGTTATCCATACGGAAGCATACGATCTTTCAAGGTTCTGAATAGTTGAATTATTGCCGATGATTGTAAACCCACTCCTGTTATCAATCCTCCAGATTGAATCCTGGGCATTGATGGTATACACCTTATCCTTCCCAAATTCAACAGTGCTGCCATTGACTGCTGCCCGCATTATCTTCACAAATACTGTTGCCAGGTCGCTAGCCCCGTACCAATCTACCTGTAACACAGAAAAATTACGCACATAATAATCATCACCTCTTTTGAAAAATATCACATTGTCTACCCAGTCATCGGTGATCGTTTGTCCCCTGTAGGTGGATGCTTTGGTGACGGTCACCGGTTCACCAGTGTACTGATCTATTATGTCGGAAACTACATCCCCGATAGTTCTCTGGTTAATCGGAAAAAAAGAAAAATTGCCTGTAGTTAATAATGGGGATGGTACGCCACTGCCACTTTCGCCGGCAGTCCACTCCGTCCAGTAAGCATTCCCGGTTCCTCCTACAAGCGCATAATACTTTAGTGAATCAGCAACGTATACAAGCAGCCCTTCCTGTCTGCTTTCGTCAGGAATATTATTTCTCTCTTCTATCGTTTGCTTGAATTGTAGCCCGGATATTCCTCCTCCGCCTCCAAATGTGCTATCAAGAAACGGAACCCATATTTCCGATCCATCTATGATTTTTTTTCCATAAAATCTGTTTTTATAAAAACCAATAGATCCCGTATCTGCATTATCTAATAGTCTAAATGGAGATGTGAGTTGATCTTTAAACCTGCCATTATCCCACTGAAACAGTCCTCTGATCGGGTTCCAGTATTGACCGCGAATAATCTGCGCCTGCGAAGTGCATACGAATGCCAGGGCGATAAGTGTGAGATAAGGTTTAGTGAACTTCATCGTAATCAAAATTATGTATAATAGTTTAAATAAGTTTTAATAGTTTAATTATATCCAAACAAATTCATACTCTCCGTGGTTGGTAGGGCGGTTCTCATTATTTGCAACATATACCGGGGATAGCTGGGTGCCTTTTTGAATATGTCCGCTTGATGTTCTCCCTACAGAAGGCTCTGAATCAGACCCATCCGTGTAATATCCTTCTGCGCCGCCTCCGCTTTTTTCCCACCACATTAAAAGAGCCTTCATTTTATTCATCAACCCTCCGCGCTCGTATGGAAATTGAGAATTTTTTTGCCCGGAAGGAACGATGATAAAATGCCTGTGAGGCCCGATTTCTTCATACTGCCTTCCTCCTGGATAATCGTTTACGAGATCAACAACGGTATCGCCTGAAATAGTAGGATATTTTCGTGTAATGTCTGTTCCCGGATTTTCGAATGATTTTAAATTCCTCCCAAACCCATTTTGCTTGTTTGGTGTTCTGAAGTATTTGTTACCCCCAGACTCCCACCAGTACCAGCTTGCTTCTTTTCCCTGAACAACGGTTGGACTATTTATTGCCACCGTTGATGGCATATCCTGTATAATGTCGTAGATTCGAGGATAGTCATCTCCGTTCCTCGGCAGCCCATCAGTCCAAAGGGCGTTTATATGGCTTGCCATATAGCTTTTAAAGAATGACCCGATTTTAGGAAGAAAATCAAGTCCCTCAAGTATTTCAAACTTCGAACCTCTTTTGAATATTTTCCATCGCTCAAACCTGCCAATTACTACCCTGGGCTTATCCTGCCCGTTTACATTAATAGCATCTCCATCTTCCGCTTCAAATACGGTTTGAAATTGATTCCCGCCGTTGCAAATAACCCCATACCAATCCCCGTCTGGAATTGTGCCAATAGATTCCGCGGTAAGCTTCAGTCTAGTTGAACTGCCTTTAAGATATAACCACTTATTCCTATGCGAATACGTCAATACCGTATCTTCTGTAATCTCGTCATAGTATACTTTTTGCTGCGGGGTTTGTATTATTACCTCTTGCAAATACGATATCATCCCAACCCATACATCATTTTCCGCGAATACCGGGCCGTCCGGCTCTTGGTTTTCGGGATTCAATATGGTAACCGTGTTTCCCTCTCGTATCCATTCGATGCCCTCCTCGGTTGGCCCAGAACCTCTTTTATTAAGGGATGTTAGTATTTTCCCATCTAAATAGCTGTCAGTAAAAGAGCGCTCGCCGCTAATCGGGTCGTAAACGTTTCCGTCTTCGTCAACCCTTCCTCTATCTACATAATAAAATCTCTCTTCCAGTACGGCTTTTTTTTCTGATATATTTAATTGAAAGCTTCCAAGTGCGGTAGTAAGGTCTGTTCCGTTGTCGCTTTCATACCATCTTACAGTTGCTGCGCCAGGGTTTACGCCTACAAACATGTAGTTAGTATTATCGTCTCCGGGGGCTTTCACCACCCTTGCAACCTCAATTAAAGGGTCGTTGTTGTAATACAAAACAGCAATAATGTGTTTGGTGGTCGCTATGGTTGATATGATTATTGGTTGATTAACCATTATTCGTATTTTTTAATTAAAATCTGATTACTACCGGTATTTTCTATATCTCCAAAAATGTTAGTATGAGCTGTGGATAGTATATATACCTTTCTTTCCGTGCTGATGTCCGTATCGGTATCAATAATATCCGATGACCTGTTTAAAGATTCCCGAAGATTGTACCTGTATCCACAAAGGGGATACCCTGCGATCTTGGTGGGCTCAAACTCTTGACCGGCTTCAGCCTTGCAAAACTGCTTTCCGTTTATGCGCACATTGTCAAATCCGAATATTGTATTTAAAAAAGGAAGTTCGCCCGGATGTATTCCATGTTCGTTTCCGAAAACTGCCTTGAAAACACGGAATTGCTTACTATCTATCATTGTCATATTCAACGGCTGATCCTCCCACATCGCATCCTTGCTGCCCACTTCCGGACTGTCAAATCTCATCTCTATCCTTCTTGCCGGTCGGAATCCTTTTTCAAAAATCATATCGGATTTTCTGTGTGAATTAAAATACTCTATATATACTGTGCCTTCGTGCTTTTGTTGAATGCATAGCGGTTCAGAAAGTAGCGTGCTTACATTCTCTCCATACCCCATGAATGCGCGCAGACGATATTTTCCCGGTGCGATATCAACCAACGATATCTCCGCTTCATAAATCCTGAAACCTGGATTATTAATGTCTTGCTGCTTCTGATCCATGACGGTGGCGTACTCCTCGCCAGTATATTGATTGGTCAGCTTTAGGGAGATGCCTTCAAAGTCGGCTAAGAATTGAAGCCTGATAGCGTCTGTTGTTTGCCATTTCTGTTCATAGTCAACCGGCTCATCCCATTCGTAATTCATCTCCGAAAAGAAAAGATCTTCGAAATTAAAGTCATTGTATGCCGCTGGCTTTACCCGGTTTTCGTTTACAAACCGGACAGGATTTGCTATGCTTTTATATATCCGGCTCATATACTGCTTAAATCGTTTTTGGGTGATGAAATAAGGGTTAGGGATTGCACTTCATTCATCCACGGCTGGATTGATACCGTATGAAGAAATCCATAATAATCTTTATCATTCCATACTATCTTAAAGCAGTTCCTTTTTAAGTCGTTTTCGTTTTGAAGCTCAATCAGGTTAATTGGCTTGTATGTCTCAAACTTCATCAAGTCCGGACGGAAGTACGGTTCGCCAAGCGACGATACTGGAATATCTTCTTTTTCTACAAGCGAATTAAATTTGACATCTGCGTTCTTTTTTGAGGATGTCATATTTAAGTTTCTGGATTCTACATCGAACAAACAGGATCTTAAATACCTTCCTTTTCTCAATAATTTATGTTTTGGACTAAATTTTGCATTAAAATGGCTAGCAGGATCAATTACGCCGGTTATCGTCTCAGACCTATCCACCTTGTACATGTATATAGAAAATGCGGGGATGGGATTATTCTTGTCAATAACAATAGCAAATGTTTCATTATCAGAACTTGCGTCTGTAGTCGTTTTACCACCAAAGTTTATTCTCACGTATTCCATCCCTATGGCATCCTCCCTGTATGGGCTTGACAAATCAAGTGTCCTGCTGCTTCTAACAACAGGGGCATGCCACGTCTGCTCTGAATTAAATTCCGTTCTCCCGTTTACATCTTCATAGTTTTGATCTTTACACCCAATTTTTATAGTGTTGAATAATTTTTCATTATCTGTATCTAGCTCAATATTTCTTACGGCTCCAAGATTTGTGGATTTATTTAAGCTTAAACTGTTTACAATCGGACTGTTGCCGAAAATAATAGAACCGGCAGGCGGCAGTTGAAACTGATCTTTTAAATCCCCTATCACTGCCCTTTTGACCACGTTTGTTCCATCTTGGAATTTTCCTATTCCGAAGTAAACATCTTCGTTACACCATAGCCACTGAAAGAAATCATTGAACGATGTTTTAATTTTTGCATCTGGCAGTCTTCTTATCGCATCCCCGCACGTAATAAAATATTCCTTTTTTTTATTTAAATATGTTAAGTCTGCCGAGTACTTATTGTCTGTCATTTTTTCTACCAGCTTTTTGAAAAGTATTGATGCATGGTAGCCTGGAACAGCGGCTGGCGGATGTTTGTAAAAATAAGTAACCTTGAATAGCCCTGTTCCAGAATAGTTAAAGTTTATGTTTGTATCGGTATTAGCTCCGTCTCCTTGTGGATTTACCATTGTATAGAAATACAACTGATCTCCTTCATTAACATTGATTGTTATTGTTCCGTTTACCCTGTTTGTTCCTTGTAACTCCCACGGTTGATTAGTTTGAAATAATGTATATCCAGTCCCTATTCCGTTTTTGTTGATTAGCCTTATCTGACTGTTGCATGTCATTCCTATCTCCGATGTAAGCCCTCCAGCATTAGACCTGGTCAGCATGTAGTCATATTCTACTGTAACCGTACTTGAGGTTGTGGCCTGCATAAACCATTGTCCTGTAGCCTTTATGTTTTGATTATTATTGTTGACCTTCGTTCTGGATGTAGTCTTAACACCACCTATGTCATTAACCTCTTTGTAAACTTCCTGTAGGTCAACAATATGGCTTTTGTTATAAGGATAATTATCAGCAATAAACCCATCGGTAATAATATACTGAATTGTGTTTTTAAGATTTATTCCTTCCATTTCAACAGCCGCAATCTCTGACCCTTCTATAGGTATTTCATATTCCGTGTTTTCGTTTGCTTTTATCATCGCCTCAATGCCCCCATCCAACAAACTGACCTCTATTTTATTTTCGCTTTTTTTTACAGTAGTTAAATCAAATTCTCCCCTATAGTAAGGCACATATCCAAACCCGTAATGTGTATTGTTTATAAAAAAGTCAAGGATGTATATAACAAGAAACGAACGAAATTCATAGCCCAGTTTATACCTGATGTGATTCAGTATGGATCTGCCGTCCCTTACGAATGAAAGAGGAAAAGAAAAATTTCTAAATACACCAAACCACTTGGAATCCCGTTTAAACTCTATTGTTTTATCCTGGAACCCATCCGGAGCATGCTGCAACTCACGAAACTGGCCCTGCGATTGAACGAGACCGCTAGACTCGTAGAATGACCTGCCGTCCTGGTCGGTAATACAATATATAAACTTGTTTTCTGTCATCGAATATTACTTCCAATATATTCCCAAAAGTTGTTATGTTGTTTGTGCATCGCACTCAAGCCGGCACGGGTAGCATTGAGTTGAATTGTTTCTTTGTTTTTGACCGTTTCTCTTAATTGCGCTATTTCTCCCAACAATGCACCAATCATCTCTTTTGTATAATCTTTTTCACTTTTTACATTCTGCACGGGCAACTGTTTAAATGCCGCGGTTTGCGCTACTTCCATAACCTCATTTGCATCTGGGAATACTTTTGTTCCCTTTGGCAGATTTACTAACGTGCTTTTGTCTGGTGTAATAAAAGATTTGCCTCCAGGAGTAACTACCAGCTCTTTTTTACCCCCATCGCCAACTACTGCAAGTCCGCCAGGGTGTGATTTGTTATCGTCTACCCCAACACCTTCAGCATATTGCGGGATAGGTGTTGCAGCGGCTACTGCTAGTTTAGCTGCACCCATCGCGCCTACGGCAGCAGCCATTGCAATGTTTGCAGGAGAGTACGGCTTCATTCCCAGCGCCCGGATAACAGCAACTGCCGTTTCCTGTACTATTGTAGCAATATTTAAAGCTTTGTCAAATCTTGCCTGCTTTTGTTGCGCTAATCTTTGCCTTTGCTCAAGCTGTGTTTTCTTTGCATCAGCCGTAGCATTGATTTGGGCAATGAGCGCAGCCTTTTCCTGTTCGCTTGCGGTAGTTGTGCGTATAGCTTCAATTTCTGTATCTCTTTTCTTTTCAATGAGATCAATTTGCTCCTGAAGTCGGTTTTTTTCCTTTTCATACCTGATTGAAAGAAAATCCCCTATCTGCCCAAACATGTCCACTGCATATTTGGAATAGGTGGCAAGCTCTTCAATATTTTTCCTTATGGCGTCATTACCTCTTTTGTTTTGCGAAATCTTAAAGTCGGCTACCTTTTGCTCAAGAGCTATCCGAAGCACAGACAGATCTTGCTCCATTTTAAAGACTTTATCACGGTCGTCCATGTCACCACTGCCTTCCGCAATCTGCCTTTGGATAGCTAACCTTTGCTCTGCAAATTCTATTTCTTGCCGAAGTGATTTAACGCCATACTCAAACTGAGCTATAAGCCTTTTTTTATTATACTGATCTTCACTGATCAGCCCTTGTCCATACTGCTTATCTAGGGTAGCGAGGCGGGCATCATATTGGTTTTTAAGGTCACCGGATGCTAATTTTTTCAGGTTATCCTCGTGCTTAATCCTTGCATCCTCTTCTTTTTTCAGGAAATCAAGGAGTTTGTTTATATAATTTGTTCTGTAATTATCTGTGATTGCGGCTTCTTCTGAATCGTATTTAGCCAAATTGGCTTTTCGTTTTGCAGCTGCCGCATCCGTGATGTATTGAATGGCTTTTTCTCTTTCCTTAATGTTTTTGTAGTCTTTTTCTGCGACTGCTTTATCTTGTTGCTCCTTTGTATTTATCTCGCCAAGATTGAAGTTGTATTCCAGTTTTTTTAAAGCCAGGGATACGGCTAAATATTTTTCGGCAGCCTCTTTTCTTCTTTTGTACGTTTCGTTGTCATCCTTTACAATCTGGTCGTTTTGTTTTTGCATATCCTCCAGAAATCTTTGCTGGACTTCGTATTGGGCCTTTCGGATATCATCACCCATGCTGAATATTTTATCCCGTCCAGCCTTTGTTTCATTTCCGGTTTTTATACCCAATTTCTCTTCTAGTCCTTTAAATGCTGCAAAAGCATCTTTTCCCATTTCTTCATATATTTTCTTTCGATCATTAGCATCTTTCTTAACCTCCTCTGTTCCTTCCTTTTGAGCCTTTATAAGTACACCAAGCGCCTTATTGTTTAATCCAAGACTAGTTAATGCTGCGATTTTTACTTTCTCGAATGTGGATACATTTTCGTTTAGACCGGCAGTTGCAGCTTTTGCGGATTCCTCTGCCGCTTTTGCGAAAAAGGCGTTTGCTAAAGATTTTTGAAGCATCATATCCAAATAATCCTTTTTGTTGTCTATGAGCCACTGTTCCGCTTCTTTAAGATTATTTACTTCACCCTTAGCCAGATTCAGGCTTTTGTTCATTATGTTAACAGCCTCTGTTTTATCTATTACACCTTTTTTTGCTTGCTCAATTGCAACCTCTATTTCATAAAAATTTTGTATAGCCTTTTTATAGTCGCCATTAGCATAAGCCTCGTTAAGAGATTCCATCTCAAGTTTAAACTTGTCAACCTTTTCCCTACCCTTAAATAATTCTATAAAAAAGTTAGCTATGTCTTTTCCGTAAACAGTAAGAAGCGTTACGCCCACCGACAAAGCTGTTCCCCAAGAAATAATTGAAGTGGCAAGTTGCTTGAATAAGCCAGGAACTTTCTGCCCCTCCGCACGCATGGCAGCTATTTCTTTCTTTGTTTTACTTATCTCATCAAAAAGAATCGGCAGGTTATTAGATATCGCAAGAAATCCTGTTTGCATGCTCATTGTAAAAGCTGGCAACTCTCTTGTGATCTGATTGATTGAGTTTCCTAACCCATTCCACCCGGATTTATAGTTGCCTACATTGCGTTGGAAGTTTCCTAGACTTGCGTCTATCTTTTTCAATTCAGCATCCAGTACAGTAATATTTTGTTTTAGCTTAGCTCCAAAGGCGCCATTTCTTTCATCTGCTGATATCTGCCTGAATAAGTCTCGCATTTGCCCCAGCTCCTGATTCATTTGATCGTATGAACCTTCTGCGGCTTGCGTCTCCTTTATCTGTGATTTAATAGCTAGACTAACTTCTGAAATAGCGTTTTTTAGTTCAGATTCTCTTTGTTTTAAACTTAATATTCTTTGTGAAACATTAGAGTATGAGCTACCGGTAGATTCAATAGCAGCATTGCTTTCTTTGATTAACTCTTTTATTTTCTTTAATTCACTTTCGTGAAGTATCTGTAGCTTTATATTTTCACGCAAGGAATTTGTTTGTTCTTTCCATTTCTGATCTAAATTGTCGAGCGTTTGGCTTATTGCGTTTTCTGCTACCTGTAACTTACCTGTAGCCTGTACAAGCTGTTCTGTTGATTGTGCTGCCGCTTGTGCCTGTTTGCCGACATCCGCCAGTCCTTTGCCGCCATCAACAGAAATCTTAATGTTATTAATTTTCTCAATTTTCGACATTACGGAAGACAATAGCTCATCCAGAAAGTCAAGATCACTTTTAACTTTCGCCCGATTGACTATACTATCTATCCGTTCGTCGCTCATTTTCTCATTTTTTCACGTTCAACAAATCTGTTATACTGCCTTATTCTTTCACAGAACTCATATACGGTGATCTGATCGGTTATTATCATTTGCACATGATTTCCTAAAAGAATTAGCCAGTCAATGAAATATGCCCTTGTGATTTTTTTATCTCCGTTACCCCTGAGCTTTTCTTTAATTGTATCGAATCTTATCTGCAAAAGATCACGTTCAATTACAAGCCCCCGGCTGCGTTTATAAGCCCTGTCTAGCAATTTGAAATATTCTTTCCGGTCGGCATAATCAAACCTGAAATCTATTTTCAATAATTTGTTTAGCTCGTCAAAAAGTGGAACATACGGAAATAGTTTAAGAGCTTTAATTATCTCCTCAACCTGAGTGATGATAAGATTAATCTTAATCAAAGCCTTCCACGATGATATAAAGTGTTTGTATTCTCCATCTCCCATCATATCAGTATACTGCTGGTATATGTTGGTAAAGGCTGCCTCCAGCTCTGTTAAATGTGGTGATCCTTCTATTACAAGCGCATGAAGATTGTTGTCTACTACACAATCAACAAACCGGCTTAACGGCAGTTTGTCAATCTGCCGAAAATACTTCGCGGATTGGCTTTTTATTGTAGATGGCATCGTCTGCCGTTCCGATACACCATTGATTTTCTTCCTGCCAGATAGCCATAGTTTTCTTTTGCTCATTTGCTTGCTTTTTGGCTTCTACTTTTATTTTTTCGTATTCCGTACCATTTCCGGGTACGCCAAAACATCCGCAACTCATCATTTAAGCTTTAATCCTGTTTCTTGTTCAATCAAAAACTTCCAATAAGGACGCAAGTATTCTTCCACATACTCCTGCTTGAATCTCGGGCTCAACCCGAATATATCTCCATACTTTTCTTCCAGCCCCTGCCTTTTTGGGTCTTCCGACGTGGTTACTACGTTCAGACCTTTTACATCCGTTCTTATCCCTTTGTAGAAATCCCCTTCGTTGTAAAGAGTAACTCGGTCCGTAATTGATCCCAATCCTTTGCCAAACAATTGCTTCATGCGAATTGTCAACGGCCGGTAGGATGGGATTATCTCTTTTCCGTCCGCGCGTAACCCCTGTGACATCTGTTCTGCGTTTAAGTCTGCGTAAGATCCTGTGGTATCACTCACCGACTTTACCGCCACGGCTGTTACGTCGAGGTTTCTCAACACTTCCCGAAGGTTTTTCACCGTTCCCATGATGCATTGCTTTACAAAGAGCGTACACCTCCTTTAATTTTTCTTCAGGAAGCGTATGCTTTTCGTGATTGACAAATTGAGATTCCGTAAGACCGGCAGCCCACTTATCGTTGATATAAACTCCATCGAACACCATTACTTAGTAAGTATTACGGACATTAATTCAAGACCAGTTACGTCTCCAGCGTCAAGTTGTGCCGGCGTTGGAGGATTCAGCCTGATTTGAGTGTCGCTTGATAATGCGCCAAATGCCGTATTGTCAAATGTTACGGTAAGCGCCTTTAGCCCATTGTCTACAGCGATAGATGTAATTGTCAATGGTGTTGCAAAATTTGCCCCGGTGCCGGCACTAAAGTTTGCAGATAATGCAGCCAGCGCTGTTCCGTATTCATCAAATACATCATAGTTGCCAAGCAAATTTGAGGTCGGTACTTCTGCCTTGACTTTATACACGTTTGATGCTTTGGACAGGTATGACAGGTTTGCATCAATCAAGGGGATAACGTCTTCAATATTGTTGCCGCTCAAATCTGCGAATACCGGATTGTCCATGTATTCTGAATTTGAAAGAATAGATATTGTAAATGTTACTACGCCCTCTTCAACATTCTGCCCGGTGGCAATTCTGTTGCCGGTGAAAAAAAGCTTTGCTTGGTAGCCTACCAGGTTAGCACCCTTCTTTGTACCCCACAAAACGCCATTGGCGTCATATTCAAATATTCTTATGGTCTGGTTATTGAAGGTTCTTAAACGCTTCAACAAGTCGGCGCCGGCAAATATCTTAACAGTATATACCGGTTTGCCCTCTCGAAGCGTCACCGTAAAACCAAGCCCGAGCGAACCGGTTGTGTTGGATTCAGAGGAATCTGCAATCTCCTGGGCTTCGTTGATAACAAAAATTTTATTTGCCGCGTCTTTGGAAAGCTTTGCGTTTGCAACAAGCGTATTAAACAAGGTGGTTTCGTCTGCATAACCTCCGGCATTAATAGCACCGTTGAAAATGAATACTTTTTTCAGTATCCCTTTACTTTTATCGCACTGCAATTCCCCTGTGTTGGCTACACCTGCCTTACCGCATAATGAAAGAGCCATATTAATAAGGTTTAATGATTAACAAATTTTATTAGGATCAAATATTAGATTGTAATTGAATCGAAAACAATGGTACGGGTGCATATCAATGAATTTTAGACGGTCATCTCTTCTTGTCCCAGGATATTCCTTTAAAACATTTTCAACTCCCAGTTCAAATCCTTCGTAGTTCATGCCGAATGAAAACTTTGATAAAGACCTGAATACCTGTTGCCTTAGTTCTTCGTCTGCCCTATGTTGAATAGTAGCTCCAAACCTGTCTTTTAATGCCATCTTATTCAGGTCTGCAAACATCACCAGATGCACGTTCACACGATTCATTACAGAGTTGGTAACCTCTGTTGAAATACCGAAGAATGAAATAGCATGAAGCCCGTCATTGAAATAAACTTCTTTGTATTCATTTCCTCCGATATACACCTCCGCTACATATCCGCCTTCAGACTGGTTACGGTATGCACGCCCATAGCACTCATACTGACCCTCATCTATTTCCCACGCATTCGTCAGGAAGCTATGAAGCTTGGTTTGCGCCTTTTGGATGGGTATATCAACGCCCGCCGGATTGTTTTTAAGAATTAACATAGGCTGACAGATTGTGCTTTAGCTACCGGGAAGAATGATTCTTTAACTCTTTTTAACTCGGAGTTAATTTTATCCTGTAGTCCAAATGTTTTAGGTACATCCGAAACAGGTATCGCGCCATTCAATTCATACTGTACCCCCATTTTGTCAAGATCGGTTTTCAACATGCGTTCAGTACGGTTACTTCTTGTGCTGTATATTATTTGTTTTACAACATTATGCGCAACCTGAAGTCCTATAGCATTATCAAACAAATGAGCCTGTTTTAAAATGGATTCAGTATGATCTTTGAAGGTGGATATTTCCATATTCAGTCCATGGCTACGATTAGATAGAGAAGACTGCTTTCTGTCGAAAGTGTCCGTCTTATCAGCTGATATAAAGTCAAAGCCTACGACCTTGCATTTATTTTTACGTCCATATTCATCTATGGCTCTGGCTGATCCCAAATCACCCTGATAGTATCCTAAATAGAAATGCCCGCCCAGGTAATCACCAGAGAGGTAAGTAAGAACAAGCTCGTTTGACAACTCAACCTGTACTGTTTCGTTTGCGCTTGCCGTTACCTGCTGTTGCCAGATAGGAACTTCTCTTGTTTCGTGATACAGGTATAAATTAAAGGTTATGTTCTGATTAAAATATAGCTGTATAGAATTGATCCGCAAACCAAATTTGGGAGCCACAAGAAAACGAACGCCAACAAACTTATCTCCGTTCTCGATCTCACTATTGTTTTCGATTCTGTCAAAGAGCAATGTGTTATCAACTAATTCGGTTTCACTGAAAACTTTTGTAAGGCATGAGATTATAGAACCTCTTGTTAATTGCTGTACCTCAGCGCTTAAATTACCTTCAATCGTTTCGCTGATATTCGGGATGGTAACCAGAGGATGAAACGACCCGTCGTCAAAGTATCTGCCAGACCTGCTTTGTTGTAGCGAGACATCTACATTACCACGCCATCCTATCCTGGATGTAAGCACAGTCATTACCTTCGGATAGTTAAATCCGTTAGTATACCATCCTGTCGTTGTGCTACCCGTAACAAAAGATGGAATGAAGTAAAAGACCTCGCCGTTTTCTGTTGCATTAGGTACGGAAAATCCGCCCCCGGGCAGCACCGAATATTCTGAATTAGTTACCCTTCCCAAACCCCTTTTTTCGAGATGCCCGCCCACGCCCGCAAGCGACGGAATAGGAAAGTCTGTACTACCCGCAGGCTGGTCATAAAGACCAGATCCTCCTACTACTATCTCGTAAAAGGTGTTCATTGATTGTATCGTCTTGCTACGTACCTGACAGATAATATACTTGACATGGTACCATAGCCGGTATGAATCACCCGTAGAAATACGGGAACAGGAGCGGATATATAAAAAGATCTTGTTTGAGATGCTACATCCGTAACAGATTGAGCTACCGTAAGGGTGTCCCAATTTGATCCATCGAGGCTCCCTTGTACCTTGATATTACCAGCTACAGTGCCTGATACCTTCGTGGCTTTCGCCTGTATTACAACGCCGGAATAGCCTGCGGTCAACCGAATAACCTTCGATGCTGCACCTCCGTTTGATACAGTGTCTCCAGCAGTGAGAGGTATTATTGTTGCCGATTGTGCGTTTGACCGAACTGCTCCAATCACTAGCGCAACGAATAAGATTGCTATTTTCATTATCGTTTAGTTTTAAAAGTGATTAAGAGCCTTGACCAACCAGGTGTACAACGCTGTCTCCAGCCGCAGATAAAGGAGGTAAGGCATACGCAATAGTCAGCGCTATTTCCCATTCATCCACAATATCCTGGGTGCTTCCTCCTGTTGTGTTGGCGGATGTGTCCGCACGTTGTGTGTACATAGATATGTCTGCTACCGAGCCGCTTCCGAATGGATCAGAAACAGTGCCGAGCATACCCACTTCGTTTTCTCCGGAGTTAACACCAGAGCGGTTAAGAGGATCATTCCACGGCATCGCCGATAACGCGCCAGCGGGCATAATCAGTACAGCCCCATTCGTATAGGTAGAGCTCACTACATCCTGCGTGCGACTGATGTTCAATCCATTGAACTGAAATGAGGTGTTAACTGCATTTCCTGACGCCTGGTTCATTGCATACTCAAAAGCGTCTGCCTGTTGAAGATCAGCGACAATGTCATATTCAGGCAGGAATTTACGCGCCATCATAAATGACTTAATTTTCTGAGCAAAGACAGACCTTCTGTCGGCGTCAATAAAAAGTGAGTAGCTTGTATCTTCCCATGTTCCAGGGTTTGCGGATGCTATTTCCGCATTAACGGCGCCGGCTGACAGTTGGCAGCGATTTGCATATAAGAATGCAAGGGCTGTTGTATCATGCCTCGTGCGGAGGTTTTTCCACTTCATCTCATACAGGTTGTTGAACATGTTTTGATATGTTACAACATTATTCTGTGCGATTTTGCGGGGTAGCTGAATTTTTTCCACGTGAGTCACGTATGTGAGCTCTATCTTGCCGGAATCGCCATATGAACCGGTGTGGTTGTGCGCCTTAGCGGTTGTCGCTCCTGCTGCTACGTCTTTATGGTAATATATATCTACCGGACGTAATTCTGACGCTCTCAATTCGGATGCATTAGGAATTGATATTTCTTGGTTTTTCAACGCAAGCTCCAATACTGTTGGCATTTTCCTGCGCTGCTCCGGAGCGTTATTCTTAGCAGTAACAACAGCCTGACCTTTAGCAAGGACTGATGTGGCATAGTTTGCCATGTTACCAAAAATTAAAGAGTTAATGAAGATTGTTAAGGTGGAGTACCACTCCGGAAGATTATGCAGTACCACTGCTTACGTCAACTTGCAGGTACCACCTGCGGTGAGTTGACGGTACTAAATTACAATAGTTTGTTTAAACTATAAAAGTTTTTTCGAAAAAAAATTAAAATATATGCCATTTATATTTATTGGATTCCTGAACTTATGAGATGGAAACTTTTTTAGTCGAGATATCATCTGCCTGCCTTTTAATAATGAGGCTATGCTTTCGTTAGAAATTCTTAACCCCTTAAAGTGCCAATAATAATCGGGGGTTTTCATAACTACTAAGCGATGTTTTTCCGGGAACTGTAAAACGGTATGAAAGACTTCATTTGTTTGCATGGCTATAGGTTTATTTCAAGTTCTTTTCCTGTCAAAATATAATAAGCGTTTTGCAGTTGGTGGATATACTTTATAATATTGGGCAAATAAACTCTTTCAGCCTGTTCATAATTTCTACTTTCCAATATAAATACATTTGCTCCATTATCATATCTAAGTACATTATATTTATTCCATAATGTTTTATCAAAATAACACCCGTTAACCTGATCAAACCCACATTTTTTTAGCATTTCTGGAGTGATCGGTATCGGGTCTATGCTTTCTGGAGTAATAGTATGATAAAAATGGGCAAACTCACCAAGTCCATCTGAAATCATACCGTGGTCGGTGATGGTTGCTCCATTGATTCCGGCTGGCTCAATTTTTTCTACATAAATAATGCTTTCGCCATCTGTGACCAGGTTTCCCAATCTTAGATCTTTTGGATTAATCATATCTCATTATACTATTTTATCGTCAGCAATAAAACCAGGTATAGAAATACCCGGATGTGTTTGGACGAACTGCTTAAACTAGCTATACATGTCAAAGTCCTGAACCTCTTTAGACTGCTTTGCCAAAGCGTTTAGGTACTCGTCTCCTAACAGGTTCTTTCCCGGGTTTTCGGCTTTCCATTTAGCCTCAAACGCTGAGGCTGTTTTAATTCCATTTGTAGGAGGCGGTGGCGGATTATCGCCTCCTCCGCGCCCTCCATGTGGCGGTATTGGAGGGGTGTTGCCTATCCATTTTTTTTCTGTGAAGAAGTCGGCTATTGCCTGCTGTGGGTCAATAGGTGACTGCGAATCCTTGCTACGGAGAATTTCTCCATTGCGTTTTACAACAGTTTTTCCGTCCTGCTGCTCAAACTGAAAGTTCATCTTGACCAATGCAAGACGTTCACTATCTGTCAGATCTTTACTTCTGTCTGTTGGGAAGTGGGAGATTAACTTAACATCCCACGCGGCATCTGCGGCGCGTTTTTCATAGTCTGCCTTTTCTTTTATCAGGGACTCTTTGTCTTTAAGAAGCAGGCTGACCTGATCCTTTAGTCCCTGGTCGCCCTGCGATAGTTTTGCATTAACTGCCTCGACAACCTTATCAACATCTACGCCTATATTGTCGTCAAGGTTGAATTTTTTTCTAAACGCTTTTGCTGCAAGCTCTTTTCCTTTAGCCTCTCCCTTTGTTTCTCCTGCCTTCTCACCTTCTTTCACCTTGTTGGCATCCCTGGTAACCAGGTCAGCCGTTTTAATTACTGTTACATCTTCCGGAACTTCATAATCTACCTCATCGGCAGCGGTTACGGCGGCAATGAGCTTATCTACATCAAAGCCGAACGCCTTTATTTTGTCTTTTGATTCTTGCTTTAGTGCCATAATTTTTTTTATTTAAATGGATTAGTGACTGATAACATAATAGGAGAGTAGGGACTTCCGAACGTAAGTTGGCTAAGCCAAATCTGCCCGGTTTTGGATATCTCATCCAGTTCCTGTTTTGTAAACTGAAAACAACAGGTGACCCTGCCATCTGAAGAGCTGTCAATATGCGCCGGTAGGGGCTGGTATTCTGGCTGATCCTTACCGATAACAGCGTTTGCTTGCTCAAATTCTATTGGATACATTTTAGTACGTTTTTGCCCGGTGGCGGCGGGGTAATGATTTTCTCAAATTCACAGACAGTGAGAGTTGAGCAGAACGCCTGCCCGGTTTTCAGATAAATAAAAACTCCCCAGGAATACCCCTCATGATAGGCAAGTATAGAAGCGGGATCTATTTTACACGAAACCTCCTTATCTGGATTACGCAAACCTTCGTCGCCCGGTAGTGCTATTGGTATGGTAATGTAATTCATTAATTACCTTTTAAGCAAATAATACTTTCCATTACTCAACGAGGCAGCGTTATAAATCTGTTCGTTGTAATTAATTGCTTGGCTAAGCAAGATCCGTGTTGTGTGCTCCGGGATATCGGTCTTAGCTCTAACGCCCACAAAGTCTTTAGGAGAATCTCTCATCCCTGGATACCGTTCAACGAATACGGGATTAACCTTCAATAAAACAAAGTCATAATGACCATCCAGACGGAGCTTTCCTTCAAACTCTTTATATTCTTTAAATTTGTCACCGGTCAAATCCCGGTAATCAAAATCTGGAACCCTGAACGTTGTTTTTTGTTCCGGTTTTTGTTCCGTATCTGGTGATACGGATAGTTTTAATTCTTCTGCTTCATTAGGTGCAGTAACCTTTTTGGGTCTTGCCATTTTTTTTGATTTTTATGACTGGTTAATAATTCGTTGATTTAATTTTTTTGTATTAGCTCGTAATCAGTAGCGTTTGTCCAGTCTGGCTCACACGTGTCCCCCTTACATGGAATTTCCATAACTAACTCTCCGACAACTTTTAAGTAGCCCATATTTTCATTACACCATTGTTGAGCAAGGCTCCACGTAGGAGCTTCCACATACGGGCCAATCCAAGTTTTCATTTCACCGGTACTTCCATCCAGCGCTTTTATTTCAGTTGTCCACTTTCTCATACCCCAATATCGTAAGTGTTGTTGATTACAATCATGCCATATCTTTTTTCGGTTCAGGCTCAGCAATCCCCTTAGATTCAACATACATCTTCAATTCCTCTTTAAGAGCTGTTGGCGTAAAAGAAGGTGATACCCATTTTCCGTCCGGCACCGTATCGCTCCATTCGCCAAAGTATCTTTTCTGTAGCTTGTCCGAAAAAGGAATAATCTGGCTAGCTTCCACATCTTTGACATTGGTATGCGGAAACGGCTCCACATCCAGCATTTTTAAATATTTGGCAAGCAAAACAGGATTTCTTTTGTACTTCGCCCTGTAATATTTTTCCAACGCTTCATCAAGTGCGAAATCAGGAGCGCCCTTCGTCCTCCTTTCCTGATAATCCTCCATTAGCTCTTCTGGTGTTCTCAAAATGTACTCGCGCCCTAATGTTATACTTGATTTCTTCCATTCATCCTCAAACCAATATTGCCCAATAAAATCAGCTATAGCATTTTCTGTTTTCTCAACCCAATCTGCGGTTAGGTTCAAGCGCGATTCTTTTGGCATATCGCTGCTGTTCACTTCGGTGGCGGTCATGTTTGAGTCTGCCCCAATTTTCGGCCGCTTTAGTCTTACGTTGCCCCAATATGTCATCTCTATCATCTCTTCAATATCATCGAGCGATACGTCTTGTTTTTCCCAACTTTCAATATCTGGAGTAACATAGCCAAAAATCTTACGGAAATCAAAGCCGCTGTTTTCAAGTATTTCTAACGGAAACTTAGCCACATCGCTAACTTTTGTACGCAGCTTATAGCCACTCCCTTTATCTGCCCCCCCGGGAGTACAGTCAGGACAGGCAGCCCCTTCTATATACCCTGTCCCTACACATGTAGGGCACTTTAAAAGCGGCTCTATTGCTTTAGCAAAGCCATGATACATCTTTTGAATATCTCTTATGCTCCTTGCTTCTAAAAAAGATTGTGCGAGCTCAAATACATAATGCAGTGGTGATAAAAAAACATTAGGCTCGTCAAACTTCATTATATCCGAAACAACAAAAGCAGGAGTGCGGCCCAGCGTGTTGGCTATTGGATTTTGCTGTGCGATATTTGACACAAGATTTACATTGCTGCCGTCCTTATGCACAATAATATCCTTTCTGTCATCTACTAAGCGGTAGTATTCTGTTTTGTCGGATGCCTTTAGATTCTTTAGCTTTTCATCAGTAATTCCAAACTTTCTGCACTCACCAACCGTTAACCTGAATGAGATATATTCTAAATACCTTCCATTGGGCAAGTAGTCGTAAACTGAATTGATACTTTTGTATGTTGGGTATATTCTTGGCTGGTTAAATTCCCCTGTTTCGTTGATCTTTACTGGATCAACCTCCATCATAATAACGCCCATCGGATCAGCTCTGTAAGCTGACAGCGCGAACACTTTTACCCAATCCCTTAGCCCTACTCCGAATCTCACATTTGAAAGGAGTGAGTTAATATGTACTTCCTTTTCTTCTGTAAGCCCAAAATGAGAACTGCCGCCATGTGCGGTAAATACCATATCTTCCTGCTGCAGCAGTCTCGAAAACATATCCTTATTGCTTACAGCGTATTTCTTCTGCACATCAAACAATTCCTTTGAAACAAAATGCTCGCAATGTCTTATGGCCGATTCCATTCCACTGCCGTACAAGTGAAGCATTCCTATCCTGCAAAACTCTTTGCCTGTTTCTATCAATCCTTTGTTGGGATTACTTCTAATAATCTCCTGTATTTCTTCAAATGTCAGTATCATAGCATTTAAACGGCATAGCCGAAATATTTTTGTTGTTTAATCAATTCCCGATTAACAGCCATTACTAAACAATCTACAGCCTCATCATGTGTTGCCCTGGGGAACGTACACACCTCGTGCAGAAAACTTTCATTCCAGGAGCCTCTTAATAATTTTACCCTCTTTGACTCAAGTGTGGCGGTTATTGCCGTGGCTCTTGTCACTTTGTCTTTTTCCGGATTTTCATCCTCGATGACATTCATATTCGTTTCAGCTCTTAATTGTTGCACCAGGGACTTTCCCGACGCCTTTGGTTCTATGCGGATAGCCGATCTCGAACTATATCCGTTTCTTTTTGCAAAAGAAACAGTGTGTTTTGTCAGGGCTGGAAATTCAAGCCTCATACTCTCCCAATCGCTTATTACAAGATTATTGCCGTCAACATAATAGGACATAAACCCAGATGGGTCGTTTTCTTTTTTTACCGTATAAGCAGTATCCAAAACAAAATGCACATCCTTGCCCAGCCAACTACCATCTATTATATCAAACCATCCTCTTTTTATTATACCACCACTCAAATCTGCCGGAGTTTGCTCATATTGCCCTGCATATCCATAGCTGCCTAAATCCTCTTTTGCCTGGCTTAAAACCTCTCTGGTCATCCTCGCAGCGTCCATAAGCCCACCCTTATAAAACCCTCTACATTCTTTTGGCTTTACCACCTCGCTATCCTCCGCCGGGAAGCAGACGTGTTTCACTTTCAAGCTTTTCTTAGCTAACAAATAGCCAGTAGGGTCATTTTCGTGCAACCTCTGCATAACTAAAATAACCACGCTCACTTCTTTGTTAACCTTACGGGTGGATAGCGTTTCGCTTATCCATTTATTAGCCGTTTCCCGCTCTACCTCACTGCTCGCCTGCTGCGGACTTAATGGGTCATCAATAATAAGTTGATGAGCGTGTATCCCCGTGATTCCACTTCCTGTTGATGTAGTATACCTTTCTCCGTTCTTACTTGTTGCCAGGTGTGTTTTTGCGTCCTTCTTTATTCCCACATCAGGGAACAACCTTTGATACTTTTCAGACGTAAAAACTTTCTTACATTTTTCCGCTATATCTTCTGATACAGTAGAACTGAATGACCCACAAATAAATCTTTGCGTTGGGTCAATGGTCCAACACCATACGGGGTACATCTCGCTTATCACCGTTGATTTTGATGTGCCCGGCGGTACGTTAATGATATAATAGTCAAAGAGCTTTTTTTCCCTGCGCTTAACCCTTAACCCAACATCCTGTAATTCATCGCAGATATACTTTATATGCCAGTTCCAGACAGGTGTTTCCGAAATAACGGTGTCCCACATCGTCTGAACAAAAAAGTAAAACGACCTTCTGCACTTTTCCGCGATCGCTCTATTAACATCAATTTTCACGCTTTGCTTTGATGATTTCGTCTAATGCCCTATCCGACAGTTTACTATAATCAATATCATCTTTAATTGTAATCTCTGATTTTGATGGCGATTCCCAGCCCTCCTGTGTTGCAATTGTTTTTATCGCCGCTATCCTCTCGGAATCGCTTGGCAACAATCCCTGTCTTGATAAATTCCCCCTCGCTATTTTTGTTAAAATCTCCTGCGCCTCTAACTTGGTCAATATATCCCTTTTAACAGCTTCTTGCGCTAACCCTGCACCTTCCTTCATCTTTAATGCGTTAAGCTCTCTTTGCGCCTCCGGATACAGTTTCTTGTAGAGTTTGATGCACCTTTGGTATTCAATCTTGTGAATCGTTCGTATATAATCGTAGAACCTTGTTTGGTTCAGAATATAGTCCGCCCCCTTGTTGATTCCATCAATCAATACCTCCTTTACCTTTTCGTCCGATATGGATGTTTTTTTCTTTGTCATAATAAAATACCCTTGTGCAGGGTAGATTTAATTTACCTTAACCTTGTAAGACCAGACAGTTTTCGTAAATCTGATCTCAGGGCGCCGGCTAGTTGGTTTTTCCTCGATTGGGCTTTTGATGATTTGCCCTTGTTTCCTCCTGCCATTTGTATGGGTTTATAATAATTGCAAAATTGCCTATTCAATAAAATGTCTCAACTTATCGCTTGGCTCCGCATTAAACCAATAAATAATCTTACTATCTTCTTTACAGCGGTATGTTCCAGGCTTCTTATCGCTTCCGTAGCTTAGTACAGAAAACAGGTCGTTATTAAATAAAGATTTAGGAATGTCTATATTATCCCAGTATGCCTCTAAAACACCTTTCAGCGTTTTAAATGGAGTGTTTTCTAGCTTTTTGTAAACGTTTCTGGCTATCCTGTATACAAATCCATCTGCCTCGCTAAACTCCTGCTCGTAGAACGGTTCTTTCATAAATTCGTAATACTCATGCCATTTTATTTCACCACCGTTGGGGTACTTTTTAAAGCAGTGGTTTATGAAGTCTTGATTAGTTTTTATTGTCTTGAACTTTTTATGATAATCATCAAAAAAAGAACTTGCGTTTGGTTGATTGATTGAGAATACTTCGCCGCCGGAATCTTGTATGTATTCTCTTGCCCAGTCTATATACGAGTAGTTTGGGGTTCTTTTAGCAGCTTCTTTGATTAAAGAGGATCCTACGGCTAACTTTTCTTTCTCGCTCATATTACCCACCTGCTTGGCGTTAAGGTGTATAAGCTCAAGCCAATAGCCTTTAACCCCCATATCCAACAGCCGGTCTACCATTTCCTGAAAATCAGCCACGGGCAGCCATTCTTCTACGAGTGGGTTAATTCCTACGGAAACGCTATGTCCTTTTGATAAAAGTTTTTCTATCAGTTCAAATCTGCTTTGTATTGTTGGTGCGCCCGGTTCGAGTTTTTTCCTTAGATCATCGTTAAGTTGTGAGATTGATACGTACCAGTGTGTTTTGTAATCTAATAGTGAAAGCGCTTCGTCTATTCCGTCGCCACCTCTGGTTTGGAAAACTATTTTATTTTCGTTTGCATTGAATAGCTCTATAAAAGAGAGTGTCTGCCTGTAGTTTGTTTTGGCAAATGGGTCAACCCTGTTAGAAAGTAGTATTGGGTATTTTTCTCTTAAAAGATAGGAGGTAAGCCCTTTGCCTTTGTTGCAATTCTTGATCTGATTTATTGTCGCTTTTACATCAAGCGTTCTGCCTGGTTGGTTCAGGTTAGCGAAGCACACGGCGCATTTATGCGAGCAATAATTCATACTCATCTCCAAAGGAATGGGGGATATTGTAAACTCCCCCGCATACGCACTTATAGACATTTATTCCAGTGTTTTGTAGGTGAACAATTGCTTAAACGCCTCCGTATCGGTTCTTATACCATTCTCTTTTTTGTATAGCTGAAAATCTTTGTATTCTTTCGCGTTTAGGATAATTGATAAG
Source organism: Chitinophagaceae bacterium (assembly GCA_019638595.1). GTDB lineage: Bacteria > Bacteroidota > Bacteroidia > Chitinophagales > Chitinophagaceae > Agriterribacter. The sequence continues at coordinate 272,464 of JAHBTJ010000005.1, forward strand.
GGGTATATTCCTAGCGGCCCGCCCTGTTCTTCCTCTTTTTCGGGGAACACACCCAATTCTTGAACGTCAATATTGTATTCTTCTACTGCAACTTCCTGTATCTTTTCTTCATCCAGTCTTATATTGTGCTTGGCTACGGTGTTTGCTAATAGGGCTGCGGTGTGGAATTGCGCTGTATTGCTTTTAATATCCTTTCGCTTAATAATTATAGGGCGCTTGCCATCCGATTCAACTATAATAGGCTCAATGCCATCAAACTTTTGGTTCATAACCTCTTGGCGGGCATTGCCTGATATAATTTTATCGTCCGCTGATACGGTGATGCTTTCTATTACTCCCACCTGCTCGACAGACTTTTCCAATAATGACATTCCTAGTTGAGAATGTTTGTTGAAATTCTTTTCGTCTGGCTGAAAGTCGGTTAATTTAATCCTCTTTGACATTGATTTATGATAATCAAAATTAAATTATAATAACAAATTTAGACTATTGTAGTTTAAATTTAAAAATTTGTTTTACCTTTGTTTTGACCATACCCCTTATACTTAAGGGGTATTTATCCGGGTTGTTATAAATCGAAAGGTTTACAACCGCCCAACATATCCCCTTTATGTTGGGCTTTTTTATTGCCCTTGCCGGAAATCAAGTCAGCCGTTTGACGATTTAAAAGAAGTGCTACGAGTAATAGAAATTGACAAAAAGTATACGCGCCAATTTTCAGATCAATTTTGGGACATGGTTCTTGATAAGCTAAAAAGGCTGAAATAGCGGCAAAAATGGCGCTGTGGCAAAGGCTTTGAAGGGTTAATATTCTGTCTTTCGCTTCCACTCTACACCTAACGCACTCATTCTGTTATTGCAAAATGCCATGGTAACATTATAGTCATTTTCTGAAATACTAAGTGCATTTTTTAACGCTTCGATATATTCATATTCTTTATGTCCGAGTGGAGCGCCGGATGATAGTATATCCATGCACAATGTAAACAATATCAGCCGGGCAGGCTCCCTTATGTGTTGCGCGCATTCTCGTACGGTATTAATGTTTGTCATCTTGTCGCCATTTCTGAAAAAGAAATTGTATATATCCTTTTTCTCAAGCCCCCATCTTAAAAACACAATATCGCCCGCTCTGGTTCTTCGGTGCTGACATACGTCTCCCCCATATTTGTAGGACATGAGTAATATTGTGAAGAAACTATCTGTTTCTTTTATCATCTTCCAGTTCTTTTAATGCTTGTTTTATCTGCTGGATTGGCGTAAGCCTCTTTTTTTCGCCCCGGAACATGTTATTTTCAACTCCGAATACAAAATTAAAGTTACCATTTCCTATTAATTCCATTGCAGCCTGAATGTGATACACCTGGAATGACTGACGCCCATTCCTTATGCCGGATATATTACCCTGGTATAGTCCGATGGCATTTGCAAAGTCTGTTTGCGTTCCTCCTGTCTTTTGCTTCCAATATTCCATTACCTGAAGCATCCTGGTGTCACTTATGCACTTCTGCTTTGGCATTGATATTGTTTTTATAGTTTATTTAAACTTTTATAGATTTGTACTATTAATTGTTCAATATGAGATTGTTTGTGATTACATTCAATATTTCGGTTTCCACTTCGTAGTCCATATCTTTTGTTGTTGGTTTGGCTTGCTGAGTCCTTATTTTCCGAATAGTTTATCTAATTGTTTTCGTGTAACCGCAAACCAAGGCCCGCCCATGTCAAGGGAAGCCATACCGTGGTAATTTGAGATGGCCACATCGGTTTCTCCCAGTGTGAAAACCTTTATATAGTCTTTGTCTTTTTTATTTTCATATACCGACAAGAACAGATTGTACAACTTTTCTTTTGTATTCCCAACCGACGAAAAGGACACATATTCAATTGATGTAATCTCCGAATATCGGTAGTCATTAAATTTTAGCGTATAAGTAGTGTCGTTGTCGCCGACAACATAGGACAGCTCAGCCAAAAAAGTTAGTCCCCCCGAAAGCCTACCAACCGTTATGCTCTTTTTGGGAGATATCGGATCAGAAATCTGCCCCCACCCAAAAGCTGGCAAGCACAGAATAGAAAACAATATATTTCTCATGCGTTTCATTCATTTATTTGAGCGCACATAAACGATCGTATGCCATTCCCTAAAAAATACCGATTACGATTGTCCCCCATTCTAAATTCCCCATCCGGCAAATATCATTACGGTACCGGTTCGGTCTATTGGTTCTTTTTTTATACTGTACAAATAATCAACCCTACCGCCTATTTGTATTTTGTCAAACTTTTTCATTAATCCGAATCCGCCAATAACACCATAGGCAAGCTCAAGCCTTTCCGGATCAATAAAACTGCTTTTATTTAAAAGATAGTCCAGTCTTGGGCCTATACCCAAAAATGGCACAAGGCTACTTTGCGATAGCTTAAAATTAACCGTAGCGTTTGCAGTTAAATAAGTAAACCGTATTACATTAGTTTTATCGTAAGAGCTATTTCCGTTCACGTCCGTATAAGTAACCCTGTCTTTCCTACCTTTTTGTACTATGCCGATGTTGGCTGAAAGGAATCCCCATTTTCGTTCCACAAAATCAGCTCCTATAGTACCCGAAAACCCTATTGCGACATTTTTAATGCCAGTTGGGTGCAAATCGGGGTTTGAATTAACAACCGAAAACGATGTCCCTGCGTTTAGCTTAATAGTTTGGGCACATAATGCAGCAGGAATAAGTAAAATAAAGGAGGAAAACGAAATCATTAATAATGGGATAGGTAGCTTTCTCATATGCCTGGCTTTGGTTATTTATTCAACGATAATCATTGCCTGGTACATCTCATGTTTGATGTTGACCAGGAACCGTTATTATTCTTAATGCTTCCCCTTGTCTTGTTTGTTACTTCTTCCATTTCTGCAACTGTCATGTCACACTTTTCTATACTGCTGATAGTTCTTAATGTCTCCTGGCTTCCTACGCCGGCTGTTATAGTTGTTACACACTCCCAGCAATACTTAGCAGCCATAAGCCTGTCTATCTTTTTGCAGGAACATAAGGACAAAAGAATGGAAGCAATGACGATTGTTTTTCTCATATGGTTTTGGGGTTGGGTTGTTTCTTACGTTGAACACTATTGCTTACCGGTCGCAGCTCTAAAGTCTCCAGCTTCTTTTCTATGCTAACAACCTGGTCAAGTATTTTATTCAAGTTCTTTTGAATCTCTGCAATGCCGGTTTGTCCGGCGGCTTCGCTTTCAGACGGGTTAATAACCACCTTTTCCGCGTCCTTAATAATCCCCGCGCCGTTTATCATGCCCGCCTCCTGCTTTATATCGGCATCTTTTGTATCCGGGGCAAAAGCCAGCTTTTCTTTCAATTCCAAAATCTTATCCAGGGCTTTTTCGTATTCAGCCCGGAGCTCCTGTAATTCAAGTGTTTCTGCTTATATTCATTAACTTTTTCTTAATAATTATTTGTTCACCCTTAAATCCGTTACTATGGCTTTTTACCACGATTTGCCCTGCCCTTGTTTTCTTTGCCCTTTTCGCCCGCGTTGTCGTGAAATTTCCGAACATCAGACTCTAACCTGGTTAGAGCGCTGTCCGATTCTGAAAGAGGCGGCGAATAACTTTTTAAAAAAACACCAATCTCGCCAGCCAAAGCCTTCTGCTTTTCTTCAATCTTTTGAAGAAAGGATAAAGGGTCTTGACCCGGCAAACCTGAATTAGAACTACCACTCACAATATCTTTTCCCGCAACCTCTATATATATTTTACCGTATTTTCTTACAAATTGTTCGATTTCTTCGCCATAAACACGCTTTAGGGCATCAACCAGGTTCTTATTATCATCTTTTTTCTTTTCAGCCCTCACATACGCCCCCTCATATCCAATAGCGACAGCCACTTTTTCAAGCGAAACACCTGTCTGAAATTGAATTATATTCAATAATTCGCCTAAATTTTCAAATTTTTCTAATAATTGTTTCAATAAAAAAATCTTTTCTAAATCTTACAAAATGTTTGTTTTCTAACAATTTGTATATATTTTTACATTGTCAAAGCGATTTAACGCAGACGACGCAAAAATGAGATTAACAAATATAGCAATATTAACAATACGTGGCAGTCGGGGCATAAATAAAAAATTATCCAAAGTATTGGATGTAAGCGTAAGCACGATTAACAGGTATATAGCCGATAACAGTGATAACCTTACAAAAGCCGCTGCATTAGAAGTCATCAAACAGGAATTAGGACTTACTGAAGATCAGATATTAGAAAGAGAACCGGCAACCGCCGCTTGAGGTGTGAGGTGCAAATATACCCTGCTAACCTGTGAATGTTCAAATCAATTCGACCAAAATATCCTGAAATTATCGAAAGTTCACAAATGTTAAAAAATACTGAAATGGAGATTGTCAATATTAGCCGGGCGACTAAGACAAGGTTTGCGAAAGGGCATTGTTATCATGCCATATTATTAATAGGTGGGGATTATTATTATTCAAGCGGCGTATGGAGCGACAAGAAACCAAGCAAATCCGATGTAGCGCTATTCACTCCGACGAGGAAGGTTGACCCAAAATTTTACAAAGCAAACGGTATACCAGCCTAAGGACGGGACAGTTTCTAACCTCTTAATAGTTCAGCCATGACACAATCAACTACCTCAACTGCCTTCAACCTGTTCGACAATCTTTTGTCTGCAGTCCGCCCGGCCGACAACATGGAAGTCGCCAACCGCATCAACGCCAACCTGCCGGCAGATCCTTCACCCTATTTCAATATTGATATTCACAACTACCTGATGAGCAGGGGTGCTCGGTTTGAAGATTGCAACAGGGGCAATGGTAAAGGATTCGGTAAGCTCAAATACACTTTTGAGGTAGGCAGGGAAACTGTGAAGCTGGTGTTCAGGCCTGATGTGGATGGTGAGTTGATCTTCATCCAGTACTGGTGGGTAGATGATGATCCGGATCGCATTCAACACGGCTACTGGCTCACTGATCACCGGTTTACCAACCCGGGCACACTGGAAGATTTTAAAACCATCCTAAACGCATACCTGCACCAATGAACTCACCGCTATCTAACAAAGAATTAGAACTAAAAAGCCTGCTTTTGCAGGTGGATCCTGGATCAGCTTGGTTTATGCCGGTAAGGGATATTCTACAGGAAGGCATTAGCTGGAAGATACGCCGGCTGTTTGCTGAGCTTAAATCACAGCGTGCCGATAACCCGGCAGCAATGAGGATAGCAATCGGGCAGGATGCTGCGGAAAAACTTGCAGGGCTATAAAAATGTATTTCACACTTTAAAAAATAAGAAATGGACAATCAAAATCTCACGCTGGAAGATATCCAACTGATCAACGAGGCGCTGGATTTCCTACCTAAAAAATCCTTGCAATCTATTTCCGAAAATGCTTTCAGTAAAGGGTTAAGAGCTTTTACCCTTGGCGGCGAATCTGCTGCTAAAAATGCGCTTGATGATCTTATGAAAAAAGGTGAGCAAAAACATGATGAATTAAAAGACAGGATCACGCTGCTGCAGGCAAAGCTCATCGGAATAAAATACACAATAACGACAACAGGCCGCTGCTGTGACAGTATGCCGTTGAGCAATACTCCTGTTACGTCCTGCATCCCATAACTTTTTAACCAGGACGGTTTAGCCAACCCTGCGGCTATAAACCAGGGAAGTTCTTACAAGTGTTTTTGTGGAAGTAAATCCTGCCCCGGCAGTTGCATTCCGGGGCAAATGGGAAGGTAGCTCAGTCGGGTAGAGCACAGAGGGAAAGATCGTTTCTATGAAAATAGAGTTCGAAAGAACGGCACTGCCAACGAATCGGTTTTTACCCCAGCGGTCAGTGGTTCAAGTCCACTCCTTTCCACTCTCTCCATGGTTAGGATTTAGAAATCAGTCGCTGGTATTCCTGCCAGCGAAATATTGCGGGGTAGAGCAGATGGCAGCTCGCCAGGCTCATAACCTGGAGGCCCTGGGTTCGAGTCCCAGCCCCGCCACAACACAACAGAGGGTGTATTTCGAATGAGACCGACCTCTAAATCCCTGGTCAATGCCACACAAAAGGAGTTGTATAGCAGCAACAACAAAGTAAGTGGGACGCTACTTGATCGGGGACGAAAAAGGGTGAATGTAGCCAGTGGGGCGGTTGTAATTGCTAGCGTTACAACGGGCAGGAGCGATACCTGCTACATGAGCAAACAAGTTCTTTAAATGAATTGCAGGCTAAATAACAGCCGAGTTAAAGAGTAGGCACCCTGCAATACGAAACCATCATAAAGCCGGTGAGGTTAGCCCGGATTATTAAACCATCAAACCCGGATCCTTATGGGATCCGGTCTTTAAAACAATATAGCATGAACAAAGACAGATTGATCCGCTGGGCGTTCCTTACGATTGTTTTGACTATGTGTTTTATGGTGGTCGCTTACGGGGTAGCAAAGTTTTTAAGCTTGTTTTTTAACTACAACCAATAATATATGCCAGCAGAAATCAAATCAAAAGGGGTAAGGGTTGAAGCGACTGTTTCAAAAACGCTCCGCGACCGATTCAAAAAGCACTGCAAGAAAATGAACATAAGTGTATCGCAGCATCTGCGGGATCTCATGCAGCTCGCTTTAAAAGCAAAATAATTATTCACCCGGAGCCAGGATAAACCTTTCCCGCTTTTTAATCCGCCTGGCTCCAAAACTTTAACCATGGCCCGCCCGGTAACGATAAAAAATATAAAACAGCACTTTGAATGTGTGTGCGGCCGCCATGTGGTTGAAGATTGTGAGATGAAAATCCGGTATAAAGACCTGCGCGGAATGAAAAGAAAAGTGTATAAAAATACCGGCAAGCGTTTTTTCCTTATGCAAACAAAAAGTACTGAATGCCATTGTTACGATTAGTAAACCCGCGTGGATGGTTACCACGCTCTATTATATATGAAACGTAAACGTGTATTGTTCCCCGACGAGCTCAAGCATTTCGACCCGAAAGAAGGCGCAGTTGCAGAAGTTGAAGTTGAAGTTGAGGCCGGCGAAGAAAATGGCGGAGAGGAAACTGGTGAAGAGGACGCTGAAGATGATGAGTAATTGCTCCGGGAGCAAATTAAAATGCCCTTCGGTGAAAACCGGAGGGCTTCATTGAAAAATAATTTTCAATTACATAATCAAAGTAAAGTTATGCCAATAATTAAAGCAAATGAACCCCTACCTGAAAGTTCGGTCGTTATAGGGGTCTATGGCGAACCAGGTGTTGCCAAAACGACTATAGCCAATACAGCAGAAAATCCATTGCTGTGCGATTTCGACCGAGGATCCAGGCGGTCATTATTCAGAAAAGACACATTAGTGCTGACAGGCTGGAATGATGTTATTAACGAAGAAAAGGCCGGGACCTTTAAAGGTTATAAAACGATCATCATTGATACAGCAAAAGCGGCCCTGGATGATTTTCTTATGACTTACGTGGTTGAAAAAGACTTCAAGCTAAGAACGAATAAGCTTGGTGCATATGGCGCCATTGGTGACGAATTCAAGCTCTTCTTAAACAACAGGAGAAATGAAGGCGCTGATGTGATCATCATTGCGCATGCAAAAAAAGATGAGGATACCAAAAAGCATATTCCTGACATCACCGGTCAGTCATATAACCTGATGCTCAGGGTGTGCGATCAATTGGGTTATGTATCCATGATCAACAACAAAAGAACGATCCAGTTCTCTCCAACAGATGTTACTGTGGGCAAGAACACTGCTACTCTTCCCATAATGGAGATCCCCGACAAATCGGATCCGGCAATTACTCACTTCATGGCTGATATCATTTCCAAAACAAAAGAGAGCCTGTCCAGGCAATCAGAAGCGCAGGCTGAGGCTACAGCAAAATCAGAAAAGTTTCAGAAGGAAATAGCAGCTGTGCAAAATGTTGATGATCTCAATAGTGTGCTGACGGTTGTGCAACTTTTACCAAAATTCCTAAAGGACCAGCTCAATAAGTTGATCGGGGATAAGGCCAAAGAGAAAGGCTATAAGTTCAACAGGGATAAGGTATTGTTCGAGGATCCGGCACCGGCTGCTGTAAAATCAAAAACAGCTCCTGCTGAACAGGAGGAATTGAATTTCCAGTAAATCACATTCATCACTTTTTTAATAATATATATTATGGGAAAAGCGGTTAAGATCAACCCGGAAGAGCTGTCAGACAATGCCATCGTTGATAAATACAAGCCCAACCTCAAACGCTTTGACAAGGCAAAAAAAATGATAGGCCTTGTTGTTGGCGAAATGAAAAAATTTGAGGTCATCCTTTCAGATGAGTCTCAGGTTTCGGCAATGGATATGCTCAAGATTGCTAGTAGTGTAGAAAAAGCTATTGAGAAAAAGCGAAAGGATCAGGTGGCGCCCTGGAATGATGGTGTAGCACAGATCAACAGTTACGTAAAGGATTTGGTTAAGGACCTGAAGCCTGGTATTGAAACTGTAAAAAAAGCTGTGTTATCTTACCAGCAGGAGCAGGAAAGAAAAGCCATTGCATTAAGAACAGAAACCAGAAAAAACACGCTGCTGGAGCTCGGATATGAAAATGACGAAAACACATTATTTAAGCATGATGTTGATGGAGTAATCACTATTGCTGAGATAGAAAATTACAATGACATACATTGGGATAAAGTTTTAGAACAGGCTGCACAAAGAATATCAGAAAGTGTTGCAGCTCTCCAGGAAAAAAATGAAGAAGCAGAAGAATTATCTGCACTTTTTTCTGACCAACATGAGGATTTGATTAAACCTACACCAGCTCCGGCCGTTGCAACTTTTGCTCCTTCCCATTCCATTCCCATTCCAGCAAAACTAAAAGGAACTACCAGGCGCTGGACGTTTCAGGTCACCGATGGTTCGATTGTACCTAAAGAGTACTTGAAGGTGGATGAAGTAGCTATACGCGAAGCGGTAAATAAAGGTATAAGGGACATACCCGGAGTAAGAATTTATCAGGACACATCACTTTCAATCAGGTAATATATGCAAAGAATTGCAGCGACTACTTTGGAAAAATTCAGAAGGTGCGTTAATAATGCTTCCCCTTTTGACACAGAAGAATCCCTTATTGATTCTATCAAGGGTTTGTTTGCCGGCACCAGCAAAACGCGCTTTGGCGGAGCTTATCATAAAATAATAGAGCTGGGTGATAAGCTGCTGACAATGCATGAAGGACAATCTGGATTTTTAAGCGATAATCATTTTTTCACATGGGCTCAGGCAAAGCCGGCAGTAGATTATAGAAACGAACATTCGCTTATGGTCCATGAAATGGAAATAAGGAAAATGTATTCTACATCCTATGGAGACTTTCAGGTGTCAGGAAGAATTGACGGTATTGATGGCAGGATTGTAAGGGATGCGAAAACAAAATTCAGGCAGGTGAGCGTATCTGAATATATGCATAGCATACAATGGAAAGTTTATCTGGATGTACTAGGGCTTGATGTGTTTTACTATGATGTTTTTGAGGTAAGACGATTTAAAGAAACAACCGGCTCACCACTGATATATGACTGTGATATAATTCCGCATGATCCTATTAAGTGTGAGCGATACGACAATATGGAGTCTGAAATTGTCACAACACTGAACCAGTTTCTTGAATACGTATATAGCAAAAACCTGAACGGATTTTTAAAACCTGCTCTGGAAGAAGAAGTAAACTTTTTTTAATGAACATTATTTTTTTCGATACAGAAACAACAGGCCTGCCAAAAAACTGGAAAGCTCCAATGAGTGATCTGACTAACTGGCCAAGGATAATTCAGATGGCATGGATGGTTTGTGACATTGAAGGAACTGTGATAAGGAAGCAGAATTACTTAATAAAGCCTGATGGATGGCAAGTTCCGACAGAGGATTTCTGGGTTCAAAATGGATTCTCACAACAGAAAAATTTATGTGAGGGTATTGCTTTAAAATATGTACTGGATGCATTCCTGGATGATTATGATGCATGTGATATTGCTGCGGCCCATAATATGGATTATGACAGAAATGTATTGGGAGCTGAATTAATCAGATCCGGTAAATCAGCAAAATCAAGACCAGCTAATATATGCACCAAAGAGCTGGGTACTAATGTATGTAAGATTCCAGGCAGTTACGGAAAATATAAGTGGCCTTCATTAACGGAGCTGTACCAGTTTTTGTTCAGTAAAACTTTCCAGGACGCCCATGATGCAATGGGAGATGTGCTGGCAGGTATGAGCTGTCTTCTGGAAATGATAAAGCGTGGTATAATAGTTTTTGAAGACCAGGCAAACGTAGTATAATGCCGCGACTTACGGAAAATATCATCAGTGTGTTTCGGAATGTATACGGTATGGCCGGTGACGAAGTAACAGTTATTAGCGACCATGGTGTTGTGATGATAGTAGAAGATAGTGATGGTAACAGGTTCCCTGTAAACGCACAGAAGCTAACATTTGATCAATCAATTATAGATAGAAAGCCATTAACTATAATGAAGAATACCAAACCGGCTAAAAGTCGAAAAGTATCAATCCAACATCCAGAACAATCAACACTCTTTTAAAAAATAAAAACATTGACATGAATAACGAATTTGAAGGCAAATCCAACTACGACCTGCGCTACATTATTCGGTACACCGACAAAAAAGATGTCGCCGGGGAGCAGCTGTTAAAGCAGTCACCGAGCAATGAAGACCTGCGCTACATTATTCGGTACACCGACAAAAAAGATGTCGCCTGGGAGCAGCTCCGTAAAAATCTAAATGTTACGGCTATCGTAAACGAAGAGGCATTAATAAAAGACATTGCTAAGAATGTGCTTGATCGTCCTGGCTCGCTTGATATGAGCCAATGGCATTGTGGGACATCTCATTGCCTGGCTGGGTGGGCTTGTGTCTTATCTCCCGAAGCCGCAGAAGTTGAACATAGGTATGATACCGAAACTGCAGGCGATGTATTCCTTCCCAATTATTCCCATCTCTTTTTTGAAGACAACGATACTGTGCTTGAGGTATTAAGGTCTAAGGTTGCAAAATGATAATCATTCAATATTAAACCAACTTCTACAAGATGACAAAGAAAAAACAACATGCTAAGGAACCGGAAGAGAAAAAGCCATTCATCATTCTGAATGCAAAAGTTAAAGAAGGTATCTGTGAATACAGCTACGAAATCAATTCCGGCCCCTGCGAAGGAGACCAGGTAAAAGGTCGGAAAGGAATCAATATTGTACATGATGATCTTACTGATGCATTCAGTAAGCTGGATGTTCACCTCGCTATACTGGATGATGCTTTTATTGATCAGGAGCTGTCATTGGAAGAAATGGAGAAAGAAACGAAATCTTTCAGGGTATACGGATTCAGGGTAAGCGGCACAGATGAGAATGAAGGTTTTATATTGAGCGGAGAAAAATGGGTGAAATATGGAAGTGTAGGTATTGACTCTCCTAAAATAACTAAAGCAAGCGCATATCCCTACTGGCAGGAACTCTGTGATGCAATGGAAGCAGCTCGTAACGAGGTACAGGGTTATATGAATGGGAAATCAGCACCTAAGATGGAACAAACAGAAATCAACTTTTCCGCACCAGGAGGTGATGACTTTAATAATCCCATGTAATGTTATTTGCACCAGAACAATTAGCCACCAACACGTTTACACCCCGGCCATACCAGACCGGAGCCATAGATGCTGCTGTTAATTTCTTCAACGGACAGTGTAAGGAGCATGGGCTCGTAGTGCTCCCGACAGGAGCTGGGAAAAGCATCGTTATTGCTAATATAGCAAAAGAGCTGGAGGGCAATACTATTGTGTTTCAACCATCAAAGGAGATACTGGAGCAGAATTATGCGAAATTTATCAGCTATGGTTACCGGGCATCCATATACAGCGCCAGTGCAGGGCAAAAGAAGATTGATAAGATAACATTTGCCACAATTGGGAGCGTCGCAAAAAAACAACACCTTTTTAAAAATTATCGAAACATTATTGTTGATGAATGTCATCTCGTTAACAGCAAAACCAAGACAGTTAAAGAAAATGATGGCAGTGAGATTGTTAAGGGTGGAATGTATTACAGCTTTTTTGAAGCGATTGAAGATTGCAGGATCCTGGGACTTACTGCTACTCCATACCGCTTAAGCACAGGAATGGATGGGGCTATGTTAAAATTTCTAACCCGGACCAGGCCAAAGACATTCAGCGATGTATTATATGTAGTTCAAACCAGGGAACTATTTGCTGCTGGTTACCTGGCTAAGCTTGAATACTTTTCTTTTGATACTATAGATAGAAAAATGCTGAGCCTGAACAGCACTGGTTCTGACTTCACAGAAGCATCGCTAAAAGCTTACTACAGAAAAATAAATTTTCCAAAGGTTACAGCTTACTGGGCTAACAGGATCATTGCCAAGCGCAAAAATCTTTTGATTTTCTCAACAATGATTTCCGAAGCATACGAAGCAGCCAGGCTCATACCTGATGCTGTTGTGCTCACTGGAAAGACAGAAACGCGGCAAAGGGAAAGGATACTTAGTGACTTTAAGGCCGGCAGGATCAAGGTACTGGTTAATGTTGGTGTGCTCACGACAGGGTTTGACTTCCCTGCTCTGGAGGCAGTATTAATAGCAAGAAGTACAATGAGCCTGGCACTATACTATCAAATGTGCTTGGACATGGAAACAGAAGTGCTGACAAAAAGAGGTTTTTTAAAACATGGTGAAATAAACGTAAGTGATGAGGTGGCAGCATATATTAAAGAAACCGGAGAAATTAAATGGACTTCCATCAAAAATATTATTCATAGACCAATAGCGAAAGAAGAATATTTTATACAATATAAAAATCAACATTTAGATTTCAGAGTGACAGATAATCATGATATGATTTTCAGAGCAAGAGGTGCAAAATCATATAGAAAAGATAAAGCAAATGAAATGATGAATTTGAATTGTATGATAGATGTTCCTGTATCTGCAAAGGAGATTATTGATGATACTGATATATCCGATGACCAGTTATTGTTTCTTGGGCTGTTTTTATCTGATGGCTCATTAAATAAAGTGAACAATACAATAAATATAGTTCAATCTGAGAATTATCCACTACGACTGAACGTTATTGAGGATTGTTTAAAAAACTGCGGTTTCAAGTTTGGTAAATGTATTCGGGTAAGAAAGGGTAACGAATCAAAATATTCAAACATGGTTCATTATAGCATTTCACACGGAATGCCAAGAGGGAAAAATAAAGATAAAACAGGATGGAGCGTACTTGAAAAATGGATTAATAAATCAATGAATGACAATTATAACCTCTTGAGTGAAAGGCAATTTGAAATTCTTCTTAAAGGGGTAAATCTTGGAGATGGGCGTAAATATCAATCAACAGATTATAAAGTATCTACCATGACAATAGCAATGGGTATTAATAAAACTTATGCTGATAATTTCCAAAGCCTATGTATTCGACGTGGCTATAGGGCGAATATGTCGATTATAAAAAAAGAGGGATTCAAAGATCAATATATTCTGAACATAAAAAAAATATCAAAATCCACAATCGCTGGTAATAATATTTCCGACAAAAAAATACTGAACAGGTCTTTCAAGAGAACACGAATGGAGAAAGTCAGAGGTGCCGGAGAGAATGTTTGGTGTATCGAAAATGAAATTGGGACAATAGTAACCAGACGTAACGGGAAAGTTATGATGACTGGAAATTGTGGCCGCGCTATGAGGCCGCATCCGGATAAAGAGAGCGCCTGGATCGTGGATCTTGGCGGCAATATCAATTTTTTTGGCAAAATAGAAACGTTAAATGTTACCCGGAATAACCGCGGATTATGGGTTGTCACCAACAATGGCAGACAGCTCACGAATGTAAACTTTACAAAATCTTAAAATGAAAAAAGTTACAGTAAAATCAGAACTGATAAAAAAAGCTTTGTCGAAGCTTGGTGCAGCTGTGAATAATAAAGTTATACCTGCGCTGGAAAATGTTTATTGCAAGGTGGAAGGTAGTACGATTGCTCTTACCACATGCGATACTGAAATGTTGATTCGCTATAACCTTATGGCCGAATCGGACGGGGATGGAGAATTCTTTTTGAGCTTTCACCTGTTTAATAGCATCGTGAAGTTATGTAAAGAAGAAGTGATTGAATTTGAGCCGCTGAAAGCATCTGTAAAAGTAAAAATCGGGAAAGATGTCTATACTTTGAAGTTCAATGCGAAGCTTGAAGATTTTCCTAAATTAAGTGAGGCGCCTTCACAGCATGAGGTTGAATTTGATGACAGATTGATAGCTATGATGGTGGCTGCAACAGAATCTGCCAGCAAGTCCGAAACTGATCCGAGATTGGCTCGTATTTGTCTCAATATTAATTACACTGGTACTGACATTGTGGGCACTGATAGTTATATTCTATATAAATACAATTCTCCGGCAGAGTTAAAAGTTACTACTTCCTTATTGCTTTCTCCACGAATGGTAAAGGCTATTGATGGGCTGGAACAGATTGTAATAAAATGGAATGATTCTAAATTTAGTTTCTCCACGCCTGAGATCCTGATAGTTATTAACAGACCGGAATTTAAATATCCAAACTACCTGGGTATAATACCAAACCATGAATCTAACCTGAAGATCAGCCGATCTGCATTGGTTGAAACATTTAAGAAGCTCAATATTTCCGAAACCAAAACATCTGCTCTTCATTTACTATCAGATGCGATCAAAGCCGAAGTTGAAGATAAAGCTACAGGAGTAAAAATCAATGCCGAAGTGGATTGTATCTATAGCGGCCAGGTGACTGATATTTCATTAAACGCGGCCGATATTCTAAGATTATGCCACCAAACAACTTGTGAGCACCTTGAGCTGGCAATTCATAGCCCGAACAAAGCTGTTGTAGTTCGAGGTGAAGATCCTAACTACCTGGCATTAATAATCCCAACTTTTAAATAATGACAACTCAACAATTGCTGCAGCAATGCACCATCGACAATAATATCGTCCTGCTTCCAAATATCAAACTGGAAAGAAAAGAATACATGGAAGTGAAGAAAGCTCTTGAGCTAATTGGGGGTAAGTGGAAGGGAGGTAAAACGCAAGGGTTTGTATTTGAACAGGATCCAACAGAACTGCTGCAGGCACAGGCCAGTGGTGAACAGCGGAATCTGAAAAAGGAATACCAGTTCTTTCCAACGCCGCCAGCAGTAGCAAAAATGATGATGGAATGCCTTCCTGAAGTGAAACCCGGCTACAAAGTGCTGGAGCCTTCCGCAGGTGATGGAGCACTCATAAAAGCTTTTCATGACCAGATTGGTCATATCGGGCGGGAAGTTGATTGCTTCGAGCTAATGGATGTGAATCGAATAAAGCTTAAATCCATTAAGGGGGCCAACATCATTGGTGAAGATTTTATGGAATGTAAAAAGTGGGATGAGTATGATCTGGTAATTGCAAATCCGCCCTTTACTAAAAACCAGGATATAGACCATATTGGCAGAATGTTCAAGGTATGTAAACCATCCGGCTTAATAATAACACTTGCCAGTGGGTCCTGGAAGCATGGCTCACAAAAGAAGCATAAACAGTTCAGGGAATGGCTTGATAACATGGTCACTACAGAAGAGGAAATTCCGGCCGGAATGTTCAAGGAATCTGGTACGATGGTTTCTACAATCCTATTACGAATTGTGAAACCATTATATGCCGGTGACCTCCCATGGGAACGCCCGGAAACATTTACTGTTTCTTCTCCTGAATTACAAAAACAGGCTGAAAAATTTATTGCAAACCGGTTTTCTTCCACTGAGGCCAATAGCAATATAGCTGAGGATGAGCCTATTACAGAATTAGTGGGCGAAGCACAGACAGAAGAAAGTGAAAATCTCCCAGAACGTAAATGCCGTGTTTGTGGCTGCACTGATAATGATTGCCGGCAATGTATAAAGAAAACCGGGAAACCATGCCATTGGGTGGAAGAAGATCTGTGCAGCGCCTGTGTAACTCGTGAACCGGAGGAAATTTTGAAGGATATAAAACAGAGCATGAAAGAAGCTGATAAAACCTTCAATGAACTTGAGAAAATGCTATCACCAAAAAATAACGATATGAATTTTTTTGAACAGTTGTCAAATGCCGGATCGGTTGATATTACTCTTCGCATTATGAAGAAAAATGAAAAGCTTACGGTAAATGTAATGCCTGGCTCTGGTCAGTCGGTCACTCAGCCGATCATTATAACCGGCACCCCGCAGGATCTTGACGCTGAGTTTTTCAATACGCTATATCCGCAAGTGGAAGAAGTGACAGGCATCATTCATAACATTGAAAGGGTGAAATCCCAGGCAATTGATAGAAAAGAAAAAAGTGAAAAGAAGCCTGCCGAAACCAACCCACCCAAACCATCCGCTCCACAAAAAAAGGCAAAGGAAAAGGCTGATAAGAAAGTTAATGTTAAGGCGAAAGAACCTGTAACGGAACGGGCCAACCTATTTGAGGAGGATAATACCCAATCGTCAACCGATCAAACTGATTCCAATGACACAGAAACAAAAAAAGATGATGGAGATACTGATTAGTGGTGGATGCATCAGCGCCGGCTATCGCGTGCTTGATGAAAACCGCAATCCGGTGATGAAAATATCATCTGAAACATTCAAAAATTATAAATACCTGTTCCGAAAGTCCGGTATTGTCTACCTGATCAATAAGTCGAAAGTCAGGCAGGAGCATGGGAATTCATTTATTAAAAAACAGTATAAAAATTTATCAAATGGCATTAGAAGTAACCAACCTGGAACGGGAGTTCAGGTTTAAAAAAGATGGTACGGAAGTAAAGCTTCCTGATCCGAATCCGGAATTCACTACCAATGAGGTTTTGCAATTTTATTCGGGACAATACCCGGAGCTAACTACCGCTACATTGGAAGGTCCAAAAACAGATGGCACAAAAGCGGTGTATTCTGTAAAAACCACTATCGGCACAAAAGGTTGAGATGAGGCGAAACTTCGAACAAAATAAAAAGCTTATATCAGACTTGATTCAGCCAAGGCTCAACAAGCTGGGTGTAATCAGGACCAGTAACGCCTGGAAAATCTGCAAGGGCGACCCTTCGCTACCATATAGCTCTGTTGCCTTTCATTTTAAAGTTATTATGATGAAAATGGTGGAAGAGGGTAAAGCTGACCGTATCTGCGGAGGTGTTTATTTCATTCATAAAAATTCTTTCAGTGAAAAAGAAACCAGACTTTAAAAAAACATGCCGAAAACAATTAACCATACAACAACTTCACGAAGAGCTCGGAGAAATATTTCAAAAAGAAATATCAAAAAAAGATCTGGACGCAAGATTTGCACAAGAAAGGCCCAGGCAGTTGCCCCCGTCATTGCAAATTCCATATTTGCCTTAAAGCTGACGCCGATCCCGGGCGTATTCGTTGAGCAAAAAGTAAAACGAAGGAGAAGAAACAGCTGGGAGATCGAAGATGATTACGAGAAAATGTATTATGATCTTTTTGCAGCTTATAAAAATTATTGTCATCTCCTGGGTAAGGATGCGGTAGTGATGGATCCTTTTAAAAACGGCATTGATCTGAGTAAGTCATTATATCTCCTTACCGGACGCATCAAAAATATTGTGCCTAAAGGCTTTGATTTCAATATTGACCGACAGGGGGACAATTATTGCATCACAGTTATGAAGGCGCTTGACCTTGAAAACCGCTGGCATTTTTTCAATATCGAGCCGGTGGTGAAATTTCTTAAAAAGAAAGACGAAGTACTACATGACCTGTTCCTGTCAGCTATAGCAATATTGTCTGCAACAGATATACAAACATGGTATGATTGCAGCCTATACGCCTTAGATGTGATGATGGATGAGTATAACATTATGGATTGGATTGAATGCCGGATAGAGGATGAGTCGGAAGTGGAAAGAATGATGGTTGAAATAAATATCCTGCGCAATAGCTATCAAAAGGGTGAGATATATGCTTATCAAAGACGAATCGGAAATTCCTTTATGAGTCCAGTATTACTGGAAATGAAAACCAGGAAATTAAATGTGCGCAACCCAATCAAAAAATGGATACTTAAGGTGGCGGCAATGGCAAAAGAAGGCTTTCGGCTGAGAGACTTTATTTACGAAGGGATTAACGAAGAATATGGCGAAGGAGCTATTCGGCTGGAAGACCAGATTACTATTTTATGGAGTGATAAGGATTTTGTTTTTGATGTGACTTCGGAAGTAATTGATAATGAAGCTGCAAATTTTGGCGTGCAGTCTCCGGTTTATCATTTCGCTATTGATGAGCAGACAAAGCATATTCCTTTTGAAAATATGAGTAATGCGCAAAGGTGGATTAATGATATCGAAGAATTATTCAACAGTTACCAGGACGTGCTAAAATATATAAAATATGAATGACAGAACCGATTTACTCCTCAGCGAATACAAGCCATCAGTAGTAATCATGGTGTATAAGGGCGGGCATAACAAATATTACCTGGAAAGTCATGATGTAAATGGTCGTGGTGAGATACTTGCCGGCAAACCGCTGCTGCAGGAAACCCTGCAGGCAGTAGTAGATGTGTTTTTTGATGAAAGAAAGAATAGAACGGCTATCGGCGGCATTATGCCTGATAATTTGCTCCACTTCTGTCATCTTCCAGGCGGCAATTACCGGATGATCTGGTTTAGACCGGAGGAGCAGCGTGTTATCCACCACGCAGAATCTCTTAAAATCAAAACCGGTATTACTTCTGTGCCGGCGCTTATCTATAGGGTTAGCGGTGGTGATCTTGATGTTTTTGCCTTAAAGGCCAACAAAAGGCCTGATGAAAAAACAAAGTTATTTGTCGCCCCATTTTTTAATGTATCAAATGATGGAGGTGTCTGTCTAGGTAACGCTAAAGTAGAGAAACCAAAGGTGCTCACTTTTTCAAACCTGATAAAATATTGGGAGGATCTTTTCTGGCTTAGCGAGTTCAGCCATGTCAACGGAAATGAAAAAGTAAAATCAGGAGACCTGACAAAGATTTGGCGATCACTTGTCGGTGCAAAACAGAAGTTTCCAAAAGAGGAGCTGATGCCATCTGAAGTAACAATGAAAAATATTATAGCATGATTCATTATACTGCTCCATATTTGTTGAACCCGCAACACAGGATCACCATTGACCTGATCGGATGCGGAGGCACTGGAAGCCAGGTGCTCAGTAATCTCGGTAGAATGAATTATGCCCTGGTGGGCCTCGGTCATCCGGGACTGCAGGTTAAAGCCTGGGACCCTGATGTGGTGACCTCATCAAACTCAGGACGGCAACTCTTCTCTCCCTCCGACCTCAACCAGAATAAAGCTGCCGTGCTTGTTACCCGTGTAAACAGATACTATGGCACTGAATGGCAAAGTGAGCCGTATTATTACTCTGGCCAAGGTGAGGAATATAGTAATATCACCATTAGCTGTGTAGATACAGTTGCAGCTCGACTGGATATAGATCAGCAGCTTCGTCATCCGGTAGCAGCAAAAACTGAACAGCCATTTACTAAATTATATTACTGGCTGGATTTAGGCAACCTTAAAAAGACAGGTCAGGCTGTTCTCGGAACTATTGGATCAATACCGCAGCCAAAAGGACAGAAAAGCAAAGCCACCTTAAAAAATGTCGTGAAACTTTTCCCGCAGATGAAAAATATAAAAGATGAAGATCAGGGACCATCTTGCTCACTGGCAGAGGCACTACAGGGTCAAGATTTGTTTATCAATAGCACCCTGGCTCAGTTCGGGTGTGACCTCTTATGGAAGCTCATCAGGGAAGGCAGCATCCGCTATCACGGCTGTTATGTCAATCTTGAAACCATGACTGTTAATCCGATTAAAATTTAGTTATTCATTTTAAACAACATAAAAATTCACAATCAACATGAAACTTATCTATTTCACAGAAAAAACGATTCCAAAATCAACCACCAGATCAGGTACGGCAAAAGTAACCTTTAACAAAACAGGAGTTATCTCTATCAACCAAAAAGCATGCGATAAAATGTTACTTAGCCCGGGTGACAAGATATCTATAGCCCAGGATGAAAAGGTTCCGGAGAACTGGTACATATTTAAAGATACTAACGGCTTTGAGGTCCGGGGGGGGTATGATAAGAAAGGATGCCTGTTCAATCATTCATTACTGACACAGACGGTTGTTGATGCTTTGGGTTTACCTATTGATAAAACGCATGGTTTTCTTGTTGCCGGCAAACCAACAACTGTGAATGGTGATAAAACACAGTTCTGGGGGTTAATAGCTCCTGTGCAGTAACGAATCCGAAAAATATTAATCCGTACCCTGCCCGTACCTAAAAAACTAATTCAATAATGGCAGGAGTAATTATCACTGAAAATGGATATGAATTTCCAACATGGAAACCACATTGGTATACCAGGGAAAAACTAAATAAGTACTATCGACAACTGTCTGATAATGATCCGGACATCAGGAGGAAGTTTTATAAACTCCTCCGTATAAGTAGTTCGGCGTTTATAGCCAGACGAGATGTAAGATTTGTGATTTTCTCAAGGGATAATTGGCGGTGTGTGCATTGTAATCAGAGTGATCGCATACAGGTGGACCATATCATAACGGTATTAGATTGTGCCAACGGATGGATCTCATTAGAAGACTTAAATAAGGAAAATAATCTTCAAGCACTTTGTATACGCTGTAATGCCTCCAAGCCGCACACCCATAGAACGCCAAACAGAGTAAACAACATAAATAATGCCTAGAATCCGAACTATAAAACCGACACATCATTCCGATAGGAAATTGCCGGAGATATCCCTGCAGGCACATCTGCTATGGGTGCTTAATTGGTGTTGGTCTGACGATGAAGGAATCTTTGAAAACGACCCCTTACTTATAAGATCAAACAATTTTCCACGCAGAACTGATATTAGGGTTGAACAGATAATACAATGGCTTGACCAGTTAGTAAAAGCCCGGTTCCTAGTACCCTTTACGTATAATGGCGAAGGCTACTACATAAACCGCACTTTCAAAACTCATCAAAAAATTGACCGTCCACAGGCTTCAAAGATTCCTTTGGATGTTATTTTTTCAATTCGTGGACAGTTCGACGAACGTTCGACGATTGATCGAGACGATTCGACTCAGTATAGTAATGTATTGGAAAGTAGTGTAGAAGAGAGTAAAGGAGAGTATTTGGGGGCACCTTCGGCGCCAACCGCACCACCGGATGTTGGTAAAAAATCGAAAAAAAAGCCTGTAGAACAAAAAAAGTTTGTTCCGCCATCGCTTTCCGAAGTCGAAAAGTATTTCATCGCCACGATGGGAAACCCAACCGACCCGCGCTGCTGGATGGAAGCCAAATGTATCAACCAGGCGGGGCAATGCTTCGATCACTACACCGCCAACGGTTGGGTGCAGGGCCGCGGAAAACCCATTAAAAACTGGCAGGCATCCTGTCGTAACTGGATCCGTAATGAGCTAAACGGCACCTATGGCCCGGTAAGAAAAAGTGAGCCGCCGCAGAAAAAAAATGAGGAACCGCCGCCAGCGCTATCGGTTGAAGCAACACCATCGCCCCCGGCAATGCCCAAAACGGCAGTTGAGATCAACTACCTGTTTGAGCGGTTCATGGAAGGTCAGGTAACGATCATCAGTGTTGATGCTGCTCATTACGACTACCTGAAGAAAGCCGGCAGGATCAACTGGACCAAGGAGCAAACGGCTGCGATCAGCCAACAGGCAAAAGACCATATCACGGAGAAAAGCCTGCCGGCAGACGAAAAAAATGTGCTGAAGTTCATGAAGCTGTTTGGGGTGATCGAGTATTTCCAACAACAAAAAACAAAAGGTGATGAGAAAATATTCTGTGAAAAAGATTTCTCCGGTGCCGCAGCATTTAGGGCACAGACGCCGGTTCTATATCGGCATTGATTGCGGAGTAAATACCGGAATAGCCAAGTGGGACAAGGAAATGAAGCGGCTGACACTCGTGAAAAGCACAACCATCCTTCAGGCAATTGCTGAAGTGAAGGATGCCTGGGAACATGATCGGGGAACAGTATTTGTCCGAGTGGAAGATGCCCGCCTTCGCAAGTGGATACCCAGGCAAAAAACTGAATCGTCTGAACGTGGAAGGCGAGAAGGTGCCGGCAGCGTGAAACGTGATGCGATCATATGGGAAGAGTTTTTAACAAGCGAGAATATTCCGCATGAGTTTGTGGCGCCAAAGAATAACAAAACGAAAATGACAGCCGAATACTTCAAAAAAATATCCGGCTGGATGGGATCAACAAACAGTCATGCGCGGGATGCCGCGGCATTGGTAATCGGTTTATGACCTGCAGACTGGAAATATGGCTAAAGGATTACTACTTCACCGAAGAGCTGATCCAGTTGCCGCATGATCCGCTCATATCCTTTGAAGAAAACTTTAACCTGCGAAAGATGATCCTGGATCTGGCAATAAGACGCATGGAGGTCATTTACCAGAAACAAATTGAAAGATGCCAGGGGAAGTATCATTTCGTCATGGTATTTGAATCACGAATTTTTGAACTTGAAATTATTGAAGATGAGTAAACAAGAAAAAAGCTACGACCGTAACTACTTCTCAGAAAAAATTAAGGAAAAACTGAAAGCCGATAATATCAGTTCCACCCAGGCGGCAAAGATCGTAGGTGTTGACCAGGGCACATTTTCAAAGATGGCCCGGGCGGCAACCTTCACTCCCAATATTGAACTGTATTACAAGATGTGCCAGTGGCTGGGCATGCCGATGGAGGATGCTTTCAGGGAGAATGTATTGCCGGTTTTTGAATATTAAACTTTTAAAAAACATCTTCCTGGCGTCAGGAAGGTGATGAAAAAAATATGACTACTGAACAGCTTTATGAACTGTTTAAACAACAAAATATAATATGAGCGAGCATACAGCTTATGTAGAAAAAAAAGATGACGGTGTTTTAATATTCTCCGTCCACAACGAAACAGGAAGTTGCGCTAACGGGTTTATTCATAACGAAGACCTTGTGAATGCTATTAGAGACCTTAATAAGATAGTAAAAAATCTACCCTGCAAATGCTCCCACCCAATTAAAGAAAAAGGATACGATTTATGTTCTATCTGCGGGTGTAAATATAGTACGATACTTCATAAATGACAAGAGAGTAAAATTTATGAATAAAATTTTAGTATGGCTGGTCTACAAAAACTCCTGAAGCTCTACGGCAGAATAGAATGTAAAGGCGAAAACGGAAAGCGTGTAATGTGGGTATGGGATTACGCTAACGACAAGCCGCGCATTGAATCTGAAATGACAAAAGAAGAATGGGCGGCAAGCGAAAAAGCAAAGTATAAACTTTTAAAAAGTCAATTGAATGAGGAACGAAAATAATAATAAGGGAAACCGACCGATAAAATACCGGGGTAAAACAGTGGGAGGCGATTGGGTTTTTGGAAACTATTCCCACTTAAAAAAAGATTTTTCAACTATAAAAGCCGGGCATTACATATCAAATTCTGTCGGTGCGCCATTTGCTTTTCTTGTCCGACCCGAAACAGTAGGGCAATATACCGGAATGAATGACGGTAAAGGAAAAGAGATATTTGAAGGCGACATACTCGCAGTTAAGGACGAATATGGAAGCTATGTATTTGCTGCCGTAAAATGGGGTGATGATTACCCAGCCTTTACCCTTCATCCTAAAATCGATGATGAGTATTATAACAGCTTACAGCACGCAGTTTTGGTTTGCGGTTGTAAAATTGTAGGAAACGTATTTGAAAGCCCTGAATTGCTTAACAACAATGAATGATCTACGCATATTATAAACAAAAGCTAAATACAATGACAATACAACAACTACAACAGTCGAACCTGCATGAAATTATAAAACATGCAAAAGATTTTGCAATAAAATTACACTCAGATGTAAATCATAAATATGATGGCTTAGATTATTCAACTCATTTGTACATGGTTTATGATACTGCCTGTCAATTCAGCCATTTGTTACCAGTAGAAATTAAAATCGAGGCTTTAGCATCCGCGTGGACACATGATTTAATTGAAGATTGCAGGGTTACATATAATGATATTAAAAGAGAATTTGGGGAAACAATTGCAGAAATAACTTACGCCCTTACCAACGAAAAGGGAAGAAATAGAAAGGATAGGGCAAACGAAAAGTATTACGAAGGAATTAGAAATACACCCGGCGCAACTTTTGTAAAATTATGCGATAGAATGGCTAATGTATTGTATGCAAGAATTGAACATACAAGTATGTACAATGTGTATAAAAGAGAGAACGAAGATTTTTGTTCGCATCTATATACCCCCGATTTACAAGAAATGTTTACCTACTTAAAAAAAGCAGTTTAATGGAAATAAGACAACTACAGCAATACCCGCTAGGGCGTAAAGGGGTAAAAATACAGCACTTTGACCAAGAAAGAGAGGTTGATTCCGTGTGCTGGATAGAGGAATTATCTGTGGACGAAATAACCGTATCAAACGGAGAGTATGAATACTGGCTGAAGCCAGCACTGGCGACCGCTATTCTATACCCATTATCCGCCCTTACGAAGGAAATAGAAGTGTACGGAGAAAGATTTGTGCCGATTATTGAGATAGCTAAAAGGGTTGATAATGGACACAATTCAAATTCAATCATTAAAGAATACACAGGACTAATATTAGTCAAGACAGACAAATGCGATGATTGTGAAAACGTATACATAAGACACGCAAACGGGGAGCTGCTTTCTATAACAAGAGGCGATAGTAATGTAACCTTCAAAACGTACACAGCCATTATCCAACTCCTACAATCCTGGTTCATCAACTATCAGGGAATAGAAGCAGTAAACCCGTTTGATTTAAACGAAAACCCTTATAAATAAAAAAATAATAAAAAAATGAAAGAAAAATACTACAAACTAATACAAGCTATAAAAAAAATACCATTAGTCAGGGACGGCAAGGCAACCCACGAAGCCCTTGCGTCTTTTCACGGAGATATAAAAATGTTTCAAAAACTAGTTAGGATGTGCGAATCAGTAGAAAAAAAAGAAGAGGTGGACTTAATTTTTGAAAAATGGGAATTGTATATGAATCTTAGAAACAAAGAAGACTTTATACCGCTTTCAGAAAGTAATAACAAGTCTGTGTATCAAGATATTTTTCAATGTAATATTTAAACAAAACAATTAAACAATGGAACAATTAGTTACAATACACATTGGATATGCATGCTATAGATCACTTGAAAATTGGAATCCGGAAATACGGTTCAATCTCCTTGAAGAGGCACAAGCGGAATTAACGAACAGTGATGATATCAGGTTTATAGTGACTGAAGTATCAGAAGATCAGCCAGACGGCAAGCGCCTTATAAAACAGGAGCGGATCGCTCAAGCACCACAAGAGTGGATACCGGCAAAGTTTATCCCCGAATATGATGGATGGTACCTTGTATACACACAACGTAAAACGGAGTGTGGAAATACAATAAGCTCGCAGCGCGTAGTGTATTATGATTATACAGGCTGGAGAATTAGCAAAGATGAAACGGTATCACACTGGATGATTATTAAACCACCTAAAATAAATTAAAGCAATGAAAATTTACGTAGCAAGCTCCTGGAGAAACCTTCAGCAGGAAGTGGTAGTTCACATGTTAAGGCAATGGGGTCATGATGTTTATGATTTTAAGAATCCACCCAATGGCGGTAAAGGATTTTCGTGGTCGGATATTGACCCGGACTGGAAGCGATGGACGCCGGAGGAATATGTAAAGAACCTCAGCGATCCGATAGCCGAAAAAGGTTTTGCATCCGACTTTGAAGGTATGCAATGGGCGGATGCATGTGTAATGGTGTTGCCTTGCGGCAGATCAGCCAATACAGAAGCCGGCTGGATGAAAGGAGCCGGAAAGAAAGTATATGTATTCCAGCCAACAAACGAAGAGCCGGAGCTGATGTACAAGATCTATGACGGCGTGCTCACTTCTTACGGGCAACTCATGGATATTTTCGCACCGAAAGGTGTTTTATCGTAAATGTTCAAACCATGTTATGAAAACAATAATAACAATTGCGCTACTATTGGTAACCAGCTCCATTTTCGGGCAAAAAAAGAGTGATACAGCAAATTACCCCAATTACCTGTCACGTCCGGCTAAGGCACGTATATTTTCTTTACAGGTTGAAGATACTCCCAGTATGTATGTTTCCAATAAAATCCTTTTGGTGATTAGACGTAGGCAGACCGGGGAAGATCTACCATTAGAAGACCGGTGCGTCTTGCAGGTTTTATTTCCCGACAGCACGGTAATAATAAAAGACAGCGCCCAGGCAATTATCAGATTGCTTGAATCGCTGGACGATAAAGTATCTGAAAACAAACGCCTATATAAGCAGGTGCAGACTTTTATTCAAGAAATCA
This sequence comes from Chitinophagaceae bacterium, assembly GCA_019638595.1. GTDB lineage: Bacteria > Bacteroidota > Bacteroidia > Chitinophagales > Chitinophagaceae > Agriterribacter. The sequence goes on from JAHBTJ010000005.1 coordinate 298,981, forward strand.
ACAATTTCGGACGTGGAAAACTTAGCTGGGATGTGATGATAAATAAGTTTGATATAATGCTTGAAGAAGAGCCACCCGCATTAAAACATTCATATAAACTAAAAACAAGGCAATGAAATACCCGATCTACCGAAAGTTTCGAAACGGTAAGGAGTTCCATAAAATAACCGCTCCCGACCGGATCATATCAGTGTTAGTAACAGGTTACAAAAATGGCTACCGGATAATCACTACGGGGAACAATAATCAAATTCAAAGTGCCCTGGATCCGGAAATAAGCGTCAGCGCCACCATGAGCGAATTTGAAAGGGCTTACAATGAAGCCATGTGGCAAATAAAAAAATCAAATACTGTTGTATGAACTTAAAAATTTTTAGCCGGCTTAAAAGCAGGGTGCGATATTGGTTTTTCCGGCAAGCTTTAAAAGATATTTCATTGCAGAATAAGATCGAAAGGGATAAAAAGAATGAAGGAATTGCATTTCACCTATGGATTGGCAGCTTACACAAAAAGGGTTTTCCGAGAAAAGAAAATAACTCATATATGGACTGCTGGGATCTATGGGATTATTATAGTCTTCGTGAAGAAAGGGAGATATATGTCCGCCATGCAGATAGTAATAAATCTTAATCTAAAAAACTATACTTCCGAAGTTCCGGCCATCACATCAATGGCCAGGATTGAAAAGTGCCTGGTTGAAGCCGGCGCTACAGACCCGGTCGTTATGGCTGGTACCTTACCGATCCGGTAGCCTTTGCAACACCGATACCCGCAAAAGGAAAGCAGGGATTTTGGGAGTATCCTGAAGAGCTATTGTAGGGCTGCTGCAGAGCTATTGCAGGGCTGCTGAAGTTATAACACTTAAAAGAGGATAATATGGACGAATTGACCAAAACACTCAAAAGAATCCGGTGGGCATTTAACATATACGCGTTGTTCATTATTGTATGGTACTGCACACACTGTATATATTTCAAAGAACAGGAGGATATTATTGGTAACGATATTATCCGGTATAAACAACTATACCTTGATGGGCTTGAGTGGAGGTTTAAATTCAATAAACGAGTAGTCGGATGGGCTTCTGATCCCTACTGGAAGTGTGTTGGTGGCGAAGAAACTGATTTAGGAAACGGTGCCAAACTTATTGGAACAACCGTATGCGGAACATTCTGCGACAAAATATATTTTAATAATAAAAGAAAATAACAATGACATGAGCGATATAAAAATAACTCAGGATGTGCAAAATGAAGAATGGCTTACGATAAGGGAAGCTACAATATTTATAAAATGTGAATCTAAGTCAAGCTTATACAAATATTGCTCCCTCAACAAGATTCGAAGAACCAAAGTGTTGAGGAAAACTTTGGTATCCAAAGTTGATTTAAAACGAGCGTTGGAGAGAAATGCTATTGTTGTTTAGGCTTAAGATTTTTTATATCAGTTTTTTCTAACATTTTTTTATGCCCCCTTGCTTTTATTTTTGCAACATGCCTATCGTATTTTGAAAGCATTTTAATTCCTGAGTGTCCAACCATATCCTTTACAACATACTTATCTATTCCCTCGGCAAGTAGGTTGGCAATAAAGGTACTGCGACCAACATAAGGTGTCACATCGGTATATTCAATGCCTGCTATCTCGAATAAAACCCGCAGATGATAAATTTCATTCGATTCGCTAGTAATACAATCAAAGAATCCTGGTTGTGATTTAAAGAAGTTGTATGCCTCTACAGCAAAAGGCAACAAAGTAACTCCGTATTTTTTGTTATTTTTGGTTCTTCCTTTGTATAAATAAACAAGACCATTTTCAACCTCATCAAAATGCTCTCTTTTAATACTCTTTACTTCTTTATAACCGGTGCCGGAGCCAGCCATAAACAGGAAAAAGTATTTTGATCTTTTAAGCGGTGGGCTCAATTTTTCATTATCCATTCCCCAGATGATTTCAATGTCATCGAATCCGACCGGCTCCCTGTCCGAATCATCAAAAACCCCGATTAATCCATGTCTAATAGGCACATGTTTTATTAATCCCAATCCCCCTTCTTGTATTGGCAGCGCCGAAAAATTCATTACGGCCCGGAGCTTTGATAAATATGTTTTTATCGTATTAGGAGATAAAGTGCCGCCTTCTGGTTTCAATCTATTTTTGGGTTGCTTAAGCAGGAATGACTTAAATTCATCTGTATCATTTATAGAAATTTCAGATACCAGAACGCTGTCTTTTTTATACTTTTCTTGCCAAAAACTCTTTAAAAACCTAACCGTAATGTCATATTTTAGCTTGGTGTTTTCAGACATTTCACCTGTATGTTGTTCATAAGAGCCAATATACGCCTTTGTAACTACTGAAAACTCGTGCTCCTGTAGTACGCTTAACTGCGATTTGTATATCTGTTTCCTAGATTTACGACCGGTAATAGCCGGTTTGATACCGATCTCAACCTCTTTTATTATCGTTGCTAAATCCGTCTCCCCATTCCCCAACAGTCGTTGTAGATATTGCCTTATTAACAACCTGGAATCGTCAATCTTTTTATTGTTCAGGGCAGCAATGCCATTATTCCCTTTTACATAATAGCCATCCCACGATTCTTTGTTACACATTATTCCAAGTCCGGCGGTCACTCTTTTATTCGTGAGCCAGATATTGTTCAAGGCAAACTCAAATCTGAAATATATTTCTATAATTCCCTTTTTTGTTTTATGTTTTTTTGAATAAAGAGTGTACCTTACTATAACATTTCCCAGATGTTCAAGTGACATAAGTACGGTTTTTTGAAGTAGGGAATAAATGTAGAAGAAAAATATCGGAATTAAGTTCCCTACATCGAAAAGTCCGCCATCCAACCGCCAATTTTCGATGAATTTCCACGGTCTTTCATGTACTACTATGTACACTTCCTATTTGTTATAAGAAACCATTGGTATTGATTTACAACTAAATATAAAAAGCCACGCAATATTTACGTGGCTTTTTATTGTGCCCAGAACAGGAATCGAACCTGCACATTGTTGCCAATACCAGATTTTGAGTCTGACGCGTCTACCAGTTCCGCCATCTGGGCATTAATGGGGTGCAATATTAAAGCATTATAACATGCAAACCAATAAAATTATGCCTGTAAACTATAAGGGGTGAAAACGATGCGCACCGGTGCACATACATAAAAAGCCTGCCCAGTATCCGGAGCAGGCTTTTATAATGATGATAAGGTTTGTTAGTTAACTGTGATCAGCAGCGGTTGAAAAAGTGTTTTCTTCAGCCTGGCTCTTCCAATAAACTGCTTGTCATTTATTTTGGTAAACTCCGAGGGGTAGATCATCATATCTTCTTCTCGTGTATTGAAGATAAGCTCCTTGGTTACATTTCCTTTATTGTCAATTTTACTCACAAAAACCTGCCCGCCGGCTCCGTCTATGTGCTTTGCAGGAGTATCGTCATCGTCCATTTTTTGATTTTTAATGTTGTCGAGATACAAAAAGTAATAGCCCGTTTCATCGCTGATCAGCTTAAAGCTCATAGTGCCTTTTCCCCTGGTTCCGTACTGCATTTTAGGGATCTTTTTGAGCCATTCAATTTCACCGGACGCGTTTACGCGGGTTGCCAGTATATCATCGTAATGGTAAGTAACATAAGTAGAGCTGGATGTCATCATACCATTGGCCCCGAAACCAGATCTTTGGTGAGTACGGGTGTACTGCTCTTCGCATGCTATCAGCACACTGCCGTCTTTTTCAACCAGCACATCCGTTACTTTCAGGTTCGGAATTTCATAATCGTCTTTTTTCTCTCTTTTTCTTTTCTCCCGGCGCGATTCAAATTTTACCAGCTCTGATATAGGAAATTTATAAAATCCCTTTTTATAATCCACTACTTTATTGCCATTAAACAATCCGAGAAAAATACCTTCCGTAGTTTTGGTTTTCGGGTCTTTGCTGTAAGTGCAGGCAATTACCATATCGTGTTGTGCATTTTCAATGAGTGTAGATTCGCGGATGAAATACTGGTCTAAAGAAACAGTGGTATGCACTACCTGCTCATTGTTCTTTGTGAACTTAAAAACTTCCAGGTGGTAAGCGGGATTGCCGGTAGCTTTATCAAACTCCTTCCTTGAGTCGGAATTATATACTTTAGCCAGCAGGTAGGCGTTGCCTTCAGCATCTACCGAAAAATCAGCGTTGTCCATTACAGCTTCGTTGTAAGGCATGGTAAATTCGTTACCCCATAATTTGTTCATGTTACGGTCAAACACGTAGATGCCTATCCTGTCGAGACTTTTTTTATCTTTTTTGTCGGCGGGAGCCAGGCGATAGCTTACCAGCAGCTTTGTGCGGTTTGCATCAAAGTTGAATTGATATTTATCTGTTTTTTTAAAGCTATACCAGCCCGTTGTACTCATACTGCCCGCCAACCTGTCGGTTTCAATCAGCTTTTCGTTCTTATTGCCCAGTTTCCCGTTATTTACATCTATGGTAGTTACGAACAACATTTCCTTTTGCCGGTCTTTATCCCAGTCGCTGCGCAACCAAAAATAAAGGGGGTTAAAGTCAATTACTATCTCGCTATTCATATTTCGTGTAGCGTCTGGTATGGGTATTACTTTTTCGCCGGTTTGTGCCAGGCTTTTAGGGTTAAACCTGGTAAAGTACAATTCATCTTTTTTTAAAGAAAGGTTAACGATGCCATTTTCGTTGTTCCCAAAAAAAGAAAGGTCTTCAGCTTTTTTGGGAAGCCCGTATTCCGCACCGGTTTTAAACTGGAATTTTTTACTCTGGGCGGTTGCCATTATAGCCGGAAAGCAAATGGCGATCAATATTATCTTTTTCATGTAATGAGGTGGTTGAAATAGTGAATGTTTCAGAAACCGAATATGCAGGTTTTGAACGAAAAATTATTGTAAATAGTATACCGGGGAAATTTTTTTGTAAAAAGCAACAGGTAGGGCCTATAGTAAAAGCCGAAACTGCCATCACAATATCACGTACGGCAACCTCTGCATAATTAAAGCCGGTTAACAGCATGAGTGCCATAACGGTTAGCCAGGAGGTAACAATATGCCCGCCAATTTTCGCTTTTTCAGCACGGTACTCCATCTTATAACTTATGTGTTATCCGGGTAACATTTACTGTGCATGACTGTTCTGGAATCACTCAATGGGATATTTCATCTCGTTACGGTTAGCCGCATTTTTAATTTGTAAACAATCTTTATACTTAAATACATGAGCATGAAAAACAGGTTTTCACTATTGGCTGTTGTGCTGGTCATCATCATTTCCTGCGAAAAAAAAGAGATCCTTTTAGCTGAAACCGCCGCAATTACCCAGGCGGCAGGAGATACCATTCAATGGGTGCAATTTGAAGATTTGCCTGAGAAATACAGGAGTGCGAAAAGGGTTGTGATGACAGAGGACAGGCAGGATGCGGTAAGCAAGCGATTGATTGAAACTTCTTATGGACCTTATGGTAACACATCAGGTGGCGACTATTTTGGTTTCCCCATCAGTAACCACCGCCTGCTGATGATTGCCATCGGCACCTACGATGGTCGCAAGCCGAACCAGATAATGATCTGGGCGGAAGACCCCGATGGAGTGCTGGTAATGTATACCAGCCAGGAACCCGGTGCAAGCAGTTTGCAGCTCAGGTATACCGTGCCCGGAGAATATATCCGGGGCGTGGGTGGTTATTACGGTGAATGCCTGAACCGCCTGGAAATATATACCAATGTAACTGCATTATCTATGGGAGAGTTAACAGGCACGCGTTTTATAGATATACCCGGTACCGGTTTTGACGTAAGCCGCTTTTACGGGTTCACCGGGCTGACTAAAATCTCGCGCCTCTACTTCCAGGCGGCAGAAAGACCCTGGTCGCCCATATCAGGATCGGCAGCCAGGGATATAGCTGTTGATACAGCCGGAAAAATATACAAGGTAAGCAGAACTACAGGCTCTATATACCAAAGGGCCGCCAATGCTGCTTCCTGGTTGCTTATGAGTGGTACAGAAAATTCAGAAAGGATAGCAGCGAACGCAGGCCGGGTATATATCATTCGCTCATCCGGCAGGATTTACCGCTTGTCGGGCACTACCTGGACCGTTACAGCTACCGATTGCCCGGGAGGTGCAAAAGATATAGCGGTTGACGCCAACGGTAAGTTGTGGGTGGTTACCAAACCGGGTTATATCTATACCCTGGAAGGTAATTCCTGGGTAAAACAACCCGGATCTTCAGGTTATAGAATAGGGGCCGGTGGCGTTGCAGGTCAAAACAGCCAGGTTTGGCTTGTGAATTCAGTGGGCAAAATCTATAATTGGAATGCCACCCAGGGCAAATGGGAACAACGGGCCGGCAGTGACGGAATAGATATTACGGTGGACAACCATTATAATACCTGGCTCACAAATTCAATAGGGAGAACATACAGGTACGACTATGCCAGGAAAGATTGGATTGAGTTTAAAACTGCGAATGCCGGCTCGGTATCGGCGAATGCCAATAAACTGGTGATGATGAATAGTGTAGGCACTTTATATGAAATGCGTTATTGAGCGGGTACGCTAACTTTATACCGCTGTTGCCATTTTTTGCTTTGCTATTTATAAAACTTATCATAGCCCGGTTGCTGCCGTTGCTGCTTGGCTCTACATCAAAGCTTTTGATGACTGTGCTGTTCGTTATTTGTTTTCGTAAATATTTTGTACTTGTTTAGCAGTTAAAGCGTAGTTGTAAATTTTCAAATCGTCAAATTTAGCGGTAAAGTTATTTTCGCCTAATTGAAAAGCGCTTGACAAGGTATTCAATGTTGTTTCTTCTGTGTTAAATGATTTATCTAAAACTCCATTTATATACAGGGAAACAATGGTGTTATTTGAAAGACTAAAGGCTAAATGCGTCCACGTGTTTGGTTGGAAACTTGTATTAAACTGCACATCTCCAACTCCCGTTTGAAACAGAAGATCACTATTTTTGTCTATATAAACACCAAACACACCTGCACCTGTAAATGAACCATATTTACAAATGTTGTGAGGTGATGAAGGAACGGCTGGAATGTTGAACCATACTGAAATTGTTCTTGCACTGCTGTCTAACGGTAAGCTGCTTAATGATTCTCTGGCGCCGTTGGTTAGCGATAACGCAGAATTCGTGTTTCCGTGCCGGTCGGTAGTAAATGTGTTTCCTGTGCTCGAAAGCGTGCCTGTACCCACTGTGGCGGAAAGTGAGTTGTCAAAAGGAAAATCATATATTTTCGTTTGTGCGTTTGCATTGTCATTATCTTTTTTACAGGAACTGTTAATACTTGCCGTAAAGCAAACAATCAGGAGAAATTTGAGTATTGTTTTATTTGTCATTTTATTTTTTTTATTTTTAAATTTCTGTCATTTTTTGAGTGGGTTCTGCTCCACTTTATTGTGCCGAACAGTTAAACGCCTGACAAAACTATACAACGCCGGAGCATCATTATTTATTACATAAAAGCGTAATGTGCTATAGAATTTTTTCTATTTACTTGGGAGAAAACGCGTAATTCAAAAATTCACCCGGCGAGAAATCCGCCAGCCTTTTGTACTAATGCTCAACATCTGCACTACTGCCCGGCAGGTTCCTCATGCACGCTGCCATGTTTTAGATCAATGCAGCAAAAAGTAACCCAAAAGCCCTGCCTGAATGACCAGTCGGGCAGGCGCCCGAAATCGGCCGTAGCCGATTTCGTCCCGCCTTGCCAGGGATTTCGCTTTTAAAATATTGTATACACGCGAGGATGGCTTCACCCGCCGTAACATTGCTCCAACTTAGGTTTTGATGCTGGCGGGATCGCAAGGACGCTAAAATTGTTTTGGGTTTACAACCTGCACCAAAGCAAAGTATACATTAGCTCAACCTCTTGCCCGTTTTTGCGAGCCGCCGCATGTATTCTAAAAGCGAAATCCTGATCTGTTGATGCATATACAGAAGATTCCGTTAACGCCCTTTGATTTTATCCCTATCGCGATAAATATTTTTTTATTGCTTCACTGCGTGTTCTTACATGCAGCTTTTCGTAAATGCTGCTGGCATGCTTTTTTACAGTATCAATAGTAACAGCCAGCTTATTGGCGATCTCCTTATATAAAAAGCCGTCTACAATAAGCTCCAGTACCATCTTTTCCCTGTCCGTAAGACTGTTAAGCTCTTTAGGGCTGCCGCTGCCCCGTTGAAAATAGTTAATAACCCGCCTGGCAATTTCCGGCGACATGGGTGCGCCTCCGGCATGAAGTTCCATGATGTTCTCAAGCAGGTAATCGAATGAGTATTTTTTAAGCAGGTATCCCCCTGCCCCGGATTTAATAGCGTTAAACACTTTATCATCGTTATTAAATATGGTCAATACCAGGAATTTGGCGGCGGCGTCCTTTAATTTTATCACCTGTATGGCTTCTATCCCCGACATGCCGGGAAGATCAATATCCATAAGCGTTATATCCGGCTTCAAGTTATCGTATTCGTTAATATAGGATTCAGCATCGGCAAAAGATCCTATACAGGAGAGATTGGATGAACTGTTAACAATGTCTTCAAGCGCCTGCCTCAAAATAGGCTGATCATCAACTATGCAAATCGTAATTATCATAATATTCAGTCTTTACTTGTAAAAATATTTATAGTAATGTTTGTTCCGTTATTGTTATCAAATTTTACTTCACCGTTTATGCTGGAAATCCTCCTTTTAATATTGTTTAACCCGTTTCCTGTTGTTGGGAGGCCTTCCGGTATACCTATACCATTGTCGCTTATCACTATCTGTAATATATTTTGGCCTATGGTTCCACATTGAATGGAAAATACGGTTGCCCTGGAGTGTTTTACTGTATTGTGAAAAGCTTCTTTTGCTACGAGCAGGATATTTCTGCGTTGTGTGCTGGTTATATGAATGTCTTCCTGCATATTGCTTTGAATATCGAGGCGCATCGGCAGGTCTATGCGCTGGAGATAACTTGCCATATATATCCTGAGATGCGCTATTAACCCGTTAAAGGAGTCGTCTGAGTGATTAAGTACCCAAATGATCTCACTCATCTGGTCAATGAGCTCGCCTGATACCTTTCCTATATCTGCCAGCATTTGAGGCGCTCTCGGGCTGTTGGGATGAGCGCTTACAGAGCTTGAAAGCAGCCGGATAGACGTGAGGCCAGAGCCCAGATCGTCGTGCAGCTCCTGCGATATGCGTTCTCTTTCGCTTTTCAGCGCTATTTGTTTGGAGGCTTCTATTCTTTCCTTCTCGAATTTTTTCCTGTACCAATAATTTAGTATAAGGAACATAAGCGCAAAAAATGTGATTGACACTAATAATACAAACCACAGCTCCTCCCAAAAAGGCTGCTTAATCCTGAAACTATAGGATACTTCTCTTACTGTATCACTGTCAGGATATTTACCTGTTACGATCAGCTTATATTTTCCAGGCTTCAGGTCCATATATTCCAGCGTAAGGCCTGTAGGAATCCGCCACGCGGAATCAATTCCTTCCATCTTATAACGCATTTCAAACGGCTCTGCCTGCAGGGTGGAAATAGCGTGCACTGAAAAGCTGAAGTTATTTTTATAATGGGGGAATGGCCTGGTATTAACAATAGAACCCGGCAAAATGCTGTTGTGCAATAAAGAATCCTGGTTTTTTATCCAGTAAAAGAAAAGATGGAAATCTCTCTTTTTATTGCTGAAAAGATTGGTATTGATAGCTGTTACTCCTTTTACACCGCCGAAATATACATTCTGATGATCATCTACAGCAAGGCTTTTGGAGTTAAATTCAGAATTGACTATGGTTCGCAGGGCCGATAGCTTGAATATACTTCTCTGAACACAGTCGTATGCAATAGCTCCTCCGTTGGTGGCTGCCCAAAGAATGTCACGGTTGTCTATAAACCCACTGTAGCTTATATTGCCGGGTAGTCGTTTGCTTTCAGCACATAAATGTTCTTTAAAGCCAAATTTTGCATCAAATACATATATGCCGTTTGTAGTTAATAAATATTTATGCTGCCTGCTGTCTTCAAGCACAAATCTTACCGGGATATTGGGGTTAAACAGATCAATCGCTTTTTTCAGCCGGACGCCTTCAAGGTTGTACACCTGTAATCCGGAAGTGCCTACGGTTACCTGGCCTGAGGAAAGCACTTCAATACAGGTAATATAATGTGGCGACGCGATTGAATCTAAAAACATAAACCTGAAGCCCTGCGTTACGCTTCCTTCCACCCTGAACAATTGATTGTTTGCGCTGTAATAAAATAACTGATCGCCCGCCTTTTTAATAATAGGAATGGCGTCTTTGGAAGGAAGTAACATGTCGAAAGACTGCTTATGCGCAAAAGCAATGCTGTCTACCGGGAATGTAGGAAATTGTGCAGATAACTGACTGGCATTGATGATTCCCAGCTTAAAATCATTCCACAATACGGTCCATATATGATCCCTGTCGAGGTTTTCGAGTGTGGCAATGGAATTAGGCGCCAGTCCCCTGATCTTATGATGTTGTAAAACGCTGTTATTATCGCCAGGGGTAACGATATTGATATCGTTTTTAAAGTCGGCGAAAAGCAACTTTTCATTATGTAATACAATAGAAGATACGGAACTACCTTTACTGGGAAAATCACTATAGTTTTTTACTAATGCAGTGCGGTCGGATATAAGAATGCCGGATATTCTCGTAGACAGATATATCTCATCTTTATTGGTTCCTATGTCTACAACATGAGTCTGCTCTTTATCGCCGCTTTCAAGCAGTGTTTGAGTTTTATCTTTAATGGTATTTGAGGCGGTAAAATACACAAACAGCTTATTATATCCGCCTATCCAGTAATTTCCCAGGTTATCCATTGCAATATCTTTCAGCTCAAAATCATGCTCTCCTTTAAAGAATGAAGAGAGGAATACCTTGTGTATAAGTTTATGCGATTGCCTGGCTACCCGGTAGATAGCATGATCTGTACACACCAGGTATTCCTCTTTGTTATCAGCATTCACCATTATGTTCCTCGTTTCGGCAGGCAGCTTCAATAAGGTGTCTGCCCTGTTTTCAGGAATGTTGATTTTTACGAAATGGTTATCGGTGGTGAGGTAAAAATAGTCTGAAGTAACCCCGCTTGTATTTACACGTATTCCCTGTTTTGCACGGGTATAAGGTACAATTGATTGTATGGTTAATGCCCTGTTCAGTACATATAATTTACCGGCAGTTTCCGCGTAAAGCTCTTCTCCGGAAGCCGAAGCGCCTATAAGATGGATGGGCTGGCGTGATACAGGCAGGGGTTGTCGCTTCAGCTTTTCTACAGTATTGGTTTTATAGTGATAGAGGTATAATCCATTGGGTGAGCTGATCAGCATTGATATGCTGTCTGCTTGCAAAAAATTATGAGGTAATTGTGCGAGGTTAAAATTGCTGTCGGATGAATAAGTGGGTAAATTAAAAAAATGGGTGCCATCGAAGATACTTACTCCATAATAGTTGCTCACCCACAGGAAGCCGTATTTATCCTGGTACATATTGTCACAGGCCCCCGACGGAAGCCCCTGTTCCGCATCGTACCGCTTAAACCGTATGTTGTCATAGCTGTCTGTTTGCGAAATACCGCCGGCACTGATGAAAACCAGGCTCAGGGCTATACATACAAACTTATATCGCTTTTTAAGGGGGGGCATATACAGGTTTGGTTTTTTTTTTGTGAAGCTAGTTTAGTTAATGCTAAGGGGTATTACACTTTTGTGTATGAGCCAATATAAATTAGCCATTTTTTACCAAATATGTAAATATATTTCGGGGGCGAATGTGGTCCCGGTGAAAAAATATCCGGGTTTTGGCGTTGCACCGGGGTTTTCAATTCCGCTAAAAAAAATTCGCTTTTACACAAAAGTGTATAGAAATGTTTTGTGCGGCTGTATAGCTTTGCATTATAAATCCAAACGAAAAATCCAATTTTATCCTTATCCCTTGAAAGCTATCCGTATTCTATGATAAGAACCCATGCCCAACTGAAAGTTTCAGCCAGGAAAAAGCACCTCTCCATAATATGCGGGTCCTTATCCTGAAAAACAAAAGCCGTTATCATTCCTGGTAGCGGCTTTTTTATGCCGGCATCCGGTACCAGCCTCTTTCCGTATTTTATTTTGATAAAGAAGCTACCCTTTTGTGCAACGGCTGTTGCATAATCATTTAATTATCAAATGTTCATAAAATCAATTTCAGTAGTTACACAAAGGTGGTATTTACGTGGGTGCTCATCAGGTATAGCTTTGCATTATAAATCCAAACGGAGAATGCAGCATATATAGTAAGAAACAACTTCATTCCCGGAAAAACCTGTCAATCGGTTCCTATGGCTAAAAAAGAAATCCTTCATTATTCATCCGCACCCGTAGCGGGAGATACCCTGACCGGCGGTAAAAACCATAAAGATTATTGTCTTTTTGAAAACGCTGCCTGTGATACACCACTTATTATACCCGGAAACGCCGTCAGCTCCCATGATTTATCGAAGATCGCGCTGTTATCATACGAAGCTGCAAGAAGAGAAATGGCGCACGAGCTGCACGACAATGTTAACCCGCTGCTTTGTGTTGCAAAGATTTACCTTGATCAGCTAACACCGGCAACAGAAAGTGAAGTGCTGGCGAAAAAGCAGGTGATGGAGCTCATTTCAGAAGCTATTCAAAATGTAAAGCAGGTATCTGATACCTATTCAATTTTTGACCGTAAGGATTCTTCGGTTGTTGCGGTTGTAAATGACCTTATTAAAAAAATAGAAAAGCTGAATCTTTTTGAAATTGATTTTTTGTACAGTTCGCAACGTGTGCTTGATAAATTATCCTGTTGCTATAAGCTGACTATACACCGCATCATCCAGGAACAATTGAATAATATCATAAAATATAGTAAGGCTAAGCATGTGTGTGTGCAATTAAGCCTGAACAAAAGACATCTTTACCTGCAGATAGCAGACGATGGCGTTGGGTTTGATAGTAAACGCATTAATTCCGGCATAGGGCTTCGTAGTATGAAAAATCGAATAAGCCATCTGGGTGGGAAAATGAATATTGACACTGCCTGTGGTAAAGGTTGCAGAATAACCGTGTCTTTTTATATATAATTTTTGGTGCCCGTTTTTTAAATCCTTGTATCCGCTTTTTTAAATCCAATGATCCTGGTCTCTGAACTGACCACACAACCCTAACCTGTACCTGACACCAGCCGTTTCTAACCTTAAACAAATAGCCGTTATCATTGCCTTTATGCATGGTAACGGCATTGTTTTTATGCCCGGTTTGCCATTATACCCGGCATTACACAAAAGTGGTGATCCGCATTACCCAAATGTGTATATACGCGGTATAGGCAGATTTATAATTTTGTGGTTCAGCTATATGAAAATGATTAAATGGCTACTGTGTGTGGAGATAAATGCTTGCTGAACACATGCTGTAAAAATATTTATCGCCACACTATGAAGTAAGATTTAATGGCAGCAGATAGTGTGGTTCATATAGCAGCGCTGTATATAAAATTCAATAACTATAAAATCCTGTCACATGTATGCTCCAACACAAGAAAAAAAAATAACCGTCCTTATTGTTGACGATCATAAGCTCATCAGGGATACCTGGTCTTTTATTCTTAACAGCGATCCGCGTTTTCAGGTTATAGCAGAGGCTGATACAGGAGATGAAGCAGTACTGCTTGCGCTTAGAAACCAACCTGATGTTATCCTGATGGATATCAATATGAGCCCGGTGAATGGCTTAGAGGCTACAAAAGAGATCACGAAAATATCATCCCGCTCAAAAATCATTGGCGTTTCAATGCATTCGCAACCATTATTTGCAAAAAAAATGTTGCAGTCGGGCGCCCAGGGCTATGTTACTAAAAATTCCTCAAAAGAGGAAATGATAACTGCCATTAACGAAGTGATATCGGGCAAAAAATACATTTGTGAAGAGGTGAAGTCTATCCTGTCTGAGCAAATGCTTGATAACAATAGCCCGTGTGATGTCAGCATCCTGTCGGGCCGGGAAATGGAAATAGTTGATCTTATCAGGCATGGAAAGTCGTCGAGGGAAATAGGTAAGGAGTTAAATATCACTTTAAAAACAGTAGAGGTACACCGGCACAATATCTTAAAAAAGCTCCATCTAAAAAATACGGCGCTCCTGGTTAACTTTGTAAATAATGCCGGTATTTTATAACGCTCCTGCATAGCCGGAAATAATGCCAGGAAAATTTTTGGCTGCAAAAAGGGATATAGGAAAAATTAAATAAGGAGGCTTTTATGGCTTGTAGTCTTTCATTGCAAAATGCACCAGGATTTAGAGAGTGAGGCTGCCCGTTATAGCGCTTTGTATTTAGTTTATGACCGCATTAATTTTTGCCCAAAGTTCGTTGTCAAACCCCGAAACAGCAAAAGAGGGATTGTCTGGATTGGAAGAATCTCCCATTCGTACGATTACCATTTTTTTGCCCGGTACTACGTAAAGACGTTGGTCAGAAAGCCCCATAGCCGCATACATATCTGCCGGTGCATTGGGAATCAAAGATCCATTGTAAACGGTTTGCTCATTCGGCAGCATAAATTTTGATTTGCCGTTGAGCCACCAAAGGTATCCATAGGAAGGATTAATATTTTGTGAGGTGCCGGTACTTGCGGTAAAAAAGGATTCGTTGATTATTTGTTCGCTTTTCCATTTACCCTTGTTTAAAGCTAAAAGCCCAAATCTCGCCATGCTTCTTGCTGTGCTATGATAGATGGTAAAAATTGCCCCAAAATTCCAATATCCATCCATACCTATCTTGTTCTTTAACTTTTCAGTAAAATAGGTTTCAAATTCCTTGTCGCTTGCATCTGCAACTATGCCAAACAACTTTTGGAAAACATTTCCGTAAGCCCATCTTGTACCGGCGTCAGCAACATAAGTTAAATTAGGCTTTATCACCAACTGTTTTGTGTCGTCAATACCCGATGTCATTGTCAGCAGGTGTTTTACGGTTATCAGGTTTTCTTTTTCCAATGGCATATTTGTCCACCCTGTACTTAAATAAT
This sequence comes from Chitinophagaceae bacterium, assembly GCA_019638595.1. GTDB lineage: Bacteria > Bacteroidota > Bacteroidia > Chitinophagales > Chitinophagaceae > Agriterribacter. Next base: position 314,073 of record JAHBTJ010000005.1, read on the forward strand.
CGGATGCTTTATTGCTGATATCAAGCAATCCTTCCTGCTGGGCAATTCCCGTTGTTGCAGCCGCCAGTGTTTTACCCGCACTGTTCCATTCCCATTCGGCGGAGGAAGTATGTCCGTTAAAATATTCTTCCATAACGATCCTGCCGTTTACCAGTATCATAAATGACTTTGTGTTCTTTTCAATCAGGAAATCTTTTAAAGGCTGAATTGCGTTCTGGTTCCATCCTAATTCCGAAGCAGGCGTAGTTTCCCATGCTGAGCCTGAATTTGCAGGAAAATACATGGAAGTGTCAGGGTCAGTTGGTGTCGGATCATCATCTTTATTACAACTTATCAAAGACAACAATATTAATAACAAGACGCTTATACTTTTCATGGTATATTAAATTATGCCTGGTATCAGACTTTTGGTTTTTCAAAAGGTTACATCTTTGTTTGGTATTTTTTTGAGCGTTGCCTAATAACAATAACAGCTAACGTTAAGCATTTCTGTTTATTGCGGTGTTAAACTTCGGTTTAAATCTTTAAGTAGCCGCGTCATGCATAGGCGACAACATAAGCTCGTGGCCCTGAACCGTGCCTGGTGCAGGCAGGTTTGAATATCTGTTTTCGGACTGGCAAGGGGACGGTAGTCCATTAACGGCACTTACCGGTGCCTGTAGTTTGTATTTCTTTTCCGAATCTTTATTTTTTTCGCTTCGTGATCGTATCAACCACTTCCTTATATGTTTCCCCAACAGGCAATTCCATGTCGCCCATATATACGCTGCTTTTTTTTACAGCGGTAATATGATCTATGGCAACAACGAATGATTTATGAATGCGCAGGAATTTGGATGCTGGTAATTCTTCTTCTATTGCTTTCATGCTGATCCGCGCAATAAGCGGTTTTGCCGGCGGAACCAGGTGAATTTTAAGATAATCACGCAAGCCTTCTACCCACATAATATCAGCAAATATTACTTTTACCATACTGTAATCAACATTCAGGAAAAAATATTCGCTGCTGCTATCCGGTTGTTTATGCTTTAACTGATGCAGCTCATTGGCCTTATTACATGCCTGTATAAAGCGGGAAAGCTCCACCGGTTTTAAAAGATAGTCTACTACATTTAAGTCATAGCTCTCCAGGGCAAATTTTTCGTATGCTGTTACCAATATGAACATTGGTTTGTGCGAAAGGCTTTTAATGAATTGTAAACCAGTTAAGCCAGGCATTTGTATATCAATAAATACCAGGTCAATTTCCTGTTCCTGCAATACCTGGTTGGCTTCAAACGCATCACCACAGGTTGTTACTAATTGCAGGAAAGATACTTTGCCGATATAGTCCTGCATTAGTTGCAGCGCCAGGGGCTCATCATCTACTGCTATACATTTCAGCATTTATGCAAGATTTATTTGTAATGATACTATAAACCAGCCGTCTTCTTTTGTAATAAGCAGGTTATGCCTGTCTTCATACAGCAGGTTGAGCCTGCGCATCACATTGGTTAACCCTATACCGGAGGTTTTATCCTTGCTTTCATTTGTTTCCGCGGCATCATACCTGTTCCGTACAACAAAATTGAGTGTATCATGCTCTACATTCATGTTGACGTCTATCTGCGCATTTTTAATACGCCCTGTGCCATGCTTGAATGCGTTTTCAATAAAAGGTATGAGCAGCATGGGCGCAATTTCGTGGTGCGCTTCGGCCTGCGGAATATTTACATCAAGCTTCACCTTGCCGCCTATACGCTGTTTTTGTAAGTCAATATAGCTGTTCAGGTAGTCAATCTCTTTTTGTAAGGAAACGCATTCTTCATCCGTTTCATACAACATATATCTCATCAATGTTGAAAGCTTAAAAATGGTGGGTTCCAGTTGATCGCTTTTTAAGCGTGCCAGCGCCAGTATATTATTCAGCACATTAAACATAAAGTGCGGACTTACCTGCGATCGCAGAAAGGAAAGCTCGGATTTAAAATTCTCTTCCTGCTTTTGCTGCAGTAGCTTGTCCGTTTTATTTTTATCTATGATCATGCGATAGGCGGTGCTAACAGCAATAGCCAGCATAAAGGGTGGAATATTAAATCCTATTGATCTTGACAGCAACAATTGTTTATGTATGATTAACAATATAAATAACCAGGAATGAATAACCATTATAATAGCAAACAACCCCAAAACAATCAAAAAATAATAAAGATATTTTTTAGTATAGATAAACCGGGGGGTGAGCACATACGCGTTAAAGTAAAATACCCCAATCCAAAGCAGCGCCGTTAAATTGTTTACAAAGAAGAAGCCCTGCTCATCCGGGTTTTTGGGGGCATCATCAGCCGGGTAACGCCTCAATAAAAAGGGAAGGGAAAATACAATGATCCAGGCAGCTATATGAAATATAACTCTTACCCAGGATTTATTTAACCATCCCATTTTCATTGTTTATATGCTTAGTTTTAACTGGTGCAATATAATCTATTCATATCTTAACGCCTCAATAGGATCAAGCTTTGAAGCCTTTTGCGCCGGGTAGTACCCAAAGAACACACCTGTTACGGCACACACCATAAATGATAATATAATGGATGATTCGGATACCAGTATAGGCCATTGCAACAATGCATGAACCAGTTCTGCCGATGCTATGCCGAGCGCTACACCAATAATTCCCCCGGTAATGCTTATCAATATCGCTTCCACTAAAAACTGCAATAGTATATCTATACCTCTTGCGCCGATAGACATGCGAAGTCCGATCTCCTTGGTACGTTCTGTTACGGAAACATACATGATATTCATGATGCCAATACCACCTACTACCAGCGAAATTCCTGCAATGGCAGCTAGCAGCACTGTAAGCAGCTCGCTTGTTGAGCTGATGGTGCTGATCAGCTCGGCCTGTGTACGTATGGTAAAGTCATCTTCATCAGAAGCTTTTAGCTTGTGTTGCTTGCGCAATACTACTGTAATTTCCTGTGTGGCGGTATCGGAGCTTTGCTCGTTTACGGCAGAAGCATAAATGGTTTGCACATAAGGCACGGCCAATATTCTTTTTTGCACGGTGGTATATGGCGCTATAATAATGTCATCCTGGTCCTGTCCAAAAGTATTTTCTCCTTTTTCAGCAAGCACACCAATCACTTTTAAAGGGATCTTTCCGAAACGGATGGTCTGTCCTATCGGGTTTTGCCCACCCGGGAAAATGTTCTCTGCAATAGTTTGCCCTATTACGCAAACCTTTGCCATCGTTTTAACATCCTCCTCTGTAAAATTCAAGCCTTCCTTAATTTTCCATTCGCGGATAATAGGCAGATAGTCAGGCGATACGCCCTGTATGGTGGTAGGCCAGTTCAACGCGCCGTTTATTGCCTGTCCGCTTGCCTGGAGCCCGGGTGATACTGCTGTAATAAAATTCACTTTTTCTTTTATAGCGTCAACATCTTCCACCTTCAGCGTTTGCAGGCTTGAAGCGCCGAGCCTGGCGCCACCGCCAACCGTAACATTACTGCTGGGGCGTATATTGATCATGTTTGAGCCCATGCCCGATAGCTGGTCGCGTATGCTCTGTTTTGACCCCTGGCCTATAGCCACCATAGTGATTACCGAAGCAACGCCTATAATAATACCCAGCATGGTAAGAAAAGCCCGGAGCTTATTTCTCAACAATGCCTTCCATGCTATCCTGAAAAGATTAACTACATTCATGTTACTTCGTTTTAATAATCATCATTAACCGGCAGGCTTTCCAATGCTTCTTTTGCAGATTTCACATTTTCATTTTTGCTGTCTTTCACTACGCGGCCATCTTTTAACGTTACGGTTCTGCTGCTGAATGCGGCTATATCCGGCTCATGTGTTACGAACACAATTGTTTTTCCCTGTTGTGTATTCAAATCCTGTATCAGCGACATGATCTCATAAGACGTTCTTGTATCCAGGTTACCCGTTGCTTCATCAGCCAGTATCATTACCGGCTCATTCACCAATGCTCTCGCTATTGCTACGCGCTGCTGCTGCCCGCCTGATAACTGGTTCGGAAGATGATCCATCCTGTCTGCCAGCTTCACTGCCTCCAGCGCTTTAATCGCTTTTTCTTTTCTTTCATGCGAAGAAATGGTGGAATTATATAGTAATGGCAGCTCCACATTTTCCAGCGCGGAGGTTCTTGCCAGTAAATTGTACGACTGGAATACAAAACCGATTTTCCGGTTGCGTAATCTCGCCAGCTCATTGCGCGAAAGGTTTTTCACATTCACACCATCCAGCAGGTAGTCGCCGTCCGTGGGCTGATCAAGACATCCCAGTATATTGAGCAATGTGGTTTTACCCGACCCGCTGCTACCCATTATTGTTATGAACTCGCCGGGCTGCACATCAAACGTCACCCCTTTTAATGCACGAACAATTTCGCTGCCCATCTTAAACTCCCTTTTTAAATGCTGTATATCAAGAATTGCGTTTGCCATAATGTTGATTGTAAAATGTTAGAGAAAGGTAGAGGGCGAAGGGTGAATGGTAAAGGGTTGTCCGAAGCCCAAAGCTCATTGCCCATCGCCCTCAGCCCATCGCCCAAAGCCCATTGCCCAAAGCCCATCGCCCTCAGCCTGCTATCCTCCCGGTGGCGGCGGATTATTTCTCCTGTTATTTCCAGCCGGGCGTTTAGGCATGAACGGGCTGGAAGCGGTTCCTTTTTGCTTTGCTTCCTTTTGCGATAACTGCTCATAGCCTGTTACTACAATATCATTTTCATTAAGCCCCGATAATACCTGTACTTCCGTTTCATCATTCATACCGGTTGTAACAGGTGTTGCAATAATGCTGGTATCTTTTTTTACCCATACCAATCCTTTGTTCTCTTTTGTTGCGCTGTCTGCAGGCATTGCCGGGGCATTGCCAGGTTTTCCATTTCCCGGCATTGGCCTGTTATGCGGAGAGCCCATTTTACCGCCCTGCACCTGGTATATTTTCCCAAGCACAGAATCGGGCTGAAACTGTAGCGCCTTTGCAGAAATGATCAGTGCGTTTTGAATTTCTTTAGTATATATGATGATGTTAGCCGTCATGCCGGGCTTTAATTTCATATCGGCATTGGGAGCGTCAATAATAGTAGTATAGTTCACAACATTTGAAGATGTAGTAGGCTTTAACCTTACTTCAAGCACAGTTCCCTGGAAAGAATCTTCCGGGAAGGCATCAACGGTAAATGTTACCCGTTGTCCTTTCTTTACATTACCTATATCCGCTTCATCAACAGACGCCTGTACCTGCATTTTAGTAAGATCTTTTGCTATGCTGAATAAGGTTGGTGTGCTGAAACTTGCCGCCACTGTTTGTCCTTCACTTACACTACGCGATAATACCGTTCCGTCAATAGGAGAATATATATCAGCGAAAGAAAGATTCTTTTTAGCTGAAGATAACTGCGCTATAATACCGGTTACATTATCATTGCCGGAAGTGTACTGGTATAAAGCGGTTTCATATTCCGCCCTGCTGATAGCGCCAACCTTGAATAACTGTTCCTGGCGTTCAAAATTGCTTTTCTGGTATACGGCATTGGCTCTTGCCTGCTGCAGGTTAGCTGTAATTTGCTGCACCTGCGCTTCAAGCAAAGATTTATCGAGCTGCGCCAGCAACTGTCCTTTTTTAACGGTGGAGTTAAAATCGGCATACACACTTTTAATGGTGCCCGATACCTGGGTACCTACCGCAACCGTATCAACAGGTTGTATGGTGCCTGTTGCCGTAACGGAGTTGCTCAGTGTGCCCGCATGCGGCTGCTCGGTTTGCAATATCACCACAGAACCTTCATCCCTGAATTTCCATACCCAAACACCCGCTGCAACTAATGCTATTGCCATTATTAAAATGATCCATGTCTTTTTTTTCATTGCTTGTGCGTTTTAAATTCAATGATCTTTTATTAAAATGATACAGGAACTCCTGTATAGAAATTATAAATCTTGTTATACAGGATAGCGCTGTATTTTGCCTGTATATAGGATTGCAGCGCCTGCACGTACAGGTTCTTCTGCTGCTGCAGCTCAACCATATTTACTGCGCCTAACCGTAACTGTTCGTTGGTAATATCATAGCTCTGCTGACTTGCGTTCATTTGCTTTTCTGCCGCGGTATATTGCGCCTGCCTGTTTTGTACATTAATATAAGCCTGTTCTACCTGCCCGTTAAGCGTAATTTTTGTATCAGCCAGGATCAGCTTTGCCTGGTCAATGGCGATCTTTGACTTTTCAATATTGGTTTTATTCACTCTCCGGCTGTAAATGGGAACAGAAACCGTTAACCCAAATGACTGGTAAAAGTTGTTATTGATCTGTGTGAAATATTTATTGTCTGCATTAAGATTGGCGTATCCGCTGGCAAGATTCGCTCCTAAGCTAACGGTAGGCAATGTTCCGGCTTTGGCTTTAAGCAGGTTTACATGAGCGAGGTCTATACCCAACTGGTCGTTCTTTATTTCCGGTCTTGTAGCCTGGGCAGCATCCTGCGCGGCAGCGAGATTGGGCATAAGCTCCTGGACAGTTATGCTGTCGGGAACGGCTACCTTAAAATCGTAGGACGACGGAAGCTGTAAAGTTTGTTTTAATGTCAGCAGGTTCATCCTGTAATTGTTTTTTGCATTTACAAGATTGTATTCATCACTGGCTGTTTGCGCTTCAAATTGTAAGAAGTCTTTTTTAGAAATGCTGCCGGCATCGTACCGTTGCTGTCCCTGTTTCAACTGCGCCTGTGAGGTAACCAATACGTCTTCGAGATATGTAGTGGTTTCCTGTGCGAGTAATATATTGAGGAAAGACTCGGTAATATTCAGTGTAATATCATTCTGCGCTTCCTGAACGCTGAGATTTGCCGACTGAAGGGAGATTTGTTTGGCGGTAATATCATTTTTAAGATAACCTCCATTATAAAGTGTAACAGAGGAGTTAATGCCATAGTTACCTGAAAAATTTGCCTGGGTCTGAAGCCCGCCTACAACCACATCCGTTTGTTTACCATTTACCATTGATTGCGAAAGCGATGCTGATACTGATGGCAGTCTTGCTGCTTTGGATTGCAATAAATCCTGTTCGGCTGAACTGCTGTTCAGGCGCAAGGTATTGATCTGTATATTATTTTTCCTGGCGTATTCAATACAATCCTGCAGGCTCCATTGCAGGGGCAGGTTTTGTAAAGTGCTGTCCTGCGCGTGTATACCCGCTGAACTTAGTGTTATTGCCGCAATTAATATGATCAGAAACTTCTTCATGCCGTCATTCATTTAATACTTAATGGGATGAATCATTTTGCACAACAAAACTATCGGCACTTATCATAGCGGACTATGTAAAAGCTGCAAACCGGCTTTTTTTTGCGACAAACAGGAGCGGAGGCGTGGAAAAACCGATGGTATGATGATCAACCGGCTATTACCTTCTTCATTCTTTATGGAGAGCAACACCAATACTATATCAATCCCTGTAAGTTCTTACTATATTGGGTAAGCCATTCGCGTTTACATCCCGGCAGGAATATCTGTATTTAATATTGTAGTACATTTAAATATTAAACTTTCATCATTATAATAATATGAACACATCCAAACTGGGAAAAGACCTGGAAAGAATTACCCATAAAACAATGGCTGATATTGTGGAGATACGTTTGCGGGAGTACCTGAAAAACAAGGCGTTAAAGCCCGGCGATCCCCTGCCTAAAGAAACAGAAATAGCAGAGTCGCTCGGGGTAAGCAGGAATGTTGTACGGGAAGCGCTTAGCCGTTTAAGAATGCTGGGGATGATAGAATCCAGAAAGAAACGAGGGATGGTCGTTTCCAGTCCGGATATTATGGGATCATTTGAAAGAGTACTGGATCCTACGTTTATTGATGAAACAACACTGCAGGAAATTTTTGAATTAAGGCTGGTATTAGAAATCGGGTTGGCAGATCTTTTATTTCTTAGAAAAACGGATGCAGATATTGAGCAATTGGAAAAGATTGCCAAAAAGCAAAAGCCGGGTACCGGTCAACATGCTTTCAGGATTAAAAATGAAATTGATTTTCACGGAAAACTATATCAAATGACCGGGAATCATACGCTGCGCCGGTTCCAGGACATGCTGTTACCGGTATTCGGATATCTTGTTTCGCTGGAAAAAGTACCTATTATAGGAAAGGTGTCGCATCTTGATCTTGTAAACATTTTAAAAAATGGCACAAAGGAAGAATTTCGCCAGGGTATGCTATTGCATTTAGAGCACCATTTTAATAAACTGAGATAACCCCTCCGGTTTCCGGGTGCATTTAAAATTGTCGCAGGCGGGTGGCGACACCCGCCTGTAGCGTCCGCTACCGGTCGGTGTCTCGCCATAGGCGTCAACTTAAGCCCGATCACTTTATATGAAGGGTAGCCCCTGACGGGGCAAATAAAACGTGCGGCATTCTTTTTACAAACAGGTAGCCGCTATGCGGCATATTACAGATACATAACCAGGGGTAAATGAAATACGCTTAGTCAGTTACTCCACTGTATAAAATGCTGTTGGGCATACCGGATTTGCTGTGCCATCGGCACAACCCGTTTGTAGACAAAAAGGATAATTTTCAATAATGCGCCATAGGCGCTACCCTGGTTATATCGAAAAGATACCACACGGGCACATATTGGGAGGTTCATATTTTTTAAGTTGACGCCTATGGTGTCCCGGCGACCGGAAAATTATACAGGGTGCGACAATTTTAAATGCACCCCCGGTTTCCCTGCAATAAAAAAATAAAAAACTTTTTGTGGTATAAATAAAAGGCGTACATTTATTATGTAGAACATATCTACATTAGGATATTTAAAATTATAACCTACACTAAAAACGATGACATGCTTATGAACAAAAGGGGTTATTTATTTGGCAGGTTTGCAGGTCTCCTGCTTTCTACTCTTGTTTTTTTTCAACAGACAGCAACTGCACAGCGAATTACAGTCAGCGGCACCGTAAAAGATAAGGCCGGGGCTGCAATAGAAAATGCCAGCGTAAAGATCAAAGGATCTTCAGCAGGTACCGTTAGTGGTGCTGATGGCTCTTTTTCCATCAGCATTCCTTCTTCCGAAGCGGTTCTTGTAATAACAAGCGTTGGTTATGCTCCATTTGAGACCAGGATAGGAAAACAAACCTACATTGCTATTGAACTCACGCCTTTAGATGAAACCATGAGCGATATCGTAATTGTAGGATACACGCAACAATCAAAGTCAAAAACTACCGCGGCGGTGGTTAAGATTGATCCCGATGAACTGAAAAATCGTTCCAGCCCTAATCCCGTTCAGGCTATGCAGGGTAAGTTGGCCGGGGTATCCGTTCCAGTTAGCAACGGGCAGCCGGGCGCCGGGGTGAATAACATCATCATCAGGGGGGGGACAAAACTGAACGTGTATGGATCTGGTTTGGGCAACAGTGGCGGAAATCCTGAAGGATCTTCAGACAATACCGGTCCCCTGGTAATTATTGATGGCGTATTCCGGTCTATGAACGATATAAACCCTGATAATATAGAATCGCTCCAGGTGATGAAAGATGCCGCTTCTACTGCTATATATGGTGCAAGAGGCGCTAATGGAGTAATTGTAATTAAAACTAAGGGAGGTAAATACAATACCAAAATGAACCTTAGCCTCAATCATCGTACAACCTGGGAAACGCAGGCAAGAGATATGCACTATGTGAATGCAGAAGACTACCTGCGGTTGGCGAGACTTACCGTTCAAAACACCCATGACCCGCTTGATAAAAACAATCTCCTCAACAATGCCGGGTTTTCGGCAGGTACGAGATTGTTTACAGCCCCGGGGCAATACGGGCGGCACGTATATACTACAGCGCTGTATGATAATCTTGTAGACATAGAAGGGCAGGCGTATGTAGACAATCTTCTGGCAAATGGATGGCAAACAATGGATGATCCGCTTAATCCCGGAACCCGGCTTATTTTCCTGGACAACAAATACCAGGATAAATTGTGGAATACAGGAATATCGCAGGTGGAGAATCTTTCCGTTAATGGCGGCAGCGAAAATGCCAGCTATAACCTATCTGTGGGACATACAAATCAAAAAGGAGTTTTTGTTGGTACAGATTATAAACGCATTGATGTGTTAGGAAATTTCGGATTTAAGGTAGCTAAGAATTTTAAGCTGGACGCTATGATCAATTATCAGAACGTTCGTCCGAATTATGTGGAAGCTTTCCAGAACGATCTTACCAGGGCAACAAGGGTTACGCCTTTATTAAGACTTTATAAAGATGACGGCAATCCAACCCCCGGAGAGAATTATTCTACACGAAACAGGTTCCATACGTTGAAATATGACGATCTGCGGATTAAAACAGAACGATTCATAGCAAGGATAGGAGGGGATATAACTATTATGAAGGGATTGCACTATAAACCATCTTTTTCCTATCTGCTGGAAGATTATTCATACATGTTCATGCGTAAAGCAACGCCGCCGGACGAAGTACAGCCTTCCCAGCAGCGGCAGAAAACGCAAAATGCCAGTAACAGGCGTCAGATCATGACGGACCAGATACTTCAATACGATTTTGAGCTGGGATCTTTGCACAATTTTACGGCACTGGCGGGCTTCAACTTTACACAAAATACAAATCGTAACATGAATATGGGATCGCAGCGTGCTACCAGCGATTACATTTACACTATTAATGAACCCGTGACAACGGTAATTAACGGTGTAATTACACCCAATGTTACAAGCTTTAGTACCAGCCTTGGAGAAACAAGGTCCGCGAGCTATTTCGGGCAGTTGAATTACGATTATGACGGGCGGTATCTTTTGAGTGGCTCATTACGGTATGATGGTTTTTCCAATTTTGCCCCGGAAAACAAATATGCCTTGTTTCCGTCTGTTTCAGCAGGATGGAATATACATAAAGAATCGTTTTGGAAAGTACAGCCGGTCAGCATGTTAAAACTAAGAACCAGTTGGGGAAAAGCTGGGTTGAGTGACTTAAGTATTACGGATACCTATGGGGGGTACTCCGCCACACAATACGCATTAGGAGCCGGTATCCTCAGGGCTAATTTATCTAATCCCGGCCTTATATGGGAATCTACCGTTACAACAGATATAGGACTGGACGCCGGGTTCCTTGATAACCGGCTCACTTTGTCTTTAGACTACTATAATAAGCTCACTCAAAACCGGCTTGCATCCAAACCATTGCCGTCAGAAGCTCCTTTTGCTTCCATTGTATACAACAATGGGGAATTGCAGAACAGGGGATTTGAAGTTGAACTGGGCGCTACTGTTATTAGGTCCGGAGAATTTACATGGCGAACTAATTTTTCATTCGCGCTCAACAAGCAAAAAGTGACCAAACTACCCGATAATGGCCGGGAAAAGCACAGGCAGGGCGGCGATTTGATATACGATCCGGCCAGCAAGCAACTGATTGAGGCGGGCGGCATTGCCGAAGGAGAGCGACCTTATGCCTTATATGCATACAAGGTGTTGGGTGTGTTTTCTACAGAAGCCGAAGCGCAGGAATGGAACAGCAGGATTAAAGATAACCTGGCTTCCCCCTCTGGAATTACTGCGGGTAAGCATGCGGGTGATTTTATTTTCGCTGATGTTAATGAAGATGGGGTAATAGATACCAAAGACCAGGTATTTATGGGATACAGGACTCCTGACAAAATAGGAGGAATGCAGCATATGCTTACTTATAAAAGAATATCGCTGCGCATTGCAGTAGATTATGCTTTGGGGCATATGATAGCCAATGGTGCGCTTGCCCGTTCTATAGGTCAGGGGCGGGCGTTTAACGAAGGAGCTCCGGCAGAAATACTCGGCAATGATATATGGCAGAAGGAGGGCGATGCAGGCAAACGATATGCCCGTTTTTCTTTTGCCGACTTTGACTTTGGACAGCGCAATTATATCCGTTTGGCTACGCTTGGCAATAACAACTCATACGGCTCCGATGTGTCTGCAATGATAGACAAAGGTGATTTCCTGGCATTAAGAGAGGTGACTATCGCTTATGACATGCCTGCTTCTGTTATGAAAAAGATCAGGTCTACGGGAATGAACATTTTCTTTAGCGTGAACAATGTAGCCTATCTCACCAAATATCCGGGTGTAAACCCTGAAACATATACTGGCTTTGACGCTTTAGGGTATCCAAGGCCAAGACAGTTTTCTTTAGGTGCAACACTTAATTTTTAATGATTGAATTTAAAAAACACGGATATGAAAAAAAACATTCTATATATAGCAATGGTTGCGGTGATAGCTTTTTTTGTAACCTCCTGTGAGAAAATACTGGAAGTAACTCCCCAATCGAGCATTACAGAGGAAAACTATTTTAAAAGCGAAGGAGATTTTGAACCCTATGTTACAGGTATCTATACTTTTATGAGAACATTTCATAATAATGTTACCTATGGAATGGAGCGCGGAGAGGAGTTGATCTCTGCTTCTAATTCCCGGTTTGGGGTGGCCTGGAGCCAGATCATTACTCCTTCTTCAGGAGCAATTAATTATAACGATTGGTACAGGGCTATCGGGCATTGCAATTTGTTATTGACCCGCATTGAAAATTTTGATTTTACTACTAATCCTGCCGCCAAACCCAGGATCATGGCCGAGGCATATGCGCTGCGTGGTTATTTTTATTTTCATTTAACCCGTATTATTGGCGATGCACCGCTCATGCTCCAGGCTGTTGTAAATGATAATGTACCCTTGTTGCCAAGATCGCCCGCAACCAGCGTGGTTGCGCAGATCAATAGTGATCTTGACTCGGCCTTGTTATTATACAGGTCTATTCCGGATTACAACCTCACCGGCTTTACTTCCAAATACCGGTTTACCTACGGTTCAGTACAGGCGCTCAGGGCCGACGTGAAATTGTGGAGCGCAAAAGTATTATCGGGTGGGACGGCAGATTTGAACGCGGTTATAACCGCGATTGAGGAAGTGGAAAAAACAAATGCGTCATTGAATGCCGATTTCAGGAATGTTATAGGATTGAGGGCTGGTGCTAACCCGGAAGTAATATTAGCTGCTTACTATAACAGGGATGAAACCTCCAACAACTATGTTATAAACGCTCTGCCGTTCCTCGCTATTATACAGGGAGCGCTCAATCTTGACAGCATACCCTATTGTGCAACAGCAAGCAATGGGCAGGGTGCCTACCAGATCAGTCTGGAATCGCGGGCCCTGTTTGCAGCACATCCGGAGGATAAGAGAATACCCTATACCTGGATCACGGAACGACAAAGCGATGGCCCGAAAATTTCGTGGATTACCAAATATCCCGGAACTAAATATGCGGAAGACAGGGTGCCCGACAACGACCTGATCATGTATCGCCTGGCAGATATTTACCTGATGAAGGCTGAAGCCTACGCCGGCCTGGATGATCTTTCTTCGGCTATAGAATACCTGGAAAAAGTAAAGGCAAGGGCCGGTACAGGTGCATATACAGGCACCGTTGATAAACAAAGTGTGGAAAGAGAAATACTGGATGAAAGAGGAAGGGAATTGTTCTTTGAGAATAAAAGATGGTATGATCTTGTTCGTTTTCATTTCGGAGGAACAATTGATGTATACGCCTATGTGCCTAATCTTGTCGGCAAAACAACTCCATTGTTTTGGCCACTCAATACAACAGTGTTGGCTAATAATGATAAACTTGAACAAACAGATGGTTATTAACCGGCAATAACATTAATTATTATTCAGCTCATGAAACTGCTTTATCAAAAGCGCTTTACAGCGTTTAAAATACCCTTTTGCGTTGTAGCAATGCTTATATCGGGTTACCTGCACGCGCAAAAAGCTTCTTTTTCAGATACAACGCTTTTATTTGAGCCCGACAGAGATGGGTACACGATGTTTCACGTACCCGCTTTAACCATTTCGGCTAAAGGTACCATACTGGCATTTGCAGAAGGACGCTACGGTAAGGGCAAGGATTGGGACGATATGGATCTTTTAATGAGAAGGAGCATTGATAATGGTAATACCTGGGAGCCTTTTCGTGTGATCATTCCTTATACCAAAGGAAAGCCTACAAGTAATATAACACCTATAGCAGATAACAATGGTACCATCCATTTATTGTATCATGTTAACTATGCCAACGCTTACTATATACAATCGAAAGATGAAGGAATCAACTGGTCGAAACCGGTTGAAATTACCGGGGTGTTCAATCAATTCAAAAAGGAATACGATTGGAAGGTGCTGGCGCCGGGGCCTGCGCATGGTATTCAAATGACCAATGGACGTTTATTGGTACCCGTTTGGTTGTGTATACCTGATAAAAATATCCCCGGCGGCGATCACCGCCCCAGTTGTGTAGCTACTATTTACAGCGATGATCATGGTAAGACCTGGAAGAGAGGCGATATCATTACTGACAATGGTGATATAGCTACCAACGGTGATACTATTGTCAATCCTAACGAATCTATTGCTATTCAACTTACCGATGGCAGGGTAATGATCAACATGCGTAATGAATCGCCGCTTAACAGGAGATTGATCAGCTACAGCCCGGATGGTGTTTCGGGTTGGTCTAAACCTGCCTTTGATATGGATTTGTTTGAGCCGGTATGTATGGCCAGTATCATCAGGGTGTCAGGCAGGCAACATAAGAAAAGCAGGATCATTTTTGTTAACCCGGATAGCAGGGATAATACCATCCAGATAAGAAAGGGGCAACGGGTATATAAGCCCCGCGAGAATGTAACAGCCCGGCTTAGTTATGACGAAGGCAGCACATGGCCTGTTCATAAATCATTATTTCCCGGGGGATCAGGGTATTCCGACCTGGCAGTGGATAAAAAAGGAATGATTTATTGCCTCTATGAAATAAGGGACGGCGATGACAGCGACTGGAAATACAGGGTGATTATACACCGGTTTAGTTTGGAATGGTTGACGGATGGCAAAGACTACTTTCATTAATTTTTTTTCAAACAATTTGAATTAAATAAAATACTATGACTAAAGTTCGTGGGCTGATAGCAGCGACGTTTACCCCCTTTAACCAGGATGGTTCTGTAAATTTTGAAATGATCCCAACGTTGGTAGAAAAGTTGATAGAGGATGGATTGCAAGGCGTTTTTATTTGCGGAAGCAATGGTGAAGGTCCTAACATGTCTACGGAGGAGCGAATGCAGGTAGCCGAAACTTTCGTGAAGTCATCTGGAAAACGTTTACAAATTATTGTTCATGTAGGGCACAGTAGTATACAGGAAGCCAGGAAACTTTCGGCTCACGCCGAAGAAATAGGGGCCAATGCTATTTCTTCCGTAGCAGCTTTTTATTTTAAACCTACTTCAGTAGCCAACCTGGCTGAATCCATGGCACAGATAGCTTCTGCGGCGCCAACGCTTCCATTTTACTATTATCATATCCCTCATCTTACCGGCATGGCTATGGATATGATTGAATTTTTGAATATTGCCCAGGACTTAATACCCAACCTTGCAGGTATAAAATATACTGCCGCTACTATTAATGAATATCAATCTTGTCTGCATTATCAAAACGGAAAATTCAATATCCTGTATGGGTTTGACGAGTTGTTACTGCCCGCATTGTCTGTTGGGGCTATAGCTGCAATAGGAAGCACCTACAATTTCGCGGCGCCGGTGTACCTGAAAACGATTGAGCTGTTTGAGAAAGGAGACATTAAAGGAGCAGAAGAAAACCATTTTTTTATGGTAGGCGCCATCAGGATTTTCGTAAAATACCCACCCATACCCGCTCAAAAAGCCATCATGAAAATGCTGGGATGGGATTTAGGCCCCAGCAGGTTGCCACTCCAAACCCTGAATGAAACAGATTACAGTAATTTATATAATGCCTTGCAGTCAATATCCTTTTTTGAAAAGGTTCCGGTAAGAACATCTCAACCTTCACATAAATAACAGGTGTATTACCTGCATATATAAATGGCATGCGGACAATAAAATTATTATTAGCGGTTATATTCTTTTTACCTATGAGTAATAAAGCCCAGGATCAGCAATATTTTGACTGGAGTACCTTACCCTCTTTTCCTGATAAAGATGGATGGGCAGGGTCGTATGTAGGAGTAAGTAACGGAGCCCTGCTTATTGCAGGCGGCACCAATTTCCCGGATAATACAAGGCCCTGGAATAATGGAAAAAAAACATGGTATTCAAAAATCCTGGCGCTTGAAACAGCAGATGGCAAATGGATAGAAGCGGGTGTATTGCCCAAAGCAATGGGCTATGGTGTAGCGTTAAGTTATAATAACGGTTTGCTTTGCCTGGGTGGGGGTGATGCACAACAAAATTACGCGGATGCTTTCATACTCAAATACCAGGCAGGCAAAGTAGAAACGGTGAACCTGCCGGATATGCCAGCGCCTTTGATCAACGGTTGTGGTGTAATAGTTAAAGATGTTGTATTTATAGCAGGCGGTATTAAAACCCCTGCAGGGAAAACTGAAAAAATATTCTGGAGTCTCGATCTTTCCGAACCGAACAAAGGTTGGAAAACACTGGCGGATATACCGGGAGCCTCCCGTATGCTGGCAACGGCTGGTACAGCAGATGGTAAAGTATATATTTTTGGAGGAGTGGAATTAATGAATGAGCCGGGAGATAGCGTACTTCAACGCAACTACCTGAAAGATTGCTATGAGTATACTATCTCATCAGCAAGTTGGAAAAGGATACAGGATCTCCCGAACCCGGTAGCTGCGGCACCTACGCCCGCTTATAATGCCGGGCAATCTCACCTGATGTTGTTTGGCGGTGATGATGGAAAAAATGCTGCTAAGGTTGCGCTGCTCAAAGATGAACACCCTGGATTTCCCAGCGACATACTCGCGTACAACACAATAACCGATACATGGTCCGTTACCGGTACAATTCCGGTTGATAAAAAAGGGGATGCTGTGAGTAATCCTCACAATAGTGTATACGCTCCCGTTACTACTCCACTCGTTGTGTGGAATAACAAAATAATATTGGCGGGCGGCGAGGTTCGTCCCGCGGTCAGAACCAATAAAGTACTGGTGGCATCACCACAACAACCTAAAGGGAATTTTGGGTGGCTCGACTGGTCTGTCATCGGGTTGTATTTTCTGGCAGTAATTGGCATCAGCATATATGTTTCAAGAAATATGGGGGACTCTACCAGCGATTTTTTCCTGGGTGGACAAAAAATTCCCTGGTGGGCTGCAGGGTTAAGCATATTTGGCTCTAAGTTAAGTGCGCTTACTTTTATCGCCATACCGGCAAAAGCGTATGCTACCGATTGGGTATTTATTATGAATAACGTTATGATATTGGTGGTAGCACCTATTGTAACCATGTTCTACCTGCCTTATTTCAGAAAATTAAAAATCACCAGCGTATATGAATACCTGGAGATACGGTTTAGCCGGAATGTAAAACTTTTGGGCAGCCTGACATTTGTGGTATTTCAACTTAGTCGCCTGGGAGTAGTAATATATTTGCCTGCATTGGTTTTAAGTACGGTAACCGGCATCAACATTTTCACCTGCATTATAGTTACCACTTTAATTACAACCGCATACAGTGTGGCCGGTGGTATTGAAGCCGTGGTATGGACAGAAGTAATGCAGGTATTTGTATTGCTTGGCGGAGCGTTGGCAGGCTTGCTGTTTATAAGTAACCATTCTGAGGGCGGCTTTAGTGGATTATTGTCAGAAGCCTATACCCATGATAAATTTAAAGTGGCTAACCTGGGTTGGAGTATTTCGCAACCTGTGCTATGGGTAGTTGCCGTTGGCGCGTTTCTTACTAACCTTGTAACATACACTTCAGACCAGGTAGTGGTACAACGCTATCTTACTACTTCTACCGAAAAAGAAGCAAGACGTTCCATTTATACAAATGCTTTAATGGTAATACCAGCTTCACTGATATTTTTTGGTGTAGGTACAGCCTTGTGGGTGTATTTCAGGCAACACCCGCAGCAACTCAACCCACATGGAAGAATAGACGATGTTTTTCCCTGGTTCATTTCACACGAGCTGCCTTCGGGCCTTTCAGGTTTAGTTATAGCAGGATTGTTTGCAGCTACTATGTCTACCATCAGTTCCAGCATGAATTCAATAGCAACGGTGGTAACAACAGATTTTTTTAAACCTTTCAGAAAAACAGCAACCGATAAAGAAAGTCTTCGCTTTGCAAAATGGTTTACCGTGTTGCTTGGTTTGGGTGGCTGTTTGATAGCCATTTACCTGGTGTATCTTCAAAATGCTTCTATCTGGGATCAATACCTGAAAATAATAGGATTGTTCGGCGGCTGCTTAGCTGGTATGTTTATGGCAGGCATATTTTTTAAAGGCATCAACAGTACAGGCATATTGGTTGGGTTTTTCATCAGCAGCATAGCGCTGTATTTTATTCAGCAATCAGAAGCTATTAATTTCTTTTTATATCCTGTATTCGCGGTAATTGGATGTGTACTAACCGGATATATTTTCAGCCTGTTATTTCCGGGTAATAATAAAACCTTATCGAAAATTTAAGTTCATTACATGAGAATATATATAGATACCCCTTTTGAGGAACGTCACAAAACAGCTTTACGCAAAGGCATACCTGATGATGAATTGATTTTTAAAGAAGAGTTACCTGGGGCGGAGGCGCAGTTGCAGGCTTTGCTGACTGCTGATATTTTACTGGGTAATCCCAAGCCGGTAGAGTGGCTTGAACAGGCCATCAATCTTAAATGGGTACAACTGTATTCCACAGGTTTTGAATACTACAGTCACATAAAAATTCCTGCGGTAATAACCAATATGCAGGATTATTATTCTCAACCATGTGCTGAAACTATTGTGGCGGGAATACTGGCTTTGTACAGGGGTATTGACCTTTGTACAAGGCTTAAGGACCAGGGCAGGTGGATCGGGTATACCATCCGTTCTGAGTTCGGAACCCTTTTTCAAAAAAAGGTGATCATTCTTGGGTGGGGTAATATCGGCAGGAGGGTTGCCACTATTTTAAAAGGATTTAACTGCGATATAATCATATACTCCAGGTCTTCCGGCGAAGCACATATTCACGATATTGAGGAACTAAAGCCACAGCTTCCGGAAGCCGATATTGTCATCAGTTGTTTGCCCGGATCGGCACAAACGCGTGGTATGTTTACTGAGGAGATGATACACCTGATGAAACCAACCGCTATTTTCTGTAATGTAGGCAGGGGTAATCTGCTGCGCAATGAGCAGGCGTTAATAAACGCATTGCATCAAAAAAAACTGGGTGGAGCCGTGTTGGATGTAACGGCACAGGAACCTATTCCTGATGGACATCCGTTATGGAGCACGCCCAATACCATTCTTACCCAGCATTCGGGAGGAGGATCCAGTACCGAGTACGATGGTATTGCCGGTTTTTTTATGCAGAACCTGGATGCCTTTAAAAAAGGAAATCCCCTGAAGAATCAAATACAATTTGACAGGGGATATTAAAGTATAAAAATGCATTGAATGAATTATGGAAACAAATGATCAATTGCAGAAAAAATTCAGGAAAGATGGTTTTGTTTTTCTTCCTGGTTTTTTAAATGAAGAAGAGGTAAAACAGATTCATATCCACCTCGAAAAGTTGATAAAGGAAAAGGTACCGGGTATGCCACAGGAACATACTTTTTATGAGGATAGAAATGCCCCATCCACACTAAAGCAGTTGCAAACACTTTTTTCTTACGATATTTTTTTCAACCAGCTAATGTTTAACAGCCGGTTTGAAAAACTGGCTGCTGTATTACTGCAGGATAATGTAACAGGCAAAAATATGCAGTACTTTAATAAACCGCCTGGTATAGGAAAGCCTACACCGCCCCACCAGGATGGATACTATTTTATGCTGGAACCTAATGAAGCGGTGACCATGTGGTTGGGACTTGAAAATGTGGATGAAGAAAACGGTTGTGTACGATATGTAAAAGGCTCTCACTTAAAAGGAGTGCGTCCGCATGCGAAAACTACTACTCTCGGATTTTCCCAGGGTATTACAGATTACGGCAGGCCGGATGACCAGGAAGTATGGTTCAATACCAAACCGGGAGACCTGCTGGTGCATCATGCCCTTACCATACACAGGGCCGATGGTAACAGCAGTTTGAACCGTACCAGGAAAGCATTGGGATTTATATATTATGCTGAAAAAGCGAAAGAAGACACTTTAACAAAAGAAGCCTATCAGCAGAAACTGGCAGAAGAGATCAGGAAGGCTTCTGTATGATAAAAATAAAAAATGCCGGTATGAAAAAGCATGTTCAATATTTTAATGATGTGCAGTTGTCGAAAGATGAAATTGCACAGTTTAGCAAACAAGGTTTTTTTATTTTACGGAATATACTTACTACTCCTGGCCTGCAACAAATAAGAGAAGAATGTATGCAGGCATGGGATGCCGAAAAGCAGGCTTTTGATCCTTCAAAATCATGGTTACAAAATTCCCTGCTGGTAAACATACATCATCAATCACCTGCTGTACGAAACTATTATTTTGAAGGGCCGTTAGTAGAAGTGGCAAGTCAGATCATAGGTCCGAATATAAAAGGGGCTACTTCTCAACTGACTTTTAAAATGAGGGGAAATACCAAACCCTTTGGCTGGCACCAGGATAATGGTTACGGCGAACTGGATCCCTATAATGCATTAACTACATTAACAGCCCTTGATGATACTGACCGGGGTAATGGTTGCTTATGGCTGATTCCGGGGAGTCATAAACAAGGCCAGATAAAAGTTCATCAAACGGAAACACAAAAAATAAATCAATCGGAAATAATTGTGGAAGCGGATGATAATCTTGCCATTCCTATGGAAATGAAAGCAGGGGATGCATTGATCTTTAATTGCTGGATGTTGCATAAATCTGATGGCAATTACGCAACAGATAGAGACAGGCGTATCTTATTTTTAAGATATGCTGATGCTGACGCGGTGGAAGCATATAATAGCAGAAAGCCCAGGCTGGGAAGACTGGTAAAAGGTGTCAGTATTTTTGAAGATGTAAGAAAATTTGAATCGGATATTTGATAAAACAGTTATAGCATATTTATTTATTTCTAAAAAAAATCTGTATGATCCATCCTTTTACAACATTCCTGAAAAAGCTAAGGTTGCTTGCATTAACCGGTATAGTGCTTGCATGTTGTGCCGGTTCCTCCATGGCGCAAAACCAACAACTCAACCATTTGTTCAAACAGGATGAAGACGGTTATAAATGTTTTCGGATTCCTGCTATCATTGCTACAAACAATGGCACTTTACTTGCCTTTGCTGAAGCGAGAAAAAAAGGATGCAGTGACACCGGTGATATTGACCTCGTATTGAAACGCTCTTCTGACGGGGGCAAAACCTGGGGTGCCCTGGAAGTAGTCTGGAATGATGCTGAAAATACCTGTGGTAATCCTGTTCCTGTTGTAGATAAAAATACCGGTAATATTATCCTGCTTTCAACATGGAACCTGGGAACGGATCATGAAAAGGATATTATCGCGTTGACCAGCAAAGATACCCGCAGAATATTTGTAATGAAATCAACCGATGATGGAAGAACCTGGTCAACAGCCAGGGAAATAACCCAAAGTGTAAAAAAAGATGACTGGACCTGGTATGCAACCGGCCCGGTGAATGGAATACAGGTGGCTAAAGGAAAATACAAAGGCAGGCTGGTAGTACCCTGTGATCACATTGAGGCACAGACTAAAAAATATTATTCCCATGCTATTTATTCGGATAACGGGGGAGAAACCTGGAGCCTGGGTAACAGCACACCACAGGACCAGGTAAATGAGTGCACCGTAGCCGAACTATCCAACGGCGACCTGATGCTGAATATGCGTAATTATAATGCAACAAGATTACGACAGGTGGCTATCAGCAGGGATGGAGGACATTCATGGTCTGATTTGACAGGTGATCCTGCTTTAATAGAACCTGTCTGCCAGGGAAGCTTGCTGCGTTACAAAAAGGCTGGCAAAAAAGCATTGGTTTTTTCAAATCCTGCAAGCAAAGAAAAGCGTGTAAATATGACTGTTAGGTTAAGCCCTGATAATGGCAAAACGTGGAAGTATAGTAAAGTATTACATGAAGGACCTTCTGCCTATTCTAACCTGGTAGTACTTCCCAATGGCAATCTTGCCTGCTTTTACGAAGCCGGAATAAAGAACCCGTATGAAGGCATTGTTTTCCAGGAAATTTCTTTATCGGACATAAAAGGGAAATGATTTGGTTATGCGACTAACTGCAGCGACACTTAAGGGTAATTGGGCTACAGTATTGTTGCCGGTAAACAAAGACGACTCCATTGATTATAAGAGGCTGGAAGATGAAATAGCATATTTTGTAGAAACAAAGGTAGATGGTATTTACGCTAATGGTACTGCTTGTGAGTTACATAATCAAACAGAGGATGAGTTTTACAAAGTACAGGAGATACTGGCTGCAAAATGCAATCCTCATCACATACCTTTCCAGGTTGGGGTGAGCCATCCTTTTCCTGCAGTAACGCTGCAAAGAATAAAAAATACCATTGCACTTCAGCCGTCTGCATACCAGTTTATACTGCCGGATTGGGTGATTACAAATAACAATGAGCAGTTATCTTTTATACAAAATATAGCTGCCGCTGCTGATGGAATTCCATTGGTTTTGTATAACCCACCTCATGCTAAACTGGTATTAACACCAGAACAACTCAAAACCTTATGTGATGAAGTACCGGCACTGATAGGCGTAAAGCTGGCTGGAGGGGATGATAATTGGTACAGGCAAATGCAATGGAGTGTTGAACGATTTTCAGTATTTGTTCCGGGACATTTTTTAGCCTCCGGTGTATCTAAAGGTATAGCCTCAGGCGCTTATTCAAATGTGGCATGCCTTAGTCCGCGTGGAGCCCAATGGTGGTGGCAATTAATGCAAACCGATATTCATTCGGCACTGGAAGTTGAAAAAAGAGTTTTATTGTTTTTCAATGAATATATCATACCGTTTAAGAATAAAGGTTATTCAAACCCTGCACTCGACAAACTACTGGCTGCTGCGGGAAAATGGAGCAATATTGGCACAAAGCTCCGATGGCCTTACCAATGGATAGACGAAAAGCAAGTTGAACCTGTTGCGAAGATCGCCAGGAAATATTTACCTGAATTTTTTACTAACTGATTTATATAACATCATAAAACAAAATAAGATGCTTGTTAAAAAAACATTTATCCTCCTGTCTTCTGCAATGATAGCGCAAACCGTATCAGCGCAGTTTCTGGCAGATTCTACGGACAGGATAGCTGATACGATCCAAATACAGGATATTAATTTTCTATCAAAGAATTTACCCCGGCCATTGCAGTTAAAAACCGATGAAGGGGTTGCAAGCTTTTCATGGGTAAACACAAAGGTCCTTCATCATGCAAGAGACAGAGCTGGCGGCTTATATGAAACAAGGGCTACCGTAACGCCCAACGGTGACTACCTGCTGATGTTCCCGGACGGAGGTCATTACAATGGTAAAACCAAAAAGATTAATGATATGCTGGCCATTCGCTCAAAAGATAAAGGCAAAACATGGGAGAAACCTGTAGTGGCGTTTGATATTGATTACAACCAGCATGCGTTTATTCCCTTTATTCCTAAAAATACTAAGCGCATTTACGCTTTTGGTACCCAGCCTGTTTTTGCTATGTATGTGAATAAAGAAGGCTTACAGGAAAATACTCCTATAGGATACCGCTACTCAGATGATGATGGATATACCTGGTCGGAAGTAAGATTTATTCGGCCGGTTAACGACCCTGAATTCAGGGGGATGTCGGTAATGCGTATGACGGAAACAGATAAAGGAACATGGTTACTGGGCAGCCATGAGGCAGACTGGAGTTACAAACCATTAATAACAAGACAATACCTGTTACGCTCTGAAGATAAAGGAGCTACATGGGAGCTATTGCCCGGCAAACGGCATGGCGGATGGCACGCGAAAGGTTTCAGCAGGATGGACGAGGGGCGCCCCATTAACATTGGGAATGATAAAGTGTTTTTTATGACCCGCACACCTGAAGGGCATTTATGGTCTTCCACCAGCGCCGATGACGGTAAAACCTGGTCTCCCCTAAAGCCTACTCCGTTGGTTCACCCTGATGCGCCACCAATGCTTTTTAAGTTGTCAGACAATAAAACATTGATCGCGTTTCATCATAACAGGCACCACGACTTAGATTACACAGGGCTAAGCGGTTCTAAAAGAGAAATAATGATGGATCGGTCAGAACTCTGGTTCTCACTATCAAAAGACAATGGCGAAACCTGGGATGAACCAAGACTATTCCTGGTAAATGCCCTGGCGGAAGCTTATGTCTCCCATTTCAGAAATTACCAGTGTTCGTATATGGATGTATTTGCAGACAATGGCGAACTACATTGTTTTATTCCACACAGGTGGCAAAGGGTGCTATATGTTCATTTTAAAGAAGCAGACCTCAATAAATTTCCCACCAAAAAGCAGCTCTTAAAAAAATGATTATAACGGGAATTACTACACGACTTATCCGGCAGTCATCTGAGTTATGGTATGCCCCTGACCCTGTGCCCGATGGCTACACCCCTCATTTTGATTTTCCTTTTACCACTATTCATACCAGTGAAGGAATTGAGGGATACACCATGGATTATTGTCCACTGGGCCAGGGACCTGGCTCCGCGCATGCGGTACACGATATTTATTATCGCGTACTGAAAGGTAAAAATCCTTTACATCATGAGGCGATATGGCAGGAGTGCCGTTCATTGCAAAGGCATCTTTATAACTTCAGGGAAGCCATCTGGGGCAATCTTGATGTAGCGTTATGGGATATTAAAGGCAAGAAAACCGGAATGCCCATCGCTGATTTATTGGGCAGGTACCGCGATAAAGTACCTGTATATGCCAGTTGCCCGCCACAAACCATCAGTAACATAGAATCACTGGAACAACAGGTTGTACAAAAAAAGCAATTGGGGTATAAAGGCATCAAATTACAACTGTTCGGACATTCTGAAAAAGAGTTACCCAAAATTAGAAAAGCCCGTGAACTAGTTGGAGACAACTATCCGCTGATGCTGGATTGTAATGCGGCATTGAGTTTTGAAGATGCCTTGAAAACAGGCTATGAATTAGATGACCTGCAATACGAATGGTTTGAGGAGCCCATACCCGATGCCCATATTGTTCAGCTAAAAAAGTTGTCTCAGGCTATACGAACTCCGGTACTTGCCGCGGAAACCGTAGGGTTGTTTGAATTACCACATTATATGATTGAAGGAGCTATTGATATTATACGCGGCGATGTACACCACAAAAGCGGTATTACCGGTGTAATGAAAGCATTGGGCATGTGTGAAATGATGGGATATGAACTTGAAATTCATACTGCGGCATCTCCGTTACTGGATATTGCCAACCTTCACGTAGCTTGTGCAACAAGGCTTTCGAGATTTCTGGAGTCGCATCATTCCATGTTCAGGTTCGGCTTAAAAAACAACCCTTTGGAAATACAGGAAGATGGTTGCCAGCATTGTCCCCAGGGTCCGGGGTTGGGTGTAGAACTGGATTGGGATTGGCTGGATAACCATACCATAAAAGTGCTTAACAACTAAAGTATAACCAGATTTACTAATATAATATGAACGATGCTGCAGAATAAAAGGTAATAAGCCATTGCCTTCTTGTTTTATCCCTGAGGCAATACCCGGTTTTGTTATCTTAGAAGTGGAATAGCAAACATATATCCGTATTTTACTTCCTGATTTTAATACCAGCGGTTATGTCAAATTTGATAGACAGGAGAAAATTCATCAAAATGTCTGCCGGCGCCGGGATGGCAACGGCAATATGGACCCCCCTGCTTGAAAAAGCATTGGCTGTAAAAGCGAACGATGCTACCAGGTCAATCCTGGATGTAAAGCATATCGTGATCCTCATGCAGGAGAACCGTTCTTTCGATCATTACTTTGGGGCAATGAAAGGCGTTCGGGGCTTTGGCGACCGGTTCCCTATTCCGCTGGAAAGCGGGAAAAGGGCGTTTCACCAGTCAGATGGTAAAAAGATCATTCCACCGTACAGGGCAAACAGGAGAACCACCAACGCGGCTTTGATCAATGGTACACCGCACGATTTCCCGGATACACAAGCCGCCTGGAACCAGGGTAAATACGGCTTTTGGCCTTTGTTTAAAAAGCCCTACTCTATGGCCTATTATACCAGGGAGGAAATACCTTTCCAGTATGCTATGGCAGAATCGTTTACGATCTGCGATGCCTATCATTGTTCGGTAGCTACAGGAACCGACCCCAACCGCATCGTTTTTTGGTCGGGCTCTAATTTTGATCCCCAAAAACGGGCGGCGGGTATTAATTGTACCGATGAACATTCAGAGCCGGTGAATGTGAGGTGCTGGATCACCGGAACAATGCCCGACCCGGGTTATACATACAGGGCTAATGCCTTTACCTGGCCAACTATACCTGATGTGCTGCAGGAAGCGGGTATCAGTTGGAAGATCTACCAGGATCCGAACAACAACTGGACGGGCGCGATGCATGGCTGTCTGGCATTTGAGAGTTTCAGGAATGCCAGGCCGGGATCGCCCATTTACGAAAATGGTATGCGGCACTGGTCCATACAGGATCTGGTGAACGATGTAAAGAACAATACGCTTCCGCAGGTAAGCTGGGTATTGCCTTCGCAGGATGATTCGGAGCATCCCGGCGCACCCTCAAGTCCTTACCGGGGCGCCGATTTTACGCACAGCGTTTTGAGCGCTGTTACTGCTGATCCTGAAGTGTGGAGCAAAACGGTTTTCTTTCTTACGTTCGATGAAAATGACGGTCTTTTTGATCATCTGCCTGCTCCCGCGGTACCTTCTTATAATCCTGACGGTACCTTGGCTGGTAAATCCACGCTTGACCTGCAGGGCATGTATTTTCATAACGACAAGGGAACAGATGAATTTCCAAACATTCATTGGGGCCCCGACAAAAAAAGAATATACCAGGATAAAAGAGATACCATTACGGGAAACATACGCCCCTGGGGACTGGGGCCACGTGTACCCATGTATATCATTTCTCCCTGGAGCAAGGGCGGCTGGGTAAATTCAGAGGTAGCCGATCATACCTCTGTTGGCCAGTTCATAGAAAAACGTTTTGGAGTGGTCATACCTGCCATCAGTCCCTGGCACCGGGCGGTTTGCAGCGATCTTACCTCCGCTTTTGATTTTGAAACGCCTAACGATCCCGTATTTCCTCCAATGCCCAAAACATCGGATTACGCGGCGATTGATGAAGCTTCCAAAAAGCTGCCCAAAGCATTGGCGCCCGAAACACCCTCTCCGTTGTACCAGGAAAAAGGGGCCAGGTATTCAAGAAAGCTTCCTTACCGTTTGTATACTTATCGCAAAGCGCTGAAAGATGACAATAAAATAAGGCTGGTATTTGAAAATAAAGGCACTGCCGGCGCTGTATATCATGTTTACGATATGAATCATCTGCAAAAAATACCCAGGCGTTATACGGTAGAAGCGGGCAAAGCATTGAGCGATGAATGGGATACATCGGCAAACAATGGATCGTATGATATTGAGGTATATGGACCGAATGGTTATTTTCATAAATTTTCCGGTAATATTCAAAGTCCTGAACCGGAGGTTAGGTTAGTATATGATCATGTAAAGGGGTTTGTTTCGGCAATCTTACATAATCCAACCGGTCATCCTGTTAATGCAACTATTATTTCAAACACGTATCAGTATAAAGATAAAGCCCCCTGGTTGATACAACTGGGAGCCGGGAAAACGAAAAGCAAAAAATGGGACTTGAAAAGCAGCGGCAACTGGTACGATTTCTCTATTAAGACAGAGGATGGATTGCTGCATCGCTTTGCAGGAAGGGTAGAAACCCAACGGCATAGCATAAGCGATCCGGCAATGGCAACGGAGATATAGCGATCATCTGTCAATATAAAAACGAACTCCTTACTGGTGTTAATGAGAGCAGCCACATCCATGCCCGCAACTGCCATCTTCATGATTGTGAGAATGCTGGTGATGTGTATGTGCGTTGTGCGCATGCCCGTGAGCGATTTCTTCAGCGGAAGCGTCCCGGATATTTTTAATAGTAACTGAAAAGTGAAGCGTTTTGCCGGCAAGCGGATGATTGCCGTCGAGAATGACCTTTTCGCCATCTATATCGGTCACCACCAGCTCCATACCGTCAGACGACTGTACCATCGTACCCAACTGCAGGTTATTGGCTCCTTCAGGAAACTGGTCGCGGCTTACTTCTATTACCCATTCGGGGTTAAATTCGCCATAGGCTTGTTCCGCATCTAGGATCACATTCTTTTCCTCTTCCACCCACAAACCTGTAAGCGCGTCTTCCAGGCTTTGCAAAATATTGTTGTGGCCATGCAGGTATTCAAGTGGCTCAAAATCCATGTTGGAATCAACAATGTTTCCATTGTCGTCTTTAGCATTGTATTGTATGCTTACTATCTTGTTTTTCTCTACTATCATTATTGATAATTTTATTTTACGGAATATTTGCTTATGAGCTGACCGGGGCAGCGGAAAAGTTTATTTTGTTGAACAGCCAGCTATCCTGTACTGGTATTATCCAGTTGGTTTCCAGCGCTTGTTTGGTAAGTACGGTGTTATTAAAGTACAGTGTGCCGGGTGTAATGAACCCGTTTTGCGCCGCATAGTTTAACTGGCTTAAAGGCAACAGTTGAATTTTGTCTTTCACAACAAAGGCCAGTGTCTGCCTGTCGAACATAGGCACATTAAACTGCCTTTCTATTTCTTTGATCACTCTTACTGAGCTGTCGGTGCTGCACCCGCTAACGCCGGTTTGGGTTTCATCAGCCATCAGCACAATGAACTGCCCGAAAAAAACAGTGGCGAATCCTTTTACCGGCGATCCATGCGCCTGCCATTGCGCAGTAAAAGTATTTAAAATATGTTCTGCGTTAAGTACCTCAGACAGTGTGAACATCCTGCTGCTTTGATATATCCATACCCTGGAATTATCGTCAAAGTTTGCAGGCAGGAGTGATTTGTATTCGAGATTCATACAGCAAAAATAAGGAATTATAAAAGAAGGCTGCTGCTGGCGGATCTGTTACATTTAGCTGCCTTACCGGCTGCTTATGCTATGCCGCCTGTTTTCCGAAATGTTCTCAACAGTCCAGGTTACCTGCTTTTCAAAGGTAAACTTTCTTACTGCACAGTCGGCTTTGCTGCATATCCTGCACGAAAAATCCATGCAGCCATCGGCGTGCACAAAAAATTCAACCGTTTCGCCAAATTCTTTTTGCAGCAGCAGGGTCAGCGCTTCTATTTCTTTATGCGCTTCTCTTACATTCAAATACCAGGGAACGGTAAGATGACAATCGGTATGTAATACATTACCGAATTTAATGATGCGCAGGTTGTGCAGGTCTATCCAGTTGGTACGCCTGTTCGTATTGAGCAGCTTCACCATTTTTTCCAGCAAAGCCCTGTCGGCTTCATCCATAATACCGGCAATGGAAGTACGCAAAATATTATACCCGGTAAAAATGATAAAAAAGGCAAACGCAATGGCCACCGCACCATCCAGCCATTTTAATTTTGTGATCCATATCAAAACCAACCCGGCAATAATACCCAGGGTAGACCATGTGTCGCTTTGCAAATGCTTCCCGCTGGCGATCAGCGCCAGTGAGTTATTGCGTTTGCCCAGGCGTATGCAATAGCTTCCCGTAATAAAGTTGATCAGCGCGGTAAAGCTTACCAGCAATATGCCCCAGTTCAGCTTACTAAGGCTATGCGGATGTACAAAGTTGTCTATAGCTTCATATATAATTATGAAACCGGCAACAATGATCAGGCTTCCTTCCACTGCTGCCGACAGGAATTCGGCTTTGCCATGCCCGTAAGGATGATTGCTGTCGCGGGGTTTGGCCGCTATGTACAGGCTGTAAAGGCTGATGAAGCCCGCAATTACATTTACCGTGCTTTCCAGGGCGTCTGTTAATATAGAAACCGATCTTGTAAGATACCAGGCAGCGATTTTAATAATGAATAAAGTCACTGCAACGATCGTAACGATTTTCTGCAGGCGTAAATTAATTTGAGCAACAGCCAAACCGGTAAATTTTATTTAAAGATATTTTATATGTTCAATAAGTGCATGCTTCTTTTGTAGTATCAAAAGTAAAACCCAACGGCATTGTATACGTTGGGTTTTTAAAAGCGCAGGCCCGTTTCCGGTTGGTGCGGGTTATGAATGCGCTATACATCCGGCAGCCGCTTTATTTTCCTGAAGCCGCTTTTTCCTTTTTCATTTTTTTGTGATGTTTGCCGCTTTTGTTAGCAGCAACGGTTTTTTTGACTTCGGCAGTGGGAGCGGATGCGGTTGTTTTGCCGGTGGGAGTAACGGTGCTCTCTTTCTTGGCATGTTTTGCCTTTTCCTGCGTTGGTTTTGTAGCACTATTTGTTTGTGCAAAGCCGGCGGCAGCACCGGTTATCAGGATAGCGACGGCAAGAAGTAACTTTTTCATGATCGTATTTTTTATTTTGAATAAATGGTGATACAGAGGTAAGCTGAATTGATTGTCCTGCATATTAATTGCTTGTTAACTCAACTGTTATTAACGGGCGCTTTGCAAACAGAGATCAAAAAAATGAACAACTGTTAGTTTGGTTCAGTATTTCTTTTATTTTTGTTCACTTTAAAGAAGCCGATATGCAATTTCAATTGAAAGAAGAGCAATTGATGATACGGGATGCCGCACGCGATTTTGCCCGGAATGAATGCCTGCCGGGAGTAATAGAGCGCGATGAAAAACAGCAGTTCCCCCGGGAACAGGTGCTGAAACTGGCGGAACTGGGGTTTATGGGGATGATGGTGCAGCCTGAGTACGGTGGAGCCGGGATGGATACCGTAAGTTATGTGCTTGCCATGGAGGAAATAAGTAAGATAGATGCAAGCGTGAGTGTGTGCATGAGTGTGAATAACAGCCTGGTTTGCTGGGGACTGGAAAAATATGGCAATAAAGAGCAAAAGGAAAAATACCTTACGCCGCTTGCGCAGGGCAGAAAAAACAATGAATTGTATATTGGCGCTTTTTTGCTGAGCGAGCCCGAAGCGGGCAGCGATGCTACCTCACAGCATACCATAGCCGAAGATAAAGGAGACTATTACCTGATAAACGGCACTAAAAACTGGATCACGAACGGCAGCAGCGCAAGTGTATACCTGGTGATGGCGCAGACCGATGCTTCAAAAGGAAGTAAAGGGATCAATGTGTTTATTGTTGAAAAGAATACCCCCGGAATTATAGTGGGAGCCAAGGAAAATAAGTTGGGTATACGTGGCAGCGATACACATAGCATTATGTTCCAGGATGTGAAAGTGCCTAAGGTGAACCGCATTGGTGATGATGGCTTTGGCTTTACGTTTGCCATGAAAACGCTTGCCGGCGGCAGGATTGGCATAGCAGCGCAGGCATTGGGCATTGCTTCCGGGGCATACGAAAGAGCGGTGGCTTATGCCACGCAGCGCAAAGCATTCGGAACGGAAATAGCCCGGCACCAGGCAATACAATTCAAGCTGGCAGATATGGCTACCCGTATAGAAGCCGCCCGGCTTTTGTGCTTGCGTTCCGCATGGGAAAAAGATAACGGTCTGGACTATACGCTCAGCAGCTCCATGGCAAAAGTATATGCTTCCGAAACAGCCATGTGGGTAACCACAGAAGCGGTGCAGGTGCATGGCGGCTACGGGTATGTAAAGGAATACCATGTGGAGCGCCTGATGCGGGACGCGAAAATTACACAGATATACGAAGGAACCAGTGAAGTGCAGCGGATCGTTATAGGCAGGTCTATCCTGAAGTAACTGCGCCGCCTGTAGGATTAACGATCGTACAGGTAGCCTGGCAGCCTGGTTGTTTTACAGGAGCGGTGTATTTACCTTCGCTACTTTTTTAGCGCTGGTTGTAAAATACAAATACGCTCGAAGGTCCCTGCGAGTTACC
>JAHBTJ010000050.1 GCA_019638595.1 Chitinophagaceae bacterium
GGGATCAGGCACCCGCGCAGACCAGGTGCGGATATAGTTAATTTTGGTATTGCCGTCGTAGGCTGCAGGCAGGGGTTGCTGCGATAAAGCAAATACGGGCAGCAGCAGGGCGAAAAACAGGTGTTTGATGGTATTGCGTATGAATAGCGGTTGCATAATGGCTTTATTGTCGATCACAGAGAGCATTTTGGCTGGCATGATGAGTTTGTTAATTGATATAATATCACTTGAATACATTCGTCGTTGCATCAAGCTATTCTCTTATAGTTTGTGTTATTACCCGGCTCACGGTTTTATTGGAAAGCTGAACCTCATGCACGCCAAACAATACCCCCTTATCACTGATCATATACATCTGCCCGTCTCCTTTAATATCATTATCAAAATGCCCATTCAGCTTTGCATGGGTCAGCCATTGAAAGAGTGGGTGCTGTTGTTCTCCTGTTTTTTTTGTGACACTCATTTCTTTTGCAATCACTATCTTTTTCGCCGAAAGCCTGTCCGCAGATGAACCGATCTCCTTTGACAGCTTTGCGTTGTCTGCACCCAGGTCTGCTGCCGGAACAAGTATTATCACGGTAGATGACAGACTTTTTTTTGCCAGGGAATCAACGGAAATAAGGTATTTTATGCCCGGTTGTTTATTATTCAACACCACTATCACAATACTCTTTCCCTTAAAGGAAGACATGCTGACCATATTTCCATTATAGGCTTCGAAGTTGATCTCATATAGTGAATCAGGTGGTGAGGATAATAACCTGAAAAACGTAAACAATAAAAATGATTTCATACTTTATAATTTTAGTTGATTACCCAAACGGAAGCTGAACCGTCAATGACTATATTGAAAAAATTGACTCCTGAACCGCTGGTTTGTGAATACCCGTTGATCATGTATGTACAGATAGCGGAGGAAGACATGTAAACCGTATAGGTGCCGGAAGGAAATGATCCTAACGTTTGTGTACTGTTTGCATTCAGCGTATAGTTATAATTGGTGCCGGTACAATTATTGGTTAAGGTAATATATACATCTGATGAGATATTGCTTGTTGCATTTAGCACCGCATTTAAAGGCGGGCCACAAGTGCCGTGGCTATTTGCATACGCTTGACCATTAGCTGCAATATCATCCAGTGCCTGCTGGTCAGCATCTGCCTGGCTGGTATTAGATCTGTAGGTATTTGCAGGAACAGTATAGGTGACCAGTGACCCTACCTGGCAGCCTGTACAATTGTTTTTCCTGAAGCTCTGGCTTTGCTGGGCATTTATAGATGGAGGACAGCTTTCCGGTTGCCCTGTATAATTATAGCAAATTTTCTTCAGGATATTCCTGTCCTGGTCTTTGACCAGCAGCAGTCTTCCAAAACCATCGTATTCATAATAGGTAATTCGATTACTGGCATCACACCGACTGGTCATCCCTATTAATGGATCATAGGTATAGGTGGTCATTAACGCATCAACCGGGTATACCCTCACTTCATCAATGGCAGAACCTTCAGATAAAGTCATATTATTGGTGAAGGATTTGGTTATGCTTTTCCAGGCGCCATCCTCCAAATAGCGGTAGTTGACCTTATAGCTCCTGCTATTAGGCATAGTAAAGGGAACTGTATAATCGCCTGTGTGATACTTTTTGCCAGCGAACGGCGTGGCGGTTGCATTCCCGTTTTCTTCAAATCCTTCGTAGAAAAACTCCTGTGTGGCGGGAGTGGTAAGCTGCCGCCTCGGGTACGTATAGGAAACACGCCTGAACACATCCGGATCACTGCCGTAGTAGTAGAGATACAAGGTATAGGTACCTGCGGGCATATCGTTAAAGGTGGCGCTTTGATAGTGGTTCGACTGGCAGGGAGTGGAAGAGCTGCTGGCGCATAACGTACCGCTCTTTACTACAGGGCCTACCAGGCTGTATTCCAAAGAATAGGTTTTACCGGGATGGGCATCAAGATTAAGCTCAATGGTGCCATCGTATGTTGTTAATGTGGCTGTTGCTTCATTTAAACCGGTAGGAATAGTTAAAGCAGTGCTGTGGGGCTGATCATTGTATACAGCATCGAAATATTGGGCATTGCTTACTTCGGCTACAGGATAAGTATTGTTATATCCCCATTGGTAGGATATTTTGAAATCATTTGCTTTTTGCTGAGTAAGGATATTACCTTGATCATCATATTGTATGATATTTACTTTTTCGGTATACCGGAAATCTTTTGTAAAAATACCTGTTGTTCCATCTAAAGAAGACGGAGTAAAATCACTTAATAAAGAAGGGGTTTCAATCTTCCATTCCCTCTTGATCAATGGCATATTATCAACGGACAGATATGTTGTAAGATTTGATGTTTTTAAATACTCTACGCCGCTTTTCTTTACAAAAAACGAAGTTTCTACAGGAATCGAATACATGCTTTTTTGCCTCAGAATGCTTACCCCTTCCATGCTTGTCCCAGGTCCGTTAAAAGTATAATCATAAGGATACTTTAGTTTTGTAACCAATTCATCCCCATTACTTATTTGTTCGTTAATTTGTGTTTGATTTAGGTGGTTTAATCCATCATACCTGTAAGTTGTGGTTTTTGAAATTGTATTACCTGTTCCAACCTGATAATCTGTCTCGGTTTTTGAAGCTAACACTTTCTGAACATCGGTTAAATAAGAATACTTTGCTACCCGGAAGCAGCCTCCAATAGAACCAACAGGCATTGGGTCGTTTGATGCAGGATTGGCATGTCGTGGATAATATTTCCCGAATTTGAGTCCGTAAACTTTATTAGCAGTTGTTTGAGCATTTCTATACCAAATGTTGTAGCTAAAAATTTCTGATTTAACAATATCGCTTGTTTCATTGTACGTTTTTTTTGACAGCAAATATCCTCTGTTCCAATCATAATTAGGGTTTTCCGGAAATGGAAAGGAATTGATCGTTGCAGGATTCATACTGAGGTCAAAAAAGCCGGATCGCAGGTATGAATGGGGAAACAGGTCATAAACTTCAGTAGCAGCATACAAATTATCACAAGTACCATTTTCAGTTGTCGAACAATCGGCTTGAGGAGTTGGGGATACGGCATCATTTCGCTCATACCAGGTGGCAGGCACTGAATATTCGTATTCAATTTTTCCGTTTCCACTAATATACTCAATTACTTTTCTATACCCGATATTGGAGCCTTTTGTGTTCCCTAAAGGTGCCTGTGGCTGGCTAAACCGGGTCGAATTAGCCCTGTATGATGATTGGGTGCCATTTATAGGATAAAGCATTCCGCTCCCATCACAAATAGCATAAACCGGCATACTAACAATATTTCCAGACGAAGTATTGTCTGAATTAAGGTATGAATAATTATATATTATATCATTTATTCCATCATTTTTGGTTATTTTTTTTATTCTGATGCCTCCTCCTGTAAATTCCTCATTTCCATCTCTGAAAACATGTGGCTCATATTCATATTTGGTATATCCTCCCGTTGGATAGTTTATTTTTGTCAGTACTCCGATATCCATCAAAGAAGCAGATGGCAACCTGTTTGCACCAGCTAATGTATACTCACTACCTGTATAGATATTTCTCTTGTAAACACTAAACCTTCTGCTGTCAGTGAACATATTCGGATACACATACAGCTTCGGTATTAGTGACTTTGTATTTCCACTGGCGCCATTGTAATAACCCCAAAGATCTTGTTGATAAGAAAAACGATAAGGCAGGCGCTCAGACGCACTGTAACCAGGGAAGCCATCATATTTATATTCAAAAGAAACAGGTGGCATAGCACTTATATCAGCCATACCATATTCAATAATATTACGAAGCCTTAAGCGTTTAAAAAAAATATTCATGTTATCTCTCAATCCGTCGTTTACTGTTGATGGATCGTCAGCAGCATTATAATAGTATACATAGCTTCCGACAGCAAAACTTGAAATAACGGGGCTTTCAAAATAGTCTTGAGTAAATGCATATCTTTTTATCCTGGTAAGGGTTGGTTGTTTCGAATAAATTGTCAATCCTGTTATTGCTTTAGGGAACTTTTCAGCATCGTATCCCCACATATCCTGCCTTGAAAGAGCGCTTTCAAAAACAATTTTAAAATTTTCATTCTCGATAGTCGACAATCTTTTTCCATTCAACACAGTTCTTGATTCTGCAATCAAAGGAAAGCCCCAATTAATATTCGGATCATAGGTTTCATAGTCTGTAGAAAGATTGAATAAGGTCTGTTCTACTCCTTGTTCTAGTGAATTAGTCACTTCATCAGCATATGTAAAATCGATAATATCCTGATAAGGCGTTGTTATTTTCGTGAGGTACCAGCTTGAGTTAAATACGGTCAATGATGTATTTGAAGGGATCTCATAAAGCCTTACTCCCTGATCAACTTCAAAAGAGGATGGGAATCCGTTCGATTCAATAAGATTTCTTGATTCTTCCACTGCTGAAAAAAGATAGATATTTCCAAGGTCATCTGTTATTTCAAATTGATTTATTTTACCGTCAATATCCAGGGTGTGCGTTATTTTCAAATCATAGTCTGATAGCAATTTAATAGTTCGCACCCCGTTAATTACCTGAAAAACAAACCGCCCTGATTTGCCACAAAAGTTAAAATAGAAAATATCCGGTTCTGAATCTCCTAATTTTTTGTACGCAAATCCCTGAAAAGGGTTAAGCTCAATATTAAAGAATCTTGCAAAAATGTTATTCAATGAATAATCATTATTGCTTAAATCCTGATTATATGCATCAATTATATCAACATCATGTATGTTTTTTCCGGTATGGAATATCCCATTTCTACAATCAGGTTCAACACCTGCTCCATTCCATGTATCAGGACAATATGGAGCTTTGTAATCATCCGGAATATCTTTTACGGCACGGGCAATAACCCCACTAGCGGCCAATACAAATCCTAAGCCAATGTTAGAAGCAGCTTCTTCAACTTTAATACCAGCAGCATGATAACTTAAACCAATTGGCAGGGTAAAATTCTTCAGCTTCATCTCGTATAATGGAATATGTATATCAGGAGTACCAGTATATAGCGATACCGGATTATCAACATATTTTCCTAGAGCAGATGAGTTAGGAGAAGGTGGAATTACATTTTGGTTTTGACTATAGGCAAATTCAATTCCTAATATGAGCATTAGCGCGAGCGTGTTTTTTAGATTCATAAACATTTATTATTGATATAAGGTTTCAACTAAGCCCCTTAAAGTGCTTTCCGCTGCAATACTAATACTATACCCCGCTTGAGAATTCATTTAATGAATAGCCTTTCACAAGCTATAATCATCTTCCTCACTCTTCGTGTCAACGCCGGGATATTAAGTATTTTTGTCTCTTTCTTTGAACCACCCGTCCGCCTGATCAAAGGATTTCACCGATTTTCATTTCCTCCACGTCATCCACACAATCCGTGACCCGGACTAAAACTCATACCCCACCCGCCACACAAGCATGGGGGTATTAGGTATATTTTTACGATACATAAAATCTGCTAAAACCTGCATGCTTCCCTGCATCTTCTTCCCCTTTTTCAGTGGTGAGCTCATGCTGTATTTTTTACTCAACCCTGCCAGCGCGCTCTTGCTGTAGTTCGAGTAGTTCTTGAACTCCGCCAGGCTTTCAATCGTG
>JAHBTJ010000051.1 GCA_019638595.1 Chitinophagaceae bacterium
AACGTCCTGCATTCTTTTTACAAACAGGTAGCCGCTATGCGGCATATTGCAGATACGTAACCAGGGGTAAATAAAATACGCTTAGTCAGTTACTCCAGTATATAAAATGCTGTTGGGCATACCGGATTTGCTGTGCTATCGGCACAACCCGTTTGTAGACAAAAAGGATAGTTTTCAATAATGCGCCATAGGCGCTACCCCTGGTTATATCAAAAAGATACCACACGGGCACATATCGGGAGGTTCATATTTTTTAAGTTGACGCCTATGCTTGTGGGGCGCTGGTATTTCATTCCCCCGTGGACCAATGCATATGTAGAGCCCTGATTGTTGTTTTGGCTATTGACCCGTATAGTATTATTTTTAACCCGGAACTGATCCAAAAGGTCAGTATTCAAAGATTGGAAACATTGTTACAGTATGATCTTTAACCCCCTTTTTTTTCTTTTATGAAATGGTTGTTTTTTTTCCTGGCGTTATTTTTTTGTGCTTCGTTGGCAGCTCAGAAACGGGTAGTGATCATTGGATTGGATGGCTTTGGTACCGAAGGGTTTAAAGCAGCGAAACACCCTAACCTGGACCGGCTGCTGGCTGAAGGAACGTATTCGCTTACTACACGACCCGTTATGCCTTCCGTAACGCTTCCAAACTGGACAAGTCATCTTACTGGCTCAGGGCCGGAAGAACATGGCGTAACTGCCAACGACTGGACTATATCCAGGCACGCGCTTGAGCCTATTGATAAGGATGCCGATGGCTATTATCCTTCCATATTTAAAATTCTTAAAGAACAGGTACCTGCTGCAAAAACGGCGTATTATTATAACTGGGCGGAGCTGATCAACTCCATGAACAGGAAATATATTGATGAAATATCGTTTGAACACAATGACAGGTATGATAGCAACTACCATAAAGCTTACCAGTTTATTCTTGAGCATAAAAACGAACCGACGCTGGTTTTCCTGTATAGTGTGCATACCGATCATGCCGGGCATACGCATAAATGGATGTCGCCCGAATACATCAGTGCTATTGAAGAAGCAGATGCGGCTATCGGTGCGCTTATGGATAAATTAAGATCAGGAAATCTTTTTAAAGACACTTATTTCCTGCTCATTACGGATCATGGCGGAATTAATAACGGGCATGGCGGGGTAAGTATG
The DNA here is from genome assembly GCA_019638595.1 of Chitinophagaceae bacterium. Taxonomy (GTDB): domain Bacteria; phylum Bacteroidota; class Bacteroidia; order Chitinophagales; family Chitinophagaceae; genus Agriterribacter. The sequence continues at coordinate 1,167 of JAHBTJ010000051.1, forward strand.
AGCGAAATGCAGGTACCCTGGGGAGTAACCGGCCCCAACATAAAAAAGCAGGGATTACAGGAGTTTTATAACAGCAATAAAAATACTGCTCTGGTGATAGCCAAAATATTCAATATTAAAAAAAGGAAGCTCCCCCGGAGCTGGACCGGAACGGTACCCGAAGGAATATTTAAATGATGAAGATATCCTGCAGTGATCAATACCTGCCTTTTATTACGGGATTTTTATCGTTGCCACCGGCAGCCATCGCTTTTAAGCTGTTGTCTATGCGAAGACTGATATTATTTTTGTCGAAACGAAAGCGCCATACTTCCGAATGAGGGCTTTCAATATAGCGTACTTTTATTTCGAGCGATTGAGGATCGCTCCAGGTATATGCCGCTGCTATTTTTGTTTGCTGCCCGTTTTCGCCTGCGGGAGGCATAGTACCTGTTAAAGAAGGTATGCCCGATCTGCGGTGGCTGATGCTCCTGTACCATTGATCCTTCCCTAACTGGATCGTGTCGGATACATCCTGGTATTGCACAATAACATAGTTGGCCCGCTTTGGCTTCAGGCGGAAAGAAATGCTGTTGATAGCTGCATCGTTTGCTTCAAACGTATATTTTTTGCCGGAAACTTTCTTCGACAGGTTGCCCGGCTTAAAAGCAGGCGCCGGTAATTGTAATGCTTCATTCTGCTTTTTCAAACTGGCGGCTGTTTCCATTTCAGCAGGCAGGGGGGCCGTTTTAAAAGCCGGCAATAAATGAGTCCATACCAGGTTGAGTATATGCTGCATGTCCGGGGTTTCACTGGTAATTGCCAGTACGGCATCCTGTTCGGGCATTACAATAATATATTGACCGAAAGCGCCGTCGGCCCTGTAGGCGTTATGCCTGCAACGCCACATCTGGTAACAATATCCCTGCGCCCAGTCGCTGCCGGCTTTAAGTGTAAGCGCCGTGTCGGGCGCGTTCTTAATTTTAAAAGAAGAAGCTTCCTCAATCCACGAAGCCGGTAAAATTTGTTTGCCTTCCCAGTTCCCTTTCTGTAAAAATAACTGCCCGAATTTTGCCATATCCTCCGTTTTCAGCCGGAGCCCCCATCCCCCGGCGTTAATACCTTCGGGGTTCTCTTCCCAGTCTATACCGGTTATTCCCAGGGGTTGAAATAAACGCGGCGTTAAGTAATCAATCAGTTTTTGGCCGGTTATTTTTTGAATGATGGCGCTCAGCATAAATGTTGCCGCGGAATTGTACAAAAATTTTGTACCGGGCGTATCTACAATAGGGGTAGACAGAAAATGCTTTACCCATTTGTCGTTCCTTAAAATAGCTCCTGTAGGATCGGGCGATTGCCCGGCAGACATAGTGATAAGATCTTTAATAGTGAGCTCTTGCAGAAACCGGCTGCTGCTGCCGGGCAATTCATCTTTGAAGAAGCTTACCACTTTATCGTGCAGCGTTAATCGTTGTTCTGTAACTGCGAAGCCAATGGCGGTGGCTGTAAAGCTTTTGCTGGTAGAGTACATGGTATGCTTTAATGAAGGAGCGTACGGCGCCCACCATCCTTCGCTGATCACTTTTCCGTGCCGCAGCAGCATATAGCTGTGAAATTCGTTTTTGCTGTTACGCGCTTCTTCCAGGAAATGCGCTACCTGCCCGGAGGAAACATTTTCATTTTCGGGAATGCTCCTTGGCAAGCTGCCGGGCGGCTGCGCCTGTATCGTGAGGACTGCAAATGTTATAAAAAGAAAGCTTGTGAGGGATAATATCCTTTTTAAGGAAAACAATACCGTAACCTGCATATGGCTTGAAGATTTTAGTTTGCCGGGTTCCGTCAGAGTTGTGTTACTGAAGCGCCCTGGCTGTAGCAAAATGTAAATGTAAGTATTTCAAATTAGCCGGGCAGCCG
>JAHBTJ010000052.1 GCA_019638595.1 Chitinophagaceae bacterium
TGTTACAGCCGCAATCGCTATAGCAGCTATCATAAACAGGTTTAATTTTAACTTTTTCATCTTCTTACAATTTAGAAGTCAAAGAATATTGTTTTATATGTCTTTTGGCCGACACGCCCTCAGCAGCTTCGCTTCCCGCGTCACCGCTTCGTAATTTTTGCCACAGGTAAAGTCCTGATAAGCTCAGGATCAAATAGAATAGATTGAAAAAGAAATGTTGTTGCCAGCTCATGCCGCTAATGACCGATCCGCAGCCGCAAGGCAGCTTTTCCCAGGCTCCTAAAAGTGCAATGCCCACATATCCGGTAAAGGCAGCCATCAACATTGTGGATAGGATCAGGCCGACTTTGCGCCAGCCTTCGTAGATCAGGCAAATAATGGTAGCGCATTCCAATACCGGCAATGTGTAGATAAGTACATTGCCCAGGCTATCAGAAAAAGGTTGATTAAAGATGCCGCTTTTGAAAGAATCAAAATCTGTGAGCTTATCAATAACTATGGGTATCCATAGGGCCAGCAAAGCGAGCATTGTGATCTTAAATGCAATCGTTCTTCTTTTCTGATATTTGAGGGCTTTATCCATTTCCTTTGTCGTTAGCATGGTTTTCACCATCTTGTTAAGACAAAGTTCATCAATGCGCTTAGCGTTGGAAAGTCAAAATCGGTAAAAATTGAGCAAACTTGTGTAAGAAATTTTCCGATTTTGACAATTTGCGGAAAATTGTGTTACTGGCGTTTGAGGTATCGTTCCAGGGCAGAGCGAAAGGTGCGTTCATCCGTATATCCCACTTCCATATAAACATCTTTTATGCCAATGCCTTTTTGCTGCATCAGAAGCAGGGCATGACCCATGCGTAGCTCGGTATAAAACTCCTGTACGCTCATGTCGTATTGACGCTTAAAAACGTTTAGGAGTGTACGCTCGGTAAGGAAGAAATGATCCGTAAGAAATTTTACGCTCAGTCCCGCATCACAATAATGTTCCTGTATATACGCTTTGATCTTATAAGCCAGGTCGCCGTTCTGCTCCCGGATCACCTGGTCGTAATGCTCCAGCAGGTAACTAATGTACTTGCGTAGGTTACCGTCTATGGCACCAATATTTGCCTGCGAGTAGTTGTAAATTTTAAACAGCCATTGGTGGATCTTCCGATCCATCCGGCATTGATACATGGTATCATAAGTCTTGTTCTCATTTTTAAAACGGTGCAGGATGTCTTTCAGATTATCGTATTCCTGGTACATGCCTTCGATCCATTCCGGAAGGATGCTTACTACAAATGCTATATGTATTCCTTGCTGGGCATAAGCAAAATAATGCCCAATGTCATAATAGGACATCAAAAAAGTATTGGGCTGAGTGCGTATAATAGGCCGGTAATCACCCGTGGTGTACAGCAAGCTGCCCTTGAGCATAAAGTACAGGTACAATTGCCTGTCGTTAATATCGAAAGGGATATAAGCAGGTTCTTTTGCGTTGATCTGAACCAGGTCTATAAAAAACGGTTCCTGGTTTAACTGCTGGCTCAGTAGCTCTATTTGTGGCAGTTTAAAATAACGTCGTTCCGGGGCAAAATGCAACGGGTATTTACACCAGTCGGGAAGTTGGGAATACTGATGCAGTGGTATTAAGTGCTCATCTTCAAATTTTAAAAAGTAAGGTATTTTCATAGGATATCAGGTTTCTCTATGTGTTGTATAATATTCGACACCGGTCACTGCTACATTCCATTTGTTATCAACGTGTTCTCATACCAGATGGAGTGAAACAGGCATTACAAATTTTAAACATTGTTAGGAATAAAAAACCCAAGTTGGGGAAGATTGAGCACGGTTTTTTTAGCGTTGGAATTGGTATTCGGCAAAAAAGCCACTGGTTATCATTACAATACGCCACGAGGTAGATGAACGCCTTTGACATAAGCTGTCGTCTCTGAATTGTCTGAAACCGGTGTTTCCCCTTCAACCTGGTCTGTTGTTTTACCTTCAGACTCCGGCTTTATAGATAACTGTATTTTTCTATCCACTGCCGCTAATTCTGTTTTCAATTCAGCCAGTGCATTTTCTTTTTTCCACGCACCGTTGACTACTTCCTGAAGCACGGGCAGGTCTTTCTGCAATCCGGCAATTTTCTTTTGTTCCTGCTCTACAATGCCCGGTATTTTTTCAAGCGCATTCAGGAAGTTTAACGATGCAGTTTTCGCATCGGTCGCCATCCGGCCATTGTTATAGGTGTATTTGATACCGCCTTCACCTTGAATAAAGAAACGATTATCTCTTTCGAGGGTTGTGCTGTCATTTTCTGAAACCTCTGTTTTCACCAGTAATGTAAAGCCATACAAAGAACCGATTTCCTCATACTGCCCGCCT